>NZ_JOEQ01000004.1 GCF_000721075.1 Streptosporangium amethystogenes
AGGGCATCGGCCACCGCCACATCCACCTGCTCCAACGAGCCGACGGCTACGGCTACACCACCCACCCAGAAGTGCGGCACCGTGCCGCGTTTCCTCCCGGCCCTGAAGGACCGGGTCTCCACGCTGGAGGTAATTGATGAGCCAGCAGCCCATCGTCCTCCCCCGCCTCGCCGCCCTGGCCAGACAGGCGGCGCCGCGACTACTTGAGGGCGTCGTCGCCCCCCTGGCCGTCTTCTACGGCGCGCTGGCCGTCCTCGGCCTGCGGGGCGCGCTGGTCGCCGCGGTCACCTGGGTGTACGCGGGGGTGGGGTGGCGGCTGGTCCGGCGGATCCCGGTGCCCGGGACGATGATCCTCGCGGTCATCGCGATCACCGTCCGGGCGCTGCTGGGGTTCTGGACCGGGAGCGCGGTGCTCTACTTCCTCCAGCCCGAACTGGGGACGATCTGTATCAGCGTGGTCTTCCTCGCCTCGGTCCGGCTCAACCGCCCGCTGGTACAGCGGCTGACCCTCGACTACATCCACCTGCCGTCGGCGGTGCTGAGACACGAGCGGGTCCGCCGGTTCTTCGCCCGCATCACCCTGCTGTGGGCCTTCGTGCTGCTGGCCAACTCCGCGGTGAGCATCTGGCTACTGCTCCACGAGTCGATCGGCACCTACCTGCTGGTCCGTACCTCGACCGTGGCCGTGATCAGCGGCCTGGCCGTGGCCTTCTCGCTGTACGCCTTCCGCCGGGTACTACGCCGCCTGCACTACGACCCCCTCGCCACCCCGCCCGCCTGACGGGGCAACCGCCGTGCGGTGGACGCACGAAAGAGGGCAGGGAGGTTCGCATGGTCATGGATCGGATGCCGAAACGCTGGGCCGGGCTTCCGGTGTTCGTCATCGCGCTCGTGCTGGTGGCGGTGGTGGGGTCGCTGGCGGCGGTCAACGCCGGCGGTGAGTATCTGTCGCTGGAGCGCCCGCCGTGGGCGCCGCCGCAGTGGCTGTTCGGCCCGGCCTGGACGGTGCTGTACATCATGATCGCTCTGTCCGGCTGGCTCGCCTGGTCGGCGCGCGGCCTGACCCCGGCGCTCGGTGTCTACGTGGTCCAGCTGATCCTCAACGCGGCCTGGACACCGCTGTTCTTCGGCGCCGGGCAGTACGGCCTGGCGTTCGCGGAGATCGTCGTCCTCTGGCTGGCCATCGTGCTCAACATCGTGCTGTTCTGGCGGATCAGCCGCCCCGCCACCTGGCTCCTGGTCCCCTACCTGCTCTGGGTGACCTACGCGTCCTCGCTGAATCTCGCCATCTGGCAGCTCAACTGAGCGTTCCCGCCCCGTGCGCGGGCCCCCGCACCCGACGAAAGTCGGAGGTGGCGGGGGCCGTTCGGGGGATGTGGCGGGCTGTGCCCGGTTCCTAGGGTCGGTGGGACGGATCTCATGGTGATCTCAGGGACATGACCGAAGACCTCAGGGGTTCTTCCGGATGTCCGGGGATCATCGGGGGGTGTCAGCGTTCCGTACGAGACATCCCCGCCCCCTTGACTGGAGCCCGGTATGACACAGGCGATCCTTGACACCCTGCACGATGCGATGGCGTCTCCCTGGATCTATCCGGCGCTGTTCGCGCTGGCGTTACTCGACGGGTTCTTCCCCGTGGTGCCGGCGGAGACGTCCGTCATCACCGCCGGGGTGTTCGCCGCCGCCACCGGTGCGCCCGACCTGCCGCTGGTCGTCGCGGTGGCCGCGCTGGGCGCGTTCGCGGGCGACCACGTCTCGTACGCCATCGGGCGCGGCGCCAACAACCGGCTGCGCAACGGCAGGCGCAGCCGCAGGACGTTCGCCTGGGCGGAGCGGGCACTGGCGGAGCGGGGTGGGCTGATCCTCGTGGTGGCCCGCTACATCCCGGGTGGCCGGACCGCCTGCACCCTCACCATGGGCGCGGTCGCCTACCCCCGGCGCTCGTTCGCCCTCTTCGACGCGGTGGCCGCGCTGTCCTGGGCGCTCTACTCGGGACTGATCGGCTACGTGGGCGGCGCGGCCTTCGAGAACGACCCGGTCAAGGGCCTGTTGCTCGGTCTCGGCATCGCCGTGACGATCACCGCCGCGGTCGAGGTCGTCCGCTACCTGCGCCGGCCTCGGATCCCGGCGGAGCCGCAGGCGAGCCTGGTCGTCTCCGGTGACTGACGGCGAAGGGAGCCCCCATCATGATCGCTTCCAGATCAGGGTGTGCCACCGGCCGTCCTCCTCCGCCGCCAGCACCAGACGGTCGCCGTCGGCGTTCAGCTCGCGGATCTGGACGGTGCCGACGAAGGCCGGGTTGAGCGACAGCTCGACGTCGTGGGCCACGTGCCCGTCGCGGATCTCGTAGCGGCCCGCGTAGGCGAAGAACGAGGTGAACGCCTCGGCCAGCGCCTCCGGGGGCGCCTTCCGCGGGCTGACACCGGGTAGCGGGGATCGACCGGCGCGCGCGATGGTCGCGCTCATGTGGCCGTCGGGGGTGTAGCAGAGCAGCCCCACCGCGTCGGTGCCGAAGGGGTGCGAAACCCTTCCCCCGGCACTGACGATCCGCCACTCGACCAGGCGCCAGGCGCCCACGAGATCCATGCCCGCGAAACTACGATAAGAGAAGCCAGCCAGTCAACAGCCCCGATGCGAATCCCGGGGAATTCCCTGCGAAGTCAGGGTCAACCCCGATGGCTCCGGCACCTGCCGCCACGGGACGCTTCCACTGTTCACCGCGAGCCCCCCACCGGACGCCTTCCCGAGGCGATCCGGTCATCTCGCCGTGGCTTCATCTGGTTGGGAGGAGTGCGCATGATCGTGCTGGCGGCAGGCCTGGCGTTGCTGGGCTCCCTGTTCTTCGCACTCGGCGCCGCGCTGCAGCAGTTCGAGGCGTCGAGCACCTCCCGCGCCACGCTGAGGCACCTTGTCCGGCGCCCCAGGTGGCTGCTCGGCGGCCTGTCCATCGCGGTGGGTACCGCCCTGCACGTCGTCGCGCTGAAGTACGGCCCGCTCACCGTGGTACAGCCGATGGGCGTGGCCAGCCTGCTGTTCGCCCTGCCCTGCGCCGCCGCGCTGCGGCGTCGCAGACCGCGGCCGGGCGAACTGGCCGCCGCCGCGGTGATCTCGATCGGGCTGATCGGCCTGGTACTGGTCGTGCCCGACCAGGGCGGCGACCCGCACCTCGGCACCGGGCAGGCGGTGGCCCTGCTCGCGGGGGCGGCCACCGCCGCCCTGGTGCTGTGGACCGCCGCCAGGCGCGCCTCCCCCGCCGCGAGAGCCTGCCTGCTCGCCATGGGCGCGGGCGTGCTGTACGGCGCGACCGCCACGCTCACCCGGGTTCTGGTCGACGGGGACGGGGAGTTCTGGTTCCTGCTCGCCGTCCCGATGCCCGCTCTGATCGCGCTGGCCCTGCTCCAGCGCGCCTACGCCGCCGGCCGCTTCGGCGTCGCCTTCGCCGCCCTCCAGGTGTCCGACCCCCTCACCGCCGTCGTCTTCGGTGCCCTCCTGCTCGGTGAACCACTGCCGACCGGCGTGGCGGCGGTGCTCACCGCACTGGCGGCGGCGGCGCTCACCGCCGCCGGAACCGTCTCACTGGCCCGCACCACCCCGATGTCCCCCTCGCACGACGCGACAGCACGATGAACGGAGTCCTGATGGCCATGCCATCCGCCACCGCCCTGCCGATCCCCGCGCGGGCCCCCGCCATCCTTCCCACCCGGCCTCGCCGGGTGCTGATCGCCACCGATACCTACCCGCCGGACGTGAACGGCGCCGCCTACTTCACGCACCGGCTGGCCCGGGGCCTGGCCGAGCGGGACAACGAGGTCCACGTGGTGTGCGCCTCTGCCTCGGGCCCGGCCGGGACCGAGCAGGTGGAGGGAGTGACCGTGCACCGGCTGCGCTCGGCGCCGGTGCTGGTCCACCCGACCATGCGCGTCTCGGTGCCGACCCGGCTGGACCGGCTCATCGACGAGATCTCCCCCGACGTGGTCCACACCCAGGGGCACTTCGTCGTCGGCCGCGCGGCGATCTCCGCCTCCCGGCGTGCCGGCATCCCCGTCGTGGCGACCAACCACTTCATGCCGGACAACCTCTTCCAGTTCGCGCACATCCCCGAACGGCTCCGCACCAGGGCGGGCGCGCTGGCCTGGAAGGACTTCAACCGGGTCTTCTCCCGGGCGGACCGGATCACCACACCCACCAGGATCGCGGCGGGACTGCTCACCGCGAAGGGCTTCGGACCGCCGGTGGAGTCCGTCTCCTGCGGCATCGACCTGGCGAGGTTCCAGCCGCGGGCCGAGCCGAAGGCGTGGGCACGCGGGGCCTTCGGCCTGCCCGACCGGGCCACGATCCTGTTCGTCGGCCGGCTGGACGAGGAGAAGCGGCTGGACGAGCTCATCCGTGCCCTGCCACACGTGCTCAACAACGCCGACGCGCAGATCGCGCTGGTCGGCACCGGCGGGCAACGGGCCGCGCTGACCCGGCTGGCCGACCGGATCGGAGTCGGCGACCGGGTGACCTTCCTCGGATTCGTACCGGACGAGGCACTGCCCCAGGCGTACGCCGCCGCCGACGTCTTCGCCATGCCGGGCGTCGCGGAGCTGCAGAGCATCGCCACGCTGGAGGCCATGGCCAGCGGCCTGCCGGTCGTCGCCGCCGACGCGATGGCCCTGCCGCACCTGGTACGGTCCGGCGAGAACGGCGGCCTGTTCTCACCGGGCGATGTCCAGGAGCTGGCGCGGCACCTGAGTGCCCTGCTCGCCTCACCCGGACTGCGTGCCTCGATGGGCGCCGCGAGCCGCGCCATCGCGCTGACCCATGACCACCAGGCCTCCCTGGCCAGGTTCGAGGCGATCTACCGGGAAGTGGCGCGGTGACCCCGCGGGGCGAAGCGCCGGACTCCACGGTGATCTACCAGGACATGGCGCGGTGAACTCCGGGACGAGGCACCGGAGGCGATGCAATGAACCCCGAGACGATTCACCAGCGATTCACCGGAAGGCCACGCGATGAACAAGGACCTGCCGTCCCGGCTGCCGGGGGTGGCCGGGCCGCTGCTCGCCCTGGCCGCGATGGGCTACGCGCACCTGACCTCGGCGGGCGCGGTGAGCCCCCTGAACGGCCTGGTCAGCGAGTACGCGCTGCGTGGCGACAGTGCCTGGGCGATGACCGGCGGCACGATCGCCCTGGCCATGGGCTGCCTCTGGGTCGCGTACCTGCTGGCCAGGACGGACCCGGTGCGCGGCGCGGCGGCGCGCGCGCTGTTCGTCGCCTCGGCACTGGGACTCCTGCTCACCGCCACGTTCCCCACCGACGCGGCGCCCGGTGTCACCTCGATCGGCGGGGAGATCCACCGCTGGTCGGCGGCCGTCGTCTTCACCGCGCTGCCCTGCGCGGGGTGGATGCTCGGCCGCCGGTCCGGGAGCCGGGCACTGGCGGGGGCCGCTGTCGCCTCCGTGGTGCTGCTGGCCTGGTTCCTGGCCGCCCACCCGGGCTCGCTGATCTCGGACCTGATCGACGGCCCCGGCCACTACGGTCTGGCGCAGCGTCTGCTGCTGCTCTCCGAGATGACACTGGTCCTCCTCGCCGCCCTGCGGTCAGGCCATCGGGACGGCGTGACCGGCCGCCTCGGCCACCGGCGACCTGGGAGCGACCGGGGTGTGACGGTTCCCACCCAGCCCGGTCCGGACGACGCCCGACGCCCTCACCAGCCGATAGGTCTCGGCTGACGGCGAAGCCATTCCCTCTACTCGCCCACCGGCGAGCAAATGAGAGGTGTCGCACGTACCCGACAGGGTCTTACCTACGCTAACGTAGGTTACGGTTGCGTAGTCTTTGAGGGAGAGGCCTGATGCGAAAGTTCAGTGAGACCGAGCTGCTGCTCGAACTTGAGCCCGTCGTCGCGGGAGAGCTGGACCGGCACCACACGATGGCCAAGGAGTGGTTCCCGCACGAGTATGTGCCCTGGTCGGAAGGCCGGAACTACGACGGCCTCTTCGAGGGGGACGCCTGGGACGAGTCCGACACCGAGATCCCCGAAGAGGCCCGGATCTCCCTCATCGTCAACCTGCTGACCGAGGACAACCTCCCCAGCTACCACCACGAGATCGCCACGACCCTGGGCCGCGACGCAGCGTGGGGCACCTGGGTGCACCGCTGGACCGCCGAGGAGGGCCGCCACGGCACCGCCATCCGCGACTATCTGACGGTCACCCGCGCGGTCGACCCGGTCGCGCTGGAGCGGGCCCGGATGGTGCACATGGGCGAGGGCTTCACCAACTCCTACGAAGGCGTGCTCGCCTCGGTCGCCTACGTCTCCTTCCAGGAGCTGGCCACCCGCATCTCGCACCGCAACACCGGCAAGGCCTCCCTGGACCCGAACTGCGAGCGCCTGCTCGCCAGGATCGCCGCCGACGAGAACCTGCACATGCTCTTCTACCGGAACCTGCTCAACGCGGCCTTCCAGCTCGCCCCCGACCAGACCATGCGCGCGGTGACCGACGTCGTCACCACCTTCCAGATGCCCGGCACCGGCATCGAGGGCTTCACCCGCAAGGCCATGACCATCGCCAACGCCGGGATCTACGACCTGCGCCTGCACATGGACGACGTGCTGCAGCCGGTCCTGCGCCAGTGGGACGTGTTCAACATGCAGAACCTCGGCCCCGAGGGCGAGAAGGCCCGCGAGGAGCTCTCCGAGTTCCTCGACCGTCTGGAGACCACCGCCTCCCGCTTCGTCGAGCGCCGCGAGGCCCGCCGCGCCCGCCAGGCCGCGGGCGCCTGAGCCCCCTGCATCCGAGGGACCGCGTAACGCGGTCCCTCTTTTCTGCCACGCTCCGCCTCGGAGTGCGGTGACCAGCCCGAACATGCCGCCCACGGCTGATCGAACGATCATCGCGTGTCCGGTTGGACGTGTTTTCTCTGGGTGGGGACAGGGGTGATCGCTGTCCGTCCCAAGTTCTCGCGACAGGTGGAGAGCTGGGTGTGCCTCAGGCGGCCGGAGCCAGCTCGCGGGGCTGTGAGGGTTGGACGACGGGCCTCAGAGTCCCAAGGAAGGTCAGGACCAGCGCGGCCGCCAGGCCGGTGGTGATCGGCGGGACCAGGAAGGCCAGGGTCTCGCCGAAGCGGTCCACGAGCTGGCCGGCCACGGCGGCGCCGGTCGCGATGCCCAGGCCGATCGCGCCGGTGAGCCAGGTGAACGCCTCGGTCCTGACCTCGCTGGGCACCAGGGTCTCGACCAGCGTGTAGCCGGTGATCACCGCGGGGGCGATGACGAACCCGGCCAGGGCCGCCCCGCCGTACAGCATGGGGATGGACGTGGCGAACGTCAGGACGGCGGTGGCGGCGGAGAGCAGTCCGACGGTCGCCACCAGACGGACCGGGGCACCCGCCCGCCAGCGGACGACGCCGTAGAGGATGCCGCCGACGAAGCTGGCCCCCGAGAAGGTCGCGTAGATCGACCCCGCCGTTCCGGCCTGGCCGAGTGCGGCGGTGTAGGAGGTGATGCCGACCTGGAGGCTGCCGAAGACGGTGCCGATGGCGACGAAGGCACCCGCGAGCACGGCCACCCCCCGCAGCCGGAGCACCCCGCGCTGGGCACGGACCCGGACCGGGATCGGCTCGGGAGCGCCCTTGCCGACCAGGGCGAACAGCAGCGTTCCGGCCACGATCATGACCAGCGCCAGCAGCAGCGCCCAGACCGGTGAGAACCCGGTCGAGATGGCCACCAGCAGCACCGGGGCGAGGGTGAAGGTCAACTCGTCGGTGATGGACTCCAGGGCGAAGGCCACGTCGAGCCTGCCGGAGCCGCCGAGCAGGTGCGCCCAGCGGGCCCGGACCATCGAACCGATCTGCGGCACCGTGGCACCGGCCAGGGCCGCGACGACCACCAGCGCCGGGGCCGGGGCACCGGCGGAGGCGAGCAGGAGCAGCGTGCCCAGCGCGGCCGCATGCAGGGCGACCTGCGGGAACAGCACCTTCGGCTGACCGTACCTGTCGGCCAGCCGTCCGGTCTGCGGGCCGGCCAGCGCCGCCGCCACCGCGGCGGCGGCAGCGGCGACACCCGCCACGCCGTACGAACCGGTGGACCACTGCACGAGCAGCAGGACGCCGAGCTGGAGCATCGCGTACGGCAGGCGCGCGGCGAACGCGGGGATGAGGAACCGCCAGGCTCCGGGCGTACCGAGCACGGCGAGGTACGACTTCAACAGATCTCCGTCCAACATCCAGACGGAAACCCCGCCCGGCTCGGGAGCCCACCGGGGGTGGTGGGCTTCGACCGGGGTGATACCGCTCTCGCGGCCGCCGAGCGGTCATTGCATGCGTCCCTGTGGAACGCAACAGCCATCTACCTTATGCCATGAACCTTCCCTTTTTTCCGCTCGGCCGAGCCCCACGGGCCCTCGCCGTACTCACAGGCACTCAATCAGCCGAACGGTCCAGGGGCTGTCGCCGGGTGGCGCCTATGCTGCCCAGCAGGGTCAGTGCCTGCGCGCTGGGGCTGCCAGGTTCGGCGTGGTAGATGATCAGCTGCTGGCCGGGCGCGTCACGCACGTCGAAGGCCTGATAGGTAAGGGCCAGGGGGCCGACGTCCGGGTGCACGAGTTGTTTGGCGTCCCGGGTCTTGCCCCGCACGCTGTGGGCGCTCCACAGGGCCGCGAACTCCCTGCTCTGCTCGGTCAGGGTCCGTACCAGCTCGCGGAGCCGGGGGTGCTCGGGGTCGAACCCGGCCGCCTGCCGCAGGTTGGCCACGGTGGCCTGGGCGGCCCAGTTCCAGCGGGTGTAGAAGTGCCGTCCCGCGGGGTCGAGGAAGGCCATCCGGGCGAGATTGTCGGCGGGCTCGAAGGGCGAGAACAGGGCCTCGGCCAGCGCGTTGGCGGCGAGGATGTCCAGGGTGCGGTTGATGACGAACGCGGGGGTGTTCGGGTAGCCGTCCATCAGCTGGCGCAGTGCGGGACTGACCGTGTCCCGGATCCGGTCCGGCCGCTCGTCCGGCGCGGTGCCCGCCAGCCGGTACAGGTGCGCGCGGGCGTCGGCGTCCAGGTGCAGGGCACGGCTGAGGGCGTCGAGCACCTGGGGTGAGGGGTGGCGTTCGCGCCCCTGTTCCAGCCGGGTGTAGTAGTCGACGTTCATACCGGCCAGGACGGCGACCTCCTCGCGGCGCAGTCCGGCGACCCTGCGAACCCCGTAGGTCGCCATGCCGACGTCCTTCGGCAGCAGGCCCGAGCGGCGTGCGCGCAGAAAGTCTCCCAGCTCGTTGTCAGCCATATCCCCAGGTTAGACGGGCGGAGGGCGGCCTGCCCGGGTGCGTCACACCCAGGCGGCGAGCGTCCTGGTTGACGGCCCGCGACCCGCCCAGACTCGGTGGCGAAGGACAGATCACCGCACAAGGGAGAAGAAGCATGGATGACAGAAAGGTGGATGTGGTCGGCATGTGGGTGACCGCGGACGGTCACATCCGCCAGGAGCTGCGAGCGGACGGCCGGTACGACGAGGCACGCGGCGACCGGCGCAGCGCGTACACGGGCCGGTACACGGTGACCGGCGCTCATCTGGACTACGTCGACGACACCGGATTCACCGCCACGGGAGACATCCGCGACGGCGTCCTCTACCACGAGCACCTCGTGCTGTACCGGGAGAAGGAGCAGGCATGAGGGCATCGGCCAAGATCGTCGCGGTCACCGGGGCGAGCAGCGGGATCGGCGAGGCGACGGCGCTCCGCCTGGCCGCCGACGGCCATCACCTCCTCCTCGGCGCGCGGCGCACGGACCGGCTGGAACAGCTGACGGCAAAGATCACCGCCGACGGTGGCAGCGTCTCGTTCCGGCGGCTGGACGTCACCGACGCCGCCGACATGCGGGCCTTCGTGGCCACCGCACTGGAGCGGTACGGGCGGCTGGACGTGATGGTCAACAACGCCGGTGTGATGCCGCTGTCACCGCTCGCGGAACTGAAGGTCGACGAGTGGGACCGGATGATCGACGTGAACGTCCGCGGGGTACTTCACGGCATCGCCGCCGCCCTGCCGGTCATGCGGGAGCAGGGCGGCGGGCAGTTCGTGAACATCGCCTCGGTCGGCGCCTACGAGGTGTCGCCGACCGCCGCGGTGTACTGCGCCACCAAGTTCGCGGTCCGCGCGATCTCCGAAGGGCTGCGCCAGGAGTCCGCGGGCGACATCCGGGTGAGCGTCGTCTCCCCCGGCGTCACCGAGTCCGAGCTGGCCGACTCCATCTCGGACCCGGTGGCCCGCGAGGCCATGAAGACCTACCGGTCGGTGACCATCCCGGCCGAGGCGATCGCGGACGCCGTCGCCTTCGCGATCAGCCGGCCCGCCGAGGTCGACGTCAACGAGATCGTGATACGCCCGGCCGCCGGCGCCCAGTGACAGCGTCGTGCCGGATTCCGCAGGCCGTCAGCCCCGTACTCTCACCGGGAGAGCGGTCAAGCGGCTCCCTTGTATGCCGCCGAGGCCGGTCTACAGATTCTTATCTGCAGATATAGGCCATTACCGGGCTAATGCCAGGATGAGGTGATGGACGCGGGGAAGCTGCACGGGAGGAAGTCCGAAGAGGACGCGATCGCCGAACTGCTGGCGGGAGCCCGGGCGGGCACCAGTTCGTCGCTGGTGCTGCGCGGCGAGCCGGGCATCGGCAAGACGGCGTTGCTCGACCACGCCGCCGCGACGGCCGGGGACATGCGGCTGGTCCGCGGTACAGGGGTCGAGTCCGAGGCGGAGCTGCCGTTCTCTGGGCTGCAGTTGTTGCTGCGCCCGGCGCTCGGATCCCTCGCCGCACTGCCCGGCCCGCAGCGCGAGGCTCTGGAGGCGGCGTTCGGGCTCGGGCCCGCGGCCGGCTCCGAGCCGATGCTGGTGGGGCTGGCGGTGCTCTCCCTGCTGGCGGAGCACGCGGGCGAGACGGGACTGCTGTGCCTGGTCGACGACGCGCAGTGGCTCGACCGGGCGTCGCGGAACGCGCTTCTGTTCGCCGCCCGGCGCCTGCACGCCGAGGGCGTGGTCATGATCTTCGCCGCCCGGGACGGCGAGGGATCCTTCCCTACCCCCGGCCTTCCGGAGTCGCGCCTCTCCGGGCTGGCCCCGGAGGCGGCCGCGGCCCTGCTCGACCGGCATCCGCTCACACCCGCCGTGCGCTACCGTCTGCTCGCCGAGGCCGGCGGCAACCCGTTGGCCCTGCTGGAGTTGCCGGTCGCCCTGGCCGCCGAGGGCGGCAGCGCGTTCTCGCCGGGGGCGCTCCCCCTCACCGGCCGCCTGCGACTGGCCTTCCACGGTCAGGTCAGCCGGATGCCGGAAGCCTGCCAGAGCCTGCTCCTGGTGGCGGCGGCCGACGAGACCGGAGAACTCGCCGTGATCCTGCGTGCCGCCGCCGCCCTGGGGGTGGCCGTCGAGGACCTGTCCCCCGCCGAGCGGGCCGGCCTGGTGCTCCGCGGTGACGCCGACGACACCACGATCCGCTTCCGCCATCCTCTGATCCGCGCCGCCGTCTACCAGCGGGCGCCGCTCGGGCAACGCCTCGCCGCCCACCGCGCGCTCGCCGCGGCCCTCGGCTCGCCCGAACACGCCGACCGCCGGGCCTGGCATCTGGCGTCCGCCGCCACCGGAGCCGACGAGGAGGCCGCCGCCGCGCTGGAACGCACCGCCGCCCGTGCCCGCGAACGCAGCGGCCACGAGGCGGCCGCGGCGGCGTACGAACGGGCGGCCCGCCTGAGCGCCGACCCCGCCGCCAGGGCCCATCGCGAGGCCCTGGCGGCGGAGGCGGCGCTGGAGTCGGGGGATCTGGAGCGTGCCAGAGCCCTCGGGGGCCGCGCGGCCCGGCGGCTGGACGAGGCCCCGACGGTGAACGCGCGGATCGCCCAGGTGCGGGCGCTCGCCGACTTCTGGCAGGGCTCCTACCCCTCCGCCCACCGGTTGCTGCTCGACGGCGCCGGGCTCGTCCGCGACACCGATCCGGGCCAGGCCGCCGGGTTGCTGATCCAGGCCGTTCACACCTCCTGGTACCTGGGGGAGCGGCAGCTCGCGGCGACGCTGGACCGGCTGGCCGCGCTGCCGTTGGACGACGCGGATCCACTCGCGCCGGCGGGGTCCTACCTCGCCCATCTCGACCGGGGCCGTTCCGAGCGGCCGCCACCGCTGGGCGACACCCTCGCGGCGATGCGGCGGCGGGGCCGGGCCCCCGACCAGGCGTTGATGATCCTCTGCGGAGCGGCGCTCGCGTTGGGCCAGGACGCCGACGCCTACGAGCTGGCGGTCGCGCTCGCCGCCGAACACCGCGCCCGGGGCGGCGCCGGGCGGCTGCCGACGGTGCTGTTCTTCATGGTCGAGGGCGAGGTCTTCACCGGACGGCACCTGGACGCGCTCGCCACGGCGACCGAGGCGCTGGGGCTCGCCCGCGACACCGGTCAGCGGCAGTGGGTCAGCCAGTTCAGCAGCGTGCTCGCCTACCTTGACGCGGCCAGAGGGGAGGAGGCAGCCTGCCGGCGCAACGTCGAGGAGGGGCTGGCGGGGGCCACCGCCGGAGGCATCTCCCCCGGCGCGCCGTGGGCGCACTGGTCGCTCGGGCTGCTGGACCTCGGCCTCGGCCGCGCCGAGGCCGCGCTCGCCCGCTTCGAGCGCCTGACCCACGAGCCGATGCGCCATCACATCTGCGCCACCCGTTCCACTCCCGACCTGGTGGAGTCGGCCGTACGGGTGGGGGCGCCGGAACGCGCCGCCGAGCCTCTGGCGCGCTTCGAACGGTGGGCCGAGTCGGTCCGGCAGCCGTGGGCCGACGCGCTCGTGCTGCGCTGCCGTGGGCTGCTCGCCGCCGACGACCAGGCCGAGGCGTTCTACACGGCGGCCCTCGAACTGCACGACCAGGACGGCCGCGCGCTGGAGTACGCCAGGACCGCGCTGCTCTACGGCGAATGGCTGCGCAGGGCTCGGCGGAAGGCCGAGGCGCGCGGGCCGTTGAACGAGGCCCTGGAGGTCTTCGACCGGCTCGGCATGCGGCCGTGGGCCGAACGCACCCGCGGCGAGCTCACCGCGGCCGGCGCCCAGGGCCCCCGGCCCGCCGAAGGCGTGGCGGCCGGCCTCACCCCACAGGAACTGCAGATCGCCAGGCTCGCCGCGCAGGGCCTGTCCAACCGCGACATCGCGGCGCAGCTCTTCCTCAGCCACCGGACGGTCGGCTACCACCTCTACAAGGCCTATCCCAAGCTCGGCGTCGCATCCCGGAGCGAGCTCAAGGATTTCGCCGATCAACTGGGGCTGTGAGATCCTGCCTCAATGATGGAGCAGGTGCTACCTGGGCAAACTCTCCCCGTGGACGTCGATGAGGTCACGCCGATCGAGCTGGGCCCCGGTGTCCACGTACGGATGCTCCCGGGCATGCCGGGGATCAGGACGTGGGTGATCGACCTCGCTCCGGGCGTCGAATGGCCGGACCTCGACGTCCATGAGACCTACGGCGAGGCGTACTTCGTCGTGAGCGGCGAGCTCATCGAGGGCGACCGCACCCACGGACCGGGCACCTACGTCGCCTTCGGCCCCAAGACGAGCCACCGGCCCCGTACTGAGACCGGTGTGCGCGCCTTCGGCTTCAACTACGACGTCACCGCTTGACCTGGCCGCTACTCGGCAGGCAGTGCCTCTCGCATCGCCTTTGCGGTGGCAGCCGGGTCGTAGCCCTCGGGGACGCCTTCTACCAGAATGATGTCGCCCTCGATGTGCCGCGAGCGCAGCGGTGCGATCTCCCGGTACGCGGGTGAGTCCCACCAGGCCCGCGCCTCGGCGATCCCGGGGAAGCCGATCATCACGACGTTCCCGGGCCAGCTGCCCTCCTTCACCTCGTGTTGCGTGACGTGCACGAGGTAGCGGCCGCCGTGCGGCTCAAAGGTCCCGGGCAGGCGCTCGATGTACTCGGCGATCTCCGGGTGCGGAGCGGCCTCCTGCAGGTGAGCGATGACGTAGGCGGTCATGGTTCCTCCTCTGTTCCTGGATGAGCCGCACGGACCGGCCGTCCCCCCGAGATGTTCAGACTCCGGCCGGCACCTTATCGAGGAAGCCGAGCACCTGGCTGATCCGCCCGTCGTCACCGATCACCGCGACGTCGAAGCCGATGACGATCGGCTCGGCGCCCTCAGGTCCCAGGTGCCAGGTGAACCGCGCGATGTCGTGGTGGGCGTCCACGGCGTCGCCGAGGCTGAAGACCAGCCCGCCGAACTGCCCCTGGACCGCCGCGATGGTGGCGTCGATCCCGTCCCTGCCCTTGACGGAGACCAGCGGGTCGGTGTAGACCGCGTCCTCGGCGAAGACCTCCGCCAGCACGGCCTGCCGCGCGGCGGCGTCGGTCTCGTTCCACGCGGCGAGGTAGCGCTGGACCAGCTCGTTCATGTCGCTCATGTCTCTCTCCTCAGTGCTCGTGCTCTCTTGTGACCACCAAGTTAGGAGGACGGGAACGACGGGGAATCTGACACGCTTAAGTACTTTCGCGCACGCCTTCAGTAGTCCGCCCGGTGAACGCCGGGAAGCGAACGATCTCCTTCGACCAGGCGAGACGACCGGCACTGCGAGCCATCCGGGAAGGTCGGCCTGATGGCCGGGTTGTCATGAGGTGCGGCCGGAGGCCTGCTTCGCAGGGGAGAGGTCTCCGGGGTCCCACCAGGAGCCGGTGCGGGCGGCCGATCGCAGGGCGGGCCAGGCCAGGGCCGCGAGGGCGGCGGCCAGGGCGGCGACGGCCACCATCGCACCTGACAGGCCGGTGGCCTCGGCCCAGCGCCCGACGTAGCCGGGACCGGCGAGGAAGCCGAGGTAGGCCACGGTGGACACCACGGATGTCGCCCTCCCCCTGGCGGCCTCGCCGACCTGGGCGGCGACGACGCCCATCAGCATGGGGAAGAGCACCGCCGTACCGGCGGCGGCCAAGGCCAGCCCGAGCAGGACCACCGGGACGGACCTCGCGCCGGACACCAGCAGGGTCCCGGCCGCGGCCGTCGCGGCGCCCGAGACGAGCATGGTCGTGGCGTGCCGGGAACCGAGCGCGCCGGCGGCGAAGCGGGTGAGGGCGACGACGGCGGCGAAGACCGCCGGACCGGCCGAGGCGAGCGCGGGACCGGCGTCGGCCACATCCGCCAGGTAGACCGCGCCCCAGCTCTGGTGGGCGTTCTCCACCGCGAAGGCCAGCGCGCCCAGAGCGCCGACCACGAGCAGCGGGAACAGCCGCACCCCTCTCCCGCCTGATCGGCCTACCTCGTCCCTGTACCGCTCGCCGCCCCGGACGGCCCTCGCCGCGACCGGGGCGACCCGCGCATCGGCGACGACACCGAGCGCCGCGCCGGTCGCGGCGACCGCGACCAGCAGGAACGGTACGACGACCGGTACGCCCAGGGCGCCGAGCAGCCCAGCGGAGAGACTGCCGACCACCACCAGGGCGGAGAAGGTGCCGTGCGCGCGGGTGATGACCGGTCTGCCGAAGGCCCGTTCCGCCGAGCCCGCCGCCGCGTTGATCGCCACGTCCGTCGCGCCCGAGGAGGCGCCGAGCAGGGCCAGCCCCGCCGACAGGCTCCAGAAATCGCGTCCGGCCACGGCCACCAGCGTCCCCGCCGCGCCGAGCGTCACCAGCAGCAGCGCGGCGACCCGGAGCCCCCAGCGGTCGACCGCCCTGCCGGTGACCAGCATCGCGGGCAGTGCCCCCGCCCCGATGAACAGCAGCGCCGTACCGAGTTGCCCGTCGCCGAGCTCCGCCTGGGCACGGATCGCGGGCACCGAGGCACCCCACACTCCCCAGAAAGCACCGAACACGGCAAAGCCCGCATAGGCCGTATGCGGCCGGACCCTCTTCGCTGACACCTGTGTAACGATACACAAACCTCTTGTTTATCGATACACAGATATCCTCGGCCCATGAGCGGACGGACGGCACGACGCCGGGTGACCATGGCGGAGGTCGCCCGCGCGGCAGGAGTGTCCGTGATGACCGTCTCGTACGCCTACGGTCAGCCAGGACGGGTCTCCGACGAGGCGCGGGCCAGGGTCCGTGAGGCCGCCGAACACCTCGGCTATCCGGGCCCGCACCCCGGCGCGCGGTCACTGCGCCGAGGCCGCACCGGCACCCTGGGCGTCGTCCTCGGCGAGCACCTCACCTACGCCTTCGACGACCCGCAGGCGACCCGCTTCCTGTCCGGCGTCGCCCAGGTCTGCGCCGACCACGGCATGGCCCTGACGCTCGTCCCGGTCACCGGAGCCCCCTCCGACGTCGACCGGGTCACCGAGGCGGCCGTCGACGCCTTCGTGGTCTGGACGACCGCCGACGACGACCCCGTCATCGACGCCATCGCCTCCACCGGCCTGCCCGCCGTGATCCACGGGGGCCCACTCCGTGAGGGCCTGTCCTTCGTGGCCGCCGACGACCGCGCCGCCGCCACGGCGGTGGGCCGCGAGGTCTTCGCGGGGGCACGGCGCCCGGGGGTGCTGAGCTTCCCCCTCGACCGCGACCGGATCTCCCGGGTCGCCTTCGGTACGGCCGGTCCCGGCCCGCTCCCCGATCTCGGGCGTACTCCCACTCCGGATCGCGGTCGCGTTCCCGCCACCGCGCCCTCCGAGCCTGGCGGTGATTCCATCCCGACGGACCCCAGCCGTCCCGGCAGCGCGTCCCCGGGAATCGACCCCGACGCCTCGACCTTCCGGGTCACCCGGCAACGGCTGCGCGGCTACCGCGACGCCTGGGCCTCCAGCGGCGGCGACTGGTCACAGGTCCGGGTGGCCGTCTGCTCCACCAACAGCACAGGCGAGGCCGAGACCCTCGCGACCGAGCTGCTCACCGGCCCGTACGCCTGCGACGCGATCGCCGCGATGAGCGACGAATTGGCCCTCGGCGCTCTGCGCACCGCCACCCGGCTGGGCCTGAGCGTCCCCGGCGACCTCACCCTCAGCGGCTGGGACGACTCCGACGCGGCCACCCCCGCCGGGCTCACCACGATCGCCCAGTCCCTCCGCGACCAGGGCGCCCACTGCGCCCGCACCGCCCTTGGTCACCCCGCCGGCGCCGACGTCTCCTGGCGGCTGGTCAGCCGCGCCTCCACCCGGCGGACCTGAGATCCGGCGTGAGAAACCGTTTCAGCAGGGGCGCCAGCGGGCGTTCGACCAGGGTGTGGATGGCGTAGGCCGCCAGGCACATCAGCGCCACCATGCCGACCAGCAGCACGTGCCACTGCACGACGCCGCCGAGCCGGTCGAAGATGACAAAGCCGATGTGCGCGTGGATCAGGTACAGCGGATAGGTCAGGGCTCCGGCGACGGCGAACCAGGGGCGGCCGAGCCGCCGGGTGACGCGGAGCGAGACGAGGAACAGCACAATGAAGATCGCGACGATGACGGTGACGACGACGGAGCTCTCGATCTCGGTGTGGTAGCGGGCGCCCACCTTGCCGGCGAACTCGATACCCCGGTAGACGGCGTTGCCGAAAGAGATCAGCACGATCGCGGCGAGCTGCGCCGACAGGCCGAACCGGTAGACCAGGCACAGGGCCATGCCCGCGATGAAGTAGTGCGAGAACTGCGACTGCACCACCAGGTCGGCCACCGAACGGACCGGGGCGGGAAGCACCCCGCTCTGCAGCAGGAAGGTCAGCGCCAACCAGCCCCACAGCACCCTGACGACCCGGCTTCGGGTGATGCCGATCCAGGCGAGCACGAAGACGAGCGCGTAGAACCTGATCTCGGCCCACAACGTCCAGTAGACGACGTCGACATTGGGAATGTCGGGCAACGAATTGAACATCGTCAGGTTGGCCAGATACTGCACGAGCGTGATGGGGTACTTGCCCATACTCAGCGTGACGGAGACCAGCGCCGTAATCGTCACCGCGACCCAGAAGGCCGGATAGAGACGGACGATCCGGGACACCAGAAAGGCCCCCGGACGACGGTTCCAGGCACTGAGCAGCACGACGAAACCGCTGATCATGAAGAACATGTCCACGCCCAGGTAACCGAACCTGGCGATCTCACTCCCGACCGGAAAGCCGACCTTGCTCACGCCGCCCGCGTACGCGGAGAAGACGTAGTGGTATATCACCACCGAGACAGCCGCGGTGATACGGAGCGCATCGATTTCATAGAGCCGATCGCGCTGCGCGACATGAGGCCGCCCGGCCTCCGAGACCTGGCCGGAGGAGCTGCCACTCTCCGCGACCGCACTTCGAGGGGGGAAAGAATTCACGTGACCTCGGCTAGTGGACGACAACTCCCCATGCAGGCAGGCGAGGGGCAATCTCGGAGCCGACACCGCCCGGACACGCCTATCGATATCGCTGGAACACTTTGCCACATCTGTCAGGGACCCGCTGATAATCAGCAGGTCTCAATGATGTAGCCACAATTCACGAGAACCATCGGATCGTTCCAGGATTGGGGATTCGATCATTGGCCCCAGGCCGCGACCGCCCTTGACCTTGAATATCGATTAGCTGTTCGAAATTCCTGGGCGACCGCTATACGCCGGCGACAGTGACCGTAACCAGCCGAAAACCGCAGCTCAGCCCGCGTATCGGGCAGATTTCCGGGAAGCGCCTACCCGGGTCGGCCACCCGGCGGTCCAGCATGATCGCTTCCGGTCATCAATGGGACGAGATGATCACAGCTATTCGCTTCTCCGCATGACAGCCGCCGGCCACGGACTGTCGAGCAGCGCACCACCGGGCATTTCGGCCCTGTGAAACCCAATATTACAGACGGCAAAAAAGCGGCTGCGGACAATCCGGAATGAGCTCCACTCCGCCCCCAGAGCCGGTCTCATTACAGCGGCGAGAAGTGATCACTCAAGTTATCAAGCAAGATCCGTGAGGCGGCCGCTCTTGATACTTACGAGGAGGGCATCCCACTCGGCAGAAGTGAAGGCCAGCACCGGGCCGCCGGAGTCCTTGGAGTCACGGACCAGGAAGAGACGGTCGGTATCTGCTTTGTGTCGGTCTCGGCTTGAGCACTACTGGCGAGTGCGACTTCCACACAACTGCCGCCGTTCCCACCGCTGAGGGAGCTCTTGCGCCAGACGCCGACCTCGACGCACTGGCCGCCGTTGGCGTTGCTCTGGCTGGACTTACGCCAGATCACTTGGGAGAGATCGATCATGGAAATACTTCTCCATCCACTCGCATTTCCCGGATAACCTGCTCGATCAAGCTGCGGGTCTGGTCTGGTCCAAGGGCTCGTGCGCGCAGATGATCGAAGAGCAGGACATATGCGTCTACCTCTCGCGAATCCTCCAAATAGACGTTTCCCTGCCAATATTCAACATAAACAGTGTCTGGATCGGACATCTTATGGAAACTTAGAATGGTGAATCCGCCATCCATCGCGGGGTGAACACCAGCGGAAAAAGGCAGGACCTGGAGTGTGACATGACTCCTCTCGGAGAGTTGGATCAATCGCTGGAGTTGGTCCTGCATGGCCTGGGCTCCCCCGACCGGTCTGCGGATGACCGCCTCGTTGAGGATGCACCACATCATGGGCGGATCGGATCGCTCCAGCACTCGCTCCTGTCGCTTCATCCGAATTGAGAGACGTCGCTCCATCTCTTCAACCGGTGGCAGCACGGGCGCGGATCTCATGACGGCTCGCGCGTAACCTTCGGTCTGGAGCAATCCGTCTGCCCGGACACCGATCCCGACAGCGGCGGCGGACGCGGTCTCTGGCTGGTCCAGCAGCTGTCCTCGGACTGGGGCTGGTACGAGACCACGGCCGGACGGGTCGTCTGGTGCCAGCTCGGCGGGCGGTGACCCCATGGTCCGCTGGGACTGCCCGCCCCGCTGCCTGAGCCCGCACGTCCTCCCCACCCGATCTCACTACGAGACACTCGGCTGGCATCTCCCAAACGGGGACGAAAAGGTGCGAGTGCTCAGATGGACCTGCGACTGCGGCCCGACCCTCTACGAGCTGTGCCAGGTGGGCGAGTTGAGGTTCATCCGCCGTACGGAACGCGGACCGGAAAAATCGTCCATCGGCGAGAGTGACCGGTGGCAGGCCCCCGAGGCGGACGCGATGTGGATCGCGCTGTTGCACGGACTCGTGCGATAGCGACGGGAGGTGGTCTGCGCACCACCTCACCCGCGACGCCCCCCAGACAGGCCCCAGCTGATCCCCGTATGCCCCCCGTATCGGACTTCAGCGCCGTGCCAGCGCCAGCACGCTCAGTCCGAACATCAGGACGCCCAGGGGGAGATGGACCAACGGTATGTGCGCGATGCCGAGCGCGACCTGGACCGAGGCGAGGACCAGGAAGCCGGACGCGTGCCAGACGGGCCGGGGCGAGCCGCCGCCCGGCTTCCACGCCAGTACCGCCGCGAGCACGTACAGCACCGACGCCCCGTACATCACGCGGGCTCCGGCACTGTGCAGCGTCTCTCCGTAGGGCGAGGTCAGCAGCAGTCCGGCGGAGACCGCTTGCAGGAGGATGGTCAGGGTCTGCAGGGTGATCGCGATCTGCAGAAACGAGAAGCGGCGCTGTGCCGTCGCCTGGGTCGCCATGCCACGGTCCCCTTTTCCGCCCGGGGGCAGTAGGTCGATAAGGTCTCACCGGTCCGACGACGCGGGCCCGCGAAAGGTAAGGCGAGGGGGCGGCCGGGAGCATGGGGACGGCTGGGACGAGCGCCGATGAGATGGCCGGTGAGCGACGCCAACTGCTCAATGTCGCCTACCGGTTGCTCGGTTCACTGGCCGAGTCCGAGGACGCCGTACAGGAGGCCTACGCGCGCTGGTACGCGCTGCCACGAAGCCGGCAGGACGAGATCGTGTCCCCCGGCGCCTGGCTGACGACGGTGACCGGCCGTATCTGCCTGGACGTGCTCGGCTCGGCGCGGGCCCGGCGTGAACGCTATGTCGGCGCGTGGTTGCCCGATCCGCTGCCCGACCGCGCCGAGTGGGACCACGGCCATGGCACCGACCCCGCCGACCAGATGGTCCTGGACGAATCGGTGACCATGGCCTTCCTCGTCGTCCTGGAGTCGATGACCCCCGCCGAGCGGGTGGCGTTCGTCCTGCACGACGTCTTCCGGTACCCCTTCGCCGAGATCGCCGGCATCCTCGGCCGGACCTCCGCGGCCTGCAAGCAGCTCGCGGCCTCCGCCCGGCGGCGGGTGCGCGTCGCGCGGGCTCCGGCGACGGCGGCCGGGCAGGCCGACGCGGTGCGGCAGGTCAAAGAGGCATGGGAGACCAGGGACATCGCGGCCCTCGTCGAGCTCCTCGACCCGGCCGCCGTGATGACCGCCGACGGCGGCGGCATGGTCGGTACCGCCCTGCGTCCGATCGAAGGCGGTGCGCGCATCGCCCAGTACATGGTCGCCATCGCCGACAAGGTCGCGGGGTTCGAACTCCTGGAGCGGTCGGTCAACGGTGTGCCGGGCCTGGTGGCCCGGCGTGCCGGTGCCGTCATGACCGTGGCCTCGTTCGAGGTCGCCGACGGCCGCGTCACCCGGATCTGGGCGGTCCGCAATCCGGAAAAGCTACGGCCGTGGGTACGGGACGGCGGACTTGTCCGGCCGACTACGACAACTGCGGCAGCCCTCACCATCCGGCTTCGAACATGATCGCCCGGACAAGTCCTAACCGTGTATTCCGCACATGCCCCCGCTTGATCTGGGGCGATTACCCACTGCACTGGATCAGATATAGCTGCTGACGTGTGGAAAGCGGGCCTAGCCGGCGTCCGCGATGGGTGTGCACGGCTTCACGGATGTGCCCGCCTGGGCCAGCCAGGCGCCGAGTCGCCAGGGCACCTTTGCGCCGTCGTTTTCCTCGCGGAACTCCAGCACGAGCGTCTCGTCCGAGTTGATGTGCTCCGGGAAGATCCGGATCTCACGTACGGAGATCGGCCGGGTGACCTTGGGCGAGCGCCACTCGTTCATGAGCGAACGCAGCTCGTCCGGATCGGTGGCGGGCTGCCCGTCGTAGGCCGGGTCCACGCTGCTGAATCGGCCGTCCGCGCACCGCGTGTTCGGGGCCAGGAACGCCACGTCGGCCTTGATGCCGACCTCGCCCAGCTTGGCCTGCAGTCCCACGGGATCGCGCAGTTCGTTGACGGTCATCGTGATCGTGCCGTCGGGGCTCTTGGTCACCGCGTACGCGGGGGTCCCGGTTCCGACGATCATCGGTGTGACGACGGTCGCCGCCGCGACACCGACCGCGACCAGCAGCCGGGGTGCGGTGACGACGCGCCGCCGGGTGTGCATCCCGTTCAGTAGCCGCCGCCTCGCTCCGGCGAGATCCTCCGGGGCGGCCGGTGGAACGGTCTCCCACATGGTCTTCAGTTCGTCCATCGTCATTCTCCTTGTCCCAGGGCTTGGCGGATCTGGGTACGGGCCCGGTTGAGCCGCGAGGCGACGGTGCCCAGCGGGATGGCGAGTGCGTCGGCGACCTCCTGGTAGCTCAGTTCGGCCCAGGCGACGAGCAGCAGCACGTCGCGATCGGCCCGTTTGAGTCCCAGCAGGGCTCGTGCCAGCGGCCGGTTGACGGCCAGGGTGTTGACCCCGTCCTCGACCTGCACGCCCGGTATCTCCGCCGGATGCACACCGCTGCGGATGTACGCCTGGTAGAGGCTTCTCTCGGTGCGCCGCCGTTTTCCGATCACGTTGGAGGCGATGCCGTACAGCCACGGGCGGGCGTCGGGGCGGCCCCGGTCATAATCGCCCCGGCGCTGGAAGGCGGCCAGAAAGGTGTCGGCCACGACGTCCTCCGCCTCGCCGGGTCCCAGTCGCCTGGTCACGTAGCGGTGCAGCAGCGGCGCATGCCGGTCGAACAGGACGGCGAAGCTCTCCGGCTCGTTCAGCGACCTCTCGATGAGGGTCGCGTCATCGCTCTCGACGACTTCGCGGGTGATTGTCATGCATATTGGCCTTTCCTGGCGTATGCGGTCACCTGTACTTACCGCGCCAGGCCGAAATGCTTCACGCATCATTTGGCGACCCGTCCGGTGACCCCGCACGGCCACGTCCTACGCCCAGTCCGCGCATGCTCATCGAGAGCATGCCGACCCCGTTCGGCGGGCGCGATGTGGATCGCACTGCCGCACGGACTCCTGCGACGGCGACGGGAGGTGGCCTGCGCGCCACCTCACCCGCGATGCCCGGCCCCACCTTCGCAAAAACCGGGGCATCGTGCAGAGACACGCACCACTGGGAGCTGTCCGGCCGATCATGTGACCGACATCCCCGCAGGTCGGCGGCGCACCGGCGACCGTCCACACTCTGCCGCCCGCGCACCGGCCGCCCGTTACGGTGCGCGCAGTGCGCACCGCCTCTGCCCCGCACTTCGGACGCTTCATCGCTTCTCCTGGCCGTGCCGAGGATTTCGTCGTTGACAGGCTTGGCTAATTATATTAGCTTTTAGCTAACAGTATTAGCCAAACCTGGAGGATGTCGTGACCGAGTACCTTGCCGTCGACGGCGGCACGATCGCTTACGAGGTGGCGGGGTCCGGCCCGCTGGTCGCCCTCGCCCACGGCAT
The DNA here is from genome assembly GCF_000721075.1 of Streptosporangium amethystogenes. Classification (GTDB taxonomy): domain Bacteria; phylum Actinomycetota; class Actinomycetes; order Streptosporangiales; family Streptosporangiaceae; genus Streptosporangium; species Streptosporangium amethystogenes. The sequence continues at coordinate 23,474 of NZ_JOEQ01000004.1, forward strand.
GGGCGACAGCCGCGCCGCGTACCGTGCGGTGATCCCGTCGCTGATGGCGGCGGGTTATCGGGTCGCCGCGGTCGATCTGCGCGGCTGCGGCGAGTCCAGCGTCGACTGGCCGGCCTGGAGCCGCACCGACATCGCCGGCGACCTGCTCGCCGTGATCCGCCACCTGGGCGGCCCGGCCGTGCTCGTCGGCCACTCGGCCTCCGGCGGCGCCGCCACCATCGCCGCGGCGCAGGAGCCCTCGCTGATCACCGCGGTTGTCGAGTTGGCGCCGTTCACCCGCAAGCAGTCGATCAGCCTCGGTGACCTGCGGACGAAGCGCTTCCGGCAGGGCATGCTGCGGCTGCTCGGCACGGCCGCGTTCGGCAGCGTGCCGCTCTGGCGCTCGTACCTCGACGTGGCCTACCCCGGCGTGAAACCGGCCGACTGGGCCGAGCGGCTCGGCCGCATCGACTCCCTGATGCGCGAGCCGGGCCGAATGAAGGCCATGCAGGGCATGGGCCGCAGCGCCCCGACCGACGCCGGTGCGCAGCTCGGCAACGTCCGCTGCCCGGTCCTGGTCGTGATGGGCACGCTCGATCCCGACTGGGCCGACCCGCGCGCCGAGGGTTCGGCGATCGTCGATGCCCTGCCGTCCGGCCTCGGTCGCCTTGAGATGATCGAAGGCGCCGGGCACTACCCACACGACCAGTTCCCCGACCAGGTGGTTTCGCTCGTGCTCTCCTTCCTCCGGTCGGACGCCGCTCGTGCCTAGGGTCGGTCTGGACCCGGCGGCCGTGGTCGCGGCCGGTGCCGCCCTCGCCGACGAGGTGGGCCTCGCCAACCTGACGATGGGTTTGCTGGCCGAGCGTGTGGGTGTGCGTACCCCATCCCTGTACAAGCACGTGAGCAGTCAGGAGGACCTCAACCGGCGGATCGCGGCCCTGGCGCTGAGCGAGGCCGCCGACGCCGTCGGCGGCGCGATCCAGGGATACGCGGGCCGCGATGCCCTGGCGGCCGCGGCGCGTGCCTTCCACACCTTCGTCCTGGAGCACCCCGGCCGGTACGCCGCGACGATCGGCGTGGAACCGTCCAGCCCGGACGATCCGCTGGCCACCGCGAGCCGGCGACTGCTCGGCGCGTTCACGGCGGTCCTGCGCGGCTACGAGATCGGAGAGTCCGACATGGACCACGCCCTGCGCATGCTCCGCAGCCTCTGGCACGGCTTCGCCACGTTACAGGTGGCCAACGGCTTCCAGTGGAGCACCGACATCGACGAGAGCTTCGAGTGGCTGATCGCCTTCGCCGACCGGGGCCTGCGCACTGTTTGAGAATGCCGCCGCCGTCGGCGATCGCCCCGGTCGCCGGGCACGGCTGGGGGCTCCTGCGGTGGGGCCATTTCAGACAGTGCACCGGAGCAGCGGGACGAATGCCAGGCTGGTCATCTCGGGCGGGACATGCGGGAGTAGGTATCGTTTTCGCGGAATTCCAGCGCGAGTGTCTCGTCCGGCTGGATAAACTCCGACCCCCGAGCCGGTCTCATTGCGGGCGGGCGGGCGAGCGGGGTCGAACGCGCTCAACCGACCACGGAGGAGGCTCCATTCCGGCCTCAGGGCCGGTCTCATTGCGGCGACCACTCGGGCGACCCCGACAGGGTGATCATCGACCTGGCCGGCGCGCACATCTGGGACGCCTCCTCCGTCGCCGCCCCGGACGCCGTCACCACCAAGTACGAGGCCCGCGGCAAGACGGTTGAGATCATCGGCCTCAACCCGCACAGCGCCAGGATGCACGACACCCTCAGCGGAGAACTCACCGGCGGCCACTGAACCGGCGTCGAACCAAGCCCTGTCACGAGAACCGCCCGGCTCGCGGAACCTCGAAGCCAGGCCTTGTATACGGGGGCGCCCCGACTCCGCCGTTTCCCAGCTCGTCGTAGGTGACGGGGCGGGCGTTCGGAAGCGCCGCCGAGTTCATGGCCATCCCTCCCCGGAGGCCGGCCTTCGCTGACCGGACCCGGGCGGCCGAGGAAGGACAAGATTCCCAACATTCCAGACCTTCCCGCCCCGGGATCTTGTTCGCTGAAACGTGCCTTGTGAGGGTCGTTTCGTGGCGAGATCCGCCACTGGTACGTCCGTGGAAAGGGAAGATCCATGAAGGCGACGCTCATCAAGCGGGTAACTGCCGTGGCCACACTTGTCGCGGTAGGACTGCTGTCAACGGGGACCACCACCAACGCCGCGACACTGGACGACGCTCCGCTCCGCACCGACGTCATCCACCTCGCAGCGGGGACTGACGGCACGCCGACTGCTACGCCGCAAGCATCGAACGAGACCACGGAGGCTGGGGCGGCCGGCGCCCTGGTGACCGTGAGCCCCAGCGCCGAGTACACCGAAGACCCGCTCCGCATTGGGCGCGTCGCCTGGACACAGCGCTGCCCAGCATCCAGATTCTGCACCACTCAGGTGGGGAGTGGTGGTCAGAATATTGGATTTCAATTCCACAGGTGCACTGAGTACGCCCTGACCAATTGGGGCGTCAATGGCGACCGCAACAGTTTGGTGTACAACAATCAGAACGTCACCGTTAAGTACCTTAACCAGCGACACGCTGAGATTCAGTCGACTCCCCCGGGCTATTTCGAAATAATAGATTTCAAGCCGGTATGGTACATCAGCCTCTGCAACTGATCCCGATCTTCTTGTTCTCGGCACGGACGGCCGCCTCGGGGTTATGGCAGATCACGAACCGTTCGTGTCAGGATCTTGGGCACGGAGCGCTCTGCGACCGGGTCCAACTCGTTGTGGGCCAGGTGCAGGTAGCGGACAGCCGTGCCGTTCTTGGTCTTCCGACTGGTGGCCTTCACATAGCAGCACGACGCTGCGCTGGCCGCCTCCCAGGTCGACGGGGTCGGACAGCTCGGTGCTCAGCACGTCTCCGGCGGCGCTCAGGATCTCGTTCACCCGGGCATCCCCTCTCACAACGGCTCCGGCCCACCGATCACACCCGACCTCCCGAACCGCTCTTCCCGAACGGCTCCGGCCACCGGTCCCGGCGCGGTTCGCGTCGGCGAGGTCTGGTCTCCGCGAAGCGCGAGACCCCGCCCTGTACGGAGAGCGGGGTCTCGTGGCGAGTCCGGCCGATCGGAGGGGGCGCCGTCAGGTCAGCGGACGGCCCTGAGGGCGTCCACGATGCCGTAGCCGTAGAAGCCGTTGCGGAGCTTGTTTCCCTCGCACAGGTGGGTCGTGACGACCGTGTTGCCGTTCGACAGGTGTCGCGTGTAGGTGTACGCGGGCGGGGTGGGGCAGCCCGGCCTGGTGGCCGACGCCTTGAGGATCGTCTCCACGACGGTGGGGTTGAGCGTCTTGCCACCGTGCACCCGGTCGCGCACACCGTACTTGCTTACGATCAGCGCGGCCACGCCCGCGGCGCGCGGGGCCGCCATCGAGGTGCCCTGGAGGTACTCGTAGTAGGCGCAGACGCCGCCCTGGCAGTCGCGGACCAGGTACTTGACGTTGGGCGTGCCGTCGGGGTTGAGCTCGCCCCGCGCCTCGGCGAGCGCCTGGGGGTAGGCCGCCAGCGTCGCCTTGGTGATGTCACTCCTGTTGTCGGGGGTGTCGAAGCTGTCGCCACCGGGGGCGGCCAGGTCGATGAAGCCGTCGCCGTAGTTGGAGCCGTACGCCTTGCGGCCGCTGACGCCGGTCCCGGAGGCCGTGATCACGTGGTTGCCCTGGGCAGGCATGATGGAGCAGTTCGACGAGATCGTGCGCGGGTGGGGCTGCTCGCCGGGCACCCGGACGTAGTTGGGGCTGGAGGCGTCGACGTAGTCCTTGGTGATGTCGGCGCCCTCGTTTCCGGCGCCGGCCAGCAGGGTCACGCCCCTCGCGTGGGCGTAGTCGAGCGCCCGCTGCATGGCCTTCTTGACCGTGGCCTGCTCCAGGCGCTCGGCCGGGGAGTCGGCCGGGTTGTCGGCGCAGTTGGACAGCCACGGGTCGATGTAGAAGCTCATGTTGGCCACGTCGATGCCGACGTCACCCGCGTAGGTCAGCGCGTCGACGGCCGGCTGCAGGAAGAAGTAGCCGATGTCCGAGCCGACCCTCAGGTTGACGATCGAGACCTTGGGCGCCACGCCCGCGATGCCGAGCCCGTTGATCGGGGAGGCCAGCGCCGAGGCCACGTGGGTGCCGTGGCCGTCCTCGTCGACGTCCGCGGGGTCCTCGCAGGAACCGTCGGGGTCCTCCTCGCACGGCCCGTCGACCTCGTTGCCGTCGGCGTCGTAGGGGATGTCCACGGTGAAGTTGCGGCTCAGCTCGTGGTTGAAGTTCGGCGCGATGTCGGGGTGGGACCCGTCGACGCCGGTGTCGAGGATGGCGACCAGCACGCCGGGGTCGCCCTGCTCGCGACTGTAGGAGCCGTCGACGGTGGCGTGGATCTGCTTCATGTCCCACTGCAGCTCCGACAGCGGCTCAGCGGCGGGGGCCGCCTTGCCCGGCTTGACGGCCTTGGTGTCACCGGGCGCGTCGCGCCCCTCCTTCTCCACCGCCCTGGCCTCGACGGCCCCGCGCGCCGCGCCGGTCGCGGGGACGGTCTTGGGGACGCTGCCGACGGACCGGTTGCGGGCGACGCCCTCGATCGGGTCGCTCCCCTGGAGCGCGGCCGTGAAGCCGGGGTTGGTCGAGGTGACGGTGGCGACGCCGACGGCGCCGTTCTCCTTGAGAAGGCTTCCCCCCGCGGCCTGGATGGCCCGCCGGGCGTCGACGGCGCTCACGCCCTGCCGGTAGAGGACCACGTACTCGGTGTTCGGGCCGGTTTCGGCACTTGGCTGCCGTGCCTGCGCCGGAGTCGTCAGTGTGGCCGCGGCCAGAGCGGCCACAGTAGCGATAAAGACGACGCGTTTCACTCATACCTCCGCTTGTCAAAAATTCCTTCGCCAATATGGAGATATGGCCGGAAATAATCCAGCGGAAAAGGGAATCGCTACCGAAGCGTGACAAGATCCAGAGCAAGCGTTCTCTGAAATGTGCGGCCCGGTGTCTCGCGGGGATCCATCGCCTCCCCCTGGGCCGGCACGGCGGCGCGCCGGCCCCGTCGCCGAACACGGCGTGTCGACCGCCCCGGGATCACCCACGCGTCACGCGGAGGCGGGGGTACGCGTACGGCTGTCCGGGCGGCACGGCCGGGCGGCGCCAGGAGGGCGGCAGGATCCATCGGCCGAAGACGACCTTCCCGCCGGTCGGCGACCGGTAGTGGCCCCACTCGTCGGCGCACAGCCCGACGAGCAGCAGGCCCCGGCCGCTCTCGTCGTCCTGCCCGGCGGCGGTCACCCGGGGCGTGCCGTCGTTGCTGTCCCACACCTCCGCGAACAGGCCCGCGGTGGTGAGGCGAAGCCGCAGCAGGATCGGATACGGGTCCGTGGCCCGCGGGCAGGCGCAGGAGGGCGAGACGGGCCGGGCCGGGACACGCCGGCCTGGGGAGCACAGGTCTGGGGCGGACGGGTCTGGGGCGGACGGGCCGGCGGGGGCGGGCGAAGGATGCGGGCAGGCGTAACCGTCGGGGATGTGCGGGACGGCGGTGGCCTTGACGGCGTTGGTGGTCATCTCGGAGACGACCAGGACGCAGGCGTCCGAGAGCTCGTCCAGTCCCCACGCGCGCAGCCGCGCCCGGGTGAATTCGCGCGCCTGGGAGGCAGCGGCCGGCTGCGCCGTCAGCCGCAGCTCGTCCGCGTCCAAGGACAGGTGGTCGGAAGCGCCCAGATCTGGATGAAACGGTGAATGCATCGGTCCCGGCCGTTCGACGGGGAGCACGGTCATGTGATGGCTCCAGGGAGGTTCAACGGAGATTCGGTCGCACGTCCCCGGCGCAGATAGGGACGCCCCGCCCGAGCCATGAGATCACGCGAATCCGACGGCTCCGGCGTTGTCTCAACCCTCCTGTGCGGAGCGTGCCGGAAACAGGCGACGAGACCACGTCTGTTCGTCGCTGTCGGATGTCGATTCGCCCCGCACGACGATGCCGCGGCAGGGATCGGCGATCTGGTCGCCGATTTCTGCACTCTGCCGTCACCGAACGTGATCGGCCAGTAACGTTCGGCCCGAAGAATCACCACCGGAGGACCCGCCGGGAGAGGCCGAGCCGATGCCACGTGCACCGCGCAGCGTCAAGCAGCAGATGGACATCTTCAGCGCTGAACTCCGCGAGCGTGGTTGCACGTGGGCGGAGGTCGCAGCGGAGTTCCAGCGACGTTGGCACCTTAACTCCCGCCAGGGCTTCCGGGAGGCGCATCGACTCACACAAGCCAAGGTCTGCCATCTATGGAACGAGTACTGGCCGAACGAGCCACTGACGACCCGCAAGCTCGGGTCGTGGGAGGCTTGGCCCGGCCCCACCGGCAACGAGCCGCCGATCGCCGGTCTGAACCGGCTGGCCCGTATCTATCAGTGCCGCACCGCCGATCTGGTCGACGGTGAAGACCACCGCGATGCCGACGAGCACAACGCCCCGGCCGCCCGAATCCGGGGACGGGAACTGGTGGCCGCGGGAGCCGCGGGCAGCCTCTGCCGCGAGGACATCCAGGGGGTGCTGGCGACCCTGCCGGCCCCGCCCACCGGACCCGCGCCGGTCAGGGCCACCCGCGAGGAGGAGTACGACGCCCTCGTACGGGCTCTCGCCCAGTGGGCGGCGTCCATGAACCGGCGTGACGTGCTCGCCCTGGTCAGGGCCGCGGCGGCCGCGGCGGCGGCCTCTCCGCTGCTGGACCGGTTGAACGACGACGAGCTCGACCGGCTCGCGCTGATCGCCGCCGAGCCGTCCCGGGTGGACCAGGCGACGGTCGACCACATCGACGCGGTGCTGCACCACTGCATGCGGCAGGAGGACAGTCTCGGCCCCCAGTCGGTGCTGGGGACCGTGCTGGCCCAGCAGCACCTGGTGCGGTCGCTGATCCCGGCCGCGTCGACGGACGAGGTGCGCGAGAGGTTGCTGTACCTGCTGGCCAACATCTGCAGGTTCACCGCCTGGGTGCTGTTCAACCTCAACGACTTCAACGGGGCGAACTACTACTACGAGCAGGCCAAGTCGGCCGCGCACCGGGCCGACAACGACGCGATGAACAGCTTCGTCCTGGCCAACTGGTCGCAGCTGGCGACCTGGCAGGGCGATCCCCGCCAGGGTGTCGAGCACGCTCTGGGGGCGCTGGCCTGGGGGCAGCGGGCCGGTAGCAAGCTGCTGGTGTCGTACGCGTACGACGTCGGCGCCCGTGCCTACTCCGCGGTGTTGCGCCGCTCGGCCAAGACCGACCGCCACAAGGACCACGCCCGGTGCATGCGGAGCCTGGACCGGGCCCTTCGCGAGCTCGGCCACGCGGGTACCGAGGACGTGGGCGGTAAGCTGCTCTACTTCTACGGCGACGGGCAGTACCTGTCGACCAAGACCAAGTGTCTGCTGGACATGGGCGACGCCCAGGCCGCCGTCGAGATGGCCGCCCGCTCCCTGGCCCGGATCGACCCGACGTTCGTCCGCAACCTGGCGTTCAGCCGCCTGGATCTGGCGCGCGGGCATCTGCGGCTGCGTGCCATCGACGAGGCGTGCGAGCATATCGGCGAGGCCGCCCGCCTCACCTGCCGGAACACCTCGCCGCGGCTGGCCCGCTCGGTGGTGGAGGTCCGCGAGGCGCTGAACCCGTGGGCGAGAACCCGCCAGGTGGCCGCTCTGGACGAGAAGCTGCACGCCCTCCAGCTCATCGCCTGACGAATCGCCCGGCGAGTCACATCGCGAATCGTCTCGCGAATCGTCTGACGAGTCGGCTCACCGGCGGCGTGCCGTGGGCATTTTCTCCAGCACCAGGATGTCGAAGACCGGGGCGGGGATCGGCGGGTCCAACAGCTTGTGGGACACCTTCCGCCATCCCCACCGCCGATAGATCGTCTGGGTCCGGGCTGCCCTGGGCTGCACCGACAGTGTCGCCCGCTCGGCACCGGATCCGGCGACCAGCTCGTCGTGGATCCGGTGCCCGACCCCGAGGCCACGCCAGCCGGGCAGCACCCCGTAGTCGATGACGGCGAACGTCCTGGTCCCGGTCTCGGTCGCGAACTCCTCGTCGACCGGTTCGGCCAGCCCGGTCCACCAGCGGGTGTCGGCGGGCAGCAGGTACCCGTACCCGAATCCGACGAACTCGGGGCCGGAGCGCGCGGTGGTCAGCCGGAATCCGGGCCGGTCGGCCAGGTTGGGAAAGTAGGAGCGCTGGTTGGCGAACTCCGCGCGGTTCCCGTTGAAGGGAGGCAGTGAGAACACCGCCTGGTAGAGATCGCAGATCGTCCCGGCCAGCACGAGTGACTCCTGGCGGCCGTGCGTCTCTACGGTCACGTTTTCGGTGGGGGTCATACTCGCCTCCTGCGCACCCTCTTCCCATGGGGCGGTTCCTTATCCGTGGACGGGCGGGCGGCCGCTCCGGTTCCCGTGCCGGGGGCGAGGCCGTGCGTCAGCCTTTGGTGACGTCGCTCAGCGGTACGGAGAGGTCGGCGAGCCGCTCTGGGCGGACGGTCACCCCGCTGCGGATCAGGTCCTGGGCCGGTGCGATGCCCTCGTCCCACTGGTTGACGTGCATCCCCGCCACGACACGCCCGCCGGCGAGCCAGAAGGCGTGGAAGGCGCCGGACTGCAGGTCTCCGCGGATGACCACGGAGTCGTATCCGCCGGGCGCGAACCAGCCGGAGAACTCCATGCCGACGTCGTACTGGTCGGTAAAGAAGTAGGGCGGCCGGTCGTGGACGACCGGCCGGCCGAGCATGGCCTTGCCCGCGGTCAGACCTCCGTTCAGCGCGTTGGCCCAGTGCTCGACGCGGATGCGGGTGCCGTACAGCAGGTTGAACGCGTTCGCCACGTCACCGGCGGCGTAGATGTCGGGGTCCTCGGTGCGGAGCGACTCGTCGACGACGATCCCGTTCTCCACCGCCAGGCCGGCCCGCTCGGCGAGCTCGGTGTTGGGGGTCACGCCGACACCGACGATCACCACGTCGGCCGCGACCTCCTGTCCGTCGTCGGTGGCGACCGCGTGGACGCGTCCGGTGCCCAGCAGCCCGGTCACCTCGCGGCCGAGCCGCAGGTCGACGCCGTGTCGCCGGTGCAGGTCGGCGAAGAAGGCGCCCAGTTCGGGGCCGAGTGCGGCGTGCAGCGGCACCGCCCTCGGCTCGATGACCGTCACCTCGCAGCCGTACTCCCTGGCGGCCGCGGCGGTCTCCAGCCCGATCCAGCCCGCGCCCACGACGGCCACCCTGCCCCCGCCGCGGATCGCCTCGCGCAACCGCTCCGAGTCGTCGAGGCTGCGGAGGTAGTGCACGCCGTCCAGGTCGGCGCCGGGCACGTCGAGGCGGCGCGGTGAGGCACCGGGAGCGAGAAGCAGCCTGTCGTAGCGGATGCACCGCCCGTCGTGCAGTTCCACCTGGTGCGCGGCCCGGTCGAGGACCGTCACCTGGCGCCCGAGCAGCGGTTCCACGGAGTTGGCCGCGTACCAGCCCTCGTCGTGGACGTAGACCTTGGCCTTCTCCTCCTTGCCGAGCAGATAGCCCTTCGAGAGCGGGGGGCGCTCGTACGGGAGCTCGGTCTCGGCGCCGATCAGCGTGATCCGGCCCGAGAAGCCCTCCTCGCGCAGGGACTCTGCCGCCTTGGCCCCGGCCAGGCCCGCTCCGACGATGACGAACGTCTGCTCGGTAGTCATGCTCTCCTTCCTATCCGATTCCCACGCCGGTTCCAACGATCGTGCGCGGCCCGGATCCGGTGTGCCGGGTCGGCGGACGGTGGGTGCCAGAGTGACGAGCACCGGGCGATCCTCCCGGGAAACGAACAACCGGGTTGAGCACGCTTGTCGGAACACGTCCCCCAAACGGGCAGTAAATCAGCGAAAGAAGCCTGGACGGGGCACGATCCGTTTACTCTCGAGAATTCCCCGGAAAGGCCCCCGAGCCGCCTTCCGGAAAAACACACCGGTCCTTCATAATCCCTTTCGTGCACGTCACATCGAGTTCCCTGCGACCTGGTCGGGCCCGTGAAATCACAGGCGTAGAGGGCATGCAAGGCCGTCGGCCGATTACTCGGGGAAATTTTCGTTTACCCGGCCGGAAACCGGATTCCGCACTCCAGGAAAGGCGGGCTTATATATTTCCTACGCCATCAAGCTCGCCCCGTGGACGGGAATGCCTACGCCCCTGCCCGCGGCGCGCCGTTTTGATAAGGAGCATGCCGCATGCCATTGAATCGACGATTCGCCCGAGTCACGGTCAGCTGCGCGTTCGCGGCGATCACCGTCCTGAGCCTCGGAGCCTTCTCACCCGCCCCGCCGGCCTCCCCGGGCTACCCGGGCGGCTCGCCGGCCTCGCCGGCTTCCCCGGCTTCCCCGGTCCGGCGGGTCGATCCGCCCCCCAGGCCCACGGCGCGCGCCCTGACCGCCGACGAGATCCGCAGGCGGGGGCTGGACAAGTACATCGACATGTCCCGCCAGCAGGAGACCCCTCCCAGGATCATCGACACCAACCAGGGCAAGTTCTCCAGCGGCATCCTGTCGCCCGCCAGGCAGTTCTCCAACACCTCCGGTAACTTCACGTCGGGCTGCTGGTATCTGACGACCACGTACGGGGCTCCCGGCCTCAACGGGGTCGGCTACCACACCTGGTGCGGTAACGGCACCCAGATCACGTACACCTCGGCGAGCTGCACGGGAAGCACCAACCTGCCCACCTACATGTACGAGGGCTGCCAGAACATCCAGGCGTACGGGGTCGGCTGGAACGTCTGGGACGTCACGGACGGATGGCGTTTCTGCACCTCCTACAACCCCTACACGGGCGTGTGCTCCTCCCGGGCCTACCCGTGGCAGAAGAACCGCTACGGGGCGGGCGGCCAGGTCTGGCTCCTCGGCTGGGGCAACTAGGCGCCGACCCCGGACTCGCGACTCACGGCGGCGGCGCCGGCCTCACCAGGCCGGCGCCGTCGCCGTTCCGTCTCCCGCCCTCCGGAGCGGTGGCCGGACAGGCGGAACGAGGCCGGGCGGGCACGACAGATAATTCATCACTTGTTGATTTATTACCCTCCCCGGCCTAACGTTGCAGCACGCATCAGACGCAGCGACACAGGGAGCGGCCCGATGGACGGCGTGGAGCATGACCGGCTGACCGACGGCATCCCGGCCACGACGCTTCCGGCGGGAGCTCAGCAGGGCGCGCCCCTGCCTCTCGTCCTGAGATTCGAGGACATCGGGGCGGAGATGCTGCCCCTGGTCGGCGGCAAGGCGGCCAATCTCGGCGTGCTCACCACCGCCGGGCTCCCCGTTCCCCCGGGCCTGTGCGTCACCACCGAGGCCTACCGCAGGGTCACCGAGCGGACCGCGCTGAAGGACCTGCTCACCGCGCTCGCCGCCACGCCCGCCGAGGACGTCGCCACCCTGAACGCGCTGGCCGCCAAGGCCCGTGAGACCGTGCTCGCCGCGCCGGTCCCCGACGACATCGCGGACGCCGCGAGGAGCGGCGCGGACGGCCCCGTCGCGGTCCGCTCCTCCGCGACCGCCGAGGACCTGCCGCACGCCAGCTTCGCCGGGCAGCAGGACACCTACCTCAACGTGATCGGCGCCGACGCCGTACTGGACGCGGTCCGGCGGTGCTGGGCCTCGCTCTGGACCGACCGGGCCGTCGCCTACCGGGTCGCCAACGGCATCGACCACGGCGCGGTGCGCCTGGCGGTGGTCATCCAGCAGATGGTCTTCTCCGAGGTGGCCGGGGTGATGTTCACCGCCAACCCGGTCACCGGGCGGCGGCGTGAGGCGGTGATCGACGCCAGTCCCGGTCTCGGCGAGGCCGTGGTCTCCGGCGCGGTCAATCCCGACCACTTCGTGCTCGACACCGCCACCGGCCGGATCACCGAGCGCCGCCTGGGAGACAAGCAGGTGGCCGTACGGCCGCTGGTGGGCGGCGGCGTCGAGCACGTCGAGACCCCCGCGGACCTCGTGGAGCGGGCCTGCGTCACCGACGCGCGGCTGGAGGCGCTGGCCGAGCTCGGCGACCGGGTCGAGCGGCACTACGGGACACCCCAGGACATCGAGTGGGCCGTCGACGCCGCCGGTGTGCTCTGGCTGACCCAGGCGCGCCCGATCACCACCCTCTACCCGATCCCCCACCACGCGGAGCCGTCCGCGAGCCCGCCGGGCGGCGCTCCCCTGCCCGGCGACACCCGGATCTACTTCTGCTTCAGCCTGGCCCAGGGTCTCCACCGGCCGATCACCCCCATGGGCATCTCGGCCTTCAGGCTGCTGTCGTCATCGGTGTCCGAGATTCTGGGAATGCCGGTGGCCGACCGGCCGGCCGGGGCCCCGCCCGTCGCCGAGGCGGGCGGGCGGCTGTTCTTCGACGTCACCGGCCTCATCCGCGGCCGGGTGGGACGGGTGGCCTTCCCGAAGGTGCTCGACGTGATGGAGGCCAGGTCCGCGAAGGTGCTGCGCGGCCTGTTCGACGACCCCCGGTTCGGTGTCACCCAGCCCTCGCTCCGGCCGCCGCTGCGCCGGGCGGTGCGGATCGCGGCCCGCTTCCACCTCCCGCGCCGCTTCGTGCGGGCCGTGCGCGACCCCGCCTCGGCGCACCGGGACGTGGCGCTGCTGCGGGAGCGGCTGCGGGGACGGCTCCCGGCACCGGAGGGCGCCACCCCGGCCGAGCGTCTCGACCATGTGGAGCGGATGCTGGGCGGCCAGATCCTCCCGCTGCTGCCGGCCATCGCCCCGGCCGCGGCCGCCGGGTTCGCGATGCTCGGCCTGGCCGCCCTGGTACTGGGCGACCGGGCCCGGCCCGGTGAGCTGGAGACGGTGCTGCGCGGGCTCCCGCACAACGTGACCACCGAGATGGACCTGGCACTGTGGCGGCTGGCCGCCCGCATCCGCGAGGACGGCGAGGCCGTCTCCCTGCTGCTCGGCACCTCTGCCGCCGAGCTGGCCGAACGCTTCCACGCCGGGACGCTGCCCCGCGTGCTGGGAGACGGCCTGGCGGACTTTCTCTCCGGCTACGGCGTCAGGGCGGTCGCCGAGATCGACCTCGGGGTGCCGCGCTGGTCGGAGGAGCCGACCCACATCCTCGGCGTCCTCGCCAACTACCTGCGGCTGGAGGACCCCGCGCTGGCCCCCGACGCGCTGTTCGCCAGGGGCGCCACCGAGGCCACCGCCATGATCGAGACCTTGAGCGGGCGGGCCGGAGGGCTGCGCGGGCACCTCGTCCGCTTCGCGCTCGGCCGGACCCGCGCGCTGGCGGGCCTGCGTGAGATGCCCAAGTACGTCGTGGTGACCGCCCTGGCCGCGATGCGGGCCGAGTTGCTGGCCGTCGGTGCCGAGCTGGCCTCCCGGGGCCTGCTCTCCCGCGCCGACGACGTCTTCTTCCTGACCTTCCGCGAGGCGCGGGAGGCCGTCGCGCCCACGGCCGACGGTGACCGGCCGGTGCCCTCCCCCGCCCCGGCGGAGGCCGCCGCGCACCCGTCCGATGCGGCCGTACGGCCCGCGCCGGCGGATCTCGTGGCGGGGCGGCGCGCGGAGGCCGCCCGCGAGTCGCGCCGCAGGCACGTCCCCCGCGTCCTGCTGTCCGACGGCACCGAACCGGAGGCCACCGCCGTACGGACACCGGTGGACGGCGCGCTGACCGGCACCCCGGCCTCGGCGGGCACCGTCACCGGTGCCGCCAGGGTCGTCCTCGACCCGGTCGGCGCGCACCTGGAACCCGGGGAGATCCTGGTCTGCCCCTCCACCGACCCCGGCTGGACCCCGCTGTTCCTGACGGCGGGCGGCCTGGTGATGGAGATGGGCGGCGCCAACTCGCACGGCGCCGTGGTGGCCCGCGAGTACGGTATCCCGGCCGTGGTGGGCGTGAGCGGGGCGACCGAGCACATCGTCACCGGCCAGGAGATCACCGTCGACGGCGCCTCCGGCGTCGTCACCGCCGCCCGACCGGCCTCCGGCGACAGGTCACCGGAGGCCGGATGATCACCTACGACGTGGTGCGGGACGGGTCAGACCCAGGTGTGGTTGGGCCCGCACGTGTAGTAGTAGCAGGTGTAGGGGGCGCAGGGATACAGACCGCTCTCCTGCGGGGCGGGGAGCATGTCCAGGACGTTGATGTCGAGTTCCATCCAACTGACCTTTCCGTGAGTATGGGTTTTCGCTCGATCAGACGGTGACTCCCGGCACCGCCGGTCCGGCGTTCGGGCGGCGAGGCCGGCGAGTGCGGATCGAGCGGGCCGGACTGTGTGCACGGGCCTGCGCGGGTGACGGGCCCGAGGGTCACTCCAGGGCCGGCAGGGCGGATCAGCGGGCGCGGGGACCACAGGTCACCGCGCCCGCGACCGGGTTCGGCACCTATGAACTGCCGCGCAGGTGTCCGCTCATCCGTCTGTCACGCGGATACCGGCGGGGCGAGGTGCACCTCCGTCGCTATACACCGTCCTCCATGGAGACACCCGGCGGGTCCATGTGTATACCCGTCGACATGCACTGCTGCCCGCCGTTGACGTAGCCGAGGGCGCTCTCGTCCAGCTCCGTCCCGAACGGAGCAATGTCCCCGAGTTCAGTGCGCGGCTTCATGGCCATGACACATTCCTCCTTTCCTGTACAGAAGGGAATACCGTGACCACTGTCGACGACTCCGCTTACCGGGGACTTAACAACGGTTGCCAACCGCTCTCTTTAGAGGGCTTAAGAAAATTTCCGGTCGCCTGTCCCTGCGGTTCCCCGTCAGGCCCGCAGGTCGGCGGTGAGCTCGTCGGTACGGGCCCGGCTGCCCCAGAACCACTCCACGTGGGCGTGCCGCCGTTGCTCCGCCAGCCAGTCATCGAAGATCCGCATCTCGACAAGCCTTCGAGTCGTCTCGTCGAACACCGCCGGTTCCACGGCCAGCACGTACCCGACACAGAAAGCACCGTCCGGGAGCCTCGCCGGTCCGAGCACTTCCCCTGCCCGCGTGTCCGAGGCCGCGGCGCCGAAAAGAGCGACCAGGTCGCCTCTGCCGTTTCCCTCCATCCGGCAGGTGGCCACGCCCTCCAGCACCGCCCCGACCGCCAGCGTGACGGGATCGGGTCCCCCGCCTCCACCGGTCGTCTCCGGCTCGCCGGGCGGCACGACCGTGCCGTCCTCCCCGGCCCCTGCCGATCGTCCGGTACGCAGAAGGGCGGCGGCGGCCTCAGCATGATCGGGGTCGGCGTACCGCAGCCTGACGACGCGCAACCGGTCGAACTCCTCGCGATGGGCGGTGAAGAACTCCTCCGCCCGCCCCTCGACCAGCTCCCGGCGCAGGGCCGCCACCGCCGCCTCGCTCGCCACGATCTCCTCCAGGCGGGCATGACTCAGGCCGCGCTCGGCCATCCACTCCCGTACCGCCTGCGCGGTCAGCAGACCACGTGCGCGGCGGAAGGCGTTCATGGCCTCTTGAAGCCCTTCGGCGGAGAGGTCCTGGTCGCGGGCGTCCACGGCCTGCTCGACCAGGGCGGCGTTCACCAGGCGCCTGGCGAGAGCGACACCGTCCCACAGCACGTCGAGTACCGAGACCACCTGCTGCATCGTCATGTCGACGCCGTTGACGCGCAGGACGAGCTGCTCACCGGAGCGCTGACCTCCCCGCAGCGGCCAGGGGATCACCCGGTCCGGCGCGAAGGCCAGCGAGGCGGTGCCCTCGGACGAGGGGAACAGCAGGTCGTAGTGGTACTCGTCGGTGGCCGCCTCGCGCTGCCACAGCAGCCGCATCCTCGTCTCCGGATACCGGGCGCGCAACTCCGCCAGTCGCTCCCTCGCGTGCCCCGGCGACACGCCGTCCAGCCCGCGTAGCCATTCCAGGGCGTCTCCCAGGAGGTCGGGAGGCGTGGTCAGCATGGTCAGACTCCTTCCAGTAACAGATCGCAGACGGCCTCGCTGATCGGCAGACCGGTCAGCTCCTCGATCCACAGCCACTGCCCGTTGGGGTTGATCTCCAGGAACACATACCGGCCGTCCGGAGTCAGAACCAGGTCGAAGGCTCCGTAGGCGAGCCCGAGACGGTCCGTCATCACCAGGCAGCGGCGAGCGACCTCGTCGGGGAGCTCGTGCACGCCGTGCGGTGTCATCCCGAGGTCGTACCGGCGCCAGTCCACCCTCGCCCGGTTGCTGTCCTGCGAGTGGATCTCGGCCGCGAACACCCGCGTGCCGACCACGGTGACCCGCAGTTCCAGCCGCTTGGGCACGTACCGCTGCGCGATGACCGGGCAGAAGCGCAGCGCCTCCGCGTACGCCAGATCGCGGGCCGAGACGAAGTCGCACTTGCGGACGACCGCGTGACCCCCGGCGAGGTTCTCCACCCACGGCGTGCCCATGGGCTTGGTGATGATGTGCCCGTCATGACGATTGTGAAAGTCCCACAGGGCGTCCGCCCGGGTCGCGATCAGCGTCTCCGGGATCTCGAAGCCCAGCTCGGCGGCCAGGATGAGCTGGGACGGCTTGTGCGCGGCCCGCCGGAACACCGACTCTCGTCCGGGCACCGTACGGCACGGCAGGTGCTCCCAGAGGTCGGTGATCAGGTTCGCGCCCTCCTTGGCGGCGTAGGCGGCCACCGATGGGTCGGTGATCGCCGGGTGGGCCTCCGCCGGTCTGGGGCGGCGCCACCACAGCGCGGTCAGCGAGTCCAGGTCGAGCGTGCCGGACTCGGTGTGCAGCAGCCGCCGGGCCAGGCCGCGAGCGGTGTAGGCCAGCTCGACATGGGCCCGGGTGAGGTAGTCCCCGTTGTCGAAGACGGTGGTGCGGGCACCGCGTGCGGCCAGCAGGTGCCGGACGTGGTCGGCGTGCGGGTCGTGGTCACGGGTGAGGACGAGAACATGCGGGGGTGACACGGATCTCCTTGGAGAGCAAGCGGCGCGCGGGTTCGCCGTCGGAAAACGATGCCGCGGAATCTGGTCCTGTGGATCACTCGCGAACGACCGCGGGACTCCTCGGCAGTTGCGCCCGGACGAGGCTCGCGTACCGGCCGCCCAGGTGTACCAGTGCGTCGTGGGTGCCGCTCTCGGCGATCCGGCCGCCGTCCAGCACCAGGATCAGGTCGGCGTCCCTGACCGTGCTCAGCCGATGGGCGATGACGATCCGCGTCTGGGGGAGGGTGTCGAGGTTCGCGCTCAGCGCCGCCTCGGTGTCGGTGTCGAGATGGCTGGTGGCCTCGTCGAGCAGCAGGATCCGCGGCCGGGCCAGTATCGCCCTGGCCAGGGCGACGCGCTGACGCTGTCCGCCGGACAGGCCCCCACCCTCGGTCAGCAGGGTGTGGTACCCGAGGGGCATGGCGATGACGTCATCGTGGACGCAGGCCAGCCGGGCCGCCTCCTCCACCTCCTTCAACGAGGCGGCGGGGCTGCCCAGTGCGATGTTGTCCGCGATCGAACCGGTGAACAGGGTGGGCTCCTGGGTGACCACCCCGAAGCGACGCCGTAGCCGTCCCGGATTCAGGCGGGAGGCCGGTACGCCGTCGTGGAGAAGCTCGCCCTCGACCGGCGGGAACAGCCCCAGCAGGAGCCGCGCGAGGGTGGTCTTACCGGACCCCGACCTTCCGACCAGCGCGACCTTCTGCCCGGGGGCGACGCACAGATCGATCCCGCGGACGATCCACGGGCTCTCGGGCGCGTACCGGAAGCCGACCGCCCTCAGCTCGATCCCGCTCCGCGCTCCGGCACCGGGGCGACCGGCCGGCGCGGAGGACTCCGGAGCCTCGCCCTTGTCACCCGCCGTGCCGTCGGGGCCGGTCTCGGGGGCGGGCTCGGGGGCGGTCTCCCAGATGTCGGCGAGCCGCTCGGCCTGGGTGCGGGCGGTCTGGAGGCTTCGCAGCCCGGCGGTCAACGAGGCCAGCGGTGCCAGGGCCGCGGAGGCCAGGGCCAGCACGCCGAGCAGTGCGCCGGGGGTGATCCGATGGTCCACCACCTGCCACGCGCCGACCCACAGCAGCGCCAGCGGGGTGGCGAACCTGAGTGCTCCCAGCGCGGTTTCCTGTACTCCCTGGGCCAGCCCGCTGCGCCGCGTCCGCTGCGTCTGGACGTTCAGCAGACGTGTCCAGCGTTCCAGAACCTGAGGTTCCGCTCCGGACGATTTGATCGTCTCGATTCCCTTGACGGCCTCGATGAGCTGCCCCTGTGCGTCATTGCGCGCCTCGTGCTCGCGATGGACCAGGTCGCGGATTCGATGCCGGGTGACGAGGAGCACGAGGAACTGGGCCGCTGTCAGGACGACGAGCACCGCGCCGATCAGCGGCGACCGTACGGTGACCGCGACGAGATAACCGACGGCCAGAGTGCCGTCGAGCAGGGTGGACAGCAGCTGACCGGTGAGGATGTCCCGCAGCAGGCCGGCTCCGGTGATCCGCGAGACCAGATCGGCCGAGCCCCGGTGGGCGAAGAAGCGGAAGGGCAGGGTGAGCAGCCGCCTGGCCAGGTCGTCGAGCAGGGCGGTGTCGGCCCTGGCCCGCAGCACGAGCAGCGCCCAGGTACGCAACCCTCCGGCCACGAGATGGGCGATCACCGCCACCGCCGCGGCCAGTCCCATCAGGGGGAGCACGTCGATCTCCCCGCGTCCCAGCACCCGGTCCACGACGCTTTCGGTGGCGGCCGGCAGGACGAGCCCGAGACCCTGCAGGACGAGGCTGAGCAGTACCAGAGCGGCCAGGATGCCCCGGTGCCTCAGCACGATGAAGCGGACGTAGCGCGACCACCAGGATCGCCTCTCGCCGAGGTGGCCCCGCTGGAAGTCCGGGCCGGGGGCGAAGGTGAAGACCACATCGCTGTAGTCCCGCGCGAACTCCTCCCGGGTGAGCCTCAGCCGCCCGGTCCCCGGGTCGACGATCGTGATCCATCCTCTGGCCGCCCGTTCCACCACCACGAAGTGCCTGGCACGCCAGTAGGCGATGGCCGGCAGGGGTATCTCGGGCACGTGCGCCGCGGGCAGGGAGAACGCCCGGGTGGTGAGCCCGCGCGCCCGTGCGACGCGTACCAGGGTGAGCGCGCTGACGCCGTCCCGTCCCACCCCCATCTCCTCGGCCAGGGCGCGCACGGAGGTGTGGTGCCCGTATGAGCCCAGGATCATCGCGAGGCAGGCGGCCCCGCATTCGACCAGGCTGTGCTGCAGTATGACTGGAACCCGCATGGACGGTGGTGTCCGAGGCTTCAGGAGACGGTGGTCGCGCGGGAGAGGCCGCCCGGGACCGGGTGGCTCCCCCAGGGGGCTGGGAGCGTGCCCATGTCCAGCGTCTTGATGTCGAGTTCCATCACGGCCGTCCTTTCGTTGGCGCAAGACCCCCGGGGCATCAAGGCGATCTCCATCCCCGCCGTTCCGGCGGTGTCCGTGGCCGGCTCTCCCGCTTCGGGCCGCGATCGTCGGGGATCGGATGGCGCGGCAAGCGGGACTGCCGGGAATGCGGTGAACTCGTGCGAGCCCCCTCACAACGCCTCGTCGCGGATCGCGATCCTTGTACGAGCGGCTCCGAACCGCGATGACGTGCCATGACGGGGACTCTCTGACGGTAGCCGGGTGCTCCTTACGGATCGCTTAGCCGCCCTTAATCCTCACTTACCGCCCGGACAGGAGACGGGTATAGAGATCTTTAGACGCCATGAGCCCCGGCGAGCCCAACGTGAACCGGCGGCTGTCTGCGGGGTGAGTGGGCGTTCGCCGCGCGACATCGAGGCGGGCCGGGTGGGACCGACCACGCACGGCCACGCTGCGGCGACTGGCGAGGGCCCTGTCGCTCTCGGGCGACGACCTCGGCGCGCCGCTCGCGACCGTTCGGCCGGGCTCCAGGAAGGGAGGCCCCCTTCGCATCGGCGTGCTCGGGCCCCTGTCCGTCAGCCGGAACGACGCTCACATCGACATCACGTCGACCACGCAGCGGACCTTGCTCGGCCCGCTGGCGATACATGGGAGATCACAGGCCAGGCCATGACGACAAATGCGTCCCGCGAGATCCGGCTCAGCCCAGCTACCCGAAGGTCGGAGGGGGGCCTCGACCGGGCGCCCCCCGGAAGAGCATGATGGCCTGATGTCGTACGTTGACGCGTTTGCCCGCAGTATCAGCGACCCGGAGGACTTCTGGGCCGAGGCCGCCGAGGCGGTCACCTGGAGCAGGCCTCCGCGCGAGGTGCTGGACTCCGGGGCGCCGCCCTTCTACCGGTGGTTCCCCGACGGGGAACTGAACACCTGCCACAACGCGCTGGACCGGCACGTCGAGGCGGGCCACGGCGACCGGGTCGCGCTGATCTACGACAGCCCGGTGACCGGTACCGGCAGGCGCCACACCTACGCCGAACTGCGCGAGACGGTCGCCAGGTTCGCCGGGGTGCTGCGCCACCTCGGGGTGGAGCAGGGCGACCGGGTGGTGATCTACATGCCGATGGTGCCCGAGGCGGTGATCGCCATGCTGGCGTGCGCGCGGCTGGGAGCCGTGCACTCGGTGGTGTTCGGCGGGTTCGCGCCCAAGGAACTGGCGGCCAGGATCGACGACGCGCGCCCCAAGGTGGTCGTCTCGGCCTCCTGCGGGATCGAGCCCACCCGCGTGGTGCCGTACAAGCCCATGCTCGACGCCGCGCTCGACCTGGCCGGGCACCGGCCCGCGCACTGTGTGATCCTCCAGCGCGAGCAGGCTCCGGCGGAGCTGGTTCCCGGACGGGACGTCGACTGGGCGAGCGCGGAGGCCGAACCCGCCGGGTGCGTACCGTTGAAGGCGACCGACCCGCTCTACATCCTCTACACCAGCGGCACCACCGGGCGGCCGAAGGGCGTCGTACGCGACAACGGCGGGCATGCGGCGGCGCTGCTGTGGAGCATGGCCAACGTCTACGACATCGCGCCCGGCGAGGTGCTCTGGGCGGCGTCCGACATCGGCTGGGTGGTCGGGCACTCCTACATCGTGTACGGGCCGCTGCTGCGGGGCGCCACGACGGTGCTGTACGAGGGCAAGCCGGTCGGCACCCCCGACGCGGGCGCGTTCTGGCGGGTGATCGCCGAGCATCGGGTGAACGCGCTGTTCACCGCGCCGACCGCGTTCCGCGCGATCAGGAAGACCGACCCGGAGGCTGCCCTGCTGCGCGGCCATGACATCTCGTCGCTGCGGACGCTCTTCCTCGCCGGGGAGCGTCTGGATCCCGACACCTACCACTGGGCGGCGGAGAAGCTCGGCGTCCCGGTCGTCGACAACTGGTGGCAGACCGAGACCGGCTGGCCCGTCGCGGCCAACCTGCGCGGCCTGGAACCCATGCCGGTCAAGCCGGGCTCCCCCACCGTGCCCGTCCCCGGATACGACGTGCGCGTGCTGCGGCCCTCGGGCGCCGAGTGCGCCCCCGGCGAGGAGGGGGCGATCTGCATCCGGCTCCCGCTCCCGCCCGGCACCCTCCCCACGCTCTGGCAGGACGACGAGCGCTATGTGAAGTCCTACCTGTCGGCCTTCCCCGGCTACTACCTGACCGGTGACGGCGGCTACCTCGACGAGGACGGCTATCTCTTCGTGATGGGCCGCACCGACGACGTGATCAACGTGGCCGGGCACCGGCTGTCGACGGGATCCATGGAGGCGGTGCTGGCCGCGCACCCGGCGGTGGCCGAGTGCGCGGTGATCGGGGTCGCCGACGAGCTGAAGGGGCAGGTCCCACGTGGCTTCGTGGTGCTGAAGAGCGGGGCGGCGGTCGACGTCGAAACCCTGCGGGCCGAACTGATCCTGGCCGTCCGCGAGCAGGTGGGCGCGGTGGCGGCGCTGAAACAGGTGGACGTGGTCCCGGCACTGCCGAAGACCAGGTCGGGGAAGATCCTGCGCAAGACCATGCGCGGTATCGCCGAGGGCATCGACGAGCCCGTCCCCTCGACCATCGAGGATGCGACGGTGCTGGACGTGCTGCGCCCCATCGTCGGGCGCGGCGTCACCGCCCCGGACGGCCGGGACGCCGATCCCCTCCGCTCGGGTTCCGGCGACGGCTGACCGGCCGGCCCCGGTTCTCAGTCCGGTACTGTCCGTTCCGGAAACGAGCCGGTCTCCCCTCTACGGCGAGGGGCGGCCCGGCCGGGAGCCGATCCGCTTCCGGCCGGCCGCCGGGCTCAGGCGCCGGAGACGATGCGGGCGTGCAGCCGCGCGGCGGTCGCCGGGTCCCAGCCGAACGCCTCCCGCCCGGCCAGCCACGCCGCCGCGCCCGCGCCGTCGCCCGCCAGGACCGTCGCGGCCCCGAGCCTCTCCCGTACCGCGGGGCCGACGGGTCCCTCGCCGGTCAGCACGCTCCCGGCCAGCACGATCGGGCTCGTCTCGTCCGCCGGGCGGACCTCGGCCACCGTCTCGCAGAGCAGCCGGGCGGCGGTGGAGGCGATCTCCAGCGCGACCGGGTCGCCCTCGGCCGCCGCCCGGCTGACGAGCGGGGCGAGCCTGGCCAGCTCCAGCGTGGGCCGCGACTGGGCGCGGACCACCAGCTTGATCGCCAGTTCCCGCAGTTCCTCCGCCGCCGTCCGGCCGGCCTCGCCGTCCTGTCCGGCCGTTCTCCTCGCTCGCGGGAGCGGCTCGCCCTCCAGCAGGGCGTCGACGACGAGGCGGGTCAACGTCCCGCCCGCCTCCCCCCTGCTGAGGGCGTGGGCGGCGGCGCGGGCCGCCTGCCTGCCCAGCCAGAAGCCGGAGCCCTGGTCGCCCAGGAGCCAGCCGAGCCCGTCGGCGATCATCACGGGCTCGCCGTCCTCGATCCTGGCGGCGATCGCCCCGGTCCCGGCGATGAGCACGGTGCCGCGCGGCTCCGCCGTACCGGCGGCGAAGGCGATGCCCAGGTCGCCGGTGAGCCGGGGCCGGACCCGCAGGCCGGCCGAGGCCCACATGGGGTCGAACACCAGGCGGTCCAGCGCCCCGGCGCCCGCCATTCCGATGACCGCCCCCGCCACCGGGGCCGGGTCGATCCTGTGCAGGGCCTGCCGCAGGGCCAGGCCGATGTTGGCGACGGCGACGGCGTTGCCGTGGGCCGCGGGGTTGCCGCCCCCGGCCACGCCGTAGCCGGCCCGCCGGCCGTCGGCGTCGATCACCAGGGCCCGTGAGGACGTACCGCCGACGTCCAGTCCGAGGACGTACATCGTGTTCAGAGGTGCTCTCCGAAGAACGCGGCGACCGTCTCGACCGCCCGGGTGAGGTGTGGCTCGGTGTCGTAGAGGTCGATATGGAGCCGGGTGTCCAGCCAGACGAGCCTCTTGGGGTCGTCCATCCGCCGGTAGGCCTCCTCGGCGCCCTCGGGCGAGCAGAGGCGATCGACCACGCCGTGCACGATGAGGCCCGGCTTGGGGGACAGGAAGTCGGCGCCCATCATGTTGTCCAGGGTGATCAGCTCCCGGACCGAGGCCCGG
The DNA here is from genome assembly GCF_000721075.1 of Streptosporangium amethystogenes. Classification (GTDB taxonomy): domain Bacteria; phylum Actinomycetota; class Actinomycetes; order Streptosporangiales; family Streptosporangiaceae; genus Streptosporangium; species Streptosporangium amethystogenes. Next base: position 46,815 of record NZ_JOEQ01000004.1, read on the forward strand.
GTCACCGTGTTGCTCCAGTGCGCCGAGGCGCCTCGGGAGGTGCCGTAGTAGGCGAACGGCTCGTCGCCCGGCATGGCCGCCTCGCCCTCCTCGGCCACCGCGGGCAGGTACTCCACCTCACCGCCCCTGTCCTGCCGCTCCAGCACCTCCGTGCAGGAGGCCAGCGCCCGCTGGTATCCGTCGGGCGACATCCCCGCGCGCATGCCGTAGGGGTTGCTGTACGCCCCCGCGACGCCCGCGAACGCCTTCACCCGGGGGTCGAACGCGGTGAACCTGAGCGCGTAGCCCGCGCCGAGGCAGATCCCGACCGCGCCGATCCTGCCGCCGTCCACCTCGGGCCGCGAGCGCAGCAGCGAGACCGCGGCCCGCAGGTCCTCCAACTTGCCCTGCGCGTCCTCGTGGTTACGCGGCTCGCCACCGGACTCGCCCCAGTTGCGGTGGTCGAACGCCAGCGTCACATATCCCGCTCGGGCCAGCCGGGACGCGTACCGGCCGGTGACCTGGTCCCGGGTTCCGGTGAACGGGCCGGTGAGGACCAGGGCGGGGTGCGGGCCCGGTGCCACCGGAACCCGCAGGTCGCCGGCGAGGGTGACCCCGCCGGCGGTGAACTTCACCTTTTCCGACATGGTGCAAGTCTGTACGGCCCGCGTGCCGGAAGCCAACGACTGCCCCCGGCCGAGGCCGGGGGCAGTCCCTAGGAGTCGAACCCGAGGCCCATCCGGTCCAGGGTGCGCAACCAGAGGTTGCGGCGGCCCTGGTGCAGATCGGCCTGGGCGATCGACCAGCGGGTCATCTGGATCCCGACCGAGCGGACCGGCTCGGGCGGGAACGGGACGGGCTTCTCCTTGACCATTCGCAGCTCGGTCCGCTCGGTCCGCGTCCCGGCGAGCAGGTCGAGCATGACGTTCGCGCCGAACCGGGTCGCGCCGACACCCATACCGGTGTATCCGGCGGCGTAGGCCAGGCGCCCGCCGTGCGACCGGCCGTAGAAGGCGCTGAACCGGCTGCAGGTGTCGATGACCCCGCCCCACCTGTGGGTGAAGCGCAGCCCGGACAGCTGGGGGAAGGTGGTGGAGAAGTGTTCGGCCAGCTTGACGAAGGTCTCGTCACGCTGCTCGTACTCGGGCTTGATCATGCCGCCGTTGTAGTAGACCGCGTCGTAGCCGCCCCAGAGGATCCGGTTGTCCTCGGTCAGCCGGTAGTAGTGGAACTGGTTGGCCGCGTCCCCGATCCCCTGCCGGTTCTGCCAGCCCACCGAGGCCAGCTGGTCGGCGGAGAGCGGCTCGGTCATCAGCGCGTAGTCGTAGACCGGCACGAGGAGGTGCCTCAGCCGCCGCAGCAGCGGCTGGAACACCCCGGTGCCGAGCGCGACGTTGCGCGCCCTGACCAGGCCGTGCGGGGTGCGCAGGTCCAGGCTCGCCGGGGTGTCCTTCATGGTGCGTACCGGCGTGCGCTCGTAGATGCGCACGCCCACCGAGAGGCAGGCCTCCCGGAGCCCCCAGGCCAGCCGGGCGGGGTCGAGCATGGCGCAGCCGTCGCGCTCCCAGTGGCCGCCGATGTAGGTGGGCGAGTTCACCTCCGCCCGGACCTCTTCCGCGTCGAGGACGTCGAAGCGGGCGCCCAGCTCGCGGGCGATGTCGAGGCTCTGGTTCATCTCCTCCAGCTGCCACGGCTCGGTGGCCACGTGCAGCTCGCCGGTGCGCTCGTAACCGCAGTCGATGCCGTACCTGGCGATGGCCTCGCCGAGCTCGTCGAGGTTGTCGACGCCGAGGCGTTCGAGCGTGGAGATCTCCTCGGGCCAGCGCTCCAGCCCGTTGGCGAGACCGTGGGTGAGGGTGGCCATCGCGAAGCCGCCGTTGCGGCCGGACGCCGCCCAGCCGACCCTTCGTCCCTCAAGCAGGACGACGTCGAGCGACGGGTCGCGTTCCTTGGCCATCAGGGCGGTCCAGAGCCCTGAGAATCCTCCGCCGACCACTGCCAGGTCGGCGCTCGTCTCACCGAAGAGCCGCTTCAGCGGCTCGGGTTTCGCCGCACTGTCGAGCCAGTACGGCTTGCGCTCCGCATCAGCAAGAGCCTTCAGCGGATCCACAAATCTCACTTCCCTACGTGAGTCAGGTTTTCTCTGTGTGTATCGCGTGGTCGTGAAGATCACGCGCGGGTTCCCCCCGCCTGAATCCGATCTCGCCTCCCTGTTCCGTGCCGTGGACTGTCTGGGGTCTGGGTACACCGAAGCCCCGCGCCACCCGGTGAGGGCACGGGGCTTGACGGCGGCTAGGTGCGGCGGCGCCCGTTGACCGTGTTGACCACGGCGATGACGACGCCAATCGCGAATATAAGCGTCCCGAGGATGTTGACCTGAGGCGGCACCCCGATACGGGTGGCACCCCAGATCCACAGTGGGAACGTCTGGGTGGCACCACTGGTGAACTGGGTGATCACGAAGTCGTCGATGGAGAGCGCAAAGGCCAGCAGCGCGCCGGAGACGACACCGGGCAGGATCATCGGGAAGGTGATCCGCCAGAACGTCGTCCAGGTGGACGCGCCCAGGTCGCGCGCCGCCTCCTCGATCGACCGGTCGAGCCCGATCACCCGGGCGCGCACGGTGATCGCCACGAAGGAGAGCGAGAAGAGCACGTGCGCGATGACCACCGTCGCGAAGCCGGTCTGCACGCCAGCGCTGATGAACAGCGAGAGCAGCGAGGCGCCCATGACGAGTTCGGGCGAGGCGATCGCGGCGAACATCACCAGGTTGGTCGCGCCCTGCCCGCGGAAGCGGTAGCGGCCCAGGGCCAGGCCCATGAGCGTGCCGATCACCGTCGTGATCACCGTGGCGAGCACGGCGATCTTGAGCGAGTTGAGCACCGCCGCGACCAGTTCGGGATACTCGTCCAGGCGGCCCCACCACTTGAGGGTGAAGCCCTGCCAGGTCACGTTCGACTTGCTCTGGGTGTCGTTGAAGCCGAAAACGATCATGACGGCGATCGGCAGGAACAGCCAGGCGATGATCAGCCAGACGTAGACCCGGAGCAGCCGGTCACCCAGCCGCCTGGTATTCAGCGGGGACCTCCGCCCGGCGGGCGGGCCGGCGTCCACTCCGTTCACGACATCGGATTCGCTGATGCTCACGGTCGCTCACCGTTCCTGGTCCTGCGGAGGGTGTCAGGGCTCATCGGGCCGCCGCCTCCAGGACGTTCTCGGTGCCGAGCGCCTTGGCGTAGGCGAAGATGCCGATCAGCATCGCCGCCATCAGCGTGAACGACAGCGCGGCGGCGGTCGGGTAGTCGTTGTTGACCAGGTACTCGGTCTGGATGATGTTGCCGATCATCGTGTTCTCCGGGCCGCCGAGGATGCCGGCGTTGACGTAGTCCGCGGTCATCGGGACGAACGTCATCAGCACCCCGGCGAACACGCCGGGCAGCGAGAGCGGCAGCACGATCTTGGTGAACGCCTCGCGCCTGGCCGCGTACAGGTCCTGGGCGGCCTCGACCACCTTGGGGTCCACCCGCTCCAGTGCGACGTAGATCGGCAGGATCATGAACGGCAGGTAGTTGTAGACCAGGCCGCCGATCACCGCGAACGTCGTCTGCAGCACGTGGAAGTCCTCGGGCAGCAGCCCTGCCGACTTGAGCGGCGCCAGCAGCATGCCGTCGTCGGCGAGCAGGAACCGCCAGGACACCGTGCGCAGCACGAACGAGACGAAGAACGGCAGCAGCACCAGCAGCAGGTAGGTGGACTTGCGGTTGCCGCCCTTGAACGCGATCCAGTAGGCCATCGGGTAGGCCAGCGCGATGGAGACGACGGTCGCGACCAGACCGTACCCGGCCGAGCGCAGGAACTGGGTCTTGTACTGCATCAGGGCGTCGCCGTACACCGAGAAGTTGAACGTCTGGGCGAACCCGTTGACCACGTCGCCCTCCTGGGTGGAGACCGAGGCCATGAAGACCATCGGCACCACCAGGAAGATCGCCAGCCAGAGTCCGCCGGGCAGGATGAGCAGGTAGGGGGCGAGGCGCTTCACCGGCCGCTTGCCCCTTCCCGTCTGGTTCGCTCTCTCATCGGCCTAACCCTGCGTGATCGGCTGGAAGATGTCCTCGAAGACCTTCTCCTCCCCCGGGTCCAGCTTCTTGTACGACCGCAGTTTGGCCATGTCCGTCTCCGAAGGGAAGATCATCGGGCTCTCGGCGATCTGCTCCAGCGCCGCCTTCTTCTTGCCCGTGGCCTTGGCGGCGTCGGCGAGGACCAGGTCCTTGGCGGAGGAGACCGGCGTGATGTAGTTGATGTACTCGACCAGCATCGTGGCGATCTTCGGCTGGTAGACGTAGTCCATGAAGATCAGCGCGTCGAGGGGGTTCTGCGAGGTCTTCGGGATGCACAGGTTGTCCGTCCAGATCGTGCCGCCCTCCTCGGGCACCACGAACCTCAGGTCCTTGCCCTCGGCGACCTGCTGGAAGATGTCACCCGACCAGGCCATGGTGATCCAGATGTCTCCCCTGACGAGGGCGTCGACGTAGTCGTTCTCGTAGTACTTGCGCACCAGACCCGCGTCGCGCTGCTGCTTGAGCTTCTCCCCCGCCTTCCTCCAGTCGGCCTCGGTCGACTTGTCGGGGTCGATGCCCAGGGCGAACATGCCGAAGTTCGCGACCTCCTGGGTGTCGAGCATCATGCCGACCTTGCCCTTGTACTTGGGGTTCCAGAGGTCGGCGATGCTCTTGACCTCGTCCACGTACTTGGGGTTGTAGGCGATGCCGGTCAGGCCGCCCGCCCACGGGATCGTGTGGGCGTTGTTCGGGTCCCAGGTGGGGTTCTTGACCGCGGAGTTGGCGTTGGCGGCGAAGTTCGGCAGCTTGGAGTGGTCCAGCGGAACGAGGTAGCCCAGCGCGATGGCCTTGGACAGCTGCAGGCCGTTGGTCAGGACCATCAGGTCGTAGCCGATGTCGTTGTTGGCGGCGAGCAGCGGCTGGATCTTGCCGAAGAACGTGGGGATGTCCTGGACGGCCTCCGTGTAGGTCACCTTGATGCCGGTGTCGGTCTCGAACATCTCCAGGGACGGGTACCGCTTGCCGTCCTTGTCGATGTAGAGCGGCCAGTTGGCGAAGCGCAGCCTGCCGTTCTTCTTCTTGGAGCCCCAGTACTCGGCGACGGCGTCCTGCGGGGGGGCCTCCACCTTCTTGCCCTGCACACCGCACGCGGCGAGGGCCAGACCGGCGGCCGACATTCCCCCCAGGCGAAGGGCGTCACGGCGGGTGACGGAGCGGCTCTGCGTCATGCCACGCAGGAAGGCGGGGTTCGTGCGGGAGTACATAGCGGACTCAACTTCCGATCGCGTACGAGTGCTGCGGCCGCCACGACAGCCAAACGGCGTCGCCACGCTCCGCCGTACTCGTGCTGTCGAGTGCGTTCTGCTGGAAGACGGTCACCTCTGCCCCCTGGGCCAGGCTGACCGTGTAGGAGTTGTAGAGCCCCAGGTAGACCACCTCGGAGACGATGCCTCGTACGATGCTGAGGTCTCCGGTGGGCTCCTCGGTGGAAATACCGATCTTCTCCGGGCGCACCGTGATCGCGATCGGTTCCCCGGCGCTGAACGATCCGCCTTCGGCGAGCACCTGGTCCTCATCGCCCAGCCTAAGCACCGCGAAACCGGACCGGAGACAGTCGACGGTGCCGCTGAGCAGGTTGGACGTGCCGATGAAGCCGGCCACGAAGGCGGTTGCCGGCCGCTCGTAGATCTCTCTCGGGGTGCCCAGCTGCTCGACCATGCCGTCGTTCATGACCGCGATGCGGTCACTCATGGTGAGCGCCTCGCTCTGGTCGTGGGTGACGTACACGAAGGTGATGCCGACCTCGCGCTGGATGCGTTTGAGCTCGATCTGCATGGCCTGGCGGAGCTTGAGGTCGAGGGCGCCGAGCGGCTCGTCCAGCAGGAGCGCGCGGGGGTTGTTGACCAGGGCCCGCGCCAGGGCGACCCGCTGCTGCTGGCCCCCGGACATCTCACGGGGGCGGCGCTTCTCGCGCCCGGTGAGGTCGACGATCTCCAGGATCTCGCCGACACGGCGCTTGATCTCGGCCTCGGCCACCTTCTTGCGCCGCAGGCCGAAGGCGACGTTCTCCCAGACGTTCATGTGCGGGAAGAGGGCGTACGACTGGAAGACCATGTTGACGTCGCGCCTGTTGGGGGGGACGTTGGTGACATCCTGGCCGTGCAGCCGCACGTTGCCCCGCGACGGATCCTCAAACCCGGCGATCATGCGCATGGTGGTGGTCTTGCCGCAGCCCGAGGGGCCGAGGAGGGAGAAGAACTCCCCCTCGGCGATCGTCAGGGTGACACCCTTGACCGCCTGGACGACCTCGCCGTGGGAGACGTACTCCTTGACGACCTCATCGAGTTCGATCGCGGGCGTTTGGGGCGAGCGAGAGGCGGCGTCGGCCGCCTCCGTGCCCACCTGGATTTCGGTCATGCCAGGCTTATCCCTCTGCTCGCGGCTATTCGCCGATGTAGTGCATGACGTGCTTGACGCGAAGGTAGTCGTGCAGGCCGAAAACGGACAAATCCTTGCCGTAACCGGAGTGCTTGAAGCCTCCGTGTGGCATTTCTGAGACGAATGGGATGTGAGTGTTGACCCAGACGACACCAAAATCGAGACGGTTCGACACCCGCATCGCCCGGCCGTGGTCGGAGGTCCACACCGAGCCCGACAGGCCGTACCTGACATCGTTGGCCTTGGCCACCGCGTCCGCCTCGTCGGAGAAGGTCTGGACCGTGATGACCGGCCCGAACACCTCGTTCTGCACCATCTCGTCGTCCTGCCTCAGGCCGTCGACGAGCGTGGGGGCGAAGAAGTAGCCCCGCTCGCCGACCCGGTTCCCGCCGGTCAGGACCTTGGCGTGGCCGGGGACCCGGTCGAGGATGCCGGTGACGCGAGCCAGCTGCTCGGCGTTGTTGAGCGGGCCGTACAGGGCCTCCGTGTCGGAGAGGTCGCCCGTCACGGTGCTCGCCACCGCCTCGGTGAGCGCGGCGACGAACTCGTCGTGGGCGTCCTCGTGGACCAGCACGCGGCAGGCCGCGGTGCAGTCCTGACCGGCGTTGTACAGGCCCGCGGTGGCGATGGACTCCGCGGCGGCCTTGAGGTCCTTGACATCGTCGAACACGATGACGGGCGCCTTGCCGCCCAGCTCCAGGTGGACCCGCTTGAGGTCCTCGGCGGCGCTCTTGGCCACGGCCATGCCGGCGCCGACGGAACCGGTGATCGCGACCATCGACGCGGTCGGGTGGCCGACGACCAGCGCGCCGGTCTCCCGGTCGCCGACGACGACGTTGAAGACGCCCTTCGGCAGGACCTCGCCGAGGATCTCGGCCAGCTTGACCGTGGAGACAGGGGTGGTGTCGGAGGGCTTGAGCACCACGGTGTTACCCGCGGCAAGCGCCGGGGCGATCTTCCAGACCGCCATCATCATCGGGTAGTTCCACGGCGTCACCTGGCCCACCACGCCGATCGGCTCGTGCCTGATGACCGAGGTGTGCTCGGCCAGGAACTCACCGGAGGTCGGCCCCTCCAGCGTGCGGGCGGCGCCGGCGAAGAAGCGGAAGTGGTCGGCGGCGACCGGGGTCTCGTCCTCGGCCATCCGGGCGCGCGGCTTGCCGGTGTTGAGGCACTCGGCCTCGTTCAGCTCCTCGGCCCGCGCCTCGATCGCGTCGGCCACCTTCAGGAGCAGGTTGGCGCGCTCGCCCGGAGTGGCCTGACTCCACGACTCGAACGCGGCGGCAGCGGCGGCGTAGGCGGCGTCGACATCCTCCTGTCCGGAGATGGGAGCACTAAGGTAGGTCTCTCCGGTGCAGGGGTCGATGACGTCGGAGAACCGGCTGCTCCGGGCCTCCACGAGCTCACCGTTGACGTAGTTTCTCAGGCGGGGGAGCTCACTGGTCTCAACCGGGGTGGTCACCGTCGGCCTCCTATGGATCGGGGCTGAGTTGTCGCGACTCTTACAGAGCAAGAACCGTACGACAAGGGATTTCGTTGTTAAGATACCAAATTGCTACGAAATCGCTTGACAGACGGCCCGAAACTGACAGCATGTCGCACCGGAGCCGCAACATTCCGGAAACAGCCTTGCACTATGACGCCAGGGAGCGCGGATGACGACGCCGCCCAAGGTACGCCGCGACAACGACGCCAGGTCAGGCCCCGTAGTCCTCGACGAGATCTCCAAGCAGATCATCGAACAGTTGCAGGCGGACGGGCGCAAGCCCTATGCCGCCATCGGCAAGGCCGTGGGGTTGTCCGAGGCGGCGGTACGCCAGCGGGTCCAGCGCCTGATCGACGCGGGGGTCATGCAGATCGTCGCGGTGACCGATCCGTTGACCCTGGGCTTCTCCCGTCAGGCCATGATCGGCATCAAGTGCGAGGGCGACCTGGAGATCGTGGCCAACGAGCTGTCGGCCATAAAGGAGATCGACTACGTGGTGCTGACCGCCGGATCGCTCGACATCATGGTCGAGGTCGTCTGCGAGAGCGATCAGCACCTCCTGGAGATCCTCGGCAAGATCCGGGCCATCCCCACGGTCCGCGCCACCGAGACCTTCGTCTATCTCAAGCTTCACAAGCAGACCTACTCCTGGGGCACCCGCTGACACCTCAACGGCCGAGGCGGGCCTCAAGGACGCCCGCCAGGTCGGCGAGGAACTCGTCGACCTCGCCGACCGCGTAGCCCGGCCGCAACAGCACCGTGGCGAACCGCGCTCCGCGCACCTCATCGGGGGTGAGGGGCTGGTCGGTGGTGCCGCGCAGAGTGGCCACGATCCGGTCGAGGAAGGTGTCGACCTGGTCCTCGTTGTAGCCCATGCCGAGCCGTCCGGGCCTGAAGGCGGCCCGCTCGACCCGGACGGCGTACTCCTCGATCTCGTCGGCGCCGAGCGGTTCCGGCAAACCGCCGGCCACCGGCTCCCACTCGCCGGTTCCAGGATGCCGGGCGACGGCCGCCGGTTCCCGCTCGGCGGCTTCAGGACGCCGGGCGACCGCGGCCGCCCCCAGATTCCGGAGCGGCGGTTCGGCGTGCTGTGCCCGTTCCTGTTCCTGTTCCTGGGGCACGGTCGGCCAGGGCACGGGCGGCCGGCGCGCGGGAACGATCGGACGTCCGTCCGCCCCGGTGGGCCGGGTCTCGATCGCCACGATGAAGGCCTCCAGCGCGAAGTCGACGGCGATCTCGTGGTAGCCGCCGAGCTTCGTGCGGAAACGGGCGTCGCGGATCTCGTCCGCGGTGATCGGCTCCCCCTCCGGGGCGCCCCTGCCGAGGGTGCCCTCGATCCGGCGGACCAGCAGATCCACCTGATCGGGGTCATATCCCGTACGCACCCCGAGAACCCGTGGAAAGCGGTTCAACCCCGCATCCTTTCGCCTCTCGCCTATTGGCCTTTCAGCCGATGGCCTCCATTCTGAGGGGAATTACCGGGTAAAAGCGAGTAATCGGAACAGTGTCGCGAACGGGGTTGAGGGCCGTGGCGGGCGCCGAAACCGTGCGGGAGCGAGGCGTTCCGGTGCGCAGTCGACGTGACGCCGGGGATTCACCCGATATCCGTCATGCCAAGCCACCTGGTGAATGATCCCGATATGGTGGCCGGTTATGCGGCTCTCCCAGGTGTCCTTCCGATACTCCCGCCGAGGCCCCTGGATTCTGAAGGACGTCGAACTCTCGCTCCACCCGGGTTCCGTCACCGAGGTCACCGGCCACAACGGCGCCGGAAAGTCGACGCTACTGCGGCTGCTCGCGGGATTCCTCCCCCCTTCCCACGGCTCGATCTCCGACCGGCCCGGCACCGTGGGCTACGCCCCCGACGTGTTCCCCACCGACCAGCCGTTCACCGTCGCCGCCTACCTGGCCCACATGTCCAGGATCAGGGGCGGCTCCCCCGCCTCCGCCGTGGAACTGGCCGGACGCCTGAACGCCTCCCACCTCCTGGAGCAACCGCTGGGCGACCTGTCCAAGGGCAGCGCGCAGAAGATCGGGCTCATCCAGGCGCTGCTGGCCCCGCCGGACCTGCTGATCCTGGACGAGCCCTTCGCCGGCCTGGACGAGCAGACCCGCGCCGAACTCCCCCTGATCATCGACGAGATCTCCTCGGCCGGCGGCATGGTCGTGGTCAGCGACCACCAGAACCAGCTCCGGGCCTTCCCCGGCGCCATCCACTGGCTCGTCGCGGACGCCGCGGTCACCCCGCACACGCCCGACCCTCAGGCACGCCCGGCCGACGCCCGGCTCGACCACCCATGGGATGCCGACCGCCTGCCGCCTCAGGTGTCCAAGCCGTCGGCACGCCAGGTGGTCATCCAGGTGATCGTGGACGCCGGCGAGGCCGACGCGGTGGAACAGAAGCTCCGCGCCGACGGCTATCTCACCAGGCGGTCATCATGATCCATCTCGCGCGTTTCAAGCTCTCCGCCTACGCCCGGTCGCACCGGCTGTTCCAGCCGATGATCGGGCTCCTGATGATGCTGGCCATCTTCTACTCCACGCTGACCCCGCCCGGCAAGGAGCTGTCCGCCTACGCCGACTCGGCCGGGCTGCTGATCCTCATCTTCGCCTGGGCCGCTCGCGGGCTGCTCGACACCGAGCCCCCGACCCAGCGGCTGATCTCCATGACGGCGGCCGGACGGCCGGGCCGTGAGATCGGGGCCGGACTGCTCGCCGCGCTGACGGTCAACCTCGGCATGGCGACGATCGCGGTCGGGCTCCCGCTGATCCACGGCTTCGCCGCCATGCCCGCACCCGCCGACCTGGCAGGCGGCATCGCACTGCACGTGCTCGGCGTGAGCGCCGGGACCGCGCTGGGCGCGCTGACCAGTCGGCCGATCCTGGCCTCCCCCGCGGTCTCGATGCTCGTCCTGTTCGGCGGCTATCTCGCCCTGCTGCTGATCAGCCTGACCCCCGTGGGCCGTCTCTCGGTGCCGATCATGCCCTGGATGCGCGCCGCCAACGACGGTTTGCTCGACGAGGTGCTGCTCCCCATCTCCGCCGCCACCCTCTTCTGGACCGCCGCGGGCCTCACCCTGTACACACGCCTCCGCCGCCTGAATCCCTGAGGGACCCAGCTCACGAAGCGCCGACCTCCCAGAGAGCACTCACCGGCATGGCACGCATCCGCTCGCCGAACGGGAGCGTCTGCGTTCCGGTGTAGAGAACGATCCCCACCGCGAAATCGTCGCCAAGCCGGTTCGCGAGATGGCGCAATCCCTTGAAGTCATCCGGCCGCACGGTCGAGGAGGCCTTCACCTCTATACCGACCACGATCCCCTGCCGGTTCTCCAGGACGGCGTCCACCTCCATCTTGTCCTTGGTGCGGTAGTGGAACAGTTCCACCCGCTCGTTGGACCAGGTGAGCTGGCGAGCCAGTTCCATAAGGACGAAGCCCTCCAGGAGGGGACCGAACGCGCCCTCGGGACGGACCAGGCTCCGTGAGTCGGCTCCCAGAAGGTTGGCCGCGATCCCCGAATCGACGAAGGCCATCTTGGGTGTCCCGATCGCACGACTGCCGAGGTTGCGCGACCAGGCAGGGATCCGCTTGATCAGAAAGACCTCTTCCAACAACCCCAGGTAACGATGGACCGTGTTCGCGGACAGCCCGATCCCGCTGCTCAGGGAACCGGGGACCAGCAACTGGCCCGACCTGGCGGCCAGCAGCCGGATCAGAGCCCGCATCTCCGCTGTTCGCTCGATCTCCGCCAACCGGCTCACGTCCCGCGCGATGAGATCCGAGACGTACGAGTCGAGGAACCGCTCCCGTCTACGGGCGTTGGATCGTGACACCGCCTCGGGAAATCCACCTCGGACAACCCGCTCCGCGTACTCGGCGCGGCTGGTCTCCGACGTGTGGTGCAGGTCATCGCGCTCGGCGAAGAGCGCGTCCACGAACCCATCGGCCGTGCCGTCGATCTCGCCCTGCGAGAAAGGCCACAGCTCGATGGTCTCCATCCGGCCGGGCAGCGCGTCGGGAAGCGCCCGAAGCCCGAGCACCCGGGCCGATCCGGTCAGCAGGTAACGGCCCGGCCTCGGGTCGGCGTCCACCTGCTCCTTGATGGCGAGCAACAGCTCGGGGACCCGCTGGATCTCGTCGATGACCATCAGCTCGGGGAACGCGACGAAACCGGCGGGGTCGGTGATGGCGGCCTGGCGGGCGGCGGGGGTGTCAAGGTTGCGCCACTCTCCCGCACGCCCCTTGGCGAGAAGCCGGACCAGAGTGCTCTTACCGCACTGGCGCGCCCCAGTGACGAGGGTGACGCGGGTGTCGGCCAACGCCTCTTCAACGGCTCTTTCCGCATGCCGTGGAAGAACTCTGCCGAGAGGAGTCTGCGAGCCGCTGACCATTGGATAAGCATGGCACAACCGGGGCTGCCTGACAGGATGGCCGCTGGGTTGCTGACAGATTGGTCGCCAGGGTGCTGACAGGATGGTCGCTGGCCAGGTGGCAGGATGGTCGCTGTTTTCCTGGCGGCCGGACGGCTCAGGCGTGCAGGGGATCCGTACGGATAGGCGGGGCCGGTCGGCGCCACGGTGCCCGGATCGCCCCGGCCATCGCCGCACCCTGACGGCTCTCCGCTCCCGAAGCTGACCCCGGCCCCGAAGTGACCGGGTGAGTGATCACGATTGCGGTTCGTGGTCGTCACGGGTGGGTGAACGGGGCTGGCCGGTCGACTGTCTCCCCGCGCTGGTGAGGGGTTGGCTGAAAGCACAGGCTCCCGCCATCTGGGGGAAGACCGGCTGGCAGGGCCGGGAGACCGGACAAAGATACGTTTGCCAGGTCGCGGCAGCCGGGATGTCCCAGCCCGACCGGGTAGGGCTCCGACCGGCGGCCGGGCCCTCAACAGCGCGATCAGCGGGGTCTCGGCCATACAAGGGGTAACGATCATGAAGCATGGGTGCGTGCGAGGGCTGCAATCGAGGTGTCCTGGCCCTGGAAGCCGAGCGCCGGCCAGTGCGGGCGGCCGGCCGGCCGCGGTAGCGTCCTTCGGCTTCGGCCGCGGCGATCCCTTCGGCTCAATTCCTACCTTGGGGCTGATGGCAGATTCGGGAGCGGAGGGCCCTGACGAGCCGTACTCTGACGAGCTTCCCCGGGCGGGCCGTGCCGGGCCGGTGGACGATGCGGCGGGAGGACGGGGCGGCCGGGGAGCGCCGCCCGGCCCAGAGGAGCCGGGCGGCGGTCGGCGCCTTGGCGGCGCAGCCGTACGGTAAGGCGGGAGGTTACTCGGCGGCGGCGAGCTGACCGCAGGCACCGTCGATCTCGCGACCGCGGGTGTCGCGGACCGTCACCGGCACACCGTGGAACTCCAGGCGCCGGACGAAGGCGCGCTCGTCCTCGGGCCGGGAGGCGGTCCACTTGGAACCCGGGGTCGGGTTGAGCGGGATCAGGTTGACGTGCACGAGCTTGTTCTTGATCAGCTTGCCGAGCAGGTCGGCCCGCCACTCCTGGTCGTTGATGTCCTTGATCAGCGCGTACTCGATGGAGACCCGGCGCTTGGTCCTGGCCGCGTAGTCCCAGGCCGCGCCGAGGACCTCGGCGACCTTCCACCGGGTGTTGATCGGCACCAGGGTGTCACGGAGCTCGTCGTCGGGAGCGTGCAGCGAGAGCGCCAGCGTCACCGGCAGCCCCTCCCCGGCGAGCTTGCCGATCGCCGGAACCAGACCGACCGTGGAGACGGTGATCCCCCGGGCGGAGATGCCCAGGCCGTCGGGCGCGGGCTCGACCATGCGGCGGACGGCGCCGACCACGGCCTTGTAGTTGGCCAGCGGCTCGCCCATGCCCATGAAGACCACGTTGCTGACCCGCCCGGGACCGCCGGGCACCTCACCGGCGGCCAGCGCCCGCGCTCCGGCCACGACCTGCTCGACGATCTCGGCGGTGGTCATGTTGCGGGTCAGACCCGCCTGGCCGGTGGCGCAGAACGGGCAGTTCATGCCACAGCCCGCCTGCGAGGACACGCACATGGTCGTGCGGTCGGTGTAGCGCATCAGGACCGACTCGACCAGCGCGCCGTCGAAGAGCCGCCACAGCGTCTTACGGGTGGTGCCGGCGTCGGTGGTCATCTCCCGGACGGAGGTCAGCAGGCTGGGGAAGAACGCGGCGGCGAACTTCTCCCTGGCGGCGGCCGGAAGATCCGTCATCAGCGCGGGGTCGCCGTTGAGCTTCTCGAAGTAGTGCCGGGAGAGCTGGTCGGCACGGAACGGCTTCTCGCCCAGCTCGGCGACCGCCGCCCGGCGCTCGGCCATGGTCAGGTCGGCCAGGTGGCGGGCGGGCTTGGCCCGGCGCGGCGCCACGAAGGTGAGCTGGCCGGGTACGGGGGTCCCGGACTGACTGGCAGTCGACACGTCCAATGCCTTCTCTCGACGGTTACGCGAATACTCGAAGCGGTGCCCGACCGTGATCTAGAGTCCGGAGGTATGGCGACAAACCGCCCCACGGGAGAGCGGGGAGACGGCGTCGAGGTCGTGCTCACCGACGTCAATCCCTACCGGAGCCGCACCCTGGTGGTCGAACGCGACGAGACTTCCTCGGTAGCTTACCTGTGCGGTTCACAGGGGGAGGTGCACGGAGCCGTCTGGCTGGCCAATCACGGCCCCGCTCCCGAAGGGCTGGACCAGGACCGGCTGGACTCCGCACTCCCGCCGACCGCCCCTCGGGCGAACACCCGGCACCCTGACGGCAGAGGCCCCCTGGGCACGCTGCGGGCGCTGTGGTTCGAGGAGGGCGACGGCGTCGCCCTGTACGAGAACGGAGAGCTGCTCGCGGTCATTCCCGGCTGGGCGGACATGAACCGGGGAATGCCCGGCTACTGCCGCGACGCGCTGGGCGAGTCCCCGCTCGCCTGGTCGCTGGAGGAGGCCTATGACGGCCTGGCCTCCCGGATCGCCAAAGCCCGCGCCTACTGGGAGTGGCGGGGCGGCGACGGCGCCTGGGCGTCGTTCCAGCAGTTCGTGATGGGTCATCTGGACCGCAGAGTCGGCACCGCGGGCCGGTTCTGGGACGCCGGGGGCGAGCGGATGCCCATGGTGGGCATCACCGAGCGACCGCCGGAGCGGGACAGGGAGTACACGATCCTGTCCACCGTCGGGATGAGCTGCCAGCGGATGCCCACCGTCGAGCAGTACATCGACCGGCCCGACGCCTACGCCCGGGTCGAGCTCGCCGTCGCCTCCCCCGGCGACGCCCGTGACGCGGCCCGGCTCTTCCTGTGGCTGGGGCAGTACCCCTGGCACTCGGTCACCTGGCTGGGCCACGGCCACACCGCCAGGTGGTACCACCGGCCGGAGACCTTCCCGCTCGGCTCCGCCTACGGCGGGGTCATGATGCTGACCGGGCTGCCGGGGCTGCCCGACCTGTCGGGCTTCTCCTTCGGCGGGGACTCCGTCCAGTGGCTCTGGCTCATCCCGATCACGCCGGACGAGCTGGACCTGGTCTCGGCCGAGGGCTACCGGGCGGTGCTTCCGCGCCTGTCGGCGACCCGGCTCACCGGGACCGGATAAGCCCCTTCACAGCAGCAGGGTGAACAGCGCCCAGACCGGAATCAGCGCCACGACGAGGGAGTCGAGGCGGTCCATCATGCCGCCGTGGCCGGGCAGCACACTGCTCATGTCCTTGACGCCGAGGTCGCGCTTGATCACCGACTCGACCAGGTCACCGAGGGTGGCGAAGACCACCACGACCGCGCCGAGGAGGACACCCTTCCAGATGTCGTCCTTCAGCAGCCACGCCACCAGCCAGCCGCCCACGGCCATGCAGGCCAGTGCCGACCCGGCGAAGCCCTCCCAGGTCTTCTTCGGACTGATCGTCGGGGACATCTTGTGCCTGCCCAGGGATATCCCCGCGAAATATCCACCGATGTCGCTCGCGACCGTGGTGGCGATGAAGACGAGCACCAGGTCCGCGCCCTTTATCGGGTGGGCGAGAAGCAGCGCCGCGAACCCCGCGAGCAGGGAGGGATAGACGACGACCAGGACGGTCGCGGTGATGTCGCGGACGTAGTTCTCGGTGCCCAGGAACATCCGCCAGATCATCAACACCAGCACGGTCATCGCGAAGACGCCGACCAGAGCGGCGGGCCCGCCAAAGTAGGCACCGGTCAGCATGGCGGCCATGCCGACCAGAACCGGGATCAGCGGGATCCTGATGTCCCTTTCCTCGAACGACCTGACCAGCTCCGTCACTCCGACGCCTACCGCCGCGATCACCACGACGAGGAAGAGCACCTTTACGAAGTAGAGGGAGGCTATGGTGACCGCCGCCAGGGCAAGACCTACCGCCACCGCAGCGGGGAGATTCCGGCCGGTACGGCTACTGCCCGCCACGGGTTCCACAGGGGGTCCTACTTTCATACATACACAAAATCCTTGTCCCGCACGGAGCGCCCGCGCGGGACAAGGATCATGGATCAAACCTCAAGCAGCTCGGATTCCTTGTGCTTGAGCAGCTCGTCGATCTTGGCGACATGCTTCTGGGTGAGGTCGTCAAGCTCCTTCTCCGCCCGGCGTACCTCATCCTCACCCGCCTCGCCATCCTTGATCAGCTTGTCCAGGATCTCCTTGGCATTACGACGAATGTTACGGATGGAGACCTTGGAGTGCTCCGCCTTGTTCCTGGCGACCTTGATGTACTCCTTGCGGCGCTCCTCCGACAGTTCGGGAAAGGCCACCCGGATCACCGCTCCGTCGTTACCAGGGTTCACACCGAGGTCCGAGTTGCGGATCGCCTTCTCGATCGCGGCCATCGAGCTCTTGTCAAAAGGCTGGATGATGACCATGCGCGCCTCGGGCACGTGGAACGAGGCAAGCTGCTGAATGGGGGTGGGCGTCCCGTAGTACTCAGCGCTGATCTTGTTGAACATCGACGGGGTGACCCGACCGGTGCGGATGGCTGCGAAATCTTCCTTCGCCACCGACACGGCCTTGTCCATCTTTTCCTCGGCTTCGAGGAGAGTATCGTCGATCACAGCGGCTCCCTGTCTTCTCGGTCACTCACCATCCTCGCTCACTTCGCGGGACGCTCCTACCTCGCGTACCACTCCGCTCGCTACGTCGGGCTCGCTCCCTGTCTCCTGGTCGCTCCCCACTCCTCGCTCACTTCGCGGGACGCTCCTACCTCGCGTACCACTCCGCTCGCCACCTCGGGGATGCTCCCTAACGTGCCGGACTTACCAGTGTGCCGATCTTCTCACCGCGCACGGCCCGCAGGATGTTGCCCTCACCCATGAGGTCGAAGACCACGATGGGAAGGTTGTTGTCCATGCACAGACTGATGGCGGTGGCGTCCATGACCCCCAGACCGCGGGTCAGCACCTCACCATATTCGAGATGGTCGAACCGGACGGCATCGGGGTTCTTACGAGGGTCGGCGTCGTAGACGCCGTCCACCTGGGTGCCCTTGAGCAGAGCCTCGGCGCCGATCTCCAGCGCTCGCTGCGCTGCGCAGGTGTCGGTGGAGAAGAACGGCGAACCGAGCCCCGCCCCGAAGATGACCACTCGGCCCTTCTCCAGGTGACGGATGGCACGGCGGGGCAGGAACGGCTCGGCGACCTGCTGCATGGTGATGGCCGTCTGGACGCGGGTGTCGACGCCCCGCTTCTCCAGGAAGTCCTGGAGGGCCAGGCAGTTGATGACCGTACCGAGCATGCCCATGTAGTCGGCCCTCGCCCGGTCCATGCCGCGCTCGGAGAGGGCGGCACCCCGGAACATGTTGCCGCCGCCCACCACCACCGAGACCTGGACGCCACCTCGGACGGCCTCGGTGATCGAGTCCGCGAGGTGACCCACGACCGCCGGGTCGATGCCCAGCGGCTCGCCGCCGGCGAACGCCTCGCCGGACAGCTTCAACATCACCCGCTTCCAGCGAAGCGGATCTGAGTACGAAGAAACCGCCGGCGTGGCGGGTCCTGGATTCTCCTGCACGGCGGCGGCCTCCTCGTTTGGTGCTCTGCGTAAAGAGCGGGTGTCTGGAATTAGGCCTGGCCAACCTTGAAGCGGGCGAAGGCCTGGACCTTGACACCATTCTCGTCCGCGAACTTCGCGACGGACTTCTTGTTGTCCTTGACGAAGGACTGCTCAAGAAGGGTGAAGTCCTTGTACCAGCCGTTGACACGACCATCGACGATCTTGCCGATGGCCGCCTCGGGCTTGCCCTCCTCGCGGGTCATCTCCTCGAAGAGCGCACGCTCCTTCTCGATGACGTCGGCCGGGACCTCGGCGGGGCTGAGGTACTTCGGGGCCATCGCGGCGGCGTGCTGCGCGAGGTCCTTGGCGACACCGGCGTTCGGGGTGTCGAGCTGCACGAGCACGCCGACCGCCGGGGGAAGCTGGGGGTCGGTCTTGTGCATGTAGGAGCCGATGAAACCGCCCTCAAGCACGGCGAACCGGCGGATCTCGATCTTCTCGCCGAGCGCGGCGTTGGCCTCGTCGAGGTGCGCCTTGACGCTCTTGCCGTCGAGCTCGGACTCGAGCAGCGAGGGCACGTCGGTCGGCCTGGAGGCCAGGATGTGCTTGACGACCTGGGCCGCGAGCTCCTGGAAACGCTCGCCCTTGGCGACGAAGTCGGTCTCGCAGTTGAGCTCCAGCAGCGCGGCGGCGGAGTCGCCGTCCTGCTCCAGGGCGACCAGGCCGTTGGAGGCGGTGCGGGCCTCACGCTTGCCGACGTCCTTGGCACCCTTGAGACGGAGGAGCTCGACCGCGCGGTCGAAATCGCCCTCGGACTCCTCAAGAGCCTTCTTGCAGTCCATCATGCCGGCGGCGGTCAGCTCACGAAGCCGCTTGACGTCGGCCATGTTCACGGAAGCCATTGTCTTTTCCTCGTGGGAATCGTCGTGGATCGGGTGGGTGCCCCCGACTGAGCGGCACCCACCCGGAAGGGTCTTGCGGGTCGTACGGCCAGGCCGTACGGAGATGACCTAGGCCTGCTTCTCGGCGGTCTCGGCGGTCTCGGCGGTCTCAGCCTCGGCGGCCTCGACGGTCTCGGCCTCGGCGGGAGCCTCCGCGGCCTCGGCCTCGGCAGGGGCCTCCACGACCTCGGCCTCGGCGGCCGGGGCGCTCTCGGTGGCAGGAGCGCTCTCGGCGCTACCGGCCAGCAGCTCCTGCTCCCACTCGGCCAGCGGCTCGGCGCCACCGGCGACGGCCGGCTTGTCGTCGCCGCGGCCCGCACCGGCGCGGGCCATCAGGCCGGCGGCGACGGCGTCGGCGACGACGCGGGTCAGCAGGCCGACGGCGCGGATGGCGTCGTCGTTACCCGGGATCGGGTAGTCGACCTCGTCAGGGTCACAGTTGGTGTCGAGGATGGCCACGACCGGGATGTGAAGCTTGCGAGCCTCGCTGATCCCGATGTGCTCCTTCTTGGTGTCGACGACCCACACCGCGCTGGGAATCCGGGACATGTCCCGGATGCCGCCGAGGGTGCGCTCAAGCTTCTCCTTCTCGCGACGGCGCATGAGGAGCTCCTTCTTCGTGAGCCCCGAGGCGGCCACGTTGTCGAAGTCGAGCTCCTCCAGCTCCTTCAGGCGCTGGAGCCTCTTGTGCACGGTGGAGAAGTTGGTGAGCATGCCGCCCAGCCAGCGCTGGTTGACGTACGGCATGCCGACGCGGGCGGCCTGCTCGGCGATGGCCTCCTGGGCCTGCTTCTTCGTGCCGATGAACATGATCGTGCCGCCGTGCGCGACGGTCTCCTTGACGAAGTCGTAGGCCCTGTCGATGAAGGCCAGCGACTTCTGAAGGTCGATGATGTAGATGCCGTTGCGCTCGGTGAAGATGAAGCGCTTCATCTTCGGGTTCCAGCGACGGGTCTGGTGGCCGAAGTGCACGCCGCTTTCGAGCAGCTGTCGCATGGTGACGACGGGGGTGGACATTGATTGTCCTCCAGATCGGGGCGCCCATCTCTGGGCGCTGTTCTCGGTTGGCCGCGACAGTTTGCGACTGTCGCCCTGATGCCCCGAACCGGATCCAGCCGGGCTCTCACCCGGACCGAGGGATCTTGGCTCTTGACGGGGCATGCGAAGTCGGCCCACGACGAATGGGCCACCAAAAATTGTACCCGTAACCGGGCCTGTCCCTGACCTTCGGTCGTCAAGCACCCCTTACGCGTCACTGGGGAGGCCGTGTGGCCGGCGTCGAGCCCGGGGAAAGAGATTGATCTGCGCCTCGGCGATCCGGGCTCCGGACGGGGCGTCCGCCCGGTCTCTGACGGTGGTCCTGTAGGGGGCGAGCAGCTCATCGATCCGCTCGTTCAGCCACTTCAGCTCGTCGGCGTCGACCAGCAGGATGGCACGGTTGAGCACCGTGGCCTCGCGCCACTCCCGGGACTCCCGCTCCAGGTTCTCCATCGCCCGGGTCACCTCGTCCGCCGCCTGGTCCCGTAGTGCCTTGATCAGGAACTCCTTGGCGCTGCGCACATCCGAGCCGTCCTCCGGATCGCGGCTGACACTCACGCTCACGGGGCTGGAGCGCCACAGCCGCTCCCTGCCGTCACCGCGGGCGGGCGCGTCCTCGACGAAGCCGTACTTGGCGAGCATGCGCAGGTGGTAACTGGCCGCGCTCGGTGTGACCCCGACGACCTCGGCGACCTCGGTCGCGGTGCAGGGCCCCTCGGCCTGGAGCCGGTTCAGGATCGCGAGCCGCGCCGGGTGGGCGAGCGCGCGCATCGCCGTGGGATCGGTGAGGGACCTGTGCTTCCGTACCTCGGTCATGTGCAGACCGTACCCACTCCAAATATGAAGTATTGCCTTCATAACTGTGAAGGACTAGCTTCACAGTTATGAAGCGTTCCCTTCAGACTTCCTCCGACACCGCCGCGTTCCAACCGGTCCCACTCAGGAGACAGCGCGACTACCGGCTCCTGCTCTCCGCCCGCGCCGTCACCGAGACCGGCGCCGAGGTCTCCCGGCTGGCGGTGCCGCTCACCGCCGCCGTCCTGCTCGGCGCCTCCCCCACCCAGATGGGCGTGCTCACCGCCGCGACCTCGCTGCCCTACCTGCTGATCGGGCTCCAGGCGGGCGCCCTCGCCGACCGGCTGAGGCGGCATCGGCCGGTCATGGTCGCCTGCGACCTGGTGGCGGCCGTCGCCATGGCCACCATCCCGGCGGCCTGGATCACCGGGATGCTGACCGTGCCCTGGTTGATCGCGGTGGCGTTCGTGGTCGGCACCTGCTCAGTGATCTTCAGGGCGGTCAACTTCCCGCACCTGGCCACCGTGGTCCACGAGAGCCAGCGAACCGAGGCGCTCGCGGGTTTCCAGTCGGCCTTCGCCGTGGCAAGCGTCGGCGGCCCCGGCCTCGCCGGGCTGCTCGTCCAACTGATCACCGCACCGTTCGCGATCCTGGTCAACGCGGCGTCGTTCCTGCTCTCGGCGTTCCTGATCCGGCGGATCAGCACACCGGAGACCCACACGCCCGCTCCCCCACCCGGCATGTGGACCGAGATCCGCGAGGGGCTGGGCACACTGGCCAAGAACCCGGTACTCCGCGCGCTCTGCGGCTGCGGCATCACGATCAACTTCTTCGGCGGCGTCTACATGGCACTGTTCGTGATCTACGCACTCACCGTGCTCGACCTGCCTGGGGGCCTCATCGGCGCGATCACCGCCTGTTTCGGTGTCGGCGGCCTACTCGGCGCGGCCGTCGTACCACGCCTGACCAGACGGTTCGGCGAAAACCGGGTGCTGGCCTGCGCCACGCTGCTCTTTCCCCTCGACTACGCGGTCACGGCGCTCGCCGACGGCCCGGTGTGGCGCAGCCTCCTGTTCATGTCAGCCAGCGCGATGACCTCCGGCATGGCCGTAGTCGCCTTCGCCGTCCCTATGGGCGCCATCATCTTCCGCGAGACCCCTGCCGAGCTGCGCGGCCGGGTCAACGCCACGATGTCGTTCATGATCCAGGGCATCCTCACCCTCGGCGGTCTCGCGGGCGGCCTGCTCGGCGAGTCGCTGGGGCTGCGCCCGGTGCTGTGGATCTCCGCGGCCGGGGTGCTGACCACGATCGTGTGGATCGGCCTCTCCCCACTCCGCCACTCCTCCAGCACTTCGACACGATGATCGTGATGTCCCGCGCGGTCACCTCACCACCAGGCGGGCGGGTGCTCGCCGTTCTCCGGAGGGGGGCTCGCCCAGTACGGCGAGACACCGCCGACGGTGCCGGGGGGCCGGAGATAGGTCAGGCGACCGAAGGCGCTGTCCATCTCCTCGATCAGGTCGGTGACGTCCGGCTCCGGGGTGGCCGCACCGTCGACCCGGCCGAGGCCGTCCAGCCATCGCGCGGTCCTCGCCAAGGAGAGTTCGACCCTCCAGGAACCTCCCTCCGCGGACCGGCGGAGCAGGGCGGCCATCGCCCCGAAAGCGGCCAGGTAGCCGGTGGCGTGGTCGAGGACCTGGGCGGGAAGGGGATGCGGCCGCGATCCGTCGCCGCCCTCGTGCGCGATGCCGCACGCCATCTGCACCAGGCTGTCGAACCCGCGCCGGAGTGCCCACGGCCCGCGCCCCCCGTACGCCGAGACGTCCACGCAGACGATCCCCGGCCTGATCGCCGCCAGTTCCCCGGGACCGAACCCCAGTGACTGGAGAGCCCCCGGCCGGTAGGACTGCACGAACACGTCCGCTCCGGCCACCAGCTCGCGCAGCGCGGCACGCCCGGCCGCCGTCCTCAGGTCGAGGTGACAGGACCGCTTGCCGAACGCGGTGCCGATCACCAGCCTCGGCACCTCGGGAAGGTGCCCGGCGCCCACCCTGAGCACCTGGGCACCGTGGGCCGCCAGCGTGCGCGTCGCCACCGGCCCCGCGATCACCCTGGTCAGGTCGAGCACCCGTACCCCGTCCAGCGGCCGCCTTCCTCCCCTCCTCGGGGCACTGGTCCGCACACCGTCGGGGTCACCGAGCCGGGTGTCGCCGAGCCGGGTCAGGCCGACGAGCGGCGCCGTGGCGACCTCCCGGGCCTGGGGGTGCTCGCGCCACTCGGCACGGCTGCGCATGGCCGCGGCGCATCCTCCCGCGGCCGTCACCGACTCCTCGACCTCGACGGCGGCACGGCCGGCGCAGGCACGCACGACGGCGTCCCTGCCCGCGGCCGAGGGGAGTCCCAGCGCCGTGAGAGCCGCGGCACGGTGGTGGTCGAAGTTGCAGTGCAACCGGACCCAGCCATCGGCTGCGCGGTAGTCGCCCGAGAGAGGGGCCCACAGCTCTCCGGCGACTCCGTCGATCCTGAAGTGCCGCTCGTCCCTGAAGGCCGCTGCCGCCTCCCGTACGTCCACCGCCGGTTCATGCCCGCCTCCCCCGAGCGCCGCGGCCGCCGCGGTCGCGGCTCCGACGGCGACGGCGGCGGCGCCACCCACCCGGAAGACGGAAGGCAGCACCGGATCATCCCCGGTCACCCGTACCGGCGGCAGCCCGACCCCCACCTCGGCCGCCAGCTCGCGAATACGTTCTTCGACCACGTGCCCCTCCACACCCTCGGCCGCCTGTCCACAGAATCCAGTTCGGCCCATATCCGTCACACCGCTGGTCCGCATGCTCGCAGGCATGAGACCCTTCCCCGCCATGGGGCTGCGAGCCGTGCTCTGCTCGCTGATTCTGGCCGTTCCGGCAGCCGGCGCCCACCATGCGACCGCCCTCGCGTCCCCCGGCGGAGGAACCGGCGGAGGAACCGGCCGTGAGGCCACACCCGGCATGGCCGGGGCGACGCGTCCGGGCGAGGCACCCGCCCCCTCTCCGCTCTGGGGATGGCCGCTCGCCGGGCGGCCACGGGTGCTCAGGGGGTTCGCGCCACCGGCGCAGCCGTGGCTGGCCGGCCACCGGGGCGCCGATCTCGCCGCGTCCCCCGGAGCCGAGGTGCGCGCCGCGGGAGCCGGAACGGTCGGCTACGCGGGCCCGCTCGCAGAGCGTGGAGTGGTGACCGTGCTCCACCCCGGCGGCCTGCGAACGACCTACCTGCCCGTCCAGCCCTCGGTAGGACGTGGGCGGGCGGTGGCCACCGGCGAGGTGATCGGCGTCCTCCAGGACGTCCCCGGGCACTGCCCCGCCGCCTGCCTGCACTGGGGTCTGCTCCGCGACCGCGCTTATCTCGACCCCCTGCTCCTCCTCGGTCACGGCCAGGTCCGCCTGCTCCCCCTGTGGCCCGGCCGGGATCTCGCCGGCCGGCCTGTCCATCGCTGATCACCGATGGACAGGCCGGCACTCGTCCCTGACCGACGCCACGGCGGCCACCTTCCCGGGCCGGGAAGGTGGCTATCCACCGAAAGGGCGATCGGCGCGGAGACGCCAGCCCTGGGAGGCACGCTCGACGTAGCCCGCGGCGGCCAGGCCGCCGAGGCAGGAGAGCACGGTCTCCAGGTCGACGCCCGCGGCGACGGCTATCGTCGCCGGTCCCATGCCGATCCGGGTGGGCATGGCCTCGATGACCTTCCTGCTCTCCGGGTCGAGCCGGTCACGGGGAAGCACCGGCCCACGCGCTTCGGGGGCCAGGTCGGCGCCCATCGTTCCGGCGAGCTCGATCACCTCATCGGCACCGGTGACACAGACGGCTTTGCCCTGGCGGATCAGCCGATGGCACCCTGCCGAAGCATCCGAGGTCACCGGGCCAGGCACCGCGGCCAGCTGCCGGTTGAGTGCGACCGCGTGCCCGGCGGTGTTGAGCGCCCCGCTGCGCACGGCGGCCTCGACCACCACGGTGCTCCGTGACAGGGCCGCGATAAGACGGTTCCTGACCAGGAACCTCGGCCGGGTCGGGTGCGCGCCCATGGGACATTCGCTGACCAGCACCCCCTGCGCCCGAACGGCCGCGAACAACTGCTGATGCGCGCTGGGATAGGCGACGTCGGCGCCGCAGGCGAGCACGGCGACCGTCGGCGCCTCGCAGGCGAGCGCACCGCGGTGGGCGGCCCCATCGATGCCGTAGGCGCCACCGGAGACGACCCCCCATCCCTTCTCGCCCAGTCCCGCCCCCAGCTCCGCCGCCACGTGCGTGCCGTATGGCGTGGCGGCCCGGGAACCGACGACCGCGACGGATCTGAGGCAGGAGAATCGCAGGTCGGAGTCGCCGTGCAGCCAGAGCGCATGGGGCCGGGAGCCTCCCAGGTCATCCAGCTGGCTCGGCCACTCGGCGTCGCCGGGAATCACCAGCCTGGCGCCTATCCGCTCGCCCTCGGCCAGATCGCGCTCGGGGTCGGCCGTCTTCAGCCGGGCCGCCCAGGATGCGACCATCCGGTCGAACCTGGCCACGAGCCGTTCGTCCCATCCGGCCCTCCTGCCGCAGCCCGCCCCTGAGGCGCCATCCGAGCCCCTGTCGTACGGATTCCTGTCGTACAGCCCTCTGTCGTACGGACCGGAGCCCTCGTCGCAGGGGCCGGGGCCTCCAGCCGGGCGGCCGTGGGTGTCGGCGAACCACCGGGTGAAATCCGCGTCCGCGGCGCCCTCCCGGACCAGTGCGACGGCGGCCTGTGGGCCGCGCAGGGCGACGAGCGCGCCCATCGCGGGGTCACCCGGTTCGGCCAGGCGCATCAGGGTGAGCCGCGCGAGCCTGTCGTTCAACGTTCCTCCCCCAGCCACAGCCCGAGGGCGGAGTTGGTCTCGTGCGGCTCCGGCCGGTCCTTGCCGGCGAGATCGGCCAGAGTCCAGGCCAGTTTGATGATCCGGTCAAGCCCCCGGGCGCTCAGCAGGCCGCTGTCGAGATACCGGAGCAGCGGTGACATCGCCGCGGGCGGCGGCCGGTATTCGGCATGGAGGGCGCGAGCGGGCATCTCCGCGTTGCAGCGCCACGGCGTGTTCGCGAACCGCTTGGCGGCGCGCTCACGGGCGAGCAGCACCCGCTCCGCCACCACCCTGCTGGGCTCGATGAAGCGGCGGTCGGCGAGGAGTTCGCGCCGGGTCGACCTGGCGAGGCTGACCTTGACGTCCACCCGGTCGAGCAGCGGGCCGGAAAGCCTGGCGAGATAGCGGCGACGGGCGGCGGGAGCGCACGCGCACGGATCCTTGGGGGTGGAGGGCCGCGCGCACGGGCACCTGTTGGCCGCCAGCACCAGCGCGAACCTGGCGGGAAAGGTCACCGCCCCCAACGCCCTGGAGACCGTCACCCGGCCCGATTCGAGCGGCTGCCTGAGCGCGTCGAGAACGGTCGTCGAAAACTCGGGGGCCTCATCGAGAAAGAGCACTCCCCGGTGGGCCAGCGAAACCGCACCAGGGCGGATCATCCCGCTGCCCCCACCGATGACGGACGCGACGGTCGCGGTGTGGTGTGGCGCCACGAACGGCGGGCGGACCAGCAGGGGGCGATCCTTGGGCAGCACTCCGGCGACCGAGTGTATGGCGGTCACCTCCAGGGCCTGATCCCACTGCAGGGCCGGGAGCAGGGTCGGCAGCCGCTCGGCGAGCATGGTCTTGCCGGTGCCGGGAGGACCGAGCATCCAGAGGTTGTGACCACCTGCGGCGCAGACCTCCAGCGCGCGGCGGGCGACGGGTTGCCCGGCGACGTCTCCCAGGTCGGGACCGTCCTCGGCGGCACCGTCTTCCAGTTCGTTCCCGGGGACGGCCTCGCCGTGACATCCCGGCGGAAGCGGGCGCGCGGCCCGGTGACCGGGATCTTCGGCACCGTCCAGGACGCCTCCCGGCGACTCGCCGCTCCGCAGCCCGCTCACCAGCGCGCCCAGGGTGGTCGCGGGGATCACGGTCACGCCCGGCACCAGACCCGCCTCGGCGGCGTTGCGTGCGGGGACGACGACGGTGCGGGCACCCGCGGCGACGGCCGCCAGCACGGCGGGGAGAACGCCCCTCACCGGCCGCACCGAGCCGTCGAGACCCAGCTCACCCAGGAAGAACGGCTCGGCGACCCTGGCCGCGGGCACGAATCCGGCCGCCGCGAGCAGGGCCATCGCGATCGCGAGATCGAAGAGGCTGCCCCGCTTGGGCAGGCTGGCGGGGAACAGGCTGACGGTGATCCGGGCGTCGGGCCACGCGTACCGGCTGTTGACCAGAGCGGAGCGGACCCGGTCGCGGGCTTCGCTCAGCGCGGTGTCCAGCATTCCGATCAGGTGCAGACCCGCGACACCGCTGCCGATGTCGGCCTCGATCTCGACGAGACGGCCGGTCACCCCGACCAGGGCGACGCAGCGCGTGCGTGCGACGGCCACTCACCTCACCTCCCACCGGGCGGGATGTGGGCGGCGAATGATCCAGGACAGGCCAGGAGACATCAGCACACCCCCCGCTCGTGGCGGATGGCGAAATCCCCGGCGAACCGCTCAAGGGCGACGACGTCAACGCGGATCGCGTCGAACGCCTCCCGGTGCTCGGCGACCCATCTGGCCACGAGCATGCGCAGGCGCGCGATCTTCGCATCGGTGACCGCCTCGAAGGCGGTGCCGTGACTGCGGCCGGAGCGGGTCTTCACCTCCACCGCGACGAGCGTGCGTCCCTCTCGGGCGACGACGTCGATCTCCCCGTCCGGGCATCGCCAGTTGCGATCCAGGATCTGCAGGTCGTGCGCGAGCAGATAGTCGACGGCGACCTGTTCGCCGTACCTGCCGAGCTCATCCTTCGCGGCCATGGAACCACCTCCGGTTCCCGACCTTCGCTCAGCTCACCGCACCCCCGACGAGCCGAACGGGACTCTGTGGACAACCCGCCGGAGACGAGGCGCGCCTGTGGACGACGCCCCGCCCCACTCAGCAATGGTCAAAAAGCCGCAAAGCCTCTCAGGAGGAGAAGCCCTCCTTCGGCATCTCCAGATCGGGTTTGGCGAGCTCCTCGACGTTCACGTCCTTGAAGGTCACCACTCGGACGTTCTTGACGAACCTTGCGGGCCGGTACATGTCCCAGACCCAGGCGTCCTGCATCTTCACGTCGAAGAAAACGTCGCCGTTCTCGGCGGTCCGCACGTCGAGATCGACGGAGTTGGTGAGATAGAAGCGCCGCTCAGTCTCCACGACGTATGTGAACAGGCCGACAACGTCGCGATACTCACGGTAAAGCTGCAGCTCCATCTCGGTTTCGTACTTCTCGAGATCCTCTGCGCTCATACCGGTCCTCCTGTTAAACGCACACCCCGGCCCGCCCGATCAGACGGCACCGGCCCCCAGTTCATTCTCACCCATCACCTCGCCCGCTCCTGACCGTGCCACCGTCGAGAACGAGAAGCGGTGGTCCGGACACGGACCGTAGGTGCTGAGAGCCCTGCGATGATCGACGGTGCCATACCCCTTGTGCACGGCGAATCCGTACCGGGGATGACGTTCGTGCAACGCGACCATCATCTCGTCCCGCGTCACCTTGGCCACGATCGAGGCCGCGGCGATGCAGGCCGCGACCTGATCTCCCTTCCACACGCCCAATGACGGCACGGGCAGCCCGGGAACGGGAAACCCGTCGGTGAGAACGTAGCCGGGCTGACGGGGAAGTCGTGCCACGGCTCTGCGCATCCCATCGATGTTGGATCTGTGCAGACCGCGGGCGTCGATCTCACCCGGCGGGATCACCATCACGCTCACCGCCTCCGCGGTCGCCGTGATCCGCTCGTACAGCGCCTCGCGGCGGGAGGCCGTCAACTGCTTGGAATCACCCAGGCCGTCGATCCGGCCGCCCAGCACCACGGCGGCGACCACCAGAGGCCCGGCACAGGCGCCCCGGCCCGCCTCGTCGACCCCTGCCACGGGACCGAGTCCGCGGCGGTCAAGGGCCCGCTCGTAGCCGTACAGCCCTAGATCGCGCCGGACCACGCTGGGCCTGGGGCGGAACGCAACCGTCATGACACCTCGGGTGACACAGCGACCATGAGCAGAGAGTACGCCCCCTCCGGTACATTCGGTACCGCTATCTCACCTTGAGAAAGCTCTCCGGCCTCGAAAGGATCGTGGCCCTGGAGAACGGCCAGTAGATCGCCATCGCACGGCCGATGACGTCGTCCTCGGAGATCGTGCCCTCCTTCTCCCGCTCCTCGTGGGCGCGCGAGTCGGCGGAGGCGGTGCGGTGGTCGCCCATGACCCACAGTCTCCCGGCGGGGACCACCTTCTCGAACGCGTCCCCCGAGGGGAAGTCGCCGGGGTACAGGTAGGAGCCCTCTTCGAGCGGCACCCCGTTGACCGTGATCCGCTTCTGGGCGTCGCAGCACTTCACCGTGTCACCGCCGACCGCGATGACCCGCTTGATGGTGTCCTCGTCGTTCCAACCCTTGAAAACCACGATGTCGCCACGCTCGGTGTCGCCGTGCAGCTTGTTGACGACCACCCGGTCGCCCACCTGGAGGGTGTTCTCCATCGACTCCGACGGGATCCAGAACGACTGGAAGACGAAGGCCTGCAACAGCAGCGCCACCACCACCCCGCACACCAGCAGGAACAGCGACTCGCGCAGGTTCCCGCCCTTGCCGGACTTCTTGTTCTTGTCAGCCTCGGGTTCCACGGTCATGAGGTTCGGCTACCGCCTTGAAAGCCGGCGACGACGCCACAGCACCAGCGGCACGGCGCCTGCGAAGCCCGCGAGGAACGGGGTCGCCTCTCCCACGGCCGCGGCGGCTTTGAGGGCCGGCTGACCGAAGGTGTCGGGGATGGGAATGGTCGTGGCCCTGGAGAACGGCCACACGATCACGAAGGCCCGGCCGATCACCTTGTCCACCGAGATCGTCCCGCCGCCGGGATCGCCCAGGTGGGAGCGGGAGTCGAGGGAGACCATCCGGTGGTCGCCCATCACCCACAGGCGGCCCTCGGGGACCTTGGCCTCGAAGAACTTCTGGGACGGCACGTCCCCCGGGTAGAGGTAGTCCTCGTCGATGGGGACCCCGTTGACCGTCACCCGGCCCTGGGCGTCACAGCACTTCACCGTGTCGCCACCGACGCCGATGACCCGCTTGATGTAGTCCTTCTCGCCGGGGACCACGCCGAAGGCGGTTCCGACCCAGCGGAAGAACCCCGCGACCGGGTTGGACGGCTCCTCAAGGTCGATCTCGGGATCCCAGGAGTCGACCCCGGAGAACACCACCACGTCGCCGCGTTCGATGTCCCGGACGCGGTAGACGAGCTTGTTGACCAGGACCCGGTCGTTCGTGAGGAGGGTGTTCTCCATCGACTCCGAGGGAATGTAGAACGCCTGGATCACGAAGGTCTTGATTATGAGAGCGAGCACCACCGCCACGACGATCAGAACAGGCAACTCCTTCCAGAAGGAGCCCTTCTTCTTGTCCTTGTCGCCCTTGGCGTTCTTCTGGGTGTCTTCGGCGACCACGTCCACCTCGTCCTCGACAGGTCGACGCGAGACTGCGCCGTACTCCCGGTCTTCGCTAGTCATCGCTGACGAGCCTAGATGATGGGCGGCACCAAGTGGTCGAGTGACGGGGTACCGCACAGCCATGCGTATTGCCATAGGAGGTCAAACCTCCTTACATGCGACTGGCCCGCTCCCCGGAAAGGAGGGTGCGGGCCAGGGCGGCGACCAGCGCGCGCCTAGCGGGCCTCACGCTTCTCGCGGATGCGGGCGGCCTTGCCGCGCAGGTCACGCATGTAGTAGAGCTTGGCCCGGCGGACGTCGCCACGGGTCACGAGGACGATCTTCTCGATGACCGGGCTGTGCACCGGGAAGGTGCGCTCGACGCCGACGCTGTAGCTGACCTTGCGAACCGTGAAGGTCTCGCGGGAGCCGCCGCCCTGGCGACGGAGCACGAAGCCCTTGAAGACCTGGACACGGGACCTGCTGCCCTCAATGACCCGGACGTGGACCTCAAGCGTGTCACCGGGCCGGAAGTTCGGGATGTCGGTGCGGAGCGAGGACTTCTCGAGCTCGCTGATCAGCGTGTGCATGGCAGTGGTACCTCATTTTTAAACGCACCCGGAGGTCCATCCGGCCGCAACGGAGCGGCGTCGTGACGGACACGCGTGCTGAAGTGGACTGTGTCTCGGGAGCCGGGTCGCTCTCCCGGCAGTGCGCGCCAACCCATGGACGGTCGGCGGCAACGCTTCAGTCTGCCATATTTTCCCGACCGACCGGAAATCAGCCGGTCAGGGCGGCCGGACCGGCCTCCGTATCGGCTGCCGGTCAGGGGAAGGAACCGGTCAGGGAGCCGGGTCGACAGGTCCGGCCCCGGGCCGGTCGAGCTCGGACAGGAGCTGCCTGTCGTGCTTGTCCAGGCTCTGCGGGGCGAGCGCCGCCAGCAGTTCGGGCCGGTTCCTCGCGGTACGGCGCAGTGCCTGGTCCCGCCGCCAGCGGGCGATCTTTCCGTGATGCCCGGAGAGCAGGATCTCCGGCACCTCGTGCCCCCGCCACTCGGGCGGCTTGGTGTAGACGGGACCTTCGAGAAGGTTCTCCATCGCACCGGGCGCGAAGGAGTCGTCCACGGCCGAGTGGACGTTGCCGAGTACACCCGGCAGCAGCCGTCCGATGGCCTCGATCATCACCAGCACGGCCACCTCGCCTCCGGCGAGCACGTAGTCGCCGATGCTGACCTCGTCCACGCGCATGCGCGCGCCGTACTCGGCCATCACCCTGGAGTCGATGCCCTCGTAGCGGGCCGGGGTGAACAGCAGCCAGGGCTCGGCGGCGTACTCCATCGCCAGTTTCTGGGTGAAGGGCACACCGCTGGGGGTCGGCACGATCATCCGCGGCAGGACCGCGGGATCCGCGGCGAGGACCTCGTCGAGGGCCTCACCCCAGGGTTCGGGCTTCATGACCATGCCGGGGCCGCCCCCGTAGGGGGTGTCGTCCACGGTGCGGTGCACGTCGTGGGCGTGGTCGCGGAGCTGGTGGAGACGGACGTCGAGGATGCCGCGCTCGCGGGCCTTGCCGATGAGGGAGACGTCGAGGGGGCCGAAGTACTCGGGGAAGATCGAGATGACGTCGACGCGCATGTCAGACGATCTCGTCCGGATCGAGCAGTCCCGCCGGAGCGTCCACGACGAGGATGCCCTTCTCAAGGTCGATCACCGGGACCAGCGCCTTGACGAACGGCACGTAGACCTCCGCCTTCCCACGCCGTACGACGAGCAGGTCCTGGCCGTGATGGAGCACGTCGGACACCTCGCCCACCCGCTCGCCGTCGGGCTTGACCACGGCGAGGCCGATGAGCTGGTGATCGTAGAACTCGTCGGGATCGTCGGACGGCGGAATGTCCGCCGAGTCGATGACGAGCATGGTGCCGCGGAGCTCCTCGGCGTGGTCGCGGTCGTTCACGCCCTCGAACCTGACCAGCAGGATGCCCGAATGCCAGCGGCGGGACTCGACGACCAGCGGGCCGGCCGAGGCGGGCTCGGTGGCCAGGGCTGTGCCCGGGGCGAAGCGCCTGTCAGGCTCGTCGGTGCGTACTTCCACGGACACGTCTCCGCGGAGTCCGTGCGGGCGACCGATCCGCCCTACGACGAGCTGCACGCCCGCCTCCTCACATAGTGGTGCCGGTGGAAAGCAGACGGGCCACCCGCGCTGGGCGGGTGGCCCGTTCGCTCGATTGGACGCGTCCGGCGGCTAGCGGGCCTCGTTCAGGTCGAGCAGATCGACCCGGACGTATTTGCCGTCGCCGAGGGCGTTCACGACCGTGCGAAGCGCCTTGGCCGTACGGCCGCCGCGGCCGATGACCTTGCCGAGGTCCTCGGGATGCACCCGGACCTCAAGCACACGCCCGCTGCGGATGCGGCGAGCGTGCACCTGGACATCGTCGGGATATTCGACGATGCCCTTCACCAGGTGCTCGAGGGCCTCCTCAAGCACCTCAGGCCTCGCCTTCCGGCTTCTCCTCGGCGGCCGCGGTGGGCTCAGCCGGGGCCTCGGCGGGGGCCTCTTCAGCCTTGGGAGCCGCCTTGCGGGTCGACTTCTTCGGCGTGGTGGCGGCTTCCAGAGACAGCGCCTCCTTGGCCGCGGCCTCGTAGACGGCGTGCCGGTCGGCCTTGGGCTCGGCGACCAGGAGCGGAGCCGGAGCCGGCTCGCCCTTGAACTTCTGCCAGTCGCCGGTGAGCTTGAGGAGCTTGAGGACGGGCTCGGTCGGCTGCGCGCCGACACCCAGCCAGTAGGCCGCCCGCTCGGAGTTGACCTCGATGCGCGAGGGGTTCTCCTTCGGGTGGTAGAGGCCGATCTCCTCGATCGCCCGGCCGTCACGCTTGGTGCGGCTGTCGGCGATGACGATGCGGTACTGCGGGTTGCGGATCATGCCGAGCCGCTTGAGCTTGATCTTGACTGCCACTGGTGTGGTCTCTCCTGCATTAGAGCGTGGGTGAGCGGTGTCTCATCGAGTGGGGCACGAGGAGAGGACCGATCGAGGGACAGGCATGGCACGCGGGAGTGAGAGGGCAACCACGTGTCACGATGTTCCAACATGTCATTGTGCCAGACGCGCGGGGGTGTCCGGCCAATCCACGGCCATCCCCTGCGGCGGCCGGAGGGCAAATCTCGGTAATCCACGTGTGTCCGGGCCCCCGGCGGGTCCGGCCTGCTGCGCTAAATGGCCGCCGTGGCAACCACCCTCAGATCTCTGCTGCTGACCGCGACCGGATCCATCACCGTGCTGGGAGCGGTGCTGACCATCAGGGCGGTCCCTGCCGGTCAGGCCGACGCGCCGCCGGCGTCCGCCCCGTCCCCTGCCGTGACTCCGAAAGGAGGCACGTTCGTGCCTCCTTGGACCCCGCTCCTGCCCGGGACTCCGGCGCGGACGGGAGCACCCGCCCCGCCGGAGACAGTCGGGCCGCCGGGGACCGCCTCACGGCTCGGAACCCCCGTCCTGCCCGAGGCGCCGATCCTGCCGGGAGCCGCCCAGGCACCGGAGATCCCCGCACCCCCGGGAGCACCCACGCGGCTCACCTACCCGCCGTACGATCCGTCGGCCGGGATGCCGTGGTGGGAGCACTACTTCGGACGTACCCCGAGCAGTTCGAGCACGGCCACCAGGATGAACCCCGCGACGATGATCACCCAGATCCACCTGGCACGCGCGTGGAAGGGTCCATCGCTCATTTCTGACCGGGGAGCTTGAACTTCGAGGGGTCGAAGCCCGGCGGCAGCTCCAGGCCAGGAGGCAGCTGCTGCCGGGAACCGAGCTTGCCGAGGAGGCCGTTCCCCGCCGGGGGTGCGGGCTCGCCGGACTTGTCGGGGGCGGCCTTGCCGAGCGCCGCCTTGCGCGGGTCACCGCTGACCCTGCGTCCCTTGGCCGCCTTCTTCTGCGCGGCCTTGGCCCCCTTGCGGCCACCGGGCATGCCGGGGATGCCCATGCCGCCGGCCATCCGCTTCATCATCTTCTGAGCGTCGAAGAAGCGGGTGACCAGGCCGCTCACCTCGGTCACCGTCACACCGGAGCCCTTCGCGATACGGGCACGGCGGGAGCCGTCGATCATCTTCGGATTGTGACGCTCGGCAGGGGTCATGGAGCGGATGATGGCGGCGATCCGGTCGAGGTCGCGGTCGTCCACCTGGTTCAGCTGATCACGCATCTGCCCCATGCCGGGCATCATGCCGAGCAGGTTCTTGATCGGGCCCATCTTCTGGACCATCATCATCTGCTCGAGGAAGTCCTCCAGGGTGAAGCCCTCGCCCGAGGTGAGCTTGCTCGCCATCTTGGCGGCCTCGGCCTCGTCGAAGGTCTTCTGCGCCTGCTCGATCAGGGTGAGGATGTCACCCATGTCGAGGATGCGGGAGGCCATCCGGTCCGGGTGGAAGGCGTCGAAGTCCTCGAGCTTCTCACCGGTGGACGCGAACATGATCGGCCTGCCGGTGATGTGGCGGACCGACAGTGCGGCGCCACCGCGGGCGTCGCCGTCGAGCTTGGTCAGTACGACGCCGTCGAAACCGACACCCTCCATGAACGCCTGGGCCGTGCTGACGGCGTCCTGGCCGATCATCGCGTCGACGACGAAGAGGACCTCGTCGGGCGAGACCGCGTCGCGGATGTCCGCCGCCTGCTTCATCAGCTCCTGGTCGATGCCCAGGCGGCCCGCGGTGTCGATGATGACGATGTCGTGCTGCTGCCGCTTGGCGTGGTCGATCGACTGGCGGGCCACCGCGACCGGGTCGCCGACGCCGTTTCCCGGCTCGGGCGCGTAGACCGCGACGCCCGCGCGCTCGGCCACGACCGAGAGCTGCTGTACCGCATTGGGCCGCTGGAGGTCGGCGGCGACCAGCAGCGGCGTGTGGTTCTGCTCACGCAGCCAGCGGGCGAGCTTGCCGGCCAGGGTCGTCTTGCCCGCACCCTGCAGGCCCGCGAGCATCACCACGGTCGGCGGGTTCTTGGCATAGCGGAGCCGCCGGGTCTCGCCGCCGAGGATCTCGATGAGCTCGTCATTGACGATCTTGACGACCTGCTGCGCCGGGTTCAGCGCCTGGGAGACCTCGGCGCCGCGGGCGCGCTCCTTGACCTGGGCGACGAACGCCTTGACCACGGGCAGCGCGACATCGGCCTCGAGGAGCGCGATGCGGATCTCGCGGCAGGTCGCGTCGATGTCGGCCTCGGAGAGCCGACCCTTGGATCGAAGGGAGGAGAAGACCGATGTCAGCCGGTCGGAAAGCGTCTCGAACACGTGATTGGCCAGCCTCTGCGCTACAGGTCTGCGACTCGACCTCCCAGCCTATCCGCTGGGAGGTGCGACTGACGCCCTCCCGGGGTCAGCGGCCCCAGCCGGGAACAGCCATCCGCGTGGTGAGCGCGTGCTCCACAAGCGTGATGAGCGTGGCCTTCACCGCGTCGCGCGAGCGGGCGTCGGTCTTGGAGATGGGGATGTGCGGCGCCAGCGTCAGCGCCTCGCGTACCTCCTCCTCACCGTGCAGGTAGGTGCCGTCCCACCCGTTGACCGCGACGACGAAGGGGAGCTTGGCCTCCTCGAAGTAGTCGATCGCCGGGAAGCTGTCGGCCAGCCTCCGGGTGTCGACGAGCACGATCGCACCGATCGCGCCCTTCACGAGGTCGTCCCATTCCGACACCGCCCCCACGAACGTGGTCTTACCTACACCGAATCCCCCGGCGACGACGATTTTCGTCGATGTCAGGCCGCCGCCGCGGCTAGAGCCTGCGAAGTCCACTGAGCACCCTTTCCAGCAGGTTGAGATCCGGCTTGCCCGCGTCCAGCTGAGGCTGATGCAACTGGATCAGACCCTCGGCGGCCATGTCGGCGACCAGGATCCGGGTCACGCCGAGCGGGATGCGGAGCATCGCGGAGATCTCAGCGACCGAACGCACTTGCCGGCACAGGGCACTGATTGCCTGATACTCCGGAGTGCGGGTGGATAAATCGTGATGTATGGAGGTCGCCGAGGAGACCAGGGCCTCCAGGGCGAGTTGGGTCCGGGGGGCGGTACGCCCCCCGGTCACGGCATACGGACGGACGAGGGAGCTCTGCTCCAACGGCGCCGGCTGCATGAGATGCGAAGGCCCCGCCTGTTGCCGGTGGGGGTCGTCCATCGATTGGTAGGGAAACCCGCCGTGCGGGTCGCCCTCACCGGTCCAGCCGCGGCCTGCCACGACAGCCTCCTAGCGTCATCGCCGTCACCGTGAGTGGGAAGACTGCAGTTCCGCGCGGACGGCCGGGGTCAGCACCTGACCTGCCCGCTCGACGAGCAACGTCATCTGGTAGGCCACCAGTCCCATGTCACAGTCGGCGGCGGCCAGCACCGCCAGACAGGAACCGTCACTGATGGACATGATGAGGAGCAGCCCTCGCTGCATCTCCACCACGGTCTGGGTGACCGCACCGCCTTCGAAAACCCGCGAGGCGCCCTGGGTCAGGCTGATCAGGCCGGCCGCGACCGCGGCCAGCTGGTCCGCCCTGTCCCTGGGAAATCCGTCGGAATACGCCAACGGCAGACCGTCCGCCGACACGACGACTGTGTGCGCCACACCTGGGACGTTGTTCACAAAGTCAGTGATCAGCCAATTGACCCCCCGGGCGGCCTGGCTCATTTCGCGCACGTGTCATCCTCCTTGGCGACCATGATGAGCTCGCTCACCGGTCCTCCTTGTTTCCTTCAACGTCCCGGCCGAAGTCGGGATACGGCCGTCCGTCCGCGGCTCCGCCCCTGGCGGCCGCGCGGCCCTGCCGTACGCCCTGCTGGAAGCTGGCCAGCCTGTTGCGCACCGCCTCCGGGGAGACTGTCGGCCGGAGCGCGGGGGTTTGGGGAGCCGCGCCCAGGTCGGGCGCGGCCGTACCGGGCACCAGGTTCGCCTTGGGCACCCGCTTGGGCAGCCCGGAACCGGTGATCCCGCCGAGTGAGGGCTCGCTGGCGGCCTTGGCCGCCTGCCAGCCCACGTCGGCGGGTGACGACCAACCGTTCCCCTGTGTGGGGGCGGCCTGCTGTGAGAGCTGAACGGTCTCCTGGACGGCCTGGGACGGCTGGGCCGTCTGGACCTCCTCGCCCCGTTCCTCGGCGGCCTGGACCGGCTCGACCTTCTTGAACCAGTCGGACTCGACGGCCGCGAAGATCGGCAGGAACTCCTCCTTCGCCTCCTCCATGGGCGAGGAGGCGGGGATCACCGGCAGCGGGCCGGTGTTGTCCGCCGTGTCGAACGGGCGCCGTCCGAACGGGCCGGAGTTGCCGCTGGACGGCCAGCCTCCGGAGTCGCCGCCGCGGAACGAGGAACTCGACCAGACGTCGGAGCCGCCGTCCCTGCTCTGCCCGCCGGGCCAGACGGGGGCGTCACCGCGCGCGGGCGCGCTCGGTCCCCCCGACCACGTTCCGGCGTCGTTTCTGGACGGGGCGCCCTGGCCCTGGTGCCACGCGGTGGGGTCGGGCTGGGAGGCGTCCGGCCAGCCGTGACCGGGGGTGGC
The DNA here is from genome assembly GCF_000721075.1 of Streptosporangium amethystogenes. Classification (GTDB taxonomy): domain Bacteria; phylum Actinomycetota; class Actinomycetes; order Streptosporangiales; family Streptosporangiaceae; genus Streptosporangium; species Streptosporangium amethystogenes. The sequence goes on from NZ_JOEQ01000004.1 coordinate 84,525, forward strand.
GCCGGGCGGCGGGAGCTGTCCCGGCCATGGGGTGTCGACGGGTGCCTGCCCGAACTGGCCGCCACCGAAGGGAGGCTGCGAGGCCTCGAAGGAGTTGAACTGCTGCCCCAGGTCGAAGGAGGCGAACGAGTTCTGATGGGCGGCCTCGAACGAGGCGAAGGACGGCATCTGGGGAGCCGCGGGGCTGGCCAGCACGGGCGGGCGTTCCATGGAGGCCATGGACCCGGCCCAGTCTCCGCTCTGCGGCATGGCACCGGGACCGCCTCCCGGGCGGGCGGTGACGGCGAGCAGGTTCTCCGGGAGCAGGACCATGGCGGTCAGGCCGCCGCTGTCCTGCTGCCTGAGCTGGACTCGGATGCCGTGCCGCAGGGCAAGGCGGCCGACCACGAACAGGCCCATCCGGCGGGAGACCGAGACGTCCACCACCGGCGGGTTGGCCAGTCGCCAGTTGGCCTGGGCGAGTTCCTCGGCGGTCATGCCGATGCCGATGTCGGTCACCGAGACCATCACGCCACCGCCGTCGATGCGGTTGCTGGAGACGATGACCTTGGTCTCCCGGGGGGAGAAGGAGATCGCGTTCTCCACCAGCTCCGCGATCAGGTGGACGACGTCGTTGACGGAGGTTCCGGCCACGGCCACGCCCGCGGACAGCTGCAGGTCGACCCGCTCGTAGTTCTCGACCTCCGACAGCGAGGCGCGGACCACGTCGATGAGCGGGACCGGCTGGCTCCACCGGCGGGCGGGCTCCTGACCGGCGAGGACCAGGAGGTTCTCCGAGTTGCGGCGCATGCGGGTGGCGAGGTGGTCGAGGCGGAAGAGGCTGCCGAGCCGGCCCTCGTCCTGCTCGCCCTGCTCCAGGCTCTCGATGAGGGAGAGCTGGCGCTCCACCAGGGTCTGGCTGCGCCGGGAGAGGTTGACGAACATCGAGTTGACGTTGCTCCGCAGCGTGGCCTCCTGGCCCGCCAGTCGCACGGCCTCGCGGTGGACCTCGTCGAAGGCCCGGGCCACCTCACCGATCTCGTCGTCGGAGGCGACACCGATCGGGGTGATGTCCGTGGTCGAGACCTCGCCGCTCTCGCGCATGCTCTGGACGGTCTCGGGGAGACGCTGGCCGGCGATGGACAGCGCCTCGGTACGGAGCCTGCGCAGCGGCCTGACCAGCGACCGCGCCATGATCGCGGTGACGATCAGGACGAAGATGAGCAGCAGCACGCTCAACCCGGCGGCGATCAGCGCGCCGCGCTGCTCCGACTCCTGCAGGACCCGGCTCTGCGTGATGAGGGTATCGGCGACCTGCTCCTCGACCGCGCGCATGCGTTCGATGATGTCGCTGGAGGCGTCGAACCACGTCGTCTGGTCACCGAGTCCGGTCCTGGAGACGTCGACGTTCCTCAGCGGCTGGCCGTTGAGGGCCAGGAAGATGGCGCGGGCGCGCAGTGCCGCCGCGCGGTCCTTCTTCTGGCTGCTGACCGTGTCGTCGTAGAGCTGGCGCTGGGCGACCGAGGCCTCGGAGCGGAAGGTCGCGAGCTCGCTGTCGAACTGCGCCCGGGCGGCCAGCATGGCGTTGAGGCCTTCCGCGCTGAACCCCCTGACGGCGAGGGCGACGGCGAGGTTCGCCCGCTCCCTGGAGGCCTGTTCCTTGGCCCTGGCCAGTGCGGCGAACGCGGCGGCGCTGGCGGTGATCTCCTGGTCCGCGACGCCCTGAATGATCTCGTCGTGCAGGGCGAGCAGGTCCGTGATGGTACGGGAGTACGCGGCGATCGTGGGCTGGGCCGGTAGTTGGGTGGCCGTCGCCGCGTCACGCAGGCTCTTGAGCTCGTCGATGCGGCTGCGGATCTGCGTGAGCTCGTTCCTGCTCCGAGCCCCGAACGACTCGATGACGCCGCTGTCGTTGATGACGCCGTTGATGCGGGTGCGCACCTCGCCGGCGACGCTGTCGACGCTTTCGTACTGCTTGCGTAGATTCGACTTGCCGGTGCTCAGCCGACCCTGGGCCACGTACCGGGCCGACAGGTCCCGCTCGACCTGTAGCTCGTCGACCAGGCGGCTCAGGCCCGCGGTGAGTTCGGCGGTGGTCCGCACGCGCTCGTACTCGGTGGCACTGCTGATCGAGGTGGTGACCCGCAGGCCACCCAGCACGATCGCGGCGGCCGTGGGGATGACGATGAGCGCGATCAGTCGCGATCTCACCCGCCAGTTCTTGAGCGCGAGCTTGCCGCCGTTCCTCGCAGAACTCTCGGAACCGGAGTCGTCCCGGTCCTGACCCGGGCCGCTCTGCGGCCGCCCCCCCTGGTTGTCGAATCCCAGGGCAGGTGCCAGCCCGGATTCGCGTTCGCTGGGGATTGACGCTGTCCTCACTGGCCTCCGCTGCCTCTCCTCGGATCGTCTGCTTGGAGGGGATCGCGTCACGCAATGATGTGCGAGTGACGCCGACGCATCCATGGGGTAGGGGTTATTGGAGCACAGCCGGATGAGTTCGGCCAACAGCACATAACTCACATTTCCTACCGAACGGGTACATCACACCTGTAATCGGGCGGTGACTCTCCGCCCCGTAACCACAAACTTCCACAAAGTTGCGAAACAGATTTATTGACATCTCTGCTTATGCCCGCTATGCGGATCTATCCGTTGATTGATACGGATGTGACAACTGAGTGGCGTATGCCTGCTTTGTAGCTTCGGGGCGATAGGGGCGAAAGGGGTTATATTTGTAATTTGACTGATCTACTCCGCTACTCTGATCCGCGGTCGGCAAACCCCCCCTTGACCAACATGCCTCCCGGGACCCCCTCCATGTCGCCCGATGAGTCACCGCGAGTTCCGGCAGGGGCGGTCAAATGCAGCTAAGGAGACCCATGAGGTTCACACTTGCGAGCCGGGCCGTCATCGCAGGAGTCACCGCCGCCCTGGTGCTGAGCGCCTGCGGAGGTTCCGACAAGTCCACTGACACCACCGCCGCGAACGCGGGCGGTCTGGAGAAGACTCAGATCAAGATCGGCGCGCTGCCGATCCCTGACTCCGCCGCGCTCTACATCGCCAACAAGCGGGGCTTCTTCAAGGAGGAGGGGCTCACCGTCACCATCGAGCCGGTGCCCGGTGGAGCCCAGGCCCAGCAGTCCCTCATCGGCGGTTCCCTGGACGCCACCCAGACGAACTACGTCTCCGCCTTCCTCGCCGTCGCGGCCGGCAACAAGATGAAGATCATCTCGGACCTCTACCAGGCCGCTCCGAACTCGTTCAACCTCATGGTGCCCAAGGACTCCTCGATCAAGACGCCCGCCGACCTCAAGGGCAAGAAGATCGCGGTCAACAGCCTCAAGAACATCGGCACCCTGGCGGTCACCTCGGTGCTCAAGACGCACGGCCTCACCGAGGCCGACGTGCAGTTCCTGGAGTTCCCCTTCCCCGAGATGGGTGCCCAGCTGGCCAACAAGACCGTCGACGCGGCCTGGATGACCGAGCCGGCCCTGACCGCGGTGCAGAAGAACCTCGGCGCCCAGAAGCTCGCCGACACGATGGTCGATTCCACGGCGGACTTCCCCATCGCCGGCGTGATCGTCATGGAGAGCTACGCCACCGAGAACCCCAAGACCGTCGCCGCCTTCCAGCGGGCGATCGCCAAGGCCCAGCAGATCTCCGCCACCGACCGCAAGGCCGTCGAGGAGATCCTGCCGACCTACACCAAGATCGACGCTGCGACCGCCGCCGTCATCACCCTCGGGTCCTTCCCGACCAGCCTTGACGAGACCCGCCTTCAGCGCGTCGCCGACCTGATGGTCGAGCAGGGCTACCTGAAGAGCCCGATCCAGGCCAAGACCCTCCTTCCCGGAAACCTCGGGTGACACGGCACAACCCGCTCGACAACAGACTGCTCTGCGGCGCCCTCGGCGTCGCAGGGCTGTTCTGCGTCATGGAGGTCGCGGGCCGGACCGGGTTGATCGATCCGCTCGTTTTCCCACTGGCCTCCACGGTGCTGGGTCGAGCAGCCGCACTCGTGACCGACGGCGAGTTCCTCTCCGACGTCGCCTCGACCCTCGGGGCCTGGGCTCTTGGACTGCTGTTCACGGTCGCGCTCGCCGTACCCGCCGGGTTCCTGCTCGGCAGCCTGCCCCGGGTGGAGAGCGCGCTCCGGCCGATCCTTGAGTTCCTGCGCCCGATTCCGTCGATCGCGTTGATCCCGCTGGCGCTCGCCGTGTTCTCCGACAGGTTCGACATGAAGGTCCTCCTGATCGTCTACGCGGCGACCTGGCCCGTCTTGATCAACACGATGTACGGCCTCAAGGACGTCGACCCGCTCGCCAAGGAGACGCTCCGCAGCTTCGGGTTCGGGAAGTCGGCCGTGCTGTGGCGCGTCTCCCTGCCGAGCACGGCGCCCTTCATCGCCACCGGTGTCCGGCTGGCGTCGGCGATCGCGCTCATCGTGGGAATCAGTGCGGAACTGCTCGGTGGCGGCGCCCAGGGCATCGGCAGTTACGTCCTGGAGAGCGGCGGCAACGCGGACGCGGTGGAGTACATCATCGCCGCCGCCATCTGGGCCGGGGTCATCGGCATGGTCACCAACGGCCTGTTCGTGCTCGCGGAACGGCGGATCTTCCGCTGGCACACCGCCCGTACGGAGGTGGTCTGATGAACGGCCTGCTGCGCGGCGCGGTCCGGCTGTGGCCGGTGCCCGTCGTGCTGTTGCTGTGGGAGCTGCTCACCCGCGGCATCGAGATGCTGAGCTTCCCGCCGCCGTCGCAGATCGCGACCAGCATGTACACGATGTGGCTGACCGGTCCCGCGGAGCGGCTCTGGCTGACCGACGCGGCGCTGACGAACATCCCGGTGAGCGTCGGCCGGCTGCTGTCCGGGTGGGTGCTGGCCGGGGTCGTCGGGATCGTCCTCGGGGTCGCCCTGGGCCGCTCCCCGCTGCTCTTTCGCTTCATCGACCCCCTGGTCCAGTTCGCCCGCGCCATCCCGCCGCCCATGCTGCTGGCGTTCTTCATGGCGTTGTTCTCCATCGGTCCCCGGATGCAGATCAGCTTCATCGCGTTCGGCATCGTCTGGCCGGTTCTGATCAACGCCTCCGAGGGGGCTCGGCAGGTCGACCGCCAGCACCTGGACACCGCCAGGGTCTTCGGGCTGTCGGGCGGTGAGCGGCTGTTCCGGATCATCCTGCCCTCGGCCATGCCGAAGATCTTCGCCGGACTCCGGGTCAGCCTGTCACTGGCGCTGATCCTCATGGTGCTCTCCGAACTGGTCGGCAGCACCGACGGGATCGGCTTCCAGCTTCTGGACGCCCAGAGGTCATACGACTTCTCCGGCGTGTGGGGAACCATCGTGGTGCTCGGCGTCCTGGGATACGTGTTCAACTCGGCGTTCCTGGCGGCCGAGCGACGTGTCCTGTCCTGGCACCGCTCCGCCAAGCAGACGACCTGAGGACCTGCTGTGCTTGAGATCACGAATCTGTCCCACACCTACGGCAACGGGCCGACCGCCCACAACGCGCTGGGGGGCATCGACCTGAAGGTCGCCCAGGGTGAACTGGTGTGCATCGTCGGCCCCTCCGGATGCGGCAAGTCCACACTGCTGCGTTCCATCGCGGGGCTGCTGCGGCCCAGCGGCGGCCAGGTCACGCTCAACGGCGCCCAGGTCGAGCAGACCCCCGACAACCTGGCCGTGGTCTTCCAGGACTACAGCCGCTCCCTGTTCCCCTGGATGTCGGTGGTCGACAACGTCTCGCTCCCGCTGCGCCGTAAGGGAATGGACAAGCGGCAGCGCGGGCAGGCGGCGATGGAGGCACTGGAGGAGGTCGGCCTGGACGGCGCCGCGGCCAAGTACCCGTGGCAACTTTCCGGGGGCATGCAGCAGCGGGTGTCCATCGCCCGAGCCCTGGCCTACCGCCCCGCCCTGTTGCTGATGGACGAGCCCTTCGGTTCCGTCGACGCCCAGACCCGTGAGGACCTGGAAGACCTGACCCTGCGGGTCCGCAACCTGCACAACATGACCATCGTGCTGATCACCCACGACATCGACGAGAGCGTCTACGTCGGTGACCGCGTCGTGGTCCTGTCCAAGGCCCCTGCCGGAATCGTCGGTGACCTGCGCGTGGACCTCCCGGGACCGCGCGATCAGATCACCACCCGTGAGCACCCCGACTTCGTGCACCTGCGTGCCGAGGTCGGCCGCCTGGTGCGCGGCATGCGGAGCCCGTCGCCCTCGGCCTCCTGAAGCCCTCTTCAAAACGCCTGCCGAAACGTGGTGGTCCCCTCAGGGCCGCACACCGCAGAGAGAGGATTTCCATGAGCCACCCACAGGCACCGGTCTGGGACGCGATCGGCGGCGTCTCCCGTTTCGCCGCCCTGGCCACGATGGCGGAGCTGGGCTGCGCCGACCACCTGAGAGACGGCGCCCTGAGCGTCGACGAGCTCGCACTGCGCTGCGGCGCCGACGCCTCCGCGCTCGGCAGGGTGCTCCGCCAGCTCGCCGCCATGGGCATGGTCGCGACCACGGCGCCCGGCACCTACGAGCTGACCGAGGCGGGTGCCACCCTCCGCGCCGACCTGCCCGGCTCGCTCCGCTCCGCCGTACGGATGATCTCCGAGGAGGGCTTCTGGCACGGCATGGGCATGGTCCCGCAGACCGTGCGCACCGGCAGGTCGGGCTTCGTCGAACGGCACGGGCACCTCTACGGCTACCTGAAGGCCAACCCCGGGGCCGGCGCGCTGTTCAACGACTACATGGTGGTCAGGGCCCAGCCGTTCGCGGACGCCGTGGCCTCCCGCTACGACTTCTCCGGGGTCCGGACCCTGGTGGACGTGGCCGGCGGCAAGGGGCACATCCTGGCCGCCGTTCTGAAGACCCACTCAGATCTGGACGGGGTGCTGTTCGATCAGGAACCGGTGGTCAGCGCGGCCAGGGAGTTCTTCGCCGAGGCCGGTCTTGAAGGCCGGTGCAAATTCGTGGACGGCGACTTCTTCACCTCGGTGCCCGGCGGGGCGGACGCCTATCTGCTGAGCAGTGTGATCCACAACTGGTCCGACGAGGATTCGGTGCGGATTCTGCGCAACGTCAGGGAGGCCGTCTCCGACGACGGCCGAGTGCTCCTGGTGGAGGCCGTGGTGCCGGACGACGACAGACCGCACATCAGTAAGGACATCGACATGCGAATGCTCGCCCTTTTCGGCGAGGGCATGGAACGCAGCACCTCCGAGTACGCCGAACTCCTGGGCAAGTCCGGTTTCCGGCTCAACCGGCAGATGGAACTACCCGGTGGCGCCTCAATTGTTGAGGCCCTGCCTATTTAGCGGCCGATATAGGGCCGGCGTAAAGGCCGGCATCGGGCTCGCGAAACAGCGGCGGGGGGGGGCGGGGGGGGCAACGGCCCCGCCCCCGCCGGAATATCACCGGCGGGCCGGCGTCCGATGTCGTTGTCAGGTAGGGGACACCCGGGTCCCGAGGACGGAGAACGAGTCGGCCGGCGAAGGCGTGGAGATCGGGGATTCCGGAACCGGGGCGTCGTCCGGGAGGGCGAGCCCCGCCGACCCGCGGCGGGCGAGGGCGGCTTCGCGGGAGCTCTGTCAGGGGAAAAAGAAGCGGGTCTCGCCCCTTCTCAGGGGCGAGACCCGCGCCAGGAGATCAGACCCTGAGGGTGAGGACGTGCTCGACCAAGGTGATCAAGGTCGATTTCACCGCGTCCCTGGACCGGGCGTCGGTCCGGACGACGGGGATGTGCGGGGAGATCGTCAGAGCCTCCCGCACCTCCTCCTCACCGTGGATGTGCGATCCGCCGAACCCGTTGAGGGCCACGACGAACGGGAGTCCGGCCTCCTCGAAGTAGTCGATCGCCGGGAAGCTGTCGGCCAGCCTCCGGGTGTCGACGAGCACGATCGCACCGATCGCGCCCTTCACGAGGTCGTCCCACGCGCCGACGAAGGTCGTCTTGCCGACACCGAACCCGCCGGCGACGACGATCTTCGTCGACGTCATCCCGGCGTCAGAGCCTGCGAAGCCCACTGAGCACCCTTTCAAGCAAATTGAGATCCGGCTTACCCGCATCCAGTGACGGCTGATGGATCTGCACCAGGCCCTCGGCCGCCATGTCCGCGATCAGTACCCGGGTCACGCCAAGTGGCATGCGCAACAGGGCAGAGAGCTCGGCGACCGAGCGCACCTGCCGGGACAGCGAAATGATCGCCTGATATTCCGTGGAAAGCGTGGCGGGATCCACTCCCGCCAACGTCGCCGAGGAGACCAGTGCCTCAAGAGCTAGCTGCATCCGGGGGGCGGTCCTGCCCCCGGTCACAGCGTACGGGCGAATCAACCGGTCTCGCCCGCTCTTGGCCTGAGACGTGTTCTGGGGTTCCTCCCCCGGCCCACGCCAACCTGGTGCGTCCATATCACCCCCCTATCGCTGAACCGACTGCAGTTCGGCCCGTAGCGCAGGCGTAAGCGCCTGCCCGGCACGCTCTGCGAGCAGTGTCATCTGGTAGGCCACCAGGCCCATGTCACAGTCCGGCGAGGCCAGTACGGCCAGCGCGGAACCATCGCTGATCGACATGGTCAGCAGGAGGCCCCGCTGCATCTCGATCACTGTCTGTGCCACCGGACCACCTTCGAAGACTCGTGAGGCACCCTGGGTGAGGCTGATCAGACCGGCCGTGATCGCGGCGAGTTGGTCCGCCCGGTCCTTGGGAAACCCCTGGGAGTAGGCCAGCGGGAGCCCATCCGCGGAGACGATCACCGCGTGCGCCACTCCGGGCATCTCCTTGACGAACTCGGTGATCAGCCAGTTGAAGCCGCGGGCGGCCTGGCTGAGTTGGTTGTTCACTGCTGGTTCTCTCCCTCGACGGCCTTGGCGCGCTCGCTCATCTCAGCGCGTCCCTGCCGTACGCCTTGCTGGAAACTGGACAGGCGGCTGCGTACCCGATCCGCCGATATCGGCGGCATCGGGGGGGCCGGCGTAGCCGGTGCCGCCGAGGCGGCTCCGGGAACGAGGTTCGCCTTGGGCACCCGCTTGGGAAGGCCCGATCCGGTCACGCCGCCCTCCACCGGCTTCTTGGCGACCTCCGCGGCCGCCCAGCCCTGATCTGACGGGGTGCTCCACGGTTGCCTGTCGGCCGCGGGCGCAGCCGGCCTGGGCGGCTGCGCCTGCTGCTGCTGCGGCGGCTGCCCCGGCTGCTGCTGAGGCTGCGGCGTGGAGTGCGAGAGCTGCGGGAAGTTCTGGGTCTCCAGTCCCTGCGGGCCTCGCCTGACCCGCGGCTCCAGCAGCCGGGGCCTGGCCTCGGCGACGGGCTCGGGATCGGGCTCCGCCTCCTGCTCCGGCTCGGGTGCGCCAGAGGTGCTGCTGCGGAACCAGTCGGACCCCACCGCTGCGAAGATCGGCAGGAACTCCTCCGGCTCCGGTTCCGTCGGCGAGACCTCGACCGCGGGAAGGGCCTGGGTGTTCTCCACCGGCTCCAGCCGCTGCGGTGTCCACAGATCGGACGAGGAGGTCTCGGGCCAGGCCGAGGGGAACGACGGCGCCGGGGTCGACGCCAGCGGCGACGACCACAGGTCCTCCACCGCGGAGGCGGGCACCACCGGCCCCGACCAGAGATCTCCGGACATCGGTGCCGGCACCTGGGGAGGCGCCTGAGACGGCATCTGAGGCGGCGTCTGGGCGGGCTGCCCGAAGCCGGCCGGCGATCGGCCACCGCGCCCGGCACCGGTCCCGAACGGGTCCGCGTTCGGAGCGGAGCCGAACGGGTCGGGGTTCACCGAGGGGAACGAGTTCGCGGGACCGCCGAAGGAACCGGACGGCATGCCGCCCTGTCCGGCCATCGCCATCTCGGGCATCCCCGCGCCCTGGGCCACCACCTGCACCGGCAGGAGTACGACGGCGCTCAGGCCGCCGGTCTCCGGGCGCCTGAGCTGGACCCTGATCCCGTGGCGCATGGCAAGGCGGCCGACCACGAACAGGCCCATCCGGCGGGAGACCGACAGGTCCACCGCGGGAGGCTCGGCCAGCCGGCGGTTGGCCTCGGCCAGTTCCTCGTCGCTCATGCCGATGCCCGCGTCGGTGACCGCCAGGATGACGGCGCCCATCTCGTTGCCGTTGCTGGTCACCGTGATCTTGGTGTCCTGCGGCGAGAAGAAGATCGCGTTCTCGACGAGCTCCGCGACCAGGTGGACGATGTCGTTGACGGCCTGGCCGATGATCGAGATGCCCGACTCGACCCGGAGGTTCACCCGCTCGTAGTTCTCGACCTCCGACAGCGAGGCGCGGACGACGTCGCTGAGCGGAACCGGCTCACTCCACCGGCGGCTCTGCTCCTGACCGGCGAGGACCAGGAGGTTCTCGGAGTTCCGGCGCATGCGGGTGGCCAGGTGGTCCAGCTTGAAGAGGCTGCCGAGGCGGCTCTCGTCCTGCTCACCCTGCTCCAGGTCGTCGATGAGGTCGATCTGGCGTTCCACCAGCGACTGGGTGCGCCGGGAGAGGTTGACGAACATCGCGTTGATGTTGCTTCGCAGCCGGGCCTCGTCACCCGCCAGCCTGATGGCCTCGCGGTGGACCTCGTCGAATGCCCTGGCCACTTCCCCGATCTCGTCGCGGGAGAGCACCCCGATGGAGGGCACCTCGATGTTCGGAGCGTGGTCTCCGGACTCCCGCAGCACCCGGACGGTCTCGGGCAGCCGGGTGTCGGCCACCTCAAGCGCCTCGCTGCGCAGCTTGCGCAGCGGCCGGACGAGCGTGCCGGCCACCCAGGCGGTGATGAGCAGGATCAGGACCAGCAGGATCAGGATCGAGACACCGGAGATCGCGGCGCTGCGCTGTTCCGCACTCTCCATCTCCTGGCTGCGGGCGACCACCGCGGCCGACAGGCCGCGCTCGACGGTCCGCATGTCGTCCACGATCGCGGAGGAGGCCGCGTACCAGGTGTCGGCGCTCCTGAGCCAGCCACCGCCGATCCGCTCCAGCGGCTTGTTCTCCCGCATGAGGGACATGACGAGAGCCCGCATGGAGTCGGCCTGGTCGATCTTTGGACCGTTGACCACGTCACGGAAGCGCTTGATGTCGGCGGCCGAGGCGGTCGCCCGGAAGGCGTTCTCCTCGCTCTGCTGGCTCCGGTACGCGCCCAGTAGGTCGGCGGGGTCGTCGAAGTCGAACTTGCCGTCCAGGAAGCTGACCAGGAGGGTGCCCCGCTGCCTGGCGACCTGCTCCTTGGCCCGGGTCAGTGCGCCCAGCGCGAGCGCGTCACCGATAAGGCGCTCGTCGCCGCCGCTGCGGCCCAGGTCGTCGTGGAGGGTGATGAAGTCGGAGATCATCCGCGAGTACATGCCGAGGGCCGCCCGGGGCAGCACGCTGCCGTCGGTCATCAGCCTGCGCAGGCCGGGAAGACCGTCGAGCCAGCGGCGGATCTGGGCGACCTCGGTACGGACACGGGCCGCCTGCGACTCGTCGAGGGCCTCCATGGCGGTCAGCGTTTGCTTGCTGCTCCGGTCGACCACCCCACGCTGTTCCCTGACCTTGGTGAGCCGGGAGCGCGTGGCGCCGGCGGCGTACCAGGCGGTGAGGTCGCGCTCTTCGGCCATCTCGTGGGCGAGGGTGCCGAGCGACTCGACCAGTGAGGCGACCTCGGTCATCCGGCGGTATTCGCCGGCCGTGGCGAGGGCGGTGGTCAGCTGAAGTCCGGTGAGCAGGACGGCCGCGGCGGTCGGGAGCAGGATCAGCGCGACCAGACGGGGACGCACGCGCCAGTTCGCCGGCAGGAGTCGACTGCCCACCCCTGACGCGCGGTGGCTCCGGCGGTCTTGTGTCATCACTGGCCTACGTAACCCCTCGCCGGATTTGGAAGCGGCGAAAGCAATTTGAGCACATCCTTTATGTCACTTCGAATGGAGTAAATGCCGATAAATCACCGCAAAAAGGACATACGGCCACAAAGCTTTCAGGCCGGCCGGAAGGAATCCTTCACCTCCGGAGCCTGGTGCTTGATCATCAGGTGGCGGGTCACAGAGTATTCCCCAACCGCCTCCTGACTCATGTCCTTGCCGAAGCCACTCCCCTTGACCCCGCCGTGCGGCGCCTCAGAGGCGATGGGCAGATGGTCGTTCACCCAGGTCACGCCCACATCGAGCCGATGCGACACGCGCAGCGCCCTGGCCACGTCCCTGGACCAGACCGATGAGGCCAGCCCGTAGACGGTGTCGTTGGCCAGCCGGACCGCCTCGTCCTCTCCGTCGAAGGGCAGGGCGATCAGTACCGGACCGAAAAGTTCACCCTGAACGATCTCACTGTCCTGGGTCGCGCCGGAAACCAGGGTGGGCGGGTAGTAGAACCCGGGCCCTTCGAGCGGGGCACCGCCGCAGAGCACGGAGGCGCCCGCGGCGACGGAACGCTCCACGAAGCCGTGCACGCGGTCGCGGTGCCCCTTGGAGATCAACGGGCCGATGTCGGTGGCCGGATCCCAGGGGTCGCCCACACTGATCCGCGCCAGCGTCGCGTGCAGCGCCTCGACCGCCTCGTCGTACACCTCCCGGGAGATGTAGACGCGAGTCGCGGCCGTGCAGTCCTGGCCGGTGTTGTAGGTGGCGCCCATCGCGACGCCCCTGGCCATCTCGGACAGGTCCGCGTCACCGAAGACCAGCGCCGGAGCCTTGCCGCCGAGCTCCAGATGGACCCGCTTCAGGGAACCCGTGGCGCCGCGCATGACCGCGCGGCCGGTCGCGGTGGAGCCCGTGACGCTCACCATGTCGACGCCCGGGTCGGTGACGAGGGCCTCGCCCACCTCGGCACCGCCCAGCACCACCTGGAGCAGGCCGTCGGGCGCGCCGGCACGGGCGAACAGCTCGGCCATCCGCAACGTGGTGCCCGGCGTCTGAGGTGCGGGCTTGATGACCACCGCGTTTCCCGCGGCGAGCGCGGGGCCGATCTTCCACACCGCCATGACCAGGGGGAAGTTCCACGGGGCGATCGATCCGACGACACCGACCGGACGACGCACCAGCAGCGAGGTGTAGCCGGAGCTGAGCACCCCCGCACCGGTGCCGTCCAGCGAGCGGGCCGCCCCGGCGAAGAAGCGGAGGTTGTCCGCCGCGAACGGCAGCTCGCCGTCGCGGAAGACCGCCGCGGGCTTGCCCGTCTCGGCGACCTCCAGCCGGGTGAGCTCCTCGGCGTCGGCCTCGACGAGATCGGCGAAGCGCAGCAGCACCCTGGCCCGCTCGGCCGGCGTCGCCTCGCTCCATTCCCGGAACGCCACGCGGGCCCGCCGCACGGCGGCGGCCACCTCCTCGATCGGGGTGTCGGCGATCTCCCTCAGGATCTCGCCGGTCGCCGGATTGATCAACTTGCCCATGGAACTTCCCTCATCGTGGTGGTGCGGAGAGCCGTCAGGCGCCGGCCTGCTCGATCAGGTCGGCCGCCCTGCGCAGGCCGTCCCGCCCGCGGATCTCCTCGCCCGCGGCTGCCAGGCGCTCGCGGAGCGCGCCGTCGCCCAGGAGCCTGTCCAGTGCGCCGGTCAGCTCCTCGTTGGAGAAGGTGTAGGTGGACAGGCGCACACCGTAGCCGAGTTCGTGGACGCGCTGCGCGTTGTCGTACTGGTCCCAGAACAGGGGAAGCAGGATCATCGGCTTGCCGAAGTGCAGCGCCTCGGTGGTGGTGTTGTTGCCGCCGTGCGTGATGACCAGGTCGACCATAGGAATGATCTTGGTCTGCGGGACGAACTCGGCGCCCCACATGTTGTCGGCCAGCTTGATCTCCTCGTGCAGCGGACCCATCGAGACGATGAAGCGGTACGGGGTGGTGGCCAGCACGTCGATGACCCGCTGCATCAGCGAGACGTCCGCCGAGCCGAGCGAGCCCAGCGAGAAGTAGACCAGCGAGCCGTCCCGATCGGCCAGCGACGCGGGAAGCTCGAAGCCGCCGTCCGTCTCGCGCACCGAGGAGTCCAGGCGGTGCCAGGAGTCGCCCAGCGGCCGGGCGTCGACGTAGTCGGCGATCTCGGGGAAGACGTAGAGGTTGAGGTCACCCTCGTGGATGAAGTCCAGGTCCGGCAGCGGGTCGGCGCCCTGCTCGACGACCCACTCGTTGAAGGCGGTCCAGATCTCGCGGTGGGTGCGGTCGTACTCGGCGTTGAAGGCGCCCCACTGCGACCGGTCGTCGGCGGGCAGCCCGGAGAAGACCGGGGCGACGCCCTCGCCGCGCACCTCCAGCGGGTTGCAGGAGACGATCCGGACGAACGGCTTGCCCGCCGTCAGCAGCGCCGGGAAGGTGATGACGTTGTCCTCGACGATGACGTCCGGCTGGACGCGCTCGACAATCTCCTTCAACCGGGGCTCGCAGTACTTGGCGCCGTCGATAAGCGCCTCCCAGATCGGCTTGGTGACCGTCTCCAACTGCTCCAGAGTCGACTTCCGGTATTCCGGCGCGGTGTCCCTGATGAAGTCCTTCCAGAACTGCCCGGCGTCCTGTTCCTCTTCGGCCGGCGGCGCGAGATCGACCAGGTCCTCCTCGAATCCGAGGGCCGTCAATTTCCCCTTCCAGGAGGCCTCAGCTGCGAAAACAACTCTATGTCCACGCTTACGAAGAATGTCGCCGATGCCGATGCAGTTGTTCGTCGGCCCGTAGGCGCTCTCCGGCATGAACAGGATCGTGAGAGACATCACGCCTCCTTACGTCTAGAAGTTGCGGCTTTTGAAGAATGGTGAAATTCTCAGCTAGCAAAAAACCCAGAAAACGGTCACTATGGACCCCGGCACAGAGCGTGGTTTTCAACGAGCGGGGGAATATGACGCGCAAGGGACGGGCGGACCGGCGCCTGGATCTCATCGCGGCCGCACATCGGGCGATCATCCGGCACGGTACCGAGGGAGTGCACCTCAACCATGTCGCGGAGGAGGCCGGACTCACCTCCGGGGCCGTCCTGTACCACTACCCGCGTCTCAGCGAACTGCTGGTCGACGCCCACCACTCCGGGATGGAGCGCTTCTACGAGCAGCGACTCAAGCGGATCAAGGGCATGCGCGACCCCGCGGAGAAGCTTGTCGTGACCGTCCGTTCGGGGCTGCCGCACGGCCCGGACGACCCGGACGTCCGGCTGCTCAACGAGCTCGGCGGAGCCGCCCCCCGCAACAGGATGTACGCCCTGCTGCTGACCACCCTCTACGACCGCCAGGTCTCGCTCTACCAGAGCATCCTGGACACCGGGGCCGCGTTGGAGACCTTCACGCTGTCGGGCGACTCCCTGCTCATCGCCCGCAACCTGGTCGCGCTTGAGGATGCGTACGGCTACCGCATAACGGCCCGCCACCCGGTGATCGGCCCGCAGGAGGCGGCGGAACTCATCCTCGACTACGCCAGGACCGCGACGAACCACCCGCTCAACTCGTCTCATTGAGGGATCAGCACTCCGTCCCCCTCCGCCCAGCCGAGCGCCACCTTGGACCCCGTCTGGACCTGGGTGGCCCCCTGGGTGGCCACCAGCACCGGCTGCCGACGCCCGCTCACCTGTACCGACACGTGCGAGATGCCGCCGTAGAAGCTCACGTCGACGACCTCGCCGCCCAGCACGCCCTTGTCCTCGCCGTCCAGCCTGATCCGCTCCGGCCGTACCGCGAGCAACGCGGGCGTGCCGTCGGGCAGGCCCGAGTCCCCTGGCAGGATGCCGAGCTCCTCGCCGGCCAGGCCGGCCGAGCAGGCCCTGCCCTCGAAGATGTTGTTGGCCCCCACGAAGCCGGCGACGAACGGCGTGCGCGGGTGCTCGTACAGCTCCACCGGGGCGTCCACCTGCTCGACCCCGCCGGCGTTGAAGACCGCGATCCTGTCGGCCAGCGACATGGCCTCCTCCTGGTCGTGGGTGACCACGACGAAGGTGATGCCGACCTCGTTCTGGAGTCGCTTGAGCTCCAGCTGCATCTCCGCGCGCACCTTCTTGTCCAGCGCGGACAGCGGCTCGTCCAGCAGCAGCAGGCGCGGCCGCTTGACGATCGCGCGGGCGAGCGCGACCCGCTGGCGCTGGCCGCCGGAGAGCTGATGCGGCCTGCGGCCGGCCATGGTCTCCAGCCCGACCTTCTGCAGGACCTCGTCGACCCGGCCGCGGACCTCCGCCCTGCCCAGCCTCTCCCGCTCCAGGCCGTACGCGACGTTCTTGGCCACGGTCATGTGCGGGAAGAGCGCGTACGACTGGAACATCAGGTTGACCGGGCGGCGGTGGGCCGCCTGGCCGAGCAGGTCGTCGCCGTCGAGCGTGACGGTGCCCTCGTCGGGCGACTCGAAGCCCGCGAGAATCCGCAGCAGTGTGGTCTTACCGCAGCCGCTGGGGCCGAGCAACGCGAAGAACTCGCCCTGCCGGATCTCCAGGGAGACGTCCGACAGCGCCGTGACGTCACCGAACCGACGGCTGACACCCGTGATCTTCAGCATTAGGACAGCGACTCCGTCAGTCGGGTCATCCGCTGGGTCACGATCACCGCGGTGAAGCTCACGAGCAGCAGCAGCGTGGCCAGGGCGTTGATCTCGGGGGTGACCCCGAAGCGGACCATTGAGTAGATGACGATGGGCAGGGTCGGCGTGGTGGGCGCCGCCGTGAAGAACGCGATGACGAACTCGTCGATCGAGAGGGTGAACGCGAGCAGCGCGCCGGCCAGAATGCCCGGCGCCAGCTGCGGCAGGGTGATCCGGACGAACGTGGTGAACGGCGTCGCCCCCAGATCCCTGGACGCCTCCTCCAGGGAGGTGTCGGCGTGGGTGAGCCGGGTGCGGACCACCGCGGTCACGAACGCCATGCCGAACACCGTGTGGGCCAGCAGCACCGAGTGCAGCCCGAGGGTCGACTTGATCGTGGCGTAGAACACCAGCAGGCCGATGCCCAGCACCAGGTCGGGCAGGACGGCCGGCAGCATGCCGAGCGCGTCCAGCGCCCGCGACCTGGTGTGGCGGGCCAGGCCCACGGCCAGCAGGGTGCCGAGCACCGTGGCCAGCACCGTGGAGCCCACCGCGACGATCAGCGTGTTGACCAGGCCCTCGCGGATCGCGGCGTTCTTCGCGAGCGTGCCGTACCACTCCAGGCTGAAGCCCTCGTAGACGTAGGGGGAGTCGCCGGCGTTGAAGGACATCACGACGAGCACGACGATCGGCGTGTAGAGGAAGACGTAGGTCGCCCAGAAGGGGACGTACAGCAGTCGGGATTTACGCACGTCGGGCACTCCATGCCTGCGCCAGCAGCAGGACGATCAGCACGGCGATCAGCGCCAGTGCGAGGGTGGATCCGAACGGCCAGTCGCGCGACTTGAGGAACTGGTCCCTGATCAGGTTGCCGACCATGATGGAGCGGCCACCGCCGAGCAGCTCGGGGATGATGAAGTTGCCGAAGCTCGGTACGAACACGAACAGGCAACCGGTGAGCACGCCCGGCAGGGTCAGCGGCAGCGTCACCGAGGCGAACGTGCGGACGGGGCCGGCGCCGAGGTTGGCCGACGCCTCGCGGAGCTGCGGGTCCAGCTTCTCGATCGCCGCGTACAGCGGCAGGACCATCAGCGGCAGGTACGAGTACACCAGGCCGGTGACGATGGTGCCCTGGTTGTAGAGCAGTTCCAGTGGCTTGTCGATCAGTCCCAGGTCCATCAGGGTGCTGTTGACCAGCCCCGGACCGCTCAGCAGGATGATCCAGGCGTAGATGCGCACCAGGAAGTTGGTCCAGAACGGCAGCACGATCGCGACCAGCGCGATCGTCTTCCACTTCTGCGGCAGCTGGGCGATCAGGTAGGCCGTCGGGTAGCCGACCAGCAGGGCGATCAGCGTGGCGATCGCGGCCAGCCGCAGCGAGCCGATCACCACGCCGAGATAGAGGGGGTCGAACAGGCGGGTGAAGTTCTCCGCCGTCAGCTCGTAGACGATGCCGCCGAAGCGGCCCCTGCGAAACACCGTGAAGCTGATGAGCAGCGCCAGCGGGATCAGCAGCAGGACGATCAGGTACGTCAGTCCGGGCCCCAGGAAGACGAGCCTTCCCAGGGCACGCGATCGGCGCGCCCGTGATCGCACGGACGCGCCGGAACCGGTGGAGCGTGTCACTGTTGGGCCGAGACCTCTGCCGCGAGCCTGCCGAACTTCAGTGAGTCCTCGCCCAGGTCGATGATCGACTCACCCTTGAGCAGGTCGGACGGGGTCATCTGCAGCGGCGCGTTGGCGGCCTTGAGCTCGGGGTTCATCGCGTCCATCGCGGCCTTGTTCGGGACCTTGTAGAGGATGTTCTCCGCGGCCCAGCCGTGTACCTTCGGGTCCAGGATGTAGTTGATGAAGGCGTGCGCCGCCTCCTTGTTCTTGGAGGACTTCAGCACGACCATGGTGTCCACCCACAGGTCGCTGCCCTCCTTGGGCACCACGAACTTGATGTTCTTCTCGGTGGTCGGGCACCAGCCGTCCCACGCCTCGACCATCACGGCCTCGCCGGTCTTGAGCTTCTCGCCGAAGGTGGTGTCGTCGTAGGCGAGCAGCTTCGGCTTGGCCTTCAGCAGCGCCTCCTTGACCTTGGCGATCTCCTCGTCGTTCTTGGTGTTGACCGAGTAGCCGAGCGCCTTGAGGGCGGGCAGGGCCAGCCAGCGCTCGGTGGTCATCATGGTGACCTTCTTGACCGCTTCCTCCGGCGGGTTGAGGAGATCGTTCCAACTCGTCGGGGCGGTCTTCATCAGGTCGGTCCGGTAGCAGAGCCCGGTGGTACCCCAGGTGTAGGGGACCGAGAAGACGTTGCCCTTGTCGTAGGAGAGCTCCTTGGCCTCGGGGTAGAGGTTCGCCAGGTTCGGGATGAGCTCGGGGTGGAGCGGCTCAAGCAGGCCGGCCTCGTTGAGCGCCTGGGCGTACTGACCGGAGACGAAGGCCACGTCGAGCCCGGTGTCGGCGCCGCTGGTGAGCTTCGCCATGATCACTTCGTTGGTGTCGTGCAGGGTGACCTTGAGCTCGGTCTTGAGCTTCTCCTTGACCTCGGTGGCCAGCTCCTTGGGGGTGTAACCGTCCCAGACGGAGATGGTGAGGCTCTGCTTGGACAGGTCGGCGTTCGGGTTGAGCTGCGCCGATGAGGCGCTGGCGGCGGGCGCGGCGGTGTCCGCGGCCTCCCCGCCACATGCCGAGACTGCGAGCGCGAGGCCGGCGACCAGGGCGACAGCCGGAAGATTACGGGGGTACCGAGTGCGGGACACGGCCGCTACTCCTTAAGAATTCAGTGTAAGTGGGGTAGACCGGCCGTTAGGGACACGGCAGACCAAAGCAGGAGTGTTGCAGTCAACATTATCTTGAGCAAGACTTCCCACGACATCACCCCTGGAAAGTTGGGTCCGTTTGTTAAATCCAGCTTCAATCTGGAACCGGCTCGACACGGTTCCCCGAGCCGGCGACGGACGGAGCAGCGCGCTCCTTGACGCTCTGACCAGCACGGATACCTCCCCCTTCAGAGTGCGCCGGTTCCATCCGCTTCCCTCCCCGACTGCCACACTTATCTCAACCGACACTCAATTGTCATGGATCGGCGGAGCCTCCGGGACGGGTGAACGCGGGTTCGACGTCGACCAGACCAACCACTCGGTGGTCGTCGGCGAGAGGGTGGTCGTCAAGTGGCTCACCCCGCCCCTACCACTCCCGGCGCCCGCGCCCGACATGTTCGCGCACCTGACATCGGTCGGCTTCACCGCGACCGCCACGCCCTACGCGGCCCTCTCCCGGCGCGCGGACGACGGCTCCGAGACGCTGCTCGCCCTTGTCACCGCCTACCTTCCCGAGGCGAGGGACGGCTGGGAGTGGTGCGTGGACGAGGCCGTCTCCTTCGGCACCTCCTTCGCCGCCGACCTGGGCGCCCTCTCGGCCGACCTGCACTCGGCGATGGCGACCCCGTCGGTGACCTTCCCCGACCCGGTGCGTACGGCGGAGGGCCCGTGGTCGCTCCGGGCCGGCGAGGCACTGGAGGAGGCGCTGGCACTGACCGACGGCGAGGACGGCGAGTGGCTCGCGGCCCACGCCGGCGCGCTCCGCGCCGACCTGGCTCCGCTGGCCGTCGCGGGCGCCACCCCGCTGATCCGCATCCACGGCGACCTGCACGTCGGCCAGATGCTCCGCTGGCGGGACGGGTACGCGGTGATCGACTTCGACGGCAACCCGACCGTCACGGACGCCGCCCCCTTCCAGCCCGCCGCCCGCGACCTCGCACAGCTCACCACGAGCCTCGAACACGTCGGCCAGGTCGCGGTCAGGCGCCGCGACGCCGATCCGGCGATGATCGCCGAGTGGGCCGTCGCGGCCCGCGCCACCCTGGAGACGGCCTACTCAGACCGCCTGGCCGAGCTGGGCCACGCCGGTCTTTTGGACCGTTCCCTGCTGCGCCCGTTCGAGATCGAACAGGAGTGCCGTGAGCTCGTCTACGCCGCCCGGCATCTCCCCCGCTGGCGCTACGCCCCGATGGGCGTCCTTCGGTCCCGCTACCGGTGACCGGTGAAACCGATGAAGGAGAGCACGTGATTCCCGAGCTGTACCTCGCCGATCTGGAGGCCAAGCCCGCCGCGCTGACCGGCCTGGCGAGCGCCCTGGAGGCCGACGACCCGTATTCCGGAATCCCCTCCCGGATCCGGCGGGTGGTCTTCCTCGGCATGGGCAGCTCCCGGTACGCCGCCCGGGTGGCCGCGCTGCGCCTGCGGGCCGCCGGAGTGGACGCGGTGGCCGAGTACGCCTCCGCCACCTTGGGTCACCCGCCGAGCCCGGACACCCTGGTGGTCGCCATCTCCGCCACCGGTGGCAGCAGGGAGACCCTCGACGCCCTCGCCCGCCATCGTGGCCGGTCCTTCGTCCTCGCGCTGACCAACGCGCCGGGCTCGCCGGTCACCGAGGGCGCCGACCTGGTGGTCCCGATGCTGGCCGGCGAGGAGCGCGGCGGCGTGGCCTGCCGGACCTTCCAGCACACCCTCGCCCTGCTCCTGGCACTCGGAAACCGCCTCACCGCCTCCGGCGGGGAGGTACCCGCGCTGCTCCGCCGTACGGCCGAGGCCACCGCCGACCTGCTGGAGCGCCGCGACGAGTGGCTGGAGCCGGCGGCGGCACTGCTCGACGGCCCGCACGGCGTCTACACGATCGCCCCCGCCGAGCACCTGTCCTCCGCCGAGCAGTCGGCTCTGATGTTCCGGGAGGGGCCGCGCAGGGCGGCCGACGCGTGCGAGACCGGCGACTGGGCCCACGTGGACGTCTATCTCACCAAGACCCTGGACTACCGCGCCATCCTGTTCCCCGGTTCTCGCTACGACGAGCAGGCCATGGACTGGATCCGGCAGCGCGGCTCCACGGTCCTGGCCGTCGGCGGCGACCTTCCCGGCGCCAAGGCCGCCGTCCGCTACCGCCACGATGACGACCCTGACGTGGCGCTCCTGACCGAGACCCTGGTGGCCGAGCTCGTCGCCGCCAAATGGTGGCTCGCCCCGAGCTGACCCCCGGCTGCCCCGGCCGGCCTCAGATCTGGTCGAGACCGCTCAGGACGCGTTCGAGCAGGTCGGGACCGGGACCCGCCGCGTCGACCTTGGGGTGGTGGATCCGCACCAGGCCCTCGGACTCCATGTCGGAGACCAGGACGCGGGTCACGCCGAGGGGGACGCCGAGGAGGGCGGAGATCTCCGCGACCGAGCGGATCCGGCGGCACAGATCGCTGATGAGACGGTACTCCCGGATGTAGGACAGGCCGAGCTGGACCGGGGTCGAGGTCGAGACCATCGCCTCCATGGCGAGCTTGGCGCTCGGCACGATCCGCCCTCCGGTCACGGCGTACATCCGGACCAGCGAGCTCTCCTCCTCGACCGGTTCGCCGTACTCCGGCTCGTACCCGAAGCGCCCGCCCCGCCCACCGCCAAAGTCGTCGGTCCGCACGGCTACCGGTCCCGGTTCGGGAGCTCGTTGCGCGCCCTGCGCACGCCCTGCTGGAAGCTCGACATCCGGTCACGGAGTCGCTCGGCCGAGACCGGGACCGCGCCCGGTCCCGGTCCCGAGTTCGGCCGAGACCGCGCGAGCGGCGCCACCGAGCCGGGCACCAGGTTCGCCCTGGGGGTGCGTTTGGGCAGGTCGGCGTCGGTCGTACCGCCGTGTGCGGGTGCGCTCGCCGCCTGGGCGGCCTGCCAGCCCCCGTCCCCGGGCGAGGACCACGGCTCGGGCTCGGTCCGAGGGCTCTCTGGAACGGGGTCGCCCGTGGCCGCGTCGGGATCTTTGGAGGCGGTGATCCTGAACCAGGCGGACTCGACCGAGGCGAAGATCGGCAGGAAGTCGTCCCGCCTCGCCGACGGCCCTGTCTCGTCCGCCCGGGCCGGACGGGGAAGGGGACCCAGCGGGTCGGGGCGCGGCTCCGGGAACTCCCCCTGCGGGCGGGGCCGCTCCGGGGGCGGGCTCCACACGCTCGGCGTGCTCATGTCCGGCCGCCCGTCCCACGCGGGTGCGGGCCACGTCTGCGCGGGGGGCGCCGCGAGCAGGGGAACCCTCGGGGGCAGGCCCTCGGCGCCGGACGGCCCCGCGCCGGGAGCCTGCGGGAACGACGGACCGGCGAAGGGTGCGACGCCCTTGGGGAAGACGGCGGGGAGCCGCGGGTAACCGACCTGCTGGGGCGCGGAGGGCGGCGTGACGAGAAGTGTCTCCGGGAGGAGGACCATCGCGGTCAGCCCCGATCCCTGGGGGCGGAGCTGGACGCGGACGTCGTGCTTGAGCGCGAGGCGGCCGACCACGAACAGACCCATGTGGCGGGCGACCGAGGCGTCGGCGGCCTGCGGGTTGGCCAGCCGCCAGTTGGCCTGGGAGAGCTCGTCGAGCGTCATGCCGATGCCCTGGTCGGTCACCGAGACCATCACGCCTCCTCCCTCGATCCGGCTGCTGGACACCGTGACCCTGGTGTTCGTCTGCGAGAACGAGACGGCGTTCTCCACCAACTCGGCCAGCAGGTGGACCACGTCGCTCACCGCGGGGCCCGCGACGGCGACCTCCGACTGGACCCGGTTCGTCACCCGCTCGTAGTTCTCCACCTCCGACAGCGACGCCCTGACCACGTCCATCAACTCGACAGGCTGCCTCCAGCGCCGCGCCACCTCCTGCCCGGCGAGGACGAGCAGGTTCTCGCTGTTGCGGCGCATGCGGGTGGCGAGGTGGTCGAGCTTGAACAGGTCCGCCAGCCGCTGGTCGTCGCGCTCCCCGCGCTCCAGCCGCTCGACCAGGCTGAGCTGGCGTTCCACCAGGCTCTGGCTCCGCCGGGAGAGGTTGACGAACATCGCGTTCACCGTGTTACGCAGCTTGGCCTCGTCGCCCGCCAGCCGCACCGCCTCCCTGAGCACCTCGTCGAACGCCCTGGCGACCTCACCGATCTCGTCCCGGGAGAGCACCCCGATCGGCGGCACGTCCACGACGACCTCCCCCTCACGTGACTCGCGGACCCGCTGGACGTACGCGGGCAGCCGCTCCCCGGCGACCTCCAGCGCCTCCCCGCGCAGCCGCCGCAGCGGGCTGACCAGCGAGCGCGCCACCCAGATGGTGATCACCAGTACGAGCGCCAGCAGGGCGACGACGGCCATGGCGACCATCAGGGCGTGGCTCTGCTCGGCGTCACCGAGCTGCTGGCTGCGTGCGACGATGTCCCGGGCGTGCCGTTCCTCGACCCCGCGCATGTGGTCGACGACGACGGTGGCCGCGTCGTACCACTCCTTGGCGTCGTCCTTCTCTGCCAGGTCCAGCCCTTTCAGCGAGATGCCGGAGGCCGCGCGGAGCAGGACCAGCTCGCGGAGGAACTCCGCGCGCTCTGCGGTACGGCCGTTGACCGCCTCGTCGAAGAGGCGGCGGTCCCGGCTTCCGGCCTCGGCTGCGAAGGTCTTCCTCTCGTTGCGCTCGGTGGAGAGCGCGCCGAGGAACTGCTCCATCTGCTCCTGCTCGAACCGCCCCGCCACCAGCACCACGGTCAGCAGCGCCCGCTGGAACGAGACCGCCTCCTTGGCGCGGGCGAGCGCGTCCAGGGTCAGGGCCTGGCCGAACAGGACGTCGTCGGCCGTACCCTTGCCGATCTCGTCGTGGAGGGAGATCAGATCGGCGATGACCAGGCTGTAGGCGGTGATGACCGCGTCGGACAGCAGCGTCGACCCCAGGGCCTGGATGCGCAGCGGGGGGAGGTCGTCCAGGTGGGTGATCGCGGTCTCGACCTCGTCCCGGGTACGCCCCTTCACCTCCCCGCCGAGCAGGGCACCGCTCTCGCGAACGCGTGTCACGGCACCGTCGACCAGGTCCATCTGGGCCCGCACGTTCTCCACCCCGCTCGCGGGGCGGCCGAGGGCGATGAACCAGGCGGTGTGGTCACGTTCCTCGGCCAGTTCGTGGGTGAGCGCGCCGACGTGACCGGAGAGCCGGGCGAGGTCGTTGATCCGCCGGTAGTCGTCCGAGGCGCTCATCGAGGCGAACACCTGAACCCCGCCGAGCAGCACCGCGGCGATCGTGGGCACCAGGATGAGCGCGACAAGGCGTCGGCGCACCCGCCAGTTCCGCGGGCGTAGGCCGCTGCCCGCGTCTTGGATCCTCTGTGTGCTCACCGAACGCTGCCTCTCGGTGGATGAACCCTCGGTCGAATTTCCCGCGGTTCTCGGCAATTCGAGCACATATCGACCTATGGGGCCAAGCGAACACGGCTCAATAAATGCGTATTCCTAATGAAGTGGTGACGAGAGCCTGGAGCTCCAGCTGCGACTGGAACATCGGTTTCAGTCGCCCAAATACCTTTATTTACCTATTTACTGGCTCGCATGGCCGTTTGCATCGTTCCATTCGGTGGCTCAGGGGCGTTGGACGGAAGCGCACCGCCCCCGGAAGATCACATCATTGTGAGTCACGATAATCACCCCATATCGTGACCTCTTACGTCCGCAGTGCACCACGTCCTCGGTTCACCGGATCCGGGCGACGAGCCCTGGAGGAGAACGTGGCCACACCCGGCGACGCCGCGAGCCAGGTTCGCGGGCCGCGCCCACCCGCCCGCCTTCCGGCACTCGGCCGCCTCTCGACGCTCACCCGCGTCGCGGTGCTCGGTGCGGTCACCGCGCTGGTCCTACCGCTCACCTCGTGCACGGGCGAGCAGCCGTCCGCACCGGTCGCCGACCACAGGCCGGTGCGGATCGCCGTCAACGGCTGGGCGGGCTACGAGGCCGGCGCCGCGGTCCTCGGGCGGCTGCTGACCACGGAGCTCGGCTACCCGGTGCAGACGGTCAAGCTCAATGAGGCCCAGTCCTGGGAGGGCCTCGAAAAGGGCACGGTGGACGTGATCGTGGAGAACTGGGGACGGGAGGCGGAGAAGCAGACCTACATCGAGGAGAAAAAGGTCGCGGTCTCCGCGGGAAGAAACGGCAGCAGGGGTGTCATCGGCTGGTACGTCCCGCAGTGGATGGTGGAGGAGTATCCAGACATCACCGACTGGCGGCAGCTCAACAAGTACGCCCATCTCTTCAAAACTGACAAATCCGGCAATTTAGGTCAACTTCTTGACGGGGACGCCTCATATGTCACCCACGACGAGGCCCTGGTGCGCAATCTCGACCTCGACTACAAGGTCGTCTACGCGGGCAGCGAGAAAGCACTGATCGAGGCCGCCAGACGGGCGACCCGCGACCGCACCCCGCTGCTGATGTACTTCTACGAGCCGCAGTGGCTCTTCACCCAGGTCAAGCTGGCGAAGGTCAATCTTCCGCCGTACGCGATCGGCTGCGACGCCGACCCCGCCAAGGTGAGGTGCGACTACCCGCCCTACCTGCTCGACAAGATCGTGAGCAGGCGGTTCGCCGACACCGGCGGCAGGGCCTACGAGCTGGTGAGGAACTTCACCTGGACGAACGACCAGCAGAACGCGGTGGCGAACGACATGACGGAGAACGGCCTGGACGCCGACCGGGCGGCCCAGAAGTGGATCGACGCGAATAAGATCGTCTGGAAGGAGTGGCTCCCCGGCTGATGGCTCCGGCCCTGTCCGGGTGGGGCGGTCACGGACCACGGACCCACCCGGATGCGACGAGGGCTACACGGAGGTGCCGTAGGCCGCGCGGACCCGTAGAACGTGCTCGACCAGAGTGATCAGCGTGCCCTTGACGGAGTCCCGGGAGCGGGCGTCGGTCCGCACGACCGGGATGTGCGGGGCCAGCGTCAGGGCCTCGCGCACCTCGTCCTCGTTGTGCGGGAACTCCCCGTTCCAGCCGTTGATGCCGACCAGGAAGGGGAGCTTGGCCTCCTCGAAGTAGTCGATCGCCGGAAAGCCGTCGGCCAGCCGCCGGGTGTCGATCAGGACCACCGCGCCGATCGCGCCGCGGACCAGGTCGTCCCACATGAACCAGAACCGGTGCTGGCCGGGAGTGCCGAACAGATACAGGATCAGGTCGCGGTCCAGCGAAAGACGGCCGAAGTCCATCGCGACCGTGGTGGTGGTCTTGTGCGGAGTCAGCCCCAGGTCGTCGATCCCGGCGCTGGCGTCGGTCATCACCGCCTCCGTGGTCAGCGGCAGGATTTCCGACACCGCCCCCACGAACGTGGTCTTGCCGACACCGAACCCGCCCGCGACAACGATTTTCGTTGACGTCAGGCCACCCTGGCTAGAGCCTGCGAAGTCCACTGAGAACCCTTTCGAGCATGTTGAGATTCGGTTGTCCCTCATCAAGACGCGGCTGATGGATGCGGACGAAGCCCTCGTCGACCATATCCGCCACCAGAACGCGGGCCACGCCAAGCGGGACCTTCAGTAGAGCCGAGATCTCAGCCACAGAGCGGTACGAGCGACAGAGCCTGATGATCGCATCCTGCTCGGGGGTGAGCAGAGCCAGGTCCTCCTCCATGATGAAGGACGAGGAGACCAACGTCTCCAGGGCCAGCTGGAAACGGGGCTCCGACCTGCCACCGGTGACGGTGTACGGGCGAAACAGCGGCTCGTCGTCCTCGCTCTCGTCAATCCCCCGCACTGACCCCTCCCTTGGACAAACCCAACACGGTCCCGGTCACTACCGGCCCCGGAGGGACTGTAGCTCGGCGCGGAGCGCGGGGGTGAGCACCTGACCGGCCCGCTCGACGAGCATCGTCATCTGGTAGGCCACCAGACCCATGTCGCAGTCGGAAGAGGCCAGCACGGCGAGCGCGGAACCGTCGCTGATCGCCATGACCAGCAACAGGCCACGCTCCATCTCGACCACGGTCTGGGTGACCGGACCGCCGTCGAACACCCGGGAGGCCCCCACGGTCAGGCTGAGCAGGCCCGCGGCGACCGCGGCGAGCTGGTCGGCCCTGTCGACCGGAAATCCCTCCGAACTGGCGATCCTCAGCCCGTCGGCGGAGACGCACACCGCATGCGCGACACCTGGCGTACCGCGGACGAACTCGGTGATCAGCCAGTCGAACCTGCGCGCCTCATGACTCAGGGTCGTCACGAGCGATCCTCCTTGTCGGTAAGGCTCTCGGTAGTGGCCTCGGCTACTTCGGCGCGACCTCGTCGCACCCCCTGCTGGAAACTCGCCAGACGGTTGCGCACCCTGTCCGGGGACACGGGCGGCATCGGGCTGGACGACGTGGGAGCGGCCGTGCCCGGTACGAGATTCGCCCGGGGAGTGCGCTTGGGCAGACCCGCGGCGGTGATCCCGCCGAGGGTGGGATCGCTCACCGCCTGGGCGGCCCGCCAGCCGGCGTCGGACGGGGTGTTCCAGCCGTCCGGGTCACCCGCCGTCGCGGATCGCTCCGCCTCCGCTCCCACCGAGGGGGAGACCGGCTCGTGAGCCGTCTGGTGGACCGGTCCACCCGCCGATGGGGCGGACTGCTCACCGGCCGTGCTCTCCGGTGCGAAGGAGGCGGGCGCCCCGCCTTCCACCGAACCGTCCACCCGGCGAAACCAGACCGACTCGACCGAGGCGAAGATGGGCAGGTACTCCTCCTGCTCGGCTTCGAGCGGGGAGACGCCCACCGTGGGCATCGCCCCCGCCAGCGGGTTCTCGTACCCGTTCTCGTATCCGTACTCGTATGAGGACTCGCCCCATGAGGAGAATCCCCGGGTGGGGACTCCCCCGCTGCCTTTCAGCCCGCCGACCTGGCGCTTGGGCAGCGGTGCGCCACCCGCCGGAACGCCGGGCGAGCCCGTCCGGCCCGTGAAGGCCTGCTGTTCCGCGGCGAGGTGGTCACCGGGCGACGAGGCAGAGCCGAACGAGGAAGTGTCCGGGATGGACGGCTGCCCGAACGAGCCATGACCGAAAGAACTCTGCCCGAACGAGGAATCCTCGAACGAGGACTGGGTCTGCCCATACGAGGGTTGCCCGACGGGCGGGCGACCGGTGGGCATCTGGGCGGAGTAGTCCCCCGAGGCGGTCTGCTCCGCTCCCCAGGAGGGGGTCCGCACCGGCTGGTCCTCCTGAGTGACGAGTTCCGGCGGGAGCAGCACCATGGCGACGAGGCCGCCGCCCTCCTGCGGGCGCAGCTGCACCCGGATGCCGTGCCGCAGGGCCAGGCGGCCGACCACGAACAGGCCCATACGCCGCGACACCGAGACGTCGACGACGGGTGGCTCCGCCAGCCTGCGGTTCGCCTCGACCAGCTCCTCGTGGGTCATGCCGATACCCGGGTCGCTGACCGCGAGCAGCGCGCCGCCGCCCTCGATCGCGCTGCTGGAGACCACGACCCGGCTGGCCCGGGGGGAGAACTGGATGGCGTTCTCCACCAGTTCGGCGACCAGGTGCACGACGTCGTTGGCGGCGCTGCCCGCGACCGAGATCGTACGGTGCACCCTGACCTGGACCCGCTCGTAGTCCTCGACCTCCGACAGGGAGGCGCGCACGACGTCGACGAGCTTGGCCGGCTTGCTGCGCCTGCGGGGCGGCTCGTGGCCGGCGAGGACCAGCAGGTTCTCGGAGTTGCGGCGCATGCGGGTGGCCAGGTGGTCGAGCCTGAACAGGTCGGCCAGGCGGCTGCCGTCCTCCTCGCCCTTCTCCAGCCCGTCGATCAGCGAGATCTGCCGCTCGACCAGGGTCTGCGTGCGGCGCGACAGGTTGACGAACATCGCGCTGACGTTGGAGCGAAGCTCGGACTCCTCGGCGGCCAGGCGCACGGCCTGCCGGTGGACCTCGTCGAAGGCCTTGGCCACCTCGCCGATCTCGTCGGTGCTCTCGATCGGGATGGGGGCGATCTCGGGCGTCCTGGTGTCGCCGGAGACCCGTAGCCGTTGCACCACCTCGGGAAGCCTGAAGCCCGCGACCTCCAGCGCCTCGGCTCGCAGGCGGCGCAGCGGCGTCACCATCGAGCGGGCGATGACCACCGTGAGGCCGAGTACCAGCAGGAGCAGGAGCAGGATCAGGGCGGACGTGATGATCGCATCGCGCTGCTCGGTGTCCTCCAGCATCCGGGCCCTGGCGACCACGTCGTCCGCGACCCTGGTCTCCACCTTCCGCATCAGGTCGAGGACCGCGGTGTTGTCCGAGAACCACTGCTTGACATCGTTGGAGTCCGACAGCAGCCGTCCGGTGTGCCGGGGATCGCCGGCGAGCACGATCGCTCTGGACTTGGTCAGCTCGGCCCGGTACACCCTCTCGTCGATCATGGCGCCGGCCAGGAGCCGGCCGTTGGCCGGGCTCGCCTCGACGCTGAAGTTCGCCTCGAACTCGTTCATGCGGGAACGGGAGGCGATGAACTTCTCGATCTCCTGCGGGTTGATCAGCGAGGGCGCGTAGTAACCGGCCAGCAGACGGGCGCGCTGCCTGGAGACCTCCTCCTTGGCGTACGCCAGGGCGCTGAGCGCGCGGGTGTTGCCGATGATCTCCGAATCGTCGCTGACCAGCGTGAGCTCCTCGTGGAGCTTGAGCAGCGGGGCGATCATGTGGCTGTAACGTTCCACCCGGGTCGTGCCCGGCAGGCGGCGCAGCTCGGGAAGGCCTTCCAGCTGGTAGGCGACGCTCCTGGCCGCCTCGACGGCTCGGGGGCCGTAGGAGTCGTCGATCGCCCGGACCTCCAGCAGCACCTTCCCGGCCAGTGCGTCGACCGCCTTCCGCTGGGCTTCCTCGCTCTCCTTCAACCCCTTGTCCGAGGGCTGGAACGACGCCCAGGCGCCCCTGTCACGTTCCAATCCGAGCGCCTGGGCCAGATCCCGAAGACCGCCGGAGTACTCCGCCGCGGCGGCGGTCCGCTGGTATCCGGCGACACTGTCGACGGAGGCGACCACGCGCGTGCCCGCGAGCACGACACCCACCGTGGTCGGCACCAGGATCAGCGCCGTCAGACGCGAACGGACACGCCAGTTCTTCAGGCCGAACCGAGCGGCAGGCCGCCTGTCACGGTCGGGTGCCGAAGTACTCCCGCTATCGGATGTCGCCCTCGCCACAGCTCTCGCTACCCCTCAATCACGACACAGACGAACAACATCAGACCACAAGGTCACGTGAAGGGATCGACAAAACCGACATATCACCTTTAATTGTTACGAAGGCGACAAGGGGCGGTCATTCGCGGCTACCGCAGGGCAGCCAGCACCTGGTCTCGGATCTGAGCTCGCTGGATCTCCTCGGTCAGCGGACGGCCGGCCCTGTCGACCACGTAGAAGACGTCCACCGCCTCCGCGCCGAGAGTCTCCACACGGGCGGCCCGTACGTCAAGGCCACATTCACCAAACGCTCTACCGATCCGCCACAAAAGTCCCGGACGGTCGTGGGCGCGCACCTCGATGACCGTCGCGGTGTTCGACGCGTCGTCCACCAGGTTCACCCTGGGCGGCGCCACCGGCACCCGGGCCGGGCGCATCGACCTGCTCCTCCTGGCGAGGCGCTGCTCGATGTCGAGGCGACCGGCCAGGACCAGCCGCAGGTCGGCCTCCAGCGTCGCGGGATCGGGCGGCGAGCCGTACTCGGGAACGACCGAGAACTCGATCACGGCGGTCGTCCCCGCCGAGGCGGCCGACGCGGCACGGACCACCATCCGGTGCGCGGCCAGCACCCCGGCCGCACGCCAGAGCAGCCCGGCGCGGTCCGGCGCGACCACGGTGACCGCTCCCCCGTTGATCCGCACGGCTCCTCCACCGTGTCGGGCCAGGGACGCCTGCTCCACCGAGAGCGAGGGCGCGGGCCGCAACGGGGTGCCGGAGAGCGCCGAACGGACCCGGCGTACCAGATCGGTGACCAGTGAGGCCTTCCACGAGTTCCAGGCGGCGGGCCCGGTGGCGTGGCCGTCTGCCACGGCGAGGGCCGCCAGCAGTTCGAGGACCTCGCGCGTACCGACGGCCTCGGCCACCCGGGAAATGGTCACCGGGTCGTCCAGGTCGCGACGGGTGGCCGTCTCGGGCAGCAGGAGGTGATGGCGGACCACGGTCTCCAGGGTGTCGACGTCCGCCGGAGGCAGGCCCATCCGGGTCCCGATGTCGCGGGCGACGACGGCGCCGGTGGTGGAGTGGTCGCCGGGGTATCCCTTACCGATGTCGTGCAGAAGCGCCGATATCAGCAGCAGGTCGGGCCGGGAGACCTCGCGGGTGAACGAGGCGGCCCCGGCGGCGGCCTCGATCAGGTGCCGGTCGACCGTGTAGCGGTGCACCGGGTTGCGCTGCGGGCGGTGCCGCACCCGCTCCCAGTCGGGCAGCAGGCGGACCAGCATCCCCGCCTGGTCCAGCTCCTCCCAGACCGGCACGGCCGCGCGCCCGGCGCCCAGCAGGGCCACCAGGGCATCACGTGCCTCGTCCGGCCAGGGCACCGGCAGTGGCGGCGACTGGGCCGCCAGCGTGGTGACCGTGGCGGGCGCCAGCGGCAACCCCGCCTCGGCCGCCGCGGCGGCGGCGCGCAGCACCAGGACCGGGTCCTTGCGGGGGTTGACCCCGCGGGCCAGCACGACCTCTCCACCGTGCTCGACGACGCCGTCGGCGAGCGGGCGGCGGCCACGGGGGGTGGGACCGGTCAGCAGCCGGTCGACGGTGCGCCAGGTGGCGTCGAAGGCGTGCCCGATGGTCCTGGCGGCCTCGGCGAGCCTGCGCATCAGCGCCTCGGCGTCGAGCAGGCCGAGGATCCCGGCGACCGCGTCCTGCTCCTGGAGCACCAGCCGGTCGGCGCCTCGGGCGGTCACCAGGTGCAGCCCGTGCCGGATGTCGAGCAGCAGCTCGTAGGCCTCGCGGACTCGCGGACCGGGAGCCGAGGCGACCCAGGCCGCCGCCACGGCCTGCATCGCCTGCACGTCACGGATGCCGCCGCGGGAGTCCTTGAGGTCGGGTTCGAGCAGGAACGCCAGCTCCCCGCTCGCCTCCGCCCGCTTGTCCGCGGCATCGCGCAACTCACCCAGCCGGCGCCGGGAGTCGGCCCGCCACTCGGCGAGCACGACCTCGCGCGCCGACCGCGTCAGCTCCTGGTCTCCCGCCACGTGCCGGGCCTGGATCAGCCCGAGGACCGCCTTGAGGTCCTCCCTGGCCACCTTCGCCGCCTCGTCCACGGTCCGCACCGAGTGGTCGAGGCCGATCCCGGAGTCCCAGATCGGATACCAGATGCGGTCGGCGATACGCGCCACATCATCTCGCCCGTCGTGGAGCAGGACCAGGTCGAGGTCACTGCCCGGCGCGAGCTCCGAGCGGCCCAGGCTGCCAACCGCGACGAGCGCGACTCCGCTGAGGGCGCCGCGCTCGTCGTTTCTCGTCGTTCCCCCGTTGTGCCCGTACGGCGTGCCGCAGGCGGTCCTGACCAGGTCCGTCAGCCAGCGGTCGATGTCCGCGGCCCGTTCCTTACGGGCCGCGGCGTACGAGCGAGTGTCGCCTCTCACCGGTTAGAGCGCCTCAGGTCCGCGTTCCCCGGTACGGACGCGGATCACCGTGTCCACCGGAACGGACCAGACCTTGCCGTCGCCGATCTTGCCGGTCTGCGCGGCCTTGACGATGACGTCGATGACGTCCTCGGCGTCGTCCTCCTCGGTGAGCACTTCGAGGCGGACCTTGGGCACCAGGTCGACCTGATACTCGGCCCCCCGGTAGACCTCGGTGTGGCCGCGCTGGCGGCCGTAGCCGCTGGCCTCGCTGACCGTCATGCCCTTGACCCCGAACTGCTCCAGGGCCGCCTTCACGTCGTCGAGTTTGAACGGTTTGATGATCGCGGTGATGAGTCTCATGCGTCCACCTTCTTAGACGCCGGGGTGGAAACCGGACCGTTGACGGCCGCGACACCCGAGGAGTGGATGGTGCCGAGGTCGTAACCGGTCTCGGCGTGGGTGGTGATGTCGACGCCGGCGATCTCCTGCTCCTGGGTGATGCGGAAGCCCATCGTCTTGTCGATGATCTTCGCGATGATCCAGGAGACGACGAAGGAGTAGACGCCGACCGCGACGGGACCGAGCACCTGCACGCCGAGCTGGGAGATCGGACCGCCGTAGAAGAGGCCCTTCTCCTGACCGTCGGCGAACGGGTAGGCGGCGACGAAGCCCAGCGCCACCGCGCCCACGACACCGCCGACCATGTGAACGCCGACCACGTCGAGGGAGTCGTCGTAGCCGAGCTTGTACTTCAGGCCGACCGCGTAGGCGCAGGCGACACCGGCGAGCGCGCCGATCACGAACGCCGCCCAGGGGTCGACGAAACCGCAGGCCGGGGTGATGGCGACCAGACCGGAGACCGCACCGGAGGCGACACCGAGGGTGGTGGAGTGGCCGTCGCGGAGCTTCTCGACGAGGATCCAGGCGCCGGCCGCGACCGCGGTGGCGATCTGGGTGTTCATGAACGCCAGGCCGGTCGTGCCGTCGACGGCGAGCTCGGAGCCCGCGTTGAAGCCGAACCAGCCGAACCAGAGCAGGCCCGCGCCAAGGAGGACGAGCGTGAGGTTGTGCGGCCGCATCGGGTCCTTGCGCCAGCCGACCCGCTTGCCGATCACGAGCGCGACCGCCAGGGCCGCGGCACCGGCGTTGATGTGGACGACGGTGCCTCCGGCGAAGTCCTCGATGCCGAGGGTGCTCAGCCAGCCACCGCCCCACACCCAGTGGGCCACCGGGAAGTAGACGGCGGTCGCCCAGACGAGGGCGAAGACCACCCAGGCGCCGAACTTGACTCGGTCGGCGAGCGCGCCGCTGATCAGCGCGACCGTAATGATGGCGAAAGTCATCTGGAACGTCGAGAAGACCAGACTCGGCATACCGGTGCCGTCATCCTTGGTCGCCGTCTCGACCAGGCCGCTCAGCCCGATGTTGTCGAGCCCGCCAATGATCTTGTTGAGGAATCCAGAGCCGTCTCCGACGGCGTCGAAGGCCAGCGAGTGACCGTAGAGAACCCAGGCGATCGTTACGACGATGATGCTGACCCACGACATCATCATCATGTTGAGAACGCTCTTCGCCCTGGTCATGCCCCCGTAGAAGAAAGCGAGACCTGGCGTCATGAGCAGAACGAGTGCGGTGCTCGCGAGCATCCAGGCTGTGGAGCCGCTATCGATCTCCATGCGAAGCGACCCTCCTTCCAATTGGCGTTTTGCCGGTTTCACATGCAGTGGACGCTTCCAGGGCTCCGTCGACCGGCCGCGCACTGACGTTGCGCCACAGCGTGTTCTTCCGCCGTTTCAAGGCGCGACCCTGCGTGTTTCGCATCTGTGAATCTCGGCCACACGATGTTTCCGCCGAGTTTCGGACCGGGCATGCCTCGACTTACCAATGACCCAAAAGATGCCCAGATGGGCAACCACCCGGCTCTTCGGAGAGCCGCCGATGACCACCCGCATGACCGCCGCCACGCCCGTCACGTCCCCTCACCGGGGCGGCTAGAAGAAGCCCGCGACCACAGCGCCCGGGCAGGCCGGAGGCCTGAACCACAGGACGGCGACTGAGACGGCCGCCCGGAACGACCGCCTACCGCAGCGAGCACGGAGCGGCCCACCACAGCGGGCACAGCGCCCAAAAAAACGATCCGGCACGCCCCCACAGGGGACGTGCCGGATCGCAGACGGCTCAGGCCGCCGTGGCCATCTTCCGCAGCCGGGCCAGGGCGTCGCGCTCGATACGGCGGGCGCGGTCCCTGCCGATGCCGTAGCGCT
Organism: Streptosporangium amethystogenes; assembly: GCF_000721075.1. Taxonomy (GTDB): domain Bacteria; phylum Actinomycetota; class Actinomycetes; order Streptosporangiales; family Streptosporangiaceae; genus Streptosporangium; species Streptosporangium amethystogenes. The sequence goes on from NZ_JOEQ01000004.1 coordinate 119,499, forward strand.
CACCGACCTCGGTCAGCGTGTGCTCGCGACCGTCCATCAGGCCGTAGCGCCAGCGGAGCATCTCGCGGGTCTGCCCCTCCAGCCCCGTCAGCCACTCCTCCAGACGCTCGCGCTCAAGGACGTCCATCGCCTGCTGCTCGGGATCGGCCCAGGTGTCGTCGGCGATCATGTCGCCGAGTTCGGTCTCGTCCTCGTCGCCCACGCCGAGCTGCAGGGAGACGGGGTCGGAGGCCCAGCGACGGAGCTCGCGGACCCGCTCGATGGGCAGTTCGAGCACCGCCGCCAGGTCGGCGTCGGTCGGCTCGGTGTCGAACTCGGCCAGCATGTCCCGGCGGACCCGCATCAGCCTGGTCATCTGCTCACCCGCGTGGGTGGGCAGGCGGACCGGCCGGGCCTGCTCGTGGATGGCACGCCCCACGGACTGCCGGATCCACCAGGTGGCATAGGTCGAGAACTTGTAACCGCGCCGGTAGTCGAACTTCTCAACCGCGCGAACCAACCCCAGGTTTCCCTCCTGGACCAGATCGATCAGCGGCATTCCCCGTCCTGAATATTTGCGCGCGACGGCCACCACAAGACGTAGATTGGCCTGGATGAATTCGTCTTTGGCCCTTCGCCCCGAAACGGCCAAACGCTCAAGCTCCTCATCGGCGGCGTCCGCGATCCGCGGCTCCGTCAACCCGCCGTCCAGCAACTGCTCAGCGAAGAGACCCGCCTCGATCCGCTTGGCGAGCTCCACCTCTTCCTCCGCGGTGAGCAGGGGCACCCTGCCAATCTCTGCCAGGTAGGTTCCGAGCAGATCCCTGTCAGAGACGTGTTGATCCTGCGTCCGATTCCCCGTCGGCCTTGCCATCCGATGGCACCTCGCTCCGGCTGCTTATGACGTGTCCGCTCACTCGCTCAACGCCCCATGCGCGCGGACACGTCGCTTGATTTTTCAACGGCTGGATCAGGGCAAAGATTCCCTCAAGAAGTACGCCTGGAGAATGGTTCCGAACTCCTCCTCAGGGAGGATGCCTCCCGGCGCCACGACAGTGCCCGCGGCTGCCCCCGGCGAAGGGTGCTAAACCAGACGGCGCCCCTCCTTCCACACCTGTGTCACCAGCGGCACCCCCGGCCGGTAGGCGAGATGGACGTACGTCGGGGCGTCCAGGATCACCAGATTCCCCCTGGTTCCCACGCGCAGCGTGCCGACGTCCCCGCGGCGCAACGCCCTGGCCCCGCCGTACGTGGCCGCCCTGATCGCCTCCAGCGGCGTCATCCGCATCTCGCGGACCGCCAGCGCCACGCAGAAGGGCATCGAGGAGGTGAAGGAGGAGCCCGGGTTGCAGTCGGTGGCCAGCGCGACCGTCACCCCGGCGTCCAGCAGGCGGCGGGCGTCCGGGTAGGGCGAGCGGGTGGAGAACTCCGCACCGGGCAGCAGGGTGGCCACCACTCCCGCCGACGACAGCGCCGAGACGTCGTCGTCACTCAGATGGGTGCAGTGGTCGGCGGAGGCCGCGCCCACCTCGGCGGCGATCCGCGCCCCGGGGCCCGGGCCCAGCTGGTTGGCGTGGATCCTCGGCAGCAGTCCCGCCTTCATCCCGGCGAGGAGGATCTCCCTGCTCTGGTCGGCGTCGAAGGCGCCGCGCTCGCAGAACACGTCGACCCACCGGGCGTGCGGCGCGCAGGCCTCCAGCATCTCCCCGGTGACCGTGCGGACGTACTCGTCGGCCGAGGAGGCGTCGGGGGGCACCACGTGCGCGCCCAGGTAGGTGGTCTCCTCGGTGAACCCCCGCGCGATCTCCAGGGACCTGCGCTCGTCCTCGACCGTGAGGCCGTAACCACTCTTGATCTCCACCGTGGTCGTCCCCTGGGCGAGCATCTCCGCGACCAGGGAAGCGGTGAGCGTCACGAGTTCGACGTCGGAGGCGGCGCGGGTGGCCGACACCGTGGTGCGGATGCCCCCGGCCGTGTAGGGCAGGCCCCCCATCCGGGCGGCGAACTCGGCCGTGCGGTCGCCCGCGAAGACGAGGTGGGCGTGACTGTCGACGAACCCGGGGATCACGCAGCGCCCGTCGATGTCCACCCGCTCGTCGGCGCAGGGAGCCGCACCGGCGGGCCCCGCCCACACCACCTCGCCGTCCTGCACCACCAGCGCCGCGTCCTCGATCTCCTCCCGCGCCGGATCGCCCGTGTAGAGCAGTCCGATGCGATCGAAGAGGGTGCTCCTCGCCTGCCGGTCCTCGCTCGTCATACCGACCTTCCCGCTCGTGCCTCGATGATCGCCTCGGTGAGCATGCCGCCCACGTCACCGAATACGTGCCTGCCCTCGGTGACCACGCGGCGGCCCCCCGACACCACGGAGTGCACGTCGGCGGCCGTGGCGGCGAACACGACGGTCTCGGCCAGATGCGCCGGGGAGGCGCCCGCCGTACGGACCGAGTCCAGGCGCACCGACACCAGGTCGGCCCACGCGCCGGGGACGAGCATGCCCGCGCAGGCGAAGCCGAGTGAGTCGTGTCCCGCCGTCGTGGCGGCGTGCAGGAGCTCGGCGGCCGACCAGTGACCGCGCCGCTCGGTGGCCAGCCGCTCGTCCAGTTCGACCGCGCGGGCCTCCTCGAACAGGTCGACGACCGCGTGACTGTCCGAGCCGAGCGTGACGGGCGACCCCGCGTCGAACAGCGCCCTGGCCGGCCCGATGCCGTCGGCGAGGTCGCGCTCGGTCGTGGGGCACATGCACACGCGCGTGCCGGAGCCGCCGAGCAGCGCGACGTCCACGTCCGACAGGTGCGTGGCGTGCACGGCGGTCGAGCGGGGGCCGAGCGCGCCGTGCGCCTCCAGCAGCTGGACCGGGCTCGCGGAGTACGCGTCCACGCAGGCGGTGTTCTCCGCCCGCTGCTCGGAGACGTGGGCGTGGAGCGGGACCGCGTGGTGGCGGGAGAACTCGGCGACCACGGGGATCTGCTCGGGCCTGACCGCACGGACCGAGTGCACGGCCACACCGATCTCCACGTCCGGATCGCCCCGGTAGTGGGTGGTGAGCGCCTCCACCCGTGCCGCCCATCCGTCGGCGTCGCCGTCACCGAACCGCAACTGGACACCGCTCAACGGGGTGCCGACGCCCCCGGCCAGGTAACAGGCGTCCAGCAGCGCGATGCGCAGCCCCGCCTCACGCGCCGCCTGGACGAGCGCGTGGCCCATCGCGTTCGGGTCGTCGTAGCGCCTGCCGCCCGGACCGTGGTGCAGGTAGTGGAACTCCCCGACGCAGGTGATGCCGGCCAGCGCCATCTCGGCGAACACGGCCCTGGCGAGTCTGAGATAGGAGTCGGGGTCGAGGGTCCCCGCCACCTCGTACATCTGCTCGCGCCAGGTCCAGAAACTGCCCTTCTCCCGTTGCGTCGCCCCGCGCAGGGCGCGGTGGAAGGCGTGGGAGTGCGCGTTGGCCAGGCCCGGGATGGTCAGCCCGGCCAGCCGGACGGCTCCGCCGGGCGGGGTCGCCACACCGGTGACGATCTCGGAGATCACCGTGTCGTGGACCCTGACGAGCACCCCCGCGACGGCCTCGCCCGGTGGCAGCCAGGCCAGCTCGCACCAGTAGTTCAGCTCGCGCACAGGTCCTCCAAAACCGCGGCGAGGACGGTGACCCCCGTGTGGCAGTCGGCCGCCTCCGCGTGTTCGTCCGGAGAGTGAGAGATGCCCGTCGGATTGCGGACGAACACCATCGCGCTGGGCACGCCCGCGGACGCGAGAATGCCCGCGTCGTGTCCGGCCCCGGTCGGCAGGACGGGTGCGCCCCCGGCGGCGGCGGCGACCCGCTCGCGCAGGACCGTGTCGAAGTCGACGACCGGGGTCCACGACTCGACGGTGACCTCGGCACCGGAGAACTCGGTCAGCTCGGCGACCAGCGCCCTGACCGCGTCCTCGTCACCACCTCTGGCATCCAGCCAGGCGCTGACCAGTCCGGGGACGGCGTTGGCGTTGTTGGGCGACACGCGCGTCTTACCGAAGGTGGCGACCACGCCGCCGCGCTCGGCGGCCTGGCGGGCGTGGAGCACGGTACGGGCGAAGGGCAGCATCGGATCGTCGCGGTCGGCCAGCCTGGTGGTGCCGGCGTGGTTGGCCTGGCCGTGGAAGTCGAACCGCCAGCGGCCGTGCGGCCAGATGGCCGAGGCGACGCCGACCGGTGCGTCCCGGTGGACCAGGTCCTTGCCCTGCTCGACATGGAGCTCGACGAAGACCCCGACATGCCGCAGGGTCTCCTCGTCCCGGCCCAGGGCGCCCGGGTCGCGTCCGGCCCCGCGCAGTACCTCGGCCAGCGAGTCGCCCTCGTCGTCGGTCAGCGCGCGTGCCCTGTCCGGGTCCAGGATTCCGGTCAGCAGGCGGGAGCCGACGCACGGGACGCCGAACCTGGCACCCTCCTCGTCGCTGAAGCAGGCGATCCCCAGGGGGCGCGCGGGCCGGAGGTCCCTGGCCCGCAGCAGGTCGAGGGCGGCGAAGGCCGACACGACTCCCAGGGGGCCGTCGAAGGCGCCGCCCTGCCGTACCGAGTCGAGGTGGCTGCCGGTGACCACGCCCGGCCGCACCGACGGGTCACCCCACCAGGCCCACAGGTTGCCGTTGCGGTCCTCCCTCAGGTCGAGGCCGCGCCTGGCCGCCTCCTGTCCGAACCAGCGTCGAAGCTCCAGATCCGCCGGCGACCACGCGTCTCGCAGGTAGCCCCGGGTCCGGCCATCACGTCCGAGGTGCTCGATGGCACCCCACATCTCGTCGAACACCCTCCCATTATGTGAATGATCCCATTCATTGGCGAGTCCGCCGCGCCTTCGCCCGATTGCCCCTGCCCCACGGAACCGCTCCGCCGCGCCGGGCGAGAGGCCGTACGGCCCCTCAGTTCAGGGGACCTGCGGCGGGACGGACGGTGATCTCGGTGACGTGGGCGTCGGGTGACGCGGTCAGGGCCGCCTGCACCACCCTGGCCACCGAGTCCGCGTTCAGGTACTTCTCCGGCTGGTAGGGACCGCCCTCCCGGGCCCGCGCCGCACGCTGCATGTCGGTGTCGACCCGTCCGGGGTAGATCGTCGTCACTCGGAGCTCCGGCTCCTCCAGGCGGAGCGCGTCGGCGAAGGCGCGCAGCGCGAACTTGCTCGCCGAGTAGGAGCCCCAGCCGGCGCCGGCCCGCTGTCCCGAGCCGGAGTTGATCAGCACCACGTGACCGCGTCCCGCGCGCAGGGCGGGCAGCAGCAGCCGGGTCAGCTCGACCACCGCGATCACGTTGACCTCCATGGTGTGCCGCCACACCTCGGCCGGGGTCTCCTCCACCCGCCCCAGGTGCAGCACGCCCGCACTGTGCACCAGCACGTCGAGCCGGTCGACGGCGGCGACGTCGGCCTCCGTGACGGTGGTGAGCTCCACCGGCCAGGGCCGCGCGCCGGGCAGGGCGGAGGCCGTCTCGGCCAGCGCCTCGGGGTCGCGGCCGCCGAGCAGCAGATCATGGGTGGGGGCCAGGGCGCGGGCGATCGCGGCGCCGACCCCTCGTGAGGCACCGGTGACCAGTGCGGTCGGACGTACGGGCATGTCGATCACCCTATCCGGATCAGCCGAACCGTTCGGTGAAGACCCCCGCCTGGTCGGTCATCCGTTCGTACTCCTCCAGCCGGGCCTGCGTGCGCAGCGGCGCCGCGTCCGCCATGGCCTCCACCAGCACCATGGCCAGGGCCAGTGGCGCCGCGTGCGAGTCGAAGACCAGTCGTTCCCCGACGGGGGCGGCCAGGACCACGTCGGCCTCGAAGGGCACGTCCCGCCGGTCGGTGATCACCGCCGTACGCAGGCCCAGGTCCCGGGCGCCACGCAGCGCCTGCAGGGCCTCGGCCGGGTAGCGGGGCAGGATCACCGCGACCAGCCAGCTCGCCCCCGCGCGGCGCGCGGCGTACAGGCCGTCGGCCAGCTCGGAGCCGCCGTGGGTCAGCAGGCGGACGTCAGGGTGGATCCGGCGCGCGAAGTAGGCGAACGTGGTGGCCAGCCCGCTCGACACCCGCAGGCCCACCACCGGCAGCGGCTCGCATCCCGCCAGCTTGGCACCCAGCTCCGAGATGTCGGAGGGGTCGGCCAGCCCGTCGCGCACGCTCCGCAGGTTGTCGATCTCCACGTCTATGGCCGCCTGCAGGTCGTTGGCCCGCGACGGCCTCCGCCCGCCCACGACGAGGGGCCGCAGCGCCTGTCTGAGCTCGGGATATCCCGCGAAACCGAGCACCATCGCGAACCTCGTCACCGACGGCTGGCTGACCCCCGCCCGCTCGGCCAGCTCCACGCTGGACAGGAAGATGGCCTCGGACAGATGGTCGCCCAGGTAGCGCGCGATCCGCCGCTGCACCGGCGACAGCCGCCGCCCCTCCAGAAGCTGATCGAGTCCGTCCCCCACGCCCCCTCCAACCGCTCGACACTCCACGAGCATTCCCCTCCCCACCCCACCCCGCTGTAGTTCATACACCCGGGCGGGGCGGGAGCGAGCGGTGCCGGCAGGATTCACCCCCCGGGATCGGGACACGGTACGCGGATCGGTGCGCGCACCCTCCGATCAGGGCCGGCGCGCCGGCCGGGACCCGCGCCTCCGATCAGGATTCGCGCATCGGGATGCGGACGTCCCGCTCCTCGGCCACGGCGACGGCCTCGTCGTAGCCGGCGTCGACGTGCCGGATGACCCCCATGCCCGGGTCGTTGGTGAGTACCCGGTTGAGCTTCTCGGCACCGAGCCTGGTGCCGTCGGCGACGGTGACCTGGCCGGCGTGGATGGAGCGGCCGATGCCGACGCCGCCACCGTGGTGGATGGAGACCCAGGCGGCACCGGAGGCGACGTTGAGCATCGCGTTCAGCAACGGCCAGTCGGCGATCGCGTCGGAGCCGTCGGCCATGCCCTCGGTCTCCCGGTACGGGCTCGCCACGCTGCCGCAGTCGAGGTGGTCGCGGCCGATCACCAGCGGAGCCTCGATCTCCCCCGAGGCCACCATGTCGTTGAACCGCTCTCCGGCCAGGTGGCGCTCCCCGTATCCGAGCCAGCAGATACGGGCGGGCAGGCCCTGGAAGTGGACCCTCTCCCCGGCCATCCGGATCCACCTGGCGAGCGGCTCGTTGTCAGGGAAGAGCTCCAGGATCGCGCGGTCGGTCTTGGCGATGTCGGAGGGGGAACCGGAGAGCGCGGCCCACCGGAACGGCCCCTTGCCCTCGCAGAACAGCGGCCGGATGTAGGCGGGCACGAAGCCGGGGAAGTCGAACGCGCGACCGTAACCCGCCAGCCGGGCCTCTCCCCGGATCGAGTTGCCGTAGTCGAAGACCTCGGCTCCGGCGTCCTGGAAGCCGACCATGGCCTCCACGTGAGCGGCCATGGCCTCGCGGGCTCTGCGGGTGAAACCCGCCGGGTCCTTCTCCCGTTCGTCGGCCATGTCCTCGAAGGCCACGCCGATCGGCAGGTACATCAGCGGGTCGTGGGCGGAGGTCTGGTCGGTGACGACGTCGATCTCGGCGCCTCTGCGGAGCAGTTCGGGCACGACCTCGGCCGCGTTGCCCTCGACCCCGATGCTCAGCGGCCTGCGCTGGTCGCGGGCCTCGTACGCCAGGCGCAGCGCCTCGTCGAGGTCGGCGGCGCGGACGTCCAGGTAGCGGTGCTCGATCCGCCGGTCGATCGACCTGGGATCGCAGTCGACGCAGATCACCACGCCGCCGTTCATGGTCACGGCCAGCGGCTGCGCGCCGCCCATGCCGCCGAGCCCGGCGGTCAGCGTGATCGTTCCCGCGAGGCTCCCGCCGAATCGCTTGGCGGCCACGGCGCCGAAGGTCTCGTAGGTGCCCTGCAGGATGCCCTGGGTGCCGATGTAGATCCAGGAACCCGCCGTCATCTGCCCGTACATGGTCAGTCCGGCGGCCTCCAGGCGCCGGAACTCCTCCCAGTCGGCCCAGTCGGGCACCAGGTTGGAGTTGGCGATGAGCACCCGCGGGGCCCACTCGTGGGTGCGGAACACCCCGACGGGGCGGCCGGACTGCACCAGCAGTGTCTCGTCGCCCTCCAGGGTGGTCAGGGTGCGGGTGATCGCGTCGAAGGAGCGCCAGTCGCGGGCGGCCTTGCCCGAGCCGCCGTAGACGACGAGCTGTTCCGGATGCTCGGCCACCTCGGGATCCAGATTGTTCTGGATCATGCGAAGCGCCGCTTCCTGCGGCCATCCCTTGGCGGTGAGCGTGGTGCCGCGCGGCGCGCGCACAACCCGGCTGCCGGTCATGCCCGGACCTCCCCATCAAAAATGAATGAATACATTCATATTTGTCACCTGGAGGCTACAGGTCAACCCGGGAAGGGGTATCACGGCAGGGGGTGTCACGGGCGGCACGCCCGCGACACCCCCCGGTGGTGGCCGTAACGATCGTCGCGCCCCGATCTTCGTCCCGCACGGACGGGATCGGGAGATCGAATGCGGCGCGCGCCCGATGGGGCACCCCGGTGCGAAGGAGAGGCTTCGCACAGGCGGGGATGCCCGGTTCGCCGGATGGCGAATCAGACCATCGACCCGATGTCCGAATTATTCCTTTGTGAACGATATGAATTTACACAACCACGCCAGTACCACCGCGCGACCTTCACCATGCCGGACAGCCACCGGGCGGCGGGACCAACCCGGGCAGCAGGAGCCGGGGGCCGCGCAGCAGGACGTGGGCGAAGGCCCCGACTGCCCGCCGTGAAACGGCGCCGAACCGTCGGGGCCTCACGGAATGTCAGGACTCCGGGGAGGGGGTGAGGACCAGGCAGGCGTTGCTGCCCCCGAAGCCGAAGGAGTTGGACAGGACGGGGGCGACGGCCGCGGGCCGGGGCTCACCACAGACGATGTCGATGAGGTCGGCCTCGGGGCCACCCGCGAAGTTGGCGGTCGGGGGAATCAGGCCCTCTCGGGCCGACAGCAGGGCGATGACCGCCTCCAGCGCACCCGCGCCGCCGACAAGGTGACCGGTCACGCCCTTGGTCGAGGTCACCGGGGGCGTACGGCCGCCGAAGCACGCGTGCAGGGCGGCGGCCTCGGCGCTGTCGTTGTGCGGGGTCGAGGTCCCGTGGGCGTTGACGTGCCCGACGTCGCCGGTGTCGAGTCCGGCGTCGAGCAGGGCGGCGCGCATGCACTCGGCCGCCACCGAGCCGTCCCGCAGCGGGGCCACGATGTGGTTGGCGTCGCAGTTGGCCGCGTAGCCGCTGACCTCGCCGTAGACACGGGCTCCTCGCGCCTCGGCGAGGTCCGCGCGCTCCAGGACGAGAAAGGCCGCGCCCTCCCCCATGACGAAGCCGTCACGGTCGGCGTCGAAGGGGCGGGACGCCTCCGAGGGGGCGTGCGTCCGCTCCGACAGGGCACCGACCCGGGCGAAGGCCTCCATCGCGAGCGGGGAGAGCAGCGCGTCCAGGCCCCCGGCGACGGCGGAGCCGACCACGCCCGAGCGGATCGCGCGCAACGCCTCGCCGATCGCGGTGGCCCCGCTGGCGCAGGCCGTGTTGAAGGTGAGGCATGGCCCCCTGAAGCCGTACCTGATGGCGATGCGCGAGGCGGTCGAGCTGGACATCAGTGTCGGGACCGCGTGGACGGGCACCTTCTCCCTGCCGAGCGTGTGCCCCACGATCAGGTTCTCCAGGGTGGCGAACCCGCCGCCACCGGTGCCCACGTACACCCCGCAGCCCTCGGCGGGCAGGCCGTCCGCGTCGGCGACGGCGTCGATCGCCGCGGCGAGGCCGATCTGGGAGGTGCGGTCGAGGGTCCGGAGCTCGCGCCCGCCGAAGTAGTCGTCCGGCTCGAACGGTGCCAGCGGGCACCCGATCGAGACCGGCACCCGGGCGTCGGCCAGTTCGGGGATGGCGGTCGCGAGCGACTTGCCCGCGAGCACCGTGGCGAAGACGTCCTGCGCCGTGTTGCCCGCCGGGCTCTTGACCCCCAGCCCCGTGATGACGACGCGCGTCACCGGGCCGCCAGCGCGGCGTGCAGTACGCCCGCCATGTCGGCGACGGTCTGCGCCCCGGCGAAGTCACTGGGGTCGAGCTGGATGCCCAGCTTCTCCTCGATGATGACGGAGATCTCCACCCATTCCAGGCTGTCGATCTGGTGGTCGGCGATGGTGGCCCCCGGCTTCACCTGATCGCTCGGTACGCTCAGCACCTCGGCGATCGCCGACCGGACCACGGATGTCGCTGAATCGAGGCTTGTCATTCGCCCACCTTTAAAAGGATTGGTCCACTCGCGCCCCTGCAATGTCTTCGGACTATAGCGAAACAGACATATGTTCTGTCTATGTACGACCAGGCGGAATTCTTGAAATTTCTACTCATTAAGTGATGAGCGGCGCGGTGAAAAATCGCCCCTTCCGGAGCCGGGCCGAGGACCGGCCACCGCGCACCGGTGCCCCGCCGATCCGGAGCCGGCTCGGCGAGGAGCCCATCGGCGGGACACCGGCGAGCGGAGTCAGCGGCGGCGGACGCCGTACTCCCTGCGCATCTCCGCGACGGTGTCCAGGATCTCGTCCTGGGTCTTCAGCAGCTTCGCCTCGGCCTCCTCGGTTCTGGCCTCGGCCACCAGCCGGCGGTTGCCCGTCCGCCCGGCCAGCCTCCGCTTGGCCCTGGCCTTCATTTCGCGCAGGTTGAGCTTCTCCATCAGACCCATGATCAGCACCCTTTCGACAGGCAGGGCCGTCATCTGCCCGGCAGGCGACCGGATATGCACGGGTTCGCAAGCTCAGCCGCTTTCCCCACGCCCCTCAGTCGAGGTCGGGGACGTCGTCGTAGTCGATGTCGCCCTCCTCCGCACGGCGCAGCCCGATGTCCTCCACCCAGGCGCCGGCGAACCGGCGGATCTCCCGGAGCCGATCGCCCGCCACGCCGTGGGCCTCGAAGTCCTCGTCGGCGATCAGCGCGACGAACTCCAGCCGCATCACCAGCTCGGCGAGCGAGAACCCCTCGTCGTGCAGGCGGGCGAGGTGTTCGAGTTCGCGGAAGCCGTACGACTCGGAGACCGAGGCGACGTCGATGACGTCGCGGGCGAGACCGCGCTCGTGCAGTGCCCACACTCGCGGGCCGGCCTCGGCTCCCGGTCCACCCGGCGAGGACGACGGCGGGGGCGACGGCGAGGACATCGGCGGCTCAGCGGCGGGCGCGGCGGCGGGTGGAGGGGAGGTCATGGCGGCCGGAGACGAACTCCTGGAACGCGATCTTGCCGCGGATCACCGGGCGGCGCCAGCGCTCCTCGCGGCGCTCGGCCCTGGCCATCTTGCGGAGCCGCGGGTGCCGGGCACCCGGAGCGAAGAACCAGTGCGCCCAGGGCGATCCCGGGCGGGCCAGCCGCACGGCCCCCGGCACCAGGAGGACCGGCACGAACAGTCCGACCAGGCCCGTCCAGATCTTGCCCTTGAGCAGCGTGACCACGGCGAGCCCGAGATTGGTCACGATGAAGCCGACGGTCAGCCAGGTGCCCCTGGGGGTGCCGTCGGAGTTCTCCCAGCCGAGGGGGCGCAGGCCGAGCAGGAGCAGGCCGGTGATCGCGACGGCGATGAACACCGCGTCGACGGAGGCTCGGCCCTCCTCCTCCCAGTAGACGTCGCGCAGGTGCAGGATCAGCGCGAACTCGTCGAGGACGAGGGCGGCGCCGATGCCGAAGATCGCCGCCGTCACCGCGTACCAGCCCTCGGAGACCCCGGAGACGATGAGGCCGGACACCCCGCCGAGCAGGGTCAGCACCACGCCGAACACCACGTGGTGGATGTGCATCTCGCCGACGTTGACGTTACGGAACCAGCCGATCTTGGCCCGGATGAGCCGGACGTTGATCCTGGTGAACACGAAGGCGACGATCAGCGCGACAAAGAAACAGAACAGCGGCAGCCGTCCTGTTTCCATGATCCGATCTCGGAACAAATCTCCCACCGTTTCCTCAGGCTATGCGAGGAAGCCCCGCAGCAGCGCGGCGGTGCCCTCAAGGTGCTCGGCCACGGCGCGGCGCGCACCCTCGGGGTCGCCGGCCAGGATCGCCGTCACGATCGCCTCGTGCTGGATCGCGGCGTGCTCGATGTTGCGCCGGAGCACCGGGATGGCGTTGAGCAGGTCGGTGACCCGCAGCCGGGCGTCGGCGCAGGCCGCGGCGAGCAGCGAGGAGCCGGTCAGCTCGGCGATGGCCAGGTGAAAGGCCGTGTCGAGGCGGCGGTAGTCGTCGGGCCCCGACGAGTTGACCTCGCGCAGCCGCTCCCGCAGGGTGTCGCGCCGCTCCTCGGTGAGCGCGGCGGTGGCGAGCACCTGGGCTGCGCCGCACTCCACGGCCATCCTGAAGGTGAGCGCGTCACCCAGGTCGTCGGTGCCCATGTCGACGACCGCCCTGCGCAGATCGTCACGGCGCGGGCGCGGCGGGGTGTAGGTGAGAAAAGCGCCGCCGTACCTGCCACGGCGCACGGTGAGGTAGCCCGCCTCCGCCAGGGCGCGGATGGCCTCGCGCAAGGTGACCCTGCTGATCCCGAGCTGGGCGGCGAGCTCCCGCTCGGGCGGCAGCTTCTCGGCCACCAGCCCCAGCTTGATGACCTGGAGCAGGCGTTCCACGGTCTCCTCGAACGCGTTGCCCGCGCGCACCGGCCGCAGCACGGTCGCCAGTCGCGACACCTCGTCCAATTGATCTCCTCCGGCCCTTGACAATGCTCCCCCCGCTACACGTCAATGGTCTGACACTAGCCCAATAAGACTCCGGCGAGGAGGGCGTGTGGACGTCCGCGAACTTCACGACGAGGTGCGGGCAGGACGGATCGACACCGTGCTGCTGGCGATCGTCGACATGCAGGGCCGCCTGCAGGGGAAACGCCTGTCGGCACGTTACTTCCTGCAGGAGGTGCTGGGACACGCCGCCGAGGGATGCAACTACCTGCTCGCGGTCGACGTCGACATGAACACGGTCGACGGCTACGCGATGTCCTCCTGGGAGCGGGGATACGGCGACTTCGTCATGAAACCCGACCTGTCCACCCTGCGCCGGGTGCCGTGGCAGGAGGGGACGGCCCTGGTGATGGCCGACCTGCTCTGGGAGGACGGCTCCGACGTGACCGCCTCGCCGCGGCAGATCCTGCGCCGGCAACTCGCCCGGCTGACCGAGCGGGGCTGGGGGGCTTTCGTCGGGACCGAGCTGGAGTTCGTGATCTTCAACGACAGCTACGAGGACGCCTGGCGCGGCGGTTACCGTGACCTGACGCCCGCCAACCTCTACAACGTCGACTACTCCCTTCTCGGCACCGCCAGGGTCGAGCCGCTGCTGCGCAGGATAAGGCTCGGCATGGAGGGCGCGGGCATGTACGTCGAGTCGGCCAAGGGCGAGTGCAACCTCGGCCAGCACGAGATCGCCTTCCGCTTCGGCGAGGCCCTGTCCAGCTGCGACGACCACGCCGTCTACAAGAACGGCGCCAAGGAGATCGCCGCCCAAGAGGGCGTGTCGATCACCTTCATGGCCAAACCGAACCAGCGCGAGGGCAACTCCTGCCACATCCACATCTCGCTCAGGGACGCCACCGGAGAACCGGTCATGGCGGGTTCCGAGGCGCACGGACTGTCCGCGACGGGACAGCACTTCATCGCCGGCCAGCTCGCCCTCATGCGCGAGCTGACCCTGCTGTACGCGCCGAACGTCAACTCCTACAAGCGGTATGTGCCGGGCAGCTTCGCCCCCACCGCCGTCAAGTGGGGCGTGGACAACAGGACGTGCGCGCTGCGCCTGGTCGGCCACGGCTCCTCGCTGCGGATCGAGAACCGGGTGCCCGGCGGCGACGTCAACCCCTACCTGGCGGTCTCGGCACTGGTCGCGGCCGGGCTGCACGGCGTCGAGAACGAGCTGCCGCTCCAGGAGGCGGTCACGGGGAACGCCTACACCTCGGGCGCGGAGACCGTCCCGCACACGCTGCGGGACGCGCTGGAGCTCTGGGAGGGCTCCGCGTTCGCGGCCTCCGTCTTCGGCGAGGACGTCGTGGCGCACTACGCGAACAACGCCCGGACCGAGCTGGCCGCCTTCGACGCGGCGGTGACCGACTGGGAGCTGTTCCGAGGATTCGAACGGATGTGACGGTGAAGATCATAAATCCGGCGACAGAAGAGGTGATCGCCGAGGTCGAGATGGCGGACGCCGCCGAGGTCGACAGGGCGGTGGAGCGCGCCAGAAGGGCCTTCGCCACCTGGCGGAGCGTCGGCCCTTCCGACCGGGCCCGGCTGCTGCGCCGGTTCGCCTCGCTGGTGCGCGAGCACGCCGAGGAACTGGCCCTGGCCGAGGTCGCGGGCGCCGGGCACACGATCGGCAACGCCCGCTGGGAGGCGGGCAACGTCGCCGACGTGCTCGACTTCTACGCCGGGGCGCCCGAGCGCGACCACGGCCTGCAGATCCCGGTGCCCGGCGGCCTGGACGTCACCTTCAGGGAACCGCTGGGCGTCGTCGGGGTGATCGTGCCGTGGAACTTCCCGATGGTCATCATGACCTGGGGGACGGCCCCGGCGCTGGCCGCGGGCAACACCGTGATCGTCAAGCCCGCCGAGTGGACACCGCTGACCGCCCTGCGGGTGGCCGAGCTGGCCCTGGCCGCCGGACTGCCCGAGGGGGTGTTCCAGGTCCTGCCCGGCGCCGGAGAGGTCGCGGGCGCCCGGCTGGTCGAGCACCCGGACGTGGCGAAGATCGTGTTCACCGGTTCCACCGAGGTGGGCAAGGAGATCGCCGCCGTCTGCGCCGGGCAGGTCAAGCGGCTCACCCTGGAGCTGGGCGGCAAGAGCGCCAACGTGGTCTTCGCCGACGCCGACCTGGAACGGGCGGCGGCGACCGCGCCGTACGCGGTCTTCGACAACGCGGGCCAGGACTGCTGCGCGCGCTCCCGGATCCTGGTCGAGCGCTCGGTGCACGACGAGTTCCTGGCCCGGTTCGGCGAGGCCGTGCTGAACGTCCGAGTCGGCGACCCCCGCGACGAGAGCACCGAGATGGGCCCGCTGATCAGCGCCGAACACCGGGAGCGGGTGGCCTCCTACGTCACCGGGCCGCCCTACCTGCGGGGCGCGTGCCCGTCGGGGCCGGGGTTCTGGTTCCCGCCGACGGTCCTGACCCCGAGCTCGGCCGACGACCGGGCGTTCACCGAGGAGATCTTCGGACCGGTGGTGTCGGTGCTGCCGTTCGACGACGAGGCGGACGCCGTACGGATCGCCAACGACACCCCGTACGGCCTGAGCGGGTCCATCTGGACCCGTGACGTCGGCCGGGCGCTCCGGGTGGCCAGGGCCGTCGAGGCGGGCAACCTGAGCGTCAACTCGCATTCGAGCGTCCGCTACTGGACCCCGTTCGGCGGTTTCAAGCAGTCGGGTCTCGGCCGCGAGCTGGGACCGGACGCCCTGTCCGCGTTCACCGAGACCAAGAACGTCTTCATTTCCGAGGAGTAGAAGCGATGCTGCGTTTGCAGGACCGGGTGGCCGTCATCACGGGCGCCGGCAGCGGGATCGGCCTGGCCACCGCGCGCCGGTTCGCCGAGGAGGGCGCCCGCGTCGTGTGCGTGGACCTGGACGAGACGACCGGCGCGGCGGCCGCGGCCGAGGTCGGCGGCCTGTTCGTGAAGGCCGACGTGACCAGCGAGGACGACGTCGTCCGGATGTTTTCGACCGCGTTCGACAGCTACGGCAGCGTGGACATCGCGTTCAACAACGCGGGCATCTCACCGCCGGAGGACGACTCGATCCTGGAGACCGGCATCGACGCCTGGCGCCGGGTCCAGGAGGTCAACCTCACCTCCGTCTACCTGTGCTGCAAGCACGCCATCCCGTACATGCGACGGCAGGGCAAGGGGTCGATCATCAACACCGCGTCGTTCGTGGCCGTGATGGGCTCGGCGACCAGCCAGATCTCCTACACCGCCTCCAAGGGCGGGGTGCTGGCGATGTCGCGCGAGCTGGGTGTGCAGTTCGCCCGCGAGGGCATCCGGGTCAACGCGCTCTGCCCCGGCCCGGTCAACACCCCGCTGCTGCAGGAGTTGTTCGCCAAGGACCCCGAGCGGGCACAGCGCCGCCTGGTGCACATCCCGATCGGCCGCTTCGCCGAGGCGACCGAGATCGCCGCCGCGGTGGCGTTCCTCGCCTCGGACGACGCGAGCTTCATCACCGGCTCGGAGTTCCTGGTGGACGGCGGCATCTCGGGCGCCTACGTCACGCCGCTCTGACCGCTCCCCGCCATCTTCGCGACCGGCGGTGGCGGGATTTGCCCAGGCCATACCCTGGCCCCGATAGCGTGCGAGGACATGGGCAGATGTCCCATGTCACCGGCGTCCGCGTGAGAAAGAGACCATGTCCCGTCCCGTCATCGGCATCACCTGCTACGTCGAACCCGCGAGGTTCACCGTCTGGGAGACGACCACCGCGCTGCTGCCGTACGACTACGTCGACCACGTGGCCCGCGCGGGCGGGCAGCCGGTGATCCTGCCGCCCGCGGGCGACCCCGCGACGCTGGTGGAGCGCCTGGACGGGCTGATCCTGGCCGGCGGCGGGGACGTCGGCCCGGAACGGTACGGACAGCAACCGCACGAGCGGACCGGCTACGTCCGGTCGTTCCGCGACGACGCCGAGCTGGGACTGGTCCGGGTGGCGCTGGAGCGGGACCTGCCCTTCCTCGGCGTCTGCAGGGGCATGCAGATCCTGAACGTCGCCCTCGGCGGCGGCCTCCACCAGCACCTGCCAGACGTGGTGGGCCACCAGGGGCATGCCCCGGCCCCCGGCAGCTACGGCAGGATGCCGGTGCGGCTCGCCCCCGGCAGCCTGACCTCGAAGGTCTTCGGAACCGAGACCGTGGACGTGGCCCACTACCACCACCAGGCCGTCGACCTGCTCGCCGAGGGCCTGACCGTGACCGCCCACGCCGAGGACGGCACGGTGGAGGCCGTGGAGGTGGAGGATCATCCGTTCGCCCTCGCCGTCCAGTGGCATCCCGAGACCGACGACGAGCCTGCCCTGTTCGAGGCGCTGGTCCGGCACGCCCGCCGCTGAGCGGCCCGACCCGGGCACGCTCACCCCAGGCCCGCTCACCGTGGGGCGGAGCACCGGAGCCGGGCTCATTCCCGGGTGAGGATCAGGGCCAGCGGGAGCCGCTGCACCAGCAGGGCGGGAACGACGGAGGCCAGGGCCGCGAGCGTGACGGCCACCACCGCCGCGACCGCCGCTCCCACGACCACCGCGCCCGGCAGGCCGCCCGCCAGCGCGAACGCGGCCGTCACCCCGCCCAGGACCCCGACGAGGGCGCCGAGCAGGCCGATGCCGGCCCCTTCCAGAACGATCAGCCGGGCCAGCGAGCCCCCCGACCAGCCCGAGGCGCGCAGCACGGCCAGCTCGGTGTCGCGCTCCCGTATCCCCAGGTAGAGCACGTCGGCCACGGCCAGCACCGCCAGCCCGAACATCACCGCGACAGCCGCGTAGTCGGCCGGGCGGGCCTGCACCACTATGGCGTCGCCGAGCAGCGAGCCCACCACCCGGCCGCGGAAGCCGTAGGTGACGCCGAGCAGCATCGTCAGCCCGAAGACCGCGGCCGCGAGCGTCGCCGCGCCCAGCAGGGTCCGCCCGGGGGACCTGGTCAACCCGCTCACCGCCAGCCCGGCCACCCCGCGCGGCGAGCGCGCCCTGCGCGGCAGCCGCACGGCGGGCCGCACCGCCTCCGCGGGCGGCACCCGCGAGGCCCGCCAGGCAGGGACCAGTCCCGCCGACAGCGCCAGCGTCACCGCCGCCGGGACCGCCAGCCACGCCCGCTGCCCCGGCGGCGCGACCCCCGACCACAGGGCGACGGGCCAGGCCAGCGCGACGGACAGCAGGCCTGCCAGCAGACCGATGGCGCCGACCTCGCAGAGCACGGTCCCGAACAGTTTCGGCCGCGACCAGCCCAGGCAGGCCAGCACGCCGAGCTCGGACCTCCTGGCCCGCACGGTCGCCGCCGCACCGTTGAGCACGAACAACCCGCAGACGGCCAGGACCAGTACGAACAACACGAGCGACTTGCGATCGGCGGCGTTCAGGATCCGGTAGGCGACGTTCTTGTTCACCCAGTCCTCCCGGAGGGTCAGCGCGGGACGCCCGAAGGACCCGGCGGGCAGGTTCACCGTCATCGGCGACGGCGACGAGCCGACCGTGATGTCCACCTTCAGTCCGGTGGCCGCCACGATGTCCCTGGCCACCTGACCGATCCGCTCCCGGCTGACCGGGTCGGGCCCGGTGACACCGTCGACCCGTACCCGTATGACGCTCAGCGGCGCCCGCGCCGCGGGCCGCCCCTCGGTCCTCTCCGCGATCTCCTCCAGCCACTGCAGGCTGGTGAGGAGCAGGGGCGGCGTCTGGAGGTATCCGGCGACGTTGTCGTTGGGCAGCAGAGTCCGGCCGCCGAGGAGCGCGGTGGTCCGGCCGTCGCCCGGCATGGCGACCGGCGGGTTGTAGGTCTCCATGGGGAGCCGGGTCAGCTCGCTGAAACCGGGCAGCCTGGCCGGGTCGAACCGTCCGACGACACGGGACTTGAGATCCCCGGTGTGGCGTTTGGAGATCGCCCTGCGGTTCAGCGTGCGGAACTGGGTGTCGGATGCCCCGACCGTCGCGCCCTGGAGGTCCTTGGTCACCCTCGTCACCCCCGAGAACCACGGATCCTTCCAGACACCGGACCCGTTCCGCACCGGGAGCGCGTCGAGCTCACGCGCTCCCCGTTGCCGGTAGTCGACGGGCCCGGATGTCCAGTACCTCGTCAACGGCACGTAGTGCCCGTCCGACAGGTCCGACCACCGGTCGAGCATCGACTCGTAGACCTGTCCGGCGTCGAGGGTGAGACGCCGGACCTCCTCACCCCGGTTCGCGGCGAGATAGGACAGGAGCCTCTTGGCCGGCACGCCCTCGGTGACCTTCTCGGCCGCCTCGGCGGGCAGCCGCCGGATCACGACCTCGTCCCGCTGGTCCGTGTAGGGCACCGAGGCCGCGATCAGCGGGATCTCGTTGGGGTCGTCCCTGGCCGCCTTCACCGTGAGGTAGCGTCCCTCGACCATCGCCCCCTCCAACCCTGCCAGCCGGGCCTCGGCATCCGGGTCGACGGCCGCGAGCACGAACGGGAACTCCTGGTAGAGCGGCACGCCCGCCTGGCCGGGCTTCAGTCCGTTCCAGAAATATCCGCTGCCGTCGCCCAGGCCGGTCCGGGTGGACCAGTAGCCGCGGTCGGGCAGCGTCCGCTCGGAGGGGAAGGGACTGGTCCTCGCCGGGTCCTCCGACCAGCCGAGCGAGGTCGCCAACCGGACCCGCCGGCCATCGAGCAGCTCCTCCTCGGCCCCCTCGACGGACTCGCCCCCGTCGGCGATCTCTGTGAAGTCGAGCGTGACGGGGCGGCGGGTGACGTACTCGTACTGGGGCTGCAGGAACGGGATGCGGGTGAGGCCTCGGTCGGTGACCCGGGTGCGCTCCACGCTCAGCATCGTGCGGTCGCCCTCGTGCAGCAGGTCCGTCACGTCGACCCTGACGCCCGCCGTGTGCACGACATGACCGATCATGCCGATCGGGGCGGCGATCTCGACGCCGTTGACTCGCTTGATCCGCTCGTACTGGTCGAAGGTGATCCCTCCGAAGACGTCCGACAGGTAGTTGGCGCGGACCAGCCCCTGCGACCGCTCGATGGCGGTGGCCGAGTTCTCCGGGCGGACCAGGATGTCGTACTGCGCCCGGAAGTTCTTCCCGACGGTACCGATGATCTCCAGACGCTGGGTCTCGGCGGTGCCGGTCAGCACGGTGAACCCGGTGGCCGCGACCACGATGCCGAACAGGAGCAGCAGTGCCCGGCCGAACCGGTGGCGGAGCCGGGCCCAGAGCAGGCGGGTCATCCGAGCCGCCCGATCCGGCCGAGCACGTCCTGGGCGGGCGTCACCCGGTCGTCGCCGGTGATCCGGCCGTCACGCATCCGGACCACCCGGTCGCACGCCGCCGCCACCTCGGGATTGTGGGTGGCGACCAGCATGGTCATGCCGTACTCCTCCCGCAGGGAGAACAGCAGGTCGACGATCTCCTGGCCGGTGACGCTGTCGAGGTTGCCGGTGGGCTCGTCCGCCAGGAGCAGCGGCGGATGGGCGATCAGCGCCCGGGCGATCGCCACCCGCTGCTGCTGCCCGCCGGAGAGTTCGCCGGGCAGCGCCCGCTCCCGGTCGGCCAGCCCGACCGCGGCCAGCAGTTCCCTGGCCCGGGCCCGGCGGTCGAAGCCCACCCTGCGCGGCAGTACGGGGGCGAGCACGTTGTCCAGCAGGCTCAGCGCCGGGAGCAGGTGGAAACGCTGGAAGACGAAGCCCACCGCGCGCCGGTGCCGGTCGAGACCCCGGCGCCCGAGATCGTCGACGCGCTTTCCTCCGACGTGGATCTCGCCCCCGTCGGGGAGATCCATCGCACCGACGAGATGGAGGAGCGTGGATTTGCCCGCCCCCGAGGGCCCGGTGAACGCGACCGCCTGACCGGCCCCGACCTCCAGGCCGACCTCGTCGAGTGCCCTGGTGGAGCCGTGGACGCGGCTGACGCCTCGCAGGCTGACTTCAACGCTCATGGCCGCTACATTGTCACAATGCATAAGGGTTCGTGAAGCTCCTATCTTGTGACAATGTAGAAATCATGCCACTTAGCCATGCCGTGCTCACCCTGCTGGCCGACGGGCCCAGCCACGGCTACGAACTCAAGGCCCGGTTCGAGGCGGCGGTCGGCCCTCAGTGGGGCGGCCTCAACATCGGGCACCTGTACCAGATCCTGGACCGGCTGGTCAGGGACGGCCACGTGACCCGCAGTCACGTGACCCAGAGCGACCGCCCGGACAAGACGCTGTACCAGCTGACCGAGAGCGGTGCCGGTGAGCTGCGGGAATGGGCGAGCGCTCCCTGGGTCCGCTCGTCGGGATTCCGGGACGAACTGTTCCTCAAGCTGCTCGCGGCCACCCGGCTGGGCACGGACGCGCTCGGCTCGTTCGTGTCCGCGCAGCGCCAGGCCTACCTCTCGGACCTGGCGGCACTGACACGCCTGCGCCGCGAGCAGGACGACCCCCTGGTGTCCCTGCTCGTCGACGCGGCCATCGCGCACACCAGAGCCGACCTGCAGATCGTCGACGGCGCCGAGGAGCGTCTGACGGCGATGGCCACCGCCGGCACGGACGTGCACACCGTAAGGCCCGAGGGCGATGGTCTCCGGGCACTTGGCGAGGGTGCCTGATCCCAGCCGGCCGGTGCGAGGGGATTTCGCTCGGCCGGTGCGGGCGGTTAGGCTGGCCGACGACACCGATGAACCCCGCGCGGGAGAGCGTCCTGACATCCAGGCCAGGACCCCTGAAGGAGCAAGCCCTCCCCGCGAACCTCTCAAGGCAAAGGACCGTGCGGGTAGGTGCCTCTGGAAAGCAGGTCCCACGACCTCGCCGAAGGTGAAAGTCCGGCAAAACCCGGATGAAACTCTCAGGCACCAATGACAGAGGGGGAGGATGATCTCATCTGTCCCTTGTCTGAGGTGCGAACATGTCCCGACCTACGCCGCTGCGCGGCGTGCACGAGTCCCTCGGCGCGACGCTGACCGACTTCG
Organism: Streptosporangium amethystogenes; assembly: GCF_000721075.1. GTDB lineage: Bacteria > Actinomycetota > Actinomycetes > Streptosporangiales > Streptosporangiaceae > Streptosporangium > Streptosporangium amethystogenes. The sequence goes on from NZ_JOEQ01000004.1 coordinate 141,079, forward strand.
CGGGCTGGCTGATGCCGCTCCGCTACGGCAGTGAGTCCGCCGAGCACAACGCGGTCCGCCAGGCGGCCGGCCTGTTCGACCTCTCCCACATGGGGGAGATCTTCGTGACCGGCCCGCAGGCCGCCGAGGCCCTCGACCACGCGCTGGTCGGCCACCTCTCCGCGCTGGTGCCCGGCCGCGCCCGCTACACGATGATCGTCGACGCCGGGGGCGGCGTGCTGGACGACCTGATCGTCTACCGGCTGGCCCCCGAGGAGTTCATGGTCGTCGCCAACGCCTCCAACTACCCCCGGGTGGCCGCCGAGCTGACCGAGCGTGCCAAGGAGTTCGACGCCGCGGTGCGGGACCGCTCCGAGGAGTACGCGCTGGTCGCGATCCAGGGACCGCGTTCGGTGGAGATCCTGAGCACTCTCACCGATGCCGACCTGGACGGGCTCGGGTACTACGCGGGCCTGCCCGCCGTGGTGGCCGGACACGAGGCCCTCGTCGCCCGCACCGGATACACCGGCGAGGACGGCTTCGAGCTGTTCGTCGCGGCCTCGGCGGCGGAACCCCTCTGGGCCGCCCTCACCGAGGCGGGCGCACCGCACGGGCTGGTCCCCGCCGGCCTGTCCGCGCGCGACACCCTCCGTCTGGAGGCCGGCATGCCGCTCTACGGCAACGAGCTCTCCGCGGACCTCACTCCGTTCGACGCCGGGCTCGGCCGTGTGGTGAGGTTTGACAAGCCGGGCGACTTCGTCGGCCGGGCCGCCCTCGAACCGCTCAGGGACGTCCCGCCGGCCCGTCGTCTGGTCGGCCTGGTCGGGCACGGCCGCAGGGTGCCCCGGCACGGGTATCCGGTGGTGGTCGCCGACGACGGCACGGTCGTCGGGGAGGTCACCAGCGGGGCGCCCTCCCAGACACTGGGCAGGCCCATCGCCATGGCCTACGTGGACAGCGGCCTGTCGTCGGGACTGGCCGTTGACATCCGGGGCAGCCGCGAGCCGGTCGAGGTCGTCGAACTGCCTTTCTATAGGAGGAAAAAATGAGCAGCATTCCCGAGGACCTGCACTACACCAAGGAACACGAGTGGATCGGCGGCGTCGACGACGGCCTGACCCTCACCGTTGGCATCACCGCCTACGCCGCCGAGGCGCTCGGCGACGTGGTCTACGTGCAGGTACCGGAGGTCGGCGCGTCGATCGCCACCGGTGACGCCGTCGGCGAGGTCGAGTCGACCAAGTCGGTGAGTGACATCTTCGCACCGGTCACCGGCGAGGTCGTGGAGGTCAACCAGGCGGTCGTGGACGACCCCTCGCTGGTCAACAGCGACTCCTACGGTGACGGCTGGCTGTTCCGCGTACGTCTTGAGGGCTCCGCCGACGACCTGCTGTCGCCGGAGGAGTACACCGCGCTCACCTCGGGTGAGTCATAAGTTCGACGCCTCGCGTCACGGTCACGCGCGTCCGGAGGGCGCGCGTGACCGTCCACGCTGGAAGGATTCAGATGACGATCAGTGTCTTCGATCTCTTCAAGATCGGAATCGGCCCGTCCAGCTCGCACACGGGCGGCCCGATGGCCGCCGCCCACAAGTTCGCCCGGGGCCTGCACCAGGACGGGTTGCTGGAGAAGACCGCGCGGGTGAGCGCCATCCTGTACGGCTCGCTCGGGCTGACCGGCAAGGGTCACGGCAGCGACAAGGCGGTGCTGCTCGGCCTGTCGGGCGAGAAACCCGAGCTGGTCGACGTCGACACGGTCGACGAGCGGCTGGCCGCCATGCGTGAGAAGGGCACCGTCCGCCTGTACGACTCCCACGAGATCCCCTTCGTCATCGGCGAGGACCTCGTCTTCGAACGCAAGATCTCGCTGCCCCACCACCCCAACGGCATGCGCTTCACCGCCCTGTCGGAGTCCGGCGAGACGCTGCGCGAGAAGGTCTACTACTCGGTGGGCGGCGGCTTCGTCGTCGACGAGAACGCCACCGGCGCCGACCGGATCAAACCCGACGACACGGTCCTGCCGCACCCCTTCACCACGGCCGCGGAACTGCTCGCCCAGTGCGCGGAGACCGGGCTGTCGATCTCCGGGCTGATGCTGGAGAACGAGCGGGCGTTCGGCCGCACCGAGGCCGAGATCCGCGACCAGCTGCTCGTCCTGTGGCGGGTGATGAGCGAGTGCGTGCGGCGCGGCATCGACAAGGAGGGCGTGCTGCCCGGCGGCCTGAAGGTCCGCCGCCGCGCCCACCAGCTCCACCGGCAGCTGCGGAGCGAGTCGGCGGAGAAGGACTCGCTGCAGACGATTGACTGGGTCTCGCTGTTCGCCCTCGCGGTCAATGAGGAGAACGCCGCCGGGGGCCGGATCGTCACCGCGCCCACCAACGGCGCCGCGGGCATCATCCCCGCCGTGCTCACCTACTACGACCGCTTCACGAAGGACTCCGACGACGAGGGCGTGATCCGCTTCCTGCTGACCGCGGGGGCGATCGGCGTGCTCTTCAAGGAGAACGCCTCCATCTCCGGGGCCGAGGTGGGCTGCCAGGGTGAGGTCGGCTCGGCCTGCTCGATGGCCGCCGCCGGGCTCACCGAGGTGATGGGCGGCACCCCCGAGCAGGTCGAGAACGCCGCCGAGATCGGCATCGAGCACAATCTGGGGCTGACCTGCGACCCGATCGGCGGCCTGGTGCAGATCCCGTGCATCGAGCGCAACGCCGTCGCCTCGATCAAGGCCATCGCCGCGGCCAGGATCGCGCTGCGCGGCGACGGCCGCCACTTCGTCTCGCTGGACAAGGCCATCAAGACGATGCGCGACACCGGCCGCGACATGCTCGACAAGTACAAGGAGACCAGCCGCGGCGGGCTCGCGGTGAACGTCATCGAGTGCTGACCCCGTACTTCCGATAAGGAAAGCCGCATAGAACTCGATCGCCACCAAATTTCGCATCACGCATAGGCCCCTCCCGTCCCGCGCCTATGCTGGGTGGCCATGTCCGCTGGACTCGGGAGGTCGCGGTGGTAACGGGAACGCACCCGGCGAACCGTGCCTCGCGGGTGCTCCGTTTCCTCGGGGCACACTGGCTCTTCATCGCCGCCCTGCTGGCCGGCGGCGGCCTGCGCGCCCTGGCCGTGCTCGGCTACCGGCCCGCCCTGTGGTTCTGGGCCGACTCCTTCTTATACCTGAACGCCGGGCTCGGCCCCCGCCCCCTGGAGTCCCGCCCCGCGGGCTACTCACTGTTCCTGTGGATCCTCAAACCGCTGGCCGACGTCCAGGCCGTGGTCGTCGTCCAGCACCTGCTCGGGCTGACCGTGGCGCTCTGCGTCTACCTGCTGCTGCGCAGGCTGGGCCGCCTGCCGGGATGGGGCGCGACGCTCGCCGCACTGCCGGCGTTGCTGGACGCCCACCAGATCCAGCTCGAACACCTCGTCATGGCCGACCTGCTCTTCCAGTTCCTGGCGGTGTCGGCGGTCACCCTGCTGCTGTGGCGGCAACGCCCGGCCGCCTGGGTCGCGGCGCTGGCCGGCCTGCTGCTGGCCGCCGCGACGGTCACCCGGACCATCGGGCTGCCGCTGATCGCCGTGGCGCTGGTCTGCCTGGTGATCCGCCGGGCCGGGTGGCGGGCGGTCGTCTCGGCGGCCCTGGCCGCCGCCATCGGCCTGGGCTCCTACGCCGCCTGGTTCGAATCCGAGCACGGCGGCTACGCGCTGACCCGGGGCAACGCCTTCCTGTGGGCGCGGACGATGACCTTCGCCGACTGCGCCAGGATCCGGCCGACCGGCCCCGAGGCGGCCCTGTGCCCCACAGAACCGGTGGGGCGGCGCGCGGCGCCGCCGGTCTACATCCAGGACGGCGCCTCACCGCTGAACAAGGTCAAGGGCAGCTGGGCCGAGCGCGACGCGCTCGCCGGCGCCTTCGCCACCCAGGCCATCAAGGCCCAGCCCCTGGACTTCCTGCGGGCGGGCCTGGACGACGCGGTCCACATCTTCGACTGGACCCGGCGCGTCTACCCGACCCCCGGGCCGCAGAGCGCCTACGTCTTCCCCGACACGCTGCCCCCCTTCCCCACCGGGGCCGCCTCCCAGGGGAAGACCGCCGAGCAACTGACCGTGGCCTACCAGGGCTCCTCGGGCGCGCCGACGATGGCCGAGCCGTACGCGGGCTGGCTGCGCGGCTACCAGGAGCACGGCTTCGTGCGCGGCCCGTTCCTCGCGGTGATCTGCCTGGTCGGCCTGGTCGGCGTGCTGATGCGGCTGCGGCGGCTCGGCGGCGCGGTGCTGCTGCCCTGGGCCGCGGGGACCATGCTGCTGATCCTGCCGCCCTTCATCGCGGCCTTCGACCACCGCTACGTGGTGCCCGCGCTCCCGCTGCTCTGCCTGGCCGCCGGACTGGCCTTCGGCGTCCGGCAGCAGGAGAGCGCCCCCGAGGAGCCGGACTTCGAACCGGCCTACGGCAGGACCGCCGAGCGGCCGGTGTACGCGAGCCCCGTCGAGGAGCCGATGTACGGCAGGTCAGCGCCGGCGGACGTGCAGCCGAACCATCGCGCCGAGTTCTACCTCCCCGAGAGCCCGTCTGACCTTCCCCACCGCGTCCTTGTTCAGCCGCGCCACGAGCCTGCCGACATCGGTCCCCGGCGCGCAGCCCACACTGATTCGCAACCGCTCGTGCCTTACGTACCTGACCCGAATCCGGACGAGCCCTTCGACTTCTTTAAGGGCAACGGCGAGCATCGCGGTCCCCGTTCCGGTCCGCCTGCCCCACCGTCTCCAGCCCAGGGCGTGTAGCAGCCAGCGCACCGCCAGCAGCGCGAGCACCACCAGCAGCAGCGCGACCAGCCAGCCCAGCCACGGATGCGCGGCCAGCCACCCGGGAAACCCCCCGCGCACGAGCCTGGCCCCCGGCGGCTGGCCGGGCAGGTCGCCACGTCCCCGCAGGAAGGCGTAGAGACCGGCGCAGGCCAGCACCGCGCCGGTGACGGCCAGGCCGATCCGGTTGCCGAGGTACGGTCTCATCTGACCCTCCGCCTGCGCAGCCGCACCACGACGTCGCCCGCGCACATCGCGCCCAGGCCCGCCATCCGGTCACCCACCGCCGCGCCCACCCCGCGCAGCACCGGCCCGGTCCGCTCGGCCTCGGTGAACACGGTGACCTCGACGATCCGCGACGCGAGCCGGACCCGTGCCCCGTTCACCTCCTCCACCGACGCCGCCGCCTCCCCCAGCGTGCGGCAGAGCCCGGACCTGGTGATCCCGATCACCAGGTGCGGATCCCCCGACTCCAGCGGCACCAGCCTGGGCCGTCCCGGCAGGGCCGCGAGCCCGAGCATCAGCAGGCCCGCCGCCATGGCGAGCACTGCCATGGCGAACACGACGGGGTCCGACCAGCTCCATGAGCCGGCGCCGTTGACGAGCCGCCGGTAGGGCATTCGCGCGACGGGCGACTCCATCAGCAGGCCCACGGTCACCGCGGCCGAGACCGACAGCACGACGGACGCCAGCAGCGCCGCCGACACGCCCGCCGGGGTCCTCCCCGGCCGAAGCAGCCGCACCGACCTGCGGCGGACGTCCTGAAACTGCTCGGCCGCCCTGCCTCCCGCGCTCCCGGTGCCCCCCGAGCCCGCCAGGACGTCCTGGAGAGTAGTCGTCATTCGGTCAGGTGTACGCGTTCCGGCGGGGTCGAGTCCGGGATCAACCGCCCTCTTGCGCGATCTTGGGGACCTCCTTGCGGGAGCATTGAGCACCTCCCAACAACATGAACACTGCTCATATTCTCCCGAGCCGGGTTATCCTGCGGATATGGACGACCTCCAGCGCTACAACCGGGCCACCGCACACCTGGACCCCCCCTTCGCCGTCCTTGACCTGCCCGCCCTGCGCGCCAATGCCGAGGGAATGCTCCATCGGGCTCACGGCAAGCCGATCAGGGTCGCCAGCAAGTCCATCAGGTCCCGGGCCGTGCTCGAACGGATCCTCGCCATGGACGGCTTCACCGGGATCATGGCCTTCACCCTCCCCGAGGCCCTCTGGCTGGTCTCCACCGGAATGCGGAACGTACTCGTCGCCTACCCCACGGTGGACCGCGCCGCGCTCGCCGAGCTGGCCGCCGAACCGCTCGCCGCACGGGAGATCACCGTCATGGTGGACCAGATCGACCACCTCGACCTCGTCGACTCCGCCGTCGCCGGCGTCCACGGCCGCCAGGAGATCCGGGTCTGCCTCGACATCGACGCGGGCTACCTCGCCTTCGGCGGCCGGTTCCGGGCGGGCGTCCGCCGCTCCCCCATCCGCGAGAGCGACCAGGCCGCCGACCTGGCCACCCAGATCGCCAAACGCCCCGGATTCCGCCTCGTGGGCGTGATGGCGTACGAGGCGCAGATCGCCGGGGTCGGCGACGCCCCTCCCGGCAAGCCCGCCCTCACCCGGGCCATCCGCCTGATGCAGACCCGGTCCCAGCGCGAGCTGATCACACGCAGGGGCCGGATCGTCCAGGCCGTCCGCCAGATCACCGACCTGGAGTTCGTCAACGGCGGCGGCACCGGCAGCATCGAGAAGACCGCCAAGGAGAGGGCCGTCACCGAGATCGCCGCCGGCTCCGGCTTCTTCCACCCCCGCCTGTTCGACTTCTACCGGGGCTTCGGCGGCCACCCCGCCGCCCTCTTCGCCCTGCCCGTCGTACGCCGCCCCGCACCCGGCGTCGTCACGGTCCTCGGCGGCGGCTATCCGGCCTCCGGCACCCCCGGCGCCGACCGCCTGCCCCAGCCCTACCTGCCGTGCGGGTTGCGCTACGACCCCGACGAGGGAGCCGGCGAGGTCCAGACCCCCCTGGTCGGGCAGGCCGCCGAGGACCTGCGCGCCGGCGACCGGGTCTGGTTCAGGCACGCCAAGGCCGGCGAGCTCTGCGAGCGCTTCGCCAGCCTGCACCTGATCGACGGGGACAGGGTGGTGGACGAGGTCCCCACCTACCGGGGCGAGGGCCACACCTTCCTCTGACCCATCACCCGCGCACGCGGAGCGGGCACCTCGCCCACCGGCGGATGCCCGCTCGTGTCTCATCCCCCACCCTCCGGCCCCGGAGGCCCGCGCTGCCCCCGAGCCCGGAGAGGCCCCGTGCCAGGGCTCGGCGGAAACCTCTAGAAGCCCAGGTCGAGCTCGTACCACCTGCTGCACTTGTAGGTGGACCAACCCTGGTAGCTGATCTGGCAGGTTCTCACCCGCACCTCGCTGACATCGTGTGCCTTGACGCGGAAGTACTTGGTGTCGTCATAGCCGCACTGCTTCACCCGCTTGACGGCATTCCAGTCCTCGTCATCGGACGAGGCGGCCTGCACCTCGAAGTAGGCGCACCGGCCGCCCCGAGCCAGCGAACGCCTGTCACCGTCGTACAGCCCGCCCCGCAGCGCGAACGTGTTCTCGTCCTCGTCGTCGCCCTCGACCGAGTACTCGGCCTCGACCGTGGCCAGACCGTTCCTGGACTCCTGGTCGAAGCTGTCATCGAAGTCACGCGCGGCCGACACCGGCGCCGCCGCGAAGGCGGCCGGAGCCACCGTCAGCATGAGACCGGTGGTCGCCGCCACCGCGACCGCGGCGCGAATGATGCTTTTCACGGATTTACCCTCCCTTTTCCTTGCTCGCAATGTTCCGCGAGCAAGGAAAAGGGCACATGAGTAAACCCCTACTCAACTCGGGGCCGCCGACCACCGGCGCCCTTCGCAGCGGTCAGGATCGGCGCCGACACCCCGCACACCCGTCGCCGCGCGACGGCGCCGTCCGCCGGTCACGGCCGACGGCGCCGCCACAACATGATCACCGCACTGACCGCCAGCAACGCCCCCACACCGATCAGGATCGGCGCCAGATCCGGCCGGTCTTCCGCCCACAGATCCTCGGGCTCGCCATCCAGCCTGACCGGTTTCGGCCCCGCCGCACCGGTCACCAGGTCACCGACCTGGGCGACAAGATGCTCGGCATTCGCCCTGACCTTCGCCACGCCACGCTCCGCGACCCGCTTGGGGCTCACCCGGTCCGCGATGGCGTCCACCGTCTGAGCCAACTCCGCGCGTGTGCGCTCGATCTGCCGCTCCAACTCCGCGGGATCGGTGTCCGCCATGGCTCTCCTCCCCTACTCCTTGACATCGATCAGTCTGTCAGGTCCGGCCCACCCACGGCACTTCGGGCAGGCCGGTAAGTTGACCTGGGAACCATTCCTCGGAGGGACATCATGAAACTCGAGCCGGGCGACGCCGCCCCGGACTTCACGCTTCCGGCCGCCGACGGCACCACCGTGTCGCTTGAGCAGTACCGCGGCCGGCGCGTCATCCTCTACTTCTACCCCGCCGCGATGACCCCCGGCTGCACCAAACAGGCCTGCGACTTCCGCGACAGCCTGGCCTCGCTCACCTCGGCCGGCCTCGCCGTGCTCGGCGTCTCGAAGGACACCCCGGCCAAGCTCGCCAAGTTCGTCGAGCGCGACGCGCTGACCTTTCCGCTGCTGTCGGACCCGGACCTGGAGGTCCACAAGGCCTACGACGCCTACGGGGAGAAGATGATGTACGGCAAGACGACGGTCGGGGTGATCCGCTCCACCTTTGTCATCGACGCCGACGGCAAGATCGAGAAAGCTCTCTACAACGTGAAGGCGACCGGCCACGTGGCCCGGCTCCGCCGCGAACTCAGCGTCGATTAAATCCCTTTTTTTAGCCATTTATCATGATGTGGGCACGCGTCGAGAATTGTCGTAGCCGTTACCTAGGCTCGACGCGTGCCCGTCAAATACAAATACACCCCCGAAATGCTGGCGGAGGCCGCGGCCGACTCCCTCAGCATCGCCGACGTCCTCCGCCGCCTCGGCATCACCATCGCGGGCGGCAACCACGCCCATATCAGCCGTCAACTGAAGCGCTTCGGAATCGACACATCGCACTTTCGCAGGGTCTCCCCCAACAGAGGGAAGCCCTCACCACGACGCAGTCGCCCGGAACAGGTTCTCGCCGTACGACCGGAGGGCAGCCCGCGTCCGGACCCCGGGCAGATCAGGCGCAGCTTGATCGAAATCGGGATGCCGTACCGCTGCGCGGGCTGTAGGATCGAGGGCGCCTGGCAAGGTCAGGCGTTGACACTGCACGTTGACCACATCAATGGCAACTGGCTGGACAACAGAAAAGAAAACCTGCGCTTTCTCTGCCCCAACTGCCATTCACAGACAGAGAATTTCGCAGGGAAAAATAGGGGTCGTAGCCCAACGGTAGAGGCAACGGTTTTAGGTACCGTCCAGAGCGGGTTCGAATCCCGTCGACCCCACAAAACAATTCAAAGCCAACCGGTCGACATGAAGTCGATGGACACCAGCATAACAATATCGGCTCAGGATTCATTCTTCATCGAATACTGCCGGACCGAAAGACGCTTCGCGTCGAGATCTGCGGTCATACGCAGAGCCATTCAACTACTGCGCGAATCCGTCCTCGCGGAAGACCGTGCCGCCGCGTCCGGTATGGCGGGTGAGGCCGGAGCGGGTGGCTTCGCCGTGGGGGACGGCTTCGGTGAGTCACCTGCTTGAGCTCCGACCGACCGCTCGTGGGACCGGCGTCGCCCGGAACGGCACGGTGTCCACCGCTGGACGGGAAAAACCCGGTGGATCCGCGCGGGTAGGCGGGTGATTCGGGGGAGATCACCGAAGCATCCGAGCGGGCGCGGAGCGGTATCCGGCGTGGCGGGGGAACGGGAAAAACGTCAGGTCGCGCGGCGTGGTCTAAATGCCGCGCGACCCAGCGTCGTTGTGACTGATCATCACAAACTGTCTCCCTTTACTCACCCCGGAGGGCGCTCCCATAAACCATGGTGCCGCAGGGGCCGTAAAGGCTCTGTAAGCCGTGCCGGATGTGCGACCTGGGTCGTACACCGGCTCCGCCTTCAGGGGGAAGGGCGGTGATCCGCGCATACGTATCGTGGTGGTGTGTTCGGCAGACTACGCGCCTGGAGCAGGCGCCATCCCGGGATCACGGACGTGCTGTGGCTGAGCCCGTTCCTGCTGGTCTCGGTGCTCAATGTCTGGGCCGTCGGGACGGGCGACCTGGCGGCGCTGGGGGCGGCGAGGCTTGGGCTGTGGGGGTTCGCGGGGCTGGGGCTGTTGCTGTTCGTGCCACTGCTCTGGCTGCGGCAGCGTCCCGTCACGGTTTTCGTGATCATCTCGCTGACCTGTTTCCTGCAGTGGCTTCTCGGGGTGCAGCCCTTGTTCTTCAACGTCTCGGTGCTCGTCGCCATGTACGGGGTGGCGTCGCGGCGCCCGCTGCGCTGGGCGGTCGGCGCGGGTCTGGTGGTGGAGCTGGGGCTGGCTCTGGCGTTCGCCCGGTTGGCGCCGGAACTTGACGTGCGTGCCTTCGCCACGACCTCGGCGTTCACGGTGGCGATCTGGATCGCGGGGATCTACGCGAACACCCGTCGCCGCTATCTGGAGGGGTTGGAGGAGCGGGCCGAGCGGGCCGAGCGGGAGCGTGATCAGCAGGCCCGGTTGGCGGCGGCGGCGGAACGGGCTCGGATCGCTCGTGAGCTGCACGATGTGGTCGCGCACAATGTGAGCGTGATGATCGTTCAGGCGGACGGGGCGGGTTATGCGATCGAGCATGATCCGGAGCAGGCGCGTCAGGCGATGCGGGCGGTCTCGGCGACGGGGCGCGGGGCGCTGGCGGAGATGCGGCGGATGGTGGGTGTGTTGCGGGCCGACGGTGTGCCTGAGGAGTACGCTCCGCAGCCGAGCATGTCGCAGCTGGACGATCTGGTGGCGCGGGTGCGCGCGTCCGGACTGCCGGTGGAGTTCCGGGTGCTCGGGGTGCCGCGGAGGCTTCCCGAAGGGGAGCAGTTGACCGTCTATCGGATCGTGCAGGAGGCGCTCACCAATACTCTCAAGCATGGCGGTCCGGAGAGCAGGGCCGTGGTGGAGATGGAGTACGACGTGCGGGAGTTGCTGTTGCGGGTGACCGACGACGGTCGTGGTGCCGCGGCGCCGCGGTGTGAGGGCGGGCACGGCCTGGTCGGCATGCGGGAGCGGGTCGCGCTGTTCGGTGGGAGTGTGCAGGCGGAGCCGGGTCCCGGTGGTGGTTTCCGGGTGGTGGCGCGGCTGCCGATCGGTGAGGCCGGCGCGGGGCGGGCGGCCTGAGAGCGGGCGTCCGGTAGGGCGTTCCATGGAGAACGCGTGTCTTGTGGAGAGTGGGACGGGTGTGGAGCGGTGAGCGACCGGGTGATTCGGGTGATGCTGGTCGACGATCAGGAGTTGCTGCGTGCCGGGTTCCGGATGGTACTCGGCGCCCAGCCCGGCATCGAGGTCGTCGCGGAGGCGGGCAACGGGGCCGCCGCGGTGGAGGCGGTGCGGGCGGTCGAGGTGGATGTGGTGCTGATGGACGTGCGGATGCCGGTGATGGACGGGGTGGAGGCGACGCGGTTGATCTGTTCGATGGCCGGGGGGCCGCGGGTACTGATCCTGACCACGTTCGATCTGGACGAGTACGCGTTCGCGGCGTTGAAGGCGGGTGCGTCGGGGTTCCTGCTGAAGGATGTGCCGCCCGCCGAGCTGGTGAGTGCGATCCATTCGGTGCACAGTGGCGACGCGGTGGTGGCGCCGAGCACGACGCGGCGGTTGCTGGAGCGGTTCGCGGTGCATCTTCCCTCGACGGGGGTGGCCGAGTCGGCCGCGCTGTCGGGGTTGACGGCGCGGGAGCGTGAGGTGCTGGTGCTGGTGGCGAGGGGATTGTCGAACACGGAGATCGCCCGTCGGCTGGAGTTGGCGGAGGCGACGGTCAAGACGCATCTGGGCCGGGTGCTGGCCAAGCTGGGTCTGCGGGATCGGGCGCAGGTCGTCGTGTACGCCTACGAGTCCGGTCTGGTGACCCCGCATTCGGCGGGCTAGCCCGGGGCCGTCGCAGGTCGACGTCGGCCTGTTCGAGCCGTCCCGGCCGGTCGTCGTGGATGCCATCGGCCGAATGGCCGAGGTGGTGCTGCAACGTAGGTGCCGTCTCCTCTTCCGGGTACGCCCTGCGTAGGGCCGCAGCTCAGGCCTAAAGCCTGATGGATCCCGCTTCCCCCATCAATAGCGTTTGGTGCGTCATAACGCCATACGTCGTTGAGGAGAACTGCCGTGACCATCACCGGAGAGGTCGGCGCGTGGGGTGCGCGTGGAAAAGGCGCGGAGCCGGCCGTGACGGCCAGGGGTCTCACGAAGGTGTACGGCCGGGGGGACACCGCCGTGCACGCGCTGCGCGGCGTGGACGTCTCGTTCTCGTCCGGCGCCTTCACCGCGATCATGGGACCTTCGGGGTCGGGCAAGTCCACGCTGATGCACTGCCTGGCCGGGCTGGACACGGTGAGCGGCGGACAGGTGCGCATCGGGGACGTGGAGCTCACCGGTCTCAACGACAGGCAGCTCACCCTGCTGCGCCGTGAGCGGATCGGCTTCGTCTTCCAGGCGTTCAACCTGTTGCCGACACTGACCGCCGAGCAGAACATCCGGCTCCCGCTGGAGATCGCCGGACGGCTGGCCGACCCGGAGCTGTTCGACCTGGTCGTGGGGACCGTGGGGCTGCGCGACCGGCTGGGGCACAAGCCCTCCGAGCTGTCCGGCGGCCAGCAGCAGCGGGTCGCGGTCGCCCGCGCCCTGATCAGCGGGCCGCAGGTCATCTTCGCCGACGAGCCCACCGGCAACCTGGACTCGCGGAGCGGTGCCGAGGTGCTGTCATTCCTGCGTACCTCGGTGCGTGAGCTCGACCAGACGATCGTGATGGTCACCCATGACCCGGTGGCGGCCTCCTACGCCGACCGGGTGGTCTTCCTCCGGGACGGCCTGCTGGTCAGCGAGCTGGTGGGGCCGACGCCGCAGTCGGTGCTGGACACGCTGATGAAGCTGGAGGCGTGAGGTGCTGAGGACGACGCTGGCCGGATTGCGCGCGCACCGGCTGCGGCTGATGCTGACATCGCTGGCGATCGCGCTGGGGGTGGGCTTCATCGCGGGGACGTTCGTACTGACCGACACCATCGAGGCGGGGTTCACCCAGAAGTTCGCGGCGGCGGCCGACCGGATCGACGTCGCGGTGCTCCCGGGGCCGGACAAGGGCGACGAGCCGTCGGCCATCTCCGACGCGACCCTGGAGAAGATTCGCGCCACGGAAGGTGTCGCCGACGCCCAGGGGCTGGTGCGGGGCACATCCGCCCTGATCGGCAAGGACGGCAAGGCGGCCGGTGACTATCCCACGGTGGGGATCTCCCTGCCCGAGGGCGCGCTGAACCGTACCTCGATCGTCAGCGGTAGGGCGCCGAGGACCCCGACGGAGGCGGTGCTCGACGAGGGTACGGCCAGGACCCGTGGTTTCAAGGTCGGTGACACCGTCGCGGTGCTCGACTCGGAGAACGCCAGGCACGAGTTCACCCTGGTGGGGCTGTTCGACATCGGCCTGGACCAGGAGATCGGGTTCACGGGCGCGGTCGGCTACACCACCGACACCGCCAGAAAGATGACCGGGCAGCGGGGGTTCCGGGAGGTCGACGTCGCCGCCGCCGAGGGTGTCTCCCAGGAGACGCTGCGCGCCTCGGTCGCGGCGGTCGTGGGGGCGGGTCACCAGGTCAAGACCGGTGAGCGGTACGCGGCGGACCTGGCCAAGGCCAACGGTGCCAGCAGCGAGTTCCTCACCCTGGGTCTGCTGCTGTTCGGCGTGGTGGCGATGTTCGTGGCCGCGCTGGTCATCTACAACACCTTCAACATCCTGGTGGCCCAGCGGACCCGTGAGATGGCGCTGCTGCGCTGTATCGGGGCGACGCGCGGGCAGGTCTTCGGCTCGATCGTGCTGGAGTCGGCGGTGGTCGGCCTGCTGTCGTCGGTGCTGGGCCTGCTGCTCGGCTACGGGATGGGGGCGGGAGCACTGGCCGTGCTCACCGCGGTCGGCGCGCCGCTACCGTCGGTCGCGGCCTCCCTGACGCCTCGTACGATCGTCCTGGGCCTGGTCATCGGCCTGACCGTCACGGTCGGCGCGGCGCTGCTGCCCGCCAGGTCGGCGACGCGGGTGGCGCCGATCGCGGCGCTGCGCTCGCAGGCCGAGGAGCAGACCTTCAAAGCCGGCCTGGTACGGATGATCTTCGCGGCGCTCTTCCTGGTCTCGGGCGCGGGGATCACCGCGGCGGGCATGGCCATGAAGCCCGGCGAGACCGCCCTGGTCGTGGTCATGGCCGGTTGCTCGCTCGTCTTCCTGGCGGTGCTGACCCTCGGCCCGGTGATCGTGAAGCCGCTGTCCGCCTTCGCGGGCTGGGTTCCGGCCAGGCTCTTCGGGGTGCCGGGCAGGCTGGCCGTGGACAACTCCCGGCGTAACCCGAAGCGGTCGGCGACCACCACGGTGGCGCTCACCGTGGGCGTGACGCTGATGACCGTCATCTCCGTCCTCACCGGCACCATCCGGGTGACCTACGCTCATCAGCTCGACGAGCAGTTCCCGGTCGACTACCTGGTGCGGAGCCAGGATCGCAGCTCGGAGCTGCCCCGGGCGATCGCCGAGGACCTGCGGACCAGGCCCGAGCTGACCGCGGTCGTCGCGTTCCGCGGGAGCACCGCCAGGCTCGGGACCGGAGACGAGAAGTACGAGGTGGGGACGTTCACCCCGGCTCCGGGCTTCACCCCGAAGCTCAACGAGGGCTCGATCGACCGGCTCGTGCCGGGGGCGGCGCTGGTCGCGGACCACGTCGCCGAGCGGCTCAAGGTCGGGGTCGGTGACCGGATCACCGTGCGGACGGCGAAGGCGGGTGCGGTCGAGCTGTCGATCGTGGGCGTCTCCAATCAGGAGTCGGGCCTTTCCGGTGTGACGGTGCCTGAGCGGGAGTTCGACCGCTACTTCGGCGAGGTGGGCGACAGCCAGGTGATAGTCAACTACTCCGACGGAGTGGATCCCGACCGGGCGCTCATGGTCATCGAGGCGGCGACGCGGCCGTATCCGACGGCGAAGGTCACCAGCTCGACGGAGGTGCGGGGCGAGTTCGACGAGGCGCTCGACATGATGCTGATGATCATCACGGGGCTGCTCGGCCTGGCGGTGCTCATCTCCCTGCTGGGCATCGCCAACACGCTCTCGCTGTCGGTCCACGAGCGCACCCGCGAGTCGGCGCTGCTGCGGGCGCTCGGCCTGACCAGGCCCCAGCTGCGGCGGATGCTCTCGGTCGAGGCGCTGGTCCTGGGGCTCATCGGCGCGCTGGTCGGCGTGGTGCTGGGCATCGGGTTCGGCTGGGCCGCCGCGCGGACGATGACCGAGAACGTCATCTTCCAGCTGCCGGTGCCGCAGATCCTGTCGTTCGTGGCGCTGTCCGGCCTGGCCGGGGTGCTCGCCGCGGTGCTGCCCGCCCGGCGCGCGGCCCGCGCCTCGGTGGTGGGCTCGCTGGCGAGTGGCTGAGCGCCGCCGGGCCGGATCGCAAGCGTCGCGCGAGTCCGGGCACGGCCGGGACGATCCGAAGTCCTGCCGGGCGGCCCGAGCCGGATGAGCAGGGTGTTTTCCGATCCGGCCCGGCGGGGCAGGTTGAGCCCGGAGCGCTGCCGGACGGCCTGAGCCGGATGAGCCGAGCTGAATACTCCCCAATCCGGCCGGTGCGGCGGGGCAGGTTGAGCATGGTGGCCGGGACGTCTCCGTTATCGGGGGCGGCGTCCCGGCCACTGCTCCGCCACCGTCTCGGGGTTGAGCAGCGGCCGAATGACGATCTCGCCGGTGGCCCTGTCGATGACCACGCACCCGGAGCCGACGGTGTCGGGCAGCACACTGGGGTCGTCGGAGTCGGGCTCGTTCGCCCAGGCGACATAGCCCTCTTGAAAGGCATAAATCCTGATATCGACGGTGGCGCCCGCGCTGCGGACACCATTGAAGTACTCCTCCGCCACCGCCCTGGCCTGGTCCGGGTTCACAGCCGCCGCCCCTCCCTGTCGATCACAACGCAGAACACACCGGTCACCGACTCGTACGGCGGCTCCACCGCCATGTGCCCCCGCTGCCCGTCGATCCAGATCACCTCGCCGTCGAAGTTCACCGCGTTCCACGCGTGACTGCCCCCGGCCGGCCAGCGGTTGATGACCACGGCCGAGGAGCCGTGCCCCCCGGCCAGCAGCGCCTGCGCGATCGGCAGGTAGGCGTGGCGCCCCTGCCCCACGTACTGGAAGCGCTGTCCCAGCCACCGCTCCGCCCTGGCCACTCCCCCGGCCTCGCCGCTGAGCAGCGGTCTGCCGACCCGGTCGTACTCGGGCCGCCGGGGCGCGGCCACCGCCGGGGCTCCATACCAGGTGGAGAGCACCGACAGCGCACAGTCGATCGCGTTGGTGGCCCGGAACGGGTCGTCGGCCGGCCCGGTCCCGTTGATCAGCCTGATCCACATGCCGCGCGGGTCCGGGAAGCGGCGCGGAGTGCCCTGCTCGGTGACCGGGACGGCCCGCAGCATGTCCTCCTCGGTCTGCGGATCGGGCCTGGCCAGCCCGCCCGCCACCCCGTACGGCCGGCACTGGTCCAGTCGGGCCGGTCCCCAGCGCATCCGCTCCCGCTCCCGGGGCACCGCCGCCGCAGGCACCTGAAACTCCAGCTCGAAGTCCCGCCACCGCTGCCCGTCCACGGTCACCACGGGGTTGTAGACCCCCGAGGCCAAACTCCACTCACTCACCGGCTCCCCCGTCCCCCGACCTCTGGGAGCCAGATAGTAGGGCGGCTCCCAACGCGGCACGGCGGAGTTGACCATTTACAGGGGCGGTGACCAGGGATTTTCCGCTCTCTGCAGGATTTGGCACGCCAACAGCACGCAACACGGAAACCACTGCTTTTGGCCCTCCACCTCGCACAACGCGACACCAATGAACGCCCCCGGCCACTCGCCCCTCTCTTCGCTTTTCAATCGCGACCGGCTCCCCATGGCCGCGTTTCGCGATCGAACGAACCGGCTCACCGACCAACCGGGGAGATCGATAGGTTGGTTTGCCCGATATAGCCCCGATACAGGCCGCAACGTAGGAACGAGAGACGATGACCCCCGATGACCGGATCAGCGCGCTCGTCCTCCAGGCGGCTCGTCGGCTGAGCGACGCCTGCGACTCGGGCGAGGTGCCCGGAGCCGCGCTCGCCGACTCCTCCGTCACCGTCGAGCTCGACGGCCTGGCCGACGCCCCGGACCTGGCCGTACGACCGCACGCCCCAGCCCTCTGGCTGCACCGTACGGCGGCGGGGCTCGCGGGCGGTCTCGCGGCCGTCGGCCTCCAGAACGCCGACCACCCCTGGCAGCCCGACATCGTCGTCCGGCCCGCCTCACTCCGGCGGACCTGACCCGACCGGCGTTCTCCCCACGAGCGTCCACTGCCCACCTGCGAGCGGAACGCCGAAGGGACCGAGACTGCAGGCCGCCGACCAGGCAGGTCATCGGGAAGCGACCGGCCCGAAGCACTCTCGGTGACGCAGCGAGGTGAATGCCGCGGTGGGCTATCCGGCCAAGTTCGGAAGACCCACGCGAACGCCCCGGCTGCCGCGGCTCGTGACGGCGGTGATCGGAACCGGCGGCCACGAGCAGCGCCGACGTACCGACCAGTGAGGGAGACACATGCGCGACCCGGTCAAGAAGGGCGTCCTCGCCTTGATCACGCCCCTGGCCCTGGCCACCGGCGGCCCGGCGGCCGCCTTGGCGAGAGTGTACGAGGCTCGGGCTCGCCCTGCTGGGCGGCGGGGGCCCGGTGTTCGCCCAGGCCGCCCCCGCGGGCTACGAACGCTGCCCGCGTCAGCACTTCTGCCTTTTCGACGGGGCCGGCGGGACCGGGCTGATGGCCTCGTTCCGGCACGGCTCGCCGGACCTGCGACGGCAGAGCATGGACAACCGGGCATCGAGCTACGCCGACCGCACCACCACCCCCTGGTGGTGTCTGTACGAGAACCCGAACTACGACGAGTCGTCCTGGCCGATATACCCCGGAGGCTCCGGAAACCTGTCCCCGGAATGGGACAACCGGGCAAGCTCCGTGAAACCGTGCTACCGATGAACCACCGCAGGGCGGCCTCTCGGCTACACCGCAGGGCGTTGCGGAATCAGCGGGACGCCCTGGCGGCCCCGCGCACGCGAGGGTGATCCACCCCGTACGCAGCGACGTCGCACGGACCGAGCTGATCTGTCCCCGCATGCGAGGTGCGCCTACAGGGGGTACGGAACCACCGCCCGGATCAGCCGACCCGCACCTGGATCGTGTGCCAGCCGGTGGCGCCGTCCGGGGCCACCGGGGCTCGGTCGGCGGTCTGGGTGTAGCCGGTGGCGTCGGTGGCGCGGACCTCGATGGTGTGGTCGCCGGCGGTGGCGTCCCAGTCGTCGATGACCCACTGGCGCCAGGTGTCGGCGGTGGGGGCCTCGGCTAGGCGGGCCTGGCGCCACTGACCCCGGTCGACCCGGACCTCGACCGCGTCCACGCCCTTGTGCTGTGCCCAGGCGACGCCCGCGATGACGGTGCGGCCCACCGGGACGCTCGCACCGTCCCTGGGCAGGTCGATGCGCGACTCGGTCTTGATCGGGCCCTTGGCCGACCAGCCCCTGGGCGTCCAGTAGGCCTCGTCCTCGTCGAAGCGGGTGACCCTGATGTCGGTGACCCACTTGGTGGCCGAGACGTAGCCGTACAGGCCGGGGACGACCTGGCGGACCGGGAAGCCGTGGTCGACGGGGAGCGCTTCGCCGTTCATGCCGAAGGCCAGCAGGGCGTCGCGGCCGTCGAGGACGACATCGACCGGGGTTCCGGCGGTCCAGCCGTCGGCGGAGGTGCTGAGCAGCATGTCGGCGCCCTTCTGCACGCCCGCGTCGCGCAGCACGTCGGCCAGGCTGACGCCCAGCCATCGGGCGTTACCGATGTAGGGACCGCCGACCTCGTTGGAGACGCAGCAGAGCGTGACGTCGGCCTCGACCACGGTGCGCTTCATCAGGTCGGCGAAGGTGAGCTCGACCGGGCGGTCGACCATGCCGTGGATCTTGAGGGTCCAGCTGCCCGGGTCCACCTGGGGGACGACCAGGGCGGTGTCGACCCGGTAGAAGTCGCTGTTCGGGGTGACGAACGGCGACAGGCCCTTGAGCTTGAGGTCGACCCCGGCGGGCAGCGGCGCGAGGGGTTTCGCGGGATGAGGCAGCGTGATGCCGCTACGGGCCACGCTCACCTCGGCCCGCCCCGACAGCATCCGCCCGGCGATCCCGGCCACCCCGGCGGCGGCGACGCCGCCGAGCACGCCGGTCAGCAGGCCCCGGCGGTCGAACGCGCGCAGGTCGTTCCCGGCCCGCATGACCGGCGGTGTGGCCACCTCGGGCCGCCTCTCGGATTCCGGCAGAGGCTCCGGCGATGAAACCGGCGCGATCTCCCCCGGTCCGGTGCCGTGCGCCGGGTGCCCCCGGTCTCCGTACGGACCGGTCGAGGCGCCGGCGAGCTCTTCGGCGGGGACGAGGGAGCGGCGGATGATCCGATGCAGCGCGAACATGCCCGCGCCGACGCCCACCACCGTCGGCAGGACGTCCACGAGCCCGGCCTCCGGACGGGTCAGCACGGCGACGACGCCGACGAGGCCGAAGGCGGCCAGGCCGGCCAGGCCGTACCGGACGTCGCGGGCGGCGGCGATGCCCAGCGCGACGGCGATGAGCGCCATGACCACGATGATCCCGCCGAGCAGCACGACCTTGTCGTTCTCACCGAAGGTGCGGATCGCCCACTCCTTGAGCACGGCCGGGGTGAGGTCGACCGCCGAGTCGCCCACCGCGACGATCGGGAAGGCGGACGGGTTCACCAGGCCCGCGACGAGCAGGGAGACCCCGACCGCCACCGCGCCGGACACCAGGCCGATCAGCGCCGCGGCCCACTGGGGCATGCGCCTGTTGCTCTGCATACCTCCGACGCTACGCCCATCCGCGAACGGAGGATCTTACGCCCCGATTACAGGCCGACTCGAACAGTCGCCCCGGGCCGCCGCTCGTTTCCGTACGGGCTCCGCCGAGGAGCACGAGATCGTCGCCCCCAGTGTGAGCCGCACCAAAAGTACGGGCTCGGCGAAAGACCGTCAGACGAGCAGTTCGGCGAGGATGGGGGCCAGGGCGCGGAAGGCGCGGCCCCGGTGGCTGATGGCGTCCTTCTCCGCGGCGGACAGCTCGGCGGCGGTCCGGCTCTCGCCCTCGGGCAGCAGGATCGGGTCGTAGCCGAAGCCGTTGACACCGCGCGGGGTGTCGATGATCACGCCGTGCAGCGCGCCCTCGGTCATCCGTTCCTCTCCCGACGGGAGCGCCAGCGCGGCGGCGCAGGCGAAGTGCGCGCCCCGGTGCTCGGCGGGCACGTCGGAGACCTGGGCGAGCAGCAGGTCGAGGTTGGCCAGGTCGTCGCCGTGCTTGCCGGACCAGCGGGCGGAGAAGATGCCCGGCATGCCGTTCAGCGCGTCGACGCAGAGGCCGGAGTCGTCGGCGATCGCCGGCAGGCCGGACTGCCGGGCCACCGCGTGCGCCTTGAGCAGGGCGTTCTCCGCGAAGGTCAGGCCGGTCTCGGCGACGTCGCCGATCTCGGGGAACTCCTCAAGCCCGACGATCTCCACCGGGACCTCGGCGTCGGCCAGGATCCGGCGCAGCTCGGCGATCTTCCCGGCGTTCCGGGTGGCGAGGATCACGCGGGGCCTGCCCGAACCGGTCTCGTTGACATCGAGTCCACTCATGCCGATCCCCTAGCCCCAGAATCGCTCACGTGGAAAGACCCGCTCATGCCAGGGCCTCCCGCTGCAGGCGGGTGAGCTCCACGCAGCCGGCCGCGCCGAGGTCGAGCAGCTCGTCGAGGGCGGCGCGGTTGAACGGCTTGCCCTCCGCGGTGCCCTGGACCTCGACGAACTCGCCGGAGCCGGTCATCACCACGTTCATGTCCGTCTCGGCGGCGACGTCCTCGGTGTAGCAGAGGTCGAGCAGCGGCGTCGAGCCGACGACGCCGACGGAGACCGCCGCGACCGAGTCGATCAGCGGGTCTGCGCCGCACATCTTCCGCTTGCGCATCCAGGCGATCGCGTCGACCAGCGCCACGTACGCGCCGGTGATGGCGGCGGTGCGGGTGCCGCCGTCCGCCTGGAGCACGTCACAGTCGATGACGATCGAGTTCTCGCCGAGGACCTTGTAGTCGACGCAGGCGCGCAGCGAGCGGCCGATCAGGCGGGAGATCTCGTGCGTACGGCCGCCGATCTTGCCGCGTACCGACTCGCGGTCGTTGCGGGTGTTCGTGGCACGCGGCAGCATGGCGTACTCGGCGGTGATCCAGCCCTGACCGCTGCCCCGGCGCCAGCGCGGCACGCTGTCCTGCACGGAGGCGGCACAGAGCACCCTGGTGCCGCCGAACTCGACGAGCACCGAACCCTCGGCGTGCGTGATCCAGTCGCGGGTGATGGTGACGGGGCGGAGCTGATCGGGAGAACGTCCATCTGCACGAGCCATGCAGTTCACCCTAGGTCATAGCCAGCCCCGCTTCGTGCGAGTTCCATCCGTCCGCCGAACCCGCCGCCCCGGGCCTCCTCCAGGACGCGGTCGCTGTCGTTCCAGGGCACCAGGTGGGTCAGCACCAGGGTCTCCACATCCGCCCTGGCCGCGTGCTCGGCCGCCTGGCGGCCGCTCAGGTGCAGGCCGGAAGGGAGGTCCGGCCGATCCAGGTGTGACGCCTCACACAGGAAGACGTCGGCCCCCGAGGCGAGCTTGACCAGCTCGGCGCTCTCGCCGGTGTCGCCGGAGTAGGCCACCGAGCGCCCGCCGTGGGAGACCCTGAACCCGTAGGTCTCCACCGGATGGTTCATCAGCGCGGCCGTCACCTCGAACGGGCCGACCTCGAACGTCCCCGGCGTCAGTTCGACGAAGTCGAAGGCGGTGTCGAGCGACGGCTCGTCGGGCATCGCGTAGGCCGAGTTCAGCCGCCGGCGCGCGTCGGAGGGTCCGTACACCGGCACCTTGGGCAGCGGACCCACGGGGGAATAGGTGCGGACCACGTGATAGGGGCACATGTCGAGGCAGTGGTCGGCGTGCAGGTGGGACAGGCAGATCGCGTCCACGTCGTACAGGCCGATGTGCCGCTGGAGCGCGCCGAGCGCGCCGTTTCCGAAGTCGAGCAGCATGCGGAACCCCTCCGCCTCCAGCAGGTAGCAGGAGGAAGGGCTGTCAGGACCGGGAAAGCTTCCCGAGCACCCGATGATCGTCAGTTTCACGGCGGCCTCCTACTGTTTTCTGCGGCGCTGCGCGTCGCGGGCGCCGGTGACCGGTGTCCGCCGCTCCCGGGCGCTCCCCCTACGGAGCGCCGGAGCACCGTTACGCGCGATGTCCGTTGTTCGAAACATCACCCACCACCGCCACCTCGACGGCCTCGATCTCCGGTCCGAGGAACCGTCGTCCGAGGTCGGCGAAGAGACCCGCGTCACCGGTGGCGCGGAAACGGTGTCCGGGCGCGCCCCCTACGGCGGCCAGACCCCGGTCGTGCAGGATGCGGTACACGTCCTTGGCCGTCTCGTCGGCGCTGGACACCAGCGTGACGCCGTCTCCCACCACGTAGGAGATCGGCCCGACGAGGAGCGGGTAGTGCGTGCATCCCAGGATCAACGTGTCGCACCGGTCGGCGAGCACCGGCTCCAGGTACTCGCGGATGACCGCGATGAGCTCCTCGCTCATGGTCTCCCCACGCTCGACGAACTCCACCAGGCGCGGCGCCGCCACCGTGGTCAGCCGGACGTCGGGGGCCGCGGCGAACGCGTCGTGGTAGGCCATCGACTCGATGGTGGCCCTGGTCCCGATCACCCCGACCCTGCCGTTGCGGGTGGCGCGTACGGCACGGCGGGTGGCCGGCTGGATCACCTCGACGACCGGCACGTCGTAGCGCTCGCGGGCGTCGCGGAGCACCGCGGCGCTGGCGCTGTTGCACGCGATCACCAGCATCTTCACGTCGTGCTCGACGAGGTGGTCCATCACCTCCAGCGCGTAGGCGCGGACCTGCGCGATGCTCTTGGGGCCGTACGGCTGCCGCGCCGTGTCCGCCACGTAGAGGATCGACTCGTTGGGCAACTGATCGATGATCGCCCGAGCCACCGTGAGGCCGCCCACACCACTGTCAAAGATTCCAACGCTCGCTCGCGACACAGTTCCCAAGGCTAGGGGACCTGGGTCGATCGAACACGGTAAGAATCCTCACACCGCCGATTGCCGGCTCGGCCTGTACTTTTCCGGTCCCGTGAGTATCAGCCCCGCCCGACGCGGGCCAGCTGGCGGGATTGGGCGACCAGGCGGCCGGTGGAGTCCCAGACCTCGACGTCCTCGTCGAACCAGCCGTCGCTGATCAGCCTGCCGCCGGCGATGACGGTCAGCCAGCCGGGGGCGGGCAGCGCGCGCAGGTGCCAGGTGAGGTCGACGGTGGGGGCCCAGCCGCGCTCTCCGGCGGAGAAGACCACCGGCGGCAGGCAGTCCACGGCCAGTGCCAGCACGTACGGGTCGGGATCCTGCGGCTCGGCCATCCGGAAGTAGGCGCGGGCCTCGGGGCGACCGCTGGGCCTGCCCTCCAGCCAGCCGATGGTGGGAGGGTCGAACGCCAGCTCCATTTGGGCGTTGAGCGTCATGTTCGACTCGATCTTGGGGGCGGGCAGCCAGAGGCACTGCTCCATCGGCGGCATCGTCACCGACGGGCCGTCCGTCCAGTCGGGGACGGCGCCGCCGAGGGTCGCGGTCGTGACGAGGGACTCGATGATGGAGTCGCCGTCCCTGACCAGGCTGGCCCGGGTCATCGTGGCGGTGCGGCCGGTCTTGATCTGCTCCAGGCGCACCTGCGCGGGGCCGGGGACGGCGGCGCGCAGGAACTGGGCACTGGTGGTCACCGGGTGCTCATGGGGTGAGGCGTCCACGACAGCGCGCAGCAGCACGGCCATCAGGTAGCCGCCGTTGAGGGGGCCGCCGATCGAGTATCCGGGGTCGAGACACACGTCGTAGGTGGTCTCGTCCACCCGGATTGCCCCTGTCGCCTCGTCGAACTTCGTCATCCACACTCCCGAACCTTGTTCTAGACGGCTCACTTTACCTACTCCCCGCCGCCTTCGCCTCCCCGCCCCCCCGGACGCTCCACCACCTGGGCCGCCCCGAGCCCGATCCGATTCCAAACCGAGCCCGAAATGAGGCTGAGGGCACCCGAGTCGCAAGAGTCCTCGCGGTTTCGCGAGCCGCCCGGGGCTGTGGAAAGGTCGAAGCCCACAGGAAGAAGGACATGACGACCACCTGCGAAAACAGCGCGTCAAGACCCGATGAATCCTAAGAGAGAAGGCTCAATCTCGCTTAGACGTACCAATCCCACGGTTAGTTCAATGCAAGCGGGTTGCTAGCAAAGTGCACTAACTTCTCCATATCCACGAAGTCCACATTGTGAGTGATCATGCCTGCCAACAATCCCCCAGACCAGTCGCCCACGCCGGATCAGCAGCCCGACAGGACGATCGCCTACCGCCGGAACGAGGGCGCGCAGCGAAGCGACCAACCACACACGCAGGTCTACCCCCAGAACGGCCAGCCCGGATACACCCAGCCCCAGCAGGGCTACCAGCAGGGGCAGCCCTACCCGCAGCAGGGCCAGCCCCAGCAGAACCCCCAGCAGGCGTACGGCCAGCAGAACTACGGGCAGCCGACCGGCCAGCAGAACTATGGGCAGCAGGCCGGCCAGCCCTACGGCCAGCAGCAGCCCGGCTACCAGCAGCAGCACTACGGTCAGCAGACCTATCCGCAGCAGGCGGGGAACTGGCAGCAGGGCCCCGACTTCCTGGGCGCCGGACAGCCGACCGGAACTCCGCCCCGCAAGGGCGGTAAGGGCTGGCTGTTCGCGGCGATCGCCGCGCTCGTGGTGGTCCTCATCGGCGGTGGCAGCGTCTTCGCCGTCAACCTGCTCAGTGGCGGCGGCACGCAGCCGCACGACGTGCTGCCCGCCAACGCCATCGGCTACGTACGCCTTGACCTCGACCCGGCCGCGAACCAGAAGGTGGCGCTGTTCAACATCGCCAGGAAGTTCACGGTCACCAAGGACTCCTTCAGCGGTGACGACCCGCGCCAGGCGATCTTCGACCTGCTGAAGAAGGACGCGGACAGTCTTGGCAAGGTGAACTACGCCGCCGACATCGAGCCGTGGCTCGGCGTCCGGGTCGGCGTCGCCGCGCTGCCGCCGGCCAAGGGTGCCAAGGAGCCCGGTGTCGTGGTGGCCGTCCAGGTCACCGACCAGGACAAGGCCAAGGCCGGCATCGCCAAGCTGATGGGCAAGGAGAAGTACGGCATCGCGTTCCGCGACGACTACGCGCTGCTCAGCCCCACCCAGGCGGAGGCCGACCAGGCCGCGGCCGCCGCGCCGCTGTCGGGGAACGCCAACTTCTCCGACGACCTGAGCGCACTCGGCGAGACCGGCGTGCTCTCCTTCTGGGCGGATGCCGGCAAGATCGCCCAGCTGGCTCCCGAGCTGGCGTCCCAGGACCCCGCCACCCTCGCCCAGATCAAGAACGTCCGGGTGGCCGGCGCCCTCCGCTTCGACAGCGGGTACGTCGAGCTCGCGGGCATCAGCCGCGGCGCCCAGAATCTGGACATGGGCACCCCCGAGGTCTCCAAGATCAGCACGCTTCCGGCCTCCACCGCCGGCGCGGTCTCGATCTCCGGTCTCGGCGAGGTGATCGGCAAGCAGTGGACGCAGCTCATGAAGTCGGCCACCACGGCTGGCAGCAACGCGCAGCAGCTCGTCGACCAGGCCCAGCAGCAGTCCGGCCTGGCGCTCCCCGACGATCTGGTGACACTGCTCGGCAAGAACATCACCCTCGCACTGGACGCAGGCGGCCTCGACAGCGACCCGAAGTTCGGCGCGAAGATCGTCACCGACCCGGCCAAGGCCCAGGAGGTGGTCGGCAAGATCGAGAAGTACCTTGCCACCACCGGGACGACCGTCCCGCAGCTCGCCAAGGTCCCCGGTGACGGCACCTTCGTCCTGGCCAGCTCGCAGGAGTACGCCGCCGAGCTCAACAAGGACGGCGCCCTTGGCGACAGCGAGACCTTCCAGCTCGCGATCCCCAACGCCGACGAGGCGACCTTCGCCGTCTTCGTCGACCTGGACAAGATCGAGAAGCTCTATCTCGAAGGCCTGCAGGGCGACGATAAGGCCAACCTCCAGGTACTGCGTGGCGTGGGCGTGAGCGGCACCCAGTCGGGCAGCGAGGCGACCTTCTCGATGCGGCTCCTGCTCAACGACTAGCTCCCCCTCGGTCCCCGGCGGCTCCCGCCGGGGACCGGTCCCCCTCGGGGACGACGAAGGGCGGGCGTCCCACCGGGACGCCCGCCCTTGTCGTTCACCTGGCATCCGGCGCTCGGCACAGGTCCCGCGGACCTCGCCGCCCCGGCCCGTCGCGGAGACCTCGGATCAGGCCCAGAGCTGGCCTTCGAGCCGCTGCTCGGCCTCGTCCAGCGTCCCCTCGTAGGCACCGGTGGACAGGTACTTCCAGCCGCCGTCCGCGACCACGAAGACGATGTCGGCCCGTTCCCCCGCCTTGACGGCCTTGGCCGCCATGCCGAGCGCGGCGTGCAGGGCGGCTCCGGTGGAGACCCCGGCGAAGATGCCCTCTGCGGCCAGCAGCTCCCGGGTGCGCCGCAGCGCGTCGGCCGAGGAGACGGAGAAACGCGTGGTCAGGACCTCGGCGTCGTACAGCTCGGGGATGAAGCCCTCGTCGACGTTGCGCAGGCCGTACACCAGCTCGCCGTAACGCGGCTCGGCGGCGACGATCTTCACGTCGGGGACGTGCTCGCGCAAGAACCGGCCGACGCCCATCAGGGTGCCCGTGGTGCCCAGACCGGCCACGAAGTGGGTGACGGAAGGCAGGTCCGCCAGGATCTCCGGCCCGGTCGACTCGTAGTGCGAGCGCCAGTTGGCCGGGTTGCCGTACTGGTAGAGCATCACCCAGTCGGGGTTCTCTGCGGCCAGCCCCTTGGCGACCCTGACCGCCTCGTTGGAGCCGCCCGCCGCGGGCGAGGAGATGATCTGCGCCCCCCACATGCGCAGCAGCTGGCGGCGCTCCTCGGAGGTGTTCTCCGGCATCACGCAGATCAGCCGGTAACCCTTGAGCCGGGCGGACATCGCCAGCGAGATACCGGTGTTGCCGCTCGTGGGTTCGAGGATGGTGCAGCCCGGTGAGAGGAGCCCGTCCTTCTCCGCCTGCTCGATCATCCACAGCGCCGGACGGTCCTTGATCGAACCTGTCGGGTTGCGGTCTTCGAGCTTGGCCCAGATCCGCACGTCCTCCGAGGGCGAGAGCCTGGGCAGGCCGACCATCGGGGTCCGGCCTACCGAGTCGATCAGTGAGTCAAAACGCATGGTGTACGGCTTCCGCCTCTGTAGTCCTACCAACGACAGCGAGGTGCACCGCCCACCCCGGGAGATCTCGCGGAGCGGGCGGCGCCGCGCACTAGCGGGAACCGCCGGCCACGGCGGGCAGGACGGTGACCGTGTCGCCGTCGGCGACCGGGGTCTCCAGCCCGCCCAGGAAGCGGACGTCCTCGTCATTCAGGTAGACGTTCACGAAGCGGCGCAGCGCGCCCTTGTCGACCAGGCGCTCCTTCAGCCCGGGGTGCCGGGCCTCCAGGTCGCCGATCAGCTCCTCAAGCGTGGCGCCCTTGGCGTCGACGGCCTTGGCACCGTCGGTGTAGGTGCGCAGGATGGTCGGGATGCGAACCTCAATGGCCATCGCGGGTCAATCTCCTTGTGTCGTCATGGGAGTAGTAGCCCACCGGTTCGAAACACCGGCGAGCGCCGGAGGATTCCAGAAAAGCCGGTCAGCGACAGTCGTAGACGACAACGAAAGGCGTGTGCGCGAACAGGAAGTTCTGCACGGGCGCGACGCCCGCGTGCCGTGCCCGTGGGCCCGGACGCGAGCGCACGACGTCCTCCTGGCTCGGGGCGGCGGTCAGCATGCCCACCAGCTTACCCAAAGGGACAATCCACCACACGGCCGTACACCCGGGACGGTCACCCGGAGGTGATCGTCACCTTCTCCTCGCTCACGACACCGTCGACGATCCGGTACGAGCGGAACTCGGCCTCCGCCCCCAGCTCCTCCCGGGTGGAGACCAGCACGTAGTGGGCTCCCGGCTCGGCGGCGTAGGAGATGTCGGTGCGGGAGGGGTAGGCCTCGGTGGCGGTGTGGGAATGGTAGATCACCACGGGTTCCTCGTCGCGGTCGTCCATCTCCCGCCAGACGCGCAACTGCTCCAGCGAGTCGAACCGGTAGAACGTCGGCGACCGCTCGGCGTTCTCCATGGCGATGAACCGTTCGGGAGAGTCGGAACCGACGGGCCCGGCGATCACACCGCAGGCCTCGTCGGGGTGGTCCACCCTGGCGTGCGCGATGATCTTGTCAACCAGTTCCCGGGAGATCGTGAGCATGCCTGAAAGCTACCAAAGGGCTCGGACCAGGGTGTCCTGGAGGTAGGTCAGCCAGTCGTAGATGACGTACACCGGATACCGGGGGTCGTGCTCCGACATGTCGGCGATCTCGTCGTGCACCTCCTCGGTCACCTCCAGCCGGGTGCCGAGCGTGAGCCGCACGTCGTTCAGCGCGCGCATCCACGCCTCCGCCTGCTCCCTGGTCAGCTCGACCCTGCCGGGCTCGGCGCTGTCGAGCATCGCCTTGGCGTCGGCCCGCTTGCCCTCGCGCAGCGTCGCCTCGGTGTACCGGCGAAACTCCGCGGCCGCCTCGCCGTCCTCGTACGCCGAGGGGAACAGCCTGGCCAGCACCGGATCGTTGGACTGCTCGGACGCGCCGATGCCGAGCGCCCTCTCCAGCGGATCGTCGCCGGTCTCCCCCGGCTCTATCAGGCCCAGGGTCTGGGTGACCAGCGAGCGCAGGATCGACACCTCGGCGGCGTCGAAACCCGTGACCACACCGCCCTCACGGCCCGGCTTGAATCCCGAACTCATCTCTCGCCCACCATTCCTCGCGGGCCCTCCACCCGGGACCCGCCCGTCGTCTGGGATCGCC
The DNA here is from genome assembly GCF_000721075.1 of Streptosporangium amethystogenes. GTDB lineage: Bacteria > Actinomycetota > Actinomycetes > Streptosporangiales > Streptosporangiaceae > Streptosporangium > Streptosporangium amethystogenes. The sequence continues at coordinate 170,078 of NZ_JOEQ01000004.1, forward strand.
CCGTCGCCCGCCGCCGCCCGGCGACGGACGGCACCGGCCGCCCGCTCACGAATCCCGCTGGACCGTGGCCCACAGCCCGTAGGAGTGCATGATCTGCGCGTCGCGCTCCATCTCCTCACGGGTGCCGCTGGAGACCACCGCCTTGCCCTTGTGGTGCACGTCGAGCATCAACTTCTCCGCCTTCTCCTTGGAGTACCCGAAGACGGTCCGGAAGACGTACGTCACATAGGACATCAGGTTGACGGGGTCATTCCAGACGATTGTCAACCATGGCAGATCGGGTCTTACGTCGATTGACGGACGCTCGACCTCTGTTGGAGCGGTGCTACCCACATTCACCAGTCTGCCCTACCCCGGGATTAGTCTTCGACTCGTGACAGAGAGCATGAGCACCGCGTTGCTTACCGATCACTATGAGCTGACGATGCTGGAGGCGGCGCTGAGAAGCGGCGCCGCCTCCAGGCGGGCGGTCTTCGAGGTGTTCGCGCGACAGCTGCCCGGCGGGCGGCGCTACGGGGTCGTCGCGGGCACCGGCCGGGTGCTGGAGGCGCTGGAGTCCTTCCGCTTCGACGAGGAGGCGCTGGCGTTCCTCGAAGACAACCGGGTTGTCGACGAGCCGACCCTGGCCTTCCTCGCCGGATACCGGTTCTCGGGGGACGTGGACGGCTACGCCGAGGGCGAGTGCTACTTCCCCGGTTCCCCGATCATGACGGTGGAGGGCACGTTCGCCGAGGCGGTGCTGCTGGAGACCGTGATCCTGTCGGTGCTCAACCACGACTGCGCGATCGCCGCCGCCGCCGCTCGCATGGTCGGCGCCGCCGGGACCAGGCCGATCATCGAGATGGGCTCGCGACGGACCCACGAGGCGGCGGCCGTGGCCGCCGCGCGGGCCGCCTACCTCTGCGGGTTCTCCTCCACCTCCAACCTCATGGCGGGCCGCGCGTACGGTGTGCCGACGGCCGGCACCGCGGCCCACGCGTTCACCCTGCTCCACGACTCCGAAAAGCAGGCCTTCCAGGCCCAGATCGCCTCCCTCGGCACCGGCACGACACTGCTGGTCGACACCTACGACGTGGTCCAGGCCGTACGGACCGCGGTGGAGCTGGCCGGTCCCTCCCTCGGCGCCGTCCGGCTCGATTCCGGAGACCTCGTCCAGGTGGCCCACGAGGTCCGCGAGCAGCTCGACGCGCTCGGTGCGCACCAGACCCGGATCATCGTCACCAGCGACCTCGACGAGTACGCCATCGCGGCGCTGTCGGCCGCTCCCGTGGACGGCTACGGCGTCGGCACGTCGCTGGTCACCGGCTCGGGATCGCCCACCGCCGCCCTGGTCTACAAGCTCGTCGCCCGCGCCGACGCCGACGGGATCATGCGGCCGGTGGCCAAGAGGTCGGTGGGCAAGCCCAGCAGGGGCGGTCGCAAGAACGCCTTCCGCAGGCTCGACCCGGCGGGCACGGCGGTCACCGAGCTGGTCACCACCTCCGGTGACCTTCCCACGGACGCCCGTCCGCTGCAGGTCCCGCTGGTCAGGAAGGGCGAGATCGTCGGCCGCGAGAAGCTGGACGCGGCCCGCGCACGGCACCGGGAAGCCCTCGCCGAGCTGCCGGCCAACGCCCACCAGCTCTCCCGGGGCTACGCCGCGCTGCCCACCGTGTTTGACTGACCGCATGCCAACCGCACTGATCATCGTCGATGTCCAGAACGACTTCTGCGAGGGCGGCAGCCTTCCGGTCGGCGGCGGCGCCGAGGTGGCCGCCGCCATCTCCCGGTACACCGCCTCCCACGGCTACGACCACGTCGTGGCCACCCGCGACCACCATGTGGACCCCGGCTCCCACTTCGCCGCCCAACCCGACTACGTGAACTCCTGGCCCGTCCACTGTGTCGTCGGGACGGCCGGCTCGGACTTCCATCCCGCCTTCGACACCGGACGGGTGGAGGAGGTGTTCAGCAAGGGGGCGCACGCCGCCGCCTACAGCGGCTTCGAGGGCGTCACCCCCGACGGTACGAGCCTGGCCGACTGGCTCGGCGAGCGCGGCGTGGACACGGTGGACGTCGTCGGCATCGCCACCGACCACTGTGTGCGGGCCACCGCCCTGGACGCGCTCGCGCACGGCCTCTCCGTCCGGGTGCTGCTGGATCTCACCGCGGGGGTGGCCGCCCCGACCACCGAGGCCGCCCTCGCCGAGCTCGGCTCCGCCGGAGCCCGTCTCACCGGCACCCCGGTGGTCCGCCCGGCCTGACGGTCGTCCCCCCTCGGCACGGTTTCCCGCCCTGTCCGGGAGCCCGGCGGGGGGGAAGGCCGTCGGGAGCGCCCACCGCGGGCATTCGAACGACTACCGGATCGGCATGGGTGGGTAAACCCAACCACCACCCGCCGCGACAGGAGTATCACGGAGAGCTGAGACCTCTTACTACCGGTGGTGACCTCATATGTTCGTGCTCGGTGTCTCCTGGCTGGTCCTGACCCCGCTGTGCCTGTGGAACCTTTTTCGCGGCGGGACGCTGGTGCGGCTGACGAGTGTGCTGGCGCTGGTCTCACTGGAAGTGGCCACGATCTGGACCACCAGCACGCTCCAGGTCCCGCCGCGGACCCTCATCGCCGCGCCCCCGCCCTCGGCTGCCCGGATACCGGCCCCGGTCCCGGCTCCTGCCCCGGCCCCGCAGGCGGCCCAGCAGGGCGCTCGGGACGCGCGGAGCGTCTCCTGCCCCGGCAGGATGCCCGCTCCCGAACGGGTACGGCTGGCCCGCCGCCAGGGCGCGCTGCGGGGCGTGACGCTCTTCTGGACGGCCAGGGCCGACGAGTGCGACACCGCGACGGTGGTCCTGCGTCACCGGAACCGCACGATCAGGGTCTGGATGCGCGACGGCGAGGCGGAGAGCCGCGCCTCGGGCGCCACGACGCGACCGGTGAGCGTCACCGGCGGCGTGGCCTCCCTGCAGGTGCCGCTCTCGCAACCGGTGCGCGGCGAGGGAGGGTTCCGGGCGATCGACGGCCGGACCGGCAGGCCGATCGCCCTCGGCTGACCGGGTCGCGCCCGGCGCGAACGCCGGTGCGACCCGGTGGCCGGGTCAGTGGGAGCGCTGGGTGGCCCAGTGGCGGATCTTGTCGATCCGCTCCTGGATCTGCTCCGCGGAGGCCTGCGCGATGGCGGGGCCGCCACAGGACCTGCGGAGCTCGGCGTGGATCACACCGTGCGGCTGGCCGGTGCGGTGGTTCCAGGCGCCGACGAGGCCGTTGAGTTCCTTGCGGAGGTTGGCGATCAGCTCGTGCGGGGCGAGTTGCGGCTCCTTGGGCTCGGGCCTGTTGCGCCTGGCCTTCAGCTGATCGGACTGGCGCTTGCTCAGCAGGGTGCGGACCTGGTCGGGCTCCAGCAGGCCCGGCAGGCCGAGAAAGTCCTCCTCCTCGGGGGAACCGGTCTCCGCGGCACTGCCGAACTCGCCGCCGTCGAAGAGCACCCGGTCGAAGGTGGCGACCGCCTCCAGGGTCTCGAACGGCAGCTCATCACCCAGGACGTCGGGATTGTCCTTCTTACGCTGGGCGTCCTCCAGCAGGAAGTCGTCCAGCCCCTCCTCCGGGGGCTTGCGGTCGAGCACGTGGTCGCGCTCGGCCTCCAGCTCCGCCGCCAGTCCCATCAGGGTCGGCACCGAGGGCACGAAGACGGACGCGGTCTCGCCTCTCTTGCGGGCGCGGACGAAGCGGCCGACCGCCTGCGCGAAGAAGAGCGGGGTCGAGATGCTCGTGGCGTAGACGCCGACGGCCAGGCGCGGGATGTCGACGCCCTCGGAGACCATCCGGACCGCGACCAGCCAGCGCTGCTCGGAGGCGGAGAACTCCTTGATCTTCTTTGAGGCCGCCGGGTCGTCGGAGAGCACGACCGTGGCGCCCTCGCCGGTGATGGTCCTGATGTGGCGGGCGTAGGCGCGGGCGGTCTCGTGGTCGGTGGCGATGACCAGGGCCCCGGCGTCGGGCACGCCCCTGCGCACCTCGGTCAGCCGCCGGTCGGCCGCCCGGAGAACCTGGCGGATCCACTCGCCCTTCGGGTCGAGCGCGGCCCGCCACGCCTGACCGAGCTGGTCCTTGGTGAGCGGGGTGCCGAGGGTGGCGGCGATCTCGTCGCCGGCGCGGGTCCGCCAGCGCATCTCACCGGCGTAGGCGAGGAAGATGACCGGGCGGACGACACCGTCGGCGAGCGCGGGACCGTAACCGTAGGAGTAGTCGGAGACGCTGCGCCTGACCCCGTCGCCGTCTTCGGCGTAGGTGACGAAGGGGATCGGGTTGATGTCGGACCTGAAGGGGGTGCCGGTCAGGGCGAGGCGCCGGGCGGCGGGCTCGAACGCCTCCCGCACGCCGTCGCCCCAGGACTTCGCGTCGCCCGCGTGGTGGATCTCATCGAAGATCACGAGCGTCTTGCGCGCCTCGGTGCGGGCGCGGTGCAGTGCCGGATGCATCGACACCTGGGCGTAGGTGATGGCCACCCCGACGTAGTCACGGGAGGTCGCGCCCTGGCTGTTCTTGAACTCGGGATCGATCGCGATGCCGACCCTGCCCGCGGCGTCCGCCCACTGCTGCTTGAGATGCTCCGTCGGTGTGACGATGGTCACAGCCCGGATCAGCCCTCTGGACAGGAGGTCGCCGGCGATGCGGAGTGCGAAGGTCGTCTTGCCCGCACCCGGGGTGGCGACCGCGAGGAAGTCACGAGGCTCACGGCTGGAGTACAGGTCAAAGGCCTCCTGCTGCCACGCGCGAAGCTTCGGCGCGGTGCCCCAGGCGGCACGGTCCGGATATGAGGGCGAGAGGTGGGATGCGGCGAAAGTGCTCACAGTGTCACCAGGGTAATCGGCGTCGCCGACAAGACGTGCCGATCGGCCGAGATCCTCGCCAAGGTCGCCTCCGCGTGCTAGGTGTTCCGTGACCGCCGCCGATCGACAGGCACGCCGCGGCTCACGGAGGCCGGGCGTCAGTTCAGACCCGCGATCACCGTATCGATCTCGGCCCGCGACACGGGATCGTCCGGCTGCGCCATTCCGACCACGACCACCGGGCGCCCGCCGCCACCTGTGAGGAAGACCACGCGAAGGTAGGCCGGCCGGTTCACGATGTCCAGGTACTCGGCGCGCAGCGAGCGGGCGTGCCCGGTGCGCGCGCCCACCGCGATCTCCGTGTCGTCCACCACCTTCACCTTGTCGCCGTGGAGCAGGAGCCGTCCGTACAGGTCGCCGAGCTCGGCCGCGGTGGCGCGCACGTCGGCCGCGGGTTCCGCCGGCATGACCATCACCGTCGTGTTGACACCGTCGCCCGCGACCGAGGTGAACCCCGTGACGGGCGGCACCGTGCCCGCGAGCCAGCCCTCCGGCAGCCGGTAGCTGACCCCCGCGACCGGATCGGTCACCCGCCCCGGCGGCGGGTCCGGCGCCGACCGCAGCACCAGCACGACCGCGCCGGCGATGACGCCGCCGCCGACGACGAGGGTGAGCAGTACGAGCAGCAGACCGCGCAGGCGCCCGGGACGGGGCTGGGGCGGGGCGATGGGCGTGCCGTACCAGCGGGCCGAGGGTGGGAGGTCGTCACCGGGCTCGGGTATCCGAGGAGGCCAGGTGAGGTGGGAGCGGCTGTCGGACGGCTCGGACTCCGGCGGCGGCCAGGGACGGCGCTCGTCACCGAGGTCCGGGTCATCGGGCGGCCACCCCTGGTCCTCCGCCTTCCGTGTGGCCTTCCGGGCGGCCTTTCCGCCCCGCCGGGACCGGCGCCCCCCGTCACGACCGGGCTCGTCCAACGGGTCCGAGCGGCGAGGTCGTTCGTGCACGGGGCCTCCTCCCGGCGGTCACGGTCCTACCGTCCTACCATGCATCCCGCGGCGTGGTCCGGCTATGGGTGATCGCTGTTACAGGAGTGACCAATGAGTCATGAGATGTCCCGCATACGCCGGGCCACGATCACCCCGAAGGGCCCCAGGGATGCCATCGGGGCGACGATCATGATGTAGCCGGTGGCGATGTCGTCATGGCCGATCAGCGTGACGACGAGCAGGACGCCGAGGGAGGCGGCGCGGTACTCGGGGCCGATGAGCCGGGGGATTCGTACGGAGCGTCAAGTGCCTTCGGTACGGTCACCTGTCAAGGGGAGTGTCCGCCCCGGCTCTCGGTGGGCGACCCACATCTGCTGCATCCTGAGGGCCTGGCCGGAGGTGAACCCGGACATGCAGCGGTCGTCGGAGTAGTCCATGAAGTTGTGGATCGGGTCGGGACCGCCTCCCGCGCAGGTGTCCTTGACCTGCGGGCAGCCCTCGGTGGGCTGCCCCTCGGGCGCGGTGTCGGCGACCCCGTCGCCCACGGCCTCGCAGCCCTTCTCGAAGGTGTGCAGCAGCCCGAGCCAGTGACCGATCTCATGGACCCCGGTGTACCCCCGGTCGAAGCTGCGCATCGCCCCGCCGGGCAGGCTGCGCCAGTCGACGACCACGCCGTCGAGAGCCGGCTCCTTCCGGTATCCGTGGGGGTAGGTGGAGTAGCCGAGCACCAGCTCGCTGAGCTGGGCGAGGTAGAGGTTGAGCGTTTCGGGGCCGCCCCTGCGCATCTGCTTGATCGCCCGCTCGTGGGTGACGGGGTCGCGGAACCAGGCCGGGTTGACGGTACGGGTGATGCCCTCCAGCCTGAACCGGATCCCGGTGTCCGCCCCGCCGAGTTGCCCGGAGTAGGCGATGTTGAGCGTGGCGACCTGGTCGCGTACGGCGAAGTCGGGGGCGCCGAGGCGACCGTCGGTGATGACGTGCACCCAGGTGGGCACGGTGACGGGAAGCACGAGCGGAAGCGATCTCGACCGGGACCGTCCGTCGACGGGCAGGAGGGAGGACACCGGGGATGGCACGGGCGGCTCGGGCCCACGCACCGGCGGCGCGGGGCGGACCGCCCCCCGCACCATGACGTGGGCCGCTCCGGAGGCGAGGGCGCACCCGGGCACGGTGGGTTCCCGGCCGGGGATGGGCAGCGTCAACAGGCATGCGGAAAAAACGGCGATCGCACGCCGAAACATGGACTCCCCCGACGGATACCGGCCACTGGTCGCTCGCCGCCCCCCGGCGACATCCCGACCGTAGCCTCATCGGTGGCGATCACCCATCAGCAACACTCACTCCTTGTTGCCGTCTTCCCCCTTCGGCAGGCCCGAGTAGATCTCCTTGCACTCCGGGCAGACCGGGAACTTCTGGGGGTCGCGGTTGGGCACCCAGACCTTCCCGCAGAGCGCGCGGACCGGTGTCCCGCTCAGCGCGCTCTCCATGATCTTGTTCTTCTCGACGTAGTGGGCGAAGCGCTCGTGGTCGCCGTCGCCGTGCGACAGGTCCGGCCGGACGTCGCTCTCAGGGAGAATCTTCGTACTCACCCTGGTGATTTTATGCCCGCACCGTCGCGCCCCGGTCACCGGCGCGACGCCGCAGGCCCGGCGATCGGTCGCCGGGCCTGGGGATGAACCGTGTTCGAGTGCCTTCAGCCCATGTGGATCACGGCGCCCTCGCTCTTGCGCCCCGCCCTGACGAAGAGCGCGAGCAGCGCCGCGAGGACGGCCACCCCGGTGCTGACCGTGAAGCCGAGGTGCATGCCGTCCGGGAAGGACGAGTGCACGACGCCGGTGATGGCCTGCACGATCGGCTCGGGCGTGCCGGGGGCCGCGCCGGTCTGGGCGTAGGCGGCGCCCTGCTTGACCAGCTCCAGCTGCTCGGCGGGGAGTTCCGGAAGCTTGGCGGCCGCCCTGTAACCGGGCAGCACGTCGGCCACCTTGCCATCTCCGCCCGCCTGGAGTCGACCCTCGCCCTGGCCGAACGCTCCCTGCGTCCCGGCTGGGACCGCCCCGGGCACCCGGTCTAGTTCATCGACGGGTCGTCAGGACAGGTGGCCACATAGGCCAGCTCGCCCCGCTGGCGGCGGAGCACGGCCCGCCAGAGCGACTCGGGGTCGTGGTGGAATGTGTCGCCGAGCTCCGAGTCCACGACGTACCAGGCGCCCTCGCCGATCTCGCTCTCCAGTTGCCCGGCCGACCATCCGGCGTACCCCGCGAAGATGCGCATCTGGGCGATCTCCCCGGCGAGGATCTCCGGCGGCGCGTCGAGGTCGACGGTGCCGAGCCTGGAGACCGCCGCGGTGCCCGCGTGCAGCCGCCGCCAGCCGAGCGGCTCCTGCCCGCTCGGCACCGCGGCCAGCGCCAGGGCGCTGTCGGTCTGCACGGGGCCTCCCTGGAACAGCACGGACGGGCCGGTGACCATGGTGTCCCAGGTCGGGAGCACCTGGGTCACCGAGATGTCACTCGGCCTGTTGAGCACCACGCCCAGGGTGCCGCCGTCGAGGTCGTGCTCCAGCACCAGGACCACGCTGCGCCGGAAGTTGGGATCCTCCAGCTGCGGGGTGGCCACCAGAAGCCCACCGACGTAGATCGCCTCCGCCATACCTCCATCATGAGGGGTGAAGGCCCCTTCGCGCTGCTCCCCCCGCCCTTCTGATGACCCGGACCTCATGTGCCCGTCACGCGACGCGCACGTGAGGGAACTCCATGGAGCGAAGACCGCGGAACGGGACGGTGGCGACGGCCTGACAACGGGCCTCAGGCCTCCGTCATGCCCGTACGCGCACGACCGCCGGCCGACTCGCGCACCGCCGCCGCGACGGCGCCCGACACGTCCGGGTGGAACACGCTGGGGACGATGTAGTTGGGACCGAGTTCCTCGGTGGTCACCACGGCGGCCAGCGCCTTGGCCGCCGCCAGCAGCATCTCCTGGCTGACCACGGTGGCCTGCGCGTCGAGCAGACCGCGGAAGACGCCGGGGAAGGCCAGCACGTTGTTGATCTGGTTCGGATAGTCGGAGCGGCCGGTGGCGACCACGGCGGCGTGCTCGCGGGCGATGTCGGGCGAGACCTCGGGCTCGGGGTTGGCGAGCGCGAAGACCACGGCGTCCTTGGCCATCGTGGCGATGTCGTCGCCGTTGAGGATGCCGGGCGCGGACACACCGATGAACACGTCGGCGCCCTTGACCGCGCCGCGCAGGTCACCCGCGTAGCCGTCGGCGTTGGTGTGGTCGGCGATCCACCGCAGCGAGTCGTCCAGGTCCTGGCGCCCGCGGTGCACCGCGCCCAGGTAGTCGCAGACGACCACGTTGCGGGCGCCCGCCGCGAGCAGCAGTCGCAGCACCGCCGTGCCGGCCGCGCCCGCGCCCGCGAGGGCGATGCGAACCTCGCCCAGGTCCTTGCCGACCACGCGCAGCGCGTTGGTGAGCGCGGCCAGCACGCAGATCGCGGTGCCGTGCTGGTCGTCGTGGAAGACCGGGATGTCCAGCAGCTCGCGCAGCCGCCGCTCCACCTCGAAGCAGCGCGGCGCCGAGATGTCCTCCAGGTTGATGCCGCCGAAACCGGGGGCGATGATCTGCACGGTCCGCACGATCTCGTCGACGTCCTGGGTGTCCAGGCAGATCGGCCAGGCGTCGATGTCGGCGAACCGCTTGAACAGCGCGGCCTTGCCCTCCATGACGGGGAGTCCGGCGGCCGGGCCGATGTTGCCCAGGCCGAGCACCGCCGAGCCGTCGGTGACGACGGCGACGGTGTTGCGCTTGATGGTCAGGCGGCGGGCGTCCTCGGGATTGCGGGCGATGGCCATCGAGACCCGGGCGACGCCGGGCGTGTACGCCATGGAGAGCTCGTCACGGTTGCGCAGTGGCACCTTCGACCGCATCTCGATCTTTCCACCGAGGTGCATGAGGAAGGTCCGGTCCGAGACCTTGTGGATGACGACGCCCTCGACGCCCTCCAGCTTGTCGACGATCGCCTGCGCGTGATCGGTGTCACGCGCGGCGCAGGTGACGTCGATGCGCAGCGTCTCATGCCCGGCCGTGGTCACGTCGAGCGCGGTGACCACACCCCCGGCGGACTCTACCGCGTGGGTGAGCTGGCTGACGGCCTTGCCGCCGGCGGGCACCTCCAGGCGCACGGTGATGGAGTACGACACACTCGGCACGGTGGCCACAGCCGATCCGCTCCTTTGCGACTAACTTAAGTTGGGTTGCCTCCATCGTGCCATCACCAGGGGTGTGTACGCACCGGAGGTGGTGGACCCGCAGGTGTACATGCGGTCACGGAACACCTCGCCCCGGCCCGTCATGACGTTCGTCACCAAGGGCGGCCCCGGAGGGCGGGCCGCCGGGCCGGGTACTCGGAGGCGGGGTGCTCAGAACAGGGCGCTGGCCAGGTTCCTGCGGGCCCTGGCGATGGACGGATCGTCTCCGGGGAGCGTGTCGAACAGGCCGAGCAGGTGCACCCTGGCCCTGTCCCGCTCGGCCCCCGAGGTGCGGCGCACCACGTCGACGAGCCGGTCGAAGGCCCTGTCCACCTCGCCGGAGAGCATCTCGAAGTCGGCGGCCAGGAGCTGGGCCTCGATGTCGGCGGGGTCGGCCAGCCTGCTCTGCAGGTCGGCCGGGTCGACGTCCTGCGTCCTGCGGATCAGGCCGAGCCCGGCCAGGCCCAGCTTCGCGTCCTGGTTGTTCGGCGAACGGGCCAGCAGCCGCTCGTACGCGGCCACCGCGCCGTCGAGGTCACCGGCGTCGACGGCCTGCTCGGCGGCGAGCACGTCCGGGTCGACCGGGGGCTCCTGCGGCTGCTCCTGCTTGTCCTGGTCCTCCTCGGTGGGCGGCGGGAGATACTGCGCCAGTGCCTCCATGAGCTGCGACAGCCAGTCACGGAGCTGCGGCTCGGTGGCGATGCCCGGAACCACGGCCACCGGCTGTCCCTGGAAGATGGCGTACAGGGCGGGCACGTTCTGCACCCGGAGCGCCTGCGCGATCTGCTGGTTGATCTCAACGTCGACCCTGGCCAGGATCCACCGGCCGGCGTTCTCGGCGGCCAGTTTCTCCAGCAGCAGGCTGTACTGCTTGGCCTGCTCGGCGCGGGTGACGGTGAGCTCCAGCAGCACGAGGCTGTTCATGGAGCGTTCTACGACCTCGGTCGCGAAGTTGGCGTCGTCGACATCGATGACCGGCGCCGGAACACCGCCGGTTTCCTGCGCGGCGCTCTCCCGCCGCGCCTGTGCCTCCAGTGCCTGCTTGCGAGCGCCGAGATCGACGGCGCCGTAGAGCGATCCGGGTCGAGTGAAGTCCGCTGGGCTCATGGTTCCAATCCTGCCGTATCCCGGCCGGTGCCCCGACGCGGCCTCGCTAGAAACGTGCCGGTTCGGTGTGGACGCCCCACTCACCGCGCAGCACGTCGCAGATCTCACCCAGCGTGGCCTCGGCCCTGGCCGCGTCGAGCATGGCGGGGATCATGTCGCCCTTCCCCCCGGCCACCTGCCTCATCGCGGCCAGGGCGGCGTCCACGGCCGCCTGGTCACGGGCGGCGCGGCGCTCGGCGAGGACGCGGTTCTGCTCGCGCTCGACCTCGTGACCCACCCGGAGAATCTCCAGTGGCTCGTCGACGGACGCCGTGTGGCAGTTCACCCCGACGACCCTCTTCTCGCCCTTCTCCAGCTTGCGCTGGTAGTCGAAGGCGGCCTCGGCGATCTCGGATATGAACCAGCCGTCCTCGATGCCGCGCAGGATGCCCGAGGTCATCGTGCCGTCGACGCCCATCTCCCGGATCCTCGTGAAGATCGCCTCGGCCTCGGCCTCCAGCCGGTCGGTCAGCGCCTCCACGTACCAGGATCCGCCGAGCGGGTCGGCGACGTTGACGACCTCGGTCTCCTCCATGAGCACCTGCTGGGTGCGGAGCGCGATCTCCGCCGCCCTCGTGGAGGGCAGCGCGAGGACCTCGTCCAGCGCGTTGGTGTGCAGCGAGTTGGTGCCGCCGAGCACCGCCGCGAGCGCCTCGACCGCGGTACGCACCACGTTGTTGTACGGCTGCTGCGCGGTCAGTGACACGCCCGCCGTCTGGGTGTGGAAGCGCAGCCACTGGGCCCTGTCGGTCTTCGCGCCGTAGACGTCGCGCAGCCACCGCGCCCAGATCCGCCGGGCGGCCCTGAACTTGGCGATCTCCTCGAAGAAGTCGATGTGCGCGTCGAAGAAGAAGGACAGGCCGGGGGCGAAGACGTCGATGTCCAGGCCGCGCGACAGGCCGAGCTCCACGTAGCCGAACCCGTCGGCCAGGGTGAAGGCCAGTTCCTGGGCGGCCGTGGCCCCGGCCTCGCGGATGTGGTAGCCCGAGACGCTGAGCGGCTTGTACGCGGGGACCTCCGCCGCGCAGAACTCCATCAGGTCGCCGATCAGCCGCAGATGCGGCTCGGGGGCGAACAGCCACTCCTTCTGCGCTGTGTACTCCTTGAAGATGTCGGTCTGCAGGGTCCCGTTGAGCCTGGTGACCGGCACCCCCTGCCGCTCGGCGGCGACGGCGTACATGCAGAAGATCGGGACGGCCGGACCGCTGATCGTCATCGAGGTGGTGATGTCGCCGAGGGGGATGCCCTCGAAGAGCAGGTCCATGTCCAGCGCGGAGTCGATCGCCACGCCGCAGTGGCCCACCTCGCCGAGCGATCGCGGGTCGTCGGAGTCGCGGCCCATCAGCGTCGGCATGTCGAAGGCCACGCTCAGCCCGTCACCGCCCGCGGCGAGGATCATCTTGTAGCGCTCGTTGGTCTGCCGCGCGTTGCCGAACCCGGCGAACTGCCGGATGGTCCATGGCTTGCCCCGGTAACCGGTGGGATGCAGACCGCGGGTGAAGGGAAACTCCCCCGGCCAGCCGATGCGCTCCATCCGCGGGTCACCGCCGTCCGGACCGTAGACCGGCTCGACGTCGAGCCCGGACAGGGTGCGGAACCCGGCCTCACGCCTGCGGGCCCCGTCGAACCGCGCCTGCCAGCGCGCACGCCCCGCCTCGACCTGCTCAGCGTCCATGGCCAACCCCCTGTACGGCAGCGGCTTACCCCCGGCTTGTGGCCTCACACAAATACTAGGACGCCCTACTACTTCTCGACGAGAAAATCCCCGGCGGCGACGCGGAGGGTTCTGAGGAGGTCGAACATCTGGTCCAGCTCGTCCTCGCCGTACATCGGCATGGCGAAGTCGGCCCCCATCAGGTCGGCGGTCGCCTCGCGGGCGACCTCCCGCCCCCGGTCGGTGATCTCGGCGAGCACCCCCCGGCCGTCACGGGGGTTGGGCATGCGACGTACCAGACCGGCACCTTCCAGGCGGCTCACGGTGTTGGTCACGCTCGTGGGATGGACCATCAGACGCTCGCCGAGCCTGGAGAGCGGCAGCGCCCCGGTCCTGCTGAAGGTCAGCAGCACCAGGGCCTCGTACCTGGCGAAGGTCAAGTCATGCGGTTTGAGCAGCGTGTCCAGTTGCGACAGCAGGATCTGCTGCGCTCTCATGATCGATGTGACGGCGGCCATGGCCGAGGAGGGCCCGAAGTGAACGCGCCACGTCTCCGCGGCACGTTCGATGGGGTCAAACGGGAGATTCAGCTGACCGGTAACCACAGGGCTACGGTAGCGCGGCCTCATCCCGATTCGCCCATATACGTAGAGTCACCGGCCTGATGGCTTCACCAAGAACCCGGACGCCAAACGTCACGCTCCGTTATGGTTCCCACATCGAATGGTGAGGCCGTGGCCAAGTGGCCACGCTGACTCAGTCCGGCCTGCGGGGGAAGCGAGCCGGACCGGTGCCGAGGGGACCGGCATCCGCACATTCACGGCACGGGGGGTGCTTGATGAACGACAACTTGACGGCGTTCGAACGCCGGACGCACTTCGGCTACACCGGCTCGGCGTGGGTTCTCACCACGCCCGCCGGTGCGTGAGCACAGGGGCGTTTCACGCGAGGAACTCCAGCAGAGCGGGTTGATGGCGGTCGCCATCCTGCTCGTGCTCGGGGTGGTCGCGGCGTGGAGCGTCCTGGTTCCCGGTGTCAGCGCGTGGGAGAACATCATCGTCGCGGTGATCGGCTCGCTCCGGTTGACCGGCCCGGTGGCGGCCGCGTTCGCCGCGTGGGTGGCGGTGCGCAGGCGGCGCGGGACGGGTGGCCGATCGCTGACCCCGTGGCAGGCGGTGCGGGCGCCGCTGGCGATCCTGGTGGTGACGGGTGGCGCGTTCACCGCCACCGTCATGGTCCTGGCGGTCAGAACCATGATCACCGAGCAGGCCGGGCGGCTGCTGCCCAGCGGCCTGGTGATGGGCGTGGCCGGGCTGGCGCTGTACGTCGTCATCGGCTGGGTTATCGGCTGGCTGATGCCGTGGACGATCACGCCGGTCCTGGCCGGACTCGGCTGCTACAGCCTGTTCACCTGGCTGTGTCACGGGCCGACCTGGGCCGACCGGCTCGCCCCCGCCACGCGGGAGCCGTACGACCCGTTCCAGGGGCTGAACGCGGCGGCGTTCACCGACCAGACGCTCTGGCTGGTGGGGATCAGTGCGGCGCTCCTGCTCGGCTGGGCCGCGGTCGTGACGCGCCAGGCCCTGGTGCTGGCCGCCGCGCTGATCGCGGTGCTGGCGGCGGGGACCGGCATGGCCCGCCTGTTCACCGAGGAGCAGCCGGTCTCGGCCCAGCAGATCGTCTACAGCTGCCAGGAGTGGCCGATCATGGTCTGCGTGCACCCGGGGATGCGCGCCGGACTACCCGAACTGGGCTCGGAGTTCATCAAGATCGCCTCCCGGCTGGCCGGGACACCCGGGGAGTTCTCCCGGGTGGAGCAGCACCCCAGGCGTGATGGTTCCACCCTTTCCGCGGGCGTGATCGCGATCCACGTGGACGATCTGGCCGCGGGGTTCGCCGAGAAGGCGGCCGACGAGTTCGTCGACGGTCTGGCCGCGCGGTGTGACACCACTCCCGCGGCGGGCTACCGCGACATCGTGGCCGCGTGGCTGCGGGGCGAGCCGCTTCCCGGTGGGCCGCTCGCGGAGCACCGGTACGCGGCGGCGTGGTTCTCGGGACTCACGGACGTCCAGCGGCGCGACTGGCTCCGGCTCTACTACACGGATTTCACCGGCTGCCGGTTACAAAGCACTCACTTTGGCGGCCAGTCCGGGCAGACCGCCCAGACAGGGCAGTACGGCCAGCCGGGGCAGGGCGCGGGAGGCACCTCGACCGGGCCTGAGCCCAGGTCAGGCCCTGGCCGGCAGGCACCCGGCGGGCCGCCGCCGCCCGGGACGGGCATCCCGTCCGCCCCGTGGCGTGTCCCCTTCGCCGAAGGCGGCACACCGCCGTCGCCACGAGGTTGACAAGATCGGCATAGGCTCGGCGTGAGAAGGTCGGCCCCCGGGGAAGAAGAGCTTCGTGAAAGCCTCCCAAGAAGCTCCGCCCGAGACCCCCCAGGCGGCGCCTCGCAGGCGCCGCTGGCGTTTCCTCGCCGGGCTGCTCGTCGTCATGGTTCTTCTCGTCGTGGGTGCTCGCCTGACCTGGTCGTGGCTGAACCCGTTCGGCGAGACCACGATCGACCGCAGCCAGCCCGTGCTGCTGGAGTCCATTCACAACCTCAGCCGTTTCGAGGCCGCCACCGGCAACTTCCAGGTCGTGGTCGACCTGGAGAAGGACGCCGCCTTCCTGCCCGACGCGGTCAAGGGCAGCCGGACGCTCTTCGTCGGTGCCGGCGGCGTCGACGCCTACGTCGACTTCGGCAGCATCGGCAACGGCGGGCTGACGGTCTCCCCCGACCGCACCGAGGTCACGGTCAGGCTGCCCCGCGCCCAGCTGGAGAAACCGAACCTCGACAACAAGCGCTCCTACGTCTACGCCCAGCAGCGCGGCCTGCTGGACCGGGTCGAGGACTTCCTGTCCTCCTCCCCCTCGGACCAGCAGGAACTCTACGTGCTGGCCGAGAAGAAGATCGCCGAAGCCGCGCTGGCCAGCGATCTGCGCAACCGTGCCGACCAGAACACCAAGATCATGCTCGAGGGCATGCTGAAGGGTCTCGGCTTCGAGAAGGTCATCGTCAAGTTCGCCGACGAGACCTGACGCCCCCGCGTCCCCGCCCTCGACGGCCGGCGCGCCGCGCTCCTTGGGACACCTCGGAAACCCAGGAAGCGCGGTGAGGGTTCGCGGTCGCCGCGAACCCGTGCGCCGCGCAGTGCGGGGGATCATCCCGGCCGCCCCACCGCCGCCAGAAGCTCGTCGGCCGCGGTGTAGGGGTCGAGTCCCGCGTCCAGGACGCGGGTGGCGAGGGCGTCGAGGCGCCGGTCTCCGTGCAGGTCGGCGAAGCGGGAGCGCAGGCTGGTGAGGGCGATCGCCTCGATCTCGTCCCGGGCCCTGGCCTGGCGGCGGCGGACGAGCTCGCCCGCCCCCTCCAGATAGGCCAGGTGGCCGTCGAGGGCCGCGACCACCTCCTCGGCACCCTCCCCCCGCAGGGCCACGGTCGGCACGATCGGCGGTCTCCAGGGCCGGTCGACCAGAGCGATCATGTTGCGGAGCTCGCGGATCGCGGCCTGGGCGCCCTCTCGGTCGGCCTTGTTCACCACGAACACGTCGGCGATCTCCAGGATGCCCGCCTTGGCCGCCTGGACGCCGTCGCCCGTCCCCGGGGCGAGCAGCACGACCGTGGTGTCGGCCAGCGAGGCGATGTCGACCTCCGCCTGGCCGACACCGACGGTCTCGACGAGGATGACCTCGCAGCCGGCCGCCTCCAGGACGCGCAGCGCCTGGGGCGTGGCCCACGACAGCCCGCCCAGGTGACCCCTGCTCGCCATCGACCTGATGAACACGTCCGGATCGGTGGCGTGGTCCTGCATCCGGACCCGGTCGCCCAGCAGCGCTCCGCCGGTGAACGGCGAGGAGGGGTCGACGGCGAGCACGCCGACCCGCACGCCACGCCTGCGGAACACGTGGACCAGCATCCCTGTGGAGGTCGACTTGCCGACACCGGGCGGGCCGGTCAGGCCGATGATCCGGGCCTGGTGTGGCCGGTCGGCGCAGAGCAGCGCGGTGATCTCCCTGAGTCCGGGGGAACCGTTCTCGACCATGGAGATCAACCGGGCCACGGCCCGGGGTCGGCCCTCCCTGGCCATCGCGACCAGGTCGGAGACCTCCAAGGTCATGCCTGAGGAACGCGGATGATCAGAGCGTCACCCTGCCCGCCGCCGCCGCAGAGGCCGGCCGCGCCGAGGCCGCCGCCCCTGCGCTTGAGCTCGTAGGCGAGGGCGAGGACGATGCGGGCGCCGGAGGCGCCGATCGGGTGGCCGACCGCGATGCCGCCGCCGTTGACGTTGACCTTGTCGAGGGGGACGTCGAGCTCCTTGACCGACTGGAGGACCACCTGGGCGAAGGCCTCGTTGATCTCCACCAGGTCGAGGTCACCGGCGACGAGCCCCTGCTTGCCGAGGGCGTGCTTGATCGCGTTGGCCGGCTGGGACTGGAGCGAGTTGT
Source organism: Streptosporangium amethystogenes (assembly GCF_000721075.1). Taxonomy (GTDB): domain Bacteria; phylum Actinomycetota; class Actinomycetes; order Streptosporangiales; family Streptosporangiaceae; genus Streptosporangium; species Streptosporangium amethystogenes. The sequence continues at coordinate 187,393 of NZ_JOEQ01000004.1, forward strand.
CGGGCCCGGCGACGTTGCCGTGGGCGCCGATCTCGGCCAGCCACTCAAGGCCGAGCTCCTCGGCCTTGGCCTTGGACATCACGACGACGGCACAGGCGCCGTCGGAGATCTGTGAGGCGGACCCGGCGGTGATCGTGCCGTCCTTGGCGAACGCCGGTCGCAGCCGCGACAGGACCTCGACCGTGGTGTCCCCGCGCACGCCCTCGTCTGCGGAGAAGACCGTCGGCTCGCCCTTGCGCTGCGGGATCGCCACCGGCACGATCTCGTCGTCGAAGGTCCCGTTCTTGATCGCGGCGGCGGCGAGCGCGTGAGAGCGGGCGGAGAACTCGTCCTGCTCCTGGCGGGTCACACCGAAGCGCGCGTTGTGCCGCTCGGTGGACTCGCCCATGGCCACCTGGTCGTAGACGTCGGTGAGGCCGTCGAAGGCCATCGAGTCGATGATGCCGGCGGCGCCGTACTTCACGCCCTTGCGCAGGCCGGGCAGCAGGTGCGGGGCGTTCGACATGGACTCCATGCCGCCCGCGACCACGATCTCGAACTCACCTGCCCGGATGAGCTGGTCGGCCAGGGCGATGGAGTCCAGGCCGGACAGGCAGACCTTGTTGATGGTCAGAGACGGCACGGACATCGGGATGCCCGCGGCGACGGCGGCCTGGCGGGAGGGCATCTGACCCACACCCGCCTGGAGCACCTGTCCCATGATCACGTACTGCACTGCCTCTGGAGCGACGCCGGAACGCTCCAGCGCGGCTTTGATCGCGATGCCGCCGAGCTCGACGGCCGACAGGCCGGACAACGAGCCGAGCAGTCGGCCGATGGGGGTTCGAGCCCCGGAGACGATGACGGAAACGGACATAACAGGGGGCCTCCCTGACGGGGCTTGGAGCGACTTTGCCACCATACCCATGGGCACATCGGTGACCTTGAAGGAGGATGGCTCTATGTTCATGCGCATCGACCACGTGGGAATCGCCTGCCACGACCTTGAGGAGAAGATCGCTTTTTTCGAGCGGACCTTCGAGCTCACGGTGGTGGCCCGCGAGGTGAACGCCGAGCAGGGGGTGAAGGAGGCGATGCTGCACATCGCCGACGGCGAGGGCGGTGGATCCTATATCCAGCTCCTCGAACCGCTCAGCCCCGACACGCCGGTCGGTAAATTTCTCGCGAAGCGCGGGGAAGGTGTGCATCATGTCGCCTTCGGCGTTCCGGATGTCGTGCATGCCCTGGACACGATCGGCGGCCGGGGCGTCCGGCTGCTCGACGAACGGCCGCGCCACGGCTCCATGGGTTCGTCCATCGCCTTTCTTCACCCCAAAGACGTGGGGGGAATGCTTACCGAACTCGTACAGGCTCCGGAAAGGCAAGCCGGGACCATGTCGAATGCAAGAAACGCCGATACGTAACAAGTCGCGCATAAAGTCGGACGAGACCGCCAACTCGGCAACGGCGGAGTACGCTGGCGTACCACCGGACGTGGATCCCGCCCCGGCTCCCGCTTCGGATGCCTGAAACCCCCGTCCGGCCCGTGTAGCCGTCTCGACAACCCAGGATCGAGCCTCCATGCAGTCCGACATCGACGCCCAGCTCAACAACTTCTTTGAAGACGCCCCCGCTCGGGAATTCGACGTGGTGCTCCGGGGCTATGACCGGCACCAGGTCCACGACCATCTGAAGCAACTCGACGGCGAGGTTCGGCAGTTCCGGGAGCAGGTTCAGAACCTGCAGCGGGATCTGACCGACTCCCAGCGCCAGCTTCAGGAGCAGGAGCGCCCGACCTACTCCGGCCTCGGCGCCCGGATCGAGCAACTGCTCCGCCTGGCGGAGGAACAGGCGACCGAGCTGGTCCAGGCAGCCAGGTCCGAGGCGAACGAGATCAAGGCGGCCTCCAAGGTCGAGGCCGCCGACCTGCGCGCCGCCGCGGAGAACGAGGCCGCGGAGAAGCGTGCCCTCGCCACCCGCGAGGTCGACGAGATGCGCACCACCGCGGAGCGCGAGGCCGAGGAGATCCGCTCGACCGCCCGCCGCGAGGCCGACGAGCTGACCGCCACCACCGAGCGCGAGGTCTCCAAGCTGCGGGCCACCGCCGACCACGAGGTGGCCGAGAAGCGCGCCGACGCCGAGCGCGAGATCGCCAAGCTGCGCACCACCACCGAGCGCGAGGTGGCCCAGCTGCGCGCCTCGACCAAGCGCGAGCGTGACGAGGTCCTCACCACCGCCAAGCGCCAGGCCGACGAGATGCGCGCCCAGGCCCAGCGGGTGCTTGAGGAGTCCGAGGCCAAGCGGGCCCAGGACGAGGCGGAGTTCGAGATCCAGCTCGCCGCCCGGCGCGAGGAGGCCGAGCGCCAGGAGGCCGAGCGCCACGCCACCGCGCAGGCCGCCACCCAGAAGCTGGTCGCCGAGGCCGAGCAGCGTGCGGCCACCGCCGAGCAGCGCGCCACCAAGGCCACTCAGCAGGCCGAGCAGACCCGCCGCGAGGCCGACACGCACGCCAAGCAGCTGCTGGCCAACGCGCGTAAGAACGCCGACCAGGTCGTGTCCGAGGCCAAGTCGAGCGCCGAGTCCATCGTCTCCGAGGCCAAGTCGGAGTCCGAGCGGAGCCGTTCTGTCGCCCAGCGCCAGGTCGACGAACTGACCCGCCAGCGCGACAGCATCACCAGCCACCTCGCGCAGCTGCGCCAGCTGCTCGGTGGCGCGCCGCTTCCGGCCGCCGACCCGGAGCCCGCGATCACCGCGGCCCCGCCGAAGCCGGCCATCCCCGCCGCCACCAACGGTGCCGAGAAGCCGGTTCCGACGCCCGCCCGGGCGGAGAAGGACGACGACGCGGAGTGGTGGCAGGAATAGGCGGCCGCCGACTCCGGGGCGTTGACGACGGCTGACGAGAGAGCCTGGTGACCTTCACGGTCACCAGGCTCTCTCGGCTACCGGCCCTCTCTTACCCACCGTCAGGAGCGGCAGGGCCCGAAGCGCGACCTGCGCACGGTGCCCGCCGATGTCCCGTACGAGTTCTCGACCGCTTCCCCGCCGTGATGAAGCACTCGGTGGACGTGACCCCGGTGGTCGCCGTCGCCGCGGCGATCGCCCTGCTCATCCGCGAGGTGACGATCCCCCGGCAAGCTCGGTGATGAAGCCCGACACCGCCCGGTTGAACGCCTCGGGCTGCTCGATCGCGCTGAGATGGCCGGCCTTCTCGATGACGGCCAGCCGCCCGTCGGGCACCGCCTCGACCATCGCGTCCGCTTCCGCGGGCGGGGTGATCTCGTCCTCCTCGCCCACGATCACCAGGACCGGCGTCTTGATCCCCCGCAGCGTGTCAAAGGAGTCGGGACGACCGGCCATGGCCCGTTGCGCCCAGGCCGCGGCCATCGGCGGAGCCGACTGGACCAGCCCGCGCACCCGGCCGAACACCATCGCCCTGCTCCGCACCGTGGTCTGCCCGACCAGCCCCGGCAGCAACTCCGTCAGCAGGACGGAGGCACCCTCCTGAAGCACCGCGGCGGCGATCCGCTCGCGGTTGGATCTCGCGGCCTCCGGATCGGCGCCCGCCTTCGTGTCGGCGAGGATCACCCCCAGCAGCCGGTCGGGGTGGCGGCGGCACAGGGCCATCGTCACGTAGCCGCCCATGGACAGGCCGCCGACGACCGCGCGGTCGACGCCCTCGCTGTCCAGCAGGCGCACGACGTCGTCGGCCATCACGTCGAGGGAGGGGTCGTCCCCGCCCAGCACCGAGCCGCCGAAGCCGCGCAGATCGGGGGTGATGACCTTGCAGACCTCGGCCAGGCCCTCACGCTGGGCCAGCCACATGGCCGATGACAGGGGGAACGCGTGAAGGAGGACGACCGGAAGCCCCTCTCCAGCCGATCGCGTGTACAGCCGCACGCCGTCCACCGTATTCCCGGAGCCCTCATCTGGCACCCCCGGTTCCACAACCGTTTATGACGTTGTGGTAACTCCGCGGTCAACGAATGGGACCCGGCAGGCGATACGACGACGAGGACTCCGGGACGGGCCCGAACCCGGCAGGGTGCCTACGAGCCGGCGACCTCGGTGGGGAGAGGGTGGGCGGCCGGATTGACCCGCAGCACGATCTCGTTGAGGACGATCCGCACGTACGGCTCGCCGACCCACAGGTGCTTGGCGTCGTCCACCCCGACGACCTCGGCCTGGGGCACCCTGGCGAAGCGCTCGCGGGCCTGCTCGGGACGGAGATAGTCGTCGAACTCCGGAACCAGCGCGGTCAGCGGCCGCCCGAACTCCGCCCACCCGTCGAGGTCGGTGTCTCCTGCCCTGTGCAGCGGCGGGGAGAGCAGGATCGCCCCCTCCACCAGCGGGTCGCGGCCCCACTTGAGCACCAGCTCGGTACCGAAGGACCAGCCGAGCAGCCAGATCCGGGGCAGGTCGTGGAAGTCGGCGTACTCCAGGGCCGCGGCGACGTCCAGGCGCTCGTCCTCCCCCTTGCCGAAGGCCCCCTGGGACGTTCCCCGCTCGGAGGTGGTGCCGCGCGTGTTGAACCGCAGCACCGCCAGGTCGGCGAGGGCGGGCAGCCGGTTGGCCGCCTTCTTGTAGACGTGGCTGTCCATCATGCCGCCGTGGGTGGGCAGCGGGTGCAGGCAGACCAGTGTGGCCACCGGAGGCCGCTCCGCGGGAAGGGCCAGCTCACCGACGAGTGTCAGCCCGTCACCGGTGTGCAGCTCGATCGGCTCCCTGCGCGCGGGCAGCACCGTAGAGGCCCGGATCTCCATGTCTCTCCTCACCACGACCGGCGATCCACGCCGGTCAGTATCTGCTTCTGCCAGGACCGCGCCTGACCCGGTTGCGCCAGCACGCGGTGTGCCAGTGCCTGCGCTCCTCCTCGCCACCCTGCCAGGCGGGCCAGCTGACCAGGTGCGGCAGGCCCGGCCTGATCTCCTGGTCGCAGCCTGGGCAGCGGTAGAGCTTGTCCGCCGCACCACCGGTGACCCGGCGCACCTGCCAGTCACCGTCGGGCCACTCCTCCGTCCGGTCGACACCGGGCACGGAACCGCCGAAGGGGCGGGCCTGGCCCCGGTTGCCGCCGCGGTCGAACGGGTCGGCCCGGCGGGCCCTGCGCGGGCTCACGGCAGGTCTCGGAAGCTCCGGACCCCCGCTGCGACAAGCTGCTCCAGCAGCGGTGCGGGGGCGAGGAACGGTTCGCGGTACTCCGCGTACAGGGCGCGCAGGCCGTCGCGGACGGTCTCCAGGCCCAGCTCGTCGAGCATCTCGAACGGTCCCGCCGGGTAGCCGCAGCCGAGCCGCATCGCGTTGTCGATGTCGTCGCGGGTCGCGTAGCCGGAGTCGTACATCCGGACGGCGTCGTTGAGGTACGGGTACAGCAGCGCGTCGACCACGAACTCGGCCCTGTCCCGGCACGGCACCGGAACCAGGCCGACGAGCCGGACCAGCCCCCCCGCGGCGCGCGCGACCTCGGGCCCGGTGAGCGCTGTGGAGGCGACCTCGGCGACCTGGTCGCCCACCAGGTGCAGGCCGACCAGGCGCTCGGGGTGCGGGAGCCCGGGGGCCAGCTCGACGACCGGAACGCTGGACAGTGCGACGACCACCTCCGCGTCCTCCACCGGCACGATCTTGAGGCCCGCGGCGGAGAGCCTGGCGGCGAAGGCGTCGCCCCCCTCGCCCAGCACCGCGACCAGGCCGACCGAGGGCTCGTCCGCCGTCGGTGCCACCGGTTCGGAGGCCCGGTGGAAACCGCCACCCGCCTTGCGGCCGAGCAGTCCGGCCGAGACCCGCTCACGCAGGATCGGCGCGGCGGCGTGACGGCGGTCGGGACTCTCCTTGAACAGCACGTTCATCACCTCGTAGGAGGTGTCCAGGCCGATCAGGTCGAGCAGGGCGAAGGGACCCATCGGCAGCCCCGCGCCGAGCCGCATCGCGGTGTCGATGTCGTCGCGGGTGGCCACGCCGTTCTCCAGCAGGACGGCGGCATGGTTGAGGTAGGGCAACAGGAGCCGGTTGACCACGAACCCGGCACGGTCGCCGACGGTCACCGGGGTCTTGCCGAGCCGGTGCGCGAGATCGGCGACCTCGTCGGCCAGGCCGTCGTCGGTGACCAGCGTGTGGATCACCTCGACCAGTCTCATGACCGGGGCCGGGTTGAAGAAGTGCATGCCGATCACCCGGCCGGGACGGCCGGTGGTGGCCGCGATCGCGGTGACCGAGAGCGAGGAGGTGTTGGTGGCGAACACCGTGGACGGCTTGCAGATCCGGTCCAGGTCGGTGAAGAGCGCCCGCTTGAAGTCCATGACCTCCGGCACGGCCTCGATCACCAGGTCGGCGTCCGCGAGGTCCTCCAGCGAGGTGGTGAGGGTCACCCTGCCGAGGATCTCCGACCTCTCGGCCTCGCTCAGCCTGCCCTTGGCGACCGCGCGGCCCGTGGAGCCCTCCAGGTGGCCTCGGCCTCGGGTCAACGCCTCCGGACCGGCCTCCACGCCGATCACGGCGATGCCGGCACGGGCGAAGCACTCGGCGATCCCGGCGCCCATCGTGCCAAGGCCGACCACGCCGACCGTCTCGAAACTGCCCCTCATCGTTCTCTCCACCCTGTTCGCGGATCCCGCTCCGCGCGACAAACCGCCCGCTCCTTGAACCGCAACAGTCTCCCAGAGAGGGATCGGCTACCCAAAAGCCGGTCGGACATCCCGAGAGCCGAAAGAAAGTACTTGAATGGGAGTTGAGTAGTGATTAGTATTCGACTTCATGAAGACTGGAGGAGTCAGGGGAGACGACCTCACCCCGGAGGAGGCTCTGCGGCAGATCGGCGAGGTCGACCGGCGCACCCGGCGGCCGGCACGCGTCGCAGGCCTGCTCTACGCGCTCCTCGGCCTGAGCACGATCGGATACTGGCCGATCATGTATCTCGGCCCCACCTGGTCCCGGGCCGTGGCCGGGGTGGCGTGGGTGGCGCTGACCGTCGTGTTCACCTGGCACCTCGCCCGCATGGGCATCGAGGACCGCGAGGTCACCTGGGCCAACAGGACCACCGGGCCGGTGACGGTCACCTACCTCGTCGCCTTCCTGGCCGTGTTCGTGTTCGGGACGTTCTTCCGCCCCGACGACCCGGACCCAGGCTGGAGCGCGACGCTGATCGCACTGGCGGCCTGCGCGAGCGTCCCGCCCTGCTACGCGGCCTGGCGCGTGCTGCGGGCGGAGCGGTGAGCGGCGCGAGTGCTACGGGCTCGCACCCCCGGCACGACCTTGACGACGTCATCCACGCGCCCGTCCGACTGTCGATCATGGCCGCTCTGGCGGCCACCGACCGGGCCGAGTTCCGCTTCCTCCGCGACACCATCGAGGTCAGCGACTCCCTGCTCTCCAAGCATGTCATCACCTTGGAGGAGGCCGGCTACGTGCGCGTGGAGAAGGCCTTCGTGGGTAAACGCCCACGCACCTGGCTGGCCCTCACCGACGAGGGCCGCCGGGCGTTCCATGACTACGTCTCCGTGCTGAGACGCCTTACCGAGGGACCTCCCCCATGATCGAGATAAACGATCTGCACAAACGATACGGCGACAAGACCGCCCTGGACGGGGTGACGTTCTCCGTGAGACCGGGCGAGATGTTCGGCTTCGTCGGAGCCAACGGCGCCGGCAAGACCACCACGATGCGCATCCTGATGGGCGTGCTGACCGCCGACTCGGGCTCGGTGCTCCGCGACGGACGGCCCCTGACGTTCGAAGACCGGCGCCGGTTCGGTTACATGCCAGAAGAGCGCGGCCTCTACCAGAAGATGCGGGTCGCCGAGCAGGTCGAGTACTTCGGCAGGCTCAGCGGCCTGACCGCGAGCGGGGCGAAGAAGGCCACCGGCGACCTGCTCGAACAGCTCTCGCTCACCGAACGCGCGAACGACACGGTGGACGCGCTCTCCCTGGGCAACCAGCAGCGCGTGCAGCTCGCGGTGGCACTGGTGCACACCCCCGAGGTGCTCGTGCTGGACGAGCCCTTCTCCGGGCTCGACCCACTCGCCGTCGACGCGCTGGCCGGGGTGCTCGCCGCACGGTGCGAGGCGGGCGTGCCCGTGCTCTTCTCCAGCCACCAGCTGGACCTCGTCGAGCGGCTCTGCCACTCGGTCGGCATCATCTCCGCCGGCCGCATGGTGGCCAGCGGCACCGTCGACGACCTACGCGACCGGGAGGGACGCGGCCGGCTCAGGGTGGTCGTCAGGGGCGCCTCCCCGGGCTGGGCCGCGTCCCTGCCGGGTGAGGTCGTCGAGAACGGCGACGAGGCCCTCGTCTCGGACGTGGACGGCGACGGCCAGGACATCCTGCACCTCGCGGTCAAGGCCGGAAAGGTCGAGCACTTCGGCTGGCAACGGCCCACACTCACCGAGATCTTCAGGGAGGCGGTCGCGTGAGCGGGCTGTGGCTGGTCGCGCAACGGGAGATCATCACGCGCGGCCGTACGAAGGCGTTCGTCATCGGGCTGGTGGTGAGCGCCGTGCTGGTCGCCGCGCTCGCGTTCCTGCCCAAACTCTTCTCGGGGCCCGACTCCTACACCGTGGGGCTCGTCGGAGGGCAGTCACAGGCGCTGCAGCCGGCCCTGACCGGCCCGGCCAAGGAGATGACGATCGCCGTCAGGGAGTTCCCCGACGAGGCCGCCGCGAGCGACGCGGTCAACGCCGGCGACGTGGACGCCGCGGTGGTGGACGGCCGCAGGGTGCTCGCCGACGGCGAGGTCGACCGCGAGCTGGGCCTGCTGCTGGAGAGCGCGCACCAGACCGTCCAGACCCAGAGACAGCTGGCCGACGCGGGCCTGGACGCGGCCAAGGTCGCCCAGGCGATGCGGGTCACCCCCCTGGAGCAGGTCTCGGTCGGCGCCGACGCCCGCTACGCGAGCGTGCGGGTGGGCATCGCGTCCCTGCTGGTCATGGTCCTGTTCTTCCTGCTCATCTACTCCTCCATGTACGTCGCCATGGGGGTGATCGAGGAGAAGGGCAGCCGGATCGTGGAGATCCTGCTGACCTCGATCCGCCCCTGGCAGCTACTCGGCGGCAAGATCCTGGGGCTGGGCACCCTCGCGCTGGCCAACCTCGTCGTGATCATCCTGGCTGGTCTCGGCGCGGCGGTGGCGACCGGCTTCGTGGCCGAGTTGCCCCCGGGCATGACCGGCATCGTGATCAGCACCCTGTTCTGGTTCATCCTCGGTTACGCGTTCTTCGCCGCGCTGGCGGCGGCGCTCGGGTCGCTGGTGTCCAGGCAGGAGGACGCGAACAGTGTGCTGACGCCGATGACGATGCTCATGACGATCACCTACCTGGTGGCCTACTTCTCCGCGGTCCAGCCCGGCAGCGCGGTGGCCAGGATCCTGTCGCTGGTGCCGCCGTTCTCCTCGATGGTCATGCCGGTCCGGATGGCCGGGGGCGAGGTGCTCGCCTGGGAGATCGCGGTGGCGGCGGTCCTGATGCTCCTGGCGACGGTGGGCACACTGCTGCTCGGCGCGCGCATCTACCAGCGCGCCGTGCTGCGCACGGGGGGCCGCGTCAAACTCACCGAGGTGGTCCGCTGACCGTGCTCCCCCAAGCCGTACGGGTGAGCGGGGGCGGCTCACCCGTACGGACGCGGGCGGTGCGGTGGCGCCGCCGCCGTGCCCGGAACCCGGGGATCGGGGCGCCGCCGGGCCGATAGGCTTCGGTCATGCGTCTGGTCATCGCGCGGTGCAGCGTGGATTACGTCGGGAAGCTCACCGCCCATCTTCCGATGGCGCCTCGGCTCATCCTCATCAAGGCCGACAGCAGCGTCTCCATCCATGCCGACGACCGGGCCTTCAAGCCGCTGAACTGGATGAACCCGCCGTGCAAACTCCGCGAGGAGGAGGGCACCTGGACGGTGACCCACGGCAAGACCGGCGAGAAGCTCGTCCTCACCATGGAGGAGATCATCCACGACACCAGCCACGAGCTGGGCGTGGACCCGGGGCTTATCAAGGACGGGGTCGAGGCCCACCTGCAGGAGTTGCTCGCCGAGCACATCACCACCCTGGGCGCGGGCTGGACCCTGGTCCGCCGCGAGTACATGACGGCGATCGGCCCGGTGGACATCCTCTGCCGCGACCACACGGGCGCGACAGTGGCCGTGGAGCTCAAGCGGCGCGGCGACATCGACGGTGTCGAGCAGCTCACCCGCTACCTGGAACTACTCAACCGCGACCCGCTGCTCGCCCCGGTACGGGGTATCTTCGCCGCCCAGGAGATCAAGCCGCAGGCCCGCGTGCTCGCCGCCGATCGCGGCATCGACTGTGTCACCCTCGACTACGACAAGCTACGGGGCATCGAGCGCAACGACACCCTGTTCTGAGCAGGTGCCGGGTCGAATTCCCCACGGCCGCCCCGTCCAGGAACGCGTCCCATTCGAGGGGCGTGAAGAGGACGAGGAAGGCGGTCGCGGCCCGCTGCTCGTCGAGCTGATGAGCCGAAACTGGGGCTACCGGTGGCCGGTTACCGACGGCAGGGTCGTCTGGTGCGTGATCGGCGGCGATCCCGTACCCGGTAGTGGGAGATCCGTTCCGAGGTCGCCCCCCGGAGCATGACACGGTGGAAAATGCCCGCCTTCGGCTGTGGACACCAGCCGGGCCGTGTCCTCCGAACGGTGGACACCGGGTTCAACCGAACGTTGGTGCCGCGAAACCCGGGCGGGCGCGAGGCTTGGGACATGAGCACAGCGGTAAGAGTGCGGGGCCTGACCACGCCGCGGGATACCTGCTGAAGGACACCTCCAGAGCGGACCTGCTCGCCGCGATCCGCTCCGCGGCGCAAGGCGAGACGGTACTGTCCCCGTCGGCGGCGACCAGGCTGGTCACCCGGATGCGTGCGCCGGTGACCGAGTCGCTGTCGCCGCGCGAGGCAGAGGTGCTCTCCCTGGTGGCCGGGGGGCTGACCAACGCGGAGATCGGCAAGGCCCTGTTCATCAGCGAGGCCACCGTCAAGACCCACCTGCTGCGCGTCTTCGGCAAGCTCGGCGTCTCCGACCGCACCGCCGCCGTGACCACGGCGCTGGACCGTGGACTGCTCGTCCGTTAGTCCCGCATTCCGCATTGACTCCGGTCCATCTGGGATCATTACTCACGGTGCTGGATTCCTCGCGGCTTTCGACCCATGTCGCTACCGGGTCTCCGGAAACCGGCCGACCATTTCCCCGAAAGCCAACCCGCCATATATCACATGACACTGTCTATCAGCGATTGACAGTGTTTTTAGCACATCATTTCGCGTACAGGGGGAACTGCGCAAAACGCGATACATACCGGGGACGTTCCCGTGGGTAAGCGCTTCGACTTCCGGCATGACCACATCTCGCGGATACCGGCGCCCTTGAAGGTCCTCGGTGACAGTCCGGAGATTTTCCTGGTGAAGATGCGTTCCGCGGAATTCGGGGCCGTGCACGTCTTCGCACCGACGGCCTCGTCGTTCGAACGGATCCCCGCAGGTCACGGCCCCGTGGGGATCCCCACCGGTGGTGTCGACGACCGGCGGCATCGGGCGGCGGACACCGCCCCGGCAAGTGGACGGTCCAGCTTGTAAGTAATTGTTTACTGCGCAACGACTTCCGGTCTATCGTGAGCGGAACGTGCCCGTACGGTCCGCTGCTCGCAGCCGGGGCGGCGGGCATCTCGCCTTTCCGGCGGGCGCCGACCTCCCCCGAGCGGCGTTTCGCCTTCCAGGGCACCCGTCACGGCACAGAGGAGACGACCTTGACCACGGCGACCGGACAGCGCACCTTCGACTCTCTCGACCCGGCCACCGGTGCTGTCGTCGGCACCCACCCGATCCAGGACGCCGCGGCGGTACGCGCCGCCGTGGCGGAGGCCGGAACCGCCGCCGCGTGGTGGGCCGGGCTGGACCGGGCCGAGCGCAGGCGTCGACTGCTCGACTACAAGGCGATCCTCGCGCGTGATCTGACCAGGATCGCCCGCCTCGTCCATGAGGAGACGGGCAAGCCCGAGGCCGACGCCACCCTGGAGGTCGTCCTGGCCATCACCCACCTCGACTGGGCCGCCAGGAACGCGCACAAGGTGCTCGGGATGCGGCGGGTCTCCCCCGGACTGGTCGGCGCCAACATCGCGGCCACCCTGGAGTACCTGCCGCTGGGAGTGGTCGGGGTAATCGGGCCGTGGAACTACCCGGTGTTCACCCCGATGGGATCGATCGCCTACGCGCTGGCCGCGGGGAACGCCGTGGTGTTCAAGCCCAGTGAGCTGACCCCGGGCGTGGGCGTGCTACTGGCCACCCTGTTCACCGAGGCGGTACCGGAGCACCAGGTCTTCCAGACCATCACCGGGCTGGGCGAGACCGGCGCGGCCCTGGCGGGGGACCCCGAGGTGGCGAAGATCGCCTTCACCGGCTCGACCGCCACCGCCAAGCGGGTGATGGCCGCGTGCGCGACGAACCTGACGCCGCTGGTCGCCGAGTGCGGCGGCAAGGACGCACTGATCGTGGACGCCGACGCCGACCTGCCCGCCGCCGCGGACGCGGCGTTGTGGGGCGCGCTGTCCAACGCGGGCCAGACCTGCGTCGGGGTGGAGCGGATCTACGTGGTGGACGCGGTCTACGACGCCTTCATGAAGGAGCTCACCGATCGGGCCGGGCAGGTGAAGGCCGGACGCGACTACGGCCCGATCACCATGCCCGCCCAGCTGGACATCATCCGGCGGCATATCGACGACGCGGTCGCGGGCGGCAGGGCCGTGCTGGGCGGGACCGGCTCGGTCCGGGCGCCCTTCGTCGACCCGGTGATCGTCGAGGACGTGCCCGAGGACTCCTCCGCGGTCCGCGAGGAGACGTTCGGCCCGACGGTGACGGTGAAGCGGGTCGCCGATGTGGAGGAGGCACTGGAGAAGACCAACGCCACCGCGTACGGCCTGGCCGGGACCGTCTTCTCGGGAAACACCCGGCGGGCTCTGGAACTCGCTCGCCGGATGCGCGGCGGGATGACCGCGATCAATTCGATCATCTCCTTCGCGTCGATCCCCGCACTGCCGTTCGGCGGGGTCGGAGACTCCGGCTTCGGCCGTATTCACGGCGCGGACGGGCTGCGGGAGTTCGCCCGTCCCAAGGCCGTCTCCCGTCAGCGCTTCGCGCTGCCCGGGATGAACCTCACCTCGTTCACCCGTAGCCAGAAGGAACTTGACCGACTGGTCAGGCTTGTCACCTTCTTGCATGGACGACGTAGGTAATAGCACAATGCCCCTTCCACAAAAAGGATCTTGCACCCATAATGGTTGATTCTGGGGGCCCGAGCCATGAGGTGGAAGTGATAAAGCGATTATTTGTCAACCCTATACCGACGTTCAGGGGCTTGACATGAACGGACGGTCATATCGGGGAATGTCAGCGGAGGAGCGACTGGCGGAACGCCGGGAACGTCTGATCTCCGCGGCGTACACCCTCTACTCGGATCCAGGGTTCCCCGAGACCACGATCGAGAGGTTGTGCGCCGCGGCACGCATCTCCAACCGCGCCTTCTACGAATGCTTCTCCGGGCGCAACGAGTTGATGCGGGCCGTGCACGACCGATGCGTGCACGAGACACTGCAATCGGTGGCGAAGTCCATAGAGCAGGCCCCCGACACCCTGGCCACCCGGGTCGAGGCGGGAATCTCCGGATACATCAATTTCGTCACCGAAGACAGGCGCCGTGCCCGGATCATGCATCTGGAGGTGCGCAGAGCGGGTGACTGCCTCGTCAGCTCACGACAGCTGGCCGTCACGGCCTTCACCGACATGATCAAGCTGAACGTCGCGGATCTGCCGGAGGCGGTCAAGGCCAACCGGCACCTGCTCGCGCTGGGCATGATCGGAGCGATCCAGGAGCTGCTCATCGAGTGGGTGCTGGCCGACGACCCGCCCTCGACCGAGAGCATGATCAACACCGCCGTTCACATTTTCTACCGGTCTTTCACCGGGTAACCGAACCACCTCGGCACGACCTCGACGAGGCGGAGACGAGGACGGGCCTCAGCCGGCCCGCCCTTCGAGATGTTCCGGTGCCGCCGGTGTCCCGAACTCCGGCGGGCGACCGGTCAGGCCACCGCGGCTATGGGGTGTTCGACGGTGAGGACCCGGTTGAGCCGGGTCACCGCCAGCACCCGCATGATCCTCGGTGGCACCCCCCGGAGAATGAGGCGGCGTTCCGCGCCCACAGCGCGGCGATGCGTGCCCACCAACACCCCCAGCCCGGTGGCGTCGATCATCTCCAGCCCGGAAAGATCTACGATCAGGTCGCCATGCCCGGAGTCGACCGCCTCGTGCAGCCGCGGGCGCACTCCGGTGACGGTTCCCGCGTCGAGACGGTTCCCGATGCCGACCACCTGGGCCTGGGGGTTACCAGGGACGCGCATGCCTCCTCCTCACACCTGGCCACGAAGGAGACGTGGCCAGGCACAACGGCGGTGCGTCACCGCAGCCAGTCGATCACGCACCGCATCCATATGATGGCACAGCGTGTAAGAAGCCGCGAACTTCTCCCGCTTCCGAATTCACTCTTCTTACCCACATGAGAACCCCTTGCCCGAATCAACGGATAAAACTCGGACCAAAGCCAACCTTTTCGCTGGACCAACCGGATGGCGATGATCCGGTTGGTCACGCCTGTCACCTATGGGCGGGGCGGCAGCGCGGGGCGGCGACGGGACGGCCGGGTGGAGGCGTCGGGCGGGGTCGCCGCCGGGCGCTCGTCCAGTGCGGCCAGCACGAGCCGTACCGCCTCCTCGATCTGCGGATCCCTGCCCGCCGCCCAGTCGTCAGGGCTGATGTCGATCTCGACGTCCGGATCGACGCCGTAGTTCTCCACACCCCAGCCGAGCTTCTCGAACCAGAAGGAGTACCTGGGCACGGTGATGTGCGACCCGTCGACCAGCCGGTGGCTGCCCTCGATGCCGATGACGCCACCCCAGGTACGGGTGCCCACCACCGGCCCGAGCTTGTAGATCTTGAAGGCCGCGGTGACGATGTCGCCGTCGGATCCGGCGCTCTGGTTGGTGATCGCGACCAGCGGGCCGCGCGGCGCGTCCTCGGGGTAGGTGATCGGCTTCATGCCCCTGGGCAGGTCCCAGCCGATGACCCGGCGGATCAGCCTCTCGATGACCAGCTCGGAGGTGTGGCCGCCTCGATTGCCCCGTACGTCCACCACCAGCCCCTCGAAGGTCATCTCCCTGCGCAGGTCGCGGTGGAACTGCGCCCAGCCCTCGGCGACCATGTCCGGGATGTGCAGGTAGCCGAGGCGGCCGCCGCCGAGCTCCCTGACCCGCGCCCGGCGCCCGGACACCCAGTGCTGGTAACGCAGGCGCCTGTCGTCGCCGAGCGGCGTGACGACCACCCTCCGGCCACCACCCAGGGTCAGCTCGACCGGCTTGTCCGCGGCGCCGACCAGCAGCCGGGCCGGCCCTTCCGGTGGCACCGGGCGGCCGTCGACCGCGAGCAGTGCCTCTCCCTCCTTGACCGCCGCCCCGGGCCCGGCCAGCGGCGAGCGGGCGTGCACGTCGGAGGACTCGGCGGGCAGCACCGCGTCCACCTGCCAGCGGCCATCGGCCCCCCTGGAGAGATCGGCACCGAGCAGGCCGACCGGCTCCGAGGCCGGGTAACCCCAGGCCGCCGCGTCGACATAGGCGTGCGAGCTGCCCAGCTCCCCCACGACCTCCCAGAGCAGGTCGGCGAAGTCGTCGGCGGTGGCGACGCGGTCCACCAGCGGCCGGTACTCCTCCAGCACGGCCTCCCAATCGACGTCGGCCATGTCCTCGACCCAGAAGTCGGCGCGCATCCGGCGGCCCGCCTGGGCGTAGGCGTGCCGGCGCAGGGCCTGGGGATCTCCGGTGATCCGAATCCTGGACAGGTCGATGGTCGTCTCGTCGCCGTTCTTGGCGCCCGGCTTGCCACCGGCCGGCCGGACCGTGAGCGTGCCCTTGTCGCTGACGACGAGCTGCGTGCCGTCACCGCTCACCCGGTACCAGTCGAGCTTGTCGACCACCTCCTCCCACTTGCGCTTGTCCAGGTCGTAACGGTCCAGTGCCGCCCGGGGCGCCTCACTCCCCACCTCGTCCCTGTCCTCACCGAGTTCCCCCGCCAGCGGCTCGCGCAGCCAGACGAACCCGCCCTTGACCGCCCGCAGGTTCGAATACCGTCCCTCGGGGACCGGCACCCGCACGATCCTGGTGGAGATGCCGTCCAGGTCCACGGTGATCGCGGCCTCGTCCCGCTTGTCGTCGTCGCCGGAGTCGGCGACGGGCCGCCCCGCGGAGCTGGGCGCGAACGGGGACGGCGTGGAGGCGGCCAGCGGCACCAGATAGGGCCGGTAACCGAGCGGGAAGGACATGTCGAAGGAGTGCGCGTCATAGATCGGGTCGAAGCCACGACGCGACAGGAACGCCAGGTGGTCCCCGGCGAACGCGGGCGAGATGTCGGCGAACCTGCCATCGGTGACATCGGTCACCACCCGGTCGGCCACCCTGGCCAGCCTGATCCTGCGCAGATGCTCGCTGTCCGGGTGTGACCAGGCCAGCCAGCCCGAGTCCGGCGACCAGGCGAGACCCTGGATCTCACCGTGGGCCCTCGCCAGCTCCACCACCTCGCCGGAGGCCACGTCCACCAGGAGCAGCCGCCCGTCCCTGGCGCTCACCGCGATCACGTTCCCGTCGGGTGCGACGGCCAGGTTCCCGACCTCGCCCAGCTTGCCCGCGGCGATCCTGCGACTCTCTCCACCCCCTGCGGGGACGATCTCCAGTCCCTGGGTCTCGCCGTCGTCGAAGACCCACACCACCCGGTCGTCACCGAGAAGGCGGGGCCGCCCCGCCGACAGGCCGGTGCTGAGCTGCCGTGCCGGGCCGTCCCGATGGGTCACCCAGTGCACCGTCCCGGCGACCTCCACCACGCTGGCCCGCCCGGTGGCGTCCACGGCCAGGTCGTGCAGCCTCCTGCCCGCGTTGACCTGGTAGGGCTGCCGCCCCCGCAGCGGGGAGCCGAGCGTGACGTCGAGCTTGCGGGCCTCGGCGTCAAGGTCGTCCAGGAGGTAGAGGTCACCGGCGTTCTGGTAGACGATCCGCCTTCCGTCGGTGGTGGCGTTCCTGGCGTAGAAGGCCTCGTGGTCGGTGTGCCGGCGCAGGCCGGTGCCGTCCAGCTCACAGGAGTAGAGGTTACCGATGCCCTCGTGGTCGGAGAGGAAGGCGAGCCGTCCCCCGATGAGCATCGGATCGGCCAGCTGGCTGTTCAGATCGGTCAGGATCCGAGTGAAGTCCCCCTCTCCCCGCCGCACCCACAGCCGGCCCGCCGTACCGCCCCGGTAGCGTTTCCAGGCCGCCGGATCGCGGAAGAGCGCCCCGGTGAGAAGTGCCACCGCGTCTTCCGTGACCGAGAGGTCGTTGACCGGACCGTACGGCAGCCGCTCGACTCCGTCGCCAAGCGCGTAGGCCCAGGTCTGCCAGAGGAACGGCTGGCCGGTCGCGCTGATCGCGAGGACCTCTCCCTCCGGTGTCCAGCCGCGCGCGCGGGTCCGCGCGCTCCCCCAGTAGGTCAGCCGCTCGGCGGATCCGGAGTCCAGATCCGCCAGGTAGATCTCGGGGGCGCCGTCGCGAACGCTGGTCCAGGCGACCTTGGTGCCGTCAGGTGAGAGGTGGGGGTGGCTCGCGGGAGCCCGGTCCGCGGAGAGGCGCCACGCCCGGCCGCCATCCGCCGGAGCCACCCAGACGTCGTCGTCCGCGACGAACGTCAGTGTCTCGTGGGAGAGGTGTGGGAATCGCAGGTAGAAACCAGAAACCATTAACAAATCATATTGTCGACTATCAGGTGAATCAGGGGCAATTTTGCCCCCGATAGGCTGGACGGCATGACGCGAGCTGACAGAGACAACCCGGTAGTGCTCTCCAAGATCTACACCCGTACCGGAGACGACGGCACGACCGCGCTCGGCGACATGAGCCGTACCCGCAAGACCGACCCTCGCCTGGCCGCCTACGCGGACGTCGAGGAGGCCAACGCGGCGATCGGGGTGGCACTGGCCACGGGTTCCCTGGAGGCGGACGTCACCGCCGTCCTCACCCGGATCCAGAACGAGCTGTTCGACGTCGGAGCCGACCTCTGCACCCCGGTCACGGAGAACCCCGAGTTCCCGCCGCTGCGAGTCGAGCCCTCCTACATCGAATGGCTTGAGGCGCGCTGTGACGAGTTCAACGAGCGCCTCAAGCCGCTGCGCAGCTTCATCCTGCCTGGCGGCACCCCGGCCGTGTCCTGGCTGCACGTCGCCAGGACCGTGGTCCGGCGGGCCGAGCGGACCGTCTGGTCGGCGCTGGAGGCCCACGACGACGTCAACCCGCTGACCGCGAAGTACCTCAACCGGCTGAGCGACCTGATGTTCATCCTCTGCCGGGTGGCCGCCGCCGGCGACGAGATCCTCTGGAAGCCCGGCGGCACCCGCTGAGCCGACCCGCCTGAAAGATCAGGCTACGTCGAGGTGGGCGCTGGGCGGGGCCGACTCCAGCCAGGCGACGAAACCGGTCAGCGCCCGGTATCCCATGGCGAGTTCGAAGGTGCGCTGCCCGTTGCGGCACTCCAGCGCCGTCACGCCCTCGATGAAGCCGAAGAACTCACCGGGCCCGACCCTGCGACGGCTGGAAACGACAAGGCCGCGCCTCACGATAACGTGGCGCGGCCTTAGAAGCAGTCCTAGGAGCGGGATCCAGTTGAGGTGGCCGTCGGCATAGCGGGCCACCCCGACTCGCCAGCCTCGCTTCCCTGGCAGAAGGCGCAGACAACACAGCACCGATCCCCGGAAGCGGGTCAGGACGAGCGCCCGGAGGGCCAGGAGGGCGACGAGCAGCCCCACCACGATGAGTACGTCCAGCACCATCATGTCTGCCCGCCCCCCAACAAACCCTTACCGCTGAGAAGCCGAATTTATCCGACTTCTTCTCCGGCCGCGCGCAGCCGGGCCCTGGCACGCTTGGCCTCGGCGGCGGCCTCCACGGCCGCGTCCGCGCCTTCCTGACCGGACTCGACCGAGGCCTGAGCCCGCTCCAGCGCGCTCCTGGCCCGGGCGATGTCGATCTCGGAACCAAGCTCGGCGATCTCGGCCAGGATCGACACCTCGTCGTCGGCCACCGAGAGGAACCCTCCGTGGACGGCGGCGACGAGATCGGCTTCGCCGTCACCTCGCTTGATCTTCAGCAGCCCGCCCTCGACGAGAACGCCGAGCACGGGTGCGTGTTTAGGCATGATACCGATCTCGCCGTCGACGGTCTTGGCAATCACCATGTCGGCCTCGCCGGACCAGATCTCCCGCTCCGGGGAGACGACGCCTACTCGCAGCTTCGCCACTTTCTCTCCAGTTCCTTATCGAACCAGGTGCCGGTACGACCGCGTGACCGTACCGGCACCGAAGGCGACTAGCGGGCGAGTTCCTTGGCCTTGGCCACGGCCTGGTCGATGCCACCGACCATGAAGAACGCCTGCTCGGGCAGGTGGTCGTAGTCGCCGGCGCACAGGCCCTTGAACGAGGCGATGGTCTCGTCCAGCGGCACGTTCTCGCCGGGCTGACCGGTGAACGCCTCGGCGGCGTACATCGGGTGGGACAGGAAGCGCTCGATACGACGGGCCCGGTTGACGGTGACCTTGTCCTCTTCGGAGAGCTCGTCGATACCGAGGATCGCGATGATGTCCTGCAGTTCCTTGTACTTCTGCAGGATCCGCTTGGTCTCCTGAGCCACGCGGTAGTGCTCCTCGCCCACGATCAGCGGGTCGAGGATCCGCGAGGTGGAGTCGAGCGGGTCCACCGCGGGGTAGATGCCCTTCTCCGAGATCGGCCGCGAAAGCACGGTCTGCGCGTCGAGGTGCGCGAACGCGTTGTGCGGGGCCGGGTCGGTGATGTCGTCCGCGGGGACGTAGATCGCCTGCATGGAGGTGATCGAGTGACCGCGGGTCGAGGTGATGCGCTCCTGCAGAACACCCATCTCGTCGGCCAGGGTCGGCTGGTAACCCACCGCGGACGGCATACGGCCGAGCAGGGTGGACACCTCGGAACCGGCCTGGGTGAACCGGAAGATGTTGTCGATGAAGAGCAGCACGTCCTGCTTCTGGACGTCACGGAAGTACTCCGCCATGGTCAGGGCGGAGAGCGCGACGCGCAGACGGGTGCCCGGGGGCTCGTCCATCTGGCCGAAGACGAGGGCGGTGTCCTTGAGGACGTTCGCCTCCTCCATCTCCAGCCAGAGGTCGTTGCCCTCACGGGTGCGCTCGCCGACGCCGGCGAACACCGAGGTGCCACCGAAGTTGCGGGCGACCCGGCGGATCATCTCCTGGATCAGCACGGTCTTGCCCACGCCCGCGCCGCCGAACAGGCCGATCTTGCCACCCTGCACGTACGGGGTGAGCAGGTCGATGACCTTGATGCCGGTGGTCAGCATCTCGGTGCGCGACTCAAGGGTGTCGAACGCGGGCGAGGGACGGTGGATGCCCCAGCGCTCCTCGATCTTGAGCGACGCGGTGGGCACGTCCAGCGCCTCACCGAGCGTGTTCCACACGTGGCCCTTGACGACGTCGCCGACCGGCACGGAGATGGCCGCGCCGGTGTCGGCCACCGCCGCACCACGGGTCACCCCGTCGGTGGGCTGCATGGAGATGGCCCGGACCAGGTTGTCACCCAGGTGCTGGGCGACCTCCAGGGTCAGCAGCTTGGTCTCCCCGCCGAGGGTGACCTCGATGGTGAGCGCGTTGTAGATCTCGGGCATCGCCTCGACGGGGAACTCCACGTCGACGACGGGACCGGTGACCCGCGCGACGCGGCCCACGCCGGTCTCAACAGTCTGTGCAGTCATTTCACTCTTTCCCCGCTGCGGCGTCAGCCAGCGCGCTCGCGCCACCGACGATCTCGCTGATTTCCTGGGTGATCTCGGCCTGGCGAGCTTGGTTCATCTGCTGGGTGAACGTTCGGATGAGCTCGTTGGCGTTGTCGGTCGCCGACTTCATCGCCCGGCGACGTGACGCCTCTTCCGAGGCCGCCGACTGGAGCAGCGCGCTGAAGATGCGCGACTCCACATAGCGCGGCAGCAGCGTGTCGAGAACATCGGCCGCGCTGGGCTCGAACTCGAAGTACGGCAGTGGCGTACTGTCCGCCCGCTCGTCGGTCTCCTCGACCTCCAACGGCAGGATTCGCTTGATCACGACTTCCTGCGTCAGCATCGAGACGAACTGGGTCGAGACGATGTGGATCTCGTCCACCCCGTCCTCGGCCGAGAACGAGTCGATCAGCACACCGGCGATCTCCTTGGCGTCCGAGTAGGCGGGCTTACGGGAGAACCCCGTCCACTGCCCGCCCATCTCGCGGCCACGGAAGCTGTGCCAGGCGACGCCCTTGCGTCCGGTCACGAAGGGCACGGGCTCGATGCCCTTGCCCTTCAGCAGACCGACGAGGGCCTCGGCCTCACGCAGAACGTTCGCGTTGAAGCCGCCGCAGAAGCCGCTGTCGCTGGTGACGATGAGCACGGCGGCCCTGGCGGGCCGCTCCTTCTCCACGGTCAGCGGGTGGTCGACGCTGGCGGTGTTGCTGACGACGCCCGTCACGGCGCGAGTGATCTCGCGCTCGTACGGCACCGCCGCCTGCATCCGCAGCTGCGCCTTCACGATGCGCGACGATGCGATGAGCTCCTGGGCGCGCGTGATCTTCGCCGTTGACTTGACCGACTTGATCCGCCGCCGCAGCAGTCTTAGCTGGGCACCCATCGGCTACTTCTTCTCAGCCGTGCGGACGCGCTTGGTGATCTTTTCCTGGCCGACCGCTTCGGCGCCGAGTGCCTCGACCGGCTCCTCGTTGACCAGCAGCTCGCCCGCGGAGGTCTCGAAGGTCTTCTTGAACGCGGTGACGACGTCCTTGAGAGCGGTGACCGTGTCCTCGGACAGGGCCTTGGTCTCGCGGATGCTGTCGAAGATGCCCTTCTTCTCCCGGCCGATGTAGTCCAGGAAGTCCGCCTCGAAACGGCGGATGTCCTCGACCGGGACCTCGTCGAGCTCACCGGTGGTGCCGGCCCAGATGGAGACGACCTCGTGCTCGACCGGGAAGGGACTGTACTGCGGCTGCTTGAGCAGCTCGACCAGGCGCTGACCGCGCTCCAGCTGAGCCTTGGACGCCGCGTCCAGGTCGGAGGCGAAGGAGGCGAAGGCCTCCAGGTCACGGTACTGGGAGAGCGACAGGCGCAGCGTGCCGGCGACCGACTTCATCGCCTTGGTCTGGGCCGAGCCGCCGACTCGGGAGACCGAGACACCGACGTTGATGGCGGGGCGGACACCGGCGTTGAACAGGTCCGTCTCCAGGAAGACCTGGCCGTCGGTGATGGAGATGACGTTGGTCGGGATGAACGCCGAGACGTCGTTGCCCTTCGTCTCGATGATCGGCAGACCGGTCATCGAGCCGGAACCCATCTCCTTCGACAGCTTCGCGCAGCGCTCCAGGAGGCGGGAGTGCAGGTAGAAGACGTCACCGGGGTAGGCCTCACGGCCCGGCGGACGACGGAGCAGCAGGGAGACCGCGCGGTAGGCGTCGGCCTGCTTGGTCAGGTCGTCGAAGACGATGAGAACGTGCTTGCCCTGGTACATCCAGTGCTGACCGATGGCCGAACCGGTGTAGGGGGCGAGGTACTTGTAACCGGCCGGGTCGGACGCCGGAGAGGCGACGATGGTGGTGTACTCCAGCGCGCCCGCCTCCTCAAGGCGAGCCTTGACCTGGGCGATCGTGGAGCCCTTCTGGCCGACCGCGACGTAGACGCAGCGGACCTGCTTCTCCGGGTCGCCGGAGAGCCAGTTCTCCCGCTGGTTCAGGATGGTGTCCACGGCGATCGCGGTCTTGCCGGTGCCGCGGTCACCGATGATCAGCTGACGCTGGCCACGGCCGATCGCGGTCATCGCGTCGATCGCCTTGATGCCGGTGGCGAGGGGCTCCTTAACCGGCTGGCGCTGCACGACGGAAGGCGCCTGAACCTCAAGGGGACGAACACCCTCGGACTCGATGGCACCCTTGCCGTCCAGCGGGATGCCCAGCGGGTCGACCACTCGGCCGAGGAAGCCGTCGCCGACCGGCACGGACAGGACCTCGCCCGTCCGGCGGACCGACTGGCCCTCCTCGATCTTGCTGAAGTCGCCCAGAACAACGACACCGATCTCCCGGACGTCCAGGTTCAGTGCCAGGCCACGCGTGCCGTCCTCGAACTCAAGCAGCTCGTTCGCCATCGCCGAGGGAAGGCCGGAGACATGGGCGATACCGTCGCCGCAGTCGACGACGGTCCCGATCTCCTCACGCGCGGCGCCTTCCGGCTCGTACGCCTGGACGAAGCGCTCAAGTGCGTCCCGGATCTCGTCCGGCCGGATCGTAAGCTCCGCCATCTCTCTTCAGTCTCCCTATTCGCCTAGCCGGCCAACCGGCGGCGGACTTCTTCGATTCGTCCCGCGATGGTGGTGTCGATGAGATCGTCCCCGATGTGCACCGAGAACCCTCCCAGCACCCGCGGATCCACCTCGACGTTCAGATGAACGTCGCGGCCGTACGAGGTGCGCAGCCACGTGGCGAGACGCTGCTTCTGCTCCTCTGAGAGCACGATGGCGCTGCGCACCACCGCGACGAGGCGCTGCCGCTGGGCGGCGACCAGCTTTCCGAACTCCTCAAGCCCACTGTCCAGGCTACGTCCTCGTGGGTGTACCACGAGCTGCGTGACCAGGCGGAGAGTGGTGGGGGCGACCTTGTCGGCGAGCAGGGAGCCCAGCAGCTCCCGCTTGGCCTGCTCCGGTGCCGCCGTGGAGGTCAGGGTCCGGTGCAGTTCCAGGTTCGAGGCGACGATGCGCCCGAACCTGAACAGCTCGTCCTCGACGTCGTCGAGTCTGCCCTGCGCCTCGGCCTCCGCGGAGGCCGCGATGACACCCAGACGCTCAAGGGAGTCGGCCAGGTCGCCGGAGCGGGCCCACCGCGCGGACACGGCCGCGACGACCGTCTCCAGCGCGGCGTCGCTGATCTTGCCTTCCAACAGCACCCGGACGATCTGCGCCTTCTGGGCCGCGGGACGGGCGGGGTCGGAAAGGTTGCGGCGGAGCCCGTGTTCGCGGTCGAACAGGGCGGCGACCGAGAAAAGCTCGTCGGCCAGCGTGCCGAGGTCCGCGCTTCCCGCGACGGCGTTGAAACGCTCTTCGACCTCGGCCAGCGAGGCCCTGCTCAGGCCCCTCATCAGCCGCTCACCGACACTCGCGCGTCACGCCTGGTTCGCCGTGTCATCAGCGGACCGCCGCGTTGCTCGACTCGAGCTCCTCAAGGAACCTGTCGACGGTACGACGCTGGCGCGCCTCGTCCTCCAGGGACTCGCCGACGATACGGCCGGCCAGCTCGATCGACAGGCGGCCGAGCTCCGTGCGGAGCTGGGCGAACGCCTGCTGGCGATCGGCCTCGATCTGCAGGTGCGCGGCCTCGACCAGGCGGCGGGCCTCGGCCTGTGCCTCCTCGCGGAGCTCCACCTTGATCTGCGCACCCTGCTCACGAGCGTCCTCACGCAGCCGCGAGGCTTCGTGACGGGCTTCGGAGAGCTGGTCCTTGTACTGCTTGAGCAGCGCCTGGGCCTCGGCCTGCGCGTCCTCGGCTCGCTTGATGCCGCCCTCGATCGCGTCGGTCCGCTCGACCAGGGTCTTCTGGATGCGCGGGGTGAGGATCTTACCGACGACGAAGAGGACGAAGAAGAAGGCGAAGCCGCCGACGACAAGCTCGTAGGTGTGCGGGATGAGGGGGTTAGCCCCCTCCTCCGCTGCCAGGAGCGAAGCTGCCTGAATCATTTGTGCAGCCTTCCGTCAGAGGTTTTCTGCGTCTTACTGACCGAACATGAACGGCGCGACCAGACCGATGAGGGCCAGCGCCTCGGTGAGAACGAAGCCGAGCAGCATGTTCTGGCGGATCAGGCCGTAGGCCTCGGGCTGGCGGGCGATGGCCTGCACACCCTGACCGAAGATGATGCCGACGCCGATGCCGGGGCCGATCGCGGCGAGGCCGTAACCGATGGAACCGAGGGAGCCGGTGACCTCAGCGAGGATTCCCATTGCCATGGTGTTGTGTTTCCTTTACAGGTCGGCCGGTGAAGGCTCACCGGTCTGGATATTCGAGGGAGGTCTGTGCGTCTAGTGGTCGGCGTGGAGCGAGTTGCCGATGTACATCGCGGCGAGCATCGCGAAGAGGAACGCCTGCAGGAACTGGATGAACATCTCGAAGCCCGTCATCGCGATCGTCATGACCACGCCGACCACGCCGAGCGGGGCGCCCAGCGGGGTGAGCTTCTCGAAGAGGAACCAGAAGCCGACGAGGCTGAAGAAGGCCAGGATGATGTGGCCGGCGAACATGTTGGCGAACAGTCGCACCGCGTGCGTGAAAGGCGCGATGATCATGTTGGAGAGGAGCTCGATCGGGGCCAGCAGCACGTAGATCGGCTTGGGCAGCCCCGGGGGGAACATCATGTTCTTGAAGTAGCCGATCACACCCTGGTGCTTGACACCCAGGTAGATCTTCAGGACGTAGACACTGAGGGCGAGCACGATCGGGAAGGCGATGTGCGAGGCGACCGGGAACTGCAGCACCGGGATGACGCCCATCAGGTTCCAGACCCAGACCAGGAAGAACATGCTGAGCAGCAGGCCCATCCACCGGTCGGCGTCCTTGCCGAGGAACGGCCGGGCGACCTGGTCACGGACGAACATGTAGCCCATCTCACCGACGTTCTGCACGCCTCGCGGCACCAGCTTCGGGTTGCCGAAGGCCGACCAGCAGAAGCCGATGACGATGACCGAGCTCAACAGGGCCAGCAGCACTGGCTTCGTGAACCAGGCGACGCCCGAGATGATCGGGGCGGCGTCGAAGAGTTCGAGTCCCGGAGGCTTGAACTCGTCCCCGGGAGCGAGGAGCGTCAGCGTGCTCACGCGGCGTTCCCTTCAGCGTGGTAGTTGATCGAAATTGCTTCGTCAGCGAAGCGACCGCCGCCGAAGGCTAGCGACCGTACTTCCGGTAGACCAGGTAGACGGATAGAGCGACCCCGAGGATCAATCCGATCGGGGTGAAGGCGACCACGCCAGTCCACTCGGACAGCAACCAGCCCGCACCGCCGTACAGGATCATCCCAGAGAGGAGATAGCTGGGGATCGACCAGGCGGCGTTGGCGAAGTCGCGGCCGTCGTCTTCGGGCCGGATTTTCTTTTCGCTCATCGCGGGCATGACGATAGCAGTCGCGGTGAGGACTAGTCATATCGGGCAGGGTCACGGCCGCCAGCGAGATGATACGCCTCATCGTGGATCGCCCTGACCTGGAATCGGGGCATCGGGGTCGACGTAGAGCATTTTAAGCTTCATGAAGCCGCGCATCTCACCGATCGTCCAGGCGATCGTGCACGCGATGGCCGCCCAGCCGAAGCCCTTGGGCTCGAACGCGGTGGCGTCCTCGAAGGTCTTGAGCAGAGCCATGATCACGAGAATCTTCACCGCGTAGCTCAGCACCGCGGCGGTCATCATCATCATGGGCGACACACGGCTCGCGTACGAGACGGCCACGATGCCGAGGGTGAAGAAGACACAGACCACCACGGTCCCGATCGCGGCGCCGAGCGCCCCCTTTGCTCCGGCCAGCAACGCCGCGACGAGGATCACGACCAGCCCCACCAGCACCGTGGGTATCGCAGCCCCCTTCAGAAGGCGCACGTCGTTGGCGAGCATCGGCACTCCAAGTGACTGTTATCAAGCGAGCGATTGCTACCTTGCAGGTCTAGGCAGGTTCACCGTCTGCTAGTGAAAGCTATCACAAGCTCATGGAAGAGCGCCTTTACCTGCCGTTTCAAGTAAACGATCAAGGGGATGACGAAAGCGCCTCAAAGCGGCGTCTCAGGGTTTGAGAAACCCCGCCGGGGAGCACTGAGTGACAGGTCGGGCCGCACCGGCAGCGCATCGTCGCCGTCGGCGACCGGACCGCGGCCGGGCGCCTCGGAGGGATACGGATGGGGCCTGACCCGGCCCGGCGGCTGCTCGTCCGGCCGCGGGTACCGCCCCGGTCCCTCCGCGGGGCCCGTGGGACCCACGGGAGCGGCGGGGTCGAGCCCGCCGCGCCCCTCGGTCCCGCCGAGGTCGCGACGGGCGCGCCAGCGGGGCAGCGCCATCATCACCAGCACGCCGATGGCGAGCAGCACGGTCAGCGGGAACAGGATGAGCGGGACGCCCTCGATGGACAGCGCCACGACCGCGAAGGCGAACAGGAAGGTCCAGGCGTACATGATCATGACGCTGCGGCGGTGCGAGTGGCCGATGTCCAGCAGGCGGTGGTGGAGATGCCCTCGGTCGGGCGCGAACGGCGACAGGCCGTTGGACGTGCGCCGGACCACCGCCATGATCAGGTCCAGCAGCGGGAGCACCAGGATCGCGACCGGCACGAGCAGCGGGAGGATGACGGGGAAACGGTTGATGCTGCTGGAGTCGAGCGGCGTCACCAGGATCATCGTGGAGGCGAGGACCAGACCGATCAGCATCGCCCCGGTGTCCCCCATGAAAATCTTCGCCGGGTGGAAGTTGTGCGGCAGGAAGCCCAGGCAGATCCCGATGAGCACCGAGGCGATGACCGCCGTCACGTTGATGCTGGTGTTGCCGTAGTCCTTCGACAGGGCCACCGAGTACGTCCAGGTAGCCATCGCGGCGATGCCCACGATCCCGGCGGCCAGACCGTCGAGCCCGTCGACGAAGTTGACCGCGTTGATCATGACGACCACGATCAGAATCGTGATCAGCGGGCTCAGCGTTGAGTCGAGAATGGTCTGCCCGCCCAGCGCCGTGGGCAGCGGGAGCCACGGCAGGCTGACCCCGAAGGCGACGAGCACGCCCGCCGCGCCGATCTGCCCGGCGAGCTTGACCAGGGCGTCCATCCCCAGCCAGTCGTCCAGGAAGCCGGTCAGCGTGATCAGCCCTCCTGCGGCGATCAGCGCGATCACCGTCTTGCCCTGGCCCTCGGCCGCCAGCTTGCCCCCGGCGTAGGGCAGCTCGCCGGCGATCAGCAGACCGGCGACGAGACCGCCGTACATCGCCAGGCCACCGAGTCTGGGCGTCGGCGTGGTGTGCACGTCACGGTCGCGGACCTCGGGCATGGCACCAATGCGGATGGCGAAAACGCGGACCAGCGGAACCAGCAGGTATGTCACCGCGGCCGCGACGAGCGCCATGAGAAGGTATTCGCGCACGGAACCAGTTTCGCGGATAGTCCGGCCACCTGTGACCGGAAAACGCCACAGAACAGCTCATAGTTCGCTGGGATATATCTGGTGGAGTCTCGTCAGCGCCGCGACGCGCTCCCGTATTTCACCCACTGCGTCGGGATTGCTGATGGCCTGTGCCACCATCGAGGCCACCGCCTTCATCTCCTCGGCCCCCATCCCCTGGGTCGTGACGCAGGGGGTGCCCACCCGGATCCCGGATGTCACCGTGGCCGGCTCCGGGTCGTAGGGGATCGCGTTGCGGTTCAGCGTGATCCCGGCGGCGCCACACCGCTGCTCGGCCACCGCGCCGGAGACCCCGACGTCACGCAGGTCGATCAACGCCAGATGACTGTCGGTGCCCCCGGAGACGGGCCGCATCCCCTCCGCGGCCAGGGCGTCGGCCAGCACCTGGGCGTTGGCCACCACCTGCCGCGCGTACTCCGCGAACTCCGGGCGCAGCGCCTCACCGAACGCCACGGCCTTGGCCGCCACCGCGTGCATGAGCGGGCCGCCCTGCACGAAGGGGAAGACCGCGCGGTCGACCCTGGGGGCCAGCTCCCGGGTGCACATGATCCCGCCCCCTCTCGGGCCGCGCAGCGCCTTGTGCGTGGTGAAGGTCACCACGTCCGCGTACGGCACGGCGGACGGCAGGGCGTTCCCGGCCATCAGCCCGATGGTGTGCGCGACATCGGCGAGCAGCCAGGCTCCCACCTCGTCGGCGATCCCCCGGAAGGCCGCGAAGTCGATCTTTCGGGAATAGGCGGTGGCCCCACATATGATCATTTTGGGCTGATGCCGCACCGCCAGCTCCCTGACCTCGTCATAGTCGATCAGCTCGGTGTCCCTGCGCACGCCGTACGCCACGACGTCGAACCAGCGGCCGGAGAAGTTGACCTTGGAACCGTGCGTGAGGTGGCCGCCGTGTGACAGCGCCATCGCCAGCACCGTGTCGCCCGGCTGGAGCAGTGCCGCGTAGGCCGCCAGATTCGCCGAGGCGCCGGAGTGGGGCTGCACGTTGACGTGATCGGCGCCGAACAGCCGCTTGGCCCGGTCGACCGCGAGTTGCTCGGCCCGGTCGACGACCTCGCATCCGGCGTAGTAGCGCCTGCCGGGGTAACCCTCCGCGTACTTGTTGGTGAGCGTCGAGCCGAGCGCGGCGAGCACGGCGGGCGAGGCGAAATTCTCACTCGCGATCAGCTGGACGCCGCCGCGGAGCCTGTCGAGCTCGTCGAGGAGTACCGAGGCGATCTCCGGATCCTCGCGCTGCAGTAGGCCGAAATCTGGCCCGTAGTACGGCTCTGCGCCCATGGCTCACATCCCGAAGATGACAACTCATCCCCACTGTAAGCCCGGCCACCCCGGTTATCCCAGGTCAGAGAGGTGTCGTCACGGGAAGGCGTGTCTCCGTGCGGAAACGCACGCCCCCAAAAGGCCCCGGTGCCGTCCGCCCGGAAGGCTTCGAAAACCGTCTGGATGGACGGCGCCGCGGGCCTCGTGCCGAGAGACCCGGGCGGCGCCGCCGAGCCGGGAAGGACGTCAGGAGAAGGCGTGCGGGGCCCCGGATCCCACCGGCACCCATCTCGGCGTGTCGGCCGCCTGGTCGCTGATCGAGGTCAGGATCGCCTGCCGGTAGAGGCCGAGGCGGGTGCGCCACTCCGTCATGTCCTCGACGTAGCGGCCGGAGACCGGGGCGTCCCAGACATCCCTGCTCCTGGCGAGCTGGTAGGCCTTGTCCAGACTGGCGGTCAGCGTGTCGAGCGTGGGAAGCACCTGCCGCCACATCATGACCAGCCGCTGGTATTCGGGGTTGAACTCCCACGCCGTGGCGGCGTCCGAGGACGGCAGACCGCCGCCGCCCGAGGCCGGTGGGGTCTCCCCCGGCTGCAGCGGCTGCGGTGCGGGTGGATCCACGAACATCACAGGCTCCTCACCCTCGCTGGCACAGTCCCTGCCTCCCGTTCACTGCCCGACGCCGTGGTGGTGCCGACCGGCCCGGAAGCCGGGCTCGCCCCCCGCTCACCGCCCGCCTCCCGGGGGCGGGAGCGGCCGCGATGGATCCCCCGGCTCCACGTCGCCCGCCGACCCGTCGGGCCCGATGTCCATGGGCACCCAGGCCCCCTCGCCCCAGGTCTCCCCTTCCGGTACCCGCACGCCGGGCATCTCCAGCGGCTCGATCTCCCGGGTGTTGTCGGCGAGCGTCCTGACGGCGTCCAGATCGAAAGGGCTCGCCTCCGCGGTGACGACGTCGCCGTCGCCGGCCCACCGGGCGGCCGAACCGTCCGGTGCGGCGGCCACACCCCCGGGAGCCGTCCCCGCCGGCTGCCCCGCGCCCCCTGCGGCATCCTCCGCCCCCGGCACCGCCTCGCTGAAGACCGCATCGCCGATGGACGGCATGCCGACGTCTCCTCGCGGCATCACAGCGGGCTGCGCGGCCGTACCCGCCGTCTGGACGGCGGGTACGGCGGAGGTCGTGGCCTGCGGCTGAACAGCCGCCTCACCGGAGGTCGTACCGGCGGGTCCGGGGGTGGCGTCGCCCCCCGTACCCGGCGGCTGGACGGTCTGGTCGGTGGTGGGTCCCGCGGTGTCGAGAAGCGGATAGTCGGGCTTGGCCGAATCGAGCGGGCCGTGCGGCTCGACCCAGCCCGGCTGCCCCGCCGTGGCGGAGACGTTGTCGACCGTGGGCATCTCCAGCGGCGGGATGTCCTCGATGTTCTTCAGCAACTCGTCGACCTCGGCCGCCGTGGGCGAGTCGAGCGGGATCTGGAGCACCTTCACACCGTCGACCTCCACGACCTTCGCCCGGTGATCGCCGCTCTGGTCGATGTCGTCGGGATGGTCCTTCCGGGAAGTGTCCAGGATGTCGTCGCCGGACGTGCCGCCCTCCTGCCTGGGCGAGCGCTCGTCGCCCTTGGAGCCGGAGTCGCCCTTGGCGTCGGAATCGTTCACCGGCACACCATCCACGGAGCCGTCCCCACGCGGCGTCGTCTCGTCACCCTTGGAACCGGAGTCACCCTTGGCGTCGGAATCCTCCCCACCAGGCATCGTGTCGTGCACATTGACGATCTCCGCCTGTGCGTCATCGGCTCTGGGCGTCTCCGGCACGGGGGTGGCATCCGGGCCGGGTGCCTCGGGCACGGGCGTCTGGCGTGGCACGTCGTCAACCGGCCGCCCCCCGTCCTGAGGCCCCTCACCGGGCCCTGGAACCGCGGGTTTCAGATCCTCGACCTTCGGCGTCTCCGGCCGCGAGTCCTCGGCCCTGGGAACCTCCGGCGTGGGTGTGGCATCCGGCTTCGGAGCCTCACGCGGTGTGTCCTCGGCCCTGGGCGCCTCCGGTACGGGATCCGGCTTCGGGGTCTCACGCGGTGTGGTGTCAACCGGCTTGACGTTCTCCTTGGGGGAGTCTCCCTCGCGCGGAGAGGTCTCGTCACCCTTCGAACCCGTGTCCGGCTTCCGGTCGTCGGTCCCGGGCGCCTCCGGCTTCGGCGCCTCCTTCGAACCGTCCCTCGGGGAGGTCTCGTCCCCCTTCGAGCCCGCCTCCGGCTTGGCCTCGTCACCCTTCGAGCCCGCCTCGGGCTTGGTCTCGTCGCCCTTCGGAGGCTCCGGCTTGGGGGAGTCCTTCGGATCGTCACGCTGGGTGCTCCCCGCCGACTGGTCACCGACGCGGGGCTTGTCGTCCGCTCCGACCGCCGGTTTGAGGCCGTCGGCCTTCGGGGTCTCGGGCTTCGCGTCATCGCCCGCCGCGCCGGTCTCGGGCTTCGCGCCGTCGCCCGCCGCGCCGCTGTCAGGCTTCGTGTCCCCGGCCTTGGGCTCGGCGGGAGGCGCCGTCGCGTTCTGGTTGATCCTCTTCTCCAGCAACGCCACGCGAGCGGAGACGTCACGGACCATCACATCGCACGCGTCGGCGATCTGGACGGGTCTGTGGGTCGACTGCGAGGACAGGCCGGCCCCGCTCATCAGCTGGGTGACCTTGCCCTCGACGTTCCGCATCTGGTCGGCTGCCCGCCGCACCTCGGACAACAGGTCGCGGACCAGCTTGGGGTCCATTCCTTCGAACTTGCCCATGGACGTCTCCCGGAAGTGTCGGCCCACTTCAAGGTACCGGGGAGAGCGCCCCGCGTCACGGTGATAATCAGATGGCATGGATCATGGATATGGGCCGTGCGGCGCCGGGCGCGGGAACCCTCGGGAGATCACGTCCTGGAGTGGACGTGACGCCGGACCGGAAGCAGGATCCCGGTGATGCCCTCCAGCCGTCCGATCAGGCGCTGCAGGTGCCAGCCCGCGTCCGCCCACCGTGCGCGGGCGACGCTCAGCAGCGCGCCGCCGAGCGGTCTGGCCAGCACCCTGAACCGGGCCCCCCAGCCGTGGTGCCTGCGGTACACCCTGCCCGTCCCCCGCGCGACGTGGCGTGCCCTGCGGCGGAACTCTCTGGTACCGGCCGCGGGAACGAAGGGGTTGTCCTCGTAGACGATGACGCGCGGGTGGTAGGCGATCGACCAGCCGTCCCGTAGCCCGCGCAGGAGCAGATCGGTACCCTCTCCCGACTGCCAGGGCGTCGAGCAGCCCGCTCCGAGCCCCTCGTCGAAGGAGCCCACCGCGCCCATGAAGGCCGCCGTGTAGAAACAGGTCGCCTCGATGGCCTGAGACCACACGGTGGCGCCGTCGAGGACGGCCGGCTCGGCGCCGAAGGCCAGCTGGGTCGGCTGCCCCGCCGCGTCGAGCAGCATGCCGGAGACGACCCCGTGCCCGCCGATCGCCTCGCACACCCTGGCCAGG
Source organism: Streptosporangium amethystogenes (assembly GCF_000721075.1). Lineage (GTDB taxonomy): Bacteria > Actinomycetota > Actinomycetes > Streptosporangiales > Streptosporangiaceae > Streptosporangium > Streptosporangium amethystogenes. The sequence continues at coordinate 220,409 of NZ_JOEQ01000004.1, forward strand.
GTGTCGGGGGCGTACCAGGTGTCGTCATCGGGGAAGCCCACGATGTCGTAGTCCCCGAGCGCCGCCACCCCGGCGTTGCGCCCCGCGGACAGCCCCCGCGGCGTGGTCACCCGGCGGATCGGCAGCCGTTCCCGCCAGCGCTCGACGACCTCCGCTGTCCCCGTTTCGCCGCTCTGGTCGACGACGATCATCTCGGTGGCCGGGAGGCTCTGCTCAAGCACCGAGCGGAGCAGGCGGTCGAGGGTCTCGGGCCGGCCGATCGTCGTGACGACCAGAGCGACCCGCGGAGTGGGATTCACGCCGATATGGTAGGCCAGCGCAAAGAGATGCGATTGGAGCCTCCCGGGATGATTCGCGTGAACAAATCGCCGATGGTGTGGGTTTACCATTCCGTGGCCGAATTCAGTCGGGACCCGCTCCGGATCACGGTCTCTCCGGCCAGCTTCCGGTACCACATGCGCTGGCTGCACGACCGCGGGCTGCGCGGGGTCACGATGCGTGAGCTGCGCGCCGCCGAGGCCGGGGGCCAGGCCGCCGGGCTGGTCGGGCTCACCTTCGACGACGGCTACGCCGACTTCGCCACGACCGTCGTGCCCACCTTGGCGGAGTACGGCTTCACCGCCACGGTGTTCGTCGTCGCGGGCCACGTGGGCGGCGACAGCTCCTGGGACCCCGGAGTCCCCCGGGACGTGATGACCCGCGAGCAGCTTCGCGAGGTGGCCGCCGCGGGTATGGAGATCGGCTCGCACTCGCTGACCCATCCCCGGCTGCCGACCGTGGACGGCGACCGGCGGCTGGCCGAGGAACTCGTGACGAGCAGGACGATGCTGGAGGACCTGACCGGCGAGGAGGTCGCCGGCTTCTGCTACCCGTACGGACAGCACGGCGCCCGCGAGGTGGAGGCGGTCGCGGAGGCGGGGTTCGGCTACGCCTGCGCCCTCTGGCACACCGAGCACGCGGGTCTGTTCGCGATGCCGCGCGTCGAGCCCTTCGACGAGACCAGATCCTCGGGGTTGCACGGCCGGGTGCTGGCGCATCGGATGAACAAGACCTACCCCAACATTCGAGGCATTCTCAAGGACCGCTTCGGTATCGATCTCCAGGCTCGCCGCTAAAATAGACGAGGTGAGAGAGGACTTTCGAATTCTGGTCGTCTGTACGGCGAACATCGTCCGCTCTCCAATGGCCGAGGCGATAGCCAGGGCGATGCTCCGGTTCTCTTCCTGCCCGATCCTCGTGTCAAGCGCGGGCACCCACGCCAGAGCGGGGCACCCCATGGCCCCGTACGCGCTCGACACGCTGAGAAACCTCGGCCTGGACGGCTCCGAGCACCTCTCCCGACCGCTGGACAGCGCCCTGGTCGGCGACGCGGATCTCATCCTCACCATGGAGACGGGGCAACGCGGCACGGCGGTGACGATGGATCCGACCGCGATCCACCGGACCTTCACCCTCCGCGAGTTCGCCCATCTGTCGGCGGGCCGGAAGATCCGCCACCGCTCCGACACCGTCGGGCGTGCGCACGCCGTGGTCAGGGCCGTCGCCAGGCGCCGGGGGGCCCCTGGCCGCCACCCCTCGGTCGAGATCGCCGATCCGTACGGCGGACCGCCAAGGGAGTATGAGGAGTGCTCCCGGGTGATCGGCGACTCTCTCAGCCGCGCCCTGGGGGAACTGCTCGGTCCCCGCTGAGCTGCGAGTCTCCCCTCCTCGGCCGCCGCACCGCGGCGGGTGGTTCCCGGTCCTGGAAGGTGTCGCCCAGCTGGGGCTTGGCGGTGTCGCGCACGTACGGGCCGTACCGGTCGGACCTGCTGGCCGTCCCGCAGTTGAAGACCAGCCCCACGACGCGGCCCCTGGCCCCCTCCAGCACCGTCAGCGCCTCGCGCAGATCGTCGCGTTTGGTCTTCTTGGCCCGTGTCACCAGGATGGTCCCGTCCGCCTCCGGCGCGAGCACCGCCGCGTCGGTGACGGGCAGCAGTGGCGGGGCGTCCAGGATGACGTAGTCGAAGCCCTGGGCGAGCCGCCGCAGCAGGTCCCGCATACGCTGGGTGCCCAGCAGCTCGCTGGGGTTGGGCGGCAGTGGGCCGCTGGTGAGCACGGTGATCCGGTGCGCTCCCGCCGTCGACTGGGCGACATCGGCCAGCTCGGCCCTCCCGGTCAGGACGCTGGTCAGACCCGCCTCGCCGACGAGCCCGAGCATGTCGGCGAGCATCGGCCTGCGCAGGTCGACCTCCACCAGGGCCACCTGGGCACCCTCGGCCGCCAGGGCCGCCGCCAGGTTGACCGCGGTCGTCGACTTCCCGTCGCCGGGGAGCGGACTGGTGATCAGGAAAACCTTGGCCGGCTGGTCGACACCGACGAAGCGCAGGGTGGTGCGCAGCTTGCGGTACGCCTCGGCGCGTGAGCTGAAGCGGTCGCCGACGAGCGGGGCGGCCTGGGTGTCGGGATCCTTGGGGACCATGGCCAGCAGGGGCTGGTCGCTCAGCCTCGCGAGATCGACCTCGCTGTGAATCCGGGTGTCGAGCGCCTCGCGCAGGGCGCCCGCGCCGACGCCCCCGACGAGTCCCAGCGCGAATCCCAGCACCACGTCCAGGACGATCCTGGGGCTGCTCGGCCGCTCCGGTACCGCCGCGTCCCTGACCACCTTGACGCGGATCGCCGAGCCCTGGTCCAGATCGGGTGTCTCCAGGTCCGCGACCACCGCGACGAGCCGGGCGGTCACCGCGTTGGCGATCTTCGCCACGGCTTCGGCGTCGCCGTACCTGGCGGTGATGTTGAGCAGGACGGTGTCGACCGGGACGTCCACCTCCAGCCTCTGCGCCAGTTCCTCGGGCTTCAGCGACAGCCCGAGGGTTTTGACCACCGACCTGGTCACCACCGGGGTGGTGACCAGCGCGGCGTAGGAGCGCACCCTCTCCTGGGTGAACAGGGTGCCCTGGTACCTCTGGTCGATGCTGGACTGGCCGCCCTGCGCGATGGAGACGAACAGCGTCGTCGTGGTCCGGTACTCCTTCGGCTGCAGCAGGCCGATCCCGAGTCCGGTCCCCGTGCCGAGGACGGCGAGCAGGATGACGAGCAGCAGGTTCCTGCGGGCTCCGGCGATCAGCTCTCTGGCGTTCACGGGTGCTCTCTCGACTGTTGGGGGGTCACGTGCGACGTTCGGAAAGGCGCGGCGGTGAGGACCGCCGCGAGAAGGACCATGGCGACCAGGAACCCGGTGGCCTCGATCAGCGAGCTCGCCGTGGCCGCGCCGGCGGCGCCGGCCAGTGCCGCCCCCGCGCTGACCGCGAGCACACGTCCCGCCGCCACGGAAACCCTCAGGACGAACAGCGTCCGGACCCGTTCCATGGCGCGCAGCACACCGTAGGGTCCGAGACCGATCCCCTCGATCACGAGCAGGGCGGTGAAGGCGGGGACGAGCGGCCCCACGTCCGCCCAGGACTCACCGAGCAGGGCATGGCCAACGGAGTCCGGCAGGAAGGCGGCGACGGCACCGGCCGCGGCGCCCACGACCCCGCACAGCAGTCCGACGACGGCCGCTGAGCGGAGCATCCGCCCGGGGCCCGCGGCCCTGAGCCGGGAAAGCTCGCTGACGGCCGCGACCCGACCGGCCGCCATCACCACGTTCGCCGGGCCGAACAGCGTCAGCGCGGCCCGCCAGGCCCCCACCGCCGCCGGCCCCGCGATGTGCCCGAGGACGATCAGTACGGCATAGCCCGCCAGGGAGAGCGCCCCGGTCTCCACGAAGTAGGGCCGGACCAACGTGCCGTACTCCCTCAACCAGCGGCGCGGCGCTCCGAGCCGGGGCAGCGTCCTGGCCTGGGCGGCCGCCAGACACGCGGCGACCAGGCCGCCGAACCCCCAGCCGGCGACCAGCCAGCTCAGGCTCACCTCCACGGTGAGCGCGGTGAACGCCGCCGAGACCTGAACCACCCCGCCCACCAGGTCCACCAGCACCGCACGACGCTGCCATCCGATCGCGATGAACGCCAGCCTGAGCGCGTCCCAGATCAGCAGTGCCGGCAGCAGCACGGCGAGCACCACGGCCGAGCGCCAGTGCGCGCCGATCAGGAAGGGGGACAGGGCGAGCAGCAGCACCCCGGCGAGGGCACCGAACACGGCCGCGGAGCCTGAGCTGTCCGCCAGGGCCCGGCGCACCGCGGCGTCTCCCTCGGGCCGCCTGACCAGGAGCGGCTCGCTGACCGCCGCCCGTGACAGCTCCACGACCACCACGTAGAAGCCGTAGAGGAGTGCGAACTCTCCCAGGGTGACGACCGGGACGTTGCCTGCGACCAGGACCATGAGGGCGAAGTTGCTCCCGCTGCAGATCACATGGTCGGCGAGGGTCCACAGCCCCCGGCGCGCCGCGGTCACCTCCCCTCCCCAGGGTCCCGGCGGCGGTGCAGCAACAGGGCCAGCACGGCGGCGCCGAGAAGCGTGGGAAAGGCCCGGCCCTCACCCCAGTAGAAGTATCTGGCCAGGTCGACCAGGCCCACGTACAGCAGCGGGTAGAGGATCAGGCCCCGGATCTCCCCTGAGCGCATCCAGCGGTAGCAGAGGCCGATCGCCAGCCCCGTCCCGGCCCAGAAGAGCATGCCTCCTGCCAGCCCGTAGTCGGCGAGGGGGGCGAGCAGGCCGCCCGTGTTGTTGTACTCGGGGTTGCCGAACTGCCACAGCAGGCCGGGCCAGACCCGGGCGGGGTGGAAGCCCAGCACGGACTCCGGGGTCAGCAGCGCCGACAGGCCGGGGAAGTTCCACAGGAACCCCACCGTGTAGTACGGCCAGACGAGTCCGGGGCCGATGCGGTCGACCACGATGGCGGAGTTGTTGTACGCCGTGGCGTAGTAGCCGGTCAGCCTGCGCAGCACGAACTCGGAGTAGTCGATCTGGACGATCGCGGAGTAGTGGGACCAGCTGCGCACGTACTCGAAGGTGCCGAAGAGCGTCACCAGGGCGAACGGGGCGAGCAGCGGCAGCCCTGCCCACAGCCAGCGGTGGTGGCGCCGCCCGTCGCCGGGCCGCAGCGTCGAGATCAGCGCGAGGACCGGGAGCGCGATCTCCATCAGGGCGAGCCGCTCGGAGTTGAGCACCACCCGCGCCAGTGTCAACCCGGTGAGCATCACGAACATCGCGGTGTGCGAGCCACCGCCGAGCCTCCGCTCAAGCAGCAGGCAGACCATGGCCAGCGGTCCCAGCTGGGTCAGCGTGGTCACCCCGCCGATGGTGGCGAGTTCGTCCTTGACCGCGTCCGCCGAACCCGGGCTCAGCGAGAAGACCTTCACGAGGTCGGCGAGGCTGAGCCCGCTCGAGACCGCCGACGCCAGCCAGGCCACGTATCCCACCACGGTGAGCGTGGCGGCCACCCGGCCGGCCAGGAGCAGGACCCGGCGCTGGCGCGCGTTGACCGGTACGTCGGTGGCCCGAACCGGCCTGGACAGCGACGGCAGCATGCAGCCCACGACGAAGACGCCGATGAACACCACGACGGTGAGCACCTTGCCGTCGTCGAAGATCTTCGGCGTCCGCCACCACTCCCGGAAGCTGTCGTCCCCGATCAGCCAGACGGCCAGCAGCCCGGGGATGGTGGCGAGCATCGCCGTCCAGGCCGGGTGGAGCCACCAGGCGCCCTCGCGCAGCGGCAACCGCGAGGTGCTCACGCCCGGGTACCTCCGCTCTCGACCAGGGCCGTGAACACCTCGGCGTGGCGCCGCGCGGACTCCTCCCAGGAGAACAGAGCGGCCCGGGCGATCCCCCGGGCCCGCAGATCCACCGCGGCGCGGCCGTCGGACAGGACGGTCTCCAGACCCGCCGCGATGCCGCGCGCGTCAAGATCGGATACGAGTACGGCGGCGTCACCCGCGACCTCGGGCAGCGCCGCCCGGTCGGAGGTCACCACCGGGGTGCCGCAGGCCATGGCCTCCAGCACCGGCATCCCGAAGCCCTCGTGACCTGAGGGGAAGGCGAACACCGTGGCCGCCCTCATCAGGGGTGCCACCAGTTCGTGCGCCACCTGGCCGAGGTAGCGGGCGTGCGGCGCCCCGGCCAGTGCCCGCTCGACCTGCCCCGACCCGAGGAACCCGCCTCCGGCGACCACGAGGGGGACCCCCAGGCGCGCGGTCGCCTCGACCAGGGCCGTGACGTTCTTGCGGGGGTCCAGGTTCCCCAGGTAGAGCACGAACCGGCCGGGCAGCCGCAGGGGTTCGAGGAGCGCGTCGTCACCGGCCTCCCGGGGGTGGAACCGACCGGCGTCCAGCCCGTGCGGGATCACGTGGACGCGGGCCGCGGGGACGCGGAAGACCCTGCCGATCTCGCCGGCCGAATGGCGCGAGACGGTGATGACCGCGCCGGCGACCTCGGTGAGCCTGCCGACCCTGGCCATCCAGGTGCGCTTCCAGAGCGCGCGGGCCAGCCCGGGGACGGGAGCGTCCTCGACACCGTGCACCGTGGCCGCGATCGGGACCCGGGAGCCGATCAGCGCCCCGGTGTCGGCCGGGAAGTGCAGCAGGTCGGTCCCTTTCGGGCGGACCGGCCACAGCAGGCCGTCGGCGGCGGCGTAGGCGAGCTGCCTGACCGCCCCGCCGAGCCCGTCGCCCGGCGGGACGAGGGCCTCGCACTCGATCCCGAACGGTGCCAGCGCGGTGTAGAGGGTCCGCGTGTAGGAGGTGTTTCCTCCCACGTTCCGGCGTAGCACCTTACCGCTCACTCCGACCCTCACGCCGCCCCCGTGACGAGCGTGTAGGCGTGGGCGAGCCGGTCCGCCTGGAGTCTGGAGGTGTGCTGCCCCGCCAGCGCGCCGGCGAGCCTCCGCACCGCCTCCTCGCGCCGCGGGCGGTCCACGAGGCCGGCCACCGCCCGCGCGCACCCGGCCGGTGTCGTCACCAGGTCCGGTACGCCCAGGCTGCGCAGCGCCGGGATGTCCCTCGCCACCACGGGCAGGCCGGCGCCGACCGCCTCCAGCACGGAGATCGGGGCGCCCTCCCAGCTCGCCGTGTGGACGTAGACGTCCGCGGTGCCGAGCAGGGCCAGCGCCTCCTCGCGAGCGAGCCAGCCCGTCACGACGACCCCGGCGTCCTGAAGGACACGGCGCAGGGCGGGGTCTCCGTCGCCGATCCAGACCCACCTGACGGACTCGTCGCTCGCGCGGGCGGCGGCGGCGAGGAAGGCCGGGTCCTTCTGCGCGCAGACGCGGCCGACCGAGACCGCGACAAGGCCCGGCCGGTCCCCCTGCTCCCGCGGTTCAACCGCCGCGGGGGCCTCGGGAACGACGTTGGGGACGTAGACCACCCGCTGGCCGCCGCGGAGCCGGGTCGCGAGCTCGGCCTCCCTCGGGCTCACCGCCGCCACCACACCGGTACGCGAGGCGAGCAGCGTCTCGGCCAGGCGGAAGCCGTACCGGACGGGAAGCGCGACGTCGGTCCGCTCGAAGGCGTAGCAGTGCGGGCTGTAGACGACCCGCCCCGTGGGCACCTGTGGGCAGGACCGGACGTAGAAGCCCGCGTAGGAGGAGTGGGCGTGCACGATGTCGGGACGGATCTCCCGGTAGGCGGCGGCCACGTCGCGGATCCTCGCCAGGTGCCCGTCGGAGAAGACCCTGACCCCCTTGAGCAGGCGATCCTCGCCCAGCAGGGGATCGGCCGCGTCGTGCGCCATCAGCAGCCAGTGCTCATGGTCCGGTGTGGCCTCGACATAGGCGTGGACGGCGCTGGCCACCCCGCTGCCCCAGCACTCGGTCACATGGAGCACCCGCACCGCCTGCCCGGGGCGGGCGCCGCCGGGCGCGGACCGCTTCACGGCGTCAAGCCCCACCAAGACCTCCGTGCCGCGAGTGATGAACGAGTTGGCCGTGCTAACTGCCACCAGCGCGACATAAGGTATCGCAGGTTGCATGGCACTTTTTTTGGTATGTCTGACTCGATAGGGGCACCCCCGATGCATCGCGCCCTCCGCCTCCTGCTGATCACCGGAACTGCCGGAATCCTGATGGGTGCCTGTACCGCTGGAACGCTCTACGCCTTCCAGAGCAGCCTCGACAGCGACATCGTGCGCATTCCCGACGCCATCCCCACCGCTGAGGCCGAGCGGCCCCCCGCCGAACTCGGGGTGGGTGAGAACTGGCTGCTCGTCGGGACCGACACGCGCTCGGAGAGGACGACCACCGGCAAGGACGCGAGGACCCGTCTGTGGCGCCCCGGCGAGCAGCGCACCGACACGATCATGCTGATCCACCTCGCCGACGCCGGGAACCGGATCAGCGTGATCTCGATCCCGCGGGACTCGTGGGTCTCCATTCCCGGAAAGGGCAGAGCCAAGATCAACGCCGCCTTCTCCTGGGGCGGCCCCGCCTTGCTGATCAAGACGGTCGAGAAGCTCACCGGTGTCCGCGTCGACCACTACGCCGCGATCGACTTCCAGGGGTTCTCCGCGGCCACCGACGCGATCGGCGGGGTCGACGTCGAGGTGACGGAGACCGTCCGGGACCCGCTCAGCGGCGTCACCTGGAAGGCCGGCCGCCAGCACCTCGACGGCGAGAAGGCCCTGCAGTTCGTCCGCCAGCGCGTCAACCTTCCCGGCGGGGACCTCGATCGGATCAAGCGTCAGCAGGCGCTGCTGCACTCCATCGCCGGCAAGGTGCTCAGCGCCGAGACCCTCGCCAACCCGGTGAAGGTCAACAACCTGCTGCGTGCCCTGACCAAGGCGATCAGCGTCGACTCCGGGGTCACTCCGGGGATCATCAGGTCGCGGCTGTTCGACCTGGCCGACGCCGACGGGTTCCAGTACACCACCATGCCGGTGCGCGGCAGCGGCATGGAGGGCTCGCAGAGCGTCGTGTACCTGGACACACGGAAGGTGCGGGCCCTCAGCCAGGCGATCCAGGACGACCGCGTCGACGACTACATCCGGGAAAGCGACAGTGCCAACGCCGTCGACGAGATCCGTTGAGTGCCCGTCGGTGTCAGTAGGCTCCCTGGGCACGCGCGACGGCCCCCCAGGTCTTCCAGAGCAGCTGCAGGTCCAGGATCAGTGACCAGTTCTCGACGTAGCGGAGATCCATCCGCATCCGCTCCTCCCAGGAGAGGTCCGAACGTCCGCTGACCTGCCACAGGCCGGTCATCCCCGGCCGGACCACCAGCCTGCGGTGGATGTCCGCGCCGTACAGGGCGAACTCCGCGGGCACCAGCGGGCGCGGCCCGACCAGCGACATCTCCCCGCGGACCACGTTGACGAGCTGCGGGAGCTCGTCGAGGGAGTACCGGCGCAGGAACGTTCCCACCCGGGTGACGCGCGGGTCGTCCCGCATCTTGAGCAGCGCCGCCTCGATGTCGAGGTCACCCAGCCGGTCGGCGCCGTTCACCATCGTCCGGAACTTGAGGATCTGGAACTCGCGCCCGCCCTTCCCCACCCGGGTCTGCCTGAACAGCGCCGGCCCGTCGCTCGTGGCCCGGACCGCGATGAAGATCGCCAACATCGGGATCGCGAGAACGGCCAGCACCCCGGTGGCCACCACCCTGTCGAACACGTTCTTCACGATCTGGTTGATCCCTCCGAAGGAGGGGTGGTCCACGTGGAGCAGTGTCATACCGGCGACCGGGCGGACGCTGACCCGCGGCCCGGCGACGTCCATCAGCGACGGGGCGACGAACAGGTCGGTGTCGGTGACCTCCAGGCTCCAGGCCAGCCTGCGCAGAGCCACGCCGTCCAGCTCAGGACAGGCCAGGACCGCCACCGCGTCCGCCGACGTCCTGGCCACCACCTCGGCCACGTTGGTGAAGTCGCCGAGGATCGGAACCCCGTCGACGTCGGGGAGGCGTTCGGGCTCCGCCCCCTCGGGCAGGCAGGCGGCGACCACGCTCATGCCGTACCCGGCCTGGTGGCGCAACTGCATCACCAGGTCCATCACCGCCACCCGGTGCCCGACCGCGACAACCCGCGCGACCGCCTCGTGGGGGTTCATCCTGTGCAGGTACCGGCGCAGGGCGCGGCGGAAAGCCAGGGTGAGCAGGATCGCCAGGGGCAGCATGGCGATGACGATGCTCCTGGCGATCATGAGCTTGGTGACGTAGGCACCGATCGCGACGACCGCGGCCAGCCCCAGTCCACCGTTGAACACCAGGCGGACCTCCTCCAGGCCGCCCGCCTGAACCCGCCCTCGGTACGCTCCCACGAACGACATCGCCACCGGCCAGGCGATCACCAGCCCCGCCGAGAACACCATCTCGAACCAGGGGACGTAGCCGCCCCACCACCATCTGGCTCCCAGCACCACGGCATAGGCCGCCAGGGCACAGCAGAGGTCACCCGCGACGAGCACGCGTGTGATCGACCGCTTCCGCCCGTTCCCCGGAACGAACGGAGCAGCCGGGGGGCGCTCCGCTCTGCGCTCGGTCGACGTCGCACTCATACGCTCTCACCTTCTTGCTGGACAAGCACAAGAAGGACGTGCGATCCGCATCATGCGTTTACCTGTCCATCAAAAATAACAAAAATCACATCAAGCTTGGTTTTCTGGCCCGTCACCTGGGAAGAAACGAACGCTTCGCATCCCCCTCCGGCCTCCAGAGGAGGGCCACGGCCAGCAGCGCCTGCGGGATGGCCGGGAGGGCGTAGCGTCGATCGAACACCGAGGTCGCCGCGGGTATCAGCAGCAGCGCCATCGCGAAGGCCCAGGGGAGGGCGATCTCGGGCCGCCTCCACCTGACCGCTCCGGCCGCGCCCGCCACCAGCAGCACGCCGAGGAGCAGGCCCGTCGCGTATCCCTCCACTTTCAAAAGACCCGCCGCCCTGGGCGCGGGCGGCTCCACCGCGTCGTGGCCCAGGGCCGTGGCGACCAGTAGATCCCCTCCCTCGTAGGCGCGAACGTCCCGCGTCGGATCGGCTCCCGGCACGTAGGTCGCGTTGACCCCGGAGTCGTACCCCAGTTCCTCGGCCGTCGGCGGCATCGGTATCCAGGGTTCGGCGAAGAAGGCGCCGGTGTCCCTGGCGACCGTCGCGGCGAAGTCCAGTGGCTGCTCACGGATCGCCCGCCAGGAGAAACTCGACGCCAGGTTGTTGACGTCCTCGCTGAAGACGTCGACGCCCATGCTCTGCAGGGGGGTGCCCGGATACCAGATGTAGGTGTCCGACTTCGGGCGGGTTCCCGGCGGTGCCTGCGTGCAGAGCCCCCGCTCCGGAATCGGCGGGGCCATCCTCTCGCAGTCCGCGAAGTCCATGACCCTCCCGTAGAGGAAGATCCCATTGCTCCGGGTGAACGCGACGCTGCCGTGCCACGCCCAAAACCACAGCCCGTAGCCGGCCAGCGGCAGGACGGCCGCGACCGTGAAGGCGACGACCGGGCGCGGGCCGACGCGCCGGACGACCAGGTATCCCACCAGCAGCAGGATCAGCGGCAACCCGGCCGCGCGGGCCAGCGTGGCGAGGGCGAGGAGCACCCCCGAGATCGCGACGGCCCAGGCGGGGGGCGAGCGCCACCAGAGCACCACCACCACGGCCCCGATGGTCAGCGGCACGAAAAGCGCCTCGCTCATGATGGCGCTCTCCATCTTGAGCTGCCACGCGCCGAACATCACGGGAAGGACGACGAGCGTCGCCCCCCAGCCGGGGAGCGAGGTGCGCCGCCGCAGTAGCGCGTAGACACCGGTGACCGAGACGAGGGCCAGCAGGTGCTGGACCGTGACCACCAGTGTGAAGCTGTGAAACGGCTTGAGCAGCCAGAGGAACAGCGGGTAGCCGCTTGGCCGCACCACGTGCGGCTGGGGCCGCAGAGCCAGCGCGATATAGGCGTAACTATCGTTCTTGGCCAGTACGGGAAGCTGGGTCACCGTGATGCCCGCGCGGACCGCCGTCCCGGCCACCAGGGCACCGGCGAAGAACGCGTTTCGCCTGATCAGGCGGACGACGGCCGCCCCCGGCTGACCACTCGGTCGGGTAACCATTCCGCTGTCGTCCTCTCACCGCGCCGAACACCCGGTAGATGACGGATGACAGGGCCGTCAGGGTCACATACGGACCAGAATTCCCATCAGGAACAGGTGATTATTTTCTTCACATGGATGACGGTTTCCGGCCGGAGAGCCGCGCGATCACCCGCCGCGCGATCGGACGGGCGCTGCGGACGGCCGTGGCCAGCCCGGGGAGGGGATCGTCGGCGGCGAGCCAGGCGAACTCCCTACCGCCCCCCTCGGGGATCTGGTAGGCGCGTACAGCGTGTCGATAGGCGACCCGGGCAGGAACGTCCAGGTTCTCGACGATGATCCTGCGCCCTTCCACCTGTACTCCCGGCGGGACCGCCTGGCCGGTCAGCGTCAGGTAATGGGCCCGGATCACGTCGATCCCCGCGTCGGTTTCGAAAAGCCGGAACTGCGCTCCCACCCGAGGGTTGAAATCAAGAAGCTTGTACTTTCCGTCACGGTGGTCGAGCCGCCAGTCGAGATCGGCGACGCCCGCGTAGCCGGTCTCCTTGCAGAGCCTGGTGGTCAGGCTCACCAGCTCCGGGTTCGCCACCGAGTAGGCGTACGTCGTCACCCCCACGTGCGGCGGCCACGACCGTACCTTCACCCCGGTGAAGGTGACCACCGCGTTCCCCTGCGCGTCACAGCAGACGTGGGCGATCCAGTCCGTCGACTCCGAGCGCGGCAGGTACTCCTGGACGAGCGTGTACGGCGCGGCCGGCCACGTCGCGGCCAGCTCGCGCAGCTCCCCCGGCGTCTCCACCACCGTGGAACGGCTGACCGCCGGCGCGGCCAGCCGGAGCCACGGTTCGGAGTTCTTGAGCACGACGGGAAAGGTGAGCTCCCCGGCGATCTCGTCGATCTGGTCGAGCGAGGTGATCAGCCGTGACTCCGGAACCGGTATGCCGTGGCGCCGGCACAGCCGGAACATGTCGTGCTTGCTGGCCAGCAGGCGCGGCAGGTCAGGCGGGACCGGCGGTAGCAGAAGGTGCTCGGACAGGACCTCAGCGTGCTCGGCGAGCAGGATCGCCGCCTCGTCGTCCGTCGCCACGGCCACCGCCCTGCCCGGCAGCGACGCGGCGATCTCCCGCAGCCCCCGCACAAGGTGCTCGGCGGGTTCGGCCCCGGTGGTCGGCCAGACGATCTGGCCGGCTCGGTAGCGGGAGAGCGCCGCCGCGGTCAGGCGCCCCTCGGCGATGACGTGAACAGCGACCCCGAGCCGTCCCAGCGTCCGCACGACACCGACCGCACCGTGGTGAAGCGGATAGTGCCCGATCTTGACGAGCAGGACGGGAACACTCGGGTCCACGTTCACCCACCGGACTCTGTGCCACCGTCAGGCTCGGGACCGGCGTCGGTGGCGACGTAGCCGATCACACCGCGCAGTTTCTCCACCGTGATCGCCCCGCGCCGCAGCAACCTGGGCACCGCTGTGGTCAGGTCCAGGATCGTCGAAGGGATGTCGCTCTCACACGGCCCCGCGTCGAGATAGACCGACACCGAGTCGCCGAGCTGCTTCTCCGCGTCGGCGGCGCTGGTCGCGGCCGGGGCGCCGGAGCGGTTGGCGCTGGAGACGGCCAGCGGACCGGTCTCCTTGAGCAGGTCGAGGGCGACCGCGTGCAGCGGCATCCGGATGGCGACGGTGCCCTTGGCGTCCCCCAGGTCCCACGAGAGCGACCGGTTCGCGCGGCAGATCAGCGTGAGCGGCCCCGGCCAGAAGGCGTCGACGAGATCCTGGCCGTACGGACCAAGGTTCTCCACCAGGGCGTTGGCCGCCCGGACGGTCCCGACCAGTACGGGCACCGGCATGTCACGGCCGCGGCCCTTGGCGTCCAGCAGCGCGGTGACCGCGGCGGGTGTGAAGGCGTCGGCGCCGATACCGTAGACGGTGTCGGTCGGCAGCACCACGAGTTCCCCCTGCCGCAGGGCGGACGCGGCCTCTATCAGGCCCGTGGCGCGCTGCTCGGCATCGATGCAGTCAAAACGTCGGCTCACTGTGCCTCCTCAGGATCGCTTGCCACGTGCATTCGCGTCCCTTCTCACCCACCGGCGCGTCACCGACGGCCAGGATCCCCTCGCTCACGGCGTGCATCCTATTCCTGGCCGAAGCGGGCGGTGACGAAGCGGTCCCTGCGCGTCAGGTCCTGGCGGCTGCGGACATCGCGCCAGCCGTTCTCCTCAGAGAAGATCAGATAGACCGGGGTGCCCTGCTGGTCGGCGTGTTCCACGGCGACGAAACCACCGGGGCGCAGCAGGCGCCTGGCGGTCCTTTCGACGGCCCTGACCTCGTCGAGGCCGTCGCTGCCCGACCCGTACAGCGCGCGGTGCGGGTCGTAGTCGCGGACCTCGGGGTCACGGGGGATCGCGCCGGGCGGGATGTAGGGCGGGTTGGAGACCACCAGGTCGACCTGGCCGTCCAGTTCGGAGAGGGCGTCGGCCAGATCCTCCGGGTGCAGGTGGACGCGGCCCTGACCGTGCTCGATGATGTTGCGCTTGGCCCAGCCGTAGGCGTCCGGATCGACCTCGACCGCGTGCACGGTGGCCAGTGCGACCTCCTGGGCGATGGACAGCGCGATGGCACCGGACCCGGTGCCGAGATCCACGACCACGGGCGAGGCGACGTCCATCTCCCGCAGCCTGTCGATCGCCCAGCCCACCACGATCTCGGTCTCCGGGCGCGGCACGAACACCCCTGGCCCGACCTCCAGGGACAGGTAGCGGAAGTAGGCCCGCCCGGTGATGTGCTGAAGCGGCTCGCGGGACTCCCTGCGGGCGACGCCCTCCCAGAACAGGGCGTCGAAGTCGGAGTCCTTCACGGTGTGCAGCTCACTGCGCCGTACGCCGTGCACACATGCGGCGATCTCCTCGGCGTCGGTGCGCGGCGACGGCACACCTGCCTCGGCGAGCCGGGCGGTGGCGAGGGCGATCTCGTCCAGCAGAAAGGTCATGGGCGCGTTCTATGAATGGTTGGCGAGCTTCTCCGCCATCTCAGCGTTGAGCAGGGACTGGATGACGGCCGTGAGATCCCCGTCGAGCACCTGGTCGAGGTTGTACGCCTTGAAACCGACGCGGTGATCGGAGATGCGGTTCTCGGGAAAGTTGTAGGTGCGGATGCGCTCGGAGCGGTCGACGGTGCGGATCTGGGACTTGCGCTCGGCCATGGCGGCGGCGTTGGCCTCCTCCTCGGCGATCGCCTGCAGGCGGGCCCGCAGAATGCGCATGGCCGACTCCTTGTTCTGGAGCTGGCTCTTCTCGTTCTGGCAGGAGGCGACCACCCCGGTCGGGAGATGCGTGATCCGCACGGCCGAGTCGGTGGTGTTGACACTCTGGCCACCGGGACCGCTGGAGCGGTAGACGTCGATGCGGAGGTCGTTCGGGTCGATCTGGACGTCGACGTCCTCGGCCTCCGGGTAGACGAGCACCCCGGCGGCGCTGGTGTGGATGCGTCCCTGGGACTCGGTGACCGGCACCCGCTGGACGCGGTGCACACCGCCCTCGAACTTGAGCCTCGACCAGACGCCCTCGTCGCCCCTGGCCTTCAGGGCGATCGTGACGTCCTTGTAACCGCCGAGGTCGGAGTGGGTGGCGTCGATGAGTTCGGTCTTCCAGCCGATCCGCTCGGCGTACCGCAGATACATCCGCAGGAGGTCCCCGGCGAACAGCGCGGACTCCTCGCCGCCCTCGCCCGCCTTGATCTCCATGATGATGTCCTTGTCATCGTTGGGATCACGCGGGACCAGCAGGTGCCTGAGCTTGTCCTCCAGCTCGGGAACCCGCGCTTCGAGCTCCTTGGCCTCCTCCGCGAACGCCTCGTCCTCCGACGCCAGCTCCCTCGCCGTCCCGAGGTCCGCCTGGACGCCCTGGAGCTCACGGTAGGTGTTGATGATCGGGGTCAGCTCGGCGTAGCGCCTGCCGAAGGTGCGCGCCTGCTTCTGGTCGGCGTGCACGGAGGGGTCGGCGAGCTTGAGTTCCAGCTCGGCGTACTCACTGAGCAGCTCGTCGAGGTTCACCGTGCGTCCTTCCTTGAAAGCCCTTCTAAGCCTGCCTCATCACCACGAACGCCGACCCGGGCACCCCCCCGTCGCGGGAGGGTTGTTCCGAGCCGGCGTCGGGATGGGGGCTACTGGCCCGTGGACTTCTTGCCGAAGCGCTTCTCGAAGCGCGCCACCCGGCCGCCGGTGTCCAGGATCTTCTGCTTGCCCGTGTAGAAGGGGTGGCAGGCGGAGCACACGTCGGCGTGGATCACGCCGTTCTTGGCGGTGCTGCGGGTGGTGAAGGAGTTACCACAGGTGCACGTCACCTGAGTGGCGATGTACTCCGGGTGGATGTCGGGCTTCATGTCGTCTTTTCCTCTCCAAAACGCGGTCGCCGGGTCGCCACTGTCTCTCGCCGATGAGGCTTGCGCGCTGGCACACCGAGGTGCGCGCGGGCGGGAACCGGAACCGCTGCGGTTCGGCTACCAGTGTGCCAGATCCTGCAACCATCCCAGGCCACAAGACATTCCCCGCCCTGGACAGACCGGGGCCGCAGGCGTTCACCTGCCCAGATACGCGAGCACGGCGAGAACCCGGCGGTGGTCGTCGGTGGCGGGCTCCAGGCCGAGCTTGCCGAAGATACCGGAGATGTGTTTCTCCACGGCGCCCTCGGTGACGAGCATGCGCCCGGCGACCGCGGCGTTGGAACGGCCCTCCGCCATCAGGGCCAGAACCTCGCGTTCCCTCGCGGTCAGCGACTCCAGGGGATCTCCCCTGCGCTGGCGGCCCAGCAGCTGCCCGATCACCTCCGGATCGATGACCGTTCCCCCGCCGGCCACCCGGCGCACCGCGTCGAGGAACTCGGCCACGTCCGCTATCCGCTCCTTGAGCAGGTAGCCGACCGCCGCGGCGCCACCGCCGATCAGCTCCGTGGCGTACTGCTCCTCGACGTACTGCGACAGCACGAGGATCGGCAGCCTCGGCCGCCGGCTCCTGGCCTCCAGGGCCGCGCGCAGTCCCTCGTCGGTGTGCGTCGGCGGCATCCTGACGTCGACGATCGCCAGGTCCGGATCGTGCTCGACCACCGCGGCCACCAGCCCCGGGCCGTCGCCCACGACCCCGACGGTCTCGATGCCCCCGTCGGCCAGCAGCCTGGCCAGCCCCTCGCGCAACAGCACCGAGTCTTCGGCGATCACCACCCGCATGCGTTCAGGCCTCACCATTCGCAGGGCAGTTCGGCTCTGATCATCGTGGGGCCGCCGAGCGGGCTGTCGACGCTCAGGGTGCCGTCGATGGTCGCCGCCCGGTCGGCCAGCCCGGCGAGACCGCCTCCGGGCCGCGGCACCGCGGCGCCGACCCCGTTGTCGTAGACCTCGACGATCACCCGCTGCTCCCGCCGACTGACCCGGATGGACGCCTCGGTGGCCTCGGAGTGCTTGGCCAGGTTGGTCAGGCACTCGGCCACGACGAAGTACGCGATGCTCTCCACCGCCGGCGGGGGCCGGTGCGAGACCTCCACCGCCAGGTCCACCCGCACGGGCGCGCGCGCGGCGAGCGACGACAGGGCGGCGTTCAGCCCCCTGTCGGTGAGGATCGCCGGATGGATGCCCCTGGCGAGGTCACGCAGCTCGGCGATGGCGGCCTTGGTGCCCCGATGCGCCTGGTCGAGGAGCTCCCGGGCCGCCTCGGGATCGGAGTCCAGCTTGGCCTGCGCCCGGCCCAGGTCCATGGCCACCGACAGCAGCCGCTGCTGTGCGCCGTCGTGCAGGTCGCGCTCGATCCGGCGCCGCTCGGCCTCGGCCGCGTCCACCCCGCGGGCCCGGCTGGCCCGCAGGTGCGCGGCCCGGGCCGCCAGCAGTCTCTTCTCCCCCGCGCCCAGCAGGGCGGTGCCGAGCAGGCCGTGCAGCCAGGCCATCCCCCGGGTCGCGTACAGGGCCGCGAGCAGGAACCCCATCCCGATCAGCGTGCACAGCAGCGCCTTCGGCCCGCTGTCGATCGGCAGCTCGCCGATGGGCGTCATCGGCTCCCCCACCAGCAGCAGGGGCAGTGGCGCCACGGTCAGGCCGAGCCCGAGCGTCCACAGGACCGCCGAGACCGTGAACTCCGCGATCCCGATCGGCAGCAGCAACAGCAGGTAGAGCAGGTCCTTCCAGGTGGCGGGGTCGACGAACATGTCCTTCCAGCGCAGGAACAGGTTGTCGCCCTCCGATGGCCGGTAGGGGGTGGGAATGTCGACGCCGAAGGCCAGCCGGAGGAACCGGCGCTCCAGCATCGCCACCCCCCGCCAGGCCAGCATGGTCAGGGCGAGGAGCGGCAGCCCGATCCACACGATCACCAGCGCCAGGGAGAGCGGGATCACCGAGGCGAGGAACGCGAACCAGGCGAGGCCGTGGAACAGGCTCACCAGCAGGTAGGGAACGGCCCGCCAGGTCATCGGGTCGACGAACATGCCGAGGGGGCCGTTCGGCCCGAAGGGCACGCGACGCCGGAGCGGCGTCCTGACCGCGGGCGTGCTCACCACTGTCTCGGTAGTCACGCGCCCCCCTGTCATCCGCGAAAATGCGTCCTGAAGTAGGGATATCCCGAAGACCTGGGTCAGACAAGCGCTTTGGAAACGCCGAACGCCCCGGCCCGAGGGGCCGAGGCGTTCAACGTGCGGTGAGCGGTCAGTCGCGCTCGGAGCTGACGGTCGTCTTCTGCACCTGGAGCAGGAACTCCGCGTTGGACTTGGTCTCCCTCATCTTCTCCAGGAGAAGCTCAAGAGCCTGCTGCATGTCAAGGGCGTGCAGCACGCGGCGGAGCTTCCAGATGATCTGGAGCTCGTCCTTGCCCATGAGGATCTCCTCCTTGCGGGTACCGGACGCGTCGACGTCCACCGCGGGGAAGATCCGCTTGTCGGCGAGCTGCCGGTTGAGCTTGAGCTCCAGGTTGCCCGTGCCCTTGAACTCCTCGAAGATGACCTCGTCCATCTTGGAGCCGGTCTCGACCAGCGCGGTGGCGAGGATCGTCAGCGAGCCGCCGTTCTCGATGTTGCGGGCGGCACCGAAGAAACGCTTCGGCGGGTAGAGCGCGGTGGAGTCGACACCACCGGACAGGATGCGGCCGGAGGCCGGGGCCGCCAGGTTGTAGGCGCGGCCCAGACGGGTGATCGAGTCGAGCAGCACGACCACGTCGTGGCCCAGCTCCACCAGGCGCTTGGCGCGCTCGATGGCCAGCTCCGCGACCGTGGTGTGGTCCTCGGCCGGGCGGTCGAAGGTCGAGTGGATGACCTCGCCCTTCACCGACCGCTGCATGTCGGTGACCTCTTCCGGACGCTCGTCCACCAGGACGACCATCAGGTGGCACTCGGGGTTGTTGTGGGTGATCGCGTTGGCGATCGCCTGAAGCACCATCGTCTTGCCCGCCTTGGGCGGGGAGACGATGAGACCGCGCTGGCCCTTGCCGATCGGCGCCACCATGTCGATGATCCGGGTGGTCAGGATGTTCGGCTCGGTCTCCAGGCGCAGGCGCTCCTGCGGGTAGAGCGGGACGAGCTTATTGAAATCGGGGCGCTGCCGCGCCTGCTCCGGGTCCATGCCGTTGACCGTGTCCAGGCGGACGAGCGCGTTGAACTTCTCGCGGCGCTCGCCGTCGCGGGGCTGGCGGACGGCGCCGGTGACGACGTCGCCCTTGCGCAGGCCGTTGCGGCGGATCTGGGCCAGCGAGACGTAGACGTCGTTGGAACCCGGCAGGTAACCGCTGGTCCTGACGAACGCGTAGTTGTCGAGGATGTCGAGGATTCCGGCGATCGGAATCAGCACGTCGTCGTCGCCCACCACGGGCTCGTTGCTGTCGAAGCGGTCGCGGCCACGGCGGTTGCGCTCGCGGAACCGGCCGCGACGGCCGCGACGGTCGTCGTCGTCGCCCACGCCGTGCTGGTCGCTGCGGTCCTGCGGCCCCCGGTTCTGCGGGCCACGGTCGCCACGGTCGCCGCGATCGCCGCGCTCACCGCGGTCGCTGACCCGCTCACCGCGGTCGCTGACCCGCTCGCCACGGTCGCTGACCCGCTCGCCACGGTTCTGGCCGGCGTCGGCGGCGCGGGAGTCGGTGCGCTGGTCTCCGCGCTGCTCTCCGCGCTGTTCGCCACGGTTGTCGCCACGCTCACGGCGGTCGTTGATGCGCTCACCGCGCTCGCCACGATCGCCGCGCTCGCCACGGTCACCGCGCTCGCCACGATCGCCACGGTCGCCGCGCTCGCCGCGGTCACCGCGCTCGCCACGGCCGCGACGCTCACCGCGCTCACGGCGGCTCTCGCCACGCTCGCCGCGGCCCTCGGCCGGGACGGCGTCGATGGTCTGCTGCTCCACGACAGGCTCGGGAGCGACGACGGCGGCCACGGGCTCGGGAGCGGGCGGTGCCTGCTCCACGACGGGCTCGGCGGCCACGACGGGCCGGGAACGTTCCCTGCGGGCGCGCGCCGGGCGCTCGACGACCGGCTCGGCCGCGGCTGCAGGGACGGCTACGGCCGGAGTCTCCTTGGCGGTAACGGGAGCCTGGGCACTCTCGGCGGAGACGCCCTGCTTCTCCTGGATGGCCGCGATGAGCTGGCTCTTGCGCATCCGCCCTGTCCCGCTGATGCCGAGACCGGAGGCCATGGCCTGCAGTTCGGGCAGCACCATGGCGGACAGGCCGGTGCCGGAGCGACGGCGCGGCTTGGCCGCGGGGCGGGTGGGGGTGTCGCCGGACGTCGGCGCCGTGCCGGTGACGTCGGAGAGGAGTTCGGTGGTGTCGCTCACTAATGGGTCCTTCCCAGGGGTCGGGCGTGGCCATGATCAGCCAATCGTCCCGGTGGTGCGATCGACCCGGTGGGACAGACCGGGTCGGGTTGCACGTTGCGATCCTCGACGGCCCATGGAGAGCCGCCGCCACTGTCGGAGAAGGGCTGATCCAGGCCGTCACCATCGAGAATCGCCGACGGTGGGACTTGGAGGACACCCCCCCGGATTGCTACCGGCAACCAGATGTCGAGGTAGATCGAACGCGCATGTCCCCTAAAACGCCGCCTCTTCGTTGCCCCAGCCGAATGTGGAGCATTCGGAGGCGACGGATTCGGGGAGGCCACTGCGGCGATCACGCCTCACGGAGTGAGACATGATGCAGCGATGTGTGGCTGACAAGCACGCACCCAACGCGGGGCACCTGGTGCGGCTATCAGCCTAACATCACCAGCGCACACAGCTATTCCCTGAAGGTCGAGAGATGTCAGCGTGTCTCAAGAGAAACAACACGGGCACCCCGGGTTTCGACATCCAGTGGCCGGATGTGCCAGTCATTACCCACTTCCGCTGCGATCAAATCCTGCGTATTCACGGTCGAAAACGCAAGAACCGTGGGCCCCGCTCCCGAAACGACCGCGGCGACGCCCGCCCCGCGCAGCCGCCGCACCAGATCGGCGGTGAGCGGCATCGCGGGCGCACGGTAGTCCTGATGGAGGCGGTCCTCGGTGGCGGCCAGCAGAAGTTCCGGTTCCGGCCTGGCCGTCAACGCCGCGACCAGCAGCGCGGCCCGCCCCGCGTTCGCGGCGGCGTCGGCGTGCGGGACCTCCTTGGGCAGCAGCCCGCGGGCGACCTCGGTGGACAGCCGGTACCCGGGGATGAGGACCACGGGCCTGACCTCGGAGTGCGGGAGCAGCCGGACCAGGTGCGGCGCCCCCGTTCCATCCGTCCACGCGACGGTGAGCCCGCCCGCCAGGCACGGCGCCACGTTGTCGGGATGGCCCTCGATCTCGGTGGCCAGCGCGAAGACCTCGTCGTCGGTGAGTTCGGGCCGCGCCCTCGGCTGGTGAGCGAGGGCGGAGCCGTCCTGGTACGGGGGGCCGGCCAGCGCGCGGGCGGCGATGATCCCGGCGCAGATCGCGGCGGAGGACGATCCGAGACCTCGGGCGTGCGGGATGCGATTGAGGCAGCGCAACCGGATCCCAGGTGGCTGCCCGAGCCCCATCCGATCGAAGGTCGCGCGCATCGTGGTGACGACGAGGTGCCCCTCGCCCCCGTCAAGCTCACCGGCGCCCTCTCCCTCGACCTCGATGACCACGCTCCGGGAGCCGGAGCCCTCCGGGGGCTCGAACAGCTCGACCTCGACCTCGTCGTGGAGGTCGAGTGCCAGACCCAGCGTGTCGAACCCCGGGCCGAGATTCGCCGAGGTCGCGGGGACCTGGACGGTCACCTTGCCGCTGATCATAGATCTCCCGGGGCACGGCTCGATGGCATGGCCATGGCGGACAAGTGGCTTCTCCTATCTGCCCGGTTCTGCGGGATTTCCAAATGTGATGCCGGGGCGGTCACGGCGTGCCGGGTTCACTGGGCCCCGCCCCTCGGATCTTCCGCCCGTCGTGGCCGGGCGGCGCCTCGCCGCGTTGTCGCCGGTCGCCGCGGAACGCCACGGCTCCCTCCACCGTCCCGCGGGGCACCGCCTGACCAGCTGACCGGCCCTCGTCACGGCAGGCTCCGCGGCACCGGGTCTAGGCGAGTTCGAGGGCGACGGCCGCGGCGTGCGCGTCGATCGGGATCGTCACCGGGGTGGGAGCGCCCGAGATGGCCCAGTCGGGGTCCTTGAGGCCGTTTCCGGTCACCGTGCACACGACGCGCTGCCCCGGCTCGACCAGGCCCTGGCTGTGGGCCTGGAGGAGGCCCGCCACGCTGGCGGCAGAGGCGAGCTCGACGAAGACGCCCTCCTCCTGGGCGAGCAGCTTGTAGGCGGCGGCGATCTGGCGGTCGGTGACGGCCTGGATGACGCCGCCGGACTCGTCACGGGCCGCCTCGGCGAGCCCCCACGAGGCGGGGTTGCCGATCCGGATCGCGGTGGCGATCGTGTGCGGGTGGGTCACCGGCGCACCGTTGACGATCGGCGCGGAGCCGCTGGCCTGGAAGCCGAACATGCGGGGCGTCCTCGTCGCGATGCCGTCACCCGCGTACTCGGTGTACCCCATCCAGTACGCCGAGATGTTACCCGCGTTGCCGACCGGGATGCAGTGGATGTCGGGAGCGTCCCCGAGTGTGTCGACGATCTCGAAGGCGGCGGTCTTCTGGCCCTGGAGCCGGAACGGGTTCACCGAGTTGACCAGCGCGATCGGGTAGCTCTCGGAGAGCTTCCTGGTCATCTCCAGGCAGTCGTCGAAGGAGCCCTCGACCTGGAGCAGCCGGGCCCCGTGGACCAGCGCCTGGGCCAGCTTGCCCATCGCGATCTTGCCCCGGGGCACCAGCACGGCGCAGGTCAGGCCCGCGCGGACCGCGTAGGCGGCGGCGGAGGCGCTGGTGTTGCCGGTGGAGGCGCAGATGACCGCCTTCGCCCCGTCCTCGACGGCCTTGCTGATGGCCATGGTCATGCCACGGTCCTTGAAACTTCCCGTCGGGTTGAGGCCCTCGACCTTCAGGTAGACCTCGCAGCCGGTCAGCGCCGACACCCGGTTCGCCGGGACGAGCGGGGTGCCGCCCTCCAGGAGCGTGACGACGGGCGTCGCCGTGGTCACCGGAAGTCGGTCACGGTACTCCTCGATGAGGCCACGCCACGCCCTGGTCATGATTGCTCCTCCCGCGCGCGGCCAATCCGTGCGCGTGCTACCTGCGGTGTTGGAAAAGAGTCTACGGGCAACCTGTTCAGCCTTGGGATGCGCTGTCCACCGAATGGACACCTGGGGCGTCCTGCCTACAGGAAACCCTAAGAATGGGCCGGTAGGGTCTGCG
Source organism: Streptosporangium amethystogenes (assembly GCF_000721075.1). Lineage (GTDB taxonomy): Bacteria > Actinomycetota > Actinomycetes > Streptosporangiales > Streptosporangiaceae > Streptosporangium > Streptosporangium amethystogenes. The sequence continues at coordinate 244,046 of NZ_JOEQ01000004.1, forward strand.
GAGCTTGACAGGCCTTGACAAATGACGGGTCGAACACTTGACGGGCTACGAACCAGACAAGGGGTGCCACATCATGACGGGCGGCGCGGCGGACCTGCCACCGATCCGGCACAACGACTACTCCCCTCTAGACCCGCCCGCGCTCGGCGCGTGGGATCCGGAACTCTCGGTCAGTGTGATCATCCCGGCTCGTGGCGGACAGCACAGGCTCGATCTGACCCTCGCCTCCCTGGCGGCGCAGACCTACCCGGATCACCTCATGGAGGTGATCGTGGTCGACGACGGCAGCGAACCTCCGCTGCGTCTGCCGGAGATCGTCCCGCCGGGCACCAGGCTCGTGCCCACCGACCCCTCGGGCTGGGGCATCGCCCACGCGGTGAACACCGGCGCCGCCCTCGCCGACGGGCGGATCATCCAGCGCCTCGACGCCGACATGGTCGTCTGCCGCGAGCACATCGAGGCGCTGGCCCGATGGCACCATCTGGCCGGTTATCTGGTCACGATCGGCGCGAAGAAGTTCGTCGAGGAGCCGTCGCTGACGGCGGCCCAGGTGCACGACGGTGTGCGTGCGGGCCGGCTGGAGTCCGTCTTCGACCTGTCGGACGCCCTGCCCAGTTCCACCGAGCAGACGATCTCCCGGACCAACGGCCTGCGGGCCAGCCGCAACCCCTACCACGTGTGCACGGGGCCGACGGTGTCCATGCGGCGCGAGATCTTCCGTGCCGTGGGCGGGGTGGACGCGGAGGTGTTGCGGGGCGAGGACACCGAGTTCGCCTACCGGCTGGCCGCGCACGGCGTGGTCTTCATCCCCGACATGAAGGCCCAGGCCGTGCACCTGGGACTCCCCGCCCAGCGCCGCAACCGGCAGCGGGCGGTACAGGTCGTCGCCCCCTACCTGGCCCACCGGGTGCCGCTCCGCCGCGACCTGCGCAAGGACCGCGGCCGCCACTGGCTGGTCCCGTACGTGGAGGTGGTGCTCGGTGCCGAAGGGCCGGAGGAACAGGTGCGCGAGGCGGTGGGCGCGGCGCTCGACGGGTCGCTCGGCGACGTGGTCGTCACCCTGGTCGCCCCCTGGTCGAAGCTGTCCGCGGAGCGCCGGCCGATGCTGGACGATCCCCTGTTCGACCTGCGGCTGCTGTGTGAGCACTTCGCCCACGACGAGCGGGTGCGGTTCGCCGACGAGGTCTCCGGAACCCCCGCCCCGATCCCGTTCCGCTACACCGGTCCGGCCTCGGTCCCGCTGGGGCGCGACTCGCTGGAGCGGATGATCGCCGCGATGCAGGACGATCGTTCCGGCATGCTCGTCGTCGATCTCGGCGCTGACGGCGAGGCGACGCTGGAGCGGACCGAGGCGCTGGGCCGGGCGAGACTGCTCGGCGCGGACGACGTCGCCGCCGTCGCCGCCTCGGTCGGGGCCACTCACGGTGTGCGGCGAGGGGCGCGGCCGGAGTTCTGGCCCGCAGAGACGGCGCCCCCCGCTCCGGCCTCGCCCCGGCCCCAGGCTCCGGCCCCCGAGCGGAAGAGCGCGCCGCAGGCGGTGAGACAGGGCGCCGGCCAGGTCCGGCGGCACCAGGCCCGGGACGGGTGGACCACGCTCCTCGGCAGGCTCCGCACCTCCCTCAGGAACTGAGCCGTACCGTCGCCGCCGGTCAACGACCGGCCAGGAGCCGGCCAGGAGCCGGTCCGGGCGGGTCAGGCAGGGGCGCCCACGCTCTGGCGGCTTTCCGGCAGGGGCGTGACCCGGCGCCGTACGACCAGCCCGAAGGCGACGACGAGCAGGCCGAGCGTGCCCGACACCACGAACGGCGCGGCCGGGCGCCAGGCGTCGTAGAGGAGGCCGCCCAGGGCGGAGACGGTGAGGATGCCCAGGGCGCCGCAGAGGGTCTGCACCCCGTAGGCGGAGCCGCGCACCCCGGCGGGTGCCTGCTGGGCCAGGAGCGGTCCCGCGGTGGTTATCCCGGCGATCTCCCCCAGCCCGATGAGCACGGCCACCAGCATCATCCCGGAGCCGAGCGGGTCGCTGATCAGCAATGTCGACAGGTAGGACAGCGCCGCGACGGCCTGGGCCAGGATGACCACGTCCTGGCGCCGCATGCGGTCGCCCAGCCAGCCGAACAGCGGGGCGGCGAGCACGGCCACGGTCTGTGCGACGCCGACCACGGCTCCGGCCCTGGCTAGGGCCTCCGCCCCGGACATGCCGCGCTCGCTCGTGGCGTGGTCGACGACCCATAGGGACAGGAAGCCGGCGACCACCGCGAGGTCGGCGCGGGCGACGAACGCCGCCGCGTACGACAGCGCCACGCCGGGGTCGCGGGCGAGCGTGACGCCTTCCCTGACCAGACGGGGCAGCGGGAGGCGCCCGGGGCCACCGGGGATCCCCTCCTTTGACAGGGTGAACCACATCAGCGCGGCGACCGCGAGAACAGCCGCGGCGATGATCAGAAAGGAGACTCGGGCGGCTCCGACCGGGGCCATCCCCCCGTTCTCCAGGATCTCGGGCAGACGGATCAGGCCGAGCACCGCGAGCATCGCGCCCAGCCCGCTGAACAGGCCGATCAGGCCGTACGACTTGCCTCTGGAGCCGTTGCGGACGTAGTCGATCGCCACCGTGGACAGCATCGCGTTGAGGGCGGCCACGCCGAGGGCGAAGATCACCCGCAGCACCACCAGGACCGTCACGTTCGCGGCGAAGGGGAAAAGCGCGGTGCCCAGCGCACACAGCGCGAACCCGGCCACCACGATGGGCCGGCGACCGTGCCGGTCGGCCAGCGCTCCGTACCAGACCAGGCTGGCGATCATCGCGATCTCGGCGGCCACGCCCAGGAGACCGACGACCTTGCCCTGGTCCGCCTTGCCCACTCCGATGACGGCGCCCAGGATGTAGGGCTGTGCGGCGGGCAGGAAAGAGATGATCATGGTCGAGGCGAACGCCATGGACAGGCAGGCCCACATGTTGCCGCGGCCGATGCCGTCGGCGAGCTGGAGACCGAGAACGTGACGCGGGGGGGTGACGGCCATGGCGCGATCCTGTCATTTCCGGTAAAGCTTCTCCAATGGCCTAAATAACTATGATCAACACAATTCAAGAAATATTCCTACAAGGGAGCGGCGTGTGACCGACCAGATACCCAAGGGTGTTCAAACCCATATTCCTAATGTCGCACGTATGTACGATTACTATTTAGGAGGTAAAGACCACTTCCCCGCAGACAGGGAGGCCGCGGAGAAGGTTCTGGAGGTCATCCCCGAGATCCGGCACAGCGCCCGCTCCAACCGCGCGTTTCTCGGCAGGACCGTCGGCTTCCTCGCCGAAGCGGGCATCCGCCAGTTTCTCGACATCGGTGCCGGCCTGCCCACCCAGAACAATGTGCACCAGGTCGCGCCCGGCGCACGGGTCGTCTATGTCGACAACGATCCGACGGTCCTGGTTCACGGCCGGGCGATCCTCGGCAAGAACGAGAATGTGACCATAGTCGAGGGCGACGTACGCCGGCCGGAGGAGATTCTGGAACATCCGGGCGTGCGCGCGGCCATCGACTTCGACCAGCCGGTGGGAATACTCCTGCTGGCGATCATGCATTTCGTTCCCGACCGGGAGGATCCCCTCGGCATCGTCGCCACCCTGCGCCGAGCCATGGCCCCCGGTAGCCACCTCGTCCTGTCCCACGTCGCGATCGACGCCCGCCCGGAGGCGGTGGAGGGGGTCACCCAGGTCTACGACGGGGCCTCCTCACCCTTCGTCGCCCGTACCGGCCAAGAGATCATCCGCCTGTTCGAGGGTTTCGACATGGTCGAGCCCGGCATCGTCAACCTGCCCGAGTGGCGCCCGGACCCCGGCACCGCCGTGCCGTACCGGGACATCGGCTCCTACTTCCTGGGCGGCGTCGGCGCCGTCGGGAACGAACGCTGACCGGTGCCGCGCGGACAGGCGTCCGCGCGAGAGGGACCGGCGCGGGAAGGTCAGCGGCGGCGGGTGATGGCCCGTTTGACCGAGGAGAGCAGCCCGTACTGGACGATCTTCCTGGCGGCGGCCAGTTCCTTGCGCAGGGTGCCGACCTCGCGCCGCAGCTCGACCGCGCTCTTTCGCCAGCGGCCCGCCTCGTCACGCCATTTGGTCACCTGACCGCGGAGCCGCTCGTTCTCCCTGGTGAGACGGGCCACCTGGGCCTCCGCCTCGATCCTGGCCCGGTGGGCACCCCGGCGGCCGACGATGGGGCGGGCCTCGGACGCGAACCCGTAGGTCTCGCCGTCCACCCAGACCACGCCGAAGGTGTCCGCCACGGCGTCGTCGAGGTCCTCTCCCTCCTCCAGCACGATCACGGCGCGCGCGAACGCGGCGGCGCGCTCCAGCCGCGCCGCGACGATCATCCGCTCCGCGCCCGCTCCGCCCTCGCCGTCCTGTCCCCCCTCGGCCAGCAGCACCGCGACCAGGCCGTAGCCGTCGTCCCCGGCCAGGTCGAGCAGGCGGGCCAGGGTGTCGTCACCGGGCACCCACCCGGCGGGCAACCTGAGCCGGTAGGGGGCGGAGGTGACGGGGGCCTCCTCGACGAAGCGGACCCTGGGCTCGTGGGCGTAGTGACCGCGGATCAGCACCAGGTCCAGGTCCGGATCCTTCAGGGGGGCGCGCCCCTCCGTGCCGATGCCATCCCACGGACCGGCGAGGGTGACCGCGACGTCGGGCAGGGTACCCGCGAGGACGGCGTCGACCGTGGCGCGGACCTCGTCGTAGGAGTATCCCGTCCCCTCCCCGGGCTCGACGACCACCTCCAGGTACGGCACCTTCCACTGCCTGCCCGGATGGGAGCGGAGCCAGCGGTAGGAGGGGATCCGGTCGGCCACGAAGGCGTGGCTGATCCGGTCGATCGGCGCCTTGTCGCGCATCCGCATGGTCGGGCCCAGGTGGAAGGCGCGCGACAGTGGCTCGGGGACGAAGACGGCACCAGCCTGGGCGAGCCGGTAGCCCATCTCGGTGTCCTGGCCGAGGATCAGGTCGGTGTCCATCGGCCCGGCGGCGGCGAGCAACGCGGCGTTGACCGAGGTCGCGCCGCCGACGTGCAGGCTGAACGCGCGGTGCGGGTTGGCGGTGAGACCGTCGGTGCGCTCGACGAGGTCGACCAGCCAGGCATGCGGCTCGGCGGGCTCGAAGAGCTCGGCCAGGTCGTCGGCGGCGGCCACCGCCTCGGGAGCGGGCAGCCTGGCCGGAGTGAAGCGCAGGTAACCGGTGACCGCCAGGTACGGGGCGGCATGGTGCCAGCGCATGTGCGCCTCGACCGACCTGCGGTCGAGAACCACGTCGGAGTCGAGCCAGTGGATCACGTCACCGGTGGCGGCCGACAGACCGGCGTTGCGGGCGTGGGCCCGGCCGGGGGTCGGGCAGACGATCAGGCCGGTGCCCTCCGGGCGGAGTTCGGGCAGGCGTAGCGGCGGGCTGCTGCCGTTGTCGACCACGATGACCTCGGTCAGCGCGGCCGGGTAGGTCTGCACGGCCAGCCCGGCGAGTGCCAGGTCGAGTTTCTCCTGATCACCGTAGGCGGGAATGACGACGCTTACCCGGAGCGAGGGTGTCCAGGCCCCCAGGGGGGGCGGCGTGAGGCTCCGGTAGTCGTTACCGGCTATCCGTGCTGTCATCGCGCTTCCAGGATCAGACTCGGGCGGAAACCGCGCCACTGGTTCGACGCGACGCGCAGGAAGTGAGCCAGGGAGAGCCGCCAGGTGTGCTCGGCACCGACCGAACGCCGCAGCACATAGCCCAGGCCGTGGGTGCGGTAGATGCGCGCCCCCGCGGCGCGCGCGGCCTTCAGCAGCCCGGCGTCGACGCCCCGGGGCAGCGGAGGGAAGCCGCCCGCGTCCCTGAAGGCGTCGGCGGGGAGCAGGATCGTGCCCCCGGCGACGTGCTCGGACCAGACCTCGCTGGCGTAGTCGGTACGGCGGACCGTGGCGTTCAGCGGCTCCAGGTGGAAGAACTCGGCCGCGGTGCCGACGATGTCCGCCCCGGAGTAGGCGCGGGCGAGCAGCAGATCGGCCAGATGCTCGGGGCCGTACCAGTCATCGTCGTCCCACTTGGCCAGATAGTCGCCCTCCGCCCTGGAGGCGGCCAGGTTGAGCACCTCCCCGAAGGGGGTCTCCCCTGCGGCCTCGAACACCGTGACGGGCAGGGCGCACCCGCGCAGTGCCCGCCTGACCTCCTCGTGCGCGGCGGGCACGCCGTGCAGGCCGAGCAGGACCTCGACCCGTACCCGGCGCTGCCCGGCGATCTGGCCGAGCGCGGCGCCCAGCAGGTGCGGCCGCATGCTGGACATCACGACGCTGACCGTGGGCGGCGTCTTCGCGTGATCTGTCCCCATCCGGTCGCGGAGCCCGTGGCGGCGTAGTCGCACACTGTGCTCCTCCCTGCGCAGAGCGGTCACCGACCGGAGACCTGAGCCGTCGTCCTCCTCGGGCGCCCAGGCCGCGAGCAGGCGGGCCAACTCGGGATCCACCCAGTCAGGCGAGACGGCGGCGTGCAGCGGCACCCCGGCCGCGGCCAGGCCGGTGACCGCGCCGACCGGAACCTCGGAGGCGGGCCAGCGGACGACCAGTCCCCGCAGCGGGCGCAGGCGGGCCACCTCCTCGGCGTCCGGCCGGTCGCCGAGCGGTGAACCGGCCGCCAGCCAGCCCTCGCCGGTCCAGGACAGCTCGGCCGTCTCCCCGTCCGCCGGCCGCAGGAAGCCCGCCGGTGTGGCGAGAAGGGACGGGGGCAAGGAGATCGACTGCGCGGGCACGACCGAAGGATAGCGAGGTAGGGAGATCCCTTCTCACCACACCTCACACTTGACCCGTGCAATCACCCTCAATCACTCACAGCTGTCACACAGGTCACAGGAACCTTGGAATTTCCCATTTCCAGCCATATTTGCACATGAAGAGCGGATAGCCTCATTTATCTCCCCGTCAATGCACAGGTAATGACAGAGCGGCATGGAAGGTAAGCGCGGATGCCCACGCCCCGAAAACTGACGCTTCTGGCGGCGACCATCGGTCCGGTGGTACTGATCGCGCTGGCACTGCTCGCGGGTACCGATGTCATCTCGGTCACGGCGGCCGTCGTGCTCGGTGCGATCGCGACGGTGTTCGCCGTCCAGATGCTGGCGATCGCGACAGTGCGCAGGGTCGACGGCAAGGCCCTGCGGATCGACACCCGCATCAAGCGCTACGAAGCGGAGCTGACCACGGTCAAGGCCGCCACCGAGCGGCTGGACCGGCGGCTGGACGAGATCGTCGAACTGCTCAGGGAGCACGAACGGAAGCGGGACGAGGACCTGCAGACGATCCTGGTCTCGCTGGGCGAGGATCGGCTGGTCTCCATACCGCAGCGCCAGGAGATGGCGGAGGTGGTCAACAACCTGCTGCCGCGACTGGCCGCCGTGGAGGCGCGGACCGAACAGGCCGCCTCGGAGGGAGAGGCGTGAGCGGGGCCGGGCACGGCGACCTGGCCGGCCGGAGCGGCGTCCCGCGCGCCGGGGTCAGGCAGAACGACTACGGGCCGCTGCTCCCACCCGACCTGGGCCGGTGGGAGCCCCGGCTCAGGGTGAGCGTGGTGATCCCGGCGCACGACTGCCAGGACGCCCTGGACCGCACGCTCGCCTCCCTCGCCGCGCAGACCTACCCCGCGCATCTGATGGGGGTGGTCGTGGTCGACGACGGCAGCGAGCCGCCGCTGCGCGTCCCCGAGATCACTCCGGCGGGCACCCGCCTTGTCCGGGTACCGGAAGGCCACTGGGGACGGGGCTGGGCCCGCCAGACCGGCGCCGAGGCGGCGGTCGGCGACATCCTGCACTGGGTCGACTCCGACATGATCCTCGACCGGGAGCACGTCGAGGCGCACATGCGCTGGCACCACCTCCTCCCCTACGCCGTCGTGATGGGCGACGTCCGCTTCACCTCCGACGGGACCTGGCCCCGTGCCGGGGAGGTCCTCTCCGCCGTGGAGGCCGGGGACGCGGAGAGACTGTTCGACGGGTCCGCGCCACACGAGTGGCGGGCGGGCGTGCTCAAGGAGACCCGGTGGCTGCGGGACGCGGGCACCGGGGCCCACCGGCTCCACTCGGGGGCCAGCACATCGGTCCCGGTGGCACTGCTCCGCTCGGCCGGCGGCGTGAACACCGCGTTGAACATGGGTGAGGACACCGATCTCGGCTTCCGCCTCGCACAGGCGGGCGCGGTCTTCATCCCCGATCCGCAGGCCCGCGGCTGGCACCTCGGCCCGTCCACGGTCATGCTCAGGGAGAAGGAGGTGCACCGGCACAACTGGTCGGTGCTGCCCGACCTCATCCCCGATCTGCGCTGGCTGCGCACCCACCCGCGCAGGACCTGGCTGGTGCCGTACGTGCACGTCGTCGTCGACGTCGGCGGCGCCCGCTACGAGGACGTGCGGGCGAGCGTGGACAGCGCGCTCGCGGGCACCCTCGTCGACGTCGCCGTCACCGTGGTCGGGCCCTGGGCCCGGCTCCCCGCCGGACGCCGCCCCTCCCTCGACGAGCCGCTGCTCGATCTGCGTCTGGTGCACAACCTGTACGCCCATGAGCCACGGGTCTCCTTCGCCGAGGAGGCGCCCGCCGGCTCGGCACCCACGCCGTTTCGCCTCACCTTCCCCGCCGGGTGGGCACTCGGCGCCGACAGCCTGGCCGAGCTGGTGAAACTCGCCGAGAGCGAGGGGTACGGGCTGCTGAGCGCGGTCCTCGACGAGGGGGCCACTGGGGTCAGAGCGGCCAGGTTGGAGCGCACCGCCGCCTTCGCCAGGGCGGCGCTGGTGGCCGGAGACACTCCAGACGGTGACATCGACGGCGCCGTCCACGAGCTTTTCGGTTCCCTGTGGGTGAGTGCCGCCGAGTTCGGCGTGACGACCGCCGGGGAGGCGGAGCCCGTCGCCGGGGACCCCGCGAAGTGGCGGGCCGAGAGCACCCGGTGGAAGCGCGAGGCGGAACGGCTGCGGGGCGAGGTGGAGAGCCTGCGCGCCGAGACCGAGCGCCTGCGGACGGAGGCCGGGCACCAGCGGGACGAGCGGCGGCGCGGCCCCCTGGGGAGGATCATCCCGACGACCAGGCGGCAGACCGCTCCGCGCCGGGGGAAGAGCGGCTGATGTCACTGCTGATCGATCTCGTCCGCACCGCCGGGGAACGGAACGGCAAGCGGCGCGTCCTCGTCTACTGCGCGGGCTTCGAGACACTCGGCGAGCTGGAGTCGTATGGGGCGATGGACCTCGACGGCGACCTCGACGGCATCCCGCGCGCGGAGGAGGGCGCCGCAGAGATCCTGGTGCTCGCCCGCACCCCGACGGACCTCCGCAGGGCCGCGAGCCTGCAGTCACTGCTGGCCATGGCCCCCCGGGTGGTCGTCGCCGTGGAGGAGACGCCGCACTGGTACACCGCGCCGGTGCCCTCGCCCACTCCCGCCCACCGCTGGCGGTCGCTCGTCGAGCTCCGGGTCCACCAGCCGGCGGCGCCCGCCTGGGTGATCGAGGCGCGGTTCTCCAAACCGGCCCCCGCCGGGCGGACGCTCGCCGCGACCGCCAGGGCGTTCGCGGGACACCGGATGGACGCCGTCGCCGCGCCCGTCGCCGGTCTGGCCGGCCCCGGGGCGGCCCACTGGCGTCCCGGTGACCCGAACGCGGCCCCGTCCTCGCCGGAAGGGCCGGTCCCCGACAGGTTCGGCGCCCGCGGCGCCGACCTGGTCGTGCGCGCGGTCGACGAGGAGCCGCCGCCCTGGTCCGGCGACGAGAACCCGGCGGACCGCCCGGTCGCCGAGCTGATGAGCTGGGAGCGGCTCGGCCGCCCCGGCGGCGGCAGGATCCTCCAAACCGGTCTCGGCGACCTGTCAGAACCCCGGACCGTCCCACCGATCGACGACCGCTCGGTCAACCCCATGGGCTTCGTCACCGTACCGTCCCTCGGCATCGCCGAGCTGTCCGTGGAATCCGGCCGCTGGGCGATCACCTGCGGTGGCCGGACCCTCACCGCCTTCGCGGCCTCCGGCGCCGTCACGGACGTGGACGTCAATCGGATCAGGCAGGTCAGAGGGGTACGGGTGGACTGGCGGCGCGGCCACAGCGGCCCGGTGGCCGCGCTCCGCGTCGTCACCGGGCTGGCGGCGGCCGGGGTGCCGCTGGTCTCCGAGGCCGTGCCGCGCTGGGCGGGCGCCCTCGGCCCGGAGCTGGCCAGACTGATCACCTCGGTCGACGAGCCCGCGCTCAAGGACGACCTGGAGCGCGAGGAGCACAGCATCCGGCTGCGCCGCGAGGCGCTGCGCGGCCACGGCGTCCGCGCCCGCTGGGAACAGCTCGGCGCCCCCGCGAGGCCCTCGCCGCCGGTCTCGGTGCTGCTCGCCACCCGCCGCCCGGAGATGGTGGGCTTCGCGTTGGAGCAGCTGGCCAGGCAGCGCGGCGCCGAGTTCGAGGTGATCCTCGCCCTGCACGGCATCCCGGCGACGCATCCTGGCGTGGCCGGGGCGCTGGCCTCCTTCGAGCGGCCGGTCACCGTGTTCGAGGCGAACGAGGAGAGCGTGTTCGGGGCCGTGCTGAACGAGGCCGCGGCCAGGGCGTCGGGATCGTTCCTGCTGAAGATGGACGACGACGACTGGTACGGGCCCGACTTCGTCTCCGACCTGCTGCTGGCCCACTCCTACTCGGGAGCCCAGGTGGTGGGCATGGTCCCGGAGTTCGTCTACCTCGCCTCGATCGGGGTGACCGTCCACCGCGAGCAGGTCACCGAGCAGATCACCAACTTCATCGCCGGAGGGACCATCTTCGCCGAACGCTCCGCCTTCGAGGCCGTGGGCGGCTTCCGTCCCCTGCCCGGCACGATCGACGCCCAGTTCCAGCACGCCGTACAGGCCGCGGGCGGGCAGATCTACCGCACCCAGGGCCTGGGCTACATCCTGCGGCGTGGCAACGTCGCCAACCACACCTGGCGCGAGCCGATCGGCACGTTCCTGCGACGGAACAAGCGCCAGTGGCGCGGCTTCCGGCCCAGCGCGCTCATGGAGCTCCCCCAGGAGGCACCGTGAACGCACCGCGCACGCCGCGGGTCCCGGCCGAGGAGCCCATGGACGCGCCGTACGCACCGCCGATTCCGGTCCAGGCCGCCGCGCCGCGGATTCCCGGCAACGACTACGGGGTGCTGCCGGCGCCCGCCCTCGGCGCGTGGGAGCCGCGCCTGCCGGTGAGCGTGGTGATCCCCGCCAGGGGAGGGCAGGACAGACTCGACCTCACCCTGGCCGCGCTCGCCGCGCAGACCTATCCCGCGCACCTCCTTGAGGTGATCGTCGTGGACGACGGCAGCGCGCCCCCGCTCCGGCTCCCCGAGATCGCCCCCGAACACACCCGGATCATTCCCGGCGCCCCCGGCCGCCGGGGCATCGCCTGGGCCCTGGAGACCGGCACCGCCGTCGCGGACGGCGAGGTGATCCACCGGATGGACGCCGACATCGTCTCCTACCGGGAGCACGTCGAGGCGCACATGCGCTGGCACCACCTGGCCGGCTACCTGGTGGTGCTGGGGACGCTGCGCTTCACCGCCATGACGGGCACCTCGCCCGCCCCCGCCGAGGTCCAGATCGCCGTCGCCAAGGACAGGGCGGACTCCCTCTTCACCGAGGATCCCGAGCACGGGCACGACTGGATCGCCGACCTCGTCGCCGCGCACCGCGGCTTTCGCGACGCGCCCAACTCGCTGCTGCACCGCGTCCACGTGGGCGCGACGGTCTCGCTGCCGGCCGCCCTGCTGAAGGAGGCGGGAGGGCTGGACACCTCCCTGCGGCTCGGCGAGGACACCGAGCTGGGCTACCGGCTCACCCAGACGGGCGCGGTGTTCGTCCCCGACGCCGAGGCGCTGAGCTGGCACCTGGGCACGACGACCGCCATGCGCAGGCCCGCGGACGTCAGGCGGCACAACGACCCGTTCATCGCCGACCGGGTCCCCTACCGGCGCCACCTGCGCACCGACGCGGGCCGGCAGTGGCTGGTCCCCTACGTCGACGTCGTGGTGGACGCCCGAGGCGCCTCCTTCGAGGACGTCAGAGCGAGCGTCGACGGGGCACTGGCCAGCAGCCTGCCCGACGTGCGCGTCACCCTGGCCGGGCCGTGGGCGTCGCCCGCGGGCGAGCGCCATGAGGCGGTGGGCGGGCCGCTGGACGACCCGCTGCTCGACCTGCGGCTGCTGCGCGGCCAGTACGCCCACGACGGCCGCGTCTCCTTCGTCGAGCGGGTCCCGCCGACCTCGGCCCCCGCACCGTTCCGGCTCGTCTGCCCCGCCGGGTGGGTGCCCGGGGCGGAGTCGCTGGCCATGCTGGTCGAGCGGGCGGAGCAGGACGACGAGGGCCTGCTGCTGGTGGCACTGGACGAGGACGAGTCAGGTGTGCTGGCCGCCCGCCTGGAGCGGACCTCCGCCGTGGCGAGGGCGAGGCGGGTGGCCCGCGCGGGCGAGTCGCTCGACGACGTGATCGCCGAACTGCACGGCGCGACCTGGCTGGACGCGGAGTCCTGGCGGCTGCGGCCGGCGGCGCGCGCCTACCCCTACTGGGCCACGAACCGTAACCGGGAGGCCGTGCGCTGGCGCGCGGCGGCCGAGTCGCGGGCGCGGGAGGCCGAACGGGCCCAGCAGCAGATCGCCGCGCTCAAGGCCGAGCTCAAGGAGTTGCGCGCGGTGGCCGCCAAGGGCCGCCGCGACATCGTCAGGTGGAAGGAGAAGGCCGAACAGCGCCGCCTGGAGGCCGTCGCCCTGCGCCAGGCCCGGCAACGCTCCCTGCTCGGCCGTGCCGCCCGCGGCCTCCGCAGGCTCACCGAGAGCTCCTGAGGGCCTTCCCCCACACCTTCCCGCCCCCGTATCGCGGAAAGGGCCTGACGGGGCCGTTCCTCAGCCGGGCACAGGGCGGTAGCGGGCGCCGACGGCACTCTGCAGCGTCTTCACCACGGTGCCGCGGGACTTGCGCGCCGCCAGCCAGTCGAGGAAGGGGTTCAGCCGCTCGGGAGTCACCGAGTAGAGTCCGCAGCGGTCGCAGACCCGGTGGAACACCAGCGGGACCAGGCCGCCACCACTCTTCTCCGCGTTGAGCACCTGCTGTTTCATGTGTCGCAGCAGGGTGCCCTCGCGGACGGAGCCTGGTGTGCGGATCTCGTAGCGGTCTTTCGGGCGGGTGGTCTCGCTCGCCGGGCAGCCGGGGCACTTCCACTCCCTGAGCCCGCCGACCGAACGGGCCGCGTCGTAGCCGCACCGCCTCGCCACCGCCTTGGCGTCGGAGTCGACCGCACCGAACGGGTAGGCGAGGGTGGCCGGCCGGTACCCCCACGCCACCAGCCTCCTGCGGTCGTCGCAGATCTGCCCCTCCTGCTCGCTCTGGGTCAGCTCGGTGAGGCGGACGTGGGTCAGCGTGTGACCGCCGATCTCGTGGCCCTTCCCGGCTATCGCGGCGAGGTTGCGACGGGTCAGTTTGAGCTCGCCGCCGATGGTGTCGGTGTTGACGTAGAACGTTCCACGCATACCGCGTTTCTCCAGCATGCGGGCCACGGCCAGGTGGGAGGAGTCACCGTCGTCGAAGGTGAGCGCGACGACGGTCTCCACCTTCTTCGAGGGTTTGGCGGTCTTCGCGTGAGCCACCGGTCCCAGCGCCATCGCGATGGCCAGCGCCACCACCGGCGCCACCACTCGGCGAACGATCTTCACGGTGAACTCTCCTTCCGGGAGGCGTGGGCGCCCCAGGAGGCTGGGAGTCGTACGGGCGCGGACGATCACCGTGAGGAGGACGGCGAAGTCGTTCAGCGAACGAGGTACACAGGAAATCACTATATAAGCCCACCGGGCCAACTAAATGATCTACCAGCAAACCCCCAGGAACCCGCCCCCGCCCACACCTGCCATCCACACCCCCGGCGTTCTCGCCACCGGCAACATCATTGGTTCGGGATCGGACAGCCGGTTGGGCCCTGCCGGGGGCCGTCGGGGTCAGCGCCCGTTCTCCCGGGAAGGACGGCTGCGATAGACCTGGGTCTCGATGTTCAAACTCATCTCGCATTCCGTGCCGAAGTAGAAGTCCTGCGCCTCCTTGAAGACCTGCTCGACACCTCTCTGCGCACGCACGAAGGACAGGAGTCCCCAGGCGTCCGCCCGCCCGATACGGATCTCATCCGGGCCGAAGGCCGGTTGCGAGCCTCCCGTGTTGCGCAACGTCGTCGAGAAACGGCGGACAGGTTCGAAGCCGAACTGCTCGGCACGCCCCGGCAGGTCGGTCAGGAACGTGCGGTCGCCGGCGTAGTTGCGGTTGTGCGTCTCGATCAACCGACGGATCACATCGGGACCACGGAAGCTGTCGTCGTTGACATCGACCACGTACAGGAGTCCGCCGGGCCGCAGCACCCGCCGCATCTCAAGCAGGGCCAGATCCGGACTGCGCAGGTGAACGAACACGAAGTTCGCCGTTATCACGTCGTGTGACGAATCGGCTTCACCCGTGGCGTAAGCGGTGCCCTCGCGGAACGTGATTTCCGGAAAGCTCGACCGGGCCCTGGCGAGCAGCTGAGGTGAGGGCTCCACCCCCCGCACGCGATACCCGGCGAGTGGCTCCTCCTGCGCAACCGCCGCCAGGTACTCCCCGGGCCCGGTGCCGATGTCGAGCAACGAGGCGGGCGCGGACGGGAACGGCGTCGACGCCAGACGCGACCGCTGCTCGGTGGCCATCAGCCGGCCCTGCGCGGCCAGGCGCGGCATCTCGGCCTCAACGGACAGCGGCTCCAGGTAGTGGTTCTCGGCCCCGAGGCGTTCGGCCGCCAGCACGTCGCCGCGTCCGCCCTCCACCAGAAACCGGACGAGCGAGGGGACGGAGATCCGACTGCCGCTGGGCGCCGGTTTCTTGTCCAGGGCCCGGTTCTTGAAATAGAAATCCTCTACGGCCTCTCCTCCTTCCACTGTCATCACCGTGCGCACATCGTCGGCGGAACCGATGTCGGCGTGCCTGACGAAATTCCGCCTGGTGTACCGGTCGATAAGGTTACGGTGCTGCCCCCTGACGAGGAGGAAAAAGCGGTCCGGCCGCAGCGACTCGCAGATCTGGCGCAGCATCGAGGTACCTATGCGTTCACTGACATGACGCCCCCGATGCTCGGCGAGTTCCACTCGCTTGCCGATCTGAACCGTCAGCCCGTCCACTTTCTGCAGTTCCAGGGCGGACAGCTCGGGTGCCCCCGGCTCGTAAAGATAAGCCGATATCACGGCGATGATCTCCCCGTTGAGCATGGCGCCCAGGTGAAGGCCCTCCGGGTCCTTCTCGTGGTTCACCATCTCCTCTCCCCAGCCCTGTTCAGTCGCGAACACATGCCGCCGGAGCCCGAGAATCATCTCGTTGCAGTCATTCCAATTCAGCCAGCGCGCTTGGATCTCACCGCTGTTTCCGGTCACCGAACACCTCCCAATGAATTCATAGCTGATTCACAGAAATTCCACGGCGTTTTAAATCCGATCGGGGACCGACCGGCGCGTTCGTCCCTTTGAGCGAGGCCGGACGTCCGGCCTCGGCGAGCACCCGCTCAAACCACCTCGCCCCGAACTTCGGGTGGGCGTGGCCTGTCCGGGCCGCCATGACCCGCTGTGTCTCCAGTAGGTACTTGACCTCTCGGTCCACGATCAGCCCGCTGTGATCACGATAACCAGTAATGATCATGACATTACGAACAGCTACTTGCGGCTGACTTGTAATTCAATGATCTGGCACTCAACGCCCTGCCGATCGTCCCGATCTCCCTGGACACGGTGAAGAGCCAGGGGGCATATGCGGAACCATGTCGCGCCGGGGTTCACGATCTTGGCCGGAGAAAGGGCCGAGACCCACTCGGCACATGTCGGAGGGCGCGAGGCGTCCCGTCGGCGCTGGACGCACGCTACCCGCCGACGAACTTCGAGACGGCGCGGATCGCGGGCGAGGCGGAGACGGTGACCGGCTTCGGCGGCCTCTTCCCCGTCGGGTACGCCGTGTTCACGACCGGGCACGTCTTTGTCGAACCGCCGGGCCGGGAGCCGTTTCCTACGGCATCCGCAACCGCTTCCAGCTCAGCGCGATGATCTGGGCCCTGCGGATCCAGCCGGCCGGAGCATGTCGTGCGCCGGCCGGTTTGCGGATCTCGCGTTCCTCAATCGTCTCGTGCGGCGTCCGCCCGAACGGAGGCCGCGGCACTGCCCCACCGGGCCTTGACGGTACGTCTCATCTGATTGCTCGAAAAGGAACGGAGCACTAAGAAGCGTCCTCGCCCTCCACCCGCATGACGCTCACCACGTCGCGGACGATGTCCAGCTCGCGCAGGGCCTCGATGGTGGCCGAGAGCGCGGCGTCGCTGGCCCGGTGGGTGACCAGCACGAGCTGGGCGTCCGCGCCGTGGCCCTCCTGGCGGACGGTCTGGATGGAGACGTCCTGCTTGGCGAACATGTCGGCGACCCTGGCGAGCACGCCGGGTTTGTCGGCGACGTCCAGCGATACGTGGTAGCGCGTGACGGTCTCGCCCATCGGGTGCACGGTCAGGTCCGCGTAGGTGGACTCCTCCGGACCCCGGGTGCCCGCCAACACATTGCGGGCCACGGCCACGATGTCGCCCAGCACCGCGCTCGCGGTCGGCGCACCGCCGGCGCCCGCGCCGTAGAACATGAGCTGGCCGGCGGACTGCGCCTCGACGAACACCGCGTTGTACGCCTCTCGGACCCCCGCCAGCGGATGTGTCCTGGGGATCATCGCCGGGTGCACCCGTACGCCGAACGACCCGCCGTCCTCCGAGCGGGCACAGATCGCCAGCAGCTTGATGACGTAGCCCATGGCCTTGGCGCTGGCCACGTCCGCCGCGGTGATCTCGGTGATGCCCTCGCGGTGCACGTCGGCGGCCGTCACCCGGCTGTGGAAGGCGATCCCGGCGAGGATCGCGGCCTTGGCCGCGGCGTCGAAGCCCTCCACGTCGGCGGTGGGATCCGCCTCGGCGTAGCCCAGGGCCTGGGCCTCCCCCAGTGCGTCGGAGAACGAGGCCCCGCTGGAGTCCATCTTGTCGAGGATGTAGTTGGTGGTGCCGTTGACGATGCCGAGCACGCGGTGGACGTGGTCCCCGGCGAGCGACTCGCGCAACGGGCGGACCAGCGGGATCGCGCCCGCGACGGCGGCCTCGAAGTAGAGGTCGGCGTTACCGGCCCTGGCCGCGGCGTGGACCGTCGCGCCGTACTCGGCGAGCAGCGCCTTGTTGGCCGTGACGACGGACTTGCCGCCGTTCAGCGCGGCCAGGATGAGTGTCCTGGCCGGCTCGATTCCGCCGATCACCTCGATGACGATGTCGATGTCGTCCCGGGCGACCAGGGCCTCGGCGTCGGTGGTGAGCAGGGCGGGGTCCACCTCGGCGTCCCGCCTGCGGCCCAGGCGCCGCACGGCGACCCCGGCGAGCTCCAGCGGTGCCCCGATGCGTGCGGCGAGGTCGTCGGCCTGCTCGTGCAGGAGCCTGACCACCTGGGAGCCGACGACTCCGCACCCCAGAAGTGCGACTTTCAGCGCCATACGATCACGCCTCCCCTCTCGCCCACGCCACGCACGGGTTTCTCGTCCGCTCCTGGTCGTTTCACAGCTGTCCTCTCAGCAGGTCGTCCTCGGTCTCCCTGCGGACGATCACGCGGGACACCCCGTCCTTGACCGCGACCACGGCGGGCTTGGGGAGGTAGTTGTAGTTGTTGGCGAGCGAGCGGCAGTAGGCGCCGGTGCCCGCGACGGCGATCAGGTCGCCGGTGGCCAGGTCGCCGGGGAGCCACAGGTCGCGCACGACGATGTCGCCGCTCTCGCAGTGCTTGCCGACCATCCGGGAGAGCATCGGCTCCGCGGCGCTCTCCCGGGAGGCCAGGCGCGCGGTGTACTCGGCCCCGTAGAGGGCGGTGCGGAGGTTGTCGCTCATACCGCCGTCGACGCTGACGTAGGTGCGCAGCCCCTCGACGTCCTTGATCGTGCCGACCTCGTAGAGCGTCACCCCGGCGAGCCCGGCGATGCCCCTGCCGGGTTCGACGGTGAGCTTGGGCACCGGCAGGCCGGCGTTCCCGGCCACCTTGCTGACGATCTCCCGCAGGCTGTCGGCGATCTCCTTGACGTCGAGCGCCGTGTCACCGTCGACGTAGGGGATGCCGTAGCCGCCGCCGAGGTCGAGCTCGGGCAGCACGACGTCGTGCTCGTCCTTGATCTGCACCAGGAGCTTGGCCAGGCGGCCCGCGGCCACCTCGAACCCCGCGGTGTCGGTGATCTGGGAACCGATGTGGGAGTGCAGGCCGACGAGTTCCAGCTGGGGCAGGGCGAGGATCCGCCTGGCCGCCTCCGCCGCCGCGCCGGAGCTCAGCGAGAAGCCGAACTTCTGGTCGTCGTGGGCGGTCGCGATGAACTCGTGGGTGTGTGCCTCGACGCCCACGGTGACCCGGATCATCACCCGGGGGCGCCTGCCGTACTTGTCGGCGAGGAAGCCCAGGCGGGCGATCTCCTCGAAGGAGTCGGCCACGATGTGCCCGACACCGGCCTCGACGGCCCTCTCCAGCTCGGCGAACGACTTGTTGTTGCCGTGCATGGTGATCCGCTCGGGCGGGAAGCCGACGCTGAGCGCGACGACGAGCTCGCCGGCGCTGCACACGTCGAGGCCGAGGCCCTCCTGCATGATCCAGCGGGCGACCTCGCGGCACAGGAACGCCTTGCCCGCGTAGTGGACCTCGCCCCCGGAGAACGCGTCGGCGTAGTCGCGGCAGCGGGAGCGGAAATCCTCCTCGTCCACCACGTAGAGCGGGGTGCCGTGCTCGGCGACCAGGTCCCTGACGTCCATGCCGCCGATCGTGATCGAGCCTTCGGCTCGGCCCGACGTTCGCGGCCAGATGGTCGGGTCGAGCGTGTTCAGGTCGGCGGGTGCGTGCGGAGGGCGCTCCTCGGGCAGCACTTCGGCATGCCGGTCACCGGCGGGATGGGCGAATCGACTCACCCGATCGAGGCTATCGGACCCGGTGATCCCCCTGAGACGATTGCCCACCTATCGAGACGCGATCGCCCTCGAACACGCGAACTTTTTACGTTATTGACCACTTTGGCGACATATTTTAAGGTCGCGTCACGACAGGATCCTCAGGAGACCCGCTCGGCGGGAGCGCCCCAGGTGTTACAGGACGCCACCGTGCCCCCCTCCTGGCCGCGCCGCATCCACTCGGCGCTGCTGGCGCCCGAGCCGTGCGACTGCCGGTAGCCCGCCTCCGTGCCGTCCTCGGCGCCGGAATCCTGCCTGGCGAAGCCACGCAGGCTCGCCAGCCGGCGCGGCGCGGCGATGCGCAGCGTCGCCGCCGCCAGGCAGTCCGCCTGGAGTTCGAGCCGCCGCGACCAGGCCTCGTCGAAGGCCTCGGAACCCCTCTGGTCGGCGATCCCGCTGACCTCCTGAACGTGGTGGGCGTACTCGTGGGCGAGCGTGAACATCATCGGGAAGGCCCGTTCGTCCTCGACCAGCACGTTGACGACGCGGGAGTCGGGACAGTAGATCCCGGCCCAGTCGTAGTCGTCGATCCCGCACGCGGCCGTTTCGGGGGCGGCGATCAGCCGCACCTCCTCCGGCGGCGCGTAGTCGATGCCCGCCTTCGCCAGGGTGTCCGCCCACATCCGGTCCAGGCACCCGGCGAGGGCCTTCAGCGACGCGTGGGCGTCGGCGTCGAGGTTTCGCGGGAGCGTACCGCAGCGGGCGTCGATCGGCCCCGCCTCCTCGTACAGGCGGTGCGTCGCCGCGGCCGAGTGGGGCGAGCCCGGCGCGGTTCCGAGAAGTTCGCGCAGGTCGTCCCCCAGATAGGCGAGCCCGCCGAGGATCACCGCGACGGCGAGGAGCATGGGCAGCACCCTACGGATCATCCCGGGGCGGCGCGGCTCGTACGCCTCCCAGTCGCGAGGACCGCCCATTCGCCGCTCTCCTGATCCTTTTGATCTTCTTTGAGGGGGTCTATCACAACCTGTCGGGGGCCGTCTCGCCAAGCGCCGCCAGCGCCTCGGCCAGCACGTCCCGTACCGCCCGCGCCAGGCGTACGCGGGCGGTGTGCAGCTGTGACGGCTCCTCGTCGCCGGCGGGGAGCGCGGCGGCCCCCTCGAAGGCGTCGTGGTAGGCCAGGGCCAGATGTTCGGCGTAGGCGGCCCATCCGGGATCCCGGCTCACCCGCCTGCCGTGCACCTCGGCCAGCGACCTGAGCACCGCCCGATCCCTGCGGTCGTCGAGCAGTTCGGGCCTGAAGGCCCCGCCGACGCCCAGTTCCACCGCCCAGCGCTGCACGGCGACCGCCCGTGCGTGCGCGTACCTGACGACGAAACCGGGGTTGGCCCACGTCCTGGGGAGGTCGTCCCACGGGGATGTGCCCGTGACGGGCGGCACGGGCCCGCCGATCTCCGTGACGAGCTCGCCGGGCACGGACACCGCGATCTCCAGGAAACCGCCGGCCAGCACCCGGACGGCCGCGACGCCCGGCAGCGCGCGGAGCCGGTCGGCCATCCTCTCCGGGTCCTCTCCCCGGCGCAGCGCGGCCGGGGAGAGGTAGATCGCCTCCTCGGCCCACGTCCCCTTGGGGATCGGCGGCAGGCCGAGGACCTCACCGAGCGCGCCTGGCCTCATCGGATCAGCCTAGGGTCCGGACGTACGCGCTCAGATCAGCGCGTGCGGTTCGGCCGGGCCGTAGTCGACGAGCTGGGCCGAGCCGAGCAGCCAGCGGTCGCGGTCACGGAGGCAGACGTAGCCGAAGCGGTCCGCGGAGAAGACCTTGATCCCGTCCGCGCGGCACTGACGCATCAGCACGTCGGCCCAGTTCTCCGAGACGTCGGCGAAGCCGATGTCGCGCAGCACCGTACGGCGGGCCAGCAGGGTGGCCCCCGCGACGTCGGGAAGGTAGGAGTACTCCGCCGAGGGCTGGCGCAGCACCGTCGCCGCGACGTCGCGCAGGTGGGCGTAGTAGGCCGCCTTGCCGACGATGTCGGCGCTCGCGAACAGGAACGCCCGGCTGAGATCGGTCAGGTAGTGCTCCCCGTACCGGTCACGGGCGTCCATGACCGCCACCAGGTCTCCCTGGCACAGGTCGAGGGCGCGGTTGAGCATGCCGCCCGTGGTGAGACCGGGGTCGGGGCGACGTACCGTGACGTGCACCCGGTCGGGCAGCGCGGCGCGGGCCCGCGCGGCGGCGTCCGGGACGTCCGAGAGCAGTACCAGCTGGACGACGCCCTTCTGCGGCGCGACCTGGGCCAGCGTGTGGTCCAGATCGCCCCGGTCGATCATGATCACCGAGATGTTCAGGGTGGCCCGGCCGCTGGGCAGGCCGATCGCGTCCAGCAGGTCGTCGACCTTGTTGGTCATCGTGCCCGAGGCGTACGCCTGGCGGAGCGCCAGGTGGGCCCGGCGCGGGTCGGGCTCGGTGCCGATGGAGGTTCCGCAGGCGGCCAGCTCGGCCATCCGCCAGGGCTCGGTGCCCGGCGGGCAGTCGACCGTGACGGGCCAGCGGTAGGAGGTGAGCACGTCCGGATACGACAGGTGCCCGGGGAGCAGCTCCTCCAGCGAGAGCACCCGCTCGAACCGGTCTCCGGCCAGCGGCAGCGGGTTGTGCACGCGCGGCTGGATGGCGAAGGGCAGGATTCCCAGCGAGGGCGCCCGGCGGCCCGGCTCGGGCTCCTGGGCCGCCAGCGCGGCGCCCCAGGCCCCCACCGACTTGGGCAGCGCGGTCACCACGTGCTCGAACAGCCTGGCCGCGGCGACGAATCCGGCGGCCTCGCCCCCGGTGTGCCAGAAGACCGTGCGGATGCCCCGCTCCGCGCACCAGGACAGCAGGGCGCGCAGCCCCTGGCCCGGCTCGCGCAGCTCCGGTGCCCACGGCCCCTCGGTCACCGACTCGACCAGCAGCAGGTGCGGGACCTCCGCCGCCAGCACCCGGGCGAAGTCCTTGGGCGTGAAGCCGGTGCTCTGGCGCCACTCGTAGCGCAGCAGTGCCTCGCCGTGCGGTGAGGCGATCACAGCGGCGGTCAGGTGCGGGCGGGTGTTCGGCCCGGTCGGGACGCGAAACGGCTTGAGCTTGACCGACCTGCCGCCGACGGTTCTGACGGAGCTGGTGGCCTGGAAGGACGCACCGGGCACCACCGCCTTGTCGCCGCTCTTGCGCGGCACCGGCTGGCGCTTGGGGGCGGTCGGGCGTTTGGCGGGCTTGGCCGCCCCGCGCAGGCCACGTGCCAGCCGCACCGGGTTGCTCTTGCCCGTCTTGATCGCGTCGCCGAGCCGGGACCAGCGGGCCACCTGCACCGAGGAGAGCTTCCACCTGGCCACCTCGGCCTGGTAACGCTGCTCCGCCAGGTCCTTGCGGAGCTTCTCCTCGGCCGCGTTCGCCGCCTCCAGCCGCTCCTCGGTCTCGCTGAGAAGTTCTCGCACCCCACGTAGTTCTTCGGTCACCCGCTCCGCGTCAGCGATCTTGGCCTGTGCCGCGTCAAGCAGACGGGCCAGTTCGGAGGCCCTTTCCGCGTGGGCCACCGCCTCCCGTAACGCCTGTCGTGTGCTTTCGAGTTGGTCGCCCGCCACGCCGTCCTCCGTTTCCTCAGCCGGGCGAAAGGATACCCTTTGCTCAATCGCGACACAGAGGAGTCAGCACGGTGCAGTGGCCGACGTTCAATGTGAGGCCGTACGTCTGCGGCGGCATCGGGCACCTCGACGAGGCGGTCCTGGAGACGCTGCGCGGGGCGGGGCCACGGGTCAGACCCGCCGTCCAGAGCGGGCACGCGGCCCTGTTCAGCTCCTCCCCGCTGCCGCCCTACCGGCGGGACGAGCGCGGCTGGGCCTTCGCCTGGGGGGAGCGCAAGCCCGGCGGGGCGGCGCCGTGGAACGCACAGTGGATCACCGTGGCCGAGACCTACGAGACGCCCGGCCTGATCGACGACGGCGAGCGGATCACCCTGCACGCCGGCGGCCTCGGCCTGGTGGACGTCTACTACCTGTTCCGCGGCGGGGCGCTCTACTTCTCCTCGCTGCTCGAACCACTGCTCTCCCTGGCGCGCACCCCGTACGAGATCAACTGGGACGCCTGGGCCTCGATCATCCAGCTCACCTTCCCGCTGCGCGACGACACCCCGTACACGCAGGTGAAGCGGCTGGCAGGGGCGAGCGCGCTGGTCTTCGACCGGGCGTCGGGCCGGATCTCCGTCGAGCGGATGCTGCCCCGGTGGCTGCGCGAGGAGCCGTACGAGGCGGGAAGGACCGCCGGGGAGATCCTGGAGATCCTGCACGAGGTCTACAAGGAACTCGACGGGCGCCCGCTGCTCGTACCGGTCAGCGGTGGCTACGACTCGCGGCTGCTCTGCTCGGTGGCGGTGGCCCGCGGTGCCGACGTGGAGTCGTGGACGACCAGTCCCGACGACGGCACCGACACCGACATCGTCTTCGCCAAGGCGATAACCCGCGAGCTGGGCGTGCGCCACCGGGTGATCCCCCAGGACGCCGCCGCCTATCCCGACGACGCGCTGGCCGCGGCGCGACGGCTGGAGTTCCTCACCCCGCACCACGCCTGGTACACCCCTTTCGCCCGCGAGGTGCACCGGGCCGGGCGGACCCTGGTCGACGGGCTGGCCGGGGGGCCGCTGCTGAAGAACTTCATGGTCAGCGGGGCCGCGCTGGAAGCCTCCAACCAGGCCGAGCGCAAGGCCGCGTTGCTCGGCTCGCTGGCGCTTGGCTCCCCCTCCACGCCCTTCCTGTCGGAGCGGGCAGAAGAGTGGATCACCGACAGCGTCGGGCACGCCTTCACTCAGTCGACCTCCATGCTCAACGGCCACCGGGCGGAACTGCCGCTGTCGGTCCTGCACACCAGGACGGCGCGGGGCATCGCCCGTTCCCCGGTCAACCTGGTCGGCCCCGAGGTCTCGTTCACGGCGCCGTTCATACACCCCGACTTCTTCGACGCGGCGCTCTCCGTCGGGGTGAACCGCAAGGACCAGGGGCGCTTCTACCGCGAACTGCTGTACGCGGCCAACCCGCGGGTGGCCGCGCTGCCCTCCACCAACGTGGTCAAGCAGCCACTGGCGCGGGTTCCGCTCCGCTCGGCCGCCGCACCCGCCAGGGAGTACGGCCACCGGATGCTCACCCTCGTCGCCGACGCCGTGCCCTCGCTGCTCTCCGAGCAGTTGCACACCGTGATCGCCGAGGGCCCCGACGGCCTGACGCGGTTCAACGGCTGGAACGACCGTTTCTGGGTACGCGGCCTGGTGCTGTTCGGCGCCTGGCTCGGCGACTACGAGGACCGTCTGCCCGACCTCACCCCGCCCTGGACCTGACCTCCTGACGCCCTCCACCCGCCGGGCCGTACCACACGGCCCCGCGGAGTTTTCGGGCGCCCCTGGAATCAGGCTCGGCCATCCCTTCGAGAACGCCGGAGCGCGTTCCCACCACACCGCGCGCGCCCCGGCCGGGGCCGCGGACATAAGCCGAGGTCACCTCGTTGGGGCGTGTCGTGTTTCAGTCAGGAAAACAGTAAGCGACGCGGCGATTACGCGGGCTTGGCGCGATGCGCGCCGCGATTCCGTGTGACAGGGGCGACCTCCCCTGCCAAGAGGGCTTCGACGGGTTCACTCGGCTGGTAGTGTTCGGCCCAGAAAGCGCCACAACGGATGGTCCCGAATCACAAATTCGGTCTGTCCTAGGGCATGGAGCTCATGGGGATGACGACTCCGGCCGGCGCGGTCACCACACATCATCAGCCGGAGCATCCGGTGACTTCGTCCTGCCCTTCATCACCGTGAGCGAGAACACGATGACCTCATCCCCCTTCCCCTCCCCTGCCCATGAGTCCGTCGCCGAGGACTTCGTCTCGGCCGACCCCCAGTGGTACAAGCGCGCCGTCTTCTACGAAGTGCTGGTCCGCGGGTTCAAGGACTCCAACGGCGACGGTACGGGCGATCTGCGCGGCCTCATCGAGAAGCTGGACTACGTCCAGTGGCTCGGTGTCGACTGCCTGTGGCTGCTCCCGCTCTACGAGTCCCCCCTGCGTGACGGCGGTTACGACATCTCCGACTACATGAAGATCCTCCCGGACTTCGGCGATCTCGGAGACTTCGTGGACCTGATCGAGTCGGCGCACCAGCGGGGCCTGCGCATCATCACCGACCTGGTGATGAACCACACCAGCGACAAGCACCCCTGGTTCCAGGCGTCCCGGCACGACCCCGAGGGCCCGTACGGCGACTTCTACGTCTGGTCGGACAGCCCGACCGGCTACCCCGACGCGCCGATCATCTTCATCGGCGCCGAGGAGTCCAACTGGACCTACGACCCGATCCGCAAGCAGTACTACTGGCACCGCTTCTTCCACCACCAGCCGGACCTGAACTACGAGAACCCGGCGGTCCAGGAGGCCATGCTGGAGGTCCTGCGCTTCTGGCTGGACCTGGGCATCGACGGCTTCCGCCTCGACGCGGTGCCCTACCTCTTCGAACGCGAGGGCACCGACTGCTCCGGCCTGCCGGAGACCCACGCCTACCTGAAGAAGGTCCGCGCCGAGGTCGACCGCCTCTATCCCGACCGGGTGCTGCTGGCCGAGGCCAACGGCTGGCCTGAGGACGTGGTCGAGTACTTCGGCGACCCCGCGGTCGGCGGCGACGAGTGCCACATGGCCTTCCACTTCCCGCTCATGCCGCGCATCTTCATGGGCGTGCGGCGGGGCAGCCGCGAGCCGATCTCCGAGATCATGTCGCGGACTCCGAAGCTCCCCGACAGCGGCCAGTGGGGCATCTTCCTCCGTAACCACGACGAGCTGACGCTTGAGACGGTCACCGAGGAGGAGCGCGACTACATGCACTCCGAGTACGCCAAGGACCCGCGCATGCGGGCCTACCTCGGCATCCGGCGCCGCCTCGCCCCGCTGCTGGAGAACGACCGCGACCAGATCGAGCTGTTCACCGCGCTGCTGCTCTCGCTGCCCGGCTCCCCGGTCATGTACTACGGCGACGAGATCGGCATGGGTGACAACATCTGGCTGGAGGACCGTGACGCGGTCCGCACCCCGATGCAGTGGAGCCCGGACCGCAACGCGGGCTTCTCCACGGCCGACCCCGGACGCCTCTACCTGCCCGCCGTGATGGACCCGATCTACGGCTACCAGGCGGTCAACGTGGAGGCTCAGCAGCGGAACCCCGCGTCGCTGCTCCACTTCACCAGGAACATGCTGGCGATCCGCCGTGAACACCCGGTCTTCGGCACCGGCGTCTACAACGAGCTGTGGTCCAGCAACCCGGCGGTGCTCAGCTTCGTCCGTGAGGACGGAGACGACCTGATGCTCTGCGTCAACAACCTGTCGAAGTATCCCCAGCCGGTCGAGCTCGACCTGCGCCGCTTCGCGGGGATGACCCCGGTCGAGGCCAGGGGCGGGGTGCACTTCCCTCCGGTGGGCACCCTGCCGTACCTGCTGACCCTGCCGGGTCACGGCTTCTACTGGTTCTCGCTCAGGCCCTGAGGACGGCTTTCGAGAGATAGGCCCCGGGACGCGTGTCCCGGGGCCTATCTGGCCGTTACCGGGACCTGGGCACGGGCCGCGCGGCCCGCCGGGATCAGCGTCACCAGCAGGGCGGAGCCGACCGCGACGAGCATCGCGACGGCGAGCGTCAGGGCCGAGGGCGTACGGCCGATGCCGGCGCCGACGCCGCTGCTGTGGCCCTGCAGGTCGATCAGCCCGCCCACCAGCGAGGCCCCGGCCGCGGTGCCCGCGAGCACGCCCAGCACGATCAGCAGGCCGGTCCCGGTGACCAGGGTGGCGGCCACCTGCCTGGGGGTGAGGCCCATGGCCTTGAGCACCGCGAGGTCGAAGGCGTGGTCGCGCAGGCCCAGGGCGGCGGCCGTGAGGAGATTGGCCAGGCCCAGCAGGGCGAGCACACCGATCAGCGCCACGATCACCACCCGGATGATCGCGAGCCGCTCCGCCGGGTTGACCACCCGGTGCACCTCAAGGGCCTCTCCCGAGGCGGTCAGCAGCCGCGCCCGCACCTCGGACGGGTCCGCGCCCGGCCTGAGCACCAGACTGTAGAACTGCGGCGGTACCGCGTCCTTGGCCGCGAGGGTGTCGATGCCGAAGGAGAGCACCTCCCCGTCCTGGTCCGGTTCCACCACCCGGCCCACCAGGTGCACGATCAGCGGGGTGCCGCCCACGGTCAGCCGGACCCGGTCGCCGATCCTCACCCCCAGCAGGTCGAGCAGCCCCTGCCCGGCGACCGCCTCTCCCCTGGCGGCGTACATCCGGCCCTCGACCACCGAGAACGGGTACGGCTCGGCCGAGGTACCCGCGGCGCGGGTCAGCACGCTCCTGGTCTGCTCGGGCTCCAGGGCGAGCACCTCGGCGCCGGGATAGGCGGCCAGCACCCCGGGGTCGGCCCTGGCGATCCTGAGAGCCTCGTCCGCGGGAAGCTTGTCCGGGCGCACCGTGAGCGCCGCCGCCTGGCCCACCTGTTCGGGGTGGCGCAGGAAGTCGTCCAGGGTGGCCCAGCAACCGAGCCCGATGGTGATCATCATCATCGGGATCGCGACGCCGAAGATGCTCAGGAAGGCCGGGACCCGCCTGGTGAAGGCGTCGCGGGTGCCCAGGACCAGGGCGGGCGGCAGCCGCAGCAGCAGCGCCAGCCGCGCCAGGTGCGACAGGTGCCCCCGGAGCGGGGCCGCGGGGGCCGCGGGGATGGGCGGGGTGCGCCCGCCGCGCCAGGCCGGCAGGGCCACCGCCACGCAGACCACCGCGGCGGTGCCGCCGGCGATGGCGAGCAGCGGGCCCGACGAGAGCGGCAGGATCGGCGTCCCGTCCAGCACGAACGAGGCGGCGACCTGACCGCAGAGGAGCCCGATGACGATGCCGAGCAACCCGAGCGCGCCGTGCTCGGCCATGAGCACGCCGAAGACCTGGCCCCGGGTGTAGCCAAGGGACTTGAGGGTGGCGATGTCACGGGTCTGGGTCAGCACCCGGCCGCCCACCGCGTTGGCGATGGCGAGCGCGGCGGCGACCAGCCCGGCGATGCCGAACAGCGCGAGCAGCAGGCCGAGCAGCCGGTTGTCCAACTCCATCGAGGCGCGGACCTCGCGCCAGGTGGACATCCGCTGGATCTGCCCCTCCAGGAGGGTGACGGCACCGTGCACGGCGGGCAACGTGGCCTCGCCGTCGGCCAGGCGCAGTCCGGTGACCGACTCGCTGCGGCCCAGCGCGGGCTCGACCCTGGCCAGGACCGGCGCGAGCGTCCAGGCCAGGCCGGGCGTCCACTCGGGGTAGAAGCCCTGGTCGGTACTGTCCGCCAGGCCGACCACGATGAGCGGATGGGTGGCGCCGTTGAGCCCGGTCACCGGGAAGGGTCCGCCCACCCTCAGGTCGAGCGCCCTGGCGAAGGAGCGCTCGACGACCACGCCGTCGGTGTCGCCGGGACGAAGCGGGCGCCCCTCGCGGATCAGCGGGACGGCGACCTTCGGCGGCGTCGCGGACATCTCGCGCAGCGCCACCGGCGACTTCTTCCCGTCCAGGGTGAGCGTGACCGGGGCCGACCGGTAGGGACCGGCCACCTGGACCACGCCGGGAAGCCTCGACAGCGCGGCCACCTCGGGGGCGTCCCTGGTGTGTATCCACACGTGCGCGCCCCTGGACTCGGCGAACAGGCCGCGCCACGGGTTGGTGCCGTCTTCCAGCAGGGTCGCGGAGGTGATCAGCGCCGTGACGATCCCGGCCACGGCCAGCACCGTCAGCAGTGCCTGCACCCTGCGCGCTTTGAGGTCGGCCCGGATCCACCTGACGGAGGCGCGGATCGTGCTCACCGCGACGCTCCCGGCAACGAGGCCCGTACGGTCCGCGAAGGCATGGTTCGGGCGATCCCCGGCGATGTCGGCTGGGGAGGGGGGATTCGCACCGGTCACCCTCTCAGTTCGATGACGTCACCCGCGCCGCCCCGGGGACGGCGGCGAGCCAGGCCGGCGCCGCCGTCGTCGACGATCTGACCGTCCAGCAGGGAGACCACCCGGTCGGCCAGGCTCGCCACCCGGGCGTCGTGGGTGACCAGGACGATGGCCTGGCCCTCGCGGTGGACCTCGCCGAGCAGGCGCAGCACGTCGCGGGTGTTGCGGCTGTCGAGGTTGCCGGTGGGCTCGTCCGCGAGCAGCAGGCTCGGTTTGTTGGCCAGCGCGCGGGCCAGCGCGACCCGCTGCTGCTCGCCACCGGCGAGCTGGGCGGGCGCGGCGTCGGCGCGGGCGGTCAGGCCGAGCTCACCGAGGAGGTGTTCGCGGCGTCTGCGGGCCTCCTTCGCGGAGACCCCGGCCAGCAGCGCGGGCAGCTCGACGTTGTCGGCCACGGTCATGTTGGCGACCAGGTTGAAGAACTGGAAGACGAAACCGATCTTCCTGCGGCGGAGCAGCGCCCAGGCGCTCTCCTTCAGCATGTCGGCCCGTTGTCCGTCGAGCCAGATCTCGCCGCTGGTCCTGGCCTCAAGGCCGCCGATCATGTGGATCAGGGTGGACTTGCCGGAGCCCGAGGGTCCCATGACCGCCACGAACTCCCCCGCCTCCACCCGCAGGTCGACCCCTCGTACGGCGGGTACCGGCACCTCACCGTCCTGGTAGATCTTGACAAGATTGACGGTGTCGACCACGGGGGACGTCAACTCAGCTCCTCCTGACAACGTTCGAGCCAGTCGAGATCAGCCTGGAGGTGGAGCATGGCCCCCTCGACCAGCAGGAGCGCGGCGCGATTGTCGCGGTCGGTCTGCCCGGCGAGTTCGTTGAGGTCACGCATGAGTCCGAGGTAGTGACGGCGCTGGCGGTTGATCATCGCCATCCTGTCGGCGATGCCGGTCATCGGGGCCAGCACGAGTTTCATGAAGAACTCGTCTCTGACCCTGGGCCCCTCGGTGGGCTCGTCCACCCACCCTTCGAGGGCCTCGCGGCCCGCGGCCGTCAGGTAGTAGACCTTCTTGTTCGGCCGGTTGGACTGCTCGACGTCCACGACACGCACGAGGCCGTCCTTCTCCAGACGGCCTAGCGTGACGTAGATCTGCCCGATGTTCGGGGAAGGATAGGCGCTACCGAAGATCTGTTCAAGAGCCTGTTTGAGCTCGTACCCGTGGGCAGGTTCCTTCGCGAGGAGCGCCAGCAGCATCGGCCGCACGCCCCACCTCCTCGGAGAGCTCGTTACGTGAGCGTTACGGGTTTATCCGTTGACGACGATGTTATCGCTATGCATAACATGCATGCATCTACCTAACACGTATGTAATCAACGGGAAACCTGGAGGTCACGGTGCGCCGACTCATCCCCGTCGTGCTCACCGTGCTTCTTGTCGCGGGGTGCTCGGCGGCCGGCTCGCAGCAGACCGAACGGTTCGGCGGAACCGGCCCGTTCACCCTCGTCATCGGCCGCGACACGACGGCGTACCTGCAACCGCTGCTGGATCGGTGGAACCAGACGCACCCCGAGGAGCGGGTGAGCCTGCTCGAACTGCCCGAGGCGGCCGACGAGCAGCGCGCTCAGATGGTCGCCAACCTGCAGGCGGGGAGCGACCGCTACGACGTGCTCGGGCTGGACGTGGTCTGGACCGCGGAGTTCGCCGAGGCGGGCTGGATCCTGCCGCTGGACCGCGCGATGTTCCCGCTCGACCGGTTCCTGCCACCGGTCGTCGACACGGCACTCTACCGGGGCAAGCTCTGGGCGGTGCCGTACACCAGCAACGCCGGACTGCTCTACTACCGCAAGGACCTGCTGGCCAAAGAGGGGTTCGAAGCACCGAAGACCTGGGCCGAACTGCGCAAGCAGGCGCGGACCCTGCGCACCAAGTACGACATCGGCGGCTACGCGGGCCAGTTCCTGGCCTACGAGGGCCTGACCGTCAACTTCACCGAGGCCGTGCAGTCGGCGGGCGGGCAGATCCTCAGCCCGGACGGCACCTCGGTGACCATGGACGTGGCCAGTGCGAAGGCCGGCCTGGACTTCCTGGTGAACGGGTTCAGAGAGGGTTGGATCCCGCCCGAATCGCTCTCCTTCAAGGAGGAGGAGTCGCGACTGGCCTTCCAGGAGGGCCGGCTGGCCTTCGCCCGCAACTGGCCGCACGCGTACGGACCGGCCACCCTCTCGTCTGTCGCGGACAAGTTCGGGGTCACCAGGCTTCCCGGACTGAACGGCCCGGGAGCCGGCTCACTCGGTGGCTACAACCTCGCGGTGAGCGCCTTCTCCAAGCGGCAGAAGTCGGCCACCGAGTTCATCCGCTACTTCACCAGTCTGGAGAACCAGCGGCGGGTGCTCGCCGACGGTTCGTTCCCGCCCGTGTGGGCCGAACTGTACGACGACCCCGATCTGATCAAGCGTTTCCCCTACCTGCCGGTCCTGAAGCAGAGCATCCTCTCCGCCCGCCCCAGACCGGCGAGCGCCAACTACAACCAGGTGAGCCTGGTGATCGCCAGTGCGGTCTCCAACGCGCTCACCCCCCCTTTCGAGGAGGCCGGCGACGACGTTGTCGCCTCCATGAAAGGTCAGCTCAACGAGATCATTCGGGTTCGTTGACCTGGGGCCACCCCTCGGAACGAGCCGTCATCCCCATCTCAAGTGCTGGCAAGTCCACATATATCCCCCATTCCAAAACCTCAATATCTCAGGAGGTCTGCCCAGCATGCGTAAAACCATTGCAGCGGTGACCACGGCAGGACTCGCCCTGGCACTCGCCGCGTGCGGCGAGTCGACCCCCACCACCCCGGCCGGAAGCGCGTCCGCGCCCGCTGCCGCCAAGACCCTCGAAGGGGTGACCATCGAGGTCGCCGCCAAGTGGACCGGCGCCGAGCAGACCAACTTCCAGGAAGTGCTCAAGGCGTTCGAGGCGAAGACCGGTGCCAAGGTCACCTACGCCTCCACCGGTGAGGACACCGGCGCCTACCTCGGGCCCCGCATCGAGGGCGGCAACCCGCCGGACATCGCGATCCTGCCCCAGCCGGGCCTGGTCCAGCAGTACGCGGACCAGAAGGCGCTCAAGCCGCTCACCGCCGAGGTCCAGAAGCAGATCGACGACAACTACACCCCGTACTGGAAGGAACTCGGCTCGGCGGACGGCCAGGCCTACGGCGTACTGGTGAAGGCGGCCCACAAGTCGCTCATCTGGTACCGCGACCAGGCGTTCCAGGACGCCGGGGTGCAGCCTCCGGCCACCTGGGACGACCTGGTCAAGGCCGCCCAGGCGATCGCCGACTCCGGCACCCCGCCGTTCTCCCTCTGCGGCGCCTCCGGCTGGACGCTGACCGACCTGTTCGAGAACGTCTACCTGTCCAGCGCGGGTCCGGAGAACTACACCAAGCTCTCCAAGCACGAGATCCCGTGGACCGACCCCAGCGTGACCACCGCGCTGGAGAAGATCGGGCAGCTCGTCGGCAAGAAGGAGTTCCTGCTCGGCGGCTCCTCCGGCGCCCTGCAGACCGACTTCCCGACCTGCGTGACCCAGGTCTACGGCCAGGACAAGTCCGCCATGGTCATCGAGGCCGACTTCGTGGGCACCACCGCCGAGGAGTCGGGCGCCAAGCTGGGCGAGGAGGCCAAGTACTTCCCGTTCCCGAAGGCCGGTGACACCGAGCCGGTCGTGCTGGGCGGCGACATCGCGGTGGCGCTGAAGGACTCCAAGGGCGCGATGGCCCTGCTGGAGTTCCTCGCCTCCTCCGAGGGCGGCGAGATCTGGGCGAAGCTTCCCGGCTACCTCTCCCCCAACCGCAACGTCTCGCCCGACAACTACCCCGCCGAGCTGACCAAGCAGCTCGCCCAGACGATCATTTCCGCCGGTGACGCGGTCCGCTACGACATGTCCGACCTGGCGCCGAGCGCCTTCGGCGGCACGGACGGCAAGGGTCAGTGGAAGCTCCTGCAGGACTTCGTGCGCGACCCCTCGGACATCAAGGGCATCCAGACCAAGCTTGAGGCCGAGGCCAAGAAGGCCTGGAAGTAAGGGAGAAAGGCCGTGACCAACCGGTTGGACGGCCCGCAGGACCCGCCCGGCGACACCGCCGGCGGGTCCTCCCCCGGACCGAACGACACCCTGCGGCCGGCACCCGACGCCGGCCCCGAGGTCCGCACCCCCCCACCCGGCGCCCCCACCGGGGACACCTCCGCCGAGGACGCCGCGCCGGTGAAGCCGGCGAAGAAGGCCACCCGGCTGGGACCGCCGCCGAGCATGGCGATCTGGTTCCTGCTGCCGGGGGCGCTCCTGCTCGGCGTGATGGTGATCTACCCGATCATCTACTCGATCTTCCGTAGCCTCTACGACGCCAACGGTGACGGTTTCGTCGGCGCGGGAAACTACGCCACCATCTTCAGTGACTCCGCCACCCTGATCACGATCAGGAACAACCTGATCTGGGTGGTGGTGGCCCCCCTCCTGGTCACCGCGATGGGCCTGATCTTCGCGGTGCTCACCGAGCGGATTCGCTGGGCGACGGCCTTCAAGTTGATCGTGTTCATGCCGATGGCCGTCTCCCTGATGGCCTCCGGCGTCATCTTCCGTCTGGTGTACGAGCAGGCCCCCGACCGGGGCGTGGCCAACGCCGTGATCACCTCGGTGAGCGGCCTCTTCGATTCCGACCAGGGCTACCCGGACGCCCGTCCCAGGGAGAACGACCAGGCACCGGTCGCCGCCTCGCAGGGCGCGGTGGTGAGCAAGCAGCCCGCCGCCCCCGGACGGGCGGTGCTCGTCCCGCTGGTCGGCGTGAAACCGGGCTCCATCGCCTCGGCCGCGCCGGCGAAGGCGGCCCAGCCGGGTCCCGGCGAGCTGGCCGGAACGGTCTGGGTGGACTTCACCCAGGGCGGCGGCGGAGCGGTCAACCAGGTGGATCCGACGGAGAAAGGTCTGGTCGGAGTGACCGTGGAGGCGGTACGGAACGGTGCCGTCCAGGCCACCGCCCGCACCGAGGCCGACGGCACCTTCCGCTTCACCGGCCTCGCCCCCGGCGATTACCAGGTGCGGCTGCCGTCGTCGAACTTCCAGGCGCCCTTCAACGGGATCTCCTGGCTGGGACCGACGCTGATCACCCCGGCGATCATCGGAGCGTTCATCTGGGTGTGGGCCGGATTCGCCATGGTGCTGATCGCGGCGGGCCTGGCCGCCATCCCGCGTGACGCGCTTGAGGCGGCCCGTATCGACGGCGCCACCGAGTGGCAGGTGTTCCGGAAGATCACCGTCCCGCTGCTCGCCCCGGTGCTGCTCGTCGTGTTCGTCACGATGATCATCAACACGTTGAAGGTCTTCGACCTGGTCTTCGTCATCGCGCCGGGATCGGTGCAGCCGCAGGCCAATGTGATCGCGCTGGAGATGTGGCGCGTCTCCTTCGGCGGCGGAGGCAACCAGGGGCTGGGCAGCGCGCTCTCCATCTTCCTGCTGGTCCTCGTGCTGCCCTTCATGGTTCTCAACATCCGCCGGTTCAGGAGGGACAACCAGTGACCACCTCCACCACCCTCGGCGCTCCACCGCGCAGCGTGGCGGGCCGTGTCGTCGATCGGATCGGCGGCGGCCTGGTCCAGGCGGTGCTGGTGCTGATCGGCGTCTTCTGGCTGGTCCCGACCCTCGGGCTGTTCGTGGTCTCACTCCGCGAGGAGACGGCCAACAACTCCACCGGCTGGTGGACCGCCCTGACCAAGCCCGCCGAGTTCACCCTCAAGAGCTACTCCGATCTGCTGGCGAGCGGGTTCACCGCGTCGTTCTGGAACACCGTGTTCATCACGGTGCCCACGACGCTCCTGGTGATCGGCATCGCGGCCATGGCGGCGTACGCGTTCGCCTGGATGGAGTTCCCCGGCAGGGACGCGCTCTTCCTGGTGGTGGTCGGCCTGCTGGTGGTGCCGATCCAGATCGCGCTGATCCCGGTCGCGAAGCTCTACGGCACGGTCGGCATCTTCGGCTCCATCGCGGGCGTCGTCCTCTTCCATGTCGCCTTCGGGCTTCCGTTCGCCATCTTCCTGCTCCGCAACTTCTTCGCGGGCATCCCCAGCTCGCTGCTCGAAGCGGCGCGGATGGACGGCGCCGGGGAGTGGAAGATCTTCTCGACCGTGGTGTTCCCGCTGGCCAAGCCCGCGGTCGCCTCGCTCGGCATCTTCCAGTTCCTCTGGGTCTGGAACGACCTGCTCGTCGCCCTGGTCTTCGCCAACACCGAAAACCAGCCGATGACCAAGGCCCTGCAATCCCAGATGCGGCAATTCGGGACCAACGTGGACATTCTTGCGCCAGGTGCTTTCCTGTCGCTGATCATCCCATTGATCCTCTTTTTCGCCTTCCAGAGGTATTTCGTGCAAGGGATGATGGC
Organism: Streptosporangium amethystogenes; assembly: GCF_000721075.1. Taxonomy (GTDB): domain Bacteria; phylum Actinomycetota; class Actinomycetes; order Streptosporangiales; family Streptosporangiaceae; genus Streptosporangium; species Streptosporangium amethystogenes. Next base: position 279,362 of record NZ_JOEQ01000004.1, read on the forward strand.
CGGTTCGGTGAAGTAAGGACAGGGGCAGGCCCGGTACGGCGCGTGCTGATTTCCGGCACGCGCCGTACCGGGCCTAAAACATCGATAGGGTCCTGCACATGGCCGCACGTCCCTTGAACGAAGTCGTGGAAGCCGGGTGGGCCGAGGCCCTGGAACCCGTCGCAGAGAAGATCGCCGAGATGGGCGAGTTCCTCCGGAGGGAAGTGGCGGAGGGCAGGCAGTACCTTCCGTCCGGGGCCAACGTGCTCCGCGCCTTCCAACAGCCCTTTGACCAGGTCAAGGTGCTGATCGTGGGGCAGGATCCGTACCCCACGCCGGGTCATCCCATCGGTCTGAGCTTCTCCGTCGCCGCGGACGTACGCCCGATCCCGGCCAGCCTGCGCAACATCTACAAGGAGCTCACCGAGGATCTCGGGCTGCCGATGCCGAGCAACGGCGACCTGACCCCCTGGGCCGATCAGGGCGTGCTCCTGCTCAACCGGGTGCTCACCGTCATGCCGGGCAAGCCCGCCTCGCACCGGGGCAAGGGCTGGGAGGAGGTCACCGAGCAGGCCATCAAGGCCCTCGTCGCGCGCGAGCAGCCGATGGTGGCGATCCTGTGGGGACGCGACGCCCGCAACCTGCGCCCGATGCTCGGCAAGATCCCGGCCATCGAGTCGGCCCACCCCAGCCCCCTGTCGGCCCGCAGCGGCTTCTTCGGCTCCCGCCCGTTCAGCAAGACGAACGAGCTTCTCCAGCAGCAGGGCGCGACCCCCGTGGAGTGGAAGCTCCCCTAGGCTCCGTTCCGCGGATCTCGCGGCGGGCAAAAGATCCAGCGGACAGGTCCCCTGCCCTGTCCGCCCCTAACCAGGCACTAGGATTTCCACCATGAGTGATGAATCGGGCACTGAACGCTATTTGCGTCTGACTGTTGAGCTGACCGTGGAGGTGCAGGACATCGCCTCCCTGCAGGCCGCCGCGCTGAAGGAGATCAACCACCCTGACGCCGACCTGGACGACGACGAGCGCAAGGAGCAGGCCGAATTGGTCTCGGCCGACGAGACCGGCGCCACGGCGCTGCAGTGGCTGATCGAGCCGGACCACGTCCTGGGTTTGATCGAGCACGTCGAGCAGATCGAGCCCCGCGAGGCCGTGCTGGGCGTCGAGCCCTCCGAGGGCCCCTCGGACGAGGACGAGGACGAGGACGACCACGCGGGCCACGACCACGCCGGTCACAACCACCGGCGGGGTTTTCGGCACCCGGAGCATCCGACGGGTATTCACTCCATGGGGACGAGCGGCGCGGGGTAGCCGGGGACGCCAGCGGGGAGCTTCCACGGCTCGTGGATCACCCGCTTCGGCAGGGTGGCGAGCTCGGGGACGTAGCGGCGGACGTACTCGCCCTCCGGGTCGTACCTCTTGGCCTGCCGGATGTGGTTGACGGGCCGGTTGGGCCGGGTGTCGTTGCCGGTCCCCGCGACCCACTGCCAGTTGCCGTAGTTGTTGGCCACGTCGCCGTCGAGCAGCCGTTCGAAGAAGTGGTCGGCCCCGACACGCCAGTCGACACGCAGCCGCCTGACCAGGAACGAGCCCACGATCAGACGGGCCCGGTTGTGCATCCAGCCCTCGGCGAGCATCTGCCGGATCCCGGCGTCCACGATGGGGATTCCGGTCATGCCCTCCCGCCACGCCTGCGCCGCGTGCTCGTCGTCACGCCACTCGTGCCCGCGCGGGCGGTAGTCGTCCCGGTTGATCCGCGGGAAGGCCCGTGTCACCTGGTAGAAGAAGTCCCGCCAGCACAGCTGCCTGACGAACTCGCCGGGGTCCCCGGCCTCCCTGGCCAGCGACTCCAGCTCCAGCGGCGAGACGCAGCCGAAACGGAGATAGGGGCTGAGCCTGGAGGTGCGGTTGCCCGCCATGTCGTCGTGGCCGTCGGCGTAGTCGTCCACGCAGTGTCTCAACCACTGCTCCATCCTCCGGCGCCCGGCCGTCTCACCGCCCCTGAACAGCTCGTAGGTCTCGGGACCGGGCTCGGGCAGCCTGCCGGGGCCCAGGGCCCCGGGGACACGGACCACGCCGGGGGCCTTGAGCACATCCCTGCGTGGTTGCCGGCTCCAGGCCCGCCAGTAGGGGGTGAAGACCCGGTAGTGGTCACCGCCGCCCGACGGCCTGAGCGCGTCCGGCGGCACGACCGTCAGGCCGGGGAAGGCGCGGAACGCCATCCCCGCACGCTCGCACTCCGCCGCCAGGCGCCGCTGCCTGCGGCGCGCGAGGGCGCTGACGTCCGTGCCGGTGTGGACCGCCCCGGCCCCCGACTCCCCCGCCAGGCGCATCGTCTCCGCGACCGGATCACCCCTGCGCACGATCAGCTCACCGCCCCGTTCACGGAGCGATCCGCGCAGGTCGGCGAGGCATTCGGCGAGAAATCCCAGGCGGTTGCCCGCGGGTATGTCGGGGTCGATGACGAAGAGTGGTATGACATGACGTGCGCGCTCGCACGCGGCGGCGAGCGCCGGGTGGTCGTGCACCCGGAGATCGCGGCTGAACAAAACGATCACAGTATCGGTCACGTTTTCCCTTCGCCGGGTCACGCTCCGCCGGTTGCATCCGCCGGAGGCTCGGAATTCGAAAGAATGTCCGGGGAGCGACCGCTCGTGTCGCCTGTCACGCTGGTACGGCAGTAGCGGGCTTGAAATGGGATGAGATGGAAAAGCAGCGACAGGTGACCGCTGATGAGGAGCCGGGATACGGCATCGGCGCCGTCTCACGCCGCCTCGGCGTACCCGCCCCCACGCTGCGGACCTGGAACCTACGCTACGGCGTGGGCCCGAGCCGCCGGAGCCCCGGGGGGCATCGGCGCTACGACACCCGCGACCTGTGGCGCCTGGAGGAGATGAACCGGCTCATCAGAAGCGGGGTTTCCCCCTCCGACGCGGCACGGGAGGTCCTGAGGATCGAGACCGTCCCACCGGCGGCTCCGGAGGCGGGCACCGAGGAGATCTCCTCCCCCGCGACGGAGCGGCCCGGCATCCCCACGGCGGCGATGCTGGCGCGGGCGGCGATGATGCTGGACAGCCGAACCGTCTACGACTGGATAGAGGAGTCGCTGGTCAGGCACGGCGTGCCGTGGACCTGGGAGCGGCTGGTGGTGCCGGTCTTCGAGACGATCTGCGAGCGCCAGGCCGAGAGCGGCGCGAGCGTCGAGATCGAGCACCTGTTCTCCGACCGGCTGCTGGCGGCGCTGATCCGGCTCACCACACGTCCCGCTCAGCCGGTCAACACCCGCCCGGTGCTGCTCGCCTGCGCCGAGGACGAGCAGCACAGCCTGCCGATCTACGCTCTGGCCGCCACGCTGACCGCCGACCACCGGGTGGAGACCCGGGTGCTGGGCGCCAGGACCCCGTACCCGGCGCTGGCGGACGCGATGCGCCGGCTGGGCCCCGCGGTGGTCTTCGTCTGGTCCCAGCTGCCCGCGACCGGCGACCCCGCCCCGCTCGCGTCGCTGCCCGCGCTCCGCCCGCCGAGCCTGGTCGTCGCGGGCGGTACGGGCTGGTGGGAGGGGCTGCCGGCGTCGGTCCCCCACGTCACGTCGTTCCAGGACGCGCTCACCCGCGTCCTCTCCGCTCTGGCCTGACCGCCTTTCTCCCTCCCGTTGACCGGCGTGCCGCCGTGCCCTGCTTGCGATCACGCCGACCGGCCAGGTATGAATAGGTTTTGAATAAGTTTTCTCGATGGGCGGAGGCGTCATGACGGATAACCTGAACATCCGGTTCGCCGAGGGCGACGATGCGGCCCTGGCCGAGTGCTTTACCGCCCACGGCTCCCTCATCCGCTCCTACCTGCGGCGATTCGTATCGCAGCAGGAGGTCGAGGACCTTCAGCAGGTCGTGTTCGCCGAGGTCTGGCGGTCACGGCACCGCTTCGACCCGGCCCGCAGCCTCCCCGCCTGGATGCTCGGCATCGCGCACAAGCGCGCGGTCGACCAGCTTCGGATGCGCACCCTGCGTACGGTGCCGCTGGACGTGGTGGCGGATCCGGCCGGCGACGACGGCAGGATCGACGGCGACGGCCTGGCCGAGCGCGACCAGGTGCGCTGGGCGCTGGCCAAACTGCCCGCGCCGCAGCGCCAGGCGATCGAACTGGCCTACTACGGCGACCTGACCCAGCGGGAGATCGCCGAGAGGCTGCGGGTCCCGCTCGGCACGGTCAAGGCCCGTACCGCCCGCGGTCTGCGCCGCCTGTCCGACATCCTCACCCCGGTCGCGGCGTGAACGGCTGGACGGACGGCACGGCCGTCATGGAGCGGATCTTCGCTCACCTCCGGCTCCGCGCGCTGCTGGAGAGCGACTGGCGCCCCCGGGACCTGGTGTCCTTCCACGCCCGGCACAAGATGCAGCTGCTGGCCCACCACCCCGTGGCCTACCGGCAGGCGGGGCGGGTGGTGGCTCAGGCGGGCGTGCGGCCCCGCGAGGAGCTGGCCGCCGACTACGCGAGCCTCTTCCGCGCGGCGTTCGCCGTCGGGGCCGGCATCGGCCGCAACGTCAACGTCCTGCAGCACTGCATGGGCATGGTGGGCGACTCGCTCGACCCGGCGCACCGGTCCGAGCTGGTCGAGGCCATCGCCTCCTACCAGGCCGGACAGGTGGCACTGAGCGTCCCCGCGGCCCTGCTGCGCGACTACGCCCGGGGCGAGGCCGCGCGGTACGTACGGGACCAGACGTTCTTCTCCCCGTACTCGGAGGATCTCCGCGACCAGGTGACCGACTGAGCCTGCGGCCACCGCGGCGGTCAGACGGGCGGATTCAGTCTCACCACCGCGAGGGAGTGGGCGGGCAGGGACAGTTCCTCTCCCCGCACCGTCGCCGACGCCTCCGAGGCGAGCAGGATGTGGCCGGGCGCGGACCGTCCTGGCCCGAGCCTGACGGTGAGCGGGACCGGACCGAGGTTGGCCGCCACCCTGAGTCCTCCCCGGTGGACGACCAGCCAGGACTCACCGTGGTCGACCCGGACCCGGTCCAGTCTCGGGTCCGTCAGCTCGGGGTGTGCCCGGCGCAGCGCGATCAGGGCCCGGTACCAGTCCAGGTGGGCCCGGTGGGCGTCGTCGTCCAGCTCGCTCCAGTCGAGCTTGGACCGCAGGAAGGTCAGCTCCTCGCCGGGGTCGGGGGCCTTCTCCGCCCAGTCGTCGTAGCCGAAGCCGACGAACTCCCGCCGCCGCCGGTCGGCCTCGCCCTCGCGCAGCTGCGGCTCGACGTGATCTGTGAAGAACAGGAACGGCGTGCGCGCGCCCCACTCCTCCCCCATGAACAGCATGGGGGTGAACGGCGAGGTCAGCAGGAGCCCGGCGGCCAGCCGGAGCGCCTCGGGCGCCAGCCGGTCGCCCTCCGCGCGGTTGCCGATCTGGTCGTGGTTCTGCGCGCAGCAGACGAAGCGGTAGCCGGGCAGGTGGGCCGCCGGTCGGCCGTGGGACCGCCCCCGGAAGGACGAGTAGGTCCCGTCGTGGTAGTAGGCGCGGGTCAGCACCTTGGGCAGTGCCCCGTAGAAGTCGTCGTAGTAGCCGTGCCGCTCCCCGCTCACCGCCACGTGCAGGGCGTGGTGGACGTCGTCGTTCCAGGCGGCCGCCAGGCCGTATCCCCCGGCCTCGCGGGGGGTCATCAGCCGGGGGTCGTTGAGGTCGGACTCGGCGATGAGCGTCAGCGGCCTGCCCACGGCCGCCGACAGCGCCTCCGTCTCGGCGGCGATCTCCTCCAGCAGGTGGACGGCCCGGTCGTCGCGCAGGGCGTGCACGGCGTCCAGCCGCAGGCCGTCGATGTGGTAGTCGCGCAGCCACTGCATCGCGTTGCCGACGAGGTAGGCGCGCACCTCGTCGGAGCCGGGGCCGTCCAGGTTGACCGCCTGCCCCCAGAAGGAGGAGGCACTGGAGTGGAAGTAGGGGCCGAAGGGGGCGAGGAAGTTGCCCGAGGGCCCGAGGTGGTTGTAGACGACGTCGAGGATCACACCGAGCCCGCGCCGGTGACAGGCGTCCACGAGGCGCTTGAGCCCGTCAGGGCCGCCGTAGTTGTCGGTGACGGCCCACAGGTCCACGCCGTCGTAGCCCCAGTTGCGCCCGCCGGGCACCGGCGGCACCGGCATGATCTCCACGAAGTCGACGCCGAGTTCCGCCAGGTGTTCCAGCCTGCCGATCGCCGCGTCGAAGGTGCCCTCGGGGGTGAAGGTGCCGATGTGCAGCTCGTAGATGACCGAGCCCGGCAGGTCACGCCCCCGCCACAGGGCGTCCCCCCACTCGAAGCGGTCATGGTCGTAGACCCGGCTCGGGCCGAAGATCCCCTCCGGCTGCCAGCGGGTACGGGGATCAGGCAGCGCCTCGCCCCCGTCCAGCCGGAACCGGTAGTCGGTGCCGTGCCCGGCACCGGGCACCTCCGCGAACCACCAGCCGCCGCCCGCGGACGACATCGGGTAGCGCACCTCGCCGATCTCCACATCCACCGCCGTCGCCCGCGGCGCCCAGACCTCGAACATGCTCAGTCCCTTTCCAGGAGTGCGACGGGGTGGACCGAGAGCAGGTGGGCGAGCGGGATCCTGCCGGTGTACTCAACACCGGAGAGCAGGTCCCGCCAGGTACCGTGCGGCAGGGTGAGCGTGCTGCCTCCCCAGCCGCCGCGCCGCTCCAGGCCGACCGGCAGCCGGGTGGCCACCGCCACCGCCCGTTCCCCCCTGGCGAAGGCGATCGCGTGCTCCCCGGCCTCGATCGGGACGTACGGTGCCGCGGGGTCCAGCCTCCGCCGCAGGTCCAGCGCCCGGCTGGTGATCGCCAGCTTGGCCTCGTCCCAGGACAGGCCCTCGGTGGCGGGACTCGGGTGTGCCTGCTCCGGGTGGGCCTGGCTCGCGTGAGCCTGGGCCGCCGAGAGCATCCTGCGGCGCAGCGGGAAGTCGACCGGGCGGCGGTTGTCCGGGTCCACCAGGGAGAAGTCGGTGATCTCGTTGCCCCAGTAGAGATCGGGCACGCCGGGCAGCATGAGCTGGACGAGCTTCTGGCCCAGCGAGTTGGACCTGGCGTACGGCTCGATCCGCGTGGCGAACTCCTTGATCGAGGCGCCGCACTCCTCGACGGCCCGGGTGACGAAGTCGCGGATGCCACGCTCGTAGGCCGGGTCGGGGGCGGCCCAGGAGATAGAGGTCTTGGCCTCGCGGGCCGCCTTGAACAGGTAGTCGAAGAACCTGTCGGGGCCGATCGGCCAGGAGGCCATCAGGTTCTGCCAGGCCAGGTAGTCCAGGGCCGGGTCGAAGGAGACCTTCGAGGACCACTCGCCGACCGCCGCCGCCCACTCCTCCGGAAGCTCGGACAGCACGGCCAGCCGGGCCCGCACGTCCTCCGAGCGCTTGGTGTCGTGGGTGGACAGCGTCGTCATCGTGCCCGGCGACATCCGCCGGCAGAACGCGTGGAACTCCTCGATCGGCTCGCCGAACCTGTCGGGCTCACCGCCCACCTCGTTCAGGCAGGACAGCGGGTACCAGCGGTAGAGGGCGGTGTCCTCCACCCCCTTGGCCATCACCGGGCCGCAGGTCTGCTGGAAGCGGACGACCGCCTCGGCGGGCCCGGCCAGCACCCGCTGGACGACCTCCGCCACCGGGGCGCCCTCGGGCAGCCGTCCCGCGGCGACCTGTCCGGCCTCCTCGACGATCTGGGCCGAGATCTCGGGCACCGGCTCGCCCGGCACCGCGTAGGCCCGGTAGACCGGCATCGCGGCGAGCAGCTCCACCAGCGTCCGGCGGTCGGAGCCGACGGCGGCGTGCAACCTGTCGATCTCCGAATCGAAGAACAGGTTCAGCACCTCCGCCTTGGACTCGCGGACCACCGCGGCGTAGCCGGCGGGCATGCCGGTCTGCAGGGTGAACAGCTCCACCAGCGGCTCTTTCCCCGCCGGGTCGACGAACAGCCCGGTGATCCGGTTGAGCACCTCGTAGCCGGTGGTCCCGTCGCACTCCCAGTCCGCGGGCAGCCGCTCGGAGCCGATCAGGATCTTCTCCGCCACGGTCCACACGCCCGAGGCGGCGCGCAGCCGCGACAGGTAGCCGCGCGGCTCGGCGAGCCCGTCGGGGTGATCCACCCGCAGCCCCTGAATGATCCCCTCCCGGACCAGCGAGAGGATGACGGCGTGCGTGGCGTCGAACACCTCCGGGTCCTCCACCCGCAGCCCGATCAGCGAGGACACGTCGAAGAACCGGCGGTAGCCCGGCCCGCGCCGCCAGTCGACCAGCCGGTAGTTGGTGTCCGGCAGCGGGAAGACGTGGTCGTGGTAGCGCAGCACGTCACCGTCGACCACCGCCTCCCCCGAGTCGCCGAGCACCGGCAGGTTCACCTTGCCGTCGCCGCCGGCCCAGTCGATGTCGAACCAGGACGCGTACCGCGACTTCTGCCCCTCGGCGAGCACCGACCACAGTTGCGCGTTGCCCGACTCCGGCACCGGGACCGTCATGTGGTTGGGCACGATGTCGACGACGATGCCGATCCCGTGCTGGGCGAGCGTCGCCGACATCGCCCGCAGTCCCTCGACCCCGCCGAACTCCTCGCGGACGCGCGAGTGGTCGGTCACGTCGTAGCCGTGCCTCGACTCCGGCACGGCCTGCAGGATCGGCGACAGGTAGACATGGCTCACCCCCAGGTCCCGCAGGTACGGGGCCAGCTCGGCCACCTTGTCGAACCCGAAGTCGGGGGTCAGCTGGAGCCGGTAGGTCGAGACCGGCACCTCGTAGGAGCCGGGCGAGGGCGGGGGCTCGGGAACCTCCTCGGGGAGCTCCACCGGCTCTGGCACGTTCTCGCCGAACGGTGCCGCCCCGGGTTCCGGCAGGACCTCGCCATGGGCGACCTGCGGCGGGACCACACCGGGCACCGGCTCTCGCGGCACCACGGTGGGCACGGGCTCGGGCGGGACCACGGTGGGCGCGGGCTCCAGGGGAGCGGGCTCGGGGGTGGGTTGCGTGATGGGCTCAGACACGGCGCAACACCCTCACCGAGCGGCCGACCACCGGCGCACTCTCTCCGGCCCGGCAGACCCGGGTGTCAACCGTGATCGGCATCGCCGTGTCGATCTCTGTCAGCCACATCTCACCGTAGTCCTTCGGAAGGGTGAACTTGATGACGTCGTGGTGGGCGTTGAACAGCAGCAGGAACGAGTCGTCGACGATCTGCCGCCCCCTGCGGTCGGGCTCGGTGATGGCCTCACCGTTCAGGAAGACGGCCAGCGACCTGGCGTAACCAACGTTCCAGTCGGCGTCGGTCATCTTCTCCCCTCTCGGAGTGAGCCAGGCGATGTCGCTGAGGTTCTCCTCGGAGCCTCGTACGGGCCGCCCGTAGAAGAACCTGCGCCGCCGGAAGACCGGGTGGTCGGCACGGAGCTTGGCCAGCCGCCGGGTGAACTCGAGCAGCAGCCAGTTCTCCCTGACGTCGGACCAGTCGACCCAGCTCAGTTCGTTGTCCTGGCAGTACACGTTGTTGTTGCCCCGCTGGGTGCGGCCCAACTCGTCGCCGTGGGAAATCATCGGAACGCCCTGGGACAGGAAAAGAGTGGTCAGGAAGTTGCGCTTCTGCTGCTCGCGCAGGGACTCGATGGCCAGCGAGGCGGGCCCCTCCTCACCGCAGTTCCAGGAGCGGTTGTCGTCGGTGCCGTCCCGGTTGTCCTCGCCGTTGGCCTCGTTGTGCTTGCCGTTGTAGGAGACGAGATCCTGCAGGGTGAACCCGTCGTGGCAGGTGACGAAGTTGATGGAGGCGGCGGGACGGCGGCTGTCGTCCTGGTAGAGGTCGCTGGAGCCGGTCAGCCTGGAGGCGAACTCGGGCAGCGAGGCGGGCTCACCCCGCCACAGGTCGCGGATCGTGTCGCGGTACATGCCGTTCCACTCGGTCCACCTGGCGGGGAAGTTGCCCACCTGGTAGCCGCCGGGGCCGACGTCCCACGGCTCGGCGATCAGCTTGACCTGTGACAGCACCGGATCCTGCTGGACCAGGTCGAAGAAGGCGCTCAGCCGGTCGACCTCGTGCAGCTCCCGCGCCAGTGTCGCGGCAAGGTCGAACCTGAAACCGTCCACGTGCATCTCGATGACCCAGTAGCGGAGCGAGTCCATGATCATTTGCAGCACGTGCGGGGAGCGCATGAACAGGCTGTTGCCGGTGCCCGTGGTGTCCAGGTAGTACCGCCTGTCGTCGTCGACCAGGCGGTAGTAGTCGGTGTTGTCGATGCCCCGCATGCTCAGTGTCGGGCCCAGGTGGTTGCCCTCGGCCGTGTGGTTGTAGACCACGTCGAGGATGACCTCGATGTTCGCCTCGTGCAGGGCCTTGACCATGGCCTTGAACTCCAGCACCTGCCCGCCGCGCTGCCCGGTGCTGGAGTAGGCGTTGTGCGGGGCGAAGAACCCGATGCTGTTGTAGCCCCAGTAGTTCGTCAGCCCCCGCTCGACGAGGACGTGGTCGGTGACGAACTGGTGCACCGGCATGAGCTCGATCGCCGTCACCCCGAGGGCGGTCAGGTGATCGATGATCTCCGGATGCCCGATCGCCGCGTAGCTGCCCCGGATCCGCTCGGGGATCTTCGGGTGGTTGATCGTCAGCCCCTTGACGTGCGCCTCGTAGATCACCGTGTTGTGGTACGGGGTGCTCGGCGGCCGGTCGTGCCCCCAGCCGAAGAACGGGTTGATCACGATGGAGCGCGGCACGAACGCGGCCGAGTCCGCGTCGTTACGGGTCTCCGGATCGCCGAAGCGGTAGTCGTACACCGCCTCGTCCCAGTTCACATCCCCCTCGACCGCCTTGGCGTACGGATCGAGCAGGAGCTTGGCCGGATTGCACCGCTGTCCCCTCCGCGGATCGTACGGTCCGTGCACCCGGTAGCCGTACCGCTGCCCGGGGCCGACACCGGGCAGGTAGCCGTGCCAGACGAAGCCCTCGCACTCGGTGAAGGTGACTCGTGTCTCCTGGTTCTCCTCGTCGAACAGGCACAGCTCGACGCGTTCGGCGGCCTCGGTGAAAAGCGCGAAGTTGGTCCCCGCGCCGTCGTAGGTGGCCCCAAGAGGATAGGGATCACCCGGCCATATCTCGATCATTGCACCGCCCCTTCAGCGGTGAACAGATATGCCCCGTCTCAGCCCGGCCATGCGCACATCTCCATTCCCGCGACAGTGATCTCGGAGTCACCCGGCGACATCCGTGGACGGGCCGGGGCCAGACCGGGGTCAGGCCGGGGTCAGGCCGGGCGAAACCCATGGGCCAGCGCGCGGATCGCGGGCTCGTACACGCGCGGCCCCGCCCCGGCGGCGAACGCCGCCGCCGCTCGCAGGTGAACCTCGGCCCGCTCCTCGTCACCGTCGAGCAGGGCCAGTCTGGCCAGGCACAGGTCGGTCAGCGACCAGCCGAGCAACCGGCCCGCGTGCGGGACGAGCCTGCGGTACAGGATCTTCCCCGCGACCCCGTCGCCGAGCGCCGCGCAGATCTCGCTGACGGCATCCGGTACGAACCGGTAGGCCAGCTCGGGGCCGAGTGCCGCGAAGCCGTCGCGGGCGAGTTCGGCGAAGACCTCCCGTGCCGCGTCCGTCCTGCCCAGGTCGATCAGGGCCAGGCAGCGCAGGATCCGCCAGGGGATCTGCCCCGGACGGTGGGCGAGTATCTCATCGGAGAGCGCGAGCGCCTCGCCCGCCGCCCCTTCGGCCCGCAGCTCCAGGAAGCGGAACGTCTCCCGCCGCAGCAGCGCGTCGCCCCGGCCCAGCGCGCCCTCCGGGTGGGCCGCGCCGGACGCGTCGGCCGCGGCGAGCGCGTCGGTGAACCGCCCGGCCAGGTAGGCGTGGACCGCGCTCTGCCAGGCGGCCAGGCTGACCATCGAGGGGAGCCGGAGCCTCTCCGCGCTCTCTCGCAGCCAGGCCAGCAGCTCCGTGGCAGGGCCCGCGGCGCCCTGGGCGTTCAGCTCGACGTATTCGTTCTCCCTGCCGATCCACTCGGTGGCCAGGTCGCCGGTGCGGCGGCCGATGTCCACGATCTCGGCGATGACCGCCCGCCGGTGGTCGTGATCGTGGCCGGACCGCAGCAGGATCTCCAGGGCGATCAGCGTCCTGGACAGGGTCCGGTCCTCCCCGGTGCGGCGAGCCAGCCGCACCGCCTCCTCCGCCATCGCCACGCTCTGCTCGACGGGCCGGCCGGTGGAGCCGGTCAGCGCGGCGGCGGCGAGCAACTGGGCCCGCCACGGCGAGTCCTCCACGAGGTCGGAGGCGAGCACCCGGTCGATGCGCTCGGCCAGCCTGTCGATCCCGGTCATCTCCTCGTACATGGCCAGATAGATCGGGTTGGAGAATCCCAGCACCGCTCTGGCCAGCCGGTTGTCGTCGCCGAGCCCTTCGGCGGCCTGCGCGGCGGCCTCCAGCGAGGCGTGGGCCGCGCCGCTCATCCCCGAGACCGCCTGCGCCTCCGCCAGGTCCAGCAGGAGGTCACAGCGGAGCCCGTTGTCGGCCCCCGGCAGCCGGTCGATCATCGCGATCGCCCGTTCCAGGCCCTCCACCGCGTCCTCGTGGGCGAACTGCGCGGTCGCCTGGGCCGCCGCGCGCCGGGTGTAGCCGATGGCCCTGCCCGCCATCGCGGGAGACAGCAGGCCCTCACGGTAGTGGTGGGCGATCTCGGTCAGCCGCGTCCCGCTCCGCTCCTCCAGCACCTCCGCGATCCGCGCGTGCAACCTCCTGCGGCGTAGCGGCGGCAGCGCCTCGCGCAGCACGTCGCGGACGATGTCGTGGACGAACCGGCAGCTCGGCCCCTCTCCCTCGACCAGCAGCCGGGCCCCCACCGCGGCGTCGACGATGTCGAGAACCCGCCCCTCGGGCAACTCCGCCACGCGCGTCAGGATGTCTGTCGCCGCCTCCCTGCCCAGCAGCGCCGCGACGGTCAGCACCTCCTCGGTGTCGGGCGGCAGGTGGGCCATCCTGCCGCGCACCACGTCCGAGAGCGCCTCGGGGGTCTCTCCCAGCTGTAGCACCTCGCCCAGAAAGAACGGGTTGCCCGCGGTCAGCCTGCCCATCTCCCCGGCCCGTCCCGGGTCGGCGCCCGCCCGCCCCAGATACTCGCGGATCTCCTCCTCGGCCAGGCCGCGCAGCAGGAGCCGCCGTACGTGCGGCAGCCTGAGCAGCACGCCGAGGGTGCGCTCCAGCGACTCGCCGGGGCGCACGTCGGTGTCGCGGTACGTGGCCACGACCGTCAGCTCCGGGCAGAGCCGGGTGGAGGCCAGGAACTCCAGCAGCCGCAGCGAGGAGGTGTCCGCCCATTGGAGGTCGTCGAGGACCACCAGCACCCGGCCGTGCTCGTTCAGCAGCCGGGCGAACGCCTCGTACAACTCGAACTGCCCCGCCTGCCCCTCTTGTCCGGTATGGCCGGTCCCGGCTCCGGTCCCGGCTCCGGCTCCGGCGAGTTGCACCAGTTCGCCGACCCTGCCGACCAGGTCCTGCACCGCCTGCGTCCAGGGCCAGAAGGGGGGCGCGCCGGCGCCGTCCCAGCAACGGCCCCACACCACCCGCCGGCCCCGTGCCCGCGCGACGTCGGCCGCGTACTCGGCGAGGCTGGTCTTCCCGATACCCGGCTCCCCGGCGAGCAGCACCACCCGGTGCCCGTCTCCGGCGACCGCCCGCTCCAACACACCGGCCTCCGCCTGCCGGCCCACCAGCCCGGTGCCGTTCTCCAGCCCGACCGGCTCCGCCGCCCCTGACGGCCTCGCGGCACCGGTCGCCTCCGCCACGACGGCTGCCTTTCCCGCGTCAGCCGTGTGCCTGGGCCTCAGCGCGGGATCCTGGCCGAGGATGCGCCGCTCCATCTCCCGCGACCGGGGGTCGGGGTCCAGGCCCAGGTCCTCCATCAGCAACCGGCGTCCCTCGGCGAGCAGGCCGAGCCCGTCCGCCTGCCGTCCCGCCTGGTAGAGCGCGTGGGCGGCGAGCGTCCGCAGCCGTTCCCTGAACGGATGGGCGGCGACCAGCTTGGCCAGCCTGCTCGTCACCGCCGTTCCCCGGCCGAGCGCGAGCTCCGCCTCGGCCAGGTCCTCCTCGATCGTCAACCGCAGCTCGATCAGATGCGCGCGCTCCTCCGCCACCCAGGAGGACTCCGCGAGACCGTCAAGCGGTTCTCCGCTCCACTCCCCCAGGGCCAGCCGCAGCTCCCGCACCACCCCCTCGTGATCTCCCGCCGCGCCCAGACTCCTGCCTTCGGCCACCTGCCCCCGCACCCTGCCCAGGTCGATCGCGGTGGCGGGGACGTCCAGGACATAGCCTCCCGGCCTGCTGGCCAGGACCTTCGGAGGCACCCCCCTCGGCCTGCCCGGCTCGAAGACGCGGCGGAGTTTGGAGACGTATGCCTGCACGGTGTTGAGCGCCCCCGGAGGGGGGGCATCCTCCCAGAGGGCGTCGATCATCCGGTTCGGCCCGACCGGTCGCGGGGCCGCGAGAACGCATATCGCCAGCACCAACCGCTGCTGGTAGGGGCCGATGTCCAGTACCGCCCCGCTGTCGGCGATCACCTCGACCGGGCCAAGCACACGAAATTCCATCTGGCCACCTCGCTCGCGAACTGCGCCGATATTAACCTTTCGCACTAACTGTCCAGTCCAGCCTGTAACGATCTCGGGACTTCCAGCTCCACATATTCTCAGTCGGACGCGTTAACCTCCGTCCAGACCACCCATCAGGGGGTTCCGGTGGACTGCCGGAAAACAGCGGAGCTCTGGTCGCCGCCCTCCCGGGCAGCGGCCCTTCTTTACGAGTGGAGGACATGAGGAATGGGTGGATTCAAGAAGTTCCTGCTGAGAGGGAACCTCGTCGAGCTGGCCGTGGCGGTCGTGGTCGGGGCGACCTTCAGCGGGCTGGTGCAGGCTCTGGTCAAGGACCTCATCACGCCGCTGATCGGGGCGGTCACCGGCGGCCGGGAGCCGGACTTCTCGGATTACGTGTTCACGGTCAACGGCGCCAAGTTCATGTACGGCGACTTCATCAACCACCTGCTGAGCTTCCTGATCATCGCCGCGGTCATCTACTGGCTCGTCGTGATGCCGATGACCCGGCTGATCGGCTACTTCGACCGGAACAAGGAGGCCACCGAGAAGGAATGCCCGGAGTGCCTCAGCGATATCCCGATCGCCGCCAGGCGCTGCGCGTTCTGCACCGCGGTGCTGTCGCAGGTCCCCATCGCCGACAGGCCCCCGGCGTAGGAACCCTCTCCTCCTGGGCGGTACGACCTTCCGGTCGGCCGGGAGAATCCCGCGGAGGACAATGTGAGCGTGAGCTTCGAACTGGCCGTCTGGCACGAGCCCAAGCCGATCACCAGGGAACACGCTGAGAACGTCTTCCAGACGTTCCGTCACGGAAAGCCGCATGGCGCGAGCCCTCGCCCCGAACCGGGGGCTCCCCGCTCCGGAGAGCAGGAGCCCGCGGAGACCCACCCGGGGGTGGCGGCGTTCGTCGAGCGGGTTCCCGAGGCCGAGCCGCTCTCCGCGGCCTTCGCCCTGGTGACCGTGGACCTGGAACGGGCCGACGAGGTGGCGGCCGAGGTCTTCGCCCTGGCCGCCGAGTGCGGGCTGGTCTGCTACGACCCGCAGCGCGGCCTGGTGCACAACCTGTCTCCGCGTGGCGTCCATCCCACCATGGAGATGCGTACCGGCGACGGGATGATCGTGGTCGGCCCCGACCTTCAGCTCATCTCCGACGCGCTCGCCACCATGTCACCGCAGAACCCGTTCACGGCGCTGGTCGTCTTCGGCGAGCACTTCGTCCAGACCTCCCCGGAGGTCTCGGGGTACGAGCTGGAGTACAAGGACAGCGTCCGGAACCGAATGTTCCGCACCCATGTTCCCGACCTGGAAGCGGTTCAGACCGCTTTCATCGAGTACGCCATGGGAGAACGCGCTTTCCTGGAACGGCACGACTGGCGGCTTGTCTGACTTTTCCGGGCGTGGTTTTCGCTGTGCGCTGCGGTGAGCGGGTGTTCCTGGGCCGGTATCTCGTCTGGCTGATTCGGGTACGCGGCTTGCTCGCTGCGCGGCTTGCTCGCCGTGCTCGCTGCGCGGCTTGTTCGCCGTGCTCGCTGCGCGGCTTGTTCGCCGTGCTCGCTGCGCGGCTTGCTCGCCGTGCTCGCTGCGCGGCTTGCTCGCCGTGCTCGCTGCGCGGCTTGCTCGCCGTGCTCGCTGCGGTGGGCGGGTGTTCCGGCCGGCCGTCTCAGTCGCCGTCTGGTGATTCCGGCCTCCGGCCTGCCCGGGCGCGGTGGTTGCGGGCTCTTTTTACGCCGGCCGGAACACCCGCCCACCTCCGCTGCACGCGCTCTGGCCGTACGGCGGGCATGCCGTAGCCGCTTGCTTTCCGGCCGCCCGGGTAGGCACCGTCGCTGAAGCGATTCTTGGGGGCCGTTCGGGGCTGATCGCCGTAGCTGAAGCGCCCCCGCATGACCCAGTCCAGGGCCGGGCGCCGTAACCATTCCAGGGCTGGGCTGCACAAACAGTCCAGGGGTGGGCCCTGCCTGTTTGGGGGTGGGGGCTGCCTGTTTGGGGGTGGGGGCTTTCAGGGGCAGTCGTTCATCGCGGCGCGGGCCTGGGAAGGGGTCATGGGCGGGGTGGGGAGGGGGTGGGCGGCGGTGGCGCGTAGGCCGTCGAGGGTCAGGGCGAGATGCCGCCGCCAGACTCCGGGAGCGACGCGGAACGTCGCGCGTACGGTCGCCGCGACCCCCCAGATCACGAATGCCATGTCCTCAAGCGTGACGTCGTCCCGCAGGGCGCCTGACTCCTGGGCGCGCTCGATGATCCGGCGCATCAACGCGTAGCCCGCGGCCGTGTCGGCCGCGGCGCCGCGTACGGCGAGGTCGTTGTAGCCGAGGTCGGCCGCCTGTAGCTCGCACACGCCGGTGATGAACGCGACGAGCCCCTTCCAGGCGTCGTCCATCGCGAGTGACCGCTCGGCCAGTTCGGCGACGGTCGCCACCCGGTCCTCGAACACCGCCTCCACCAGTTCGGCCCGGGTGGGGAAGCGGTTGTACAGCGTCCCGATGCTCACCCCCGCCGTACGCGCGATCTCTTCGAGCGGCACGTCGAGTCCCCGGTCGGCGAAGAGGCTCCTGGCCGCCCGCAGGAGGAGCTCGCGGTTGTGCAGGGCGTCCTTGCGCATGTCCGGAAGCCTAGCTAAGTTGAGGTCAATCTCAACTTGAGGAGGGCCTCAACTTATGCGACGGACCATCGTGATCACCGGCGGCACGAGCGGCATCGGCAAGGCGCTCGCCCGGCACCACGCCGAGCGGGGCGATCTGGTCATCGCCGTGGGCAGCGGCGAGGCAGGCGGGCGGCGTTTGCGCGAGGAGGTGCCCGCGGCCCGCTTCATCCAGGCGGATCTCAGTTCCATCCGGCAGACACACGATCTGATCCGGAAACTCCGTGACGAGCATCCGGTGATCGACGCGCTGGTGCTCGGGGCCTTCAGGTACAACCTGACGAGGATCGAGACCGAGGAGGGCTTCGAGCACACCTTCGCCCTGTATGTGATCAACCGCTGGCTCATGGCCGAGGGCCTGCGCGAATCACTGGAGGAGGCGCGAACGCCCGTGATCGTCAATCTGTGCGGGGTCGGGGGCATCCGCGCGGGAGAGATCCGCTGGGACGACCCGCAACTGACCGAGGGGTATCGGCCTTTCAGGGCGACCATGCAGGGTGCCAGGGCCGTCGAGTTGCTGGGCATGGCCTACGCCGGCGAGCGGACGAGCTATGTGCTCTACAACCCGCTGTTCGTGGCGACGGGGATGTTCAAGCCCTTCCGGCAACCGGTACGCGGCCTTGTCCGGGTGCTGTCGGCGGTGTTCGCCCAGCCGGCGGCCAGGGCCGTACCCCCGATCGCCGCCCTCATCGACCATCCGCCGGTCGGCCCGCTCACCGCCTACCGGAAGGGCAGGCCCGTCGAGCTCACCGTGGACCGCGACCTGGCCCTGAGATTCGAGAAGACCGTCCACACGATGGCATCGTCACTCCCCGAATGATCCCAACATTCCGGGCTCCCGACCTCCCACAACCGGCTACCGGTAGCCGTTCGGCGACGGCCGGTGCCCGCCGCCGATCAGCTGCCCCCGTATGCCGCCCTGTGCCGGGCAGGGGTCACAGGCTCCACAGCCCCTTACCTATCGTGGTGAACCCGCCCACCAGCGCGAGCAGCAGCACCAGCACCCGGGCCCGCCGTTCCGGCACTCGTTCCGCGAGTGCCTTCCCCAGCACGGCGCCTGCCGCTATCCCGGCCGCGACCAGCAGCCAGAGCGGCATCGTGAGCTTCGGCACGCCCTTGGCCGTAACGGAGAGCACGTTCACCACCACCCCGTAGAACTGCGCGTTCGGCACGAACTCCCGCACCGTCCAGCCCGCGTTCACCGCGTACAGGGAGACCGCCGGACCGCCCACCCCCGCGGAGGAGTTCATGAACCCGCTCGCCGCACCGGCCGCCACCGCACCCCCGGCGCCGCGCAGGGCGGGCACCCGGCTGCCCCGCATCACGAGCAGTACGGCCACGCTCACCAGCGTCCCCATGCCGACCAGCAGCATCGGTTCGGGCAACCGGGCGGCCACCCAGGCCCCGGCCGGCACGGTACAGGCGGCCGCGGCGACCAACGGAACCATCGCGGTCAGGCGGACCTCCCGCCAGGTGCCGGCCAGCCCGATCGCGCTGATGGCACCGGCCGCGCAGTTCGCCAGCACCACCCCCTCGGCCGGGCCGAGAAGCAGCACCAGAGCGGGCACCGCCACAAGCGCGAACCCGATCCCCGCCATCCGCTGCACGGACGCGCCCACTAAGACGATGCCCCCAAGCAGGAGACCGGCGCTCCAGTCATCCACCACAGACGCTCCCCGTGACTTCTCCTCATGAGCGATCCGGCCCTCTCGCCCACGCGGAAAGCACCATCATGCAGGCCATCGAGAGAGCAGACAGCAGATCGGGCGAACGGAAAAACCAGAACACGAACGCCCGCCCACCGTAGCGGGCACGGCGAAAACCCCGAAACCCCGCACACGCCCCGGAGCCCCATCGCGTCAAACACCCCAGGCGTACAGCGGAAAGCTCCCGATCAGTCATTCACCGGGAAATCGGACACCCACCTGCGCGCGGACCTCGTCCAAGATGCCCATCACGTCCAACGTCGCCTGCCACGGCACCAGCGGACTCTCCAGCAGCCCCTCGCGCAGGCAGCGCATGGCCTCGGCCGCCTCGTGCAGCATGCCGGTCCCCTCGAAGGGGACGTGGAAGGTCTCCGGCTCACCGCCCATGCGGTGCAGGACGAACGTGTCGGGACGGAAGAACGGGTTCGGCAGCTCGATCCGGCCGAGCGGCCCGGAGATCGACGCGGTGACCGGGCTGCCCGCGGTGATACCGCAGGAGAGCAGGGCGACGGCTCCGCTGTCGTAGCCGAGCAGTACGCCGGTGTTCTCGTCCACGCCCTCGGGGGTCAGCCGCGCCCAGGACCGCACCCCGGCGGGGGCACCGAGCACGAGGTGGGCGAAGGAGATCGGGTAGACGCCCAGGTCGAGCAGGGCGCCGCCGCCCAGCTTCGGGTCGCGGAGCCGGTGGTCGGGCTCGACGGAGACGGAGATCGAGAAGTCGGCGTGCACGGAGTCGACCGGACCGACGGCCCCGCCCTCGACCAGCTCCATGAGCTTGCGGATGCCCGGGACGCAGCGCATCCACATGGCCTCCATCAAAAACAGCCCCCGCTCCCGCGCGAGGTCGACCAGCTTGGCGGCCTCGGCCCGGTTCAGGGTGAACGCCTTCTCGCACAGTACGGCCTTGCCCGCCTCCAGACAGGTCCGTACCGCGGCGTAGTGGGCGTTCTGGGTGTTGGCCACGTAGATGATGTCCACGTCCGGATCGGCAGCAAGCTCTGCCCAGCTGCCGTGCGCCCGGGGAATGCCGTGCCGGTCGGCGAAGGCCCGCGCGGACTCCTGCGACCTCGATCCGACCGCGACCACCTCGGCGTCCGGCAGGAGCTTCAGGTCTTCGGTGAAGGTGGTGGCGATGCCACCGGTCGCCAGGATTCCCCACTTAATCGCACTCATGACGACATATCTCACC
This sequence comes from Streptosporangium amethystogenes, assembly GCF_000721075.1. Taxonomy (GTDB): domain Bacteria; phylum Actinomycetota; class Actinomycetes; order Streptosporangiales; family Streptosporangiaceae; genus Streptosporangium; species Streptosporangium amethystogenes. Next base: position 299,429 of record NZ_JOEQ01000004.1, read on the forward strand.
ATGCACGGCAGGCAGACGGGCCGGGTACGGCTTTCAGGAAAGGTCGTACCCGAGCCGGTCAGCCGCGAGTGTCGGCGAGCAGGGCGTTCAGCACCAGGTCAGGGTGGTCGCGCATGACGCCGCGCATCCGCCACTCGTCGGTGAACAGCGCCAGCAGGGCCCCGTCCAGCGAGCGGGTGAAGACCTCCACCCCGCGCTGGCGGGCCAGGATCGGCGCCGACTCGGCGTCGGTGAGCCTGGCGATGCCGAAGTCCAGCCGGTCCATCAGGATCTCGGTGTTGAACTCGGCGTCCATCCGGTGCTTGACCACGTCGAACTGCATCGGGCCCACCGCGGCGAGCACCGGCGACTGGTCGCCTCTGACGTCGGAGCGGAGCACCTGGACCACGCCCTCGGCGTCGAGCTGCTCGATGCCCTTGCGGAACTGCTTGGACCGGCTGGAGTCACGGACCCTGGCCGTGGAGAAGTGCTCGGGGGCGAAACTCGGAATTCGAGGGAACTCGACGGGCGAGCCGTCGTACAGCGTGTCGCCGGGACGCAGCGCGCTGGCGTTCACCAGTCCGACCACGTCACCGGGGTACGCCTCGTCGATCGTGGCGCGTTCCTGGCCGAAGACCGACTGGGCGTACTTGGTGGCGAACGGGCGGGCGGTGGCCGCGTGGACGAGCACCATGCCGCGCTCGAACCTGCCCGAGCAGACCCGGACGAAGGCGATCCGGTCGCGGTGCGAGGGGTCCATGTTGGCCTGCACCTTGAAGACCAGGCCGGAGAACGGCTCCTCCAGCGGGCGCGGGTCGTCGTCGACGTCCGGCCGGGGTGCGGGAGCGGGGGCGATGTCGACCATGGCGTCCAGCAGGCGGCCGACGCCGAAGTTGGACAGCGCGGCCCCGAACAGCACCGGGGTGGACTCGTGCGCCTCGAAGGACTTCTGGTCGTGGTCGGCGCCGATCGCGGAGAGCAGGTCGATCTCGTCCTTGGCCCGTTCCCAGTCACCGCCCAGCTCGACCAGGGCCTGCTCGGCGCTCAGGTCGGTCTCGATGGCCTTGGTGGCACCGCCGGGGGTGCGGGTGTAGCGGACGATCCGGTCGGCGGCGCGGTCGGCCACCCCGTGGAAGAAGCCGCCGGTGCCGATCGGCCAGGTGATCGGCGTGGGCCGCAGACCGGTCTTCTCCTCGATCTCGTCCAGCAGCTCCAGGGCCTCGCGGCCCGGCCGGTCCCACTTGTTGACGAACGTGATGACGGGGATGCGGCGGTGCCGGCACACCTCGAACAGCTTCAGCGTCTGCGGCTCCATGCCCTTGGCCGCGTCGAGCAACATGACCGCGCAGTCGACGGCGGCCAGCACCCGGTAGGTGTCCTCGGAGAAGTCCGCGTGGCCGGGAGTGTCGACCAGATTGAACATGTGGCCGCGGTATTCGAACCTGAGCGCGGCGGAGGTGATGGAGATGCCTCGGGCCTTCTCCATCTCCATCCAGTCGGAGGTCACCCCTCGGCGCCCGGACTTGCCGTGCACCGCGCCCGCCTGGCTGATCGCGGAGGCGTGCAGCGCCAGCGCCTCGGTCATGGTCGACTTGCCCGCGTCGGGGTGGCTGATCACCGCGAACGTGCGGCGACGTGCCGCCTCCTGCATGATCGCGGTCATTCCTGATCTCCTAGCGGTGCGTAAAGTGGGGAACTCCGGGCACAGTGCGGGGGCACTGAGGAGGCACTGGACGGCCACTGAAACAGCTTACGCGCCACTACCGGTGTCAACAGATGTGGCAACACTTCCCCAGGCCGCTTGCGCCACCATGGTGTTAAGTGGATCGTGGAACATCTCGGTTCGCCATAGGCCCATCCCAACTGTCCGAAAGCGGCTCAGCTCGTGCAACTCGACGATCTAGTGATGTGCAGATGATCACGCTGCGCTATACGGCAGGGTCCGACGTCGGCCGGATCCGGCAAGGCAACGAGGACGCCGCCTACGCGGGCGCGCGGCTTCTGGCCGTCGCCGACGGAATGGGCGGTCACGTGGGTGGTGAGGTCGCCAGCTCGGCGGCCATCGCCACCGTGGCGTCCCTGGACCAGGAGTGCCCGGGCGACCTCGCCGCCGCCGCCGAGGCCGGGGTCCGCAAGGCCAACCAGCGCCTGCGCGAGCTGGTCGCCGAGGACCCGTCACTCACCGGCATGGGGACCACTCTGACCCTGATGCTCTGGAACGGCTCGCGCGTCGCCCTCGCCCACATCGGCGACTCCCGCGCCTACCTGCTCCGCAACGGCGATCTCTATCAGATCACCTACGACCACACCCTGGTCCAGACGCTGATGGACGACGGCCGGATCACCGCCGAGGAGGCCGCCCGCCACCCGCACCGGTCGATCCTGCTGCAGGTCCTCGACGGCAGCGAGAACCTCGAACTCGACCTCTCCCTGCGGGACGCCGAGGTCGGTGACCGCTACCTGCTCTGTTCCGACGGGCTGTCGGGGGTGGTCGAGGCCGAACGGCTCCGCCAGGTGCTCGCCGAGGTCGACGACCTGCAGGAGGTCACCCGGCAGCTGATCGCGCTCGCCTGCGAGGCGGGGGGACCCGACAACATCACCTGCGTGGTCGCCGACGTGGTCGAGGGGGAGATCACCGACAATCCCGTGGTGGTCGGCTCGGCCGTCCCCTCATAAGCGCGCACAGCGGCTTACAGCGGCTCGTGGAAGCCGCCCGCCCGCGGCCGGCCACCGCTCGTGCGGACAGGTCACGGCACGGAGGTACGACGCGTGCGCCGGCGAGTGTCCCCGGGATGCCCCGGTGGCTTCCCGCTGCCCGGTGAGCCCTGGTCACAGGCGCAGGACAGCGGTTATCGTCGGAAATCCACGTTCCTCACCGCCCCCCTTCGGAGGGATGTCCCCCATGTACAAGGAATTCGCCATCGAGGCCATCGTGTGGCTCATCCCCGTGGTGATTCTCGTCGGTCTCGCCTACATGATCACCCGACCCGCCTGATCTCTCGGGATCCCGCCGAGGACGAGAGGCCACGCCCGCGCTCCTCGGTTTCCACACGCCCTCTGACGCCCCCGCGCCACCACCCGCGCGCAGGCCCCGGAACCCGCAGGTGGAGCGGTTAATACGGATATTTTTCCAATTTGGGAACTATTCTCTTTAACCAATCTTTACCTGTATATAGTCGCTTACGTGCGCTCGGGGGAGCGCGATCCGGTACGCCAGCAGGGGGACCTCACACGCCAATGGGCCAGTTCGTCGATGCCACGCTGTCCTTTCCGACCGTCCTGTTCACGTTCCTGCTCCTGGTGATCATCGCGTACTGGGTGCTCGTCGTGTTCGGCGTGTTCGGGTTCGACGGCGACGGCTCCGAAGCCTCAGGGGCCACCGGCTTCCTGAGCGGTCTGGGACTCGGCGGAGTCCCGGCCGCACTGGTCATCTCGCTGCTGGTCGTCGTCGCCTGGTTCGCGAGCCTGGTGGGCGGCACACTGTTCACCGGCACCCCCGCCCTGATCGCGGTACTGGTCGCGGCACTGGTCTGCGCCTGGGCGTGCACGCGCCTCATCGTGCTGCCGCTGCGACGCCTCATCCCGAAGGAGCGCGTTCCCTCCCGCGCCGACTTCGTGGGCCGTGCGTGCGTTATCCGTACAAGCCGGGTCGGCGGTGACTTCGGCCAGGCCGAGGTCACCGCCGCGGACGGCTCCTCCGCTCTCGTTCAAGTGCGTCAGACCGGCGACGACGTCTTCGCCGCCGGAAGCACCGCCCTGATATTCGCCTATGACTCCCCCGGCGAGTTCTTCTGGGTGATGCCGTACGCCGCGGAACTCGACCCTGATCGTCCTATTTAACCGAGGGACCATTTTGGACGTCATCTCCACCGGACTCGGCATCTTCCTCGCCGTCGTCCTCCTCGTCGTCGTCGGCCTGCTCGTCATGATCAGCCGCCTGTTCAACAAGGTCGAACAGGGTAAGGCCCTGATCATCTCGAAGATCAACAAGGTGGACGTCACCTTCACCGGGGCCATCGTGCTGCCCATCTTCCACAAGTCGGAGCTGATGGACATCTCGGTGAAGACCATCGAGATCGCCCGGACCGGCCGTGAGGGCCTGATCTGCCGCGACAACATCCGGGCCGACATCCGCATCACCTTCTTCGTCCGGGTCAACAAGACCGTCGAGGATGTGGTGAAGGTCGCCCAGGCCATCGGCACCGCCCGCGCGAGCGACCAAGAAACGCTGCAGGAGCTGTTCAACGCCAAGTTCTCCGAGGCGCTCAAGACGGTCGGCAAGCAGCTCGACTTCGTGGACCTCTACACCCAGCGTGACCGGTTCCGCGACCAGATCATCCAGGTCATCGGCACCGACCTCAACGGCTACAGCCTTGAGGACGCAGCCATCGACTACCTCGAGCAGACCTCGCTGATGTCCCTCGACCGCAACAACATCCTCGACGCGCAGGGCATCAGGAAGATCACCGAGCTGACCGCCATCGAGCACGTACGAACCAACGAGTTCCAGCGTCGCGAGGAGAAGGAGATCACCCGCCAGAACGTGGACGCGCGGGAGGCCATCCTGGAGCTTGAGCGCCGCCAGGCCGACGCGGAGACCAAGCAGAAGCGCGAGGTCGAGACCATGCGTGCCCGCGAGGAGGCGGAGACCGCCAAGGTCCAGGCCGAGGAGCGGCTCAAGGCGCACGCCGCGAATCTCCGTACCGACGAGCAGCTCGGCATCCAGCAGGAGAACCAGGCTCGCGAGATCGCGGTGGCGGCGAAGAACCGCGAGCGGGTCCTCGCCATCGAGACCGAGCGGATCGAGAAGGACCGCCTGCTGGAGGTCATCGCCCGCGAGCGCGAGACCGAGCTGTCGCGCATCTCCAAGGACAAGGAGCTGGAGGGCGAGAAGCGCTCCATCGCCGAGGTGATCCGCGAGCGGATCGTGGTGGAGAAGACCGTCGCCGAGCAGGAGGAGAGCATCAAGCGCCTGCGTGTGGTCGAGGAGGCCGAGCGGACCCGCCAGGCCGTGATCATCCAGGCCGAGGCCGAGGCGCAGGAGAGCCTGGTCAAGGACATCAAGGCGGCCGAGGCCTCGGAGGCGGCGTCCAAGCACCGGGCCCGCGAGGCGCTGGTGCTGGCCGAGTCCCGGCAGCAGGCCGCCGAGCTCGACGCCCGCGCCAAGATCCGTCTGGCCGAGGGCGTCCAGGCCGAGACCGCCGCTTTCGGCCTGGCCGAGGTGCAGGTGCGCGAGCGGGACGCCGCGGCGATCGAGAAGATCGGCCGCGCCGAGGCCGCCGTCGAGCGGGAGAAGGCGCTGGCGGTCGCCGAGGGCGAGCAGGCCAAGGCGCACGCCGTGGCCACCGCGGTACGCGAGAAGCTGAAGGCGGAGGCCGAGGGCGAGCAGGCCATGGCGATGGCCGCCGCCGCGATGGTCGGCGAGAAGCTCAAGGCCGAGGCCGAGGGTCTCACCGAGAAGGCCGCGGCGATGGCCGCGCTCACCGACGCGACCCGCGCCCACGAGGAGTACCGCCTGCGCCTGGAGGCCGAGAAGGAGATCCGCCTCGCCGGGGTGAACGTGCAGCTCAAGATCGCCGAGGCGCAGGCCTCCGTGGTCTCCGCCGGCCTGTCCAAGGCCAACATCGACATCGTCGGCGGCGACAGCGTGTTCTTCGACAGGCTGATGAGCTCGATCAGCATGGGCAAGGCGGTGGACGGCTTCGTGGCCCACTCCGACGTCGCCCGTACGCTGGCCGAGCCCTACCTGAACGGCTCGTCGAGCATCCCCGCCGACCTGGGCAGGGTCCTCGGCTCGATCGACACCGCCGACGTGCGGAACCTCTCACTGTCCGCGCTGCTGGTGAAACTGATCAAAGACGGCGGCCCCGACGCCGACCGGCTCCGCGGCCTGCTGAGCGAGGCCCAGGCCGCGGCCACCACCGAGGTCCCGGTCGCCGCGCTCAACTCCGCCGGCAAGTGACGTCCTCCACGGCGGAGGCCGTCACCGACGCCCCCGGCGCGGAGGGGGCCGGGCTGGACGCGGGCACCTACGAGGTGCTCCGCGCCCGGCTGGCCGAACAGGCCGCCGAGCTGGCCGGGCGGTCCGACGCGCTCAACGCCGAACGCCTGGCGGTGTTCGGCGGAGCCGAGCTGCGCCTGATCGGCACCGAGCGGATACGCACCGAGAACAACTGCGTGCCGCGCGACATCGTCTCGGTCGGCGGGCTCATGCTCTTCGGCTACAACGTGTTCATCGGGCTGAAGCCGGAGACGTCCGTCTCGGACGTCTTCTCCATGCACACGTTCGTACGGGACACGGCGGACGCGTTCCGGTTCGACCCGGCGCCGATGTTCCGTGACCCGCGCTTCGAGCGGGACTTCGCCGAGCTCTACCGGTACTACCGGGAGACCCGGCTGCTCCAGCTCCGCCGGGTCGAGGGCAAGCTGCTGGCCGTCTTCCAGACCGGCCCGCAGGACACCCGGGTGCTGCGCTGGCAGGTCGGGGCGGACGGCACGCTCACCTACATCGACGACCGGGGGGAGCGCGACCACACGTTCCCGCCCTCGCACGACTTCGAGTGGACCCCCGCCACCCGTGACGACCACGTGCTCGGCCGCCATCCGCACATCTCGATCCAGGGCGAGGTGTTCGTCGAGACCGTCGGCGGCGACCTCACCATCAAGATCGAGAACAATACCGAGTCCGGTGAGGGCATCTACCGCGAGCCCGTCACCGAGCCGCTGCAGAGCCTCGCCGACGCGGAGGTCCAGCACGCCAGGATCGGCCCGCTGATCCTGCTCCGGATCCGGCCGTACAAGGAGCCCGAGTGGCGGCACCTGGTCTTCAACACCCGGACCAAGGGCGTGGTCCGCCTCGACGGCATCGGGCAGGCCTGCCAGCGCCTGCCCGAGGACCAGGGGATCATCTTCCCCGGCGGCTACTACCTGTCCACCGGGGTCAGCAAGACCTTCGACACCGACGTGTCCGAGCTGGAGTTCGAGCGGGTCATCCGCTCCCCCAACGGCGAGGACGTGCTGTACGTCTTCCACGCCCGCGCAGAGGGGCGCTCGCTGCTGCTGCCGTACAACGTGATCCGCAAGCAGGTGGCGAATCCGCTCTCCTGCCACGGCTACTCGCTGTTCGACGACGGCACGCTGGTCGTCTTCAGGGCCACCTCCGACGAGCCCACCCGCGTCCACCCGATGCAGGTCTGGCAGACGGCGTACCAGTCGGACCTCTACGCCGCCGGCCGTCCGGTCGGCACCGGCCCGCTGGAGCGGATCGGCAACGCGGAGCTGGTCCGGGGCATCTCCGACTGCCTCTCGGTGGCCAGGATGGTCGACGAGATGGCGCCGTCGATACCGGTCTTCGAGGCGCTGATCGCCTCCTGCGTCCGGGTCTTCGACCATTACCACTGGCTGGGCGAGCACGGGTTGCGCGGTCCGCTCGCCGACGTGCGGGCCACCGCCGAGCAGGTGCTGGACGAGTTCGAGAACGTCCAGTCGCTCACCCGGCAGGCCGCCGAGGCGCTGGAGGCCGCCGCCACCGACATCACCGCACTGATACGACACGCGCGGAGCGAGGCGCCCAGGTCCGCCCAGGGTTGGGTGGACCGGCTCTCGCAGCTGCGCCAGTCGCAGGGTCACCTGGTGACCCTGCGCGAACTACGCCACGTCGACGTCGCCAGAATCGACGCGCTCGACGCGGAGCTGACGGCCGAGCTGGACAGCACCGCGCAGCGCGCGGCGGGCTTCCTGCGCGGCGACGACGCCTTCGCCGGCTACCACGCGGAGGTCGAGTCGCTGGTCTCCGAGGCGGGCGCCATCGCGACCGTGGCCGAGGCCGGGCCGATCGGCGAGCGGCTGGAGCGGCAGGCGCGGGGCCTGGAGATCGTGGTCGAGGTGGTCGGCACGCTCGACATCGCCGACGCCACCGTGCGGACCGCCATCCTGGAACGGGTCGGCGAGGTGCTCGGCGGCGTCAACCGCGCCCGCGCCACGCTGGACGCCCGGCGCGGTGAGCTGCTGGCCGGTGAGGGCAGGGCCGCCTTCGCCGCCGAGTACGCCCTGCTGGGGCAGGCGATCACCGGGGCGCTGGCGATGTCCGACACCCCCGAACGCTGCGACGAGCAGCTGGGCCGGCTGATGCTCCAGCTGGAGAACCTGGAGTCGCGCTTCGCCGAGTTCGACGACTTCCTGGGGCAGCTGTCCTCGAAGCGGGAGGACGTCTATGAGGCGTTCTCCTCGCGCCGCCAGGCGCTGCTCGACGAACGGGCCCGCCGTGCCGACCGGCTGGCCGACTCCGCCACCCGGATCCTGTCGAGCGTACGACGCCGCCTGGCCGCTCTGAAGTCGCTGGACGAGGTCAACACCTACTTCGGGTCCGACCCGATGGTGCTCAAGCTCAAGGGCGTGGCCGGGGAACTGCGCGCGCTGGGTGACCAGGTCCGTGCCGAGGAGCTCGAAGGCCGGGTCAAGTCCGCCCGCCAGGAGGCGGGCCGCGCCCTGCGCGACCGGCTCGACCTCTACACCGACGGTGGCGAGACCATCCGGCTCGGCCGCCACCTGTTCGCGGTCAACACCCAGCCGGCCGACCTGACCCTGGTCCCGCACGAAGGCCGGATGGCGTTCGCCGTCACCGGGACCGACTACCGCTCCCCGGTGCTTGACGCGGCCTTCGAGGAGACCCGGCCGTTCTGGAACCAGCTGACGGTCTCGGAGTCGCCGGAGGTCTACCGGGGCGAGCACCTGGCCGCCGCCATCCTGGCCGCCGCCGAGTCCGGCACCCTGACGCTGGGCGAGCGACAGGTCTCCCTGGACGCGCTGCACGAGGCGGCGGTGGCCGACGGGGAACTGCTGGAGATCGTCCGCCGGGTGGCGGAGACCCGCTACGACGAGGGCTACGAGCGGGGTGTCCACGACCACGACGCCACCGCGATCCTGCGGGCGGCGCTCCGCCTGCACGCGGGCGCGGGCCTGCTCCGCTACCCGCCGGCGGCGCGGGCCGCCGCCCAGCTCTTCTGGACCTACGGCACCGACGAGGCCACCCGCGCGACCTGGACCGTCCGGGCCACCTCGCTGGCCCGGGCCCGGACCCTGTTCGGCCAGGTGGAAGCGGTACAGGAGACTCGTGCCGCCCTCGGCTCCGCGATCGCGTCCTTCAGCCGGGGTCTCCACGACCGGCCGGAGGGTCCGGCGGGCGCGCTCGCCGTAGCCGCCGCGAGCACGTCCGGGGCGCCCCGGCCGGCCGGGACCCGCGCGCGGGGAGACGAGGGCGTCTTCGAACTGGCCGGGGAGTATCTCTTCGAGGAGCTGGTCGGCAAGCCGTTCGGGTTCGTGACGAGCGCGGGGGCACGGGCGCTGCTCGACCGGTTCGACCGGGCGATCGGCCCCGCGCGCCAGGAGTTCGAGGACGACCTGCGAGCGTTCGGCGACGACCTCTCCGGGCGTCACCGCCTGGCCGAGGCGTGGCTGTCCGCCTTCGACCTCTCGACGCCGGACTCGGGGCCGGACTTTGGGCCGGACTCTGGGCCGGGCTCGGCATCGGCCCCCGGATCGGCCGAACTGGTGGAGGCGGTCGCCGTACTGCTCTGCGAGGTGGCGCGACACGACTCGGCCGCGGCGCTGACCGCCACGGTCGAGGGGCTGCTCGGCGCGCACCCCCGGATCTCCGGGCGCGCGATCCGGCTGCGGCTGGACGAGTTCCTGGCCAGGACCCGGCACTTCCGCGACCACCGCGTCCCCGCGTACCGCGCCTACCAGAAGCGGCGCAACGAGCTGGTCGCGGCCGAGCGGGCGCGGCTGCGTCTTGAGGAGTTCCAGCCGAAGGTGATGACCGCCTTCGTCCGCAACCAGCTGCTCGACGAGGTCTACCTGCCGCTGATCGGCGACAACCTGGCCAAACAGCTCGGCGCGGCCGGGGACGCCAAGCGGACCGACCAGATGGGCATGCTGCTGCTCATCTCCCCGCCCGGCTACGGCAAGACCACCCTGATGGAGTATGTGGCCAACCGGCTGGGGATGATCTTCGTCAAGGTCAACGGCCCTGCCCTGGGCCACCTGGTGACCTCGGTGGACCCGGCGCAGGCGCCCGACGCGACGGCACGGCAGGAGATCGAGAAGATCTCCTTCGCGCTGGAGATGGGCAACAACGTGCTGCTCTACCTGGACGACATCCAGCACACCTCCCCGGAGCTGCTGCAGAAGTTCATCTCGCTCTGCGACGGCCAGCGCCGGATGGAGGGCGTCTGGGAGGGCCGGACCCGCACCTACGACCTGCGCGGCAAGCGCTTCGCGGTCTGCATGGCGGGCAACCCGTACACCGAGTCGGGCAAGCGCTTCCGCATCCCCGACATGCTCGCCAACCGCGCCGACGTGTGGAACCTCGGTGACGTGCTGTCCGGCCGGGACGAGCTGTTCGCGCTGAGCTACATCGACAACGCGCTGACCTCCAACCCGGTGCTGTCCCCGCTCTCCACCCGCGACCGCGACGACATCCGCCTGCTGGTACGGCTGGCGCGGGGCGACTCGGGGGTCCGGGCCGACCAGCTCTCCCACCCGTACTCCTCGGTGGAGCTGGAACAGGTCCTCGCGGTGCTCCGCAAGCTGCTCCGGATCCAGAAGGTGGTGCTGGCCAACAACCAGGCGTACATCGCCTCGGCCGCCCAGTCGGACGCCTCGCGGACCGAGCCCCCCTACCAGCTCCAGGGCTCGTACCGGAACATGAACAAGCTCGCGGCCCGGGTCGTCCCGGTGATGAACGACGCCGAACTGGAGGCGGTGATCGACGATCACTACCTCGGCGAGGCCCAGACCCTCACCTCGGGGGCGGAGGCCAACCTGCTCAAACTCGCCGAGCTACGCGGCACCCTGACCGCCGAGCAGGCCGCCCGATGGGCCGAGGTGAAGACCGCCTACCTGCGCTCCCAGGCCCTCGGCGGCGCCGAGGACGACCCGATGACCCGCGCGGTCGGCGCGGTCGGCCTGCTGGCCGACCGGGTGAGCACCGCCATCGAACACGCCGCCGACCGGATCTCCGCCGAACCGTGAAGCCCGGTCACGGCGGCCAAGGCAGGCAAGGAACGCTCCGGTGGCCCTTGCCCGCCCGGCCCCGTGACCGGCACCCGGCCGAGTGCGCCCCGCTGACCACCGACATCCGCCACCACCTGCGGCAGGTCTTTGGCAGCGACGTCCCCGACTACGAGGTCGACGTCACGCTGTCGCCCAGTTGATGACCCGACTCCCCCCGGTGGCTGCCGTTACCCTCGTCTGGGAATGACCACGGCATGACTACCGAACCAAAAGTACGGGTGCGCCGGGTCTACGAGGAGCCGGAGGCCTCCGACGGCGCCCGGGTGCTGGTCGACCGGATCTGGCCGCGCGGACTGTCCAAGGAGAAGGCGCATCTGGACGAGTGGTGCAAGGCCGTGGCGCCCTCGACCGAGCTTCGTACGTGGTACGGCCACGATCCGGCCCGGTTTGAGGAGTTCGGCCGCCGCTACCGGGCCGAGCTGGAGGACCCTGAGCGGGCCACCGCGCTGGAGCACCTGCGCGAGCTGGCGAAGAAGCGACCGTTGACGCTCCTGACCGCGAGCAGGCAGGCCGACATCAGCGAGGCCGTGATCCTCGCCGACCTGCTACGGAGCCGAGGGCCGCGCCCCATGTGATCACAGAAGTCGCGCACCCGTACGGCACCCGGCGACTCACCTGTTGGAGGGGCGGGCGCGGACGTGCGGGCGTTCGCCCTGGGGGCCGAAGAGGCTGAGGATCTCGACGGGTTCCGGCCCGAGATTACTGAGCGCGTGCGGAAGGTGTGCGTCGAACTCCGCCACCTCTCCGGAGGTCAGGACGATCTCCTTCTCACCGAGCCTCAGGGACAACCGCCCGGACAGGACGTACATCCACGCGTACCCCTCGTGGGTCCGCGGTTCCAGGCCGCAGCCGGGCCGGCCCGCCGGGATGATCATCTTGTACGCCCGGAGGCCGCCGGGGCGGCGGGTCAGCGGGATGAACGTGACGCCGTTGCGGGTGGTCGGGCGCTGGTGGACGCGGGGGTCACCGGTCTCCGGTGCGCCGACGAGCTCGTCCAGGGGGAGCTGGTGGGCTCGGGCCAGCAGGAGCAGGAGCTCCAGGGTGGGACGGCGCTGGCCGGCCTCCAGGCGGGACAGGGTACTGACCGAGATCCCGGTGGACTCGGAGAGCTGCGCCAGGGTCGCACCGCGCTGCCGGCGCAGGGCCCGCAGGCGCGGGCCCACGGCGTCGATGACCGTGTCGAGGGCTCCGTCCAGGGCGGGGGTGTCGTTGTTGACGCTACTCATTTGGCTCACCTACTTATTTGCCATCTCGGCAAAGGCATTTGTCAAATCTGTCGCCGTGGGCGGATAGTCCAGCAACGAGACGGCCGCCGTGAGGCTATGGCCGTACGACGAGTAGAGGAGAGCACACGATGCGGGAGAAGTACGACGTGGTGGTCGTCGGTGGTGGCGCGGCCGGGCTCAGCGGGGCCCTGACCCTGAGCCGGGCGCGCCGCTCGGTGCTGGTGGTCGACGCCGGTGCCCCGCGCAACGCCCCGGCCGGGCATGTGCACAACTACCTGGGCCGCGAGGGCACGCCCCCCGGCGAGCTGCTGGCCGTCGGCCGCGCCGAGGTGACCGGCTACGGCGGTGAGATCGTGACCGGCACCGTCACCTCGGCCCATCGACTGGAGGGCGACGACGGCTTTCGCGTACTGCTCGCCGACGGCCGGCAGGTGCGGGCTCGGCGGCTGCTGGTGGCCACCGGCCTGGTGGACGAGCTGCCCGACGTTCCGGGGCTGGCCGGGCGATGGGGACGCGACGTCCTGCACTGCCCGTACTGTCACGGCTGGGAGGTCCGCGACCAGGCGATCGGCGTCCTGGCCGACAGCCCGATGGCCGCGCACCAGGCCCTGCTGTTCCGGCAGTGGAGTGAGCGGGTGACCCTGTTCCTGCACACCGCCCCCAAGCCCACCGATGAGGAGTACGAGCAGCTGGCCGCCCGGGGGGTCACCCTCGTGGAGGGCGAGGTCGCCGCCCTGGAGGCGACCGGCGACCGGCTCGACGGCGTCCGGATGCGCTCGGGAGAACTCGTCCCCTGCCAGGCCGTGGTGGTCGCGCCGCGCTTCACCGCCCGGGCCGACGTGCTCGCCTCCCTCGGGCTGGAGCCGGTCCCGCAACTGGCCGGCGGCCACCTCATCGGCAGCCACGTACCCGCCGATCCCGCCGGGGCCACCTCGGTGCCCGGGGTGTGGGTGGCCGGCAACGTCGCGGACCCGCGCGCGCAGGTGATCGTCTCCGCCGCCTCGGCACTGAACACCGCCGCGGCCATCAACGCCAACCTCATCGCCGAGGACACCCGCCACGCCGTCGCCGCTCACCGCCGGCGGCCCGAGTCCCTTTCCGGCCACGCCGAACGGGTGCCCGGCGACCACCACGGTCCCGCCACCGCGGCATCACCGGATGCTCACCGGCACGCCGACCACGACGCCTCAGCCGAGGGCATGTTCAGCGAGCAGGCGTGGGAGGAGCGCTACCGTTCCCGTGCCGCGGTCTGGAGTGGCCGACCCAACCCCCAGCTCGTGACCGAGACCACCGATCTGCCCCCCGGCACGGCGCTCGACGTCGGTTGCGGCGAGGGGGCCGACGCCCTCTGGCTGGCCGCGCGCGGCTGGCGGGTCACGGCGGCGGACTTCTCCACCGTCGCCCTGCGGCGCGGCGCCGAACGCGCCGACGCCCTCGGCGCGGAGGTGGCCGGGCGGATCGACTGGGTGCACACCGACCTGACGAGCTGGGCACCCGATGAGGGCCACTTCGACCTGGTCACCGCCCATTTCATGCACCTGCCGGGGGAACAGCGCGAGGCGCTGTACACCCGGCTGGCCGCCGCGGTGGCCCCCGGCGGGACCCTGCTCATCGTCGGCCACCACTTCTCGGACCTGGAGACCACGATGCCCCGGCCCAATGTGCCCGGCATGTTCTTCACCGCCGAGGAGGTCGCGCACTCCCTCGACCCCGACCTGTGGGACATCCTCGTCACCGACACCAGGCCGCGCCTCGCCGACGACCCCGAAGGCCGCCAGGTCACCATCCACGACGCCATCCTGCGAGCCCGCAGGCGCCCGTGACGGAGTATTCCAGCCGTCCCAACCCCATCGCTGTGGATTCTAGTTACCAGTAGATCCATCTGTTGGACTTCTGGCCATCGGGCGGCCAGGCTGGGAGGTGCCGAAACCCGATACCAGGAGGAATCCATGCCGGAGTACGAGAAGGCCATGCGGCCCGAGGACATCACCCGCCTGTTCGTCGAACGGTCCAACGCCGGTGACGCGGCCGGAGTCGCCGCACTCTACGAGGAGGACGCGGTGATGGCCTACCCTCCCGGCGGCCGGACGGTGGGCCGGGAGGCGATCCGCGCGCTGTGGGAGAAGGTGCTGGCCGGCCGTCCCCGCTTCGAGCCGGAGCAGCCCCTGCCGACACTGATCAGCGGCGACATCGCCCTCACCTCGACCCCGCCGAAGGACGGGAGCGGCGCCCGCGCGCAGGTCGTCCGGCGCCAGCCCGACGGAAGCTGGCTACGCCTGCTCGACCAGCCCGAGTTCGTCTCTCCCGCCCACTGAACCACCCACCACCGCGAATCGGGTGAGGCCACCGGAGTGGCAGGCGGCGCGACCGGCCCTCGGTACCGCCTCAACGCTTGGACTCGGTCGTCTACGGGCCACTCGTCCCGGCAATGCGTGGTGACCTCGACCGGAGCCTTTCCGAAGCCGGAGCGATGAGCACCGCCAACGGGCTCGGCAGCGGAGACCGGGGCGTCACGTGTCGCCCATTTCCAGGAGCAGGGCGGTCATGCTGACCTTGACGCTGCCATCCGAGCGCGGTGGCCGCGCCTTGTCGTGGACCATGGCGACCGCCTGGTCGATCAGCCCGACGACCTCCTCCCACACGGGGCCGTCCAGCCAGACCTCCGCGTCCATGGACGTGCGCCGGCCGTGGGCCCGCTCCAGCCGCCGCGCGAGGTCGACGAACATCGCCTCGTACAGCGGCCGGCTGCCCGACCGGTCCAGCCGCATCCTGCTTGAGTGGTCATAGCGGTAGCACCGCCGGGGGCGACCCCGGCCGCCCCGTGCCGGCTGCTCGTCCACCTGCTCCAGGAACCCCGCCTCGGCGAGCTGGCGCAGGTGGTAGCTGGCCGAGGCGTGGGCGATGTCCAGCTCCCTGGCGACCTCGGTGGCCGACATGGACGCGCCGGTGAGCAGCGATACGATCCGGATCCGCAGCGGATTCGCCAGCGCCCGCAGCGGCACCAGGTCGTCGCTTTCCCAGGGCATGTTGGGATGCTACATCTCCAACATGTCTTGGGAAAGCACCGAACGCGAGAGCGAGACCGGTCGTTCGCCTTCTCCGCCCACGAACCCACGATGCGTCGAACGCCGGGCCGGTCATCCGGCAGGGCGGGCGCGGCCCGTCGCCGGATGTCGAATACGGTGAGCAGGTGTCGGTCAGCGACCGGGTCGAGCGAGAGCAAGGAAAGCAGTGAAGCTTCTTCATTCAGGGAAGGTCCGCGACGTCTACGAGGACCGCGGGGACATCATCCTCGTGGCGTCCGACCGGGTGTCGGTGTACGACGTGATCCTGCCCACGCCCATCCCCGACAAGGGGAAGATCCTCACGCGGCTCTCGCTCTGGTGGTTCGAGCAACTCGCCGACATCGTGCCCAACCACGTGATCTCGGCGACCGACGTACCCGCCGAGTTCGCGGGCCGTGCGGTGCGGTGCAGGAAGCTGAAGATGGCGAAGGTCGAGTGCGTCGCGCGCGGCTACCTGACCGGCGGCGGGCTGGAGGAGTACCGAGCGCACGGGTCGGTCTCCGGTGTGCCGCTGCCGCCCGGCCTGCTGGACGGGTCCAAGCTCCCCGAGCCGATCTTCACCCCGTCCACCAAGGCACCCCTCGGGCAGCACGACGAGCCCATCTCCTTCGACGAGGTGGTCGCCCTGGAGGGCGCCGAGGTCGCCGAGGAGTTCCGGCGGATCACGCTGGAGATCTACCGGCGGGGCTCCGAACTCGCCGCGGAGCGGGGCGTCATCATCGCCGACACCAAGATCGAGCTGGGCTGGGACTCCGAGGGCGTGCTCGTGCTCGGCGACGAGGTGCTGACCTCCGACTCCTCCCGCTTCTGGCCCGCCGACCGGTGGGAGCCCGGCCACGCGCAGTTCTCCTTCGACAAGCAGTACGTGCGTGACTGGGCGACCGGCACGGGCTGGGACAAGAAGGAACCCGCTCCTGAGGTCCCCGCCGAGGTCGTGGAGGTCACCCGGGCGCGCTACATCGAGGCGTACGAACGCATCACCGGCAGAACCTGGTAGGGGAGCCCGACGCCCTGAACGGGCACGCCACATCGAAGCGTACGAACGCCGGCTTCCCCGGGCACCGGATTCCCTACAGGGAGAGTTTCCTCTCGACCGCGGCGCCCACGATGGCCGGTTCCACCGGGGTGGAACCGGTGGGCGCCCCGAAGTCGGCCACGATGCAGGTGATGTTGTCGGGGCCGCCGCCCCGGTTGGCGAGGTCGATGAGCCAGCGAGCCGCCTCGTCGGGGTCGGAGATCTCGGTCAGCGTGTTGAACAGGGTCTCGGGACCGACCACGGCGGTCAGGCCGTCGGAGCAGAGCAGGTAGCGGTCCTCCGGGTAGGCCTCGCGCAGCGACAGGTCCAGCTCACCGTCACCGGTGCCCTCAAGGACCCGCAGCACCATTGACCGGCGCGGGTGCTCCGCGGCCTGCTCAGGGGTGATCCGCCCCTCGTCCACCAGCGACTGGACCAGGGTGTGGTCATGGGTTATCTGGTAAAGGGCGCCGTCGCGCAGCATGTAGGCCCGGGAGTCTCCGACGTGGGCCAGGGCGAAGGTGGCGCCGTCCCAGAGCATGGCGGTCAGGGTGGTGCCCATGCCGCGGAGCGTGGGATCCTGCTCGCTCATGTCGCGCAGTGTGTGGTTGACATCCCTGGCGGCGCCCTTGAGCGCGGCGAGCAGGTCGACACCGCCGGTGGGAAGGGTGTCGTCCAGTGCCGCCATGGCGGTGACGGCAAGTGAGCTGGCGACCTCTCCACCCGCATGACCACCCATGCCGTCCGCTATGGCGAGCAGGCGCGCGCTCGCGTAGCCCGAATCCTCGTTCGCCTCACGGCGGACCCCCACATCGGAGCGGGCCGCGTAGCGCAGTGCCAGTGGTTGGTTCAGTGCCATGAAGGCAGTAAATCATTGGTTGAAGCACTTCACAAGCAAAGACGTTGTAGACCGTTGCGGCACAGTCAACTACTGTGGCCCAACATGGAGGAGTCCCAGGAGATCACCGTGAACGCGGGCGACATCGCCCGGCTTGCCGGGGTCGGCAGGGCAGCGGTGAGCAACTGGCGCCGCCGCCACGAGGACTTTCCCCAGCCGGTGGGCGGTACCACCTCCAGCCCGCTGTTCTCGCTGCCGGAGATCGCCGTGTGGCTGCGCGCGAACGGCAAATCCTTCGAGGTCTCGCTCGGCGACCTGGTCTGGCAGCGGATGCGCACCTCGGTCGACGACCTCAGACTGGGCGAACTGGTGGCCAAGGTCGGCGCGTTCCTGCTGTTCCTGCGCCGCGAGCCCACCGCCTGGCGTGATCATGGTACGAAGTCTCTCACCCGCATGGCCGAGGTGACGACCGATCTCCCCGGCTCCGCCGATCTTCGCCTGGACGATCTGGCCCTCGTCCGGCTGGTCGCCGAACTGGCCGCCGAACGTGACCCGCTGGAGGTCTTCGAGTTCCTGTGTGAGCGCTACGTCGAGGCGCACTCCCGCCAGCTCTCGGTCACCAGGGACGATGTGGCCGAGCTCATGGTCCGGCTGGTGGTGCGGGAGGGGGACGTCGTCCTGGACCCGGCATGCGGTGTCGGAACGCTGCTGCTGGGCGCGGACACCGTGACGCCCCGGCGGGGAGGCGCTTCGGACGGCGGGAAGACCATCCTGATGGGGCAGGAGATCAACGAGACGAACGCGCTGCTCAGCGCGGTTCGGGTGCTGCTGCGCGGGACCGAGGCGCGGATCGTCGCCGGTGATTCGCTCCGCGAGGACGGCCTGGCCGGCGACGTGGCCGACGCCGTGGTCTGCGACCCGCCGTTCAACGAACGGGTCTGGGGTCACGAGGAACTCGCCGGCGACCCACGCTGGGAGTACGGCCTGCCGCCGCGCGGTGAGTCCGAGCTCGCCTGGGTGCAGCACTGCCTCGCCCGCGTGCGGCCGGGCGGTCTGGTGGCGATCCTGATGCCCACCGCCGCCGCCAGCCGGCGCCCGGGCAAACGGATCCGCGGCAACCTGCTCCGGGCGGGAGCGCTGCGGGCGGTGGTGACGCTGGCGCCCGGCGGCCCCGACCTGTGGATACTCCGCAGGCCCGACGGCGGGCGCCCGCCGTCCCAGCTGCTGATGGTGGACGCCGGCGAGGACCTGTCGGTCGTGGAGCCCGTCTGGCGCGCGTACCTGGAGAACCCCGAGGCCGAGTTGTCCGGCGAGAGCCGCACGGTGCGCATCATCGACCTGCTCGACGACGAGGTCGACCTCGCCCCGGCCAGGCACCGCCCGCAGCACAGCGGCCTCGACTTCCCGCGAGACTTCACCGAGGCCTTGGCCGGCTTCATGGCGGTCTCGGCCACGCTGTCGGAGGCCACTCCCGCCCTGGAGCTGCTCGCCGAGCGGCAGGACCTGCCGACCACCACGGTCGGCGAGCTGGCCAAGGCGGGGCTGATCACGATCCTGCAGGCGCCGCCGAGGATGTCGGCGGACGAGGGGCCCCTCCCGGTGCTGACCGCCGACGACACCGCGGCGGGCGCCTCGCCCTCCGGCCGTACCACCCTCGACCCGACACTGATCATGATCAGGCCCGGCGACGTGGTGACCACGGTGCTCGGCGCGGTCAGGGTGATCACCCAGAGCGGCGCGGCACTCGGCCCGCAGCTCACGCTGTACCGGGTCGACCCGCAGCGGCTCGACTCCGGGTTCCTGGCCGGTTTCCTGCGCTCGGCCGACGCGGCCAGGGTCCATCCCAGTTCCAGCCGCCTCGACGTGCGGCGGGCGAGGGTTCCCATGCTGCCCCTGTCCGACCAGCGGATGTACGGAACGGCCTTCCGCGAGCTGTTCGAACTGGAGGACAGACTGCGCGAGACGAGGGCGCTGGGGGAAACGCTGATCCGGCTAGGCTTTGACGGACTGGTCGACGGCCATCTCCGGCCATGCGACCAAGGGGCGTGATGCCCGCACGTCCAGGGGAGGGTCGATGGTCATCGGCGACCGATACGTGCTCGACGACCTCCCTTTGGGCCAGGGGGGCATGGGGGCTGTCTACGGCGGCCACGACAGGCATCTCGACCGCAGGGTGGCCGTCAAGTTCCTGAGGTTCCTCACCGGCCCCGACGAGGAGCTGAAGCGGCGTTTCCTGCGCGAGGCCCGCATCCTGGCCAGGCTGGAGCACCCCGGCGCACCGGTCCTGTACGACTTCGGCACCTTCGACCAGCGGCTGTTCCAGGTGATGCAGTTCATCGAGGGCGTCACCGTGGCCGACCTGGTCAGCGAGCACGGCCCGCTCCCGGTGCCCTGGGCCGCGGCGATCGCCGCCCAGGCCTGCGCGGTGCTGACCGCGGCCCACGCGCTGTCCGTCTGCCATCGCGACCTGAAGCCGACCAACCTGATGCTCTGCCCCGATGGGAGCGTCAAGGTCCTCGACTTCGGTCTGGCCGTGCTCCGCGAGGCCGACTCGACGCAGTTCACCCGGGTCGGCCAGATTCTCGGCACCCCGTCGTACATGGCACCCGAGCAGATCCAGCGCGGCCTGTCCGGTCCCCGCAGCGACCTCTACGCCCTCGGGTGCGTGATCCACGAGATGCTGACGGGCCGCCAGCTGTTCACCGGCCCCACCGAGTACGCCGTGTTCGAGCGCCAGGTGAAGGAGCGGCCGCCCGAGGTTCCGGGGGTCCCCGCCGAGCTGAACCGCCTCGTCGCCGACCTGTTGGAGAAGGATCCCGACAACCGTCCCGCGGGCGCCGACGTCCTCTACGAGCGGCTGCAGCCCTTCGCGGTGGACCTGCCGATGCTCCCGGGCTTCCTGCACCCGTCGTCGGTGCCGAGCCCGGGCCGGATGTACGCGCGAATGGTCGGCCGGGTCCTGGCCTGACGGCCCCTGCCCGGCGGTCACCGCGCGACCGTCCCGGCGGGGGCGCGTCCTAGCGGTCGGCGGTCTCCCGGCCGGCCTCCGGTGTCCGGCAGCCGGAGACCTGCCCGTCCGGGACGTCCTGGGCGAGGGCGGCGGCCTCGATCTCGTGGGCGGCCCACTCGGCCCAGTCGCGCCGCATGGCGGTGACCCGCAGGCCCCACTCCAGGGCGAGCCGCCCGTAGACGGAGAACTGATCGTGGCCGTCGGCGATCGGGCGGGCCAGGTTGAGTCTCTCGTGCTCCTCGGCCGCCACGGCACCCTGCCGGGCAAGGTAGGCGCGCGCCTGGGCGGGCTCGACCACACCGAGGAAGAAGACCCGGAGCAGCATCTCGCTACGGCGGACCTGGTCGGGCTCGACCTCGGTCAGCCAGTGGCGCAGCTCGACCAGGCCGGGCTCGGTCAGCGCGTACTCCTTGCGACCTCGTGGCCCCTCGGCGACGACCTCGATCAACCCTGCGTCGGCGAGGCGGCCGAGCTCGCCGTAGAGCTGGCTCTGGGTGGCGGGCCAGACGTTGGCAAGCGAGACACCGAAGACTTTCATCAGGTCGTATCCGCTCGCCGGACCCTCGGAGAGCAGGCCGAGCAGCGCGTGTCGAAGGCTCATGACGGCATCTTACATTCCTCTATTGACATGTCATTCATAGAAGTTTTACCTTCGACATGTCACTAGTGGAATATCTAGGAGGGATCATGACCCCGTCCTATCTGCAGGGCGACCTCGCCCCGGTTCCCGATGAGATCGACGTCCACGATCTGACCGTCGAGGGGCTCCTCCCCGCCGAGCTGAGCGGACGC
The DNA here is from genome assembly GCF_000721075.1 of Streptosporangium amethystogenes. Taxonomy (GTDB): domain Bacteria; phylum Actinomycetota; class Actinomycetes; order Streptosporangiales; family Streptosporangiaceae; genus Streptosporangium; species Streptosporangium amethystogenes. The sequence goes on from NZ_JOEQ01000004.1 coordinate 320,427, forward strand.
TACTTCCGCAACGGCCCCAACCCGCTGCCGGGGCAGGACCCCGGCCACTGGTTCGCCGGGCCCGGCATGATCCACGGTGTCCGCCTGCGCGACGGCCGCGCCGAGTGGTACCGCAACCGGTGGACGCGGACCACCGCGTTCACCGACGACGCCGAGTTCCTGGGCCCCTCCGGCATCGATCTGGCCGCCGTCAGCGCCAACACCAGCGTGATCCGGCACTCCGATCGGCTCCTCGCCCTGGTCGAGAACGGCCTGCCGTACGAGATCACCCCCGGGCTGGACACCGTCGGTGCCTGCGACTTCGGTGGCAGGCTGACCACGGCCATGACCGCCCACCCCAAGGAGGACCCGCGCACCGGCGAGCTGCTCTTCTTCGGCTACGGCTTCTTCCCGCCGTACCTCACCTACCATCGCCTGTCCGCCGGCGGCGAGCTGGTCGAGAGCCGGGAGATCGAGGTCCCGGGGCCGACCATGATGCACGACTTCGCGATCACCGAGAACCACGTGGTCTGGCTGGACCTGCCGGTGGTCTTCGACCTGGAGATGAGGAACCGCGGCATCCCCTACCGGTGGGACGACTCCTACGGCGCCCGGCTCGGCGTGATGGGACGCGCCGACGGGAAGGTGCGCTGGTTCGACGTCGATCCCTGCTACGTCTTCCACGTCGGCAACGCCCACGAGGACGCGCTGGGCCGGATCGTCCTCGACGCGATCCGCTACACCCCCGGCAGCTTCCAGAGCGTGTGGGAGAGGGTCAGCGGCGGCGTGGACCAGGTCCCCGGCCCCGGCGCCGGGGGGAACCCGGAGCAGGGGGCGACCCTGCACCGATGGACGCTCGACGCCGGAAGCGGTCTCTCCACAGAGGAGCGGCTCGACGACCGCGCCGTCGAGTTCCCCACGGTCAGCGGAGCGCGCACCGGGCTCTCCAGCCGCTACCTGTACACCGTGACCGAGCACGCGATCGTCAAGTACGACACGCAGACCGGCGCGAACGACGTCAGGGAGACCGGCGGCGCGACGGGTGAGGCGGTGTTCGTCCCGGCCGAGGGCGAGCGCGCCGAGGACGACGGCTGGCTGATGTCGGTCGTCACCGCGGGAGACGACTCGGCGCTGTGGGTGCTGGACGCCGGCACGCTGGAGTCCGTGGCGACGGTGCGGCTGCCACGCCGGGTGCCCACCGGCTTCCACGGCTCCTGGTTCGCCGACGTCTGAGCGCCTCCACGGTGCCCCATGGCCGGCGATCGGGGAGAATACGTCCCGTGGAAGGGCGATGGGTCGAGGTGGCGGACCGGGTGCTGGTGCGGCGGTACGCCGAGCTGGACCTGTCGGTGGGGCTGGTCGTGGGCGACGGTGGCTGCCTGGTGGTCGACACCCGGGGAGACGAGCGACAGGGGGCCGAGCTGGTCTCGGAGGTCAGGCGGGTGACATCCGCCCCGTGGGCGGTGGCGATCACCCACTCGCACTTCGACCACAGCTTCGGCACCAGGCCGTTCCTCGACTGCCCCGTCTGGGCGCACGAGGGCTGCCGGACCGACCTGGCCGACAACGGCCGCCGGGCCAGGGACGAGTGGGCACACCACTACCGGGATCTGGGCCGTGCGGACGTCGCCGACGACATCGCGAGCACCGAGATCACACTGCCGGACCACCTGGTGACCGGCCGGGCGGAGCTGGTCGTCGGCGGTCGCCCGGTCGTCCTGGCCCACCTCGGCCGCGGCCACTCCGGCAACGACCTGGTCGTCCACGTGCCGGACGCCCGCGTGGTCTTCGCCGGGGACCTGGTGGAGAACGGCGCCCCGCCCGCCTACGAGGACGCCTATCCCGTCGAATGGCCGGCCACCCTCGCCGGGCTGCTCGACCTCCTCGGCGACAGCGCCGGCAGTGGCGGCGTCGTCGTCCCCGGCCACGGCGACCCGGTCGGCCGCGCGTTCGCCGCGGCCCAGCACGCGGAGATCAGCGCGCTCGGCCGCCTGTGCGAGCGGGTGGCGGCGGGTCTGCTCTCCCCCGCCGACGCCGTGCGCCTGTCACCGTACCCGGAGGAGACCACCAGGACCGCCCTCGGCCGCCCCTGTTGAGCGCGGCTCAGATCTCCTCCTGGAGCCCGGCTGTCGGGTCGAGCTGGCGCGGCTGGCTCCCGATCCTCGGGTGATGCAGGTCGAAGGCCGGCCGCTCCGAGCGGATGGTCGGAATCGAGGTGAAGTTGTGCCGGGGCGGCGGGCAGGAGGTGGCCCACTCCAGCGAGTTGCCGAACCCCCACGGGTCGTCCACGGTCACCCTCCGGGCATGGCGCGCGGTGTACCAGAGGTTGTAGAGGAACGGCAGCGTGGAGGCGCCGAGCAGGAACGCACCGAGCGAGGAGACCAGGTTGAGCGTGGTGAACCCGTCGATCGGGCTGTAGTCGCCGTAGCGGCGCGGCATGCCCTGCGCGCCCAGCCAGTGCTGGACCAGGAAGGTGGCCTGGAAGCCGATGAACAGCATCCAGAAGTGCAGCTTGCCCAGCCCCTCGTGCAACATCTTGCCGGTCATCTTCGGCCACCAGAAGTAGAAGCCGGCGAACATCGCGAACACCACGGTGCCGAAGACCACGTAGTGGAAGTGCGCGACCACGAAGTACGAGTCGTGCACGTGGAAGTCCAGCGGTGGGGAGGCCAGGATGACCCCGGTCAGCCCGCCGAGCAGGAAGGTGACCAAAAATCCGACCGCGAACATCATCGGCGATTCCATCGATATATGCCCGCGCCACATGGTGCCGGCCCAGTTGAAGAACTTCACCCCCGTCGGGATGGCGATCAGGAACGACATGAAGGAGAAGAACGGCAGTAACACATGGCCGGTGGTGAACATGTGGTGCGCCCACACCGTCATCGACAGCCCCGCGATCGCGATGGTCGCGCCGACCAGGCCGATGTAGCCGAAGATCGGCTTGCGGCTGAAGACGGGGATCACCTCGCTGATGATGCCGAAGAACGGCAGCGCGATGATGTAGACCTCCGGATGGCCGAAGAACCAGAACAGGTGCTGCCAGAGCAGTGCTCCCCCGGTCTGCGAGTCATAGACGTGGGCGCCGTGCCTGCGGCTGGCCTCCAGGGCGAGCAGCGCGGCGGACAGTATCGGGAAGGCCATCAGCACCAGCAGGCCGGTCAGCAGCACGTTCCAGGTGAAGATCGGCATGCGGAACATCGTCATCCCGGGAGCCCGCATACAGATGATCGTGGTGATGAAGTTGACCGAGCCGAGGATCGTGCCGAGACCGGCCATCACCAGGCCCACGATCCACAGGTCACCGCCGACCTGCGGGGAGTGAGACGCCGTGGAGAGCGGCGTGTACGACGTCCAGCCGAAGTCGGCGGCACCGCCGGTGGTGAAAAAGCCGAACAGGACGATGACGCCGCCGAAGAGGAACAGCCAGTAGCTCAGCATGTTGAGCCGGGGGAACGCCACGTCGGGCGCTCCGATCTGCAGCGGCATGACCACGTTGGCGAACCCGGCGAACAGCGGGGTCGCGAACAGCAGCAGCATGGCCCCGCCGTGCATGGTGAACATCTGGTTGTACCGCTCCAGGCTCACCACCTGCATACCCGGCTGGATGAGCTCCGCCCGGATGATCATGGCCATGAGCCCGGCGAACATGAAGAAGACGAACGAGGTGATCATGTAAAGGTAACCGATCACCTTGTGGTCGGTGCTGGTCAGCCAGTTTACGACCAGTGAGCCCGGCGCTCGGTTGCGCGGCGCCAGTGGTGAGGTCAGCGGCTCCTCATGTGACTGCTCGGAGGTCGTCACAGCCCATCCCCTCGGGAGCCGGCTCGTCCACGAACCGGCCCATCCTCGAACCGGCGCGGCATCCGATCCCCGCCGCCTTCCATCCCGCCATCCCCAGGAAAAGCCGCTCCCACTCGCCCCCTTCCGCCATCTTGCCCGCGCGCTGACCTGGCGATTAATCGCCCTCATCCGGACCTCATCCCCCCCGTGTGGGCAACATCGGACCACCCGCCGTGCTTGACCCGGGAGCGAAAAGGGCACTCCGCTGGAATACGGAGCGTCGAAAGGAACAGCTCATGGACCAGCGACAGCGAGTCGTCGTGATCGGAGGAGGGTTCGCGGGCTTCACCGCGGTTCGCACCCTTTCCAGGATGGCGAAGGGCGCGATCGAGATCGTCCTGATCAACCCGACCGACTACTTCCTCTACCTGCCGTTGCTGCCCGAGGTCGCGGCGGGGATCCTCGACCCGCGCAAGGTGGCGATCCCGCTGGCCGGAAACCACCCCGGAGTGCGGCATCTGCTCGCCACCGCGGACACCGTCGACATCGAGGCGCGCCGCCTGAAGTGCACGGACGCCGAGGGCAACCCCCGCGAGCTGGGCTACGACCGCCTGGTGATCGCGGTCGGCAGCGTCAACAAGCTGCTTCCCATACCCGGCGTCGCCGAGCACGCCCACGGTTTCCGCAGCATCGCCGAGGCCCTCTACCTGCGCGACCACCTGATCCGCCAGATCGAGCTGGCCGCCACCTCCGAGTCCCCCGAGGAGCGCGGGGCCCGGTGCACCTTCGTCGTCGTGGGCGCCGGATACACCGGTACCGAGGTGGCGGCCCAGGGCCAGTTGCTCACCCTCGACACCCTCAGGAGGCTGCCGGAGCTGCGTGACCAGCCGGTCCGCTGGATCCTCGCCGACGTCGCGCCGCGCATCCTCCCCGAGCTCGACGAACGCCTGTCGCGGATCGCGCACCGGACGCTGTCGAAGCGGGGCGTGGAGATCCGCACCGGTACGAGCGTGGCCGAGGCGACGGCGGACGGCGTCGAACTCTCCGACGGGGAGTTCGTGGCGACCCGGTCGCTGATCTGGTGCGTCGGCGTGCGCCCCGACCCGATGGTGGAGGCACTGGGGCTGCCGACCGAGAAGGGGCGGCTGATCGTCGACGAGTACCTGCGGGTGCCCGGACATCCGGATATCTACGCCTGCGGCGATGCGGCCGCGGTGCCGGACCTCACCCGCCCGGGCGAGTACACCGCGATGACCGCCCAGCACGCCGGCCGCCAGGGCAGACGTGCCGCCCGCAACATCGCCGCCTCGTACGGTCACGGACGGCTCCGGCCGTACCGGCACAGCGACCTGGGGTTCGTCGTCGACCTGGGCGGGGCCGCCGCCGCCGCGGACCCGCTGGGCATGCCGCTGTCGGGCATGATCGCCAAGGCGGTGACCCGGGGTTACCACCTGCTGGCCGTCCCGCGCGGCCGGGCGCGCATCGCCGGGAGCTGGCTGCTGGACCTCGTGCTGCCTCGCCAGACCGTCCAGCTGGGCATGGTCAGCGGCGCGGAGGTCCCGCTCACCTCCGCCGCCCCCGAACGCCCACACGGCGTGAGCGCCCCGCAGCCTGAGCCGGCGCAGCGGGCCTGAGCGGGAGAAACGTAAAGGACGACGAGATCTTCGGCCCGGTCGGCGACGCCTTACCGGCTCGGGGTAAGGGGCCAGGTATGGCAGAAATCGGTTACACGATGATGTGCGAGCAGACACCCGCCAGACAGCTGGTCGAGGACGTCGTCACAGCCGAGCGGGTCGGCTTCGACTACGCGGTCATCTCCGACCACTACTTCCCGTGGCTGGAGGAGCTGGGGCACTCCCCGTACGCCTGGTCGGTGCTCGGTGCGGCCGCGCAGGCCACCGCGCGACTGCCCCTGATGACGTACGTGACCTGCCCGATCATGCGCTACCACCCGGCGGTGGTGGCGCAGAAGGCGGCGACCATGGGGGTGCTGAGCGAGGGCCGCTTCATGCTGGGACTGGGCGCGGGGGAGAACCTCAACGAGCACGTCATCGGGGAGGGCTGGCCGTCCGCCGACACCCGGCACCTGATGTTCAGGGAGGCCATACAGATCATCAGGGAGCTGTTCGAGGGCGAGTACGTCAACTACCGTGGCGAGTTCTTCGACGTCGACTCGGCCAGGCTGTTCGATCTGCCCGATCAGCCCGTCCCGCTGGCGATCGCCGCCTCCGGTGGCCGTTCGGGGAACATCGCCGCCGAACACGGGGACGCGCTGGTCGCGATCGACCCCGACGCGGACCTGGTGCGCGCGTTCGCCGACGCGGGTGGCGCGGGCAAGCCCGTCTACGGTCAGCTCGCGATCTGCTACGACCCCGACGTGGCGGCCGCCACGGAGCGGGCGCACCGGCTGTGGCGCTGGTCGACGGCCGGCTGGAAGGTCATGGCCGAGCTTCCCGGGCCCGTCAACTTCGCCGCCAGTGCCCAGACCGTGCGGCCGGAGGACATCGCGGCGAGGGTGCCGTGCGGTCCCGACGTGAACGCCGTGGTGGAGGCGGTGCGCGCCTACACCGACGCGGGTTTCACGCACATCGCCCTGGTCCAGATCGGCCACGAGCACCAGGGCATGTTCTTCGACTGGTCCGAGAAGGAACTGCTTCCCGCCCTGAGCCGCCTCTAGCGGCTCCCGGCCGGGTGATTCCCGGCGGGGAGCGGGCGGTCCAGGGGCCACACCGGATCTCCGGCGCACCCGGCGGCGAGACCGGTGCCCGGGGCCGCGCCGGCCCGATCCCCCCTTCGGAGGGAGCGACGACCAGGCGGTTTTGCAGCAGCGCACAGGAAAGGTTCACCCAGGTGAATGACGTGTGGGATCTGGCGGTCGTCGGCGGCGGGCCCGCGGGAGCGGCGGCCGCGCTGCGCGCGAGGCAGCTCCGGCCTGACGCGCGGGTGCTCCTGCTCGATCGGGCCGACTTCCCCCGCGACAAGGCCTGCGGCGACGGCATCGCCGCCCACTGCCGTGACGAACTCGCCCTGCTGGACATCCCCGACCTCATCGCCGACTACCGGCCGACGCGGCGCCTGGCGGTGGTCTCCCCCGGCGGCGCGCGTGTCTCGGCCACCTCCGCCCGGCCCAACCACGTCGTCCCCCGCCGGGTCTTCGACGCCCGCCTCGTCGAGGCCGCCCGTGCCCGCGGTGTCGAGGTCCGCCGCCACCAGGTCCGCTCGCTCGCCGTCCTCGACGGCCACATCGTCCTCGACGGCACCGTCACCGCCCGCGCCGTCGTCGCCGCCGACGGGGCCAACTCGACGATGCGACGCCTCGTCGGCGTCCCCCCCGCCCCCGACAGGCACACCGCGATCGCCGTACGCGGTTACGCCGACGTGCCCGCCGACGACGACGTGCAGTCCATCTTCATGCAGCAGGACGGATGGCCCGCGTACGCGTGGTCGTTCCCCATCGGCGACGGCACCGCCAACGTCGGCTTCGGGATGCTCCTGCCCAGGCTGCGCGCCACCGGCCTGCCGGGCCGCGAGGTGCTGCACGGCCGGCTCGCCGAACTGCTGCCCCGGCTGAGCGCCCACGACCTGCGCGCCCACCATCTGCCCCTGTCCCCGGGACGGCCGAAGCCGGGCTCCGGGCGGGTGATGCTCGCCGGTGACGCCGCCGGTCTCATCAACCCGCTCACCGGCGAGGGCATCTACTACGCCCTGGTCTCCGGCCGCCTGGCCGGCGAGGCGGCCGTGCGGGCCGCCGCCGACCCGCTGCCCGCCTACCGGCGCGAGCTGAAGAAGGCACTAGGGCGGCACCTGCGCACCACGGACGTGCTCGCCCTCGCCGCCCAGTCACCCGGCTTCATCGACGCGGCGATCGACACGGCCGCCCGCCGCAAGGAGGTGTTCGACCTGCTGGTCGACGTGGGCCTCGGCGCGGGCACCGTACCGCTCCCGCTGGCACTGGCCGTGGTCCGCCGCTGGCTCCTAAACGGTCTCCGGCGGCGCTGAACGACGCGGAGGAACGGCGGGACCGGATCACGCCGTTCCTCGCGGGATCATCCGCCGGCGATCACCTTGTCCGAGCCCAGCGCCTCGGCGCGGGTCTTGAGGGTGGTACGGAGCGACGTGGCGTCGGCCTCGACCTTGGCGGTGTCGGCGCCCTCGTTCAGCCGGTAGGACTTCACGATGTCGTCGAGCAGCGCGGTGGCGACCCCGCCTCCCAGGAGCTTCTGGTACAGGTTCCGGTACTGCTCCTCGTAGACCTTCTTGAAGGCGGGCGTCTTCAGGAACCTGTCCTTCAGCGCGTGGCCCATCCGCGGCCCGCCCATCGGACTGTTCTGACGGGCACCGCCCTCCCGACCGGCACCTCCCTGACCGGCACCGTCCTGCGGCTGCCCGCTCCGCGTCGGCTGGACCTGCGGCTGCGGCCCCTGGGTCGGCTGAACCTGGGCCGCCGCCCCCTGGGTCGGCTGAACCTGCGGCTGCCCGCTCCCGGTCGGCCGGGGCTGGGACTGGGACAGCGAGCCCTGGGCCGGCTGAGCCTGGGGCCCCGCCTCCCGCGTCGGGCCGCCCCTGCCGCCCCCCATACCGATCGTGTCGTTCGGCCCCGCCTTGGCGTTGCCGCTGAAGGCGAAGTTGAGGTCCCAGGCGATGACGGTGAACTTCTTGGTGTCCAGGTCGTACCACAGGTAGTAGTTACGCCCGGGACCGCTCATGTCGTCGAAGTTGACCATCAGGTTCTGCAGGACGAGATAGCGGGCGAAGGACTCCACGTCCACCCGGTCGGCCAGCCCGGCGGCGAACTCCTCGTCGGAGGCCTGCTCCACCCACTTGACCAGGTCGATGATCGGCTGCAGGTCCTTGCCTCCCACCTTGTTGACCTGCTTGAAGTCGGTGCCGTAGGCGGTCTGGTCCTCCCCCTTGTAGCTGAAGCCACTTGAGGCGAGCGACTTGTACAGCACGCCGTCACCGAGCCGCTCCGCGTACCCCTCGTCGAGATACTCCACCAGTAGACGGGGAGAGGAGGAGCGGCCGTTGACCGTGAACGAGCTGTAGGCGTACCGCTGGGTCGGCTCGCCGGCCGCGCCGACCAGCGAGATCGCCAGGGTCTCGTTCAGCAGGGTCGAGGACTGCCCGGTCGCGGGACGGACGGCCATCTGCGAGTGCCCCTGGTAACGGCGCCCCTCCACGAACTCGTCAAAGCTGATCAGCCAGGGCAGGTTCTCGGGTTCCTCCGCCTTGAGCGCGGTCATCGCACCGCCCGGCCCCCGGCCGGCCCCGTCTCCCCCGAGACCTTCCCGCTGCTCCCCGCCGGGAGGCTGGAAACCCTCGGGGACTTGGAAACCCTCGGGTGGCTGGAAACCCTCGGGGACTTGGAAACCCTCGGGAGGCTGGAAGTTCCCCGGGCGTCCGCCGCCACCGCCGGGACCTCCCCGGCCTGTGGTACGGGCCTTACCGTTCCAGGTCAGCCCACTCAGCGTGGAGTTGCCCTTCAGCCGGATGCCCACGCTCGGGATGGTGGTCCCGTCGATGACCAGGTCGGCCTCGACGTACTTCTTCTCCCCGTCCTTGAAGTACTCCTCCAGCATGTCCTGGTAGGCGCCGTCCTTGAAGGTGAGCTGGACGTTGTGCGAGCTCGCGGTGTCGAAGGCGTCCTTGGTGCCGGCGATGTCCTGGATGACCGTCCTGGCTTCGGCGACCTGCCCGGTGGTGATGTAGGGCCGGATCGTTCCGGTGCCGAAGCCCGCCCCCACCACCAGCAGGAACACGGCGAAGACGGCGACCACCCTCCAGTGGTGCCGGAGCCTGACCGGAATCCGGTGCCGCAGCCGCGGCCGGTTCGTCGGGATCGTCACGGCGGCCTACAGATCGGCCTGGTCGTACCCGGTCAGGACCGTGACCGGCTGGCCGCTGTTGCGCTCCCGCAGGGCCGAGATCAGGCTCGCGGGCTCGCCGCCCTTCTTGATCTTGACCGTGTACATCAGCTCGGTCAGCGCGCCGCCGCGGATCGACTCCATGCTCACCAGTTCGAACTCGTCGGTGTGCTGGATCAGCACGTCCTGGATCGTGTGGGTGTAGTCCTCGTCCGAGGGCACCTGGACCTTGACCACCTGGCGCTGGACGTTCAGGTGGAACCAGTTGAAACGACTCATGATCATGGTGACCAGCGAGATCGCCACGGCGGCGACGGCGGCCAGGACGTAGAAGCGGGTGCCCACGGCCATGCCGACGGCCATCACCAGGAAGATGAAGCCGACATCCCGGGTCTCCTTGATCGCGTTACGGAACCGGACCACGGAGAGCGCGCCGACCAGCGCGAACGCGCGCGCGATGTTGGAACCGACGACCAGCATGATCAGCGAGATGATCATGCCGAGGATGACCAGCGTCTGGACGTAGGACTGGCTGTAGGAGACGTTGCGGTGCGTCGCCCGGTACACCCAGCCGATCATCACGCTGAGCGCGAACGACAGCGACATCGCGATGGCGATGTCCATCACGCTGAAGGTGCCGGACAGGTCCTGGAAATCAAAGTTCATGGGGGTTACGCCTCCATCAGGCGGAGTGAGGGTCATGGTCGGGGATATGGAAGATCGACCGAGGGGCCCGGCCGAAGGCCTCCACGCTCTGGCAGTACTTGGAGACCCGCACCACCTGCAGGTTCCGTTTGGCGGTCAGATCGGTGAGCCAGTAGGGCACCCGCTCGTTCGCCTTGACCTCGATGATCGTTTTGGTGGGCGGGACGATGAACCGGTTCTGGGCGTCGGCGCCGATGTGGAAGTCCCGGTCACGGCCCCGTACGCGCTGGTCGAAGGTGACCCGGAGGCCGACGTCGGCGTCCCGGCCCACATAGGCGTGCCGCTGGTAGCCGGTCATCGCGGTGGCCCGCAGATCGAGCCGGCAGGCCAGGTCCAGGACCTCCTCGACGAAGGGCCGCTCCGCCTCGGTGTGCTCGACCGGCTCACGCCCGTCGCACAACCGCAGCGCGTCGGCGTACGGCAGGCAGACCCGGCGCTTCTGGGTGACGCGGTTGACCCGCTGCTTGATCTCGACGAACACCGGGGTGTCCGCGGTGACCTTGAAACGGTCGCCGTAGTGCCTGATCCGCAGCTTGCGCCGGAACTTCAGGCCCTCGATCTTCTCCCAGTAGAAGCGCAGCCCCCGGGTGTCGTAGTAGACGCTCCAGATGCCATACCCCTCGTCCCCGCTGTGAGCGTCGCGGTCGAGTCGCCGCTCCATCTCGTCCCGGAGCTCGTCCACCAGACCGGTGTCGACCAGATACTTGATCTCGTAGCGGTTGAACGCGTGCAGCCTGCTCGGCGCACGCAGCGCGCGCCCGGCATCGGACACCCGCCCGTCCCCGCCACCGTCCCCGGGATCCGCGGGGCTGTCTGCGATCGCGGACGACCTGCGAAGTCTGCGCAGCATGTTGCTCCATTCGAGAGAGCGTCGGCGGACATGTCATGGTGCGAACCCGAAAGTGGCGTGTCCGGGCCCCCGGCGTGGGACGCCCCGGAGGCGCACGGCCCGTGAGCGGCGGTCCGCACGGCGAAACCGCCCGGTCGGGGCACCCGGGACGGCGGCCCATGGATGTCAGAACCTTCGCGGCGGCCGAACCTGTTCATGACGTCGTTCTACGTGCCCTCGATGAAAGTCTTCTGAGAAGCGTGTCAACTTCCGTTCATCCGGCGGACGAACGGCGGCAACCCCCTGTTAAGCACGGACCGCGAACGGGACCGGGCCTCTCCCATGACGGATGCCCGATCGTCGCGTTTCATCGGTAAATTTCCGCCCATCATCCTAAAAACTTGTGACTCTAGTTCACAATATGTTTCACTGTGTTGCAGCGCAGTAGCATCTCGCTACTTCCCCTATACCGAGGAGAGTGCGTTGAGTCAGCCCCCCAGTACCGAGTTCACCGGAAATCCCGATGTCGTCAGGCTGTCGGCGAGCCTGCTCGACCGCCGGGACGGCGACTGCGGAGACTTCGCGGCGGTCAAGGCCCGCCCGAAGCTGTGGCCGCGGGTCTCCGAGAGGCGCAGGTACGCGCCCTGGGAGACCTTTCCGCTCGGCCTGGTGATGGACGTGCTCAACGCCGTCGAGTTCGAGGCCGCCCCGATCGACGAGGCGCTGCCGAGAACCCTCGGAAACGCCCGCGACACCGTGCATCCGGGGGTCGCCAACTGGATCGAGCACGCCTGCCACACCTACCTGGAGGTCTCCGAGAGCCTGGCCGCCACGCTCGCCTCCGAGGGGGTGGAGCTCCGGCCCGAGCGCCGGCCGCGGATCGTCCAGGGCGGCCGGTCCCCCGCGGAGATGCGATCCCTCACCGTGTGGGGCCGGTGGTACGGCTCACCGGACGGTACGACCGTGGAGTTCCGGCGGATGCGCCTGCGCCGCCCCCTGGGCGGCACGGATGTTCCGTCCACCCAGGCGATGGCGTACGTGGCGGCGGTCGGCAAGCAGGTAACGGACCCGTCGGAGCTGCATCGCGCCATCCCCGTCCCGGTGCGGCCCGTTCCCGTCCCCCGGCGAGTACGGGTGGTCGAGGTCGGGTTGACCACCGGCACGGACCGGGTCCTTGTCGACACGACGGATCTGGAGGAGATCCGCGGCGCCTACACCTCGAACGTCAGACCCGCGACGGCCCGGCTGCTGGCCGGTGGCGGCCGGGCCCCGGGGCGGGACTGCGCCGAGTGCAAGGCACGGGCCTCCTGCGGGGACCTCGCGCACGCCCCCGGCCTGCTCGGCCTCGACGACCGGGGCACGCACCGGCGGACCTGGTCGATCACGACATCCCGCTATTACCAGGTATGCCCGGCACAGGCTCACCTGCGAGAGCTCCGGCTGCCCGGCGACTGGGAGACGAGCCCGGCCGCCGAGCGCGGCCAGCACGTACACGCGTGGCTTGAGGCCGCACACGGCCGGGGAAGAGCCTGCCGTCCCGCGGACCTGCCGGAGGTGGACGCCGATGACTGCGGCATCGCCGACGAGTTGATGGAGCGGGAGGAGTACCACCGGTCCCGGCCGTACCTGCTCCGGCATCTGGCGGTATGCCCGCTGCGCGGCCCGGGCGAGGTCACCGAGGTCAGGCCCGAGCCGAAGATCGCCGCCTACGACGCGCGGGCCGATGTGATGGTGCTCGCCCACCCGGATCTCCTGTGCCGGGTGGACGGACGCCTCGTCTACCGCGAGCAGAAGACGTCGGCCGTACCGCGCGGGATCACCGAGGAGAACGCGCTGGAGATGGTCCCCCAGCTCGCCCTGGCGGTCCGGCTGATCGCCGCCGGCGTCTTCGGGGACACCGGCGGGCTGGTCGAGCTGGAGCAGCTCACCCCGGACTCCGCCGAGGTGCTCACCTTCGACGCGACCGACCCGGTGACCGTCTCGACCGCCCAGGCGGTCGTCCTTGACCGGGTCCGGTCCTGGCACCGCGACGTCGCCTTCCGTGCCACCCCGGGAGCCTGGTGCCGGTTCTGCCCGGTGTCCCGCTGGTGCCCGAGCGCCTCCGACGCCACCGCGCACCTCGCGGACGGTCTCGCCGTCGACCCCCTCACCGGGGAGATCCTGGCGAGCCCCGACCGGTTGAACGGTCGCGTCGAGGCGATCGCGGCCACTCTCGCCGACCCCGAACCCGACGACGAGCCTCCGTTCTGAGCACTCACCTGGACCGCGGGAACATCGCGTCTCAGACGTTCAACGCGTGATAACCCCAGGATGCGCGGCGTTGAACCCGGCCAGCCCTTCGGGGGTGAGCCTCAGGTACAGGCCCTTGTCGACGTCCATCACCAGAGGCTTGCCCGCCCCGTAGAACACGACGGAGATGTCCAGTTCGAGTTCCGGCCAGTCCATGCCGACCACCCAGCCGATGTACGGCTTGGCGAAGTCGGGCACGAGGAACCCGTCGAAGCTCATGGAGGATCAGCCGGGGTCAACGGGAGGCTGCTCCGCCCACTCATAGTCGCGGGCGGAGGAGTGCAGGTCCGAGGCGACGCGGTCGAGCTCGTCGAGGTACTCCTCCAGGGCGCCGAAGACGCGCTGTTCGATGCCAGGCATCTGCTTGGCCAGTTCGGCGCCCTGGGCCGCGGCTACCGGTCCCGAGTCCGCCCAACGGTGACTCGCCGACTCCCATTGGATCGAGGCTAGGCGGAGCCTGATCGCCGGTGTACAACTGAACCATGATCCTCAAGGGAGCGGCTCGTGCCCTGTTCACGATCATGGCGGCGCTTCCGCTGGCCGCGTGCGGGGCCTCCTCGGCGCAGACGGGAGACGGTGCGGGAATGCGTACTCAGGGCGGCGAAGGCACTCTGGAAACGCCGCGGGTGCTCACCTGCTCCAACCGCAACGGCGACGTCGGCGACGAGAGCAACCTGCTCGCCTCGATAGGGCCTGCCGACCTCGTCGCGGGACCGCTGGTCATCCCCGGCCTGCTCGCCTGGGGTACGGCCAAGCCGGAGGAGTACGGCAGCGGCAACCACTTCAAGGTCGGCGCGGTGGTGCGCAAGGGCGGCAAGGTCACCCTGTCGATCCCCACGGAGTTCCACAAGAGCGCCGGCATGCTCTACGCCGAGGTGGCCAGGAGGGCCGCGAACCCGGCGGACGCCGACCATTCGGTGACGTTCGTGGCCTGCGACGATCACGACACGGTGTTCGTAGGCGGATTCTACGTGTTGGCGCCCAGATGCGTGCCGTTCGACATCGCGGTCCCCGGCAAGCCGACGGTCCGCAAGGAGATCTCCTTCTTCCACGGGAAGTGCTGAGACGCGGTGGGCGGGCGCAGGGCCCGCCCACCGCACTCAACCGAGGAACACCGTCGCCAACACGCCGACGAATGTGAGAGACAGCAAGGAGAACGCGTAGATCCGGACCGCCTTCTCCCTGTCCATGAGCCAGTACATCAGCCAGATCGGCTCGGCCTTGGTGTCCGGGTCCTTCGACGGCGGCACGACGGCCACCATCGCCATCGACGGAAGTACGAAGCCAAGCGCGTAACACAGGCCGGCCCACCAGGGCACCAGTCCGAAGAGCGTTACGCCGAGCGCCGCCCACGTCAGCGACGTGACGCGGAAGGTGGTCACGACAAGCCCGGTGTCGAGCCCCCACAGAAGCGCGCCTCTGACAGGGCCGAAGCGAGCGAAGTGTTCCCGAGGGGTCTGCCGCCGCAACATGGGCGTACGGAGGCCGAACTTACCGGAATCGATGGCCATGCAGACGAATAGCACGACACAGGCGGCGATCTTGGGGCCTGTTCCGCGTAGTCCGCTGCCAATGAGATGAACCAGCCCGTACGTGGAGACGGCGGAGATCACGAAGCCGATCGCCAGGTTGAGGATAGGCCGGTACATGGCCTTCTCCCCAGTTGCTCTCCCCTGAACCAGGGGGCGGAGATATCCGACGAAGGACAGGCCTCAAAAACTGAAAAGCTGCGCGAAGCCCGCGCTCATAATGAGCAGGAGCAACGCGATTGTCACCCACGTGTCAAGGGGCAAGGTATCTCCTGAAAGGGATTAGCAGCTGTTGGGGCTGACGACCCAACCGGCCGAGCAGATGAATGGACCGGTACCGCAGTTCGCGCCTTTCGTGCACTCTCCGCAGGCGTGCCTGCGCTGGAAGGGAGCCGTGCCGCTACAGCAGGTCCAGACCTTCATGCTGTAGCCGGACGGGCACACGTACTGCCCGGAGCTGTTCGTCCCGCAGAACTTGTTCGGCAGGGCGAGGTTGCAGCAGTTCCAGTTGCCCGCCGCGGCGGGCTTGGACATCGTGGCCACGCCGGCGACGGCGCCGACGGCTGTGACGCCGATCTTGCCCATCCAGCCGAGGAAACCCCGGCGATTGGATCCCGGCAAGCCGGAGATCTTCTCCATGTGGTGCCTTTCGGTACGGTGAGGAGGGGGATCAGTGCTGGACGGACGGCTTGCGGGCCAGGTTGTACCTGTAGGTGATGGGAGTGGCCGCGTACATCTGCCTGACCGTCGGCACCGTGTGGGCCCGCGTCAGCTTTCCCTCGGCGATGTGGAGGGCGACGGGCGTCAGATCGAGCCCGATGCTGTTGACGATGAGCTCCCCCTCGTCGAGGAGGACGCGCTCGCCACGCAGTTCGAACTCGTCGATGAACTCGTTGCCGTCCCCGGTCACCGGGACGACCACGACCCACATCGAAGGGGGCACCGCGCCACCGCGCAGCGCCGAGGCCAGGTTGCGGCAGGTCTCACACTTGTTGGAGACGAACAGCACCACGGCCTGTTCAGCGTGATCGAGGACGGCGGGCAGGCCGAACCGGCTGGGACTGGCCCCTTCCAGCGTGCCCAGTTCCACCGGGGTGGGCTTGTCCTCCATATCGAGATAGCCACGGATCTGTCTGACCTGCTCAAAAAGCTCGACCTGGGCGCCGATCTGGATGAAGAGCACCACGGCCAGCAGGCAGACCAGCACAAGCAGCACCGTCGTCATGCGGCGGACACCTCCGCGTCCTCATGTTGTCTCGGTTCCGGGATGACCATGCGGTCGCCCCGCAGCACTCGCCAGAGCCTGACCTCGGCCAGGAGTTTCCATGCGACGAGCACCAGCAGGAAGGCGGCCAGTCCGGCCAGTCCCTCGTCGGCGCTCCACGACGGCGGCGCGTATTCGGCCACGACCGCCAGGCCCAGCCAGAGCGGCAGGTACAACACCTGCCGCCAGCCCAGTACGGCTTTGCCGCCGCCGAAGCAACCGCACTTGATCTTCTCCTTGACCCCCAGCGCGCGGATTCCCGCCCCGGCGAACGACAGGGCCAGGAGCACGACGAGCGCCCTCGGCCAAGCCGCCGACGGCATGATCGTCAGCGCGGTGACGGCCAGGAGTTCCGCACCGATCACGAGCAGGGTCGCCGGTCTGGCGACGGCGCTCAGGCCGAGCTTGGAGATGATCTGAGTGAGGTCACGGTTGGTGAGAATCTTCGACAGGGCCGCGACCAGAAAGATGGCGATGAGCGCGCCCTGTCCGACGACTCCTGCGGCACTACTCGTCATGACCGAAAAATACGTAAATGCCCCCAACTCGGCAATGGGTACCGTTGATCTTTCTTATTGGATCTCTGATTTTTTTATTGTCAGAGGATAGTTTTAATTCGTCAGTTGACAGGGGTACAGGTTCGTGATTCGTTATCATGCCGCCTGGTATGACCCAGCCTGTCAAGCATTTCCAACAGCGGCACCGCCACCCGCCGCGTGGTCTGCAGCGCGACCCGCGCCTGGCTCACGGTGAACGGGCCGGACAGCTCGCGCAGCCGCTTCGCCGCCTGCTCTGGGGCGTTGGGCAGCAACACCACACCGTCGGTGACGACCAGCACGGCACCGGCGCGCTCGGCCTCGGCCAGCGCTCTGCCGGTCAGTCCGAGCTCGGCCAGCCGCCGCGCGCTCGGCGCCTGGAACGGCAGGCCGGCGAGTTCGGCACGGAACCGGTCGATCGCGCGCCGCAGCTGCGGCGGCAACGGCGAAGGGGCCAGGTCCCGCCTGCCGATGACTCCCGCCTCCACCGTGAGTGGCGGCGCGATCAGTGCCCTGGTCAGCCGTCGGTCGGGCAGGCCGAGGAGGTGCGTCGCCGCCTCGACGGTCAGCCGCCTGTCCGTGGCCACGGCCACGGCCTCGCCGAGCGCCTTTCTCAGCCCCGCCCAGTGCTCCGGGTCGGTGTGCCAGCCGCCCGGTAGCGGAGAGAGTGGCGCGGTGACGCCCATCGCGGTGAGGTCGGCGCCGCTGAGCAGCCCGTGCCAGCGCAGCAGATCAGCCGCTCCTGGCGCGGCTCCGGCCGCGGTGAGTGCCGCTCCGCGAGCCGCCGCCGCACCTCTTCGGGTCAGTGCCGGAGGCCGCACGTCCAGCACGACCACCCCGGCGTGTACGTCCGAGCGGCTGGGATCACGCAGCAGCGCCCGATCGCCCACCCGCAGCGGCAACGCCCTGGCGAACGACAACCTCGCGGTGTCCGCGCCGAGCGGCCTGATCCTGGTGGGCACGGCGGCAGAACCGATGTGCAGGAGCAGATCGCCCTTCGGCTGCTCACCCGGTGACAGCCGGACATCGGCCGAGGTCGTGAGGTGCCACGCGCCAGGGGTCAGCAGTGCGGCCCCCCGCGACAGGGAGACGGGCCCGCGCAGGTTGACCGCCACCCGGGCGGTGGCGGTGACCAGGTCGGCGCGGGTGTTGAGCGTCTGCAGACCACGCACCCGCACCGGCTCGCCGTTGAGGTGCAGTGTGTCGCCCGTACGCAGGGTTCCCGCCGTCAGGGTGCCGGTGACGACGACCCCCGCCCCCGTGATGGTGAACACCCGGTCGGCCCACAGCCGCACAGGGCCGTCGGCGGCGGGCGGCGGCAACTCGGCCGCGAGCCGGCCGAGCGCGGCGACCAGCTCGGGCAGGCCCTGCCCGGTGACCCCGCTGACGGCCAGCGCCGGTATCGCCGCCAGGCCCGTTCCGCGCAGCCGGGAACGGGCCTCGGCGAGCGCGGGAGCCGGATCGGCCAGATCGGCTCGGGTGATCACGAGCAGGCCGTGGCGTACACCGAGCAGGTCAAGGGCGGCCAGGTGCTCGCCCGACTGAACATGCCAGCCCTCGTCGGCGGCGACCACGATCATGGCGGCCGGGCACGCCCCCGCCCCGGCCAGCATGGTGGTGACGAACCGCTCATGACCGGGCACGTCGACGAACGCCACCGTCCCCCCGGACGGCAGCGCCGTCCAGGCGAAGCCGAGGTCGATGGTCATGCCCCTGCGGCGCTCCTCGGCCCAGCGGTCGGGCTCCATCCCGGTCAACGCCCGGACCAGCGTCGACTTGCCGTGGTCGACGTGGCCCGCGGTGGCGATCACCAGCATGGCGCCAGGCGAGGGTTCGTGGGATGCTCCGGCCTGACGACCGGCAGGCCGGCCGCGAGCCAGGACTGGAAGCCGCCGACCACGTCGGTGGCGCGTCCCAGGCCGAGCTGGTGCAGCGACCAGGCGACCAGGCTGGAGGAGTATCCCTCGTCGCACAGCACGATCCATCGGATGCCCTCCGACGCCTCGGGGATGCGTGCGGGAGAGTGCGGGTCGAGCCGCCACTCCAGGTGGTTGCGCTCGATGACGATGGCGCCGGGCACCTCCCCGTCGCGGCGGCGCTGGAACTCCGGACGGGTGTCGACGATGAAGGTGTCGGGAGCACGGGCGGCCGCCTCCGCCTCTGCCGGATCGAGCCGACGCATGACCTTTCGAGCCTGAACCAGCAGGTCGTCGACGCTCATCACACTCCAAAGGGAGGTTGGCGGAGACGGACGGGAATCGAACCCGCCGCGCCGAGATGCTCGGCGCCACCGGTTTTGAAGACCGGGAGGGCCACCAGGCTCCTGGACGCCTCCGGGCGCGATCCTAGCCGCGAAGATCGTTCAAGAGAAGAAGGAGATCGTCGTCCTCCTCCGGCGACACAGCCAGCAGGTCGAGGAGGCAGCGGCCGTCCTCGACCCGGCCGAGCACCGCCGGCTCGCCCAGCCGCAGCGGCCGCGCCAGCCGCTCAGGCACCGCGATCGCCACGCTCGGCAACCCGACCCCCGGTGCTCCGCCGCCCCCGACCGTGCCCGTGGTGGCCACCGCCTCGGCGTCGATCCCCGCCCCCTCCAGGCCTACCACCAGCGCTTTGGCCCGCTGCCACAGTATGGTCCGGTCGGTGTGCAGCGCGGTCCACGTCGGCGTCTCCTCCAGGGCGGTCAGCGTGGCCTCAAGCGCGGCGAGCGTGAGCTTGTCCACTCGCAATGCCCTGGACAGCGCGTGCCCGCGCAACCGCTCGACCAGCTCGGCCCGGCCCAGGAGCAGCCCGCACTGTGGTCCGCCGAGAAGCTTGTCGCCGCTGGCCGTCACCAGGTCGGCGCCCTGCGCGAGCCAGGTCATGGCGTCCGGCTCCTCCGGCAGCAGCGGCTCCCCGCGCAGGAGTCCCGAACCCGCGTCCGCCACCAGCGGCACTCCCGCCGCCCGGCACACCCCGGCCAGCTCGGCGATGTCCGGCGTGCTGGTGAAGCCCTCGATGCGGTAGTTCGACGGGTGCACCCTGAGCACGAAGCCGGTCTCCGGGCCGAGCACCGTCTCGAAGTCGGCCACGCTGGTGCGGTTGGTGGTGCCGACCTCCCGCAGCCGGGCACCGGTCGAGGCCAGCAGTTCCGGCAGCCGGAACCCGTCACCGATCTCCACCAGCTCGCCTCTGCTGACGACGATCTCGCGGCCCTGGGCCAGCGCGGTCGCCGCCAGCACGAGCGCGGCGGCGTTGTTGTTCACCACGTGCACCGCCTCGGCGGCGGGGACGGCGGCGGCCAGTGCGGCCAGCGCCCCTCTGCCTCGCCGGCCTCGCCGCCCGCTCGCCAGATCGAGCTCGACGTCGGTCACTCCGGCCGCCACCTCGATCGCGGCGAGTGCCGCGGCCGACAGCCTGGCCCTGCCCAGATTGGTGTGCAGGAGCACGCCGGTGGCGTTGATCACCCGCCGGGTGCCCTGACGGCTCAGGACGGCCGCCGCGGTGCGCGCGACATCCTCAGGCGCGATCGCGCCCGCCCTGGCGGCCTGCTGTGCCTCATGAACGGCCACCTTCACCCGCTCGCGGCCCAGCCGTCGCACCGCACCGGCAAGGAGGGGGTCGGCCAGAACGGTGTCGGTCCGCGGAACGAACCGTCGAAAATCAGTCATGATGGACTTACATTACGATCATGATGCGACTGACGCACTATGCCCAGGGCGGTGGCTGCGCCTGCAAGATCCCCGCAGCAGACCTCGAGGCCATGCTCGCCCGGTTCGGCCAGACCCTTCCGAAGGACCCGCTCGGCGAGCTCATCGTCGGCACGGAGAGCGGTGACGACGCGGCCGTCGTCAGGATCCAGGGCGACACCGCGATCGTCAGCACGGCGGACTTCTTCACACCCGTGGTCGACGCCCCCTACGACTGGGGGCGGATCGCGGTCGCCAACGCGCTGTCGGATGTCTACGCGATGGGCGGGCGGCCGCTTGTCGGGCTCAACCTGCTGGTGTGGCCGAGGGAGGACCTGCCATACGACATCGCGGCCGAGGTCCTGCGCGGTGGGGCGGACGTCGCGGCGCAGGCGGGATGCCACCTCGCGGGCGGGCACAGCGTCAACGGCCCGGAGCCCATGTACGGCGCGGCCGTGACGGGCCTCGCCGACCCCGGCAGGCTGATGCGCAACGACGCCGGTCAGGCAGGGCTGCCCCTCTCGCTGACCAAGCCGATCGGCTCCGGTGTGCTGAACAACAGGCACAAGGCGACGGGGGAACCGTTCCCGCAGGCGGTCGAGGTGATGACGGCGCTCAACGCCGAGGCGTCGGCGGCGGCGCTCGCCGCCGGAGTGCGGTGCGCCACCGACGTGACCGGGTTCGGGTTGCTCGGCCACCTCTACAAGCTGGCGCGTGCCTCAGGGGTGACGGCGGTGCTGGACGCGGCGGCCGTGCCGCTCATCGACCGCGCCATGGAGTCGGTGCGCCAGGGCTACGTGCCGGGGGGTTCGCGGCGCAACCTCGACTGGGTCGCGCCGCACCTCGCCGCCACGGGGGTCGCGGAGGAACTGCTCATCCTGCTCGCCGACGCCCAGACCTCGGGCGGGCTGCTGATCGCCGGCGAGATCCCGGGCGCGACGGTGATCGGCGAGCTACGGCCGCCCACCGACCACGCCGTCATCGTCCGCTAGCCCCGTTTTCCGCACATGCGGAATTCAACGCGAAGGAGGCCGCGGGGCCGTTCCGTGGGCTTGTGCGACCGACGGAGACAGAGACGGAGACAGCCCGCGTGATCCGCGTCATCCGCCGACCCATGTCGATCTCGATCGCGATTGGGACAGCGCAGGGGCATCCTCGTGGTTCGAGGCTTGGTCGGAAGCTCGCGGCATGGCCCACAACCCGCGAGCGCCAATGAGAACGGGCGGGACTCCGTGAGACTGGAGTCCCGCCCGTTTCGGCGTTCTAGCCCCAGGTCAGGCCCATGTTCGGGCTGGCCTGGCTGGTGTGCCCCCTGCAAGATTCGAACTTGCGCTCCCGGCTCCGGAGGCCGGTGCTCTATCCCCTGAGCTAAGGGGGCCAACGTGTGATTACATTACCAGCATCCTGGGGTTGACCGACACTCACTTCGGAGAGCGAGCGATCTTCGAGGAGGACTCGGGGACGGAGGATCATCCGGCGGCCCGGCTCGCGGAGGGGCGGACGGCGCCCCGGTAGCGGGAGAGGTAGTAGGCCGAGGCGGCGAAGTCGGTCGTCCTGACCACGTCACCGGCCCCCGGGGCGTGGACCATGACGCCGTCCCCCACGTAGACCCCCACGTGGGTGGGGTCCTTGACGCCTCCGCCGAAGAAGATCAGGTCTCCCGGCCGGAGCTGGGAGAACGGCACCCGGCGGCCCTGCCTGAACTGGGTTCCGGTGTAGTGGGCGAGCCGGGTCCCGGCCCTGGACCAGGCGTGCAGGGCGAGCCCTGAGCAGTCGAAGCCCCCGCCGGTCGGGCCGGCCTTCGAACCGCCGCCCCAGACGTACGGCCTGCCGACCTGGCGGAGCGCCGCGACCGCTGCGATCTGTCCCCGCGAGGGCGCGCCGCGCCCACGCGAGACCGCCGCCCGCCCCCTGGATGGGGCTTTCCGCCCGGGTGAGGACGCCGCCCGTCCACCGGATGACGTTTTCCGCCCGCGTGGGGAGCGCTGTGACCGCTCGGTGAGCGCTCGCGAGGACTCCGGCCGGGAGGAGGCCCGAGGAGCCCTCCGCTTCGCTGAAGGAACGGAAGCGGAACTCGAACCGACAAGAGGATCCACCGAAGCCCCGGCGAGAGGGCCTACGGCGGCCCTGGCGGAGGAACCCGGAGGGGTGACGAGCCGTCGGACACGGCGGGAGCGGTCACCTCCCTGAGAGCTGTCGCTTCCCGGCCGTTCGTCATGCTCACCTTGGGAGCCCTGGGAGCCCTGGGAATGGGCCATCGGTCCGTTATCAGGACTGTGAGGGGCGCCTGCCCACTCACCGTCCTCGTCCGAGGGATCCACCGGCCGGTTGTCGTCCGGATCCGAGAAGGTCGTCGGCCGGTCGCCGTCTGTGCTCGGAAGGAGGGCGCCGGACAGTGCCGACACGGAGCGGTCTCCCAAGGTTCCCGTGTCCGGCGGAACCGGGCGCCGGACCTCGCAGGCGGAGGTGAGGACGGTGCGGATCTCCTCCGGCAGCCAGTGCGGGGCGGCCGTGGAGAGCAGGCCGGCCCAGATGTCGCAGGCTTCCGGGGAGAGGCGGGGCGCGGGGAACTGGAGGCTCCCCGCGAGGGTCGCCGAGAGGATGGAGACGGTGACGAGTGCGGTGATCACGCACGCCCTCCCTGGGCTCGATGAAGGATCGAGACCCCAGAATGAGCGGGCGGAGGTGATCGCCAAGAAGCCGAACCTGGTTCTGTGGAAAACCTGTCACCTGTGGACAGCTGTGCGTACACATCCACGGAAACCCGCACAGCGGCGGGGAAGAGGAGTTAGCCTCACGCCGTGGGAGAGGATCTCGGCAGGGTGTTGGTAGTGGATGACGACGACGTCATCCGGCAGCTCATCGCGGTCAACCTGACCCTGGAGGGGTTCCAGGTCGACACGGCCTCCGACGGGCAGGACTGCCTGGACCGGGTGCTGGACGTGATGCCCGACGTCATCACGCTGGACGTCATGATGCCCAGACTGGACGGCTGGATGACCGCCACCCGGTTGCGGGGCGACAAGGGGACCAGACACATCAAGGTGGTCCTGATCACCGCGCGGGCGCAGGAGGACGACAAGCGGCGGGGCCTCGGGATCGGAGTCGACGCCTACCTGACGAAACCCTTCGATCCCGCCGAGCTGATCCAGGTCGTCCGCGATCTGGCCCTGACCGCGCGCAGCGGTTAGCGCAGGTCCCGACCCGGCGGCCGACCAAGGCGAGCCCCGTTTTCCGCACGTGCCACGTCATTGCAGGTCAGCAGCTATACCTGATCCAGCGCAACGGGTGATCACCCCAGGCCGATCGGGGTCGTGTGCGGAATGCGGGGCGAGCCCGGCCACAGCGGTCGGAGTGAGCCCTGCCCGCCAGGCGGGGCGGAACAGGTCGTGATCGCGCGGCCGATCAGAACGAGCCCGGCCACACCGGTCAGGCCAGGACAGACCGCGATCACGCTGGCGGGGAGTCAGAGCAGGCCGTCCCTGCGGGCCACCGCGGCGGCCTGGGTGCGGGAGGAGACGCCCAGCTTGGCGAGAATGTTGGAGACGTGCACGCTCACCGTCTTCTGCGCGATGAACAGCCGCTCACCGATCTCGCGGTTGGGCAGCCCCTCGGCCACCAGGGCGAGCACCTCCTGCTCACGAGCCGTGAGCAGGGTCGGCGACACGGAGACGAAGCGCGCCCTGCGGCCCAGCTCGGCCAGGGCCGTGGCGAGCGGCCTGGCGCGCAGTGACTCGGCGGCCTCGACGGCGAGTTCCCACTCCTGCAGCGCCTCGGCGCGCTCGCCCGCGACGAGCAGCGCCTCGGCCAGCCGCCACCGCGAGCGCGCGACCTCGTAGACGAATCCGAAGTCGAACGCCTCGACCACCGCGCGCCACGCCGCGACGTCGAGGCGGCCGTGCGCGCGGTGCCACTCGGCCTCGGCCCGGGCCAGCCAGGCCAGCCCTTCGGGGCCCAGCGGGCCACGGCGGACGGAACCGGGGCCGACGGCGGCGGGCACCCTGGCCCGTTCCAGCAGGGCGTCGGCCCCGTCGGCTCGCCCCAGGTCGGCCAGCGCCCACAGGGCGGTGCTGCTGAGCCGGATCACGGCCGGATCGTTGGAAATATGGGCGTCGAGCCCCACCAGGGCGTGTTCGAGCGCGCTCTCCGGGTCGCCGCGCCACAGCGCGTGCTCGGCGGCCAGACCACGGCCCATGGAGATGATGGTGACATCGTTGGGCCAGAAGGGCGCCAGCCAGGACAGGCGCTCCTCGACGACGGGCAGGCCCCTGGCCACCTCGACGAAGAGCGCGAAGGACGACAGCAGCGCCTCGGCCGAGGTGCCGACGCGGACGCCGAACCCGGCGGCGACCTTCTCCGCCTGGTCCCACTCCCCTACGACGTAGTGGATCAGAAGCCGCAGGAAGCGCAGGTCGGTGCCGTAGGTGCTCCAGTTGAGCCCGGTCTCCCGCGCCAGCCTCAGCCCCCGGTCGGTGGTGACCGCCGCCTCGGCCAGGTCGCCGTTCTCGTACTGGACCCGGGCATGGGTGAAGATGGCCCGCAGATCGACGGCGAGGTTTCCCGAGCTCTCCGCGGTGGCGCAGGCGAGCAGCTCCTTGGCTCGGGGGATGTCGCCGGCGAGGGCCGCGAGAGCCGCGAGGGTGATCAGCGCACTGGTCTCCGCGTCGGCGGCGCCGCTCGCGCGGGCCGTCTCCAGGGCCCGGCCCGCCAGCGCCTCGACCTCGTCGTGCCGCTCGGTCCAGTAGAGCGAGCGGGCGTAGGTCGCGAGCGCGCGGGCGAGCACCGGTCCCTCCGGTGCCGCCTCGACCGCCGCGCGCGCGGGGACGATCGCGCCCTCCAGGTCCTCCGCGTCGATGAGGACGTACGCCAGACGCTCGTTGACCTCGGCGGAGGGCGGCAGGCGCCGGAGCTGGGAGATCGCCCGATGGTTGTCGCCGCTGTCGGCCGCCGCGTCGGCGCTGCGCCTGGCGAGGCTGACATGGTCGATCCCGGCCAGGCGCTCGGCGTCGGGGACCCGGTCCCAGAGTCCGATCGCCCGGTCGAAGTGGCGGTGCGCCTCGGCCGGGGCGCCCAGCCGCTCGGCCCTCCGCCCGGCCTCCACCGACGCCACCAGCGCCCCCGGCAGGTCGTGTCCCGCCAGGTAGTGGTGGGCGAGTTCGGCCGCGGAACCGCCTCGGGCGGTCAGCAGGCGGGCGAACTCGGCGTGCGTCCTGATCCGCTCGCCGGGCAGCAGGTCAGTGTAGACGACCTCCTGCAGGAGCGCGTGCCGGAAGGCGTAGCCGTACTCCCCGTCGAGGCGGAGCAGGCCACGCGAGACGATCTCCCGCATGGCCTCGTCGAAGGCCAGGTCGTCGAGGCCCGAGGCCTGCTGGAGCAGGTCGTGGTCGGCCCGGCGGCCCGCGACGGCCGCGCTGCGGAGCACCCCCTGCGCGGGGTCGGAGAGCAGCTCCGCCCGGGAGAGCAGCAGGGCGGCCAGCCCGTCGGGCATTGAGGAGCCGTCGGCAGCGGCCTCCAGCAGTTCCTCGGCGTAGAAGGGGTTGCCCTCGGCCCGGTCGACGACCTCCCGCATCACGCGGGCGTCGGTGCCGCCGAGTGTGGTCAGATAGTCGGTCATCTCGTGCGGGTCGAGGGGTTCCAGCTCCACGGACGTCACCGAGGGGAGCCGCTTGAGCTCGGCGAGGACCCGGCGCAGCGGATGGCGGCGGTGCAGGTCGTCGGTGCGGTAGGTGCCGACGAGGCAGACGGGCTCGGTCTGCAGCATCCGGCTGAGGAAGACCAGCAGGTCGCGGGTGGACCGGTCGGCCCAGTGCAGGTCTTCGAGCACCAGCAGCACCGGCCGCGCGGCCAGGAAACCGAGCATCGAGCCGAAGAGCTGCTGCTGGGTCAGGCCCGAGGTGCTCTCCCCGCCCGGGTCGGTGCCGCCGGGCAGCAGTCTGCCGAGAACCGGCCGCGCGTCGAGCTCCGCGCGTAGTTCCCCGCGCACGGAGCGCAGGGCGTCGGCGAGCGGGAGGTAAGGAAGGGCGTCGCCGAGTTCGGCGCACTGCCCGACGAGCACGGCGAATCCGGCGGCCTCGGCCCGCTCGGCCAGCTCGGTGACCATCCGGGTCTTGCCGATGCCCGCGTCACCTCCCAGCAGGGCGACTCCGGCCTGCCCCGCCGCGGCGGTGTCGAGCACGACGGTCAGCCGATTGAGTTCCGCCGCCCGCCCAATAAGAACATTTTGCACGCTTTGTTACCCCCCGTCGGCGAGTATCGCACGTGGCACCGACGGGAACGGGTGGCCGACGTCGTACCGGCTCGGGAACCGATCGCACCGCGGAGCCGATTCCGGCCGGCTCCGCACCGCGATCGCCGTCGCGTCGGCGACGGGATCGATCCCCCGGCCGGAACGCCTCACAAGGCATCGGCGGGACCGGTTCCGGCTGCCCCGCAGACCCGATTGGTACCCCGCGAGGTCCGCGTATTGGCCCTGACGACGGAGAGGTGGGCGACCCTAAGGTCGGAGCATGATCTCCCCGTCCACATTGCTGATCTTCTCGGTCGCGTCACTGGCACTGGTCCTGGTGCCGGGCCCGAACCACATCTACATCATCACCCGCGCCGTCTCGCAGGGCCGCGCCGCCGGTGTCGCGAGCGCGTTCGGTGTGGAGGTCGGCACGCTGGTGCACATCGCCGCGGCGGCGGCCGGCCTCTCGTATGTGATCGCGCAGTCCGCGACCCTGTTCAACGTGGTCAAATGGGCCGGTGTGGCCTACCTGGTCTACCTGGGGGTCCGGGCGCTGACGAGCAGGCAGGAGCTCACAGCCCGGGAGACGGCCCCGCAGCCGCTGCGGGCGATCTTCCTTGAGGGCATGGTCGTCAACCTGCTCAATCCCAAGGTCATCCTCTTCTTCCTGGCGTTCCTGCCACAGTTCGTGGAACCGCAGGCGGGTGCGGTGCCGCTGCAGATCGCCATCCTGGGCACGACCCTGCTGCTCCTGGGCCTGCTCTCCGACCTGATCTACGCCATGACCGCGGGCGCCCTCGGCAGCCGGCTGCGGGTCAGGCCGACCCTGCTCGGCCACTTCAGCGGGGTCGTCTACCTCGTCCTCGGCGTCGCGACCGCGCTCTCCGGCCGCTCCGTCTGAACGTACGAACCCAGCCGGTCGCACAGGTCCCCCGCCAGGCGGGCCAGGTGCCCCCGACGGAGGATCAGGATCAGGCGCCCGTTCCGGCAGGCCCGGAGAAAGTCGCGCCCGTTCGCCCGGTGAGGTCAGCCGAGGGTCAGGCCGAGAGCGCGCCCGGGATGCGGTCCAGGATCGGGTAGGGCATGAGCCCGTACGCGTAGAAGTCGACCGCGTCCGCCCCCGAGGCCCGCACGGCGCGGACCTTGGCCGCGAGGCGCTCGGCCGAGTCGGTGTCGGGGAGGCCGGGCCGGAGGACGACCCGCAGTTCCCTGTCCTTGCCCGTCGAACGGCGGTAGGCCACCACGTCGTCCGCCACCCTGCCCGCGTCGCGGGCGTAGGCGAGCACGCCGAGCGAGGGCACCAGGTCGCCGAGGGCGACCAGGTCGACGCCGAGCTGCCAGGAGTCGTGCGCGGCGAGCCCCGGCGAGGGCAGACCGTCGCGGTAGCCCTTGACGGAGCCGGTGGCGTCCAGGAAGACCAGTCGTGAGCCCTCAGCGGTGACGGCGGCGGAGACGTCGGAGACCAGTGAGGTCACCACCTCGGAGCGGGCCCGCGCGTAGGCGACCACCTCGGGACCCGCGTACGCGGTCAGTGCCGCGCGGGTCACCTCGCCCTGGGCGGGCGGGTCGCCGTCGAGGACGGCGCCCACGATCCTGGTGCACTCCTCGCGGGCCACCTCGGCGTTGACCCCCAGACCGGCCGCCCCGCGCATGCAGAAGTCGCAGAAGCAGAGGCCGAGCAGGAACGTGTCCATCGGCCCGAGCGGGACGAAGCTGCGCTCATGGTGGTAGCCGTGATCGAACGTCGAGAAGTGCAACGCCTCGGCCACCACGCTGTCGACGCCCTGCCTGGCCACCGCCCTGCCCAGCGCGACCGCGTACAGCCGGACGTCGGGGTGGGAGGGGCACAGGTCCGCGGGCGAGCCCCGGTCGCCGAAGCAGTTGCGTACCGTCACGTCCGGGTTGGCCAGGCCGAGCGTGGTGTTCTGCAGGAAGACGGTCCAGCCGTGCAGCGCGAGTCCCCGCTCGGCGGTGGCCAGGCGGAGCGCGGCCAGCGGCTCCTCCTCCGCGCCTTCCTGGACCGGCGGGACCAGCCGCAGCTCGCCGAACAGGTCGGCGGGCGGCGTGAAGTGCGCGCCGTCGCTGCGGAGCGTCACCCGGGAGCGGCCGTGCGGGGTGACGTCGCGGGCGCGGCGGTATGCCGCGGCCACGGTCATCCCCGTCAGGCCGTATCCGGTGATCCGGTCAAGGACCGCCTCCATGCCCTCCCCGCGTACGTCCTCGACGTAGACGTATAGCGAGCTGTCCAAGCCGCCGCCCTCCCATGAAGTCGGTCAGACTCTAACGCGGCTTGTAGGCCACGAAGTCGATCTCGACAAGGATGTCCATCAGGTCGGAGCCGACGGTCGTGCGGACCGGATAGGGGCGGGTGAAATAGGACTTGTACGCCTCGTTGTAGGCGGCGAAGTCACGCTTGAGGTGCTGCAGGTGCACCGTCGACTTCACCACGTCGTCGAAGCCGAGGCCATGCGCCGCGAGGATGGCGCCGAGGTTGCGCATCACCTGATGCGTCTGCTCGGCCACCTCGGTCCCGACGACCTCGCCGGTCTCGGGGCTCAGCGGCCCCATGCCCGAGGTGTAGACGAAATCGCCGACCACGAGGCCCTGCGAGTACGCCCCCACGGGCGCCGCGCCCTCGTCGGTACGCAGCTCCTGCTTGCCGCTCATCTCGTCACTCCTCAAAAGGGGAAAAAGGTGATCAGAAGAAGGTGTTTATCAGATCGACGACGACGTACTCCTCGTCGACCACCGGCATGACCCGCCACTTGTCGAAGGCGGTGCACGGGTGGGAGATGCCGAACGACACCAGATCCCCCGGCTTCACCGGTGATCCCGGCGCCAGTCTCAGGATCGTGTGCTGGTCTGAGACCTTGAGCACCGTCGCGTCCGCGACGGCTCCGCGCGGGATCGGCAGCCCTTCGTCGAAGGGGGCGTCGCGCTTGCCGAACCCGACCACGGCCAGGCCGGGCTCGGGAACGCTCAGCACGTGTGCCCATATCTCCAGCGCGGCGCGCAACTCCCCGTCCATCCGGGTGTACGGGGTGCGCTCGCGGTAGTAGCCGTCGTCGTGGGAGACATAGGCGCCGCTGCGCAGCATGACCCTGGCCCGGCAGGTGGCGAGCTCGCGGCCGATCACGTCGAACCACTGGCTGCCGCCCACGGACAGGATCGGGTCGCGCACCCGCAAGTGCTCCAGCGCCTCCAGCAGCCGGTACAGGTAGGCCCGCACCTCGCCGGTGGAGCCCAGCGAACCCTCGTACCCGGCGACGCCGGCCAGTTGCACGCCCTCGGCCGTCTGCGCCGCCGAGGCGACCTCCAGTAGCTCGGCGAGGGTACGGCTGCCGCCCCGGCCGCCCTCATGGCCCAGCTCCGCCAGTACCCGGAACGGTCTGGCCCCGGCGTGCCGGGAGAGCGTCTCGACCCCGGCCACCGAGTCGACGAAGCAGAGGAACTCGAACGCGGGGTCCTCCGCCAGCTGCGCGGCGAGTGCGTCCAGCCCCGCGGGGTCGAAGACCTGGTTGGCGAGGACGATCCTGGCGACTCCGAACTCGCGCAGGGTGAGCGCCTGGCTGGGGGTGGCGACGGTCATCCCCCACGCGCCCGCCTCCAGCTGCGCCCTGATGAGCTCCGGCGACATGGTGGTCTTGGCATGCGGGGCGAAGACCAGCCCGTACGCCCCGGTGAAGGCCGCGAGCGTCGCGATGTTGTGTTCCAGCGCGCTTCTGTGGGCCACCATCACCGGGAAGGTGAACGCCCCGCCGAACAGCGAGGCCCCCAGCGCCCCCTCGGGATCCACGATCCCCTTCACGTCCCGGCCCTTCCTGTGGTCACCTGTACGGATTTAGCGGGCCATCGGCCGTTGAATCCGGGCGTGGGAGATCACATCCCCGTTGGTCGCCCTGAGGACCCTATCCTCCTGGCGCCCTCTCCGGTGCCGTGTTGTCAGAGCCGCAGCTCGTCAGGACTACGGCTCTTCCGGGGCGCGGTTTTCAGGGACGCGGTTTTCAGGGACGCGGTTTTCAGGGACGCAGCGCCCTGCCGGGGGTGGCGCCGGTGAGCCGGCCTCCGGCGAGGACCGGGACCCCGGAGACGAGGACGTCGCCGATCCCGGTGGCCGGGGTGCGTGGGGCGGCGTAGGTGGCCAGGTCGGCGACCGCTCCCGCGTCGAGGACGACCAGGTCGGCGACCTGTCCGGGGCGGACGAGACCGCGCCCGTCGAGGCCGAAGCGGCGTGCCGGGTGCGAGGCGAGGTGGACCGCCGCCTGCTCCAGGGTCCAGTCCCCGGTCTGGCGGACGTGGTGGCCGAGCATCCTGGCGAACGCCCCGTAGCCCCGGGGGTGGGGGTGGCCGCCCACGTAGATGCCGTCGGAGCCGCCGGTGTGCGCCGGGTGGCGCAGGATCGCGCGGACCGACGCCTCCCCCTCGGGGCCCTCGTCGGGGCGGGCCGCCACGCATCCGGCCTCCAGCCGGGTGTCGATCAGGATCCGGCGGCAGAACTCTCCCGGCTCCAGCCCCGCCTCGGCGGCGGCCTCGGGCAGCGTCAGTCCCTCGGCCCACTCGGCACCTGGCACGTGGGAGAGGGTGACCCTCGGCCAGAGTCTCTCGTCCCACTCGATCCGTTCTGACTCCAGTGTCTCCAGCGCCCGGTCGATGTCGGCGGCCGGGACCCACCGAGGCAGCGCGACCATCGCCAGGATGGTGCTGCCCCGCAGGTAGGGGTAGGTGTCGAAGGTGACGTCCAGCCCCCGGAGCCGGGCCTCGTCGATCAGAGGCAGGAGGGTCGCGGCCGGGCCGTGGTAGTGCGAGACGTGCACCGCGACACCCGAGCGCCGGGCGATGTCGGTCACCTCGGCCATCCCCTCCGGGGCCGCCGCCCCGTACCCGCGCATGTGCGTCACGTACGGCAGGCGGCCGAGCGGCGCGCAGAGCGTGGCGAGCTCGGCGGCGTCGGCGTAGCGGCCGGGGGCGTACTCCAGCCCGGTGGAGAGGCCGGCCGCCCCCTCGGCCAGGCCGCGCTCGACGCGGGCCAGCATCGCGGCCAGCTCGTCGGCGGAGGCGGCCCGTTCGGCGGCGCCCATCACGTCGTACCGGATCGTGCCGTGCGGCAGCAGGTAGGCGGTGTTCAGCGCGGTCGCCCGGTCGTAGCCGTCGAGCAGTTCCCCGACGCCGATCGGCCCGTCCGCCGAGGGGTGGACGCCGTTGACCGCCGCGAAGTAGCGGGTGGCGTAGGCGAAGGTCTCCGGGGTGGTGGAGGGTGCGAAGGAGAGCCCGTCCTGGCCGAGGACGAAGGTGGTCACCCCCTGCCGGAGCGCGGCGAACTGCACCTCCTTGTCAAGGACGAGGGCGTCGCCGTGCGCGTGGCAGTCCACGAGGCCGGGCATGACATGGCACCCGGCGGCCTCGACCACCGTGGTGGCCGCCGCCGCGTCCAGGCGGCCCACCGCTGCGATCCGGTCACCGGTGACGCCGACGTCGGCCCGGCAGGCCGGGGCACCGGTGCCGTCGAGCACCCAGCCATCCCTGATCAACACATCAAACGACATGCCCGGATTCAATCACCGGGAAGGTGTTCGAGGCACCCGGCACCTGTCTACGTTCTCCCTGGATTTCCCCCGCATCGCACCCAACCGGGAATTTGGGCCCCCTTCCCTCTTGACCATAACGCGTCATGGATGGTGGCATCTTTTACTAGTTAGGAATCTTTCCTAACTAGATGATCGCAGAGAGGGCACCCCCTGTGCATGCGAGACCGCGTCTCCAACGCCCCTCGACCGTCCTCGTCCTGGCACTGGCGTCGGCACTGATCGCATCGGTGTTCGTGCTGGCGGCCCCGCCCGGCCTCGCCGCCGACTCCCTGCTGTCCCAGGGCCGTCCGGCCACCTCGTCCTCCAACGAGGACGCCACGTTCCTCCCCTCGGCCGCCTTCGACGGCAACACCGGCACCCGCTGGGCCTCCGCCGAGGGCCACGACCCCGAGTGGCTCCGCGTCGACCTCGGTGGTTCCGCCACGATCTCCCGGGTCAAGCTGACCTGGGAGGCCGCGTACGGCAAGTCGTACCGGATCGAGACCTCTCCCGACGGCAACGCCTGGACCTCCGCCTACTCCACCACCTCCGGTGACGGCGGCGTCGACGACCTGGCCCTGTCCGGCACCGGCCGCTACGTGCGGATGTACGGCACCGCGCGCGGCACCGCCTACGGCTACTCGCTGTACGAGATGGAGGTCTACGGCAGCACCGGCGGCAGCACCCCGAGTCCCACCCCGACGATCACTCCCGGCGGCCCCGGCGTGCCGTTCGGCTCGCACACGATCCCCTACACGGCCGGGACGCTGCGCCCCGGCGGCACCCAGGCCACGCTCGACCAGAAGGTGATCGACTACTACCAGCGCTGGAAGGCCGCCTTCGTCAAGCAGAACTGCGGCAACGGCTGGTACCAGATCATCTCCCCCGACGCCGACCACCCGTACGTGGCCGAGGCGCAGGGCTACGGCATGGTCATCGCCGCCACGATGGCCGGGGCCGACCCGGACGCGAAGAAGATCTTCGACGGCCTGGTGAAGTACGTGCTGGCCCACCCGTCGTCGATCACCCCCGGCCTGCTCGCCGCCGAACAGGACACCGCCTGCCAGAGCGTCAACGGCGGCGACTCGGCCACCGACGGCGACCTGGACGTGGCCTACGGCCTGCTCCTGGCCGACCGGCAGTGGGGCAGCACGGGCACCTACAACTACAAGCAGCTCGCGATCAACCACATCAACGCGATCAAGGCCGGTGAGGTCAACCCGACCACCAAGCTGATGAAGCTCGGCGACTGGAGCAGCTCGGGCGACCAGTACTACTGGATCAGCCGCTCCTCGGACTGGATGATCGACCACTTCAGGGCGTTCCGCAAGGCCACCGGTGACACGACCTGGGACACCGTCCGCACCAACCACCAGAACCTGATCGCGTCCCAGCAGTCGACCTACGCGGCGAGCACCGGCCTGCTGGC
The DNA here is from genome assembly GCF_000721075.1 of Streptosporangium amethystogenes. Classification (GTDB taxonomy): domain Bacteria; phylum Actinomycetota; class Actinomycetes; order Streptosporangiales; family Streptosporangiaceae; genus Streptosporangium; species Streptosporangium amethystogenes. The sequence goes on from NZ_JOEQ01000004.1 coordinate 354,089, forward strand.
CGACTTCGTGGTCAACACCAACACCACCCCGAAGCCGGCCCCCGGCCAGGTCCTGGAGGATCCCAACGACGGCAAGTTCTGGTGGAACGCCTGCCGTGATCCGTGGCGGATCGGCAACGACGCGGTGACCAGCGGTGACGCCAAGTCCCTCGCCGCCGCGCGCAAGCTCAACACCTGGATCAAGAGCAAGACCGGCGGCAACCCGAACAACATCGCGGTCGGCTACTCGCTCAACGGCACCCAGATCTCCAGCGGCAGCGAGCCGGCCTACTTCGCCCCGTTCGCGGTGGCGGCGATGACCGACTCCGGCAGCCAGGCCTGGCTGGACGCCCTGTGGACCAAGATGCTCAACACCCCGTTCACCGCCACCGACTACTACTCGACCAGCGTCCAGCTCCAAGTCATGATCACCGTAACCGGCAACCACTGGGTGCCCTGACCCTCACGCGTACCAGTGCGGCTCCCACCTTCGGTCGGGGCCGCACTTTCGTGCCCGTGACCGTACTCAGGCGACTTTCACGGAGTAGTCCCCAAAATCGGCCACTATGTCCAGTGTTCCCCCCAGGGCGACGACATAGGAGCGCAAGGTGTCCAGACCACCGATCTGGCCGTGCTCGATCTGGGACACGCGCGCCTGAGTGATGCTCATCCGTTCGGCGAGGAGCTTCTGGGAGATGCCCAGACGCTTGCGCATCTCGGCGAGTTGGACACCGCGAAGCTCTGCCCGCAACTGCTCGCGGCTGCTCTCCCGGGCGGCGACTCGCTCGGGGGAGTCCCGATCGGGATCGATCTCACGGATCTTGGCCTTGGTGTCGGACCACTTCACGAACTCACTCATCGCCCTTCCGCCTCCTTCTCAGCGCGGTATGCCGCGTAACGCTCCCACAGGGCTCGGCCCACGAGAGCCGAGGTGAGGCATGGGCCGACGCGATGATCACAGGGAACATGATGACGGTGCGCCCGGATCCTTCGATACTTCGATGCCCGTGATCGAGGCTCCCGCGTCCGACTTCCTCTGCTTGGCTCCACGTGCTCGCGCGAGATTTTCCCGGCGTGGATCAAGTCTGTAGTCGGATCACTCAGGGAACCGCGTCCTGGACCCTCCCTGTCAAGGCCAGGTACTCCTCGTGTGAAAGGTTGCGCGTTTCGAACCCCAGGATGTTCTGCTCGGCGAAGCGCCGCGTTTCCTCTGGATCCCACCGTCCGGGCAGGTGCATCAGTGGCCGACCGGGCTCGCCGAACACGATGAGGCCGCGGAGGTCCGGCTCGGCCGTGTAGCGGAGCAGTAGATCGGCCTGGGGGACCAGGCGTAGGCCATCCTCTGACTCCAGCTCCAACTGACCGTGCTTAGAGCGGAGGCGACAGGCCCGGCCGTCCAGACGCGAGAGCTCTCGGGCACCTGACGTCCGAGATTGATTCAGCCGGGCATGGGCGCGGCCGGCCCGCATGTCGCGCCACATGTTGGTGATCATTCTGAGGTAGCGGAGATCGTTCACGCCATCGAGCAAATGCATGCGTGTGCCCTCATGGCGAGCCGGAGGGCCGGTGGGTGAAAGTCCATGCCAGCCCGAGGCGCGACGGGCCAGCACGACCCTCGCCTCAGCAGCGGTGCCGTACCGCCGGAAATCGAAGGTCAGCCCATGGTCGGCGGCGAATCCCTCCAACTCGTGCCGGGGCCTGGCTCCCGGTGAGCAGAACAGGATCAGCCCATCACCGTCCAGGACCGCCACGCCGTACATCGTTCTGTTCTCTTCGGGGTAACCGTAGGAGACAAGCGTCTTGGCTCGTCCGGTAAGCGCGCGGACGCGCGAGGTTAAGTTGGTCAAGGTGCGTCACCCTTCGGCTGGTACGAGGCCAACGCATAAGCAATCAGCGCCGCCCGTTTCCCTGCTTGACCGAAATGACGGACAAGACGAACACAAAGTTCCGATCAAGCTGGCCGAAGCGTTGAAACAGAGGCTCTGGAAATGCGGTTCCTGTTACGCGGGCTCCAGGTTTCCCACGAACCGGTAGGAGAATCCCTTGCCTGCGGGGGAGGAAGCCTCGATGTCCTGATAGCCGCCCGTGGCGGTCACCGGGATGCGCAGCAGCAGGTCGTCGCCGACGATGTCGTCCTCCCACACCTCAATGGTGAACGAGCCTCCGGCGACGGTGGTCTGGCTCTTGTACGATCCGGCGGCGCGCTCTGTGGAGCCGGGGGTGCACATCGAATACTCCCATACCCAGCAGGTTCCGGCCTTGGTGTCGGCCTCGTCACCGTTGGTGGGCCAGCCGAGGTACTCGGCGCCGTTCTGACCTATGATCCGCACACGGATCTCGTCCTCGCCGCTCTCCTCCAGATCGAAGGCCTGAAGCGAGCCGAACACAATCTTGAGCAGGGGTCCGGCGGCGGCCGTATCGACGCCGAGAGCAGGGGGCTCGGCGGCCTGGGCCGGGGACACGAGGGCCGCGGCGAGTGCCAGCCCGGCGGCCAGAGTGCCCACCCTCGACAGGACGTTGTTCATGCGCTCCTCGTTTTCCGTTGACAGGCGGGCTCCAGGCGGAAATTGAGCCTGTGGTGGTAGCCGTTCACGTCGCCCCTGTGAGTGGTGATGACGTTCGCCATAGAGCCTGTCGGGGGTGTCTTGTCGATGGCTTGGAGCCTGCTGGTGGGGATCCGACATCAAGCTCACGCCCCCGGGCGGATCACCGTCGGTCACCTGCGGTCGTGACGGCATGAACCACGGGCGCGAAGCCCTCCACCTGGATGGTGGCCAACAAGGTCACCCCTGTGCTCTTCACTGAGCGCGCCGATGGCTTCCCCGATCACTCTGCCCTGCCCGCTGTCATGGATCCGGTATGGCCGACCCAGGCGGCGCAGGAACGGCGGTGACGAAAATGGGTTCGGACATTCCGGAAACCGCCTTACTCGACCCACCACCAGCCCTCACCGAGATCATGTGTTGGGCCTCCTATGTCGCCCTCCGCGGTTTGAATGATCGTCTGAGGATCGGCCTTGCCCGGTATGTAGGCGAACCCCTCACCGGATTCGGCACGCCACTTGTCAACGAAAACCGGAAAATAGAGACCGTGCTCTTGGGCTTGCACGTCTCCCTCTATTGACAGGTACTTCATCCACGAAGGAACCTCAAGCGGCCGGCCGCTCTCGTAGGAGGAGGCAAGGTCGGCGAATGTCTCATGGTGCAGCCGGATCTGGCTCTGCAGATAGACCACTTTCCAGTCTGCCGTCCAGATCAGCAGCCCCAGGATCGAGGTGGCCGTCAACACCGCCATCGAGCGTCCGTACGCTTTGACAGCCAGGTAGGACAACACACCGGACAAAGACCACAGCAGCGACCACAGCCAGCTCCATACGAGCAGCAGCTTGTAAAGCAGCGAGTTTTCCAGAAACAGCGATATCCGAAGGTAGGAAACGAGCGCCAGAAGAATCCAGCCGACCGCCGCCAGCAAGGAGAGCAGCCATGATTTCCGCATAGCAGGAGGAATGGGCATCGGAAAAGTGTCGCGGCATCCCCGCGTCACTCGCCATGCCTTGCTCGATGTCTCTACCGAAGCTGCACAATCTCCACACAGGCTTCCGCCGGCGATCCGGACGAAAAGTTCACCTGATGAACGTGAGCAGCTGAGCGCACCGGGACGGCAACCGCACACCGGCGGCCCGGTCGGCTTCTTCGTGACGTCTGTCGATCGTGAGACCGGCTCGGTAGTCCTCCAGCATGGCCCGCACCACCTCAGGGTTCCTCATGGCCTCGCGCCACTCGTCGTGGTTCGCCTGGCCCATGCTCCGCGGGTCACCGCGATACCAGCCGTCCGGGTCGGCGTTGATGACGCGCTCGGGTATGTCCGGCTGGGCGAAGAAGAACCAGTGCCACCACTGGGTCGCGAACCTCTCGGTGATGCGGGACAGGTGATCGCTGATCGGCAGGCAGTCCATGAACACCACCTGGGACACCGCCTCGGGGTGATCGAGAGCGAGGCGCAACGCGACCGCGCCCCCACGGTCGTGCCCCAAAGAACTCATCACCGCCACCGCGTCGTTCGCGACGGCGCGCTTGGAGTACCCGGCGTGGTCGGCAGTGGGTGCCGGACCACGCGAACGACCGTGAAGCCGCGCTCGACGAGCCGGGGCGCGACGCGATGCCAGGTCGCGGAAGTCCGAGGATGGCCGTGCAGCAACAGCACCGGCGGGCCCTACCCGCCGTAGCGGACGAAAATGGATGCTTCTCCGACGTGAATCAGATCAGTTTCGAAGTCCTCGAACATCGCCCCAGCATCTCTCATAAATCCGAAAGGACGTCGAGCCTGCCGTGCAAGGGTCTGTCGACCATCGAGCCAGGTGACCGCATAGCGCCGTGATTCGCTCGGATCGCCAACCTCGGCGGCTCCGCCGGCATACCGACCAGCCGAGCACGCTCGGGTGGTCCTCCACCGCAGACGACCAGGATGCAATATGTGAAATCGAAATTCACATGGCGGATTCCCGGTGTATGACATCAGGAATGCTCTGCGCGGGTGGCCGCCCGGTCTGCCTTCGGCGAGGACCCTTCGCGTGATCTCCGAGGCAGTTTCCCCGGTAGCAGGGTCATTGTCAGTGAAGCCAGGAGCAGCAGTCCAGTGACCGCGTACACCATTCTGGGGCCGATCAGGGCGGTCATGACGCCTGCCATCAGGAGCCCGGCGCTGACGGTGGTGTTGAGCAGAGCGCCGTGGGCGGCGAAAACACTGCCGTGAAGGTCGCTGTCGGTCAGGCGGACGAGTATGGTCTGCCGGGCCACCGCGAAGCCGCCCAGGGCCAGTCCGTTGAGGGCGGTGAGGACGAAGACAAGGTCCATTCGAGTGCTCACGGATACCAGGAAAACCGCCACGCCCGTCGCCGCGACCGCGATGAGAGCCACCGCGGAGGGGCTCAGCGGCGTCCCGGATCTGGTCAGGACGACCCCCGCCGACCAGGCGCCTGCCAGTTGCCCGCCCGCGAGGACCATGGTGATCAATCCGAAGGCCGTCGAACTCGCATGAAGCTCGTCCTTGACCAGGAAGACTTCGGCCACGTTGGTCACCTGCATGGCAAAGATGATCACTAGTCCGAGGCCGATCACGCGGATCAACGTCGGCTGGGCCGAGATGGCCCGCAGGCCGGGGACCAGACCTGATCTGCCACGGACGGAGCGTGCGGGGGCGGCGGGAGGCAGGAGCCAGGCGCTCACGGGCAGCGCGAGGTAGGTGACCGCATCGATGAGCAGAGCGACCCGCACGTCGGCGACGTCCATGAGGACACCGGCGATGGGCGGCCCCAGCAACATCCCCATGTTCGCGGACATGGACATCCGAGCCTGGGCCTTGCTCAGTAGCGCGTCCGACGTCGAGCTCGCCACCGCTTTCTGGGTCGCCGGCATCACCACTGCCATGAGGCCGGCCAGGACAGCGGTGAGCAGAACGGTGATCACCACGCTACGGGCGTACGCCATGGTCACGCAGACCAGCACCAGTGCTGTTCCCGCGCCGTAGAGCACCTTCTGCAGGGGCACCCGGTCGGCGATTCTGCCTGCCAGCCCTGCTACGGCCACGCTCGGCACCGCCAGCGCCAGAAAGAGCGCGGCGATGGTGGCGCCTCCGGTGCCCCGGTCATGGAAGTCCAGCATCATGGCCGTAATGGCGAGGCCGTCACCCATGACCGATATGCCAGTGGCAAGAGAGAGTATGAGGACACGATGATTCATATGGCAATCATTATGCGTGTGCCCGTTTACCCGCTATTGTTTCGTCGTGGGACGAAACGTCATACGAGTGGATATAGAAACGCGAGACCTGGCAAGGGTCAGATTCGCGACCTCACCAATTCTGGAGACGGTTCATGGCCTTTGGGTTATGTCCGGACGGTATCCGGAGGGTCTTCATCGTCGCTGGAAGGAACGTAATTCGACGGTGTACGTTCGGCGTCTGAAAGACGACCCGGTGATCGCGATGCTCGCGGGACTACTCAAATTCAATTCCTACAATGCCGACTTCATCGTTCCACCACCGCCGCGTGCCGGGATCTCCATCGCAACGGAACTCGACATGGTTCGGGCAACACCACTCGCGAGGGCGCGCGCCGAGTTGGCGCGCAACCTGAAAGGGCGGCCAACGCCCGAAATCCTTCGGTCCGAAGACCTGGTGGATCGGATCGCGGAGGCTCTGGAAACCGTCTGGGAACTCCTGATCAAGGATGACTGGCCCCGCTTCAGGGCGGTCCTGGAACAGGACATCGCGCAGCGCGCGAACCGGCTGGCGACGATCGGCTGGTCGGCCGCGGTCGAGGACATCAATTCGGGATTCCGGTGGTGCACCTCACCCGAGGGGGAACATCTGGAGATCCGAGGCCACGGAGAGGGGCGGTACAGCCTCGACGGAGACGGCCTGCTCTTCGTGCCAAGCATCTTCGCGCCGGTGGCCCTGCAACTCGAACGGCCCTGGCCCCGCTCCGTGGTCTATCCCGCGAGAGGTGTCGCCACCTTGGGAGAGACCTCCGGAGCCATCGGAGGGCTTGAAAAACTGATCGGCACCTCGCGGGCGGCGCTGCTGCGCGCCCTCGGCGTGCCCTCGACCCCCACGCAGCTCGTCGCCCGGCTTGAAATGAGCCTTGGAGGTGTCGGAGATCATCTCGCCGTGCTGCGCTCCGCCGGGCTCGTCAGCCGAGCACGCACCGGACGGTCGGTGCTGTACCGGCGCTCGCCGGCCGGCGACCAGCTCATCGAGCTCAATCCTTGACCCGAGACGGCGCGGAATGCCGCCAGCGGCGTGTTCTTTGACCACTTTGAGCATGCTCTTCACCCTCTGCCATCTGCTCCACCCGCCGCCATGGAACGCGGCCGGGATCCGGTCGGCGGAGCGTTCCCCTGACACGGCAAAAGCACCGCACGTAGCCTGAGGTTGTCGGGACCATTGCGGATACGGGCGGGGCCTGCTCATGCGCGACGGCAGTACAAATGGCCCAGCCGCCGAAGAAGGCATCGGGCGGCGGATCGCTCAGGCTCGCAAGCTGCGCGGCCTGACACAGCAGCAGCTCGCCGACCGGGTGCCCTGTTCCAAGAGCCTGATCGCGCAGGTCGAACAGGGACACAAGCCGGCCACGCAGGCCCTCATCACCGCCGTGGCACGAACCCTGCGGATCGAGCTCGGCGAGCTGACCGGTCAGCCGTACCGGGATCCCGGCGCGCGAGAGGATCGGATTCACGAGTGCGTCCCGCAGATCCGGCGGGCGCTCCTGTCGTGGGATCTGCCCGACGAGGACATCCCGCCGCCACCGATGGAGCAGCTCCGCATGGACGTGCGGCGCGCGTCCGCACTGGGCAGACAGGCCCGGTACGTCCAACTCGGGGAGATGCTTCCGGGCCTGCTGGAGGAGTTGACCCGCGCCGTCCACGTCAGCGAGGGAACACGCCGCGACGAACTCTTCGGGCTGCTCTCCGAGGCGTACACAGGGGTGACGGCGATCGCCTACACTCTGGGCTACTTCGACCTGCGCGGCCTCGCCATGGATCGCGTGGCATGGGCTGCCCAGGCGTCACAGGACCCGCTGCGGGTCGCCCGCACGCAGTGGCAGCGTTCGACGCTGTTCCTGGCCACGGCCACCTACGACAAGGGCCTGATTCTCCTGGATCGGGTGCGGCGAGACGTCGGCGAGGATCTCGGCCGGCTGACCGCCGCCGAACTGAGCGTGTACGGCGCGGCTCATCTCCGATCCGCGATCTTCGCTGCCCGTGCCACTGACCGGCAGAGGGCATTCGAGCACATCGAACACGCCCGCGAGGCCGCCCGCGTACTGGGCCAGGACGCGAACCACTACGGCCTGGAATTCGGCCCCTCCAACGTGATCATGTACGAGGTCGCAGCCGCGGTGGAGATGTACGACGGCGGCGAAGCGGTCCGCCGCGCTCGGCATGCCGTGCTCCCTCCGGCGGTCGCACCGGTCCGGCTCGGCCACCACTACATCGACCTGGCGCGCGGCTGGCTCTACCACGGCGACCGCCAGAAGGCCCTGGAGACACTGCTCGCCGCCCGCCGGATCGCCCCTCAACAGACCCGCAACCATCCGATGGTCCGCGAAACCGTCCGGATGCTCGTCAACCTCGAACGGCGACGCCCCCGAAGCCTCAGCGGCTTCGCGACCTGGCTCGGCCTGCCGTAGCGGATCCAAGTTTCACGAACTCGTGATACTTCACCATCTCCCGTGACGGCCACGCTGTCTGCATGCATCGAGACACGGGACCACCGCACACGTCGGATGCTGGGCAAACCTCGCCCTCCGCACCGAGCGAACGGCCTCCTGTGTCCTGCACCGCGCCGCACACACCCCGTATTCGTACCGGCCCGTCCGGCCCGTACGGCGTACCCCTCCACGTCCTTCCCTGCCCCATGAAGCGGGCCCGTCCTCCACTGCGAACGACCGGGCCCGCGATCAAATGGAGGTCCGATCAGTGAACGATGCCAAATCCACCATTCCCGGCTGGCGGTTGATTCTCAGTGATGCCGGGCGGTTGTGGGCCAGCCGCGAGGAACCCTTCTGCGCTCTCGGGTTCCACGCCGGGGCCGAGCGGACGGTCGATGCCGACAGCCTGGAGGCCCTGCGGGCCGAGACCGAGCGGCAGGAGACCATCGCGCGACAGGCGCGGCAGCGGGCCGCCGGGCAGGTGATCTCATGATCCGCCGCCGCCCGCCCACCGCCCGCGGACGCCACCGCGACGGCCAGACCGCCGCCCCGGTCCCGCACTACACCTGGGACCACCAGGCCCACGCCGAAGCCGCGATGCTGCAGATCACCTGGCCAGGATGGGCCGTGTTGTACGGAACGGGCAGCCGACTCTTCCATGCCATCGCCACCTGGCCCACCCCCGAACCACTGCTCCTATGCGACCGGACCATCGACGGGCTGAAAGCGCAGATGCGCGAGGCCGAGATGACCTCACTCCTGCAGCGTTGGGCGCTCACCTCCACCTCGGCCAGCATCGGCCACTTCTGAACGGGCACGGCGGCCGCACCTTCCCCGGCCTGGGCCGCCGTACCGCACGGGTGTGAAGAGACGCCCATGCGGTGCGCGACGCGGGTGGGCACGCTCACCCGGCCTGCCCGCGTCGCCCACGCAGAAGCCCCCAAATATCCGAAAACGACGTCTCGGAAGACGGCCTCGGCACCGCGAGAGGGGTGATTTCTGTGATCTGGGTGACGAGGCATGTCCACAGCGCGCAACGTTGACCCGCGATGGACCGGTCTGATGCTCCGCCTCCGAGGCCGGTTCGTACGACAACAACGGAGCAAAAAGGAGGATCGTGACTGAGAACGAACCGAACGCGCGGGACATCGCCGCGATGGACGAGGCGGAGCGCGCCCAGTGGTTCTACGACAACCGCGAGCAGGTCGCCGAGGAGTCCACCCCTGCCGTCCTTGATCGTGCCGTATCAGTGCGGGTCAGCCCCGATGACCTCGGCTTGCTGACCGAGGCCGCGACAGCGGTGGGCATGAAACCGAGCGCGTGATTGCACAAGGTCGGACTGGAGGCCGCGGCGATGGCATCTGCTGCCCCGCCTGCGGCAGTGCTGTCAGGGGAGGAGACTCGGCAACTCCAGGATTCGGTCCTGAACATCGTGGAACTGCTGGAGCGCAGTGGCATCAGGCTTGACACGGCAGCAGACGAACGCGATCGATCGCTGGTTCTGAAGTCGCTACGCCGCACGCGAAAGAAGAAAGTCAAGAGAGGTAGGTGGCCGCATCGATGAGCAAGGCGACCCGCACGTCGGCGACGTCCATGAGGACACCGGCGATGGGAGGCCCCAGTAACATCCCCATGTTCGCGGACATGGACATCCGAGCCTGGGCCTTACTCAGTAACGCGTCCGACGTCGAGCTCGCCACCGCTTTCCGGGTCGTCGGCAACACCACATGTCGTGTTTGACGCCACTGCTGGACGGGTGCCTCCAGGGTGACGGTGGCGCGGGCAGTCAGTTGATGTCGTTGAGTCGTGCGCCGATGAGATCGAGTGCGTGTTGCTGCGTGCTGTTGAGAACATCTGTTGTGTGTTCGGTGAAGAGTCCAGCAACTCCGGTGAGGTCTATGTCCGACTCTGTTTCGTTGAGTTCTCGCACGATCGGCGCGAAGGTTGCGACGAACTTGTCAACGAACCGGTCAAGTTCATCGTCGCCGGTGTGGGGTCCCAGGCTTTCGAACTGTGCGATCACGGTTGTGATGGCGGGCAGGAGACCGGGGTCGCTGATCCGTTCGTAATACCCGACGAGGTAAGGCATGCCGTCGGCGCCGACCAGGTGGGCGAGGAGAACGGTTTGATCCCGGTCGATTCGTGCCATCGCCGGGGAGAGCCCGCCGGCCGCAAAGGTGGTGAGAAACCGCGCGAGCTCGGGCGGGATGTCCGGCGCTGCTTTCTGTTCCCGGAGCCGGGCGATGAGATCGCGCTGCGTGGTGAGCCGGTCGATCTGGGCGGCGAGTTCTTGATCGAGCCGATCAAGAAGCCCTATGGCCTGATCGCCGGTCTCATCGAGAAGGGCGGGCATCTGCTCCAGTGGTATTCCGAGGGCGGCGAGACGTTTGATACGTAGGACTCGGATCAGATCGTGCACGTCGTACTACCGGTAGCCGTTGGGTCCGCGGGGCGGCTCGTCGAGGACGCCGACCTGATGGTAATGGCGGAGTGCTCGGACGGTGACTCCGGCGAGCGAGCCGAGTTCGCTACTGTTCACCGCTGGCCACCCGCGCCTCGTTCGTCATCATTCGCCCTGGGTTCTCTGGTTCCAGTCTACGAAGCGACCGTGCGGTCAGTGCGAGGACGAAGGCGGCGGTCCATACGGCTGCGAGTGCGAGAGCTGCGACATTGACGCTGATGTACTCGGTGAGCATGGCCGCCAGCACGATGCCGGCCGGTGGGGCGGCGGTCATCATGGCGTTCTGGGTGCCCATGATCCGTCCTAGCATCGTCTCGGGTATCCGCTCGATCATGAGCACGCCGATCAGGCTGCCGAACAGTCCGCTGGAGAATCCGACGACGAACGCCCCAGCGAACACCACCCATACGGACGGTAGCGCGGCGATGAGGGCGATCCCGGCTGTTGTTCCGGCGAGACCGGTGACGAACCAGGCTCGGCGGGCACCGCGCGTGCCGGCTGCGGCGTAGCTCGCGCCGCCGAGGAGCATCCCGAGGGCGAGGGCGCTCAGCACGAAACCGAGGAGGCCGGACCGATTCTCCTGGGTGAAGAACACCGGCAGCACGAGCCCTTGCAGCGCCCCGAGGACCAACACCGATGCCAAGCCGATCATGGTGACCGCGAGTAGGAAGCGACTGCGGAACAGGGCCCGCCAGCCGTCACGCAACTGTGACCACCCGGTACCGGTCGGAGCCGCCGCGATACCGTCCTCCGACACGATCGTGCCGACGTGCCGCGGAATCAGGAGCGTGATCAGCGCGGCCACCAGCGACGTAGCGGCGGTGATCCACAACACCGTTGAGCCGTCGAAGAGGATCATGAGAGTCCCTGCCGCCGCCGGCCCCAGCAAGATCGTCACCGCACCCAGAGTCTCTCGCACCCCCATCAGTCGTTCGGCACTGACGCCCCCGTGGCGAACGACCGCGGGAAGCAGCGCCTCCCGTGCCGTCGCACCGGGCACGTCGCCGAGCGAGCCGATGATGCCGAACAGAATGAACCACCCCAGGTTGAGCCCCGACACCAGATCGACCAGCGGCAACGCGGCGATCGACGCGGCAGAGACGAGATCGGTGATCACCGAGGATGTGCGCCGGTTGATGCGGTCGATGACCACCCCCATCAGCAACCCCGCGAGAACGGCCGGGACGGCGGTCGCTGCGGCGACCGCTCCTGCACCAAGCGCACTCCCCGTGGTCTGTAACACGATCAACGGCAACGCGATCCCCGCGATCGAGTTCCCGAGCAGGGACAACACGTACGAGGCGAGATATGCGACAGGAACGAGCTTCATGTCTCAAGCACAAACTATGACGTAGGGGCGGAGTCAAACTCACCGCAGAACGCAGGGCGGGGGCCTACATCCCGATGCCGTGCTCGTGCTGTGGACCGTGTCGCTGTTGCGGGTCGTGGTTCGACGCGGCGAGTTGTGCCTGTCGTCCGGCGCGGGCACGGAGAAAGGCACCCGTACGGCGCGTGACACGAGTGGGCGGAACCATCCGGCGCACCACCGTCCACCCCGGCATGCCCGACTTCCGCGCCGGCGCCGGTCGGCGCGGCTCAACCGGCTGACTCCGGGAGAGCCGCGAATCGACGTCAGGCTACCTTGACGTCAAGGTAGCCTGACGAAATACTCGAACCATGTCCACTCCCGACGAACTTGAACGTCAGTTCACACTCCTGACCGCGGCCGCGCGCTACGACGCGCTACGCACCCGTGACGTCCTGGCCGCACCGGCCGATGAGGACGACCCCGCGCTCACACCGCCCGACCCCGGCGCGGAGCCCCTGACCCGGGGCGAGGCGCTGGAGCTTCTCGCGCTGGGCGAGGTGATCGCGCGGAAGGCGGGCTACGGACGTCAGCTCTCCGTGCGCTCCGCCCGCCGGGCCGGCGCCTCGTGGTCGCAGATCGGTGCCGCCCTGGGAACCAGCAAGCAGGCGGCGTGGGAGGCCCACAACCGATGGATCGACGAACAGGCCGGGGAACGCGACGGTCACTGGGGCTGGGACGAGAACGACCTGGCGGCCGCGCGCGTGCTCGCCGGCACCCCCGAAGGCGAGGACACGAAATGAGCGAGCACGCCGGGACCGCCGTCCACCCCTTCGTCCTCGACATCGCGCAGGCCGACCTGGACGACCTGACCGACCGCCTGGCCGCGACCAGATGGCCGGATGAGCAGGCCGGTGCGGGCTGGTCCCAGGGCGTGTCGATGGCCTACCTCAAGGAACTGACCGCATACTGGCGCACCGGCTACGACTGGCGGGAACACGAGGCACATCTCAACCGGTTCCCCCAGTTCACCACCAGGATCGACAACGCCGACATCCACTTCCTGCACGTCCGTTCCCCCCAGGCCGATGCGCTGCCGCTGCTGATCACTCACGGCTGGCCCGGATCCATCGTGGAGTTCCTCGACGTCATCGGGCCCCTGAGCGACCCCCGGGCTCATGGTGGCGACCCGGCCGACGCCTTCCACCTGGTGATCCCCTCCATCCCGGGATACGGACTGTCCGGACCGACTCGCGAGGGCGGCTGGGATGTGCACCGGGTCGCGAAGGCCTGGGCCGAGCTGATGCGGCGCCTGGACTACCACCGCTACGGCGCGCAGGGCGGCGACTGGGGCCACGCGATCACCCTGGAGCTGGCCGCCGTCGACACCGGCCGTGTCGTCGGAATCCACCTCAACACCCTGCTGACGCCGCCTCCCAGTGACCCCGCCGAGGCCGCCGAGCTTACCGATGACGACAGGGCACGGCTCGACCGGCTGGTCAGCGCGGAGCCGGAGATGTCGGGCTACGCGAAGATCCAAGGCACCCGGCCGCAGACACTGGCCTACGCGCTCACCGACTCCCCCGTCGGGCAGCTCGCCTGGATCGTCGAGAAGTTCAAGGAGTGGACGGACTGCGCGGACGTGCCCGAGGACGCGGTCCCCCGCGACCGGCTCCTGACCAACGTGATGCTCTACTGGCTCACCGCGACCGCCGGGTCGTCGGCCCGCCACTACTGGGAGGCCTTCCATCCCTCCCGGCCGCCGCGTACCGGGCCGTCGGCGACGCCCACCGCGGTGGCGGTCTTCGCCGCCGACGTGGCCCGCCCTGTCCGGCGGCTCGCCGAACGCGACAACAACATCGTCCACTGGTCGGAGTTCGACCGAGGCGGCCACTTCGCCGCGATGGAGGAACCCGACCTGTTCACCGACGACGTCCGCGCGTTCTTCCGCCGGTTCCGCTGACGGGCTCTGGAGCGAACCCGATACCGGCGCGGCACGCTCGGAATCACGGCGACTCAAGATTTTCCCCTCACATTCCGTGAGCACGCGGCCCCGGGGAGGCTGCCCGGTAACCCGACATCAGTCCGGTTGAGCACCGGTGCGGGCCGCCGGCGGACGAGTCGTCCGGCCCGGCGGCCCTCGACGTCGCTCAGTCCTGGTCGGGGATCTCCAGGCGGGAGAGCGTCTGCGAGCACGAGGCGTTCCTGATCGCCGGTCGCCGGGCCAGGAGCTCCCTCGCCTCGCGCCGGGCCAGGTTCCAGCCGTTCCAGGGGTCGGGACCGGCGAGGTCGTTGGCCGCGATCACATCCAGCAGGACACAGCTGCGGGAGGGTTCCGGCAGCCGGTCCAGTGCGGGGACGGCCTCGGCGCCGAGGTCGCCCAGGTATTCGAGGTCGATCCGGTCCACGCCCCGTACCGCGATCTGGGTCTCGGCGACCCGCAGGTCGGGGTTCCACACCGCGAACGCCAGCAGCGAGGCGCTCGTCATCAGCACCAGGGTCCTGGGCAGCCAGCGCGCGTGCCCGCGCCTGGTGAGCCGGGCCGCGCCCGCCGCGAGGACCAGTGCGAAGACCCCGCCCAGCCACCAGACCGTCGCCGCCACCGAGGCCCGCAGCCGGGAGAGCCCGTAGGCCTCGGCGTACAGGTCCAGGCGGTGCAGCGCGGAGAAGAGGATCACCAGGGTCAGCACGCAGAGCAGGCCGAGCAGCCCGGCCATCAGCCACCGGTCGAACCCCTTGAGATCCAGCGTCCCCGAGGCGACCGCGACGATCGCCAGCACGAACACGCTGACGACGACGAGCTGGAAGAACCCCGAACGCGCGTACTCGGCGTAGGTCAGCCCGGTGGCGGAGACCACCCACCGGGTGGTGCCGAACAGCACGGTGAGCTGCATCCCCACGAACGTGGCGAACAGCAGGTTGAGCGCCGTCAGCGGGGTCACCCAGAGACCGCGGCCGACCGTGACCTTCAGGTCGGGGGCCTTCGGCTCGGCCACCGGCCGCAGGCCGACCAGCACCGCGGAGGCCACCACGACCGCGAAGACCACGAAGAGCAGGATCCGCAGCGGCAGCGACTCGGCCCAGTCCTGCGCGCTGAGCACCTGCTCGACGGCCTCGGCGAAGACCGCGTCCGCCGAGGCGAACAGCGCCCCGAACACCGCCAGCAGTACGACGGTCAGCCCGCCCCCCAGCAGCAGCGGGACCACCCTCCTGCGGTCCGCGAGACCCTTCAGCCTCGCGCCGAGGAACCACGGCACCGGCAGCAGGCCGAGAACCACCGACGCGCCTCCCCGCAGGACCCCGAGCCAGCCGCGCCCGGCCCCCGACAGAGCGAGCGCGGCCAGCAGGAACCCGGCCAGCAGGACCACCCCGACCAGCCAGTCGGCGTCCCTGAACATCACCGTCGCGACCAGCCCGTAGGCGATCGCCCCCATTCCGGCCGACCACGGGGTGATCCTGCTGCGCACCGCCGGAATCGCCGCCGCCCCCATGGCCGCGGAGACCAGCATGAGCCCGAGCCCTGCCCTGCTGTACGGCACCGCGACCGCGGCGAGCAGTCCGACGGCGACCGAGACCGGCAGCACCCACCGAGGGGTGTCCGGCAGATCGGGCCGGGGGAAGAGGGGCGGCGCCTCGTACCCGCCGGGGCTTCCGGCTCTTCCCTGTGGCTGAACAGCCGGCCGGTATTCCTCCCGGACCGGCGCGAAACCCCCCGGGGCTCCCATCGACTGCGCCGCTCTCTCCTTCTCCCGGACCTCCGGTACGGTGACGCGCTGCGCGACGGGTCCCCGCGCGGGAGGCCGGTCCGGGAGTGGTTCGCCGGCGGACCAGATCTCGTTGGTGGGTGTGGTGGCGCCGATGACCGTGCCGACGAACACACCGACCATGAAGAGGACGGCACCGACGAAAGCGGCCAGCAGGACGTCGAAGCCCGCGAGGCCGATGCCCACGATCACCGCGCAGACCAGCCCGGCGACACCCCCGAGGAAGAGGCCGAGGAACGCCCCGGGCCAGTTCCGCACCACGACCTGCTCCCGGCGCAGGTCCCGGACGAGGACCGGCCGGGGGGGAAACGGCTGCGCGGGCGGAGAGGACGGGGGAGGCGGCACGGCGGGCACGGTGGGCACGGGAGTGGAGGCTTCGGGGTCCGTGGGGGCGGACATGGGGACGGACAGCACCTGGTGCCCAGGCTTCCCGGCGGCGACCTCCCGTCGAGGAGCACCGGTCACGGTCGGCCCGGAGGCCCCGGCCGGTTCAGCGGAACCGGAGTCGATCCCGGCGGTCCCGCGAGGATCCGGCTGCTGAGCACCCCCTGAGATCTCATGAGGTTCCTGTTCCTGAGCGCTCCCGGTGACCTCGTGACGCTCGCCGATCCCCGTTGGCGTACCGCTCGCGTGCGGGGCGGAAGGCGTGGAGGCGGCGAGGTCCTCGTGGGCCTTTCCAGAGGCGGAAGGCGTCGAGACGACGGGATCCGCGACCTCGCGCGCGGGAGTCTCGTCCGATCTCGCACGGACCTTGTCCGGGGCGCCGTCGTGCACCGCCGCGGAGTTCGCCTCGGAGGAACTCGCCCCGGAGGGCGAAGGGTCGTTGGAAGACGAAGACGGGGGGGTCATCTCAATCCTTTCCGGGAGGTCGGTCACGATGTGGCAGCCGGGACCGTCTTCGACGTGGATGGAGCCGCCGTGGAGTTCGACGATCTCCTTGGTGATGGCCAGGCCCAGCCCGGCGCCGCCGTCGTCGGCGGCCCGTCCGGCGTCCAGGCGGGAGAAGCGCTCGAACGCCCGCGCCCGGTCCTCGGCCGCGATCCCCGGTCCCTGGTCGCTCACCCGGAGCCGGACGCCCTCTCCCCCGGTCGTCGCCGCCAGCAGCACGGTCCCGCCGTCGGGACTGTGCCGCACCGCGTTGTCCAGCAGGTTGGCGAGGACCTGCGCGAGCAGGTCGGGGTCGGCGCGCACGCTCAGTCCTTCCGGAACCTCGCAGCGGGCCGTCACGCCCTCCCTGGCCAGTACGGCCTCCCGAAGGGCCTGCTCGCAGAGCGGGCGCAGCTCGACGTCCTCACGCTCGATCAGCCGGGCACCTGACTCCAGCCGGGACAGATCGAGCAGCTGCGCGACCAGCCGGCCCAGCCGCTCGGTCTGGGCGAGCGCGGTGCCGAGGGTGACGGGGTCGGGCTCCGAGACCCCGTCGACCACGTTCTCCAGTACCGCCCGGAGCGCGGTGATCGGGGTGCGGAGCTCGTGGCTGACATTGGCCACCAGATCCCGCCGCTGCCGGTCCACCTCGCCCAGGTCGGCGGCCATCGCGTTGAAGGCTCGGGCGAGCTCGCCGACCTCGTCACGGGAGCTCGCGGTGACCCGCAGGCCGTACCGGCCCTTGGCGATGGTCTGCGCGGCGGCGGCCATCTCGCGGAGTGGCTTGGTCATCCCCCGCGCGAGCAGTTGCACCATGATCAGCGCGAACACCACGGCCACCGCGACGCGTACGTTGCGCGAGTAGCCGATGTTGAGGCCGACCTCGTTGACGACGAACGCCGTCACCACGGCCAGCAGGATCACCATGCCGAGCTTCGCCTTGATCCGGCCTAGGAAGTCGAGAGGTCTCACGGGTCGGCGCATCCCGGTGTCGGAGGGAAGGGGCATACAGGGGTTGAGTGCCGGGGAGGGCGATCGGTTCGGACCGGAGGCTCCCGGCGGGCGCGGGTGTGCTCCCCGCCCGACGCGGATGGAATCCCCGCCGGACGCGAGCGCGTTTCAGAGCCGTATCGGAACCCACGCTGACGGCGTGATACGTGTTCACCACCTGTCTGTGCTCCGTTCCTCAGCGGAGGTCGCGAACCTGAGGCCGCCGGGGCGCTCTGAGCCGGCGAGGGGCGCACCCGCGCGTGCGTTCACTGCCGGACGAGGGCGTAACCGACGCCGTGGACGGTACGGACGACGCCGGGGCCGAGCTTGCGGCGCAGCGCACGGACGTGGCTGTCGACGGTACGGGTCGCCGCGGCCTCGGAGAAGCCCCAGATGTCCGCCAGCAGCCGCTCCCGCTCGAAGACCTGGCCCGGACGCTCGGCGAGGCGGCAGAGCAGGTCGAACTCGGTCCTGGTCAGCTGGGCCTCGTCGCCCCGCACGTAGACCCGTCGCTCGGCGGTGTCTATCTCGACGTCGGCGACGCGGATGACCGTGTCGGCCACGGCCAGCTGGGAGGCCCGCTCGACCCGGCGGAGCAGGGCGTGCACCCGGGCGACCAGCTCGCGCATGCTGAACGGCTTGGCCATGTAGTCGTCGGCCCCGACCCCGAGCCCCACCAGCAGGTCGGTCTCCTCACCCAGCGCGGTGAGCATGAGCACCGGGACCGGCCTGGCCGCCTGCATCCGCCGGCACACCTCAAGGCCGTCGAGGCCGGGCAGCAGCCGGTCGAGCACCACCACGTCGGGCGCCGTCTTCGCGTAGGCGGCCAGCGCCGCCTCCCCGTCCCCGACGACCCGCACGTCGAAGCCCTCGGCGGCCAGCCTGTGACGTACGGCCCGCGCGATCGTCTCGTCGTCCTCGACCACGAGGACACGTCGTTGCTGAGGGGTTGCCATGCCCGGCAGCGTAGACCGGAGCCGTGCAGAAGGCCTGTGGTGAATTGTGAAGGTTCTGCGCACTCACCAGGAACGCCGTCCCCGGCTCCCGGCGACGGGTCGAGGTGACCTCGACCTCGTCCCACCTGGCCCGCGCAGCTGGGAGGTCATTCCGCCGGCGGCCGCAACGGAAAACCGCAGGGCCCCGTCTCACTCCGGCCGGGAGGCAGTGGGCGGGACCTCCGCGAGAGCGAAGGTCCCGCCCGGGCCGGTGGTCAGGCGAGGATCAGGCGGCGGCCGGTGATCCGGTAGCCGATCCGGGCGAACGAGGCGGCC
This sequence comes from Streptosporangium amethystogenes, assembly GCF_000721075.1. Classification (GTDB taxonomy): domain Bacteria; phylum Actinomycetota; class Actinomycetes; order Streptosporangiales; family Streptosporangiaceae; genus Streptosporangium; species Streptosporangium amethystogenes. The sequence goes on from NZ_JOEQ01000004.1 coordinate 372,936, forward strand.
ATGGGCGCGTTGCCCACATCGGTGTTGTCGTTCACCTCGGGCTCACCCTCGGCGCTGAAGATGTGCAGCGCCTCGATGGCCAGGTCGTCGGCGTAGCCGTGACCGCGGTGGGCCGGGTCCACCCCGAGATAGCCGATCGTGGCGCTCCTGGAGTTGCGGGTGGGCATCACGACGCCGACGAGTTCACCCGACGCGTCGCGGGCGAGCCGCCACCGGCCGCGTCCGCCCGGCAGGTCCGCGACGCCGGCCACGGTCTGCTCGGCCGTCGCCCGCGCGCCCTGCTCCGCGAGGTGGCGCTGGTCCCAGTCGTCGAGGCTGCCCTCGGTGACGCGCGCCAGCAGGTCCAGCATCACCTCGTCGTCGTCCACCGGGGCGAAGGTGAGCCGGGCGGGCCTGGGTGGCAGACCGTACTCGGGACACCAGCGCAGGTTGAGCCGCTCGACGGACTGCCGCAACCCCGCCTTCTCCGCGGCGGCGATCCGGTCGGAGGCGTCGGCGAACGCGTCGGGACGCTCCCGCCAGTCGCCGGGCAGGAACAGGTGGTAGTCGGGCCGGGTACCGAACGGTGTGGCGTACCCGGGCGTGACCAGCGCCGCGTACGCGGCCCGCAGCAGGGCGGCGCCCACCTCGACCCGGTCGGGCCCGAACCCGGGGTCGAACCAGTCGAGGCTGTAGGGATGCTCGGAACCCGGCGGGCCCCAGAACCCCGCCCTGGCGACGACCTCGTCGCCACGCAGCGCGACCCAGACCCATCCGGACCGGTAGTCGAGCTTGTCGAAGGGCAGGTTGCGGGCGCCCACGCCGGAGGCGGGCAGCGCGCCGTAACGGTGGAACAGGTCGAACTCGTCCGCGTCGAGCGGACGGAAAAGCAGATCGAACAAGGGAGGCTCCAGAAAACAGATGCGCTTCCCGGATCTCAGGCGGCCTGTCGCCCGAGGCGGGAGCGCGTGACCAGGGTGGCGAACATGTACTCCTCACCTCCTCGTACTCGTGGGGACGGTCAGACTACCGGCGTGCCCGTCGCGTCCTCAACCGGATAAACGGCGTTTCCACCATGCTCGCGGAAACACCGGGCGCGGAGGTCGCCTCCCAAGCGGAGGCCGCAACCGGGTCCGCCCCCACCGGGCGCGCCACGAGCCGCGTCGCTAGGTCCGCGGCCGTCCCGGGGTTACCGTGACGGAGTGATCGATGTCACCGCGTACCTCCGCAGGATCGGAGTCAGGGTCGAGGGGCCCCCGAGCGTGGAGTCGCTGCACCTGCTGCACCGGGCGCACGTGCAGCGGGTGCCGTACGAATGCCTGGAGATCTGGCTGGGCCGGCCGACGACCGTCGACCCCGCCGAGTCGGCCGCGCGGATCATCGGGGGCCGGGGCGGCTACTGCTACCACCTCAACGGGGCGTTCTCCCTGCTGCTGGAGACGCTCGGCTACCGGGTGAGGAGGCATGTGGGCGGCGTGCAGGGCAAGGCCGAGGGGCCCCCGAACATAGACGGCGGCCATCTCGTGCTCACCGTCTCCGGCCTGCCCTGCCCGGACAACCCCGGCGGTGAGTGGCTGGTCGACCAGGGCCTCGGCGACGCGATCCACGACCCGCTCCCGCTCGTCGAGGGCACCTACCGGCAGGGCCCCTTCACCTACGGCCTGCGCCCCTCCGAGGTGGAGCCCGGCGGATGGCGGTTCGACCACGATCCGCGCGGCGGCTTCCTCGGCATGGACTTCCGTATCGGACCCGCCGAGATGTCGGAGTTCGCCGCGATGCACGAGTTCCTGTCCACCTCCCCCGAGTCGGGCTTCGTCCGGGTGGCCACGGTCCAGCGGCGCGACGCGAGCGGTGTCGACGCGATGCGGGGCCTGGTCCTCACCCGGGTCGGCGACCGTGAGCACACCCTGGTCGCGCAGACCGAACGTGACTACTTCGAGATGCTGGCCGACGTCTTCGCCCTCCATCTGTCCGACGTCACCTCAGCCGAACGTGCCAAACTCTGGCAGCGCCTGTGGACCGCTCATGAGAGATGGTCAGATTTCCAATGATTCGAGACCATACGAGCGCCTGACCTCGACTCCAGGCCGTCGGCGGCTTGAAATGTGCGGGCGCCCGGTCCCGGCTCCATCGCGTTGTGCGGATGCCCGTGACACCGCCTAAGCGGAAGGCAGGGCTCAATGCGGCATATGGAATCCCTTTTCATTGGTTCATGTGCCACTAAGTGACTATGTTGCTGTCCGCGATGGGATAGCGAACGGGGTGAGCAGGATCGACACTCAAGTGCTGGCGGACCGCTATCGGCTGCTCAACCCTCTCTCCGAGGGTGGGGCGGGCACGGTCTGGCTCGCCGCCGACGAGATGCTTGGCCGTGACGTGGCGGTGAAGGAGGTGCGGCTCCCACCCGACCTCGATCCCGCCAGGCGGCAGGAGGTCCTCGCCGCGGCGCTTCGCGAGGCCAATCTCGCAGCCCGGCTCAGGCATCCCTCGATCGTGACCGTCCACGACGTGATCATCGACCAGGAACGGCCCTGGCTCGTCATGGAGCTGCTGTCGGGCGCGTCCCTGGAGCAGACGGTCCGCGACCGGAGCCCGCTGCCGGTGCACCAGGTGGCCAGGATCGGCGTGGGCATCCTCAGCGCGCTCGGCGCCGCCCACGCCGCCGGGGTGGTCCACCGTGACGTGAAACCGGGCAATGTCTTCCTCACCAGGACCGGCAAGGCTGTCCTCACCGACTTCGGCATCGCGGTCGTCGACGGCGAGGTCACCTCGGGCCGGACCGGCCACCTGATCGGCTCGCCCAACTACATCGCGCCGGAACAGCTGCGCGGCGAGCGCGGCGGCCCCGTCTCCGACCTGTGGTCCCTCGGCGCCACGCTCTACTTCGCCGTCGAGGGGATGCCGCCGCACCCGGCGGAGACCCCCATCGCGGCGATCGGCCGGGTGCTCACCGAGCCGCCCAGGCCGCCGGAGCGCGCGGGCGGGCTGGGCCCGCTGCTGATGCACATGCTCGACCCGGCTCCCGAGGCCCGGCCGTCGTTCGACGCCGTCGCCCGCTCCCTGGCGGAGCTGGCCACCGGCCAGCCGACCACCGGAGCCGCCGGAGTCACCGGAGCCGCCGGGGTCGGCGGGGTCGGCGAGGTCGGCGAGGTCGGCGAGGTCGCCGGGACTCCAGCCACCGCGTCGCACCCCTCTCCGCCGCCCGCCACCCCCACCACCCCCGCCGTCGCCGACCCCGTTCCCGCCCCGGTAGGGCCGCCCGCGACGGGCCGGGGACGTGCGATGCGATGGGCCGCCGCCGAGATGGCCGGGATCGCGGTGGTCATCGGGGCCACCTTCGGGGTGACGTTCCTGCTGACCTCGGACCCGACGGAGGCCGAGCAAACGGTCAGGCTCAGTGAGAGTCCCGGCGCCTTCGGCACCCCGGTGGACGTGTGCACGCTCATTCCCGGCACCATGGCCAGGCAACTGCTGCCCGCGCTGGCGGGCGAGGGCAAGCCCACCAACGACGGGGGCTGCCAGTGGCCGGCCAAGGGCATGGGACTGGAGGTGCGTCTCCCCGGCAACAAGCAGTGGGGCAAGAGCCCCAGGCAGGCCCACGAGCTGTTCGTGAACCAGCGCCAGAGCACCATACCGAGCGGGGAGAGCGCCTGGAGCTGGCCGGAGATCCAGGCCGGTGTCCGCTCCGCCCGGTCCACGGCGCCGACGACCGTGGCCCCCGTCGGGGAGGAGTCGTTCGGCTACGACGTCTACGAGAACCGCATGACAGGCAGGCTGGAGCAGAGCTACGTGATCGTCCGCGTGGACAGCCTCGTGCTGCAGGTCGGTTACACCGTGGTGGACGGCAGCAAGGACGGTCCGGCGATCCAGGCGGGCGCCCACACAGCTGCGACATGGGTCGCGAACGCGTTGAACAACCAGAAAGCTGACGAATGAACCATCCAGACGTCCCCCTATCGCAGGGCAGGCACGCGGGCGGGCACACCGCTCCCGTGCCAGGGCCGGGGATCGCCGGAGCCGGGGTCCCGCCCATGCCTGAACAGAGCTCGCTGGAGCAGGTGATCACCCGGTTCGGGCCGATGCCCCCGCAACGGGCCGCGGTGGTCGGCTTGGCCGTGCTGGACCAGCTCGTGGCGATGCACAGGCAGGGCATGCTGCACGGGGATGTGCGACCGAGTTCGGTGCTGCTCGGCCCGTACGAGCAGATCACCCTCGCCGCGCCTTCCCTGCCGTCAACGCTCTTCACCTCTCCCGAGGGCGTTACCAGCCCCGCCGCCGACCTGTGGTCGCTCGGCGCGACCCTCTACACCGCCGTCGAAGGCCGCCCGCCGTCGCCAGGCGGCTCCCTGGACAACGCGGGCCCGATCGCGCCCGTGCTGTTCCGGCTACTCGCGGGCGACCCCTCCCAGCGGCCCGACCCCGACACCCTGCGCAAGATCCTGCTCGATATCTCGCAGTACCGTCCGGAACCTCCCCCCGCACCACTCCCCGTGGGTGCGCCCTCCCAGGCCTCCGGCCCCGCGGGTCCCGCGGCCTCCGTTCCCTTCACCCCCGCGGCCCCCGTTCCCTTCACCCCCGCGGCCCCCGCGGCCTTCGGGCAGGCGACCCTTCCGGCCGCCGGGGCACCGGCCCCCCAACCGCCGGGTGGTCTCGGAGCACCCGGCGCCGGGCAGGAGGGCGGGACCGTTCCGGTCACCGAGGCGGAGGTGACCGCGCCCTTGAGGAAGAACCTGACCGAGCAGATATCCGCCGTCACCGCCGGACTCACCCTCCAGGACGTCCCTGCCCCCCAGCAGGCCGCGCCCCCTCCTTCGAACGCGCCGACCGCCTGGCAGGGCCCGATCCCTCCGCTGGACACACCGGCCGCCTGGCAGAGCCCCCTCCCGGGCCCACTCCCGGGCCCGCCCCAGGGTCCGCCCCACCCTGGCGTGCCCTTCCAGCACGGTTTCCCGCCACCTCATCCGAACCCTCCGGACGAGCCCACCTCGGTTGAGCCGGTCCCCGTCCCCGAGGCGACGAGAGGGACGGCGGACGAGCCCACCGAGCGTTCCACCCGGGCGACGGGGATACTCGTGCCCCGGCCGGTCGTGGCGCTGACCGGGGTGCTGCTCTTCGGCATGGCGGTCAGCATCGGCATCCTGCTCACCTCGGTGCTCGCCAACGCGGACGACGACATCTCCGCCGAACCCTCCGGGGCCAAGGGGCGCTTCGCCACGGCGCCTCGGGCCTGCGGCCTGCTCGACGACAAGCAGGTGAACCAGCTGGTGCCGGGATTCAACAGCTCGGAGGTCGAACACTCGGCGTGCGACTGGCTCAACCGGTACGACTGGCGAAAGCCCAACGTGGAGAAGTACGACCTGCGGGTCCGGCTGATCGCCCAGAAGCAGAACGGGTCGGAGGTCGCCAGAGCGAAGGAGTACCTGGCCGGCAAGAAGAAGGACATCCTCGACAAGGGCCAGTTCGCCACCCCCAAGCCGCTCCCGCCCAAGGACCTGCGAGGGATCGGCGAGGAGGCGTTCACCTCCGGCGGGCACAACTCCATCAACCTGTACGGCGGGTCCTACAAGACGACCGTGGTCTTCCGGATCAGCAATCTGATCGCCGAGGTCGACTACGAGCGGGGCGGCGTCCAGGAGGACCCGGACGGCAAGATCACCGAAGGCGCGTTGCAGGCGGCGCGCTGGCTCGCCGAGTCCCTGAAGACCGATGGCTGATCCGGCGGCCGGCCCGCTGCCCGTACTGGCGGGCCGCTACCGGGCGCTCGCACGGCTCGGCGCGGGCGGGATGGGCGTGGTGTGGCGGGCTCGTGACGAGCTCCTGCACCGCGAGGTGGCGATCAAGGAGGTCACGCTCGCCCCGCACCTGCCCCAGGAGCACCGCGACGAGATGCGGGAGCGCACCATGCGCGAGGCCCGCGCCGCCGCCAGGCTCGGGCACCCGTCCATCGTGGCGGTCCACGACGTCATCGCCCAGGACGGCCGCCCGTGGATCGTGATGGACCTGGTCAGGGGCCGTTCGCTGGACGACGCGATCCGCGCCGACGGGCCGTTGCCACCGCACCGGGTGGCCGTGATCGGCCTGGCTGTGCTGGACGCGCTGACCCTCGCGCACAGCCGGGGCATCATGCACCGCGACGTCAAACCGGCCAACATCATGCTCGCCCAGGACGGTGGGGTGCTGCTGACCGACTTCGGCATCGCCACGGTGGAGGGCGACGCCCAGCTCACCTCACCGGACGCGCTGGTCGGTTCCCCCGGCTACATCGCCCCCGAGCGGTTGCGCGGCACCGGCGACGGTCCGTCCGCCGACCTGTGGTCCCTGGGCGCGACCCTGTACGCGGCGGTCGAAGGCCAGGGCCCCTTCCGGCGCGACACGCCGGTCGCCACCATCGGCGCGGTACTCACCCAGGAGACCCCCTTCCCCTCCCGGGCCAGGGAGCTGGCGCCCGTACTGCTGGCCATGCTGGCCAAGGATCCCCGGCAGCGCCCGGGAGAGTCGGGGCTGCGCGCCGCGCTGCGGCAGGTCGCCCAGGGACTGCCGGCGGGACCGCTCTCCCCGGCGACCGGACCGCAGGTTCCGCCGCCCCAGGCCGCGGCACCCCAGACCACGGCTCCGGCACCGATCAGACCGCGTCGTACCGGCCTGATCGTCGGAGCCTCGCTGGCCGTGGTCGCGGCGGCGGTGGCCGGTACGGTGCTGCTGACCATGGGCGGGCCAAAGACCCCCGAGACACCGTCGCGGGCGGCGAACGCCGGGCGGTTCGCCACCGCCCCCGACCCGTGCACGCTGCTGACCGGGCCCCAGGCCAAGGTCGCGGTGCCGAGCGCGTCGCCGCTGTTCATGGAGGCCACCCAGAACAGTGAGCCTTCCTGCAGCTGGGACGACCTCCTGGGTGACAGCCGTACCGACCGCAGGTTGCGAATCGCGGTCGGTCACAGGGCCCCCACCCCCGGCAAGAGCGGCCCCGACACCGCTCACGCGTTCTTCGTCTCCGAACGCACCTCGGTCGTCGCCGACCAGGGCAACGGCCTCCTGGGGTCCACCGGCCCGCTCAGGAACATCGGCCGGGTCGGGGCGGAGGCGTTCTCCTACGACGTGGTCGCCCTGGACCGGATCCACTCCGTGATCCGGTTCCGGGTGAGCAACCTGCTGGTCGAGGTCAACCTGTCGGAGGTGGGAAAGCGCGCCGGAACCGCGCTGCGGCGGGACACCCTGAAGATCGCACGCCAGGTCTCCGAGGAGCTGAACAGCCGTGACTGAGAAACGCGCCGCGACGGGAGGGTTCGCGTGACCGATCCCAGCCTCCTGGCCGGGCGCTACCGCATGCTGGAGCGCCGCGACCGCGCGGGGACGAGCTGGCGCTCGCGCGACGAACTGCTCCGCCGCGACGTCACGATCTCCGAGGTGCCGCTGCCGCCGCCCGGGCCGTCCCGCGATCGCCTCCTCCACCAGATCCGTGCGGCCGCGGGCCTGCGGCATCCCGGCGTCACCGCCCTGCACGACGTGATCTCGGGTTCCGACCGGTTGTGGCTGATCATGGAGTCGGTCGAGGGGCGCTCACTGCTCCAGTACGTCCGGGCCGACGGCCCGCTCCCCGCCGAGCGGGCGGCCGAGATCGGGCTCCGCGTGCTGGACGCGCTGGCCGCCGCCCGCGAGCTGGGCGTCCACCTGGCCGCCGCTCCCGACAGCGTGCTGCTCACCCCCGACGGGCGGGTGGTGCTGACCGGCGTCGCCGCCCTCGGGTCCACCGACGAACTGCGCGATCTGGGCAGCACCCTGTTCACCGCCGTCGAGGGCCGGGCTCCGCACACCGGTCCCCGCCCGGCTCCACTGACGGCGGGCGGTACACCACTGGCCGAGCCCGGCGGCGACTCGACGGCTTCCGGCCCGCTGGCCCCGCTGGTCGAGGAACTGCTCGCCGCCGGACCCGGCCACCGGCCCGACGCCACCTCGGTACGACTGACCCTGGAGCGGCTCGTCCCCCGGCCCGCCCGCGGCGGACACCGGGAGCCCGGAGCCGGCGGCGGCCCTCGCAGGACGCCTCTCCTCGCCGTCGCCGCCGCCGCCCTCGCCGTACTCCTCCTGGGCACCGCCTACTGGTTCTGGCCCCGCCCCACCGAGTCCACGACAGGGTCCACGACGGGGTCCGCACCGGTCGCGCTGCCCACCGCCTTCGCACACACACCCGACCCCTGCACGCTCATCTCCGCCCAGCAGGCGGACGACCTGGCACTGGACACCACCCCCACGGAGGAGAACAAAGAGTGCAAATGGGCGACCAATGACCCCGATCAGCCTCCGAACCTGCGGTACACCCTGTGGATCTCCGCCTTCGGCTTCACCTCCGACGAGGCTGCCCGGCGTAACTACGCGAGGTTCCTCAAGGAGGCCCGGGAACGGACCAGAACGGATGTGGGAGCCGCCCTCACCCACGTCAAACCGGTGGAGGCACTGGCCGGGATCGGTTCCGAGGCATACCGCAACGAGGTCACCAACGGGCTGACCTACAACAGCTCCGTGGGCTTCCGCGCGGCCAACCTCGTGATCATCGTCCAGTACCAGCGCGGCGTCCCCGAAGACGCCAACGGCACCACCGGCGAAGGAGCGCTCAGGACCACCCGGTGGATCCTCGAAAGGCTCAGCCGCGAGAGCTGAGCCCCGGTCCGGGCCTCAGCCGGGTAGCAGGAAGCGGACCTCGCGGCGTTCGAGCGGCCGGCCGCAGGCTCTGCACAGCAGTACCGGCCGGAAGGCCGCGCCGCAGCGCAGGTGGGTGATGGACAGGGCCGAACCCTCGGAGGCGGGGAGCTCGCGCTGGGCCCAGTCGACCAGGAGGGCGAAGACCTCGAAGAAGGCCAGCCCCCGATCGGTGAGACGGTAGGAGCCGTCGGGCCGGGGGTCGAAGACGCCCAGCTCGACGAAGCGGCGCAGCCGGTCGGTGAGCACCGAGGGCGCGATGCCGAGGCCGGACTGGAAGTCGACGAAGCGGCAGGTGCCGAGGAACGCCCCGGCCAGCACGCTGGTGCTCCACCGGTCACCGAGGATCTCCATCGACGCCGGGCAGTAACCGATCAGGTCGGCCGGGGTTCCGGAGCGGACCGTACGGCGGTGCCGCCGAGGCGGGCCGATCCGGGAGAAGGCGACCTGCGGCCCCGGCTCGGTCCTGGTGTCGCGGGCGCTCATCGGCTCCAGGCAGACCCCGCACCCGAGGCGGGGCTCGGCGTCCTGACCACACAGCTCGTGCAGCAGCGGGGGGAAGTGTCCCTGGGAGACCCAGTCGCGCTCCCACGCATGGATCGCCACCAGCAGTGCCCACAGCCGGAGCCCCCGCTCCGTCAGCCGGTACTCGTAGCGGGTGCGGCCGTTGCGGTACGCCGACAGCTCGAAGATGCCGTGGTCGACCAGCTCCCTGAGCCTGGCCGCGAGGACCGACTCGGAGATGCCCAGCGCGTCGCGCCAGCCCGCGAAGGTCCGAATCCGCAGCAGGAACGCCCGCTGCAGGATCAGCAGCACCCACCGGTCTCCCAGGATCGCCAGCGCCTGCCCGATCGCACCGAGTTCGGCTCGCACCGGCTCCCGCTCAGCGCCGTCCACAACGTGTCCTCCAGGTGGTCGCGTGGTCATGGTCGTTCCCGGTAAACATGATCGTTTCGACCTCCGGCGAAACCGCCAATCCACCACTATCTGGACAGGCCGTCGCGATCCCCGGCAGGATCGCGATCACGGAACGCGCCGGGGTGCTCAGGGCACTGGCGGAGCAGCGAGAATCACGATATATCTCGGTTGGAACCGCGCGGCGGGTCCAACCGTTGGACTGGCGACGCACAATGAAAAGAGACGGGGCATCCGCCCCGCGTTCGGAGGATGTTGAGGATGTCGCCAATCCAGAAGTACGCGATCGGCGCCGGAGCAGTGGTGTTCCTGTCGTGGCTGTTCCTGCCGGGTTTCCTGACGCTGCTGATCCTCCTGGGCGTCGTCGTCGCCCCGGTCGTCGGCTACCTGATGCTCGACCCGTCCCAGCGCGAGCGGCTCAAGCGCGCCCGACGCCGCGGTCTCGGCCGCTGACCTGAAGACCATCCCGCCCATCGAGGCCCGGCCTCGCGAGCCCACGTCCCGAGGGCCGCGACCGCCGGGTCCGCGAGGGCCCCGGCCGGTCAGGCGGGGGCGGTCACCAGCTCCGATTCCACCCGGCGGGTGACCTTGCGCTCGAACACGAACGAGAGCAGCGGCACGGTGCCGGCGAGCATCACCCCGAGAATGAACGGCCACGTCCAGCGCGCCTTCATGCCCAGGTTCATCGCGGCCACGAGATAGAGCATGTAGAGGAAGCCGTGGATCGGGGAGACGATCTTCGAGGGCTCCTCGATGCCGAAGCCGTACCTGAGCACGATGCAGGTGACCAGGACGAGCAGCATCACGCCGACGACGTACGCCAGGATGCGAAAGGGCTTGAGAGCGGATTCCACGGTCGGTTACCTCGGTCTTGGGGTTCGGTTCACAGGACGGTGCGAGCTGGCAGAGCGGGGGTTTCCGGAGCGGCGGGCTCAGCGTCGGGGTCGGGGCCGTCCTCCCGCGCGCGGCCGCGCAGCGCGTCGCGTACGAAGTGCCACCACATGAAGACCGCGAACAGCCCGAAGATCCACCACTGGGCGGCATAGGCGAGGTTGCGCCAGGTGAGCACCCCGGACTCGGTCGGCGGGGGGGCGTTCACCGGCTTGGCCGCGACCGCGGGGGCCGGTGACTGCTCAGCGGCCACCACGAACCCGTTACGCAGCTTCGTGTCCCGCCAGAGATTGATCAGTTCGGCCGACGACACGGTCAGCACCTGCCCCTGCGGCAGCTGCCGGGTCCGGCGCTGGACGCTGTCGGTGGCCTCCGAGGGCTGCAGCCGCCCGCTGACGGTCACCCTGCCCTCGGGCACGGCCGCCACGGCGGGATCCTGCGCCGTGGCCACCCAGCCGCGCACCACGGGAACGTAGGTTCCGTCGCCGAGATCGAGCGCCGTGAGCAGCCACAGGCCCCCGTCGCGCTCGGCCACCAGTAGCTGCTTCGAGGCGTCGAAGGCGCCCTCCGCGATCACCCTGCGGCTGACCGCGTCGGCCGTTATGTGCTCTCCGGGCGCGGTGAGGGTGGCGACCGCCACGGGGGCGGGGTCGACCAGTGCCCGGGGCCCGCCGGACTCCTCGAAAACGCCGAGCTGCCACCTGCCCAGCAGCCCGCACACGATGAGGGCTCCGATCGCGAGCAGGTGGAGCACCACCACGCGTGCGGAGAACAGGATGCGGAGCATGACACCACGCTATCCGCCCCGGTGGTCGGTCCGGTCCTCAGCACCCGCCTCGGTCCGGTGCGAGAACGAGCTTCCCGGGAAAGTGGACAAATCACTGTTGGGGAGGCATCCGATATCGCTAAAGTCATCCTCATGTCTGATCCTCAGCAGATTGACCCCGCGGGCAACACCCAGGCGTTCCGCGCGTTCGCCCAGCGCAAGGACCCGGAGGCCGCCCCTGAGAAGCGGTCGCTCGCCCTGCCGATCACGGCGGCCGTGGTGGTCGCGGTGCTGGTCATCGTCGTTGTGGCCGCATACCTGCTGCTCTAACCACCGGACAGTCCGAAGCGCCGACGGCACCGCCCTCGGCGCTTTTCGCGTTCCCCGGCGACAGGAACGTGCCGACCGGTCGGTGTGAGGAGGGTCACCGTGCCACGCATATGGACGACGCGACCAGCGCTCATTAAATTAGACAAAGAATCCAATAGCAGCGAGCGCGGAACGCTCTCATCGCCGTAGCCGGAACCGGCGGAGAACCCGTGCCATCCGAGAGGTCACCGACGACAGAGGTCAGCAAGGAGATCGCATGAGCACGCATCCCGGGATCACGATCATCGGCACCGGTTTCGCCGGACTGGGCATGGCGATCAAGCTCAAGGAAGCCGGATACCACGACTTCGTCATCCTGGAGAAGGCCGACGACCTGGGCGGGACCTGGCGGGACAACACCTACCCCGGCTGCGCCTGCGACGTCCCCTCGCACATGTACTCCTTCTCGTACGAGCTCAATTCCGGCTGGTCGCGGATGTTCGCCCCCCAGGCCGAGATCTGGGACTACCTGCGGGCCTGCGTCGACAAGTACGACCTGGCGAAGCACCTGCGGTTCGGCAAGAAGGTCGTCGGGCTGGAGTACGACGACGCGACCCGCGACTGGCGGGTGAGCGTCGCCGGAGAGGAGACGTTCACCACCAACGCCGTGGTCTCGGGCATCGGCGCGCTGCACGTGCCGTCCTTCCCCGCGATCCCCGGCCGCGAGAGCTTCGCGGGCAGCTCCTTCCACTCGGCGGAGTGGGACCACTCGGTGGACCTGGAGACCCGCGCGCTGGGCTTCACCGTCGACCCGCGCCTGATGAAGATCCACGAGAAGATGGCCCTGAGCCACCTCGCCAAGCAGGTCCCCGACCCGGCGCTGCGTGCCAGGCTCACCCCCGACTACACGATCGGCTGCAAGCGCATCCTGATCTCCAACGACTACTACCCGGCACTGGGCAGGGAGAACGTCGAGGTGATCACCGACGGGGTGCGCGAGATCAGGGAGAACTCGATCGTCGACTCCACCGGCAGGGAGATCGAGGTCGACGTGATCGTCTACGGCACCGGCTTCAAGGTCATCGAGGCGCTGGACGAGCAGCGGATCATCGGCAGGAACGGCAGGAAGATCCAGGAGGCCTGGCAGGACGGCGTGGAGGCCTACTACGGCATCACCACCGCCGGGTTCCCGAACCTGAACGAGGGCGGTTGCAGAAGCTGGTACCTCGACGAGCACGGCGTCAACAGAACGGTCTGGCCGGGCTTCACCTTCGAGTACTGGGCACGCACCCGGAGGCTGAAGCCGGAGGCCTACGAACTGATCCGCTGAGGGGTCCGGCGACCCGTTGAGACTGTGCCCCTGGCGCGTGAGCTCGGCACCGTAGCGATCGAGGAACGCCTGCTCGGACAGCCCGATTCGACAACGCCGACGGCACTGCCCTTCGACGTTCCTGGAGCAGGGGACATGCCGATCACATCGGTGTGAGGTGCGTCATATTCAACCGGTATGGACCGAACAAGATCTGCCATTCATCATAAGCAAGGCCTCCAATAGCGCGAACCGCAGTTGGATGCTCCCTCTCGGTCGCGCCGCACGCGTCCGCGCCTCACCCTTCCTGTCCAAACTTCGCGAACCGCGCCGCCGGAGAACCCGGCACCGCGGAGGGACCGGCGCTGCCGGGAACCTGGCAAGGAGACGCATGAGCACGCGCCCCGGTATCACGATCATTGGCTCCGGCTTCGCCGGACTCGGCATGGCGATCAAGCTCAAGGAAGCCGGATACCACGACTTCGTGATCCTGGAGAAGGACCACGAGGTCGGCGGCACATGGAGGGACAACACCTACCCGGGCTGCGCCTGCGACGTCCCCTCACACCTCTACTCCTTCTCCTACGAGCTCAACCCGAACTGGTCTCGGATGTTCTCCGGCCAGGCCGAGATCCGGGACTACCTGCGAGCCTGCGTCGCCAAGTACGACCTGGCCCCGCATCTGCGGTTCGGTACGAAGGTCAGCGAACTGGAGTACGACGACACGGCCCGTCACTGGCGGGTGAGCGTCGAAGACGGGGAGGCCATCACCACCAACGCGGTGGTCTCAGGCGGCGGCGCGCTGCACGTGCCGTCCTTCCCCGCGATCCCCGGCCGCGAGAGCTTCGCGGGCAGCTCCTTCCACTCGGCGGAGTGGGACCACTCGGTGGACCTCACGGACGCTGCGCACCTCGATCTACTGGGCGATGGAGAGTCTCGCCATGGGCTTCGCCGTCGACCCGCGCCTGATGAGGACCCACCAGCGGGCGGCCCTGTACCACCTGACCAGCAAGGTCTCCGACCCCGTGCTGCGTGCCAAGCTGACCCCGGACTACACGATCGGCTGCAAGCGCATGCTGCTGTCCAACGACTACTACCCGGCGATGGTCAGGGACAACGTCGAGGTGATCACCGACGGGGTGCGCGAGATCAGAGAGAACTCGATCGTCGACTCCACCGGCAGGGAGATCGAGGTCGACGTGATCGTCTACGGCACCGGCTTCAAGGTCACCGAGACCCTGAAGGACCAGCGGATCATCGGCAGGAACGGCAGGAAGATCCAGGAGGCCTGGCAGGACGGCGTGGAGGCCTACTACGGCATCACCACCGCCGGGTTCCCGAACCTGACGAGCACGGCGTCAACAGGACCATCTGGCCCGGCTTCAGCTTCGAGTACTGGGCACGCACCCGGAGGCTGAAGCCAGAGGCCTACGAACTGATCCGCTGAGGGGTCCGGCGACCCGTTCCCGACCGGCGGCGGATCGGCCACCCGGTCGCTCAACCGGCCCGGTCACCGAAACCGGCGGCGCGGCCGAGACCGCGCCGCCGGACGTCCGTGCGTACCGCCGCGAGAGGCTACCTTCGCTCGCTCACCACCAGCGCGCTGCCACCGCCGCGCCGGGTCGGTTCCGCCACCGCCTGGAGCCTCCCGTTCCGCAGGAACTCGACGGCCGTGGCCGCGCCGATCTCGGGGTTCAGCACGAGGCTGTGCCCCTGGCGCGTGAGCTCGGCACCGTAGCGATCGATGAACGCCTGCTCGGCCTGAGTCTGGGCGGTGTTGCGCTGCGTGGCCCGGGGGGCGGCGAGCGCCTCGGGCAGCGACATGCCGAAGTCCCAACGGTTGAGGAGGATCTGCAGCACCGTGGTGATGATCGTCGAGCCGCCGGGGGACCCCAGCGCGAGCAGCGGCCGGTCATCGTTCAGGACGATCGTCGGTGCCATCGAGGAGCGGGGGCGCTTGCCCGGCGCGGGCAGGTTCGGGTCGCCGGGGGCGGGGCCGAAGGTGAAGTCGGTCAGCTCGTTGTTGAGCAGGAAGCCCCTGCCGGGGACGACGATGCCGTTGCCGCCGGTCGACTCGATGGTGATGTTGTAGGCGACCACGTTGCCCCACCGGTCCGCGACCACCAGGTGCGTGGTCTCCGGCCCCTCCGCGGCCGTCTCGGTGGCCTCCGCGGACGGCGCCGCCTGGCACGGCCCGTACATCCCGTCGGGGTCGCCGGGCGCGGCCGGGTGTGGCATCGCCCGCTCGCCGATCAGGCAGGCGCGCTCCTTGGCGAACCCGTCGGAGAGTAGTTCCTTCAGCGGGACGCCGGGGATGTCCCCGACGTACTTGCCCCGGTCGGCGAAGGCGAGCCTGGACGCCTCCAGGTACTCGTGCTCGCCGACCTCGGGCAGGACCTCAAGGATGTTGAGCGCCTCGCCGACCGTCGAGCCTCCCGAGGACGGCGGCGCCATGCCGTAAACGTCCATGCCCTTGTAGGTCATCTTGGTGGGCGGCCGTTCGAGCGCCCGGTACGCCTTCAGGTCGGACAGCTCCATCAGCCCCGGCCGCACGTTACGGGTGGCTCCGGGGGTGACCGGCGGCTTCTTGACCGTGGCCACGACCTCGGCGCCGAGGGCACCGCCGTACAGCCACTCCCCGCCCAGCCTGCCGAGCCTGCGGTAGGTGTCGGCCAGTTCGGGGTTGCGGAAGGTGGAGCCGACCGGCGGCGGGGCACCGCCCGGCAGGTAGAGCTTGGCCGTGGAGGTGAAGTCCTTGAAGCGGGCGGCGTTGGCCGCGGTCTGGTCGTAGAAGGTCTGGTCGACCTTGAATCCCCTGGTGGCGACGTCGATCGCGGGTCTCAGCGCCTGGCGCAGCGAGAGCGTGCCGAACCTGCGCAGCGCCAGCTCCCACTGGGCCACGCTGCCGGGCACCCCCGCCGAAAGCCCGCTGGTCACCGCGTCGTCGAACGGGATGCCCTCCAGGGAGGCAGGGCCCATCGCCTTCGGCGCGGCCTCCCGGCCGTCGATGGTGTGGATCTTCTTGCGGCGCGCGTCGTAGTAGACGATGAACCCTCCGCCGGCCAGTCCCGCCGAGTAGGGCTCGGTCACGCCCAGGGTGGCGGCCGCGGCGACCGCGGCGTCCATGGCGTTGCCGCCCTCGCGCAACACGCCCAGCGCGGCCTTGCTGGCGTCGAGGTCGACGGTCGAGACCGCGCCACCGGACCCCTCCGCGACGGGTTTCTTCTCCGCCTGCGACACCGGTGGAGACACCGCGGACGGGGACAGCGCGGATGGGGACAGCGCGGATGGGGACAGCGCGGATGGGGACAGCGCGGGCGGAGACGCCAGCGCGGGCTGGACAAGCAGTAAGGAACTTCCCACCAGGATCCCCGCCAGGGGGGTGATGCGACGACTGATCATGAAGACCTCCCGCAGACAGCTTGACTCAGCCGGTGACCCTTGTCAGCCCCTTCCCTCCCCCGAAGGGTGTAGTGCCACATACATCACTGAAGGGACGCAAACGCTGCGAAAGCGCACGTAAAGTGCTGAGCGTGCGTGCCAAACCCCGCTGGATCGACCTCCTCCTCCCGCTGTTCGTGGGGGCCCTCCAGGTCGTGGGCACCCACACCGTGCAGTGGTGGCAGATCCACGACACCGGCATGCTCCGCGTCCCGCTCGGTCCGCTGGGCTACGCGCTGCTGCTGGCCGGACCGCTGGCGCTGACCGTCCGGCATCGCCACCCGGCGATCAGCGTGATCGTCTCGGTGGGCGCGACCCTGCTCTTCGTCGGCCTGGGCCACGCCTACGGCCCGGTCTTCCTCAGCCCGATCATCGCGTTCCACACCGCCGTGGTCGGCGGCCACCGGCGGGTGGCATGGCCGCTGTGGGGCCTGGCCTACGTGTTCTTCGCGGTCTACCTGTCCTGGTTCGCCCCCGCCCGCTCTCCCGGCTGGTTCCACAACCTCGCGATGGCCGCGCTGATGGGCCTGGTGCTGGTGGTGGCGGAGTTCTCCCGGGCCAGGAACGAGCGGCAGGCCGAGCACAAGCGGGTGGAGCGGGAGGAGGTGCGGCGGCAGGCCAGCGAGGAGCGGCTGACCATGGCGCAGGAGTTGCACGACGTACTCGCGCACAACATCTCCCTCATCCACGTCCAGGCCTCCACCGCGCTGCACCTCATCGAGGACCACCCCGAGCAGGCGAAGACCGCGCTCACCACGATCAAACAGGCGTCCAAGGACGTGCTGACCGAGATGCGCTCGGTGCTCAACGTGCTCCGCGACGGTGCGCCCCGCTCCCCGACCGCCGGCCTGGACCGGCTCGACGAACTCATCGAACGCAGCGGGCTGCGGGTCGTCAAGAACGTCACCGGCGAGGTCAGGCCGCTGCCTCCCGGGGTCGACCGGGCCGGTTACCGCATCGTCCAGGAGGCCCTGACCAACGTCACCAGGCATGCCCCGGGCGCCTCGGTCACGGTCGCCCTCGACTACGGCCCCCGCACGCTGACCCTTCGGGTCACCGACTCGGGCGGCAACGCCCCCGGAGAGAGCCTCGGCAGCGGCAACGGCGTCCCCGGCATGCGGGAACGGGCCTCGGCCCTCGGGGGAACGCTGACCGCCGCACACCATGGAAGGGGCTTCCGCGTCGAGGCCCGGCTGCCGATCCCGGAGGAGTCCGAATGATCAAGATTGTCCTCGCCGATGACCAGGCCCTCGTCAGGGCGGGGTTCCGGGCCCTGCTGGACGCGCAACCGGGGATGACCGTGGTGGCCGAGGCCGGCGACGGGTCCCAGGCCCTGCGGCTGGCCGCCGAGCACCAGCCGGACGTGGTCCTGATGGACATCCGCATGCCCGGCATGGACGGGCTGACCGCCACCAGGAAGATGCCTCCCGGGCCGAAGATCATCATCTTGACCACCTTCGAGCTCGACGAGTACGTCTTCGAGGCCCTCCGCAACGGCGCCAGCGGCTTCCTGGTCAAGGACACCGAACCGGCCGAGCTCATCCAGGCCGTCCGGGTGGTGGCCGGAGGCGACGCGTTGCTCTCCCCCGGCGTGACCCGCCGCCTGATCGCCGAGTACGCCAGCCGCGCCAAGGAGCCGCACCGCAGTCGCGACCTCGACCTGCTCACCGACCGCGAGCGCGAGGTCCTCGCCCTGGTCGGCACCGGGATGACCAACGACGAGATCGCCGGCAAGCTCTTCATGAGCCCGGCCACCGCCAAGACCCACGTCAGCCGGACCATGATGAAACTCCACGCCCGCGACCGCGCCCAGCTCGTCGTCATCGCCTACGAATCCGGCCTTGTCCGCCCCGGCTGGGTCTGACCCTCACGCTTTCTCACTGGAATTCCACGCTTCACCCCCCTCACCCTGGAAAACTCAGCGTGTCCACAACAGCACGGAGGGGCATATGGGCATGGAAACAGGACTACGACGGCGCCACGCGGATCTGTGTCCCTCACCCGAGACCGCGCCCCGACGCCTGCCGCACACACCGCGCGAGCTCTTCGACGCGCTTCCCTCCCTTCCGGGGTTACGGGCCGAGGTGATCGACGGGAGGTTGGTGGTGAGCCCACTGGGGACCCCCGAATACGCCCGAGCTGCGATGCTCCTTTCCCTACGACTCCACCCACTGATCACGGATGGCGATCTGGAGGCGTACACGAGCAACGTCGCGGTCTGCATCGACGGGTCCTATGACCCAGTTGTTCCCGATTTCGTGCTGGCCCGGGTCGACTGCCCGCGCTGGGGCACCCGCGAGCTGCTCTCCTCCGGCCTGCTCATGGTGGCCGAGATCGTGTCGCCGGGAAGCGTCACCGACGACCGCGACCGCAAGCCCGACATCTACGCCTCCGGCGGCGTCCCGGTGATGCTCCTCATCGACCCCGTGGCCGCCCCCGCCACCGTGACGGTCCTCAGCGACCCCAAGGAGGGGGCGTACCGGACCTCCACCCGGGTCGAGATGGGCTCGCACCTGCACATCCCGGAACCGGTCGACTTCACCCTCGACACGTCGATCTTCGCGACCCCCCAGGGCACAACGTGACGGACGGCAGGGAACGACCCGGGGGTCGCGTCCCCGGTGGCAGGAACCGGGACGTCCGGTAAGGGCGGCATGAGCGCTGGGTAAGGAAATGTCACTGTCGGTTGACCTCCGGCGGGATTAGGTTGGCTCCGTGGGGATCTGGAGTGGCACCGGAGATGTCCGCTGAGCGCGGGGGCGGCCACGCTGTTCGCCGGAGGGCTCGCCGCGGGACTGGTGGCGGGCACCACCTCGTGCGCGGCCGTGCAGGGTGGCCTGCTCACCGGACTCTCCTCGGGTGGCCGATCGGCCTGCTCAGGCGGGCACGGCGCCCCCGCCCCGGGGCTGTCGAACCCGGCGGCCGTCGCGCTCTTCCTCCTCGGACGCTCCGGCTCCCACCTGGCGGCCGGTGTCCTGCTCGGGCTGGTGGGATCCGCCGTACAGCTGGGACCTCAGATCAGGGCCGCGCTGCTCGTCGTGGCCGGGATCGCGGTCATGATCTTCGGGCTCCGCGCGTTCGGCCGCGAGCCCGAACCGCGGGGGCACGAGTGCGGACAGGATCAGGAAAGCGGCGAACCGAACGGTGAGCACGGACCCGGCGAGACCACGGACGGGCGCGCCTCCCGACGCGGCGCCTTCTCCCCGCGCGACAACGCCTCCCGGCACGGCACCACCCTCCGGCACGACACTGTCTCCCAGCGCGGCGCCGTCTCCCGGCTCACCGCTCCCACGCCCCGGGCGGTGGCGCTGGGCGCGGCGACGGTCCTGCTGCCGTGCGGGGTGACGCTCAGCGTCGAGATGGTGGCGGTCTCCAGCGGATCGGCACTGGGCGGGGCCGCGGTGATGGCGGGGTTCGTGGCCGGGACGGCACCGGCGTTCGCGCTGCTCGGACTCCTCCTGCGGCGGGCCGCCACCACCAGGCTGGCGGCGCTGGCGGGGGTCGTCGCGCTGGCGGCTGGCCTGTGGACCGTCTCCTCGGGGCTGCGCCTGGGAGGCTGGCTGCCCGGATCCGGCGGCCCGGCACTGGCGGCGGGCCACCCCGCACCGGCGACGGACGACCCGGCGACGGCAGGCGGCCGGAGGGGGCGAACGGCGGCCGATCCGGCGGGAGCGGCCACGCGTGGCGGCGTGCAGCGGATCGAGATCTGGGCCACCCGCGGCGGCTACCGTCCCGGCGTGGTGACCGCTCGCGCGGGAGTGCCCACCGAACTCGTCTTCCACCTCGAAGGCGACCCCGGCTGTCCCCGGACCCTCACCATCGCCGGCCGCGACGTGGCGCTCCCCGCCACCGTGCGGCTCGGCGCGCGGGACGCGGGTTCCCTGCGTTACAGCTGCTCGATGGGAATGTATCCGGGGTTCGTGAACTTCGTCTGAGCCGGACGCGAGACGGAACTCCGTGATTACCCTCCGCGATCGACTGGTTACATGGGACCCTGTGATCTGTCGGCTGCGTGCCGTCGGCAAGGAGGGGACATGGGGTGGTGGCCTGACGACCCGGAGGCGAGCGCGGGGCTGATACCCACCCCCCGGAGCACTGAGCACGAGAACGACACGGACGGCGAGACGGAGCTGCTGCTCTCCGCGCACGGCGGTGACGTGCAGGCCGCTCATCTGCTCGGCCGCCACTTCGCGCAGCGGGGTGACCGCTCGGCGGCGCGGCACTGGTGGGAGCGCGCGGCGGCCGCGGGCAACCTCGACAGCGCCTACAACCTGGGCGTCTGGCACGAGAAACACGGCACCCCCGGGGAGGCCGCGAGGTGGTACGAGCTGGCGGCCGTCGCCGGCGACGTCGAGGCCGCGGTGAACCTGGCGGCGCTCCTGCTCGACCAGCACGGCGACGTCCCGGCCGCCCGGCGGTGGTACGAGACGGCGGCCAGGGCGGGCTCCCGCGCCGCTGCCAGGAGGCTCGCGCTGCTCTGCGAAGACGCCGGCGAGACGAAGGCCGCCGGGGAGTGGCACCGCAGTGCCGCACTGGACGGCGATCTGGCCTCGGCCCACGACCTGGGGTTCCTCGGCTACGCCGCCGGCGAGGACGACGAGACGCTGCGCTGGTGGGAGCTGGCCGCCCGGGGCGGTCACGCCGACGCGGCCTACCACCTCGGCCTTTTCCTGCAGGCCAACCGCGATCCGGAGGGGGCGGAGGCGTTCTACCGGCTGGCCGCCAGGAACGAGCACCCCGGAGCCGCGTCCCAGCTCGGCGGGATCGCGCTCTCCCTCGGCGACCTGCGCACCGCTCGCGCCTGGTTCGAGCGGGCCGCCTGCACCGGCAGGATCGACGACCAGCGGACCGCGGGGTTCGTGTGCGTGGAGATGAGCGACGCGCGAGGGGCCAGCCACTGGTTCAGCCGGGCCGCGGCGGGTGGCGATCCGGAGGCCGCTTTCAATTTCGGTCTGCTGCTCATCGCCGAGCACAGCGACCTGCGAGGCGGGCAGCACTGGTTCCGTCAGGCGGCACAGGCCGGGCACCACAGGGCCGCCGTCGAACTGGCCGCGCTGCTGTCGGCCGCGGGTTTCTCCCGCGAGGCGGAGCGGTGGCTCGCCGATCCGCCGTCCCCGCTCTGGGATCGGAGCACCGAACCCGAGCTCGTCGCCCGTGCCGAGCTGGCCGCGGCCGCCGTGGCCCGGCGGGGCGGCACCCCACTGAGGGTCGGCGACCTGACCGAGCTCCTCGGCACCTGGGATCTCGTCACCCGGCCACTGCGCGACCACACGGACGTCACGGCCTGGCTGACCGAACGGAGCGGGCTGCCACCGGACGCGATCGAGCACCTGGCGTCCATCCGGGCCACGCTGCTCCGCCCCGGCGGAGCAGCGTGGCCGGCCCCGGCGGAGGTCGAGCAGGCCCTGGTCACCGCCCGTGCCCTGCGCTCCGGCTGGTCCCCGTGACCGATGCGGAGACCGATACGACACGGCCCGCGCCCCACCGGGTGGGACGCGGGCCGTGCGGCACCCGGCTCAGGCGGCGATGACCTCGGAGACCGGCACGTGGGGCAGGTCGAGGGCGATGGCGACCTGCTCGTTGGTGAGCCGCCCCGCGTGAGTGTTGAGGCCCAGCGCGAGGGGGGCGTCCTGCCTGAGCGCGTCCCTCCAGCCGAGGCCGGCCAGCTTGACCGCGTAGGGCAACGTGGCGTTGGTCAGCGCGTAGGTGGAGGTGTTGGCGACCGAGCCCGGCATGTTGGCCACGCAGTAGAAGACCGAGTCGTGGACCCGGTAGGTCGGCTCGGCGTGCGTGGTCGGCCGGGAGTCCTCGAAGCAGCCGCCCTGGTCGATGGCGATGTCGACGAGCACGGAGCCCGGCCTCATGGAGGAGACCAGCTCGTTGGAGACGAGGGTCGGGGCCTTGGCACCGGGGATCAGCACGGCCCCGATGACCAGGTCGGCCGCCAGGACCTCCTTCTCGATCGCGTACGAGGTCGAGACGAGGGTCTTGAGACGGCCCTGGTAGATGGCGTCGACGAAGCGCAGGCGGTCGATGTTGAGGTCGAGGACCGTGACGTCCGCGCCCATGCCGACCGCGATCTGCGCGGCGTTGAGCCCGGCCACGCCGGCCCCGATGACGACGACCTTGGCGGGGGCCACGCCCGGCACGCCTCCGGGCAGCACGCCGCGCCCGCCGTTGAACCGCATCAGGTTGTAGGCGCCGACCTGCGGGGCCAGGCGGCCCGCGACCTCGGACATCGGGGCGAGCAGCGGCAGGGTGTTGCCGACCTGGACCGTCTCGTACGCGATGGCGGTGACCTGCCGCTCCAGCAGGGCCTCGGTGCACTCGCGACCGGCCGCGAGGTGCAGGTAGGTGAAGAGCACCTGGCCGGGGCGCATGCGGTGGTACTCCTCCGCGATGGGCTCCTTCACCTTGAGGATCATCTCCGCCTGACCCCACACCTCGTCGGCGGAATCAAGGATCTTGGCCCCGGCGGAGACGTACTCCTCGTCACCGAGGTGCGAGCCGACGCCCGCGCCGCGCTGGACGTAGACGTCGTGGCCGTGCCGGACAAGCTCGTACACACCTGCCGGGGTCGCGGCGACACGGTACTCGTGGTTCTTGACCTCGGCAGGTACGCCGATCCTCATGGGAGTTCCTTTCGGGGTTTCGACGGGATGTCACAGTGAACCTCGGCGAGCCGCGCGCGCTCAGAGCCGGCTCCACGCCTCCTGCAGCACCGAGCGCAGGATGGACTCGATCTCGTCGAACTCCTTGGGTCCGCAGATGAGCGGTGGGGCGAGCTGGATGACCGGGTCGCCCCGGTCGTCGGCGCGGCAGTAAAGGCCCGCCTCGTACAGGGCACCGGAGAGGAAGCCCCTGATGAGACGTTCCGACTCCTCGGTGTTGAAGGTCTCCTTGGTGGCCTTGTCCTTGACGAGCTCGACGCCCCAGAAGTAGCCGGAGCCGCGCACGTCGCCGACGATCGGCAGGTCGCGGAGACCCTCCAGGGTGGAGCGGAAGACCGGCTCGTTGCGGGTGACGTGGCCGAGCAGGTCCTCCCGCTCGAACAGGTCGAGGTTGGCCAGCGCGACGGCCGAGGAGACCGGGTGGCCGCCGAAGGTGTAGCCGTGGGCGAACATCTCGGTGCCGTTCTTGAACGGCTCGAAGAGGCGATCGGAGGCGATCATGGCGCCGATCGGCGAGTAGCCGCTGGTCATGCCCTTGGCACAGGTGATGATGTCGGGGACGTAGTCGAACTTCTGCCCGCCGAACATGGTGCCGAGGCGGCCGAAGGCACAGATGACCTCGTCCGAGACGAGCAGGACGTCGTACTCGTCGCAGATCTCCCGGAGGCGCTGGAAGTATCCGGGCGGCGGCGGGAAGCAGCCGCCGGCGTTCTGCACCGGCTCGACGAAGACGGCGGCCACGGTGTCGGGGCCCTCCATCTCGATGGCGCGGGCGACGCGCTCGGCGGCCCAGTAGCCGTACTGCTCCGGTGTCATGCCGGGCACGCCGGTGATCTCGTCGGCGCGGTAGTGGTTGGTGTTGGGCACCCGGACCGAGCCGGGGACAAGCGGCTCGAACATCTGCTTGAAGGCGGGGATGCCGGTGATCGACAGGGCGCCCTGCGGGGTGCCATGGTAGGCGATCTGGCGGCTGATGACCTTGTGCTTGAGCGGCTTGCCGGTCAGCTTGAAGTACTGCTTGGCGAGCTTCCACGCGCTCTCGACGGCCTCGCCGCCGCCGGTGGTGAAGAAGACCCGGTTGAGGTCGCCGGGGGTCTCGGCGGCGAGGCGCTGGGCCAGCTCGACCGCCTTGGGGTGCGCGTACGACCAGAGCGGGAAGAACGCCAGCTCCTGGGCCTGCTTGGCGGCGGCCTCGGCCAGCTCGCTGCGGCCGTGTCCCGCCTGGACCACGAAGAGCCCGGCGAGGCCGTCGAGGTAGCGCTTGCCGTGCACGTCGTAGATGTAGGAGCCCTCACCCCTCACGATCATCGGCACCTCGGCGCCCTCGTACGAGCTGTGCCGGGTGAAGTGCATCCACAGGTTGTCCTGCGCGGCCTTCATGAGTGAGGTCACGTCGGTGTTTTCAGGGTGCTTCATCACGATCTTCCCTCGCTTGGCTGAGCTCTCAACAGTCTGCCTGCCAGAACCACTCTTGCCAAGTGAAAACGTGGTATTGAAGTGTTTAGAGCATCGAAATCCGCAAAACATATATGCAACAACGACGAAATCCGTCATCTGGCGACGGTGACCGACACCGGCGTCCGGAATCTTACCCAACCCCCTGTTCCACTTGGCGGAACTCTGGCGCGCCGACGCCATGTGCGAGCGCCTCCGCGTCGGCGGCTGTGATCCAATAGGGCGGACCAGATATTCAGATGCGAGGGAAAGTCGTGACTCCTGACGAGATCGAGAACGCCGTCACCGCCGGCCTGCCCCAGGCGATCGCGGACCTCAAGAGGCTCGTCGCCATCCCCTCCGTGGCCTTCCCCGGCCACCCGGAGGAGCCTGTGCACGCGGCCGCCGCACTGACCGAGGAACTGCTGCGAAGCACCGGCCTGCCCCGGGTCCAGCAGATCCCCGTCGAAGGGAGCTTCCCCGCCGTCTACGCCGAGGCCCCCGCCCCGCCCGGCGCGCCGACCGTCCTGTTGTACGCGCACTACGACGTGCAGCCCACGGGTGACCTCGCGCTCTGGCGCACCCCGCCCTTCGAGCCGACGGAGGTCGACGGCGCGATCCACGGTCGTGGCGCGGCCGATGACAAGTCCGGCGTCATCTCCCATGTAGCGGCGCTCCGCACCTTCCAGGGCCGCTTCCCGGTCGGCGTCAAGGTCATCGTCGAGGGCCAGGAGGAGTACGCCGGCGAGCGCCTGGAGTCCTTCGTCGAGCGCAACCCCGAACTGTTCCGCGCCGACGCGATCGTGGTCGCCGACACCGGCAACCCCCGGGTGGGCGATCCGTCGG
Source organism: Streptosporangium amethystogenes (assembly GCF_000721075.1). Taxonomy (GTDB): domain Bacteria; phylum Actinomycetota; class Actinomycetes; order Streptosporangiales; family Streptosporangiaceae; genus Streptosporangium; species Streptosporangium amethystogenes. The sequence continues at coordinate 398,191 of NZ_JOEQ01000004.1, forward strand.
TGACGACCTCGCTGCGCGGCATGGGCGCCTTCACCATCGAGGTGCGCACCCTCAAAGAGTCGCTGCACAGCGGCTCGTTCGGCGGTGCCGCCCCGGATGCCCTCGCGGCGCTGATCCGGATGCTCGCCGCCCTGCACGACGACCACGGCGACATCCGCGTCCCCGGTCTGCCGCGCGGCAGTTTCCTCGGCTCTGGCCCGTCGGAGGAGGACTTCCGGTCCACCGCGGGCGTGCTCGACGGCGTCTCCACCATCGGCTCGGGCTCGCTGGCCGACCGCCTGTGGGCCTCGTACGCGATCACGGTCACCGGCCTGGACGTGCCGCCGGTCTCCGGCGCCGTCAACGCGGTCCAGGCCGTCGCCAGGGCCCGGGTGACCGTACGGGTACCCCCGGCCGGCGACCCGAAGACGACGATCGGGGCGGTCGTCGACTTCCTGCGGCAGGTCGCGCCCTGGGGCGTCCAGGTGGACGTCGGCGACTACACCATGGGCTCTGGCTACCTCGCCGACACCGGTGGCGCGGCCCGCTCCGCGTTGAACCGGGCCATGGAGCGTGCCTTCGGCCGCCCGCCGCGCGACGTCGGCGCCGGTGGCTCGATCCCGCTCGTCTCCACCTTCGCCAGGCAGTTCCCCGCCGCCGCGATCCTGCTCTTCGGCGCCGAGGACGACGACGCGGCGATCCACGCCCCCAACGAGCGGGTGAACATCGAGGAACTCCGCCGCACCGCCACCGCCGAGGCGCTCTTCCTCCAGGAGTACGGCTCCGCGACGGCCTGATCGCCCGAGGAACCCCGGCACGAGACCCACGGGTTCGTGCCGGGGTTCCTCCCCATCGGTGGGCGGCGGCGTTTCGCGTGATAGTTTTTGCACTGACCAGTCAGTTTAAAGAACGGCGGAACGGTGTTCGACGGTGTCGGGGTGCGCACGGCGGGGCTCTCGCTGCGGGGCGAGCGCGGATGGGTCTATCGCGACGTCGGCATCGAGGCCGGGCCCGGCAGTCTCACCGCCGTCGCCGGGCAGGCCGGCAGCGGGCGGACGAGCCTGCTGCTCAGCCTCGCGGGCCGGATGAGGCCCGGCTCGGGGACGCTCGCCGTGGGCCGGTACACCACCCCGAGGGCGATCCGAAGGATCGCCGCACTCGGCCTGTTCGACGGGGTGAACGACCTGGACGGAGCGCTGTCCGTTCGCGAGCACGTGCGTGAGCGGGGGCCCCGCCTCCCACGGGGCCGCGGCCGGCGGGAGTGGGCCGCCGACGCGCTGGCCCTGGCCGGGCTGGAGCCGGATCCGCTCGACCGGACCCTCGTCCGCGACCTGGGCCGGGAGCGGCGGGTCCGGCTCGGGATCGCGCTCGCGCTGCTCGACAGACCCGGGCTGCTGGTCCTCGACGACGTCGACACCGGCCTCGCCGTCGATCGGCGCGAGGAACTCTGGGCCACCCTGCGCGACCTCGCCGAGCGGGGTCTGACCGTCGTCGCCTCGTGCACCGAGAGCGACCTGCCCCTGGTGGTGCGCCTGCCCTGCCCCGACGTGACGGCCGTCGCCGACGCGCGGTCCGGGCCCGGCGGAGACCCGCAGGTCACGAAGGATCGCAAGGACGAGCCGCCGACCGTGTCCGGCGGGGACCCGAAGGACGGGGAAGAGGAGCGATGAGATCGTTGCGGGCGGGACGGTTGGAGCTGCGGCGGTTCACCCGATCGCGGCTGACCCGGGCGGCGCTGGCCGCGGTGGTGGTGCTGCCGTTGCTCTACGCCGGGCTGTACCTGTGGTCCTTCTGGGATCCGCAGAGCAACCTCGGGAACATCCCGGTGGCGCTGGTCGTGGAGGACCGGCCCGCGACCGTCGACGGCAGGACCGTCGACGCAGGCCGGGAGCTGGCGGCGGAGCTGCGGGAGCGAAGGATCCTCGGCTGGCGCACCGTCGACGCGCGCGCGGCGGCCGACGGTGTGAACGACGGCAGCTTCTACCTGTCCCTCACCATCCCGGCCGACTTCAGCGCCCGCCTCGCCTCGCCCTCCGGAGAGGGCACCCCGGTGCCCGCCGAGCTGGGCGTGCGGGTGGACACCGGCCGCAGCTACATCATGAAGACCATCTCCGACGCGGTATTCACCGAGGTCAGGTCGGCGGCGGCCGGTACGGCGCTGAAGGACTACTGGGACAACGTCTTCGTCTCCTTCGGCGAGTTGCACGACGCCACCAGGAAGGCGGCGGACGGCGCGGACGAGCTCCATGACGGCACGGCGAAGGCGCGCGAGGGCGCGTCCGCGCTGCGCACCGGCCTCGGCCAGACCAGAGACGGCACTCGTCAGCTCGCCGCGGGCCTGAGCGGAGCCGACACCGCCGCGGGCAGGCTGGCGGCGGGGGCGGACCGGCTGGCCGGTGGCCTGGGCGAGGCCGAGAACGGCTCGCGCGAGCTGGGCCGGGGACTGAGCGAACTCACCGGCGGCGCCAAGCAGATCGCGAAGGGCAACGCACAGGCCTATCAGCAGATCCACGCCCAGGTGCCGAGGCTCAACAAGGTGGCCGACGAGGTCGTCCCGGTGCTTGAGGAGAACGGCGCGCGGCTGCGGGAGCTGGCCCAGGCCGTCGAGCGGGGGGCCGACCGGGTCGCCGAGGGCGCCGAGGCACCGTCCGGCGGGGCCGCGCAGGGCGCCGACCGGGCCCTGCGGCAGGCGCGGGAGCTGCGGGAGGCGTTGGGGAGCGGCGCGGACGCCGACCCTCGGCTTCGCGCGATCGCCGACCGGCTCACCCAGTCCACCGAGGAGGTGGCCGCCGCACTGCGGAGCCCCGGCGGCGGTGGCGACGCGGTGGCCGGGCTACGGCGGGACGCCCGGAGGATCTCGGAGATCGCGAGCCGCACGGCGGAGGTCGCACCGGCCGCCGGGCAACGGCTCGACCAGGCCAGAGACAAGATCAACCAGCTGGACGAGGGGCTCGGCAGGCTTGCCGAGGGCTCGGCGAAGGTGAGCGCGGGCCTCGGTCGGGCGTCGGCGGCCAACAAGAAGATCACTTCTGGGATCTCGCAGCTCGGCGACGGCGCCACCCGCCTCGGCAGCGGGCTGTCCGAGCTCGGCGGCGGGATCGTCAAGCTGAGCGACGGCGCGGCCCGGGTGGACACCGGGATCGGCCGCCTGCGCGACGGTGCCGGAGAGCTGACCGCCGGTATCGGCGAACTCGCCGACGGGTCGGGGCGGCTGAGCGAGAAACTCGGGGAAGGCGCCGAGCAGATCCCCGACTACGGCACGGACGAGCGAGCCGGCCGCGGTGACATGATGAGCGATCCGGTCAGGCTGGCCAGCCAGGTGGTCAACGAGGTGCCCGACTACGGCACCGGATTCGCGCCGTTCTTCGTCCCGCTCGCGCTCTGGGTCGGCGCGATGGTGACCTACATGGTGCTGCGCCCGCTCAACCCGCGTCTGCTCGCCGGCACGGCCCCCGCCTGGCGGATCGCGACGGCCGGATGGGTGCCGGCGCTGGTCCTGGGTTCGGCGCAGGTGGGCGTACTGCTGGCGGTGATCAGGTTCGGGCTCGGCATGGAGGCCGCGCACTGGGCGGGGGTCGCGGGATTCCTGCTGCTCACCGTGGCGGCGTTCACCGCGATCGTGCAGGCGGTCAACGCCCTGCTGGGCACGCCCGGACGGATCGCGGTGCTGGCGCTGCTGATGTTGCAGCTCACCTCGGCCGCGGGAACCTACCCGATCGAGACCTCGCCCGGCTTCTTCCAGACGATCTCTCCGTGGCTCCCGATGAGCTGGGTGGTCAGCGCGCTGCGGCGACTGATCAGCGGCGGCGACCTCACCGTGGTCTGGCAGGGCTGCGGCGTGCTGACCGCGTTCACCGTGCTGGGCCTGGCACTGAGCGTGCACGCGGCGCACCGGGGCCGCACCTGGTCGATACGCCGCCTCCACCCGGAGCTCGCGCTGTGACTACGGTTGTCCCGTGACGGAGCAGCGGAGCCGGTCGGCGGCGAGAGGCGCGAGTGCGCGCGAGGGAGACGGGCGACGGGCCGAGACACGGCTCAAGGTCTTCGCCGCCGCGGTGGAGGTGATCGCCGAGCAGGGGTACACCGCGGCCACGGTCGACGCGATCGCCGAACGCGCCGGGGTGGCCAAGGGCACCGTCTTCTACAACTTCGGCAGCAAGGAGGCGCTCTTCGGCGCGTTGCTCGAACACGGGATCCAGCAGCTGGCGGACGCGCTGGCCGGAGCCGCCGAAGTGGCCCGGCCCCCACTGGAGGCGCTGGACGCGGTGGTCATGGCGCAACTGCGGTTCCTGGAGGAGTACGGCGCGTTCGCCCGGGTGCTGCTCGCCGAGATCTGGCGTACCGCCTGGCAGGAGGCGGTGGCGGCGCTGCGCGAGCGGGTGCTGGGCGTCTATCTGGACGTGCTGCGCCGGGCGGTGAGCGAGGGGGTGCTCCGCGAGGACCTGGACGTGGACACCGCGGCGACCGCCGTGTTCGGCATGGTGCTGACCGTCTCGATCGAGCGCCGGGCGCTGCATCCGGACCGGCCCGTCGAGCAGGTCCACGCCACCCTCGTCGACCTCCTGCACGGCCGGCTGTCCGGCTGAATCCCCGCCTTTCCGGGAGCGCTACCGCCCGACGAAAAATCGCCATTGGTCGTACGATCATCTCGTGGTCTACTCCCCCGCAAGGCCCCGTCGGCGTGTCCTGCCGTACCTGCTCGCCGTGGTGCTCGCCATCGCTCTGATCGCCGGGCTGCGCTGGTACTTCAGCGGTGGCCCGGGGAACGAGCCGAACGGGCCCAGTGCCTGTTCCGGCGAGTCGACGCAGATCAGGGTGGCGTCCTCGCAGGACAAGATCTGGATCCTGCGCGAGGTCGCGAAGGACTACAACGGCCGTAGCGTGGCCGGGCGCTGCGCCGACGTGGTCATCGACGAGGCCAACTCCGGCACCGCGATGCGGGCGCTGGGCAAGGGGTGGGACGAGAAGACCGACGGCAGGCGGCCGGACGTCTGGTCCCCCGCCGCGTCGGCCTGGGTGACGCTGCTGCGCCAGCAGGCCTCCAACACCGACGGCACCGTACCGGTCGCCGACGGAAAACCGAGCCCGATCGTCACCGCGCCCCTGGTCTTCGCGATGCCCAAGCCGATGGCCCAGGCGCTGGGCTGGCCCGGCAAGGCGATCGGCTGGTCGGAGCTGGCCGAGCTGGCGTCCGCCCCGCAGGGATGGGCGAAGTACGGCCACCCCGAGTGGGGCCGGTTCAAGCTGGGCAAGACCAACCCCAACTTCTCCACCAGCGGCCTGAACGCCACCATCGGCGCCTACTTCGCCGCCACCGGCACCACCTCGGACCTGACGGCCCGTGACGTGGCCACCCCGAGGACCCGGCGCTTCGTCCAGGGGGTGGAGCAGTCGATCGTGCACTACGGCGACATCTCCATGACGTTCCTGGGCAACCTGCTGCGCGCGGACGACCGGGGCGAGTCGATGGCCTACATCTCCGCGATCACCGTCGAGGAGAACTCGGTCACCGACTACAACCGGGGTAACCCCTCGGGCAATCCGGCCACCCTGGGACGGCACGCCCCGCCGCGCACCCCGCTGGTAGCGGTCAATCCCAAGGAGGGCACGCTCTACTCCGACCACCCCTACGTGCCGCTGACCTGGATGGACGCGGCCAAGAAGGCGGTCGCCGACGACTTTTTGAGCTACCTGCACAGCCCCGGGGTTCAGGCGAAATTCCAGGCGTACGGCTACCGCTCCTTCGAGGGAAAGCCCGGCCCGCAGGCCACCGAGCAGAACGGCGTCATCCCCGATGCCAAGATCACCACACTGAGTCCCCCCACCCCGGTCGTCCTGGACAAGGTGCTGCGGAGCTGGTCGGAGCTGCGCAAGCGGGCCAACGTGCTGATCGTGGTGGACAAGTCCGGCTCGATGGAGGAGGAGGCGTCCGGCACCGGCGAGACCCGCCTGGAACTGGCCAAGAAGGCGGCGGTCAACGCGCTGCCCCAGTTCCGGGGGGATGACAAGGTCGGCCTGTGGGCCTTCTCCACCGCGCAGGACGGCGAGAAGGACTATCTGGAACTGGTCCCGATCGACAGGGTGTCAAGGATCGGTGGCGCTCTCCGCGACCAGTTGAACGGGCTGACCGCCGGGGGCGGAACCGGACTGTACGACACCACGCTGGCGGCCGTCGAACGGATGCGCGGCGCCAAGGACGAGGGGGCGATCAACGCGGTGGTCTTCCTCACCGACGGCAAGAACGAGAAGAACGGCGGCAGTGATCTGGACAACCTGCTCGGCAGGCTCAACCCGGAGGTGCGGCTGTTCACCATCGGGTACGGCGAGGGCGCGGACCAGGCGGTGCTCAAGCAGATCGCCGAGGCCACCGACGGGGCCGCCTACGACTCGTCCCGCGCGGACACCATCGACCAGGTCTTCACCAGCGTGATCTCCAACTTCTGACCGCGAGGACCTCCGGCCCCGAAGACCGCTGAGCGTGGAGGACGAAGACTTTTGACCTTGGCGAACTCCGAAGGCGGTTCATTCGTCGGATAAGTACAGACATCCCCCAGGAGGCAGGGTTGTACCAGCAGCCGCAGCGACGGCGTCGGAACTTCGCCCCGTTCATCGTCGCGATCATTCTCGCCGGAGCTCTGATCGTCGCCCTGCGGATCTTCGTCGGCGCGAACGAACCCGCGTCGGAGGCCGGCGAGCAGCCCAAGGCGTGCGACGACGGCGTCACCCTGACCGTCGCCGCCTCGTCGGAGAAGGCCGAACTGCTCAGGAAGATCGCTTCCGGTTACAGCGGCAGGACCGTGGAAGGACGCTGCGCCGACGTCGTCATCGAGACCAAGGCGAGCGGCGGCGCGCTGCAGGCCCTGGCCAGGGGCTGGGACGAGCGGCAGGACGGCCCCCGCCCCGACGTGTGGTCACCCGCCAGCAGTGGCTGGGTCACCCTGCTCCAGCAGCGCGTCGCGGGAAAGGACGCCGGCTCCCTGGTCGCCGCCGAGAACCCGTCGATCGCCAAGACGCCCCTGGTCGTGGCGATGCCCATGCCGATGGCCCAGGCGCTGGGCTGGCCGGACAAGAAGCTCGGCTGGTCGGACCTGCTCGCCGTGTCGGCCGGGTCGTGGGCGAAGTACGGTCACCCCGAGTGGGGCCGGTTCAAGCTGGGCAAGACCAACCCCAACTTCTCCACCAGCGGCCTGAACGCCACGGTCGGCGCCTACTTCGCGGCGACCGGCCTGTCCGGCGACCTGTCGGAGAAGAACGTGGCCGACGCCAGGACCAGGGACTTCGTCCGGGACGTGGAGCGTTCGATCGTGCACTACGGCGACACGACGCTGACGTTCCTGTCCAACCTCCAGCGGGCCGACGACGCGGGCGCGGGCCTGAGCTACATCTCCGCGGTGGCGGTGGAGGAGAAGTCGGTCTGGGACTACAACCAGGGCAATCCGACCGGCGACCCCGCGACGCTGGGCAAGCACGCCAAGCCCAAGGTGCCGCTGGTGGCGATCTATCCCAAGGAGGGCACGCTCTACTCCGACAACCCGTACGCGGTGCTGACCGCCTCGTGGGTCGACGACGCCAAGCGGGCGGTGGCGGCCGACTTCCTGGCGCACCTGCAGGCTCCCGAGCAGCAGGCACGGTTCGCCGAGTTCGCCTTCCGCTCCCACGACGGCAAGGCGGGCAAGCTGATCACCCAGGCGAACGGGCTGCTGCCCGCCGAACCGAAGACGACCCTCAGCCCGCCCGCGCCGAACGTGCTCGACAAGGTGCTCACCAGCTGGGCCGACCTGCGCAAGCCGGCGAACGTCCTCATGGTCATCGACGTCTCCGGCTCGATGGGCGCCACCGTGACCGGCACCGGCAAGAGCAAGCTCGACCTGGCCAAGCAGGCCGCGATCAACGCGCTGCCCCAGTTCGCCTCGCACGACAAGGTCGGGTTGTGGATGTTCTCCACCAAGCGTGACGGCCACAAGGACCACCTGGAACTGGCCTCGCTCTCCGCCGTCGACGACGCCCAGCGCAAGAAGCTGCGCGCCAGGCTCGACGGCCTGACCCCCGACGGCGGCACCGGCCTGTACGACACCGCCCGCGCCGCTCACGAGCAGGTACGGAAGCTGCGGAACGGCGACGCGATCAACGCGGTGGTCTTCCTGACCGACGGCAAGAACGAGGACCCCGACAGCCTCTCCCTGGAGAACCTGCTGCCTGAACTGCGTACCGAACCCGGCCAGGAGACGGTGCGGATGTTCACCATCGCCTACGGCCAGGACGCCGACCTCGACGTGCTGCGCAGGATCTCCGAGGCGACCAACGCCGCCGCGTATGACTCTCGCAAACCTGGAAGTATCGACCAGGTGTTCACCGCAGTGGTATCCAACTTCTGATGGCACGCTTCGTCGACGAACTCAAGGACCCCTGGGGCCTGCTGCTGGCCGCGACCGCCGGCGGCGCCGCGTGGGCCGTCAGCGTGCACCCGGTCGCCGCCGGATTCGTCGGCGTCGTCGTCTGGCTGGCCAAGGCCGGGATCTCGGCGTTACCGGAGCGCGGGAGCCGCGACCGGCCCGCCGTCGCCCCCGGAAGCCAGGAGGAGTACTGGCTGAGACGGGCGGGATCCGCCGCCTACGGCTTCGCCGAGCTGAGCGCCTCGATGGGGCAGGGCCCGCTGGCCGAGCGGATCGCGCTGATGCGCCCCCAGGTGGACGACTCGACGGCCACCCTGGAGCGGCTGGCCGAGCAGGCCTCGCTCACCGGCACCGCGCTGGCCAGGTTCGACCTCGGCAAGCTCGGCCACGAGCAGGCCCGGCTGACCCGAGCCCGCGCGGAGGCCAGGAAGGACCTGGTGGCGGACCTCGACCGCGCCCTCGCCTCGCTGGCCTCCCAGCGGGCCGTGGTCGACCGGCTCACCTCGGCCCGCGAGCAGGTGCTCGCCCGGATGGAGTCGAGCGCCATCAGCATCGAGGAGCTCCTCGCCCGCGTGGTGGAGCTGTCGGCGGTGTCGGCGAACGGCCGGCTGGAGCCGACCCGGGTACTGGACGAACTCGCCGACGCCCTCGAAGGAGTCCGCCAGGGCCTCCACGAAACCGAGCAGATCACGCGCGACGCGCTGGATCGATAAGGAGCCCCCCATGTTCAAGGTCATCCGTAGGGCCTGGCGTTACCTGGTCTTCGCCCTCTCCGGACGGCTGGACGAGCTGTCCGACCCCCGTGTCCAGATCGAGCAGGCCATCGCGGAGGCCAAGGAGCAGCACCAGCGGCTGAGCCAGCAGGCCGCCTCGGTCATCGGCAACGAGCGCGAGATGGAGATGAAGCTCACCCGCTCGATGGAGGAGACCGGGAAGCTCCAGGCCAACGCCCGACAGGCCCTCCTGCTGGCCGAACAGGCGCGGTCCGCGGGCGACGAGCGCAAGGCCCTGTCGTACGAGGACTCGGCCCGCGCCTTCGCCTCCCGCCTGGTGGCGGCCGAGGCCGCGCAGCAGGAGTCGCAGCTGACGTACGAGCGGGCCAAGCAGTTCTCCGCCCAGGCGCGCGCCGCGGTCGAGAACAACGCGATGGCCCTGCAGAAGAAGATCGCCGAGCGGATGCGGCTGCTCTCCCAGCTCGACCAGGCCAAGGTCCAGGAGGAGCTCAACAAGGCCATGGGCGATCTGTCCGGGCTCACCCCCGCCGGTGAGACGCCCACCCTGGACCAGGTCCGCGACAAGATCGAGAAGCGCTACGCCCGCGCACTCGGCGAGGCCGAGCTGACCTCGGGCTCCGTCGAGGCCCGCATGATCGAGGTCGAGCGCGCCGCCATCGACGTCGAGGGCGCGGCCCGTCTGGAGGCCATCAGGGAGAGCCTGAACACCGACAGGAAGCCCGAGATCGGGAAGTAGTGCGTGACATCGACCTCCGCTCGGCCCGCAACGGACCGGGTTCCCCGCGCCACCGGCACGCCCTTCGAAGGGGCGTGCTCGGCGGGGCGGGGTGGGTCACGGACACGCCCTCTCGACGGACGTACGACCGGGGCGAGGGGGTCCGCTCCAGGCGTGGTTCAGCGGACGGGCAGGTCGTAGACGCGCCGCACGCTGGTGGGGGCGGCGCTGAGGTCGGCCCCGTAGATGTGCAGCGAGATGGCGGTCTCGTCCCCCGTGTTGTGGACGCGATGGATGTCGCCGGGCGGGGCGAAGCCGCTGACCTCTCCGGTCTGGTTGGCGGTCCTGCCGATCTCGGTCAGGTGGTCGCCGTGGTCGCGGTAGAGGGTCTCGTACTCGACACCGCACAGCACGCCGAACACGCACCAGGCGATGTGGTCGTGGATCGCGGTCCGCTGACCGGGCCGCCAGACCACGGCCACGACCGAGAAGCCCTCCTCGGCGTGGAGGGTGTGGCCGACGTAGCCGTCGGGGTCGCCGAGGCGCTCCTCCTCGGTGAGGATCTCGGCGGACGGCAGCCGTTCACGCAGCAGGTCGGCCACCGCGAAGGCGGTCGCCCGGGGGTCGGCGGACGGATCGACGAGTGCCCTGACCCCCTCGACGATCTCGGCCAGGCCCGGACGGGTGCGCGTCAACGTCTTCATGACCCCAGGATGCGCCGAGGGGATACATAACGTCTAATGCCCATTTTCCCGTTCATTCATCGATAAAGTTGATACATGCTTGATATCGTGCGGCTTCGTGTGCTCGCCGCGGTGGCCCGGCACGGCTCGGTGACCGCGGCGGCCAGGGAACTGCACTACTCCCAGCCCTCGGTCAGCCACCACCTCGCGAAGCTCGAAGCCGAGACCGGGGCCAAGCTGATCCAGCGGGTCGGCCGGGGCATCCGGCTGACCGAGGCGGGCCGGCTGCTGGCCGAGCGGGCCACCGAGATCATCGGTCGCCTCGACTCCGCCTCCGCCGAGTTGTCGGCGCACGTGGGCCTGCGCGCCGGACGGGTCAGACTGGCCGCCTTCCCCTCCGCCCTGGGCACGTTCGTGCCGCAGGCCGCCGCCGCCCTCGCCGCCGAGCACCCCGGCCTGGAGTTGCGGCTGACCGAGACCGAGCCTCCTGACGCGCTGCGCATGCTCCGGGCGGGCTACGTGGACGTGGCGGTCATCTTCCGCTTCGACGGCACCGACCCCGAGGATGACGGGATCCGCCTGCTGCACCTGCTGGACGACACCAGCTACCTGGTCACCTCCGGCCAGAGTGACGGCGGTGGCGATCTGGCCTCGCACCGTGACTCCCGGTGGATCGGCGGCTGCGACCGATGCCGCAGCCACCTGCTGGAACTGTGCGCCAGGGCGGGCTTCGAGCCGGAGATCGCCTTCACCACCGACGACGCCGTCGCGGTCCAGGCCCTGGTCGCCGCGGGGATCGGGGTGACCGCCCTGCCGAGCCTCGCCCTGCGGGCCCACCGGAACCCGGAGGTCACCGTGATCGAACTGCCCGGCTCGACCCGCCGCGTCTACGCCGCCACCTACGGCGAGCCCCCCGACCCCCCGGCCACCGCCGCCCTGCTCGCCACCCTGACCTCGGTGACCCGCCCGTAGGGACATCGACCTGGCGGGGCCCGGTTCCGTGGCATCGGCACCCGGCGAAAACCCGTTGGCTACCGTGCATCGCGCGAACCTAGGATCCAGGCATGCCAGATCTGACGATGATTGCCCTCTTTGTCGCGGCGACCCTCGCCCTGCTGCTCGTGCCGGGGCCCGCGGTGCTCTATATCGTGACCCGCAGCGTCGCCCAGGGCCGGAGCGCCGGTCTGGTGTCGGTGCTGGGAATCCATCTCGGTTCCCTGGTCCATGTGGCCGCCGCCGCCCTGGGCATCAGCGCCCTGCTGGCCGCCTCGGCGACCGCGTTCGCGGTGGTCAAATATCTGGGCGCGGCCTACCTGGTCTGGTTGGGCGTCCGCAAGCTGATGACCCGCCCCGACCCGGACGGGGTGGCCGCGCCGCCGGTCGCGACAAGGAGCCGGATCTTCTGGGAGGGCTTCGTGGTCAACGTGCTCAACCCGAAGACCGCGATCTTCTTCCTCGCCTTCCTCCCCCACTTCACCGATCCGGCCGCCGGCCCGATCGCCCCGCAGATCGTGCTCCTCGGCCTGATCTGGACCGCCCTCGGCATGGCCAGTGACGGTGTCTACGCCCTGCTCTCCTCGGCCATGGCCGGTCGGCTGCGCCGCTCGGCCCGCGCCCGCCGCCGCCTCGACGTCACCAGTGGCCTGGTCTACCTCGGCCTGGGCGCGGTGGCCGCGTTCACCGGCGAGAGCGCCGCCGCGAAGGCCTGAGCCCTCGTCCCGCCCTCCAGGACGCGGGAGACTCAGCGGAAGCGGTAGGTCGTGGTGGAGGTGAACTCCTCGCCGGGGCGCAGGACCGTGGAGGGGAAGTGGTCCTGGTTGGGCGAGTCGGGGAAGTGCTGGGTCTCCAGGCAGAGGCCGGCGTACCTGCCGTACGCGGTGGCGATGCCGTCCAGCATGTTGCCGGAGTAGAACTGCACGCCGGGCTCGGTGGTGGAGACCTCCATGACGCGCCCGCTGACCGGTTCGCCGACCTCGATGCCGCCGCGCAGCACGTAGCAGTGGTCGTAGCCGCCCCCCAGCAGCGGATCGTCGATCCGCTCGCCGATCTCCCGCGGGGTCGTGAAGTCGAACGGGGTGCCCGCCACCGGGGCCAGCTCACCGGTCGGGATCTTGGTGGCGTCGACGGGGAGATAGCGGTCGGCGTCGATCCGGATCACGTGCCCGAGGATGTCGCCGCCTCCGGCGAGGTTGAAGTAGGAGTGGTTGGTCAGGTTCAGCACCGTCGGCGCGTCGGTGAACGCGCGGTAGTCCAGCCTTAGCGCGTCCTCGGTCAGCGTGTAGGTGAGCGAGGCGGTCAGCATGCCCGGATAGCCCTCCTCGCCGTCGAGGCTGACATATTCCAGCGTGATGGCCGAGGTGGAGACCTCGCTCACCCGCCACACCCGGTCGGAGAAGCCTCCGGGGCCGCCGTGCAGGCTGTTGGGGTCGTTGTTGACCGGCAGTTCGTGGTCACGGCCGTCGAGGGTGAAACGCCCGTTCGCGATGCGGTTTCCGTACCGGCCGACCACCGCGCCGAAGTAGCGGCTGCGCGTCAGGTAGTCGTCGAGGCCGGCGTAGCCGAGGACCACGTCGACGCCGTGGACCTCCAGCGACTGCAGGATCGCCCCGTAGCTGAGGATCGAGGCGCGCATCGGCCCGTTCGACAGCACGTGCCGCTCGACATGCTCCCCCGTCGGGGTGATTCCGAAATTCATCAAAAACCTCCAGCGTGGCGATTCGGGGCCTCAGCCCCGGGGGAAAAGCGCGGCACGGTCGGTGGATTCGCGGACGACCAGGTGGGTGTCGAGAGTGGCCAGGGTGGGGGTGGCGCCCTCGTCGAAGGACTGCAGCAGCAGGTCCACCGCCATCCGCCCGGCGGCGGCCGTGGGCATGGCCACGCTGGTCAGCTTGGGCCGGTTCAGCCGCCCGGCCACTATGTCGTCGACACCGACCACGCTGATGTCGTCGGGGACGCGCACGCCCCGTTCGTACAGCCCTTCGATGAGCCCGATGGCCACCAGGTCGTTGTAGGCGAGCACGCCGGTCACGCCGGAGGCGATCACCTCCTCGGCGACGGCGAGGCCGCCCCGCTCGGTGGGCGCGTTCGGGCCGAGGATCACCAGCTCGACGCCGTCCATCTCGGCCGCCGCAGCACGCATCTCGCCGCTGGTCCACGAGCCGCTCGGCCCGGACAGCAGGGCGATCCTGTGATGGCCGAGCCCGGTCAGGTGCTCGATGGCGAGGCGGGCGCCCTGGCCCACGTCCATCAGTATCGTCGGCATGCCCTTCACCCTCCGGTTGACCACCACGAACGGCACCTCGGCGTGGAGACGCTCTATGACCCGGTTGGAGAGCCGCGGACTGCAGAGCAGCACCCCGTCCACCTGCTTGGCGAGGGTCTGGATCAGCTCCTCCTCGACCTGCGGATCCTCATCGGTGTCGGCCACGAACACGTGGTAGTCACGGGCTCTGGCCTGCGCCTGGGCGGCCTTGATCAGCGGCGGGAAGAACGGGTTGGAGATATCCGCGACGATGAGGCCGATGTTGTGGGTCCTGCCGGTGGTGAGTGCCCGCGCGGCACGGTTGGGCCGGTAGCCGAGGTCCTCGGCGACCGCGAGCACGCGGTTGCGGGTCTCGGCGTTCACCAGGTGCGGCGCCGAGAAGGTGCGGGACACCGTCGAGACGTGCACTCCCGACGCCCGTGCCACATCTCTGATCGTCGCTGCCACCGTGCTCCTCCGTCATGGCCCTTCACCGGCCCCTGAGCACATTAGTGCAAGCGGTTGTGTAACTGTCAACGCCGGAACCGGACCGAGGCCGACCTCCGCAGCAGGGGCGCAGGGCCATGAAAGTTGCAAATAACCGAAAAATCTGCAGATAAGCGGTGGTTTACAAAATTGGGCCCTTGACGTTGCCAGGACATGTCCGCCATGTTTCATGCAACCGGTTGCAGCCCCTGACGCCGACTCGGAAGGAGTTGCCGGCGATGGCAATCACCACGGCGAATCCCCGGATACGCCGCCGCCTGGGCCGCGCGGCCAGGACCCCCTACCTGCTGATCGCCCCCGCGGTGATCGCGATGCTCGGCTTCCTCGTCTACCCGATGGCCAGCGTCATCTACTACAGCCTGCAGACCTACAACGTCACCAAGCCCTGGGACAACGGCTTCGCCGGCCTCGACAACTTCCGCAGGCTGCTGTTCGAGGACCCGCTGTTCTGGCAGAGCCTCGGCTTCAGCCTCAAGTGGGTCGGCGTCGAGGTGTTCCTGCAACTGGTGTTCGGGCTGGTCCTGGCGCTGATCGTGAACGAGACCTTCGTCGGCCGCGGTCTGGCGCGGGCGACCGTGTTCTCCCCGTGGGCGGTCTCCGGGGTGCTGACCACCGGCATCTGGATCCTGCTCTACAACCCGACGACCGGTGTCTCCCGCTACCTCGCCGACCTCGGCCTCATGCAGTACGGCGCCGCACCGCTGGCAGGCCCGGACACCGTCTTCTGGGCGGCCGTGCTCGCCGAGCTCTGGCGCGGGGTGCCGTTCTTCGCGATCCTGCTCCTGGCCGACCTGCAGAGCATCTCCAAAGAGCTCTACGAGGCGGCCTCGGTGGACGGCGCCTCGCGGGTACGGCGGTTCGTCCACATCACGCTGCCGCACCTCAAGGACGCGATCATCCTGTCCACGCTGCTGCGCTGCGTGTGGGAGTTCAACAACGTCGACCTGCTCTACACGCTGACCGGCGGCGGCCCGGCGCACGCGACCACCACCCTGCCGCTGTACGTGGCCGCCAAGGCCGTACAGTCCCACGACTTCGGGTACGGCTCGGCGCTGACCACCGCCGCCTTCCTGATCCTGACCTTCTTCTCGATCGCCTACCTGCGGCTGAGCAGGTTCGGAGCGAAGTCATGACACTCCAGACGGCCGAACGGCCGCACCTGGCCCCGTCCGCACTCGCGCCGCGTACCGGCCGCAAGGAGAAGGGGAAGGTCGGCCGGTGGGAGATCTGGGTCCCCCTCGGGCTCTACCTGCTGTTCACGCTGGTCCCCTTCTACTGGATGCTGGTCTTCGCGTTCCGGCCCAGGGGATCGGCCTCGCTGCTGCCCTGGCCGATCACGTTCGACAACTTCGCGACGGTCTGGAACGACCTGAGCTTCGCGGTCTTCTTCAAGAACAGCCTGATGGTGGGCGTCGCCTCCCTGGTCATGACGACCGTGGTCGCGCTGGCCGGCGGCTACGCCCTGGCCAGGTACGAGTTCCGCGGCCGGAAGCTGTTCATGGTCGGGATGCTCTGCACCCAGTTCATCCCCGGCGCGATGATGCTGATCCCGCTCTTCGAGATCTTCCGCGTCCTCGGCCTGGTCAACTCGCTGTGGAGCCTGGTGATCGCCGAGACGGTCTTCCAGCTGCCGCTCTCCCTCATCCTGATCAGCGGCTTCATCAGGAACGTCCCGGTGGAGCTGGAGCAGGCCGCCTGGGTGGACGGCTGCGGCCGGCTGCGCGGCTTCTTCGCCGTGGTGTTGCCGCTGCTGCGCCCCGCCCTGGTCGCGGTCGGCTCGTTCGCCTTCATCCACAGCTGGAACAACTTCCTGTTCGCGCTGATGTTCGTCAGCGAGCAGGAGAAGTTCACGGTGCCCGTCGGCCTCGCGTACACCCTGGGCGAGTTCAGCGTGGACTTCGGCGCCCTGGCCGCGGGCGGCGTCGTCGCCGCCGTACCGGTGGTGCTGGTCTTCGCGGTGATTCAGCGCTACCTGGTACAGGGCATGTCCGCCGGGGCGGTGAAGGGATGAGTCCCCTGGCGGCGAATCCCCTGTCGACTAAGGAACGGTGAGCGACCAATGACACGAACTCTCGTCACCGGGAGCGCCGGGCGGCTGGGCCGGAGCGTGGTCACCGCGCTGGCCGACGCCGGGCACGAGGTGATCGGCGTGGACACCGCGCCGGGCACCCCCTCGGCGGCCGCCGCGGTGCTCCCCGCCGACCTGACGGACCTGGGTGAGTCCTTCGAGGTGATGGCCAGGTTCCGGCCGGACGCCGTGGTGCACCTGGCCGCGATCGCCACCCCGTTCAGCAGGACGGACGCCTTCACCTACCGGGTCAACACCCAGCTGGCCTTCAACGTCTGCGAGGCGGCCACCGGGCTCGGGGTCGAACGGGTCGTGGTCGCCAGCAGCCCCACGGTCATCGGGTACGGCACGGAGGGCTGGACCCCCTCCTACCTGCCGCTCGACGAGGACCATCCCCTCGCGCCGTGGAACGCCTACAGCCTGTCCAAGCTGGTCGCCGAGCAGGTGATGGCCACGTTCGCGCGCAGTTCGAAGACGAGGTTCGCGGCCGTGCGGCCCTGCTTCGTCGTCGCCCCGGAGGAGTGGGCGGGCGCGCCCACCCAGTCGGGGCACACGATCGCCGAACGGCTGGACCGGCCGGAGGTCGCGGGAACGTCGCTGTTCAACTACATCGACGCCCGTGACGCCTCCGACATGGTGCTGACCCTGCTGGACAAGCTGCCCGGACTGCCGAGCGGCGAGGTGTTCTTCGCGGGCGCGGCCGACGCGCTGGCCCGCGAGCCGCTGGCCGAACTCCTCCCCCGCGTCAACCCCGCGACCGCGGGACTCACGGAGAAACTGACCGGCTCGACGCCTGCCTTCTCCTCGGCCAAGGCCGGGCGACTGCTCGGCTGGCAGGCGAAGCGGAGCTGGCGTACCGAGATTGGAAGCCTGTGATGAACCTCAGCGGAGTGCTGTTCTTTCCCGTCACCCCGTTCCGCGCCGACGGCTCGGTGGCCGGTGACGTACTGGCCGAGCATGTGCGGCGCGGGCTGGAGCACGGTCCCGGCGGGGTCTTCGTGGCCTGCGGAACCGGCGAGTTCTCCGCGCTGTCGGAGGCGGAGCACGCCGAGACGGTGCGGATCGCGACCGAGACCGTGAACGGCCGGGTGCCGGTGCTGGCGGGAGCGGGAGGGCCGATCGGCACCGCGCTCGCCCAGGCCGGGGCGGCCAGGGACGCGGGCGCCGACGGGCTGCTGCTCATGCCGCCCTACCTGGTGAACGGTACGCGCGAGGGCTACTCGGCGTACGTCTCGGCGGTCGCCGGGGTGCTGCCCACGATCGTCTACCAGCGCGGCTCGGTGGTACTGGCCCCCGAGCAGGCGGTCGAGCTGTCCCGGATCCCCGGGGTGATCGGGATCAAGGACGGCGTCGGCGACATCGACCGCATGCAGCGGACGGTGCTGGCGGTGCGGGAGGAGCGGCCCGACTTCCTGTTCTTCAACGGCCTGCCGACGGCCGAGCTGACCATGCCGGCCTACCGCGGCATCGGGGTGGAGCTGTACTCCAGCGCGGTCTTCTGCTTCGCCCCCGAGATCGCCACCGCCTACCTGGGCGGCGACGAGCGGCTGATCAGGGAGTTCTACGCCCCCCTGGTCCGGCTCCGCGACCGGGTTCCCGGCTACGCGGTCTCGCTGGTCAAGGCCGGGGTGCGGCATCGCGGCCTGGACGTCGGCGGGGTACGGCCGCCGCTGGTCGACCCCTCCGCCGAACACGTGGCGGAGCTCGCCGGACTGATCAAGTCCGGCCTGGCCCTGATCGGGCGGTGAGCGGCCGATGACCGCGCGGCCGGTGATCACCTCCTTGGAGACGACACTGCGGACCGTGGCGCTGCCGCGACCGTGGGGCGCCGACGTGACGGCCAACCACGTGGTCGTGGTACGGCTGACGCTGGCCGACGGACGGAGCGGGACCGGGTTCTCCTGGACCCCGCAGATCGGGGCCCGAGCGATACGGGCCCTGCTGGACGGTGAGATCGGCGAGGCCGTCGTCGGCCTGGAGCCGCACCCGGAGGTCGTCTGGGACCGGCTCTGGCGGCACCTGCGCGAGGCGGGCGGCGGCGGGCTCACCACGATCGCGATGGCCGGGGTCGACCTGGCGCTGTGGGACCTGCGCTGCGGCGAGGCGGGGCTGGTCGACACGCTCGGGCGGCGCCGGGACAGCGTGCCGGTGTACGGCAGCGGCGTGAACCTGCACTACTCGATGGAGGAGCTCGTCGCGCAGGCCGGGCGGTGGCGGGCCGCGGGCCACCCGGCGGTCAAGGTCAAGGTGGGCCGCGACTCGCTGGCCGAGGACGTGGCGCGGGTCGCCGCGGTCCGCGAGGTGATCGGGCCGGACACGCTGCTCATGGTGGACGCCAACCAGCGCTGGGACCTGCCGCGGGCCCGGCGGGCGATCGCCGCCCTGGCGGAGTACGGACTGCACTGGGTGGAGGAGCCGCTGCCCGCCGACGACGTGACCGGGCAGGCCCGGCTCCGCTCCTGCGTCGAGGTCCCGATCGCCGTGGGAGAGAGCGCCTACTCCGTCTACGACTTCCGGGACCTGCTGCTGGCCGGGGCCTGCGACATCCTGCAGCCGAACGTGGTGCGGGTCGGCGGGATCACCCCGCTGCTGCGGATCGCCGAGCTGGCCAGGACGTTCGGGGTGCCCGTCCACCCGCACCTGCTGCCGGAGATCTCCGGGCAGCTCGCCCTGGCCCTGCCGCTGCCGTGCATGACCGAGGAGGTCGAGGACGCCTCCTTCGCGGCGCTCGGCCTGATCGAAGAGCCCTACCCGGTCTCGGTGGAGCAGGGCGAGTTGCGCGCCGGAGACCACCGGGGCCTTGGACTGCGATGGATTGACATCCTCCCCCGCCTGAAGGCGGGGGATTCCAACCCGTCTCTACGCTGAGAGGAGGACAGGTTGAGGTTCACGGTTCGCAGGCCCGCCCATCGGCTGGCCTCCCCGTGCAGCGACGGCATGCCCTGCCGCCGTGTCGCGTATGTTCTTGGCCGCGTTGACGTCGGCATGCGCCTGATGCCCGCAGGCGACGCACAGGAAGAGAGCTTGGCTCTCGCGGCTCTCCCTGGCGATGTGCTTGCAGGCGTTGCAGGTCTGCGACGTGTAACGCGGGTTGATCTTCTGGACGCGGCCTGGAGCTTTGTGCTCCAGTCGGGTCACGAGCTGACCCCACCCTGCGGCGAGGATGCCCCGGTTGAGCCCAGCTTTTTGGCGGACCTTCTTCCCGGGTGCTTCGATGGTCCCGCGCGCCGACCGGGTCATGCTGCTGATCTTCAGGTCTTCGACCGCGATGACGTCGAAACGCCGCGCGAGATCAGTCGAGGTCTTCTCGACCCAGTCCTTGCGGCGGTCCGTCTCGCGCGCCTTCAGCTTCGCGATCGCGGCCTTAACCTTGCTCCGCCGGTTCGACCCCCGCTTAGCGCGGGCGAGTTTGCGCTGCAACCTCAGCAGCCGCTTCCGCTCCGTCTCCCGCAGGGTGGGCGCGTTCAGCAGTTCGCCCGTGGACAGGGCGGCCGACACGGCGACGCCCCGGTCCACCCCGACGACCTCACCCGTACCCGGTGCGGGGACCTGTTCGGGAATCGCCGCGAACGCCACATGCCAACGTCCGGCGCGGTCACGGGTGACGCGGTACGACTTCACGCCTTCGGGGACGGGGCGCGACCAGCGGAACCGCACCCACCCCACCTTGGGGATCTTGACCTCACTGACGTTGCACGACACCCGGCGCACGTCACCGGGCTTGACCGCGACGATCCGGAAGCCCTCACCCTGCCCGCGTTTACGCCACGTCGGACGGCGGTGCGTCTTACCGAAGAAGTTCGCCATCGCCTGGTGGAAGTCCTTGAGGGCTTGCTGCTGAACGATGATCGACCCGCCGCGAAACCACTCGAACTCGGCGCGGGCCTCGGTGAGCTGCCGGCACTGCTCGGTGAGCTGCCGGCACTGCTCGGCGAATCCCGGCGCGGACTTGCGGCCTGGCTTCCAGTGGGCGTGCTGCTCAACCGCGAGGTTCCACACAAACCGGGCGTGCCCGCAGTGCTCGGCCAACGCCTGCTCTTGGGCAAGCGAAGGCTGAAGCCGGTAGCGGGACATGCCGATCAACCTACCGAAACCCACCGACAAAACTTGGGGACCCCCATGCCAGGCCGTTCCGCGTTTCCTCCCCGCCCTGAAGGACAGGGCATCCACACTGCATGCGACCCGGTGACCTGATGGAACCGGTTCGCGTGGTGCTGGCCGGGGCGCACGGGCACGGCTGGTGGCACCTGTCGAACGTACGGCGGCTGGCCGAGGCCGGGCTGGTCGAGCTGGTCGGGGTGTGCGACGTGCGACCGGTCGACGGCCTGCCCGCCGGGGTGGAGTTCTCCGGCGACCTGGCCGGGCTGATCGGGCGCGCCTCCGCCGAGGTGACGATCCTGTGCACGCCCATCCACACCCACGCGGAGCTGGCGGAGCGGGCACTGCGCGCCGGCTCGCACGTGCTGCTGGAGAAGCCGCCCGCCGCGACCTACGCCGGCTACGAGCGGATCGTCGCGGTGGTCGCCGAGACCGGGCTCGCCTGTCAGGTGGGGTTCCAGAGCCTGGGCTCGGAGGCGATCCCCGCGATCCGGCGGATGGTCGCCGAGGGAGCGATCGGCCGGGTCGTCGGGATCGGTGCCGCCGGCGCGTGGGAGCGCCCCTACACCTACTACAGCCGGGTGCCGTGGGCCGGCAGGCGCGAGGTCGACGGCGTGCCCGTGGTGGACGGCGCCCTCACCAACCCGCTCGCGCACGCGACCGCGACCGCGCTGGCCATCTCCGGGGCAGAGGTGGAGGACGTCGAGGTCGAGCTCTACCGGGCCAACGCGATCGAGGCGGACGACACCTCGTCCGTGCGGATGCGGATGGACGACGGGACCGTGGTGACCGTCGCGGTCTCGCTCTGCGCGGATCGGCGGCACGAGCCGTACCTGATCGTGCACGGCGAGGAGGGACGGATCAGGCTGACCTACACCGAGGACCGGGTCGAGTTCGACGGGACCTCGGCCGTGCACCCGAGGACCGACCTGCTGGAGAACCTCGTCGCGCACCTCCGCGACGGCGCGGAGCCGCTGGTACCGCTGGAGCGGACCCGGGGTTTCATGCGCGTCCTGGAGGCGGTCCGGCTGGCGCCCGAGCCCACCGCCATACCGGACGTGTTCCAGGAGGTCGGCGCGGAGCGCCGGGTGCTGCCCAGGATCGCCGAGGTGACGGCGTCGAGCGCGGAGCGGCTGGCGCTCTACTCGGAACTGCGGGTGCCCTGGAGCGGGCGCTCCCGGGGCGTCGCGGGCGCGGGCGACAGGCAGACCGGCGGAACGCGGCGACCGGCCCCCGGCGGCGCTCTCCGGCCGGTGCTCGTGGCGCACGGACGACAGGTCGCCGAGTACGTCGTGGCGCCGGAGCTGCCGCCGACGTCGTCGCCCCGGCCGTACCTGCACCCGGTGCACACCCTCGGCGGTACCACCGTGACCGAGGTCGCGCCGGAAGACCACGTGCACCACCTGGGAGTGAGCATCGCGATCTCCGACCTGGGCGGAGGCAACTTCTGGGGCGGGCGCACCTACGTCCGCGACGCCGGTCCCACCTGGCTCGGCGACCACGGCACGCAGCGGCATCTCGGATTCTCCTGGCGCGACTCCACCGGGTTCGGGGAGTCGCTGGCCTGGGAGGGGCCCGACGGCGTCGAGACGGCCCGTGAGGCGCGGAGCGTGCGGGTGGTGGAGCTGGACGGTTGCTGGGCGCTCGACATGTCGTTCGCGCTGACGAACCTCACCGGCGAGCCGCTGCCCGTTCGGAGTTCGGCCACCAAGGGCCGGGTGGGTGCCGGGTACGGCGGTTTCTTCTGGCGGGCGCCGGGGACTGCCGCCGGCCGCCGGGTCTTCACCGCGGACGCCGAGGGCGAGGACGCGGTGCACGGGTCGACGGCCCCGTGGCTGGCCATGGCCTCGGCGGACTGGACCCTGGTCTTCGTCCAGCAGGACGATCCCTGGTTCGTCCGGGTCGTGGAGTACCCGGGCGCCGGGCCCGCCCTCGCCTGGGACACGCCGCTGCTCATCGAGGACACCCTGAGGCGAAGGGTCGTCACCGTCGTCGCGGACGGGCGGCTGGGCCCCGGCGACGCGGCGGCGCTCGCCGCGGAGGTCGCCTGGTGACGAACCAGGGGCGATGCGGCATCTCACGCGATGTGACCGACCCGGGACGGCAGAGCGCCTCGGGCGGAGTTCGGCACCCATACGGTCAAGCAATGTCGGGGGACACGACACAGAGAGGTAGAGAGCAATGACTTCACGCTCAAAGCGCCTGGCGATCCTGGCCACGGCCTTGACGCTCGGCACCGGGCTTGCCGCGTGCGGCGCGGAGGAGCCGGAGTCCTCCGGCGGGAAGACCACGATCACCTTCTGGGACGACAACGGCGGCCCGGCGCGCACCCCGGTGTGGCAGCACATCATCGCCGAGTTCCAGAAGGCGAACCCGTCCATCGAGGTGAAGTACGTCGGCATCCCGATCGCCCAGACGCAGCAGAAGTACGACACCGCGATCGCCGGAGGCGGCCTGCCCGACGTGGGCGGTGTCTCCACCGCGATGCTGTCGAGCCTGGTGGCGCAGAAGGCGCTGGAGCCGGTGGACGCCCGGATCTCCGGTGGCGCGCTGAACGGCAAGCTGAACGAGCAGGTGGTGAGCACGGTCAAGGGCACCGTGCCCGACGGCAAGACCTACCTGGTTCCGATGTCCACAAATATGGGTGTTTTCTGGTATCGAACCGACTGGTTCAAGGAGGCCGGCCTCAAGACGCCCACGACCTGGAACGACTTCTTCACCGCCACCGAGAAGCTGACCG
The DNA here is from genome assembly GCF_000721075.1 of Streptosporangium amethystogenes. GTDB lineage: Bacteria > Actinomycetota > Actinomycetes > Streptosporangiales > Streptosporangiaceae > Streptosporangium > Streptosporangium amethystogenes. The sequence goes on from NZ_JOEQ01000004.1 coordinate 421,349, forward strand.
ACGCCGCCAAGAACCGCTACGGCTTCACCATCCGCGGCGGGGCGGGCTCGATCGCGCAGATGCTGGAGGTGGTGTACGGCCAGTCCGGCATCACCGAGATCTTCGACGCCTCGGGGAAGTCCACGGTCAACGACCCGAGGAACGTGACGGCCCTCACGAAGCTGGCCGGGCTGTACAAGAAGGTCACCCCCGAGGCCGACATCAGCAACGACTACACGAAGATGGTCGCCCAGTTCGACGGCGGCAACATCGCGATCATGCAGCACAACCTGGGGTCGTACCAGGACCACGTCAAGACGATCGGCGCGGGCAACGTGGCGGCCATGCCCGTTCCCACGTCCAACGGCGGCGTCCAGGCGATCCTGTCCAACCCGGTCGCGGGCATCGGCGTGTTCGCCTCCGGCGAGAAGAAGGACGCCGCGTACAGGTTCGCGGAGTTCGCCGCCTCCAAGGAGATGAACAGCTACTGGTCGGAGCAGACCGGCGTGCTCCCGGCCAACACCGACGTCAACGACGAGCCGTGGATCGCGGGGCTGCAGCACATCGCCGCGGCGGTCAAGGTGCTCAACGACCCGGCGACGAAGATCGTGCAGATGCCCTACCACCTGCCGGAGTTCAACGCGATCACCAAGACCGACATGGAGCCGGAGTTCCAGAAGGTCCTGCAGGGCGCCCTGTCCCCCAAGGACTTCCTGGACGCGTTCGCGGCCAAGCTGACGGAGGCCCAGGCGTCGTACAAGCAGCGTAACGGCGGCTGAGCCTGACCATCGGGGGCGGGCGCTCCCATCCCTGACCTGGGCGCGCCCGCCTTCGCCATTCCGGAAGGCTCTCGGGGTTCTCACGGAGCCTCCCCTCCCACCTGACCTGTGGAGGAATCATCATGAAACGAGCCGTCGCGCTCACCGCCCTGCTCTCCCTGGCGGTCCTGTCCGCCCCGGCCGCATCAGCCACCGCCTCGCCCGCCGGGCGGAAGGCGGACCTGGGCCGCCAGACCCTGCCCGCCAACGACGGCTGGGCCGCCGAGGGCACCGGCACCACCGGCGGCGCCGCCGCGCCGGCGTCGAACACGTACACCGTGTCCACCCGGGCCCAGCTGGCCGCCGCGCTCGCCGCCCCCGCACCAAAGATCATTTATGTGAAGGGCACCATCGACACCGACAGGACCTGCGCGGACTACGCGACCGGCGGCTACACGCTGGAGGCCTACCTGGCCGCGTACGACCCCGCGGTGTGGGGCAGGGACACCGAGCCCTCGGGCCCGCTGGAGGACGCGCGGGCCGCCTCGGCCGCCAGGCAGACCGCCAACATCAAGCTCAAGGTCGGTTCCGACACCACGATCGTCGGCCTCGGCAAGGACGCGCGCATCCGGGGCGTCAACCTGCACATCGACAAGGCGGACAACGTCATCGTCCGCAACGTCGACTTCGAGGACACCGCCGACTGCTTCCCGCAGTGGGACCCGACCGACGGCGACGAGGGCAACTGGAACTCCCTCTACGACAACATCTCGGTGACCGGCTCGACGCACGTGTGGGTGGACCACAACACCTTCACCGACGGCGACAACCCCGACTCGAACCAGCCGCTGTACTTCGGCAGGCCCTACCAGGTTCACGACGGGCAGCTCGACATCACCAACGGTTCCAACCACGTGACGGCCTCGTGGAACCGGTTCGCCGACCATGACAAGACGATGCTGATCGGCTCGACCAACAACCCGGCGACCGACACGGGCAAGCTGAAGGTCACCGTCCACCACAACCACTTCGACAACACGCTCCAGCGGCTGCCCCGCGTGCGCTTCGGCCAGGTGCACGTCTACAACAACTACTACGAGATCCCGGACGCCTCGACCTTCGTGTACGCCCTCGGAGTGGGCGTGCAGTCGCAGATCTTCGCTGAGAACAACTTCTTCCGGCTGAGCCGGGCCGTGGCTCCGGCGAACCTCCTCTACAACTGGGGCGGCACGTCCCTCACCGCCAGGGGGAACGTGCTCCGCGTCGGCGGGCCCGTCACCCCCCTCGACCTCGTCGCCGCCTACAACGCCGCCCACGACCCCGACCTCGGCACGGACGCGGGCTGGACCCCCACCCTGCACACCGCGATCGAACCGGCCCCGGCGGTACGCGAGTCCGTCTCCCGGCACGCGGGCTCGGGCAAGATCGGCTAGGGTCCGCACGGACCCACCGACCATGGCGGACCCGGGCGGCTCATGAGTCACGAGCCGCCCGGGTCCGCCGGTGCGTCAGGCGCGCCCTTCGACGAGGATCCCGTCGACCCTGCGGGGGATGCCGAGGGGGTTGTCGTCGCGCAGCTCGGCCGGGAGGAGTTCGGCCGGCCAGTCCTGGTAGGCGGTGGGGACCAGCCACCTGCGGATCGCGGCGGCGCCGACCGAGGTGTGCGCGGCGGCCGTGCTCGCGGGCCAGGGGCCGCCGTGGTGCATGGCCCAGCGGACCGCGACCCCGGTCGGCCAGCCGTTCCAGATCAGCCGGCCCGCCTTCCTGAGCAGCACCTCGGCGCTATCGCGCGCCTCGCCGGGGTCGGTGGCGTGGATCGTGGCGGTCAGCGAGCCGTCCAGCCTCTCCAGTACGGCGGGCAGCTCCGCCGCGTCGTGGTAGACCACGACGACGGAGGCCGGGCCGAAGCACTCCTCGGCGATGTCGGGCAGGGCGTCGGCGAACGACACCAGGTCGGTGACGAACACCTGCGGCGCCACCGCGAAGGCCCCCTCGCCCGGCTGCCCCTCGGCCAGGGTGGTGAGCTTGCCGAGCCTGGCCAGCCCGTGCAGGAAGCCGCCCCGGATCCGCTCGGTGAGCATCGGCCCGCCCGCGGTCGCGGAGACCGCCTCGGCGATGGAGGTCAGCAGCTCGGCGTCGTCGGGGACGAAGACCAGCCCGGGATTGGTGCAGAACTGGCCGGTGCCGAGGGTCAGCGAGGCGGCGAACCCCTGGGCGAGCCCTTCGCGGTCCGCCGAGGGCAGCACGACGACGGGGTTGACGCTGCCCAGCTCGCCGTAGAACGGGATGGGGTCCGGACGCTCGGCGATGAGAGCCTGGACGGCCTTGCCCCCGGGAATGGAACCGGTGAACCCCACGGCCAGCACGGAAGGGTGTGTGGCCAGCCGCTTTCCCGCGTCGAGCCCGCGGACCAGGCCCAGGAGTGCCGGCTCTGGCAGCGCGCTCTGGATGATCTTCTGCGACAGCTCCGAGGTGCGCGGGTGCCCGTCGTGCGCCTTGACCACCACCGGGCATCCGGCGGCCAGCGCCGAGGCGGTGTCACCGCCGGCGACCGAGAAGGCGAACGGGAAGTTGCTCGCCGCGAAGACACCGGCCACGCCGGGCAGCGGGTGGTTCATCCGCCGCAGGTCGGGGGTCGGCGGCTGGGCCGTCGCGTGGTCGATCACCGCCTCCACGTGCCCGCCGTCCCGCAGTACCTGGGCGAAGAGCCGGAACTGGCTCGCGGCCCGCCCCACCTCACCGCGGAGCCGGGTCTCCCCGAGCGCGGTCTCGGCGTCGGCGGCCCGCCAGAGCTCCTCGACGCCTCCCTCCAGCGCCGCCGCGACCGCCTCCAGCACCGGCGCCCGGTCGGCGGAACGCCAGGCGGGCCCCGCCGCGCAGGCGGCTCCGACGACCGCGTCCACCTCGCCGTCCGAGATCGGCGGGTAGGGGTCCCCGGCGGACTCGCCGGTCCTGGGATCAATTGAGTGGATCAACACGGAGCCTTTCCTCAGTGGAGCCTGTCGTGGCTCGCTGGACCACCCTCTTACGGTAAGCGCTTTCCGCAACAGCGGCCACCCACGGCCCGGCACCGGTAGGGCTTGGTCGGGTGGGGACGGGCCGGGCGTGTTCGGCATTCCCCCGGAACCGGTGCCGGAGCCTACTTCGCAGGGCACCGCTCAGGAGCCCCTGCCGTCGGCCGAGCAGCTGAGCAGGAAAATGCCTGCTCATCCGCGGATCCCGCCACATCGCAAGGGGCGCAGCATGAAGACAGTTCTGATCACTGGTACCTCCTCCGGATACGGGCGGGAGACCGTCCTCTACTTCCACTCGCAGGGGTGGAACGTCATCGCCACGATGCGGACGCCGCGTACGGGCGTCCTGCCTGAGTCGGACCGGCTCCGCATCGTCGAGCTCGACGTGACCAGGCCCGAGAGCATCACCGGCACGTTCGACGCGGTGGGGCCCGTCGATGTCCTGGTCAACAACACGGGCGTCCCATCGATCAGCGTGTTCGAGGGCACCCCCATGGCCCGAGTGCGGGAAGTTTTCGAGACCAACACGTTCGGCGTCATGGCGACGAACGGTGGGTCGCCGGAGGAGTCGGTCCCGGCGCCCTACGCACCATGGGTGAAGAAGGCCATGGACGACTTCACGGGCCAGGACCTGTTCACCAAAGAGAGCGACGTCGCCGAGACGGTGTGGCGAGCCGTGCACGACACGACCGGCCGGCTGCGATTCCCGGCCGGCCCCGACGCGGTATGGCTCGCCCAGGCGAAGTGATACATCAGATGGGCTCACCAAGGTCCACTCATCATCGGTGAGGTCCCACGCGCCATACCCTGTGCCCTACCGGGGCCGGACGGCACCGCGCAGGAGAATCCACAACCTCATGAGCTGAATCCCGACCACGCCCTAGGGAAGCACCGCCTCCCAGCTGGCGATCAGCGTCCGGCCCCCGACCAGCACCGCCACGTTCTCCTCGGCCGTGCCCAGGGCGGTCCGCAGCGCCTTCGCCTCTTCCCCTCGGTACGTCTGGGAGGAGGGGTTCCCGGAGGCCGGGTCCAGCACCGGCGCGAGGATGCCCTCGGGCCAGCTCGCCTGCCGGATAGGCCGGACACCACGGCCCTCGTACAGCGTCACGGTGATCGGCGCGGTACGGTCCGGCATGCCGGTGGCCCGGATCCGGCCGGTCAGCGCCGTGAGCCGCTCACCGGCGGCGACGATCCGCTCGTCCTCCACCAGCGGTGCCCCCTCCAGCCGGTTCTTGTGGACCTTCCCGTCCTGGCCGGTCACGGTGATGACGGTGAAGGGCTGGTCGGTGGCTCCCCCGCTACGGTCGAGGGTGCCCTCCCGGCCCGCCATGGCCGCGACGAGCCCGGCCCGCAGGTCGCCCAGCTCGGTCGCGGAGAGCGGGACGGCGACCAGTTCCCCGTCCCGCAGCGAGACGGCCCGCCCGTCACCGGTGACGCTCAGGCTGTCGCCACCGACGCAGGTCATCGGGCCGCACCTGAGGAACCGGATCACGACGTCGTCGGTCTGAGCTCCGGTCCGCGCGACGGTCGCGCTGGTTTCGGTGGTCGCGGTGGTTTCGGTGGTCGTGGAACAGCCGGTCAGCAGGAGCACGGCGGCCAGCAGAGAACGGATCACACCACTGTGACGGACCGGGAACCGATGTGGTTCACCCGCCCTTCCCGCACAGGAGGCGGGTCAGGGCCGGGCGGCCTGGGCGGTTTCCCTGGCCCAGCGGTAGTCGGCCTTGCCCGCCGGGGAGCGGACCATCTCGTCGACGAAGGCGAAGGTCCGGGGAACCTTGTAACCGGACAGCTTCGCCCGGCAGTGCGCGTCGAGGTCCTCCACCGAGGGTGGCGTACCGGGACGGAGTTCGACCACCGCGGCGACCCGGCTGCCCCAGCGGTCGTCGGGGATGCCGGTGACGACCGCGTCGACGACCGACGGATGCCCCTTGAGCACCGCCTCGACCTCTTCGGGGAACACCTTCTCACCGCCGGTGTTGATGCAGACCGAGCCGCGGCCGAAGATCGCGATGGTGCCGTCCTCCTCGACCTGCCCCATGTCGCCGGTGAGCAGCCATCGCACGCCGGCCGAGTCGGTCACGAAGGTCTTGGCGGTCTTGTCCTCGTCCTTGTAGTAGCCGTAGGCGATCCGGCCGCTCCGGGCGACCATGCCAAGCTCACCCCCGCCGGGCTTGACCGGCTCCAGCCGCTCGTTGAGCACGGCCAGGTTGACCGCGACGTTGGCCTGGAAGCGCTGGCCCGACTCGGGCGAGGAGCCGGGGATCGCCGAGGCGGTGTATCCGGACTCGCTGGACCCGAAGTTGTCCAGGATCATCCTGCCCGGCAGCAGCTCCGCCAGGCGGTCGCGGAGGGAGCCGGTCAGGATGGCGCCGGTGGAGCTGAGCACGAACAGCGACGACAGGTCGTAGCCGCCGCCCGCGAGCTCGTCGATCAGCGGACGGGCCATCGCGTCGCCGGTGATGTTGATCGTCAGGACCTTCTCCCGCTCGATCGCGCGCAGCACCTCGGCCGCGTCGAACTTGCGGACGTAGACCATGGTTCCGCCCATCCACCAGGTGATGAAGGTGGCCATCTGGGCCGCGCCGTGCATCAGCGGGGCCGCCGCCAGCATGGTGACGGGCCCGGAGGCCACAGCCGCCTCGATCACCTCCTCCGGCGTGGCCCGCGGCTCCCCACCCGGATTGCCGCCGCCGAAGGCGAAGAACAGGTCCTCGACCCGCCACATCACGCCCTTGGGCATGCCGGTCGTGCCACCGGTGTAGATGATGTAGACGTCGTCGCCGGACCGCGCGGGAAACCCCCGCTCCGGTGACCCTGCCGCCAGCGCCTCCCGGTACGGCACCGCAGTCTCGACCTCGGACGGCCCGCCCACCGCGATCAGGTGCCGGAGCCTCGGGACCTGTGGGGCGGTGGCCGCCACCCGGCTGTCGAACTCCACGTCGAACAGCAGCGCCACGATGTCGGAGTCCTGGTAGAGGTAGAGCAGCTCGGCCTCGACGTAGCGGTAGTTCACGTTGATCGGCACGGCCCGGATCTTGAGCGCGGCCAGCATCCCCACCAGGTACTCGATGCCGTTGTAGAGGTGGATGCCCACGTGCTGACCGGCCGAGACGCCCCGGTCGAGCAGGTAGTGCGCGAGCCGGTCGGCCTCCGCGTCCAGTTCCGCGTAGGTCCTGCGATCATCGCCGCAGATGGCGGCGGTGCGGTCCCCAACCGCGTCCACGATCCCCTCGAACAGATCTGCGTGGTTGAACTCCATGGGCCCCTCCTGAGGGGGATCAGGGTCTGTCGCTGCCGACCATCCACATCGCGAAGAACTGGGCGCCTCCCCCGTACGCGTGCCCGAGGGCCCGCCTGGCGCCGTCCACCTGGTGCTCCCCCGCCATCCCCCTGACCTGGAGCGCCGCCTCGGCGAACCGGATCAGCCCGGAGGCGCCGATCGGGTTGCTCGACAGCACGCCCCCCGAGGCGTTCCACGGGATGTCGCCGTCCAGCGCGGTCGCCCCGGACTCGGTGAGCTTCCAGCCCTCCCCCTCGGTGGCGAAGCCGAGGTTCTCCAGCCACATCGGCTCGTACCAGGAGAAGGGCACGTACACCTCCGCCACGTCGATCTCCCTGCGCGGGTCGGTGATGCCGGCCTGCCGGTAGACGTCCGCCGCGCAGTCCTTGCCCCCCTGCGGGTTCACCGTGTCGCGGCCCGCGCGGAAGATCGGCTCGGAGCGCATCGCGGTGCCGAGGACCCAGGCCGGTGTGCTGTCGGTGAGCTTGCCCGCGGAGGACAGCACCATCGCGCAGGCACCGTCGGAGGACGGGCAGGTGTCCAGATAGCGGATCGGCTCCCAGAGCATCGGGGTCGACTCGACCATCTTCAGGTTGATCCCGGGGATCCTCAGATGGGCGTACGGGTTCTTCAGGGCGTTCTGCCGGTCCTTGACGGCCACCAGGTGGCCGATGTGCTCGGGGGCGCCGGAGCGGCGGATGTACTCGCGGATGTGCGGGGCGAAGTAGCCGCCCGCGCCGACGACCAGCGAGGCGCTGAACGGTTGGTGGGTGGAGAGTGCCCAGGTCGCGTTGGACTCCGACTGCTTCTCGAAGGCCACCACCAGCACCCGGTCGTGCACGCCGCCCTGGATCAGCGAGGCGCCGACGAGCGCGGTGGAGCCGCCGACCGAGCCCGCGGTGTGGACCCGCATCATCGGCTTGCCCGCGGCGCCCAGCGCGTCGGCCAGGTACGCCTCGGGCATCATCACGCCCTCGAACAGGTCCGGCGCCTTGCCGATGACCACCGCGTCGATGTCCTGCCAGGTCAGGCCCGCGTCCTGGAGGGCGCGCAGGGCCGCCTCGCGGACCAGGCCGGCGATGGAGACGTCGCGCCGCTTGGTCGTGTAACGGGTCTGACCGACGCCGATGACCGCGCAGGGGTTACTCATTCTCAGGCCTCCATCACGGTGACGAGGTTGTGCTGGAGGCAGGGGCCGCTGGTGGCGTGTCCGAGGGTGCGGCTCGCGGTGCCGTCCAGGATGTGCCGGGCCGCCTCGCCGATCCTGATGAGGCCGGTGGCCATGACCGGGTTGGCCGCCAGGGGACCGCCGCTCGGGTTGACCCGGGTGCCCTCGGGAAGCTCCAGCGCCCGGCGCAGAATGATCTCCTCGTGGCTGAACTGGGCGTGCAGCTCGGCCACCTCGACGTCCCCCTTGCCGACCCCCGCCGCTCGTGCGGCGTCCGCGGTGGAGGCCGACCGGGCGAGATCCCGCATGCCCAGGTAGTGGGGCTCTATCCGGTGCGCGATCCCGGTGATCCACGCGGGGCGCTCGCACAGCTCCCTGGCCAGGTCCCCCGCCGCCAGCACCACCGCGGCGGCGCCGTCGGTGATCGGGGCGATGTCGTACGGCCGCAGCGGCTCGACCTCGGCCCCCTCCCCCGCCGGTTCCGGCAGGTCGAGGGCGTAGGGGTTGGCTCTCCCGTCGGCGCGGCTGCGCCGCACGATCTCGTCCAGTTCGGCCCGCTCCGCCCCGGTGGCCGAGGCCTGGAGCGCGGCGAAGGAGACCTGGTCCAGGCCGAGGGGGGCCAGGTAGTACGGGTCCAGCTGGAGCGTCATGATCTCCCGCAGGTCCCCCTGGGAGGACTTGCCGAAGCCGTAGACCAGGGCCGAGTCGACGTCGCCGTGCTGCAGCCTGACCCAGGCCTCGTACAGCGCCCAGGCCGCGTCCATCTCGACGTGGCTCTCCGAGATCGGCGGCCAGGCACCGAGCGCGTCGAGCGCGGAGACGAAGGAGAACGGGGCGCCCGCCAGGTAGTCGCACGACCCCGAGCAGGTGAAGCCGAACGTCCGCAGCCCGGTGGCGGCTCTGACCTCGTCCAGTGGGGGCAGGATGAGCTCGGACTCGCTCTGCCCCTCGTCGACGGCGCTGTGCCGGGTCTGCGCGAACGCGACGACCGCTATCTCACGCATCTACAGCTCCACGTCCGGCTCGCCGGTGGGCGCGAACCACTTGATGTTCGACATGGACATCGTCCGCTCCTCCTCGGGCACCCACACGGCCCGCACCCGCATGCCCTGGCGCACCTCGTGGGCCGCGATCCCGCCGACCAGGGCGATCATCGGGATGTCGGTGCCGTCGAGCTGGATGTAGGCCGAGACGAACGGCACCTCGGGGGCGCGCGGGTCGGGCAGGTTGTTGATGGCGAAGGTGGTGACCGTACCGGTGTCGGGGACGGCCACCTCCTCGGTGATCGAGACCCCGCACTCGGGGCAGGACAGCCGGTAGGGCACGTAGACCTTGTGGCAGCCACCGCACCGGCAGCCGATGAAGACGCCCTCGGCGACGCCCTGCAGGAACCGGGTCAGCGCCAGGCCAGGCCGGAGCGAGTACTCGACGCGGACCTCGGAGACGATCCTGGTGACCTCGGGAACGAAGCTCTCGATGTCGGTGATGTGCCCGGTGCGCTCGGCCCGCCAGCGGGGGCGTACCCGCAGCCCGGGGCGCATGGCCTTGACGTCTCCCGCGTCCACCGCGTGCACCAGCGCGGTGTCGGCTCCGTCCAGCCGGATCAGTGCCCAGGCGAACGGCCGGTCCAGCGGATGGCCCTTCCTCGGGGTGTTCACCCACGCCCAGCTCTCGACGGTCCCGGCCGGCCCGACCTCGACGAACTCCTCGGTGACGGCGTCGCCGGTGTCGGGGTCGTACTCCAGCGGCGGCACCAGGGTCCGCCCGGCCGCCGTACGGACCCCGACGACGCGTCCGTCCCGCAACTCGGTGAGAAAGCGTCCGATCACCGGTCCCGTCGTCCGCGTGTATCCGCCGGGGAACTCCAGCGCGTGCCGGGCGCGCAGGGTCGTTGGATCGCTAGATGGCACGTTCGTGTCCCTCCCAGTACGGGTCACGTAGCTTGCGTTTGAGGAGCTTGCCGTTGGGTTCGCGGGGCATTTCGCCGATGAAGTCGATGGACCTGGGCCACTTCATCTTCGCCAGGCGGCCACTCAGCGACTCGATGAGCTCGGCGGCCAGCTCGGGCGAGGGCGCCACTCCCGGGGCCGGCTCGACCACCGCCTTGATCTGCTCGCCCCACTCCTCGTCGGGGATGCCGAACACGGCCACGTCGCCGACCTTGGGGTGGACCATCAGCTCGTTCTCGATCTCGGCCGGGTAGATGTTGGCCCCGCCGGAGATGATCATGTCGGCCTTGCGGTCGCAGAGGAAGAGGAAGCCCTCCTCGTTCAGGTAGCCGATGTCGCCGACGGTGAAGTGGTCGCGGAGGCGGTTGGCCTCGGTCTTCTCCTGGTCGCCCTTGTACTCGAACCTGACGCCCATCATCTTCATGTAGATGGTGCCGGGGGTCCCGGTCGGGACGGGCTCCATGTCCTCGTCCACGATGAGCAGCTCGCTGATCGGCCAGGCGGTGCCGACGGTGCCGGGGTACTTCTTCCAGCCCTCCGGGGTGGCGATGGTGCCGCCGCCCTCGGTCGCCGCGTAGTACTCGTAGATGCAGTCGCCCCACCACTCGAACATGGCCCACTTGACCGGGACCGGGCAGGGGGCCGCCGCGTGGATCATCCATTTGAGGGAGGAGAGGTCGTACCGTGACTTCACCTCGTCGGGGAGCGCGAGCAGCCGCTTGAAGTGGGTGGGGACCATGTGCGAGTTGGTGACGCGGTACCTTTCGCAGAGCCGGAGCGTCTGCTCGGCATCCCACCTGTCCATGTAGACGAGCGTGTGCCCCATCTGCAGGGCCGTCCCGCCGAACTGGGTGACGGCCGTGTGGTAGTTCGGTGAGGTGACCAGGTGGACGTTCTCCTTGCCCGGCGTGATGCCGAACAGGGCGAGCAGGAAGGTCATCAGCTCGGCGGCGTCGTCGGGGTCCATGCCGTTGAGCGGGCGGCGCACGCCCTTGGGCTTGCCCGTGGTGCCGGAGGTGTAGTGCATGGTGGCACCCGCCGTACGGTCGGCGGGCGCGGTGTCCGGTTGCCCGTCCGTCAGCTCCGAGGCGGGCCGTACCCCGTCCACCTGGCCGAACGCGAAGACACGGTCCCCGGCGATGCCCGAGAAGGTCACCCCGCGCAGTCCCTCGGCGGCATGGCGCTCATCGATGAAGAAGGCCCGCGCCTCGCTGTCCGCGACGATGTAGCCGATCTCGGGACCGGTGAGGTGCCAGTTGATCGGGGTGTAGTACCAACCGGCCTGCAGGGCGGCCAGGTAGAGGACCAGCCCGTCGGAGCCGTTGGGCACGAGCCCGCAGATGCCGTCGCCGGTCTTCAGCCCGAGCTCTCTCAGCCCGTGGACGAGGCGGTTGGCACGGGCGAGGAGGTCACCGGCGCGATGTTCCGTGCCGTCGGGGTCAACGGCGGCCACCCACTCGGGGTCCGCCTGCGCCAGTCTCCAGAAACCGAGCGTACCCATCGGAAATCCTCTCTGTCGAAAGGCCCCGGCTCGCCGGAGTGAATCACGTTCTCTTTATAGCGACAAGCCCTGGCGGAAAGGGGTAAATAGAACAGGAATCTGTTCTTGTACGCATGGGCAGACTAACCCCAGGAGGCACACCTAGCAAGCGCTTGATACGCACCTTGACTCCCGGATGGACCTTGACCATTTCACGACGGCCCGGCCCCCGGAAGACGTCCGGGGAAGACTTCTCTCCGCCGGGCGGCCTGGCGGTGCGGACCGCAACGGATCTAGGATTGCCTACCAAGCGCTTGGTAAAGTAACGGAGGTCTTCCCGTGGAACTTCTGCCGATCAGCACGCCGCACTGCCGGATCGAGCGCGACGGTCATGTCGTCGTCGTCACCCTGGACCGGCCCGAGGCGAAGAACGCGCTCTCGACGGACATGCTGGTCGGCCTGGCCGACGCCTGGGCGTACGTCTCCGACGAGCCCGAGGTCCGCGTCGCCGTGCTGACCGGTGCGGACGGGACGTTCTGCGCGGGCGCCGACCTCAAGGCCATGGGCACTCCCTCGCAGGACCCCCGGGTCAGGGAGCGGGCCGCGGCCATCCCCGACTTCCACTGGAAGGGCCTGCTCCGCGACTCGGACGCGCTGCCGACCAAACCGATCGTCTGCGCGGTCGAGGGGTACGCCGTGGCCGGCGGCACCGAGTTGCTGGTCGGCACCGACCTGCGGGTGATCGCCGAGTCCGCCACCCTCGGCCTCTTCGAGGCCCGCCGCGCGCTGTTCCCGATGGGCGGCTCGGCGATCCGGCTGCCGCGCCAGATCCCGTACGCCTTCGCCATGGACATCCTGCTGACCGGCCGGGCCGTCACCGCGCAGGAGGCGCTGAGCATGGGCCTGGTCAACCGGGTCGTCCCCGACGGGCAGGCGCTGACCGTCGCGCTGGAGATCGCCGCCCAGGTCGCCGAGTGCGGCCCGCTCGCCGTCCAGGCCATCCTGCGCACCTACCGCGAGACCCTGGGCATGCCCGAGGCCGAGGCGCTCAAGGTCTCCGACGGCATCGGCTGGCCGGTCATCGGCTCCGAGGACGCCAAGGAGGGCTCCCGCGCCTTCCGCGAGAAGCGCCCAGCCGCCTACCGGGGAAGATGAACCACCCGCGGCGCTCACAGCCCGCCTGGACAACAAGATCGCCGCGGCGCCGGCAGCACCCCATACAGAAGGCGGGCGGCTCACCGCACAGTGGAAACAGCGGCTACTCGGCGGTTTCCATATGCGGGGTGTTTCCGGCTTTCACCCCGCGGCCGGTGGGTGAGTGAGCACCGACGCGAGCCTCGCCGCCGCAGTGGCGGCAGATGACCATCGCGTCGAGGACCTCACCGCAGGAGTGCTGCCAGCGGACCGGGGGGTCGTCGGGATGCAGGTGGCGGTCGCCCCACCTCATGAGCGTGATCAGGACGTCGCACAGTTCGACGCCCGCGGGCGTGAGGTGGTACTCGAAGCGTACGGGGTGGTCGCTGTAGCGCTCCCGCCGGATGATCCCGGCCGCCTCCAGCTTGCGCAGCCGGGCGGTGAGGATGTCGCGGGAAGCGCCGGTGTTGAGCACGATGCCGTCGAACCGCCGCACGCCGTGGCTGAGCTCGCGGATCACCAGCAGGCTCCACCGCTCGCCGACCAGGTCCAGGGTGTCGGCGATGGAGCACTCGCGCGGCTGAGCCTCCTTTGGCATGCCATGCAGTTTAGTCGCCGTTCTCACCGAACCCGGCCGGCCCATGGCTCAGCGCCTTCGATCCGTCACCAGGCGGAGCTGCCGGGCGGAACCAAGATGATCCCCGCCGGAACCCCAGGCGTCGATCCGCTCGTCGAGCCAGCCGTCGGCACCCGCCTGATGCGTACGGGCGCGCAGGAGCACCCACGGTGACTCCGCCCGCGCGAGCCCGGCACCCGGCCGTACGGTGAACTCGACGGTGGGAATGGGCAGCATCTCCGGCAGGACCGCGGAGTAGGACGGCGCCAGCCCGTCCATCAGCAGGATCAGGCGATGCGCGTCCGGCGGCTCGGAGTCCTCCACCAGGCGGATCCAGGCGGTCAGCTCGGCCTCGGCCCCGCCCGAATACGGACGGTTCGGCCCCACCGCGCGGATCTCCATGGCCGTGGAGATGGCCACGAACTCGGGTGGGATCGTGAAGACCTCGCAGTCCTCCGGTCGCGGCGCCACCGGCGCGACCGGCGAGACGACCGGCCAGGAGGCGCGACCGGGAGACCCGAACGTCGCCGAGGCGTCGACATGGACACCCTGCTCCGTCGTCGCCCGGCCCGCGAGCGAGGAGAGCGTACGGCCGGAACGCACCGGCGAGACCTCGACGCGGAACTCCCGGTAGAGGGGGCGGTGGTAGCGCGCCGTACTACTCTGCAGCAGCGCGCCCGGCACCTGTTCCCCCATCGCCGCCGTCAGCAGCGCGAGCGTCAGGCCACCGTGCACCCCGCCGAAACCCCACAGCCGCTTTCCCGGATCGACGAGGTCGTCCACCGGTTTCCTGAGCAGGGCACCGACTTCCGCGGTCACGAGTTCTCCCCTCCCGAGCGACGACGTACACACAGGCAGGCGACGGCGGCCGCCGCCGTGGCCAGCAGTGTGAGGTACCAGCCGGCGTCGAACGCGTCGAGCGCCTCCGCCGTGCCACGGGGCACTCCCAGTGCGGCGACCAGCATCGCGACACCGAGCACCGTGCCGATCTGCCGCGCCATGGTCACCACTCCGGAACCTGTCGAGAAGCTCCGCGGCGGGAGCGCGGTGACGGCGGCGCCGATCAGCGTGGGCAGGGTCAGGCCGACCCCGACGCCGGTGAGCAGCATGCCCGGCAGCATCCCCTGGGCGTATCCGGCATCCGGCGTCAACCGCCAGGCCCACCAGCCGATACCACCGACGAGGTAGGCGCGCCTGGGCCCGGTACGGTCCGCGAGGTTCCCCGCGGGCACGAGCAGTGCGGCAAAGACCACCGCGTAGGCGTTGAGAACCCATGACAGCGACGACAGCGAGGCGTCAGCGAAGTGCTCGCCGATCCGGGGCAGCGCGACGTTGACGATGAAGACGTCCAGGTTGGACATCGCCACCCCTGCCGCGACGACGGCGAAGACCACACCGAGCCGGGGCCGGGCGGAGATACCAGGGGGTACGACGGTCCGGGTATCCGGTGAGATCACGACTCTCCAAGAGGGTTGGAGTTTCCAACTAACCCAACGCGAGAACCGTAACAGCAGTCAGTTTGAAAAAACAATCCTCTACTCACGGGCAGAGGCCGCCCGTCTCGGCCGCACCTTCGTCACGCATGATCCGCAACCTCGAACCCGGTGCCCGACACCGCCACGTCCAACGCTGCCGCTGAGTGAGACCCCATGGCAGGTAATCAGCGGTGGTCGGCCCCGGACTCCTATCTCCGGCCGGCGTGCGGGCCAGGACCCCGGAGTCATGTAGGGCCGGAGCGTTAGCTGTTGGCCAGGGTGCGGTCGAGGAGGGAGAGCAGGCGGTCCCAGTGGCGCTGTAGTGCGGAGGGGTTGAAGGCGTCGGTGTCGGACATGGTGAAGCCGTGGACGGTGCCGGGGTAGATCTCGGAGGTGTAGTCGACACCTGCGGCGTCCAGGGCCTGGTTGAGCTCGCTGAGGGCCTCGGGCGTGATGTCGGTTTCGGCGTGACCGAAGTGGACCTGGGCGGTGAGCTTGGAGAGGCTGTCGGGCCCGTCGGCGCCCACGGGGCCGTGGAATCCGGCGACGGCGGCCACCTGGCCGGGGTGGGCCGCGGCGGTGCGCATCGCCAGGAGGCCGCCTATGCAGTAGCCGGTCACCGCGACCGGTCCGGCGCTGACCTCGGGCTGGGTGGTGAGGAACCTGAGGTAGGCGTCGGCGTCGCTCAGGACACGTTCGGTGGTGTGCGCCTCGATCAAGGGCATCAGCTGGGCGAAGATCGCGGGCCGGACCTCTTCTCCGATGTGCTCGGGAAGTTCGATCACCGGTGCCGGGCCGTGCCGGTAGAAGATGTTGGGGACGAGCACGTAGTACCCGTGCCCGGCCAGTTCGCGGGCCATCTCCTGCAGCACGGGCCGGATATCGAAGCCGTCCGCGTACATCAGCACCCCTGGGTGCCGCTCGCCGTGGTCAGGGAAGGCGGCGAAAGCGTCGGCCTGGCCGCCCGTGGTGGGAATCTGCAGAGTCCTGGTGGGCATGACTTCTCCTGTCGTGGTTGATGGGTAGAGCCTGTGATCAACACGACGGAGGGGGAGCCCGCGCGGCAGCGCAAGATTCTCGATCGAACAGCGGGCCCACACCGGCCCGCACGGCGCTCAGAAGAGCACCGGGTCACCCATCCGTGTGTGGCGCGATGCCGTCCCGGTAGTCATAGCCGCATAGCCTAGCCTCGCCGGACAAAGCCGACGGCCGCCCCCCGGTCCCACAGTGCGATTCGCGAGAATGATCTCGGCCAACGCCTCGGATCCTGAACCCGGTCGACGCGCCGGCCTGACAGGAGTACCGATTTTTCGGCTGTACGGTCGCCAACAGGGCCAGACAACACTGCGGCGGCTCCGGCGAGACGGTGTGCGCTGACTCCCGGTATGAGAGAACGGATCGACATGGCGAACAACTCGGAGAACCTGCCGTTCCTGACCGGTGGACAGCTGGGCATGCTCCTGTCGTGGCCGGCGGCCGTGGAGGTGCTGAGGCGGGCCGTTCTCGCCAGGGAGTCGCAGGGGATCGGGAACGACGCGTTGCGGACCTCCTTCGCGACGCGCGCCGGGGAGATCCTGCTGATGCCCGCGGAGGCGGGCGATTTCGCCGGCGTGAAGCTGGTCTCGGTGAACGACGGCAGGTCCGGGCGTGACGTCCCGCGCATCCAGGGCCTGTACGTCCTGTTCGACTCCGCGACACTGACGCCGGTCGGACTCCTCGACGGCGTCGTCCTGACGCAGATCCGCACCGCGGCCATGTCGGCGCTGGCGGTCGATCACCTGGCCGTTCCCAAGGCCGAGCGACTCGTGGTCGTGGGCAGCGGCCGGCAGGCGTACGGCCACGTCCACTCCATCTCGGCGGTTCGGCCGATCCGCGAGGTCAGGGTCCTCGGCCGAACCGCCGGCGGCGTTGCCGAGCTGGTCCGGCGGCTGCGTGCCGAGAACGTACCCGCCGAGGTGGGGACCTCCGACGACCTGCGGCGCGCGGACATCGTCGCGTGCTGCACGACAGCGCGCACCCCGCTGTTCGACTCCGCGTCGCTCGCCGCCGACGCCACCGTCGTGGCCGTCGGCTCCCACCGTCCCGACGCGCGTGAGGTGGATACGCGGCTGGTCGCGACCGCGACGGTCGTGGTGGAGTCGATGACGTCCGCGATGGCCGAGGCGGGCGACATCCTGCTCGCGATCGCCGACGGCGTCCCCGAGCGCGACGCGATCGACGGAACCCTGGTGGAACTGGTGACGGGGCGGCTCGTCGCCGACCCGCTGGCACCCCGGCTGTTCAAGAGCGTCGGTGAGGCCTGGGCCGACCTCGCGATCGCCGCCGCGGCCTTTCGCGGCGGCGTCCCCGGCTGATCATCGCCGGTGACGTCGGCGACGGCGCGGAGTACCCGAACAGGCGACTCTCTATCGCGCGGCTCCGTCCCCGCCCCCGGCCGATCAGCTCCGGCGGATGGATTCCCCGCTGGACGAAGGTTCCCGCGTGTATTTCTCCGGGACCCGGCTGGATAGGCTTCGGCCAAGCCGTTCGCGAGCGGATCGGCCGCGGTCGGGTCGACAGCGATCCGGGAGGTCTCATGACATACGACGTGGCAGCCGTACGGGCGTGCTTCCCCGCCCTCGACGAGGGTGCGGCGCACTTCGACGGGCCGGGAGGCTCGCAGGTTCCCGAGCAGGTGGCGGACGCCGTGGCCGGCGTCCTGCGGGCCGCCGTCGCCAACCGCGGTGCCGGAACCGCCGCCGAGCGCCGGGCCGACCGCATCGTGGCCGAGGCACGCCAGGCGATGGCCGACCTGCTCGGCGGCACACCGACCGGCATCGTGTTCGGCCGGAGCATGACGCAGCTCACCTACGACATGGCCCGCACGCTCGCCAAGGGGTGGCGACCCGGTGACGAGGTGGTGGTCACCAGGCTGGACCACGACGCGAACATCCGGCCCTGGACGCAGACCGCCGAGGCACACGGGGTCACCGTCCGCTGGGCCGACTTCGATCCGGAGCGCGGTGAGCTGGACGTCACCGCGATCGCGGACCTGCTCACCGAGCGCACCCGGCTGGTGGCCGTCACCGCCGCGTCGAACCTGCTGGGCAGCCGGCCGGACATTCCGGCGATCGCCGAACGGGTGCATGCGGCCGGAGCGCTGCTCTACGTCGACGGCGTGCACCTGACGCCGCACAGCCCGGTCGACCTCCAAGGGCTCGGCGCCGACTTCTACGCCTGCTCGCCGTACAAGTTCCTCGGCCCGCACCTGGGTGTGCTCGCCGCCGCCCCCGCGCTGCTGGAGACCCTCCGCCCGGACAAGCTGCTCCCCTCCAGCGACGCGGTGCCGGAACGCTTCGAGCTGGGCACCCTCCCCTACGAGCTGCTCGCCGGTACGACGGCGGCGGTCGACTTCCTCGCCGGCCTCGTACCGGGTGCGGGCACCCGGCGCGAACGCCTGACCGCCTCGATGGCCGCGCTGGAGCGGCACGAGGAGACCATGCTCGGGCGGCTCGACACGGGTCTGGCCGAGATCGGCGGGGTGACCTCGTACGGCGCGGCCTCGCGCAGGCGGACCCCCACGACACTCTTCTCCATCGACCGCCTCAGGCCCGCCGACACCTACCTGTCCCTGGCAGAACGCGGCGTCAACGCGCCCGCCGGCCACTTCTACGCGCTGGAGTGCTCCCGCCACCTGGGCCTCGGCGAGGTCGGCGCCATCCGCGCCGGAATCGCGCCGTACACCAACGAGTCCGATGTGGACCGCCTGCTGAAGGGCATCCACGAGCTGGCCGGGTAAACCCCTACCTGGATGGACGAGCCATGAGCGAGGCTCTTCGCGCACCATTTATCGGGCAACGGCCTCGGAGGCCGATCGCCCCGGGTGTTTCGGGGAAGGATTTCAGCATGTCAGTTGAGTTGAACCACACCATCGTGGCGGCCCGTGACAAGCATGCGTCCGCCGAGTTCCTGGCCGCCGTCCTGGGGCTTGAGGTCGGGGCCCCCTACGGGCCCTTCATCCCCGTGGCGACCGGCAACGGCGTCACCCTGGACTTCGCCGACAGCCACGAGGAACAGATCACCACCCAGCACTACGCCTTCCTGGTCTCCGAGCAGGAGTTCGACGCCATCTTCGGACGGATCCAGCAGGCCGGCATCACCTACTATGCCGACCCCTTCCACCGGCAGGCCGGGCAGATCAACCACCACGACGGCGGCCGCGGCCTCTACTTCGAGGACCCGAACCGGCACAACCTGGAGATCATCACCCGCCCCTACGGCAGCGGCGGATGACACGGGGCACAGGCCCTGTTGCGAACGAGCAGAGACCGATCTCCCACCGCGAAACCGTACTTCGGCCCTGCGGGCGCCTCGGAGCTCACCCGTTCCTGCGCCCTGCGCTCCTTTCGAAAGCGACGCTTCAGCTACGGCGATTCGCGCCGAGCGATCTCGTACGGATCGCTTCAGCCGTACGGAGAACACCGGGCGGTCCGAAAGAGAGCGACTACGGTCCGCTCCCGTACGGCGAGGCCGAATGGCGCGGAGGTGGGTGGGTGTTCCAGGCGGCGTATAAAACCCCCCAACCACCGCGCCCGAGCAGGCCGAAGGCCTGAACCACCCGACAGCAACTGAGACGGCCGCCCGGAACACCCACCCACCGGAGCGCGCACCCCCGACCGGCCGACTCATCGCCCCCCCGCGCCCGGGGCGCGGGGCGCGGGGCGCGGCAAACTGAACGCGGGTGACACCGAGGGATCGACCAGATCCCTCGAATCAGAGCGGAGCCGCGCCGATCGGCGCACGTGGACGCGAGAGTCACCGGAGTCCGTTCTACGATGCGAGAAAAGCGGAACGCCGCCCCCCGCGCACCACGAGATGGCGCGTGCCGTTCCACCGAGACCGGGCACGCGGACCCTCGACAGCGGAGAGCAGGGGCAACGGTGCGTATTTCTGACGGCCCGCCGGAGAACGGCGGGAAACGGAGCGAGACCACCTCCTCCGCGCTCAGATCCACCGTTCTGCTGGGCTGGCTCCTCGGCCTCACCGTACTTCTCGTGGTGTCCGGCTACCTGAGCGACAGAGAGAGCCGGCTGGTCCCCTTCCTCATCATCCTGCCCGCCTTCGTCGCCGGGGTGGGGACGGTGCGGCAGACCTTCCTCACCGCCGGATGGGTCGTCCTCATCGTTACCGGCTCGGTGCTCTACCACCCGTTGCAGACGGCCGCCAACGTGTCAATGATCGTCTTCTCCATCGTGCTCGGCGGGTTGAGCGTCACGGGATGCCGGTGGCGGATCCGCAAGAACGAGGAGATCGCCCGGCTGCGCTCGGCGTCGGCCGCCCTGCAACGGCAGATCCTGCGCCCACTACCGTTGCTCACCGACCAGCTCCTGGTCGACGGGCTGTACGAGCCCGCGGAGGAGGACAGCATGGTCGGGGGCGACGTCTACGAGGTCGTGGCCTCGCCGTACGGCAGCCGGGTGCTCATCGCCGACGTCCAGGGCAAGGGTCTGCCCGCCATCGGCACCACCTTCGCGGTGCTGGGTGCCTTCCGGGAGGCCGCCTTCCGGGAGCCGGCTCTCCCCGCGGTGGTGGACGCCCTGGAGCACGCCGTGCTGCGACACAACACCTTCGCGAAGCAGACCGGCGAACCCGAACGCTTCGTCACCGCCCTCGTGCTGAACGTCGACAGCGGGTACAAGGCCCAGGCCGTCAACTGCGGCCATGTTCCGCTGTACATCCTGTACGGCGAGCGGACCGGCCCGGTTCTCTTCCGCGATCCTGGCGTCCCCCTGGGGCTGGGCTCCCTCACCTCGGAACCACGTGCCGTCGAATGGTTCGACTTCCCGCCCGGTGCGACCCTGCTGCTCTGCACGGACGGAGTCACCGAGGCCCGTGACCCGTCCGGCGTCTTCTACCCCCTGGAGGAGCGCCTGGCCCACTGGCATGACGCCTCCCCGGACCAGGTGATCAGAACCCTGCGCACCGAACTGCTTCGGCACACCCTGGGCAACCTCCGCGACGACATCGCCGTACTGGCCATCCGCCGGAACTCCCCTGTCCCCCACTGACCGCCTTCAGGTCGTGGACAGAGCGACCGTCGGGGACAGGCGGGCCGCGCGCATGGCCGGGTAGATGCCGGCGAGGGTGCCGATGACCAGGGTGGCGCCGACCGCGCCGCCGATCGCCCACGGGGGCACGAGCGGAGGCCAGTCACGGGACAGGGCATAGCCGACGGTGGCCAGGGTGCCCAGGGCGGCCCCGACGACGCCGCCCAGAACGGACAGCAGCAGGGACTCCACCAGGAACTGAACGCGGACCTGGCCACGGGTGGCGCCCAGGGAGCGGCGCAGGCCGATCTCCTTCCGGCGTTCCAGCACCGAGATCACCATGGTGTTCGCCACGCCGACCCCGCCCACCAGCAGGGCGACCGCGCCGAGACCGAGCAGCAAGTTGGTGAAGGCCCCGGCCGCGGCGGCCCTGGCGGCCAGCGCGTCGGAGGGCCTGCTGACGTTCACCTCCCCCGGGTTCTCCGGGTTCACCGTCCGAGGCAGCACGGAGCGTACGTCCGTCACCGCCTCCTCGGCGGACCGCTCGTAGATCGTGGTGGGATGCCCGTCGAAGTCCAGCAGCTTCACCGCGGCGGGGAACCCGATGAGCGCCGACCGTTCGATCTCGGGCGCGAGCGGCATCGGTTCCAGGATGCCGATGACCGTGAACCACCGGTTGCCCATCCACACCCGCACCCCGGTCCTGGTGATGCCCAGTCGCTCGGCGGATTTGGAACCCAGGACGACCACCGGTTGCCGTTCGGTGGCGGCGTTCAGCCAGGTGCCGCGCTGGACGGTGCCCTCCAGCGTACGGAGCAGTTCGACGGTGGCGGCCTGTATCGCGATGCCCCCGGTGACCGCTTCGGGAATGTAGCCGGTCCTTCGCACCGACGTCCTGACGAGTCCGGTGGCCGAGGCGGTGCTCACCGGGCCGATGCGCTTGACCATCGCGACCGACTCCCTCGGCAGCTTGGCGTCCTCCCCGAAGATCGTCTGGCCCGGCGCCGCGGTCAGCAGGTTGGTACCCAGCCGATCGAGCTGACGCAGCAACTCCTCCCGGGAGGAGGAGGAGATCCCGATCACCGCGATCATGGTGGCGATACCGATGGCGATGCCGAGCGCGGACAGGACCACCCTGGTCGGCCGGGTACGGAGCCCCGCCGCGCCGACCCGCAGCACGTCGGGGAGGCTGAGCCTGGCAGGCCTCACGTCAGTTCCTCCCCGTCACAAACCCCCGGCACATCGGGGAGACCGAACCTGATGGGCTTCACGTCAGCACCTCCCCGTCCCGGACCCGTACCTGCCGGGGGCACCGGTCGGCGATCTCGTTGTCGTGCGTGATGATCGCGATCGTGGTCCCGCCCTCGTGGAGCTCGCGCAGGATCTTGAGCACCTCGGCGCCCGAGGCGGAGTCGAGGTTTCCTGTCGGCTCGTCGGCCAGCAGCAGCGGCGGATCGCCGACGACGGCCCTGGCCACGGCCACCCGCTGCTGCTCACCGCCGGAGAGCTGGTGGGGCCGGTGGTCGAGCCGGTGCCCGAGGCCGACCCGCTCCAGGGCCGCCGCGGCCCGGGAGCGTCTGGCCCGCAGCGGCGTCCCGGTGTAGAGCAGTCCGTCGGCCACGTTGTCCAGGGCACTCACCCCCGGCGCCAGGTGGAACTGCTGGAAGACGAACCCGAGGTGGCGGGCGCGCAGCGCCGACAGCTCGCGGTCCGACAGGGTGGCGACGTCGTGGCCCGCGATCCGGACGGTCCCCGAGGTGGGCCGGTCCAGGGTCCCGATCATGTGGAGCATGGTGGACTTGCCCGAGCCCGACGGGCCGACGATGGCCAGCAGCTCGCCCTCCTCGACCAGCAGGTCCACCCCGCGCAGCGCCTGGACATGACCGTTGTAGCTCTTGGTCACCCCGCGTAGCTCGATGATGCTCATCCCTCCGGCACCCCGACCTTCATGCCCTCTCCGAGCCCGTCCCCGGTGATCTCGACCATGCCGCTGCCGAACGCCCCGACCTTCACCGGCGCCAGCCGGGTGCCGGAACCCTCGACGACCTCGACGCCGAACCCGCCCTCGCGCAGCGCGAGCAACGCCTCCACCGGTACGGCGAGCACGTTCTCACGCCGTTCGCTCACCAGCTCCACCTCGACGGGAGCCTGGTCCAGCCTGGTCTTCGGGTCCTTGGCGAGCGTGATCTCGACTTCGATGTACGTCCTCTCCGCCGCCTGCTTGGCCACCGTGCCCACGCCGGTGATCCTCCCCGCCGCCTTCGCGCCGTCGGGCAATTCCACGGTGACCTTCGCCCCCTTCTCGGCGAGCGTCTGGTCACCCGCGTCGAGGTCGAGCCGGACCAGCCGGTTCAGGTCGCTGACGGCGAGGACCTGCCGCCCGGGCGCGGTCCTGCCACCGACCACAACTTTCACGTCGATCACCTTGACCGCCGAAGGCAGGAACACCACCTGGGTGTCGTCCACCCGGCCGGTCTCGGTCAGTCCCCGATTGTCCTGCCACTTTCGCACCGCGAGGTGGGTGGCGTAGTCGAAGTGCTCGTCCACGGTGAGGTCCTCGCCGTAGCCCAGCGCCCTGAGGTTGCGTTCGAGCTGCTCGACGTCGGGTCCGTCGGAGACGCCCCGGCTCAGCGGCCGGTAGAGGGGCAGCCTGCCGTACATCAGGGTGACCGGCCGGCGATCGACCTTGAGCAGGGGGCGGCCCCGCCGCACCACAGCCCCGTCCTCCGGCACCCATGTCACCGTTCCGGCCGCGCCGGTGGTGAGATCGCGCCGGCCCGAGTAGGTGAGCGCGCCGGTCACGGTCTTGGTGTCCAGCAGGTCCTGCCTGGTGATCACCGCTGTGGCGGCGACCCGCTCCGTGGCGGGCGCGGCCGCTTCGGTGCCGCCGTCGGCCAGTACGGCCATCGCCGCCCCCGCGGTCACGACGGCCAGCAGAGCTGCTCCTGACAGGAGGGCTCCCTTTCTCACTGCCCGTCCCCCTGCATGGCGGGCTGGAACTCCTTGCAGGCCGCCTCGGCCGCCTTCAACTTCTGCTCGCCGCCGTCGGGCAGCTTGAGCCTGAGCTTGCCGTTGGGGTCCGGATCCTCCATCTCGATGCCCTGCTCGCGCATGCACTGCACGTACCTGACCATCTCGTCGCGCCGCTTCGGGTCGGCTGCCGCGTCCTTGCCACCGACCACGTCCTCCATGAAGTGCTGGCACTCCTTCATCGCCTTCTCCATCTTGGCCTCCTCCCCCTTCTGGGCCTGGATGCGGATCTTCCCGCTGCCGTCGGGGTCGGCCATCTCGACGCCGTTCTCGCGCATGCACTGGGCGAACCTCAGCTGCGCCTGCCCCTGATCCGCCGGGGCCGAAGCGGAAGCGGAAGCGGAAGCGGCGCCGTCTCCCCCACCGGCGACACCCGAAGTGGTCGGAACCGCACCGCACCCCGCCAGCAGCAGCGGTACGGCGAGCAGCACCAGTCGAGCTTTCACTGCGATCTCCCTTGGTCGGTTGAGGGCCAACTTCAACGGAGACGGTGTTAGACCCGGATAAGCGCTTACCCGGGTCTAACACCCGGTGCGTCACTCTCGTCATCATGCGAGTGCTGATCGTGGAGGACGAAGAGCAGCTGGCCGACGCCGTCGCGCGGGGCCTGCGGCTGCACGCGATGGCCGTGGACGTGGTCTACGACGGCCGGGAGGCGCTGGAGCGGGCCGGGTACGTCGACTACGACGTCGTCGTCCTGGACCGTGACCTGCCCGAGGTGCACGGCGACGACGTGTGCGACGAGCTCAGGCACCGGAGCCGCGTCATCATGCTGACCGCGGCGGGACAGGTCCACGACAGGGTCGACGGGCTGACCCTGGGCGCGGACGACTACCTGGTCAAGCCGTTCGCGTTCACCGAGTTGGTCGCCAGGATCAGGACGCTGGCCCGCCGCTCCCTCCGTGTCGCCCCGCCGGTCCTGGAGCGGGCCGGGATCAGGCTCGACCCCGCCCGCCGTGCGGTCACCAGGGACGGACGGCCGATCGGACTGAACCGCAAGGAGTTCGACCTGCTGCGGGAGCTGCTGGCCGCCGACGGTGACCTGGTCACCTCCACCGAGCTCCGCAGAAGGGTCTGGGACGAGTACGCCGAGGGCGGCACCGGCGTGTTGCGCGTCGCGATCACCTCGTTGCGCAAGAAGCTCGGCGCTCCCCCGGTGCTGCACAACGTGCCGGGGAAGGGGTACCGGCTGTGAGACTCGGCCTGCGCATGCGGCTCACCCTGCTGTACGGCGTGCTGTTCTTCGTGGCCGGGTCGACCCTGGTCTGGTTCACCTACCTGCTGACCGCCAAGGCGCTGGACCAGCAGTTCACCGTGGCCTACTCGAAGATAAGTGAGGCGGGAGCAGATCTGCCCTCCGAGAAGCCCATCGGGGGGGTGCTGATACGGGACGTGGGGCAGCGGGCGACCAGCGTCCTCGACGAGATGCTGCGCTCCTCGCTCCTGATCATGGTCCTCGTCGGGGTCGCCGCGACAGTGGTCGGCTACCTGATCGCCGACCGCGCGCTCCGTCCTCTCGACCGGGTCACCGAGACCGCGCAGCGGCTCTCCGAGGGCAACCTGCACGAGCGGATCGCGCTGCGCGGACGGCCCCGGGACGAGATCAAACGGCTGGCCGACACCTTCGACGCGATGCTCGACCGGCTGCACCGGGTGTTCGAGGCCCAGCGCCGGTTCATCGCCAACGCCTCGCACGAGCTGCGCACCCCGCTGGCGATCAACCGCACGGTCCTGGAGGTCTCGCTGGAGGAGCCCGAGGCGTCGCCGGACCTCAAGGCGCTGGCCCGCGCGCTGCTCGGTACCAATGCCCGCCACGAGCGGCTGATCGAAGGACTGCTCCTGCTGGCCCAGTCCGAGCAGGAACTCACCTCGCGCAGGCCCCTCGAACTCGACCAGGTGGTACGCGCCGCCCTCGACCAGCTCGACCCGGTGCCCCGCAACCGGCCCGTCACCATCCACCGGGACCTGAGCCCGGTGACCGTCGACGGCGATCCGCTCCTCCTTGAGCGCGCCGTCTGCAATCTGGTGGAGAACGCGATCAAGTACAACGTGCGGGACGGGCAGGTCTGGATCTCCTGCGACCGGGGCGGCCTGGTGGTGGAGAACACCGGGCAGCCGGTCCCGCCGTACGAGGTGGAGGATCTCTTCGAGCCCTTCAGGCGACTGCAGGGCGACCGCGTCCGCTCGGCGCGCGGCGCGGGGCTCGGGCTGTCGATAGTCCGCGCCATCGTGGACGCGCACGGCGGCACGGTCACCGCCACCTCACGCCCCGAGGGCGGCCTGCGCGTCGCGGTCGCGCTGCCCGCTCCCGCGAGCCCGGTAACCGATTCCGGCGGCACCCGGATCCCCGCCCGAGCCGGCTGACAGCGAATGCCGCAAAAGCCCCGGCCTCCGCGGCGGGGGTGCCCCCGCGTTCCTTTCGCAGGGGCAGCGCACCCCCGACCGGCTCCATCCCGAGGACTACTCCCCGGTCAGCCGACCCAGCCGTTCGGTGGCCTCGATGTACTCCTCCACCAGCCCGAACACCACGTCCTTGGTCGACCGTACCTGGTTCATGGTCCCGATGATCTGACCCGCCGGGAAGGTGGCCAGCTCGGCGGCGTCGGATCGGGCGATGCGGCGGAGCGCGTCGGAGATCAGCATGAACTGCAGCGGCATCGGCAGGGTACCGGGCGAGTCGGGCGCCTCCCAGGCGTCGGTCCACTCGTTCCTGAGCAGCCGGGCGGGCTTGCCCGTCCACGAGCGGGAGCGCACGGTGTCGCGTGAGGTGGCCTCCAGGATGCGCTGCTTGGCCATCGCGGGGGTGTCGGCCTCCTCGACGGCGAGCCAGATGGAACCAGTCCACACCCCCTCGGCTCCGAGCGCCATGCCCGCCGCCATCTGGCGGCCGTTGCCGATGCCTCCCGCGGCCAGTACCGGCACGTCCACCGCGTCCACCACCTGCGGGATGAGCACCATCGTGGAGATCTCCCCGGTGTGCCCGCCCGCCTCGGTGCCCTGCGCGACGACGATGTCCACGCCGACCTCGACCTGCTTGACCGCGTGCCTGGGGGTGGACGCCAGCGCCGCCACCTTCACGCCCTTGGCGTGCGCCAGCTCGACCACGTCGGCGGGCGGCGGGCCGAGGGCGTTGGCCAGCAGCGCGATCGGGTGCCGCAGCGCCACCTCGACCTGCGGCCTGGCGGTGGCGTCGGTCCAGCCGAGCAGGGCCCGGCCGGCCTCCTCTCCGGACAGCGGGCCGACGCCGTGCGAGGTCAGCAGGTTGTCGACGAACGCGCGGTGCCCCTCGGGGATCATCCCCTGGAGCCGTCCCAGCAGATCCTCGGGCGAGTCGACGCCCAGGTCGGCTCCCGCGTAGGAGGCGGGCATGACCACGTCGACGCCGTACGGCTTGCCGTCGACGTGGTCGTCGATCCACTTGAGCTCCATTTCGAGCTCTTCCGGGGTGAAGTAGAGCGCGCCGAGCACGCCCATCCCGCCGGCGCGACTGACCTCGACGACGACGTCCCGGCAGTGGCTGAAAGCGAATATCGGAAGTTCGATCCCGAGCATGTCTGTGACACGTGTCCGCATGCGCCCACGGTACGACTCGCCCCCAGCAAACTGCAACGTGTTCTAGTCTAGAATATTTCGTCGGTATTATCGGGAAACTAAAACATTGTTGGAAAACTACAACAAGAACCTGTTTCACCGAGGCATTCGGCGCCAGACCGCGCGCGGCAGCATGCGCATCACCGCGAAGAACACCCGCAGCCTGCCGGGAACCCAGACGACCTCGGCGTCGACGCGCAATCCGACGATCACCGCGTCGGCGACCTGGCCCGGAGTGGACGACATCGGCGCGGGAGACATCCCCTCGGTCATCCTGCCGATCACGAAACCAGGCCGGACCACCATCACCCGGGCACCCGACCCGTGCAGGGCGTCACCCAGCCCCTGCGCGAACCCGTCCAGGCCCGCCTTGGCCGAGCCGTACACGAAGTTGGCCCGGCGCACCCGCACCCCGGCCACCGAGGAGAGCACCACCAGCGTGCCGTGGCCCTGCTCGCGCAGCCGCCGCGCGGCGAAGAGCCCGGCGGAGACGTGCCCGCCGTAGTTGACCGCGACCGCCTCGGCGGCGGCCACCGGATCGGCGTCGTAGGTCCGCTGGCTGCCCAGCACACCGAAGGCGGGGATGACCACGTCCAGGTCACCGACCAGCTTCGCGGCGGCCTCGATCACCTCGCCGTGCGTCTCGGGCCGGGAGGCGTCGAAGTCCAGCAGGTGCACCTCGGCGGCCCCGATCACCGGGGGCGGCCCGGCTGTGGCGTCACGGGCGGCGAGCACGACCCGGCGGGCACCGTCGCGGACCAGCCGCTCGACGATCGCCAGCCCGATCTCGCTGCGCCCGCCCAGCAGCAGCACGGTGTCCACCGCGCCCAGAGCGTTCTTCATCGGCAGTCCTCCTCATCGGCGTCCCGGAACCGGAACGTGCCCGCCCAGACGCGAAACCGGCTCAAAGGGAGAGTCTCCTGGCCAGGTCCGAGCGGAACACCCCGGCCGGATCCACCTCGTCGCGGACCTTACGCCACTCCGCCAGCCGGGGATACATCGCGGCCATCGTCTCGGCCGACATCCGCGAGTCCTTGGCCAGGTAGATCCGCCCGCCCGCGCCGGCCACCCAGCCGTCGAACTCGCGCAGCAGCCCGGCCAGCCCTCGCCGGCCGGCGGGGATGTCCAGGGCGAGCGTCCAGCCGGGGGCCGGGAACGACAGCATCCCCGGCGTGCCGGGACCGAACCGCTTGAGCACCGTGAGAAAGGAGACCACCCCGAGAGCCGAGAGACGGGAGACGATCCGCCGCAGCGTCGCCTCCTCGCCGAACGGCACCAGGAACTGGTACTGGACGAAGCCGTGCGAGCCGTAGACCCGGTTCCAGCCGTCCACCGAGTCCAGCGGGTGGAAGAACGGCGCGAGTTTCTGGATGAGACCGGTGCCGGGGCGCGACCTCCGGTACCAGGCCTCGTTGAAGGCCCGCACGGTCACCTGGTTGAGCAGCCCGTTCGGCGCCCAGGCGGGGGCCTTCAGCAGGGAACCGGGAGCGAACGCCAGTGGGTCGGCGCCGCGTGGCAGCTCGTCGCGGGTCGCGTGCTCTCCCCTGGTGAGCACGCTGCGACCCATCCGGGCGCCCGTGGCGAGCAGGTCGATCCAGGCGACCGTGTAGCGGTAACGGTGATCGGTGGCCTCCATCGTCTCCAGCGTGTGGTCCAGGTCCCGGGTGCGCGTCACGTCCACCCGTACCCGGGAGGTCTCGATCGGCAGGCACTGGAACACCGCCTCGGTGATCACACCGGTGAGCCCCATCCCACCGACCGTGGCCCAGAACAACTCGTCGCCCGGGGTCAGCGTACGGCCGACGCCGTCGGCCGTGACGAGGGTGAGGGAGCGCAGGTGGGCGCCGAAGGAGGAGTCGGCGTGGTGGTTCTTGCCGTGCACGTCGGCCGCCACGGCCCCGCCGACCGTCACGTACCTGGTGCCCGGGGTGACCGGGACGAACCAGCCCAGGGGCACCAGGGCACCCATCAGATCGTGCAGGCTCAGCCCGCCGGCGGCGGTGACCAGGCCGGTCGTCTCGTCCAGGGACCACGAGGTCAGCGCGGTGCAGTCGAGGACCAGGCCGCCGGAGTTCTGCGCGGCGTCGCCGTAGGAACGGCCGAGTCCCCGGACCGCGACGCCCCGGCCCGGTGCCCGCCGTACCAGCTCGGCGACCTCCTCGGCGGAGCGGGGCCTGGCCAGACGCGCGGGGGTCGGCGCGGTACGACCCCAGCCGGTCAGGAAGGTCATCGAACCTCCTTGAGCGTGGAGAACTCGGGCTTCGGCCCCGGGGAGGAGGTCAAGGCAGGTAGATCCCGAAGGCGAGCGAGACGAGCAGGAGCGCGACGAACACCTGGGTGGGCCGGTCGCGCAGGGCGAGTTCCTCGGGCTCCTCCCCCACACCCCGGTCCACCAGCAGATTGTGCCGCAGCACGATGAGCAGGAAGGGCACGATGCTGATCCCGTAGAACGGGCCGGGATGGTCGTTGAGCGCCCACAGGCAGTAGGTGACGATCATGGCACCTGACGACATCATCCGGACGCCGGACAGGTAGCCGGGAGTGTAGGCGGCCAGAATGGCGCGGGTTGAGTTGCCGCCGCCGGCGGCACGCAGCTCGGCCTCCCGCTTGCCCGCCACGAGCTGGAGCGAGCCGAGCGAGATCACCACAAGGAACCAGCTCGTCACCGGCACGTCCACGGCGACCGCCCCGGCGAAGGCGCGGATCACGTGGCAGCCCGCGACCGCGACCAGGTCCACCACCACCTCGTGCTTGAGCCAGTAGGTGTAGGCGAAGGTCAGCGCCAGGTATCCGACGACCACGGCCGGCAGCCGCCAGTCACCCGACAGCGCGGCGAACACCGGGGCGAGCAGGACGAGCAGGGCTCCGGCGATCCAGGCGAGCCGTACCGAGACCAGACCCGCCGCGATGGGGCGGTGGCGCTTGCGCGGGTGGCGGCGGTCGGCCTCGACGTCGGCGGCGTCGTTGAGCAGGTAGGTGCCGCCGGCGGCCAGGCAGAACGCCACGAAGGCGATCAGCGCGCCGAGCAGGCCCTGGAAGGTCCCCAGTACGCCGGCCGCCGCCGGGGCCGCGAACACCAGGGCGTTCTTCAGCCACTGGCGCGGGCGGCAGGCCCGGATGAGGGCGACGGGCGAGAGGCGCCGGTTGCCCGGGAGGGCGTGCTCCGGCGCGCCGGGGGAGGTGGACTCCGGCGCGGCCAAAGTGGCCGCCGGCGGATTCGCCGACGGCCACGCGGCCATCGCTTTCTCGTTCACCGGATCCTGGCTCGCCAGGATCCGGTCGCCGGAGCTCACCGCATTCCGATCGTCAGCCCCGGCCGGTCCTGCGGACCAGGAGGAATCCGGTGACCAGCAGGGCGAGGCCCAGCAGCAGCAGGATCACCGGGATCGTCACCTTGAGCAGGGTGATCTGGCTCTTGCCCTCGGTGGCGTTGCGCACCAGCTCGTCGACGGTCTGCGGGGTCATCTTGGCCGTCGCCGCGAACGCGATGATGCTGTGGGCGCCGTCCTGGGTCCTCAGCACGTCGTTGCGCTGCTGCTCCTGCTTGACCGGTGAGCCGGTCACCGGCTCGATCCAGTAGGTGTTCTTGCCCTCGTAGAACCGGTCCACCTGGACGTCGCCGGTCACGTCCGTCACGCCCATGATCGAGGCGGGGACGGTGCGGGTCTCGGTCTTCGTCTCCGGGGCCACCTGCTCGAACTTGTACGCCGGCAGGCCGTTGACGTCCTCCTCGCCGACGAACGTGGCGTCGAAGGCCATGCCCGCGGTGGAGTTGAAGACCTTGTAGGTCTTCTTCTCGACGTCGAAGGGGAACTTGTAGATCTGGCCTTCAAGCTTGCTGGGCTTCTTGTCGATGTTCACCGCGCAGCAGTTGATGCCCTCGCCGGTGTACTTGTTGAAAGCACTGCGCCGCTCGCCGAGCGAGATACCCGGGTTACCGTTCGTCGCGTCGTTGACCGCGGTGAACTCGTCCCAGACGACCCGGTCGCCCTGGGACTGGGACACATCCCCACGGGTGGTGACGGTGATGGCGAGGTCACCGGTCATCACCTTGAGGTCCTTGGCGCTGAAGTACTGCGCCCCGGTGGCCTCCAGCTTACTGATCCCGTATTGGGCGGCCGGGGCCGCGATCAGGCTGCCGCCGATCTGGAAACGCACCAGCGGCGCGAGCACAATGAGGAACGCCCCGACGGCTAACAGGATTACTCCGACGACCCGACGCATCTACCCTCCTGGGGGATTACAGCATGGGGGGTTTGGGGGGAAATATGTGGATTGACAAGGCTACTGACCAGTATGTTAGGTGCAGGGAGTGATCGACGTCACCGGGGGATGCGGAAAAGTGACCGAAACAAGTTCTAGATCGGAACGGCTCTCTCCGCAGGCTCCATCCAAAATAGTCGGTCATCTGGACACTCTGGACGGCGTGCGTGCCGTCGCCTCGCTCGCGGTGCTCGTCTTCCACGTCGCGAGCGAGTCCGGCGTCGCGCTCCGCGAAGGCTTCACCGGCGCGCTGCTCTCCCGCGGCGACGTGGCGGTGCCGATCTTCTTCGCCCTCTCCGGGCTGCTGCTCTACCGCCCCTACGCGGCCGCGCTGCTGTGCCGGGCCCCCGCCGTCCACACCCGTACCTACCTGTGGAAGCGGGCGGTGCGCATCCTGCCCGCCTACTGGCTGGTGGTCATGGTGGCCATGTTCCTCTGGTCACGCGACCACACCTCCGACGCCTGGAGCTGGCTGACGCTGCTGACCCTCGGCCAGAACTACGTCACCGAGACCTGGTGGTTCGGCCTGGGGCCCAAGGGCCTGGCCCAGATGTGGAGTCTCTCGGTCGAGGTGGCCTTCTACGTCCTGCTCCCCCTGCTCGCCATGGGCCTGGCCGCCTTCGCCCGGCGCGGCGGGGCGGACGTACACCGGCGGGCCCAGCGGCTGCTGGTGGGCCTGGGCGCGCTGATCGCGCTCTCCTTCGCCTGGACGCTGCTGACCTACTACCCGGAGTACCGCCCCTTCCTGAACAGCTGGCCACCCCGGTCGATGATCTTCTTCGCCGTGGGAATGGCGCTGGCCGTGGTGCTGGCCTGGATACGCGCCACCCCGGACGCCGACTCCCCCGCCCGGCGTTTCGAACGGGCGGTGTGGGCCTCCCCCGGCTCGTGGTGGCTGGTCGCCGCCCTGGCGTACGCCGTCGCCGCCTCCCCCGTGACCGGAACCCGCTTCCTCGGCATCGACGGCGTCTGGTCGGGCCTGTTCGAGCTGACCCTCTACGCGATCGTGGCCCTGTGCCTGCTCGTCCCGGCCACGCTGCCACCGCCGGGCGACTCACCGGTGAAGGTGCTGCTCGCCAACCCGTTGATGGGCTTCCTCGGCCGCATCTCCTACGGCGTCTTCCTCTGGCAGTTCGTGGCCATCTACCTCTGGTACGGCTTCACCGAGCAGCAGCAGTTCTCCGGCAACTTCCTGGGCAACCTGGTGGCCGTCACCGTCATGACGCTCGCGATGGCCACCCTGACCCACCGGTTCGTGGAACAGCCCGCCCAGCGCCTCAACCGCCTCGTGCGCCCGCCCCTCCGCCCCGG
The DNA here is from genome assembly GCF_000721075.1 of Streptosporangium amethystogenes. Classification (GTDB taxonomy): domain Bacteria; phylum Actinomycetota; class Actinomycetes; order Streptosporangiales; family Streptosporangiaceae; genus Streptosporangium; species Streptosporangium amethystogenes. Next base: position 454,426 of record NZ_JOEQ01000004.1, read on the forward strand.
ACCGGCCGAGGGATCACCCCAAGGCTAGGAGGGCTGCTCGCCCTGGGGAACCGGGGCACCGAGGGCGACGCCGGTCATGCAGAGTGGGGCCGTCGGGTCGTTCATCACGATGTTCATGCCCTTGCTCACCCCGGTCACCGGGAAGTGGACGAGCCCACCCGAGGTCTCCTTCAGGCTGAGCACGATCCGTTCCTCACCGACCTCCACGGTCACCGAGACCGGCCGGTCGGAGATGTAGGCCAGTGCGCCCGCGGTGGCCTTTCCCCCGAAGGAGATCGCGTCGGGGAAGAACGCGGTGCCGTCCAGGGTCGGTATGCACCGCTCGCCCTCGCCCCGGGCGGCGAAGAAGCCGAAGACGCTCATCGGCACCAGCTTGCCGTCCTTGTTGAAGACCCGTGCGTCCTCGGACGGTTCCGGATGCGTCATCCGGACCCGTATGGCCGGGCGGGCCAGCGGAGCGAGCAGGTGGCTGCTGAGCCGCCGTTCACCGTTCACCGGCAGCACGATGTCGTCGGGGAGCGGGGTCGGATAGATCACCACGTTCTCCGGCGCCGCGGCGAGCTGTTCCCTGGCCGTTTCCAGGTAGGCCCGGACCCGGTCACCGGTGAGGGTGTCCCGGTAGGCCCCGATCGAGATCATCGACAGAATGAGGTAGGCGCCCGAGGTCAGTCCCGCGACCAGGGAGAGTGAGGACGGTGCGGGCAGCGCGCGCCGGTAGGCACCGCTCTCCCCCTCGACCGGCAGCAGGGCGAGCCCCAGACAGATCGCGAGGATCACGGTGGCGTCAGCGACGTAACGGGTCTCCAGGCCCACCAGTGACGTGTAGCTGCCCCGGGCGATCACCGTGGGGACGGCGTCGGCGAGCAGCAGGTAGCCGGCCAGGATGATCCAGGCCCGCAGTGCGCGGCGCCGGTAAAGGAGGGTGACCACCAGCAGGACCGCCAGGATCACCCAGGAGCCGAGGACGAGGGCGTCGGAGGGCTCGGCCAGACCGCCGACCGCGGTCGGCGACCAGTCGATCGGGCCACCGATCGCCCCGCTGGGAAACGTCCGGCCCAGCAGGAGCGAGAGCAGCTCGGTGGTCACGTCGGGATCGGGCATCGCCGCGCCCTCTCCTGGCGCGGTGCCCCTCCTGGCCAGGTAGAGGATCGTATAGGCGGCGAGCGCCATCAGGTGCGCCGACCAGAGCCGCCAGTGCCGCCGTACCTCGCCGAGTGCCGAGGTGATCCAGCCCTTCTCCCGCTCCCCCAGGAAGGCGGTGGTCAGGGCGAAGAGCAGGAAGGTGACGAAGACCCCCTTGGTGCTGAAGGCCATGCCGACCACGCACCACGCCAGCGCGTGCCGGCCGTACCGGCCGCCCTCGCCGCGGGCGAAGCGGACCTGGGCGGTCAGCGCGAGTACCAGGGCGAGCTGGAGCGGCACCGCGTTGATGGCGGCCGCCCACCAGCCGAACGCCGGAATCGTCAGCGGGGAGAACAGGAACAGGGCCAGCAGCGGCAGGATCGCCGGCCGGGTGCCGAACAGCATCCGCAGCAGCCGGAGCGCCAGCACGCTGAGCAGCGCCTGCGCGACGAACGTGACACCGGCCACCAGCAGCCAGTCGTAGGGCGCGACGCGCGAGAGCACCCAGGTCAGCGCGAGGGCGCCGGGCATGAAGTGGCCCTTGTGCACCCGGGTCACGAAGTCGAGGGTGAGGTCGCTCCGATAGGCGTCGCCGACGAAGAGCAGGTCGTCCTCGACGAAGTAGGAGTCGCGCAGGATCAGCAGCCGCAGCACCAGCGACACCACGATGAGCAGGGCGGCGCCGAGCAGCACCGGACTGCGGAGGTCCGCCAGCCAGCCGGGCAGCACGATCCGCAGCGCCGGTGGCTCCGGCCGCTCCTGCCGTTCTGTCTCCGTGGCCTCCACTGGCCCTCCCCTGCTGATCCCCGTGTTCCGGCGGAACACCCTACGACTGTGAAAAGTTCGCCGGCGATGCGGTGTTATGCTCCGCCCCACCTGGTTTGTTCTACTCCGTGAAGGAGCAGCGTTGGAGACCCACCCGGGATTGTTCCGTGCCACCCTGGGCCGGTCCGTCGCCCTGCTCAGCGGTTTCCGCAAGGAGCAGAGCGACCCGGACTTCTTCTACGGCATGCTGGCCAGGGACACGGTGGCCCAGCTCGCCTCCTACACCGAACTGGACGGCGCGCTCGTCGCCGACGTCGGCGGCGGCCCCGGCTACTTCACGGACGTGCTGCGGGCCGCGGGCGCCCGGCCGGTCTGCGTGGACTGCGACGCGGGCGAGATGATGGCCCGCCAGGGCGCCGCTCCGGAGGGCGCCGTGCTGGGCAGCGCGCTCGATCTGCCGCTGGCGACCGGCTCGGTGGACGTCTGCTTCTCCTCCAACGTGCTGGAGCACGTGCCGGAACCGTGGCGGATGGCCGACGAGATGGTCAGGGTGACCCGTCCCGGCGGCGTGATCTATCTGTCCTTCACCAACTGGCTTTCGCCCTGGGGCGGTCACGAGACCTCGCCCTGGCACTACCTCGGCGGCCACCGCGCCGCCGAACGCTACACCCGCAGGTACGGCAAGCCGCCCAAGAACCGCTACGGCGAGAGCCTCTACCCGGTCTCGGTCGGCGCGGCGCTGCGCTGGGCGAAGCGACAGCCGGACGCCACGGTCCTGGACGCCCTGCCCCGCTACCACCCGCGCTGGGCGACCCCGGTGATCCACGTTCCCGGGCTGCGCGAGATCGTGAGCTGGAACCTGCTGCTCATTCTGCGCCGCCACTGACCGCCTCCTCCGGTACCGCCATGCCGAGCACCACCGCGCGCAGGCAGACCCCGTCGTCCCGGACCGAGATCCGTACCGGCCCCGAGACGGCCCCGGCCGGCAGGTAGACCCGGTCCCGGTCGGCCCTGAGCGGGACCTCGGTCCGCCGCCCGTCCCTGAGCACCGTGGCGCGCGTGTCCCTCGGCACCCGGTAGTCGATGCGGAGGATGTTCCCCTCCTGCCCTGCGGGCAGGTCGGCGACGGCGGTGCGGTCGCTCAGCGGGAGACAGCCGCCGTCCCGGGCCGCCGCCCGGGCGCCTAACACGGCGGCGGGCACCAGGTGGCCGCGATCGTCGAAGGTCACCGCGCGGTGAGCCGCCCCCGGGTACCTGATCCGCTCACCGAGGGCGCCCTCGGCGAGCGGGCTGAGCGCCCGGGAGGTCAGCCGGTCCTCGACGGCCTGCCAGGGGAAGAGCATCCGGTCGGGTATCAGCGAGGGGTAGACACCCGTCTGGGGGTCGAGCCTGGCCAGGTCCGCGCGGGCCGCGTCGAAGTAGGCGCGGTTGCGCTCGCCCGGCAGCCCCTGGGCGAACCCCGCGGCCGACACCAGGGTGAGCGCCAGGTAGGCGCACGCGGTGGGAAGGACGAACGGTGAGACCACGCCGTTCCCGGGCGAGTCCCGCCCCGGAGGGTCGGCTTTCCGCCACGGCATCAGGGCCAGGGCCAGGCAGACGGCGAGCACCGGCGTCGCGTCGGCGATGTAGCGGCTCTCGAAGGCGTGCTGTGCCGACCCCGACCGGCTGAACATGATCAGCAGTGCGTCCGCGACCAGCAGGTAGCCCACGGCCAGTGCCCAGGCACCGGCCGCCTCGGGGCGCCTGCGGCAGGTGCCCACGACGACGGCCGCCAGGACCAGCCAGGCCACGATGACCTCGACGGCCCGGTGGGCGACCAGGGGACCCGCCGTGGTCTCCGCCCCCCAGCTCAGCGGGCCGCCCACGAGCAGTGTCGGCACCGTGCCACCGAGGAAGCCCCCGAGGTACTCCATGGCCGTGTAGAACTCGGGGAGCACGAACCCCTTCCCGCCGCTCCGTCCCGAGGCCAGCAGGTAACCGGTCAGATAGCCGCCGCCCAGCACCAGGTAGGCCGACCAGAGCCCCCAGTGCCTGCGCACCGCCCCGACCAGGCCGTGCTCGCGTGCCAGCAGCAGCACCGTGAACAGCAGCAGCACCGGCGGGATGAACACCGCCTTCTCGAAGAAGAGCAGTCCGGCGCACGTCCAGGCGATCCCGGCGACCGCGTGCCCGGCGCGGCCGGTACGGATCAGCAGCAACTGGGAGCGGATCGCCATGATCATGGCGATCTGCAGCGGCAGGATGTTGAGCGCCGCCGCGAACCAGGTGCCGACCTGGAAGTTGGCGGGGGCGAACAGAAAGAGGGTGAACGGGACCAGGATGAGCGGCCTGGCACCGCAGATCAGCCGCAGCAACCGGTAGAGCGCCAGGGCCGTGCCCGCGTACAGCGCCATGATCACGACCGAGACCAGGCCCCAGTCGTAGGCGGAGATCGCCGTCAGGGCCCGGACCAGGGCGAGGGCGCCCGGCATCAGATGGCCGATGTGCACCCGGAACAGGTGATCCCAGCCGAAGGGCTCGGCCAGAGCCCTGCCGACGAAGACGATGTCGTCCTCGGCGAAGTAGGAACGGCTGAGCAGCCATCCCTTGACCACGAGCCCCGCGAGCAGCAGGAACAGCGCCGCGACCGTGAGCCCGTGCCGCCGCGCGAACGGACCGCGCCCCCAGCCGGGCAGCCGCAGTTCCACCTCCACCTGGCCGCCGCTCATCCGCGCTCACGCTCCGGTACGGCACCGGCGGCCTTGGGAGGCCACACCCGCTCCATGAAGACGCCGGCGGACTGAGCGGGCTCGGCCGGCCCCGGCCGCCCCGGACCGTCATCGGCGCCGGCATCGGCATCGGCAGGCTCCGGAGCCCGGGGTTTCCTACCGGGACGCAGGCCCCAGAGGACCAGCAGGAGGCCGGCGACGAGGAAGACAGCGGGCAGCAGGTCACGGACGACGAGGACCCAGCGGGTGAAGGCGCGGACGTCGGAGACCCTGGCGTCGACGTCCTCCTCGGACATCACCAGGTCGGCCCGGAGACTCTCCTTGCGCTCGATGCCGTCGGGGGTGCGCAGGCCCTGGCGGTGTTGTTCCTCCGCCTTCACGGTCAGGCCGCTCTCCGGCTCGACCCAGAGCGTACGGGTCACCTGGGCGTAGCGGGAGACGCCGATGGCCCGCCAGGCCGGCAGGCCCAGCACCTTGCCGGGGAACTGCTCGGGGAAGTCCTCGATCTTCACCGGGCCGGCCGTGTAGGTGTAACGGTAGGTCCGCAGACCGTTGATCTGCTCCTGGCGCTCGTAGCGGAGCGGGACGGCCAGCCGGAGCGTGGTGTCGTACATCGGGTACGAGCGCGGCTCGGCGCGGAACGGCAGGCGGAAGGCCAGGCCCGACTGCCGGGCGTCGGGGTCCTCGTCGACATAGCTCCCGCAGCAGTCGACGGCCATCCCGGTACGGCGGTCGAAGGCGGTCCGACGCTCGTGGTAGTCGATCCGCTTCCCGGTGTCGGTCGTCAGTGAGGTGGACTCCACCCACACCGCCGTACCGGCGTTCCCGGCCCCCGCGTCCCCGCTCAACGTCGTGGTGGACACCAGACGGACACCGGTGTGCGAGGTCAGCATGCCGGTGTCGAAGTAGTCGGCGGCCGGCGCGACCATCTGGTAGGTCCTGCCCTGCTCCAGCGGCAGGACCAGCACGCTCTCGTAGACGTAGAAGCGGAACAGCGCGGCGAGCGTGAGCAGGAAGGCCCCCGCGCCCGCGAACACCGTCCGGGGGATACCGGCCCGGGTCACCGGCCCACCACCATCGATTCGGACTCGGACTCGGACTCGGGTTCGGGTCGCCGGGCCGTCCCGCGGCGCGGCGGCTCGGGCGCCTCGGCCGCGGCGCGATCGGGAAGCCAGGCCGTCAGCCAGGCGAGCGCCAGCAGGCAGAGCACCTGCGGCACGACACCGGTCAGCGGCCCGGTGAACACCTCGGTCGCGTCGACCCCGCCGTACCGGGTGCCGACGGCGAGCGCGAGACCGGCCAGGCCGGCCGGCACGACCAGTGCCCAGGGCGTGGCCGCCACGCCCGCCAGGCCGGGGAGCACACCGAGACGGGCGTGCCTGGCCTGGGCCACCGCCCCCAGCCAGGCGAACAGGACCGCCGCCCCGGTGACGATCACGACGCCCGCGAAACCTCCGGTCCACAGGCCGAGGAGCGGGACGAACGGCCAGACCCAGAGCGCCCGGATCGCGGCGGGCCCCGTCCCCGGCGACCGGGCGGGACGGGCGGGACGGATGAGCGCCAGCGCCACCACCAGCAACACCAGCGTCCAGCCGCCGACCAGCGCCGTTCGGTAGGCGGAGTCAGGTTCGTAGCGCATGGTCACGACGCCCTGGCCCGAAGGCAGTTCCCATGCCTGCCGCCAGCCGTCCAGCCTGACCGGCTTCAGTCGCCTGCCGTCGAGATACGCCTGCCAGCCGACGTTGTGGTTCTCGTTGACCACCAGGTAGGAGGGGGTCGTGCTGGAGACCTGGACCCGGCGCTCTTCCTGCCCCCACGCCCGCACGGTGGCGGGCGTGGCCGTGACCGCGTCCCGGGCGCCGTCGTCGGACGTCCGCACCACCATCGACTCGATCCTGAAGGCGTCGCTGGGGGAGGCGCTGATCCGCGCCTCTCCCGCGCCCAGCTCGACCGGCTCGCAGGTCCGGTAGCCGAGCGGGCGGGCGTTGACCACGTCGTCCAGCGTGCCGCCGACGATCTCGGTGGCCGCCGGGTTGCCGTTCACGGTGAGCGTGGGACCGTAGCCGCAGGGCAGCCTCAGCGGGAAGGTCCGCAGCGAGCCGAGCGGCTTCACCCCCGGGATGGTGATCTCCGACACCTCGATCGACCGGGACGCCGGGGCGGTGAAACCGATCTCCAGGCGGTCGGTGCGGATCGGTGCGAAGGAGACGCGCCCGTCGGAGCCGACCCAGCCCTGCGCGGTACGGCCGCCACCGCGCACGCTCACCTTGATCGGCGGCTGCCCCAGGAACGAGTCGGGGAAGAGGACCATGAGCTGCGAGATCGTGGTCCTCTTGCCGAGCTTGACGGTCAGCGTCGGGTGGCGGTCGGTGGTCTGGGCGTACCAGGCCGTGTCCAGGTCACCGTCCATGGCCGCGCGGCCGAGCACGGCCGGATGGTCGACCAGCGTGGAGGAGGCGCTCACCTGGGGGTAGACACCCGCGACGGTGGTGAGCAGCTGAGCGGAGGCGGGGTCGGTGAGCACCGTCCTGCCGGTGACGACGCGTTCCCCCGCGTCCTGGACCGTGAAGGTGCGGTCGAAGCCGGAGCCGTCCTCGCCGGTGATCTCCAGGGACGGCGAGCAGGTCCAGGTCGCCGAGCCGTGCATGCACGGCGACGCGGACCCCTGGCGGGTCAGCAGCACCGTGCCGGGATCCCGCTCGCCGTCGGCGGGAACGACGATGCTGCGCGTCGCCCGCACGCCGGGAATCGCGATCTCGGTGATGCCGACCCGGGTGCCGACCCGCGACGCGGGCTCCGAGACCAGCTTGGTGACCCGGATCCGCAACCGGGAGGTCTTGCCGGCCGGCGGGTTCAGCAGCTGCGGTTCCGTCGAGTCCGCGACCGGCACCAGGCGCGTTCCCGCGTCGGTCTCCAGGGCGACCTCCGCCACGGCGGGTCCGAGCCCGTCCCTCTCGAACGCGACGGTGATCTTCGGCATGTCGACGGGCTCGACGAGGCGCACCTCCAGCCACTCCCCGACGGCTCCGCTCCAGCCGTCGGAGCGCCATCCGGTGCGCGGGTCGACGTCGAGCGCCGCGTACGGCTGCCGCCCGGGGTCGCGCCGGTCGGCGGCCCCGATCCGCGACTCGGCGGAGGAGGCCCGCACGTCAAGGATGCTGGCGTAGCGGGCGGTCGCGGTGGCGGCGGTCCAGGCGGGGTCGGTGAGGTCGCTCTCCCTGCCGCGTTCCAGCGGCTGGTCCTCGGTGAGCGTGGCGGTGCCGATCCGGCGCAGGTCGCCGAAGATGATCTCGCGGCGGCGCAGCGTGTCGGTCATCACGGTGTGCTCGGGGGACGTCGCGCCCGCGCCCGGCTCGTCACCGACCACCATGGGCCGGTCGTCGTCGAGCAGGCCCTCCTCGGCCAGGGCCAGCGCCGCCTCCGGGGCCCCGGTCACCCTGAGGGTTCCCTCGCGGGGCACCGTGGCGACGAGCGGCGCGGGGTCGGGGACCGCGTAGACCTCCAGCGCCTGGTAGGGCTGCTCGAACCAGCCCGCGGCCGTCGTGCTGGCCCTGGTCCCGAGCTCCGGACCGAAGGCGGCGACCCGTTCCAGGCCGGTGGACTCGGCGATGGTCTCGTGCACCCGGGCAGGCCAGGCGGTGCCCAGGCTCTCCCTGGCCAGGTCGTTGCGGACGAGCAGGTAGCTGACCCCCATCCGGCGCAGCGCAGAGGTGAGCCCCGGCGAGCCCCGGCCGGTGGCGAAGCGCTCGTCCACCGCCTGGATCAGCCTGGCCAGTCCCGGAGATCCCCAGGGGACGTTGGTGTGGGTGGCCCAGCGCACGGTCAGCAGCGACTGCATCGGCTCGTCCATCGGGCGGCCCCACAGGTACTCGCCCCGGCGCGATCCGGGGGCGGCCAGCACCATGCCGTCCCCGGTGTTCCGGTTCAACCAGGTCGCCGCGTCCCGCCAGTAGGAGGGCACGTCCTCGAACGCGCCGGCCGGGGTCGTGCCCACGGTGGCGACGGGCGACGCGGCGAGTGCGACGAGGACCGCGGACGCCGCGAGGACGGGTCTGCGCAGCCGCGCGGGACCGGCCAGCGGCAGGGCGGCCAGACCGAGGGCGAGCGGGAGCCGCAGTAGCGCGTCGAACTTGTGCAGGTTGCGGAAGGGCGCGAGGGGACCGTCCAGCAACGCCCTGACCTGCTCGGTCCACGGGTGGGCGAGCACGTCGGCGTGGCCGGCGGAGACGATCACGACCCCGGCCAGCAGGCTGATCGCGAGGAATCCCCGCTCCGGGGTGGAGCGGGCGGCGATCCCGACCAGGCCGAGTCCGGCGACCAGCGCGGTCAGCGCGATCATCACGGGCCCGGTCGCCTGCTCGAACGCCGCGGGCAGGAACGCCGCCCCGTCGACCGGCAGGAACGCGATCCACCCCGAGGTGCCGCGCAGGACGTTGATCAGCGAGGTGACGTGCGTGGTGGCGTCGGCGGTCTCGATGAAGGGCAGGAAGGAGAAGATGTAGCGGCCCATCACCAGCAGGGGCAGCAGCCACCACATCGACACCGCGCCCACGCAGCCCAGCCACCACAGCAGCAGGTGCCTCCTGCGGGGTCCACGCTCACGGGTCAGCAGGTACAGCAGCGGCACGACGAGCACGGCGAGCACGGCCACCGCGTTGATTCCGCCGGCGAACAGGAAGGCCAGCGCCGACAGGGCCGCCGCCCTGCGCGGGCTCGCCCGCTGCCTGGCACCGTGCACGAGCGGCAGCAGGATCCAGGGCAGCACCGCGCTCGGCTGGAACTCCGAGGAGTTGACCCCGATCAGCGTGACGGCGTGCGGCGCCAGGGCGTAGGCGAGCCCGGCCAGTACGCGGGTGGCGGGGGTGCCGATGTCCATCGCCCGGGCCACCCGCTCGACACCGACGAACGCGGCACACAGGACCAGGGTCATCCACAGGCGCTGGATGTTCCAGGGGGGCATGTCCAGCGCCTCGAAGAGCGCGTAGAACGGGCCCATCGGGAACAGGTAGCCGTGCGCCTGGTTCTGCAGGTGACCGAAGAACGCACCGTCCCACAGGTGCAGCGCCCGGGCGAGGAAGCCGAGGGGGTTGAGCGCCATGTCGAGCTTGGTCTCGGAGATGACCTGGCCGGGCGAGGTGTTGAACGCGATGGCCCCGAGCAGGAGGCAACCGGCCAGCAGGTGCAGCCGGTGTCGAAGCCGGGCGGGCCCGGTGTCCGTGCTGTCAGGGGTCAATGCGGTGCTCAAATGGGGTCGGTCTCACCCATGGCGAGATGGAGGTCGGAGGTCCTGACCGGCGAGCTCACAGCGCTCACGGGCTGCTGTCGACGGGCGGCTACCGTAAGCTCTGTGGCGATAAGTCTGGTTATAGTAGCGCCAGTTCTTCCCCAGGTGAACTCGCCCGCCCAGGTCCGGCAAGCCTGCTGGATCGCCGCGCGCCGCACGGGGTCGGCCAGTTCCCCGATCGCCCGGTCCACCGCGTCCGCGAGCGTCTCGCCGTCCCGGACCAGCCAGCCGGTCACCCCGTCCTTGATCGAGTCACGCAGCCCGGCGACGTCGTAGGCGACCGTGGGCACGCCGAAGGCGGCCGCCTCGATCACGGTCAGCCCCCAGCCCTCGAACTCCGAGGCGGTCACGTTCAGCAGGGCCGAGCCGAGCACCGCGTTCTTGTCCGGCTCGCTGAGGAATCCGTGCAGGTGCACACGGTCGGCGACACCCAGTTCGGCCGCCACCGCCGCGAGGGCGCCGGACTCGGGCCCGCGGCCCACCACGTGTACCCGTAGCCCCGGACGGCTCTCGGCGAGCTCGGCCGCCAGGCCGACGACACGGTCGACCCGCTTGTGGCCGACCAACCGGCCCAGGTACACCACGGCGGGGTCGCCGGGCAGGGGATGCCTCGCGACCGAACGGGCCGCCGGGCTGCCGTTGGGGACGACCTGGATCGGGGCCAGCCAGCGCAGCCTGGCGCGGAGGTCCGTCCTGGAGGACTCGGAGACCGTGATCGTGGTGCGGCGGCGGTAGAGCAGCCGGGCCACCGGCCCCTCGATGAAGCAGCCGATCCTGGCCAGCCAGGAGGGCAGGAAGGCGTGGAACTGCCGGTCGTGCACGTGATGCACCAGGCAGATCACCGTGGTGCGGCGTCGTACCACGAGGGGGGAGAAGAACGGGATGCCGTTCATCGAGTCGACGACCACGTCGAAGCGGCGGCGGTGCAGCAGCAGCCAGAGCGGCACGAGCAGGTAGACGAGGTAGCGGTTGCCCATTCTGCGCAGCTCGACGTCGTTGCGCCGTTCGGCTCTGGCCTGGCCGGGCTCACGGCCGGTCACGAAGTGGACCAGGGCTCCCTGGGCGATCAGGTAGCGGCTTACCTGCCAGGCGTACTCCTCGGCGCCGCCGGCTGCCGACTGCTGTGGCTCGCGAAAGTTCAGCACCGCCACCCGGACCCCGCGCAGGGACGTCTCGGGGGTCTCGGTGACCTCCATGCTCAGGTTGGGCCACGCTGGGTTGAACAGACGGGATCCGGCGTTCACGTTCCCGCCGGAAAAGGCCACGGTGTCGGCCACACTGTCTCCTCGGTCCTCTACGGCGACGCGCGCCCGACTCGGGGCATGGCGGAGCCACGCTCCGTACTGCCCATTGGTGATCAGCCTGAGCGGCTGGGAAAAGACCGCGTCCGAGGGGCCCTTGTCCGGCCCCTCGGATCACCTGTCGCCGTAGTTGTACAGGGGCCGGTTGGGCGGCTCCGGTGTGGGGGCGGCCACGTTCACCACTGCCACGGAGGCACCTACCGCAAGCACGGTGCCAACGGCCAAGGCTGCGATCACTCGTAACACTGAGCTCTCCCTCCAGAATGCGGACAGTGTGCCGAGAGTAGAACGTGATTCATCTCATAAGCCATAGCTTTGGGGAAAATGTGACAAATAAAGTTACCCCCGGGTAGTGCGGAGGTCCGGGGATACCCCCAGCTCAGGAAGGTGCGTCCAGGCGCAGCAACCGGAGTTCGGGCCCGCGGAAGACGGTCGCGGCCCCACGGAACGGGTCATCGCCCCCCGGGATGTGGAACGGGTTGTCACTCCCATGAATAAGAACATAACGGACATTTAGCCCTGATAGTGCCGCTATCCGCCCAGCCGGCTCGACGCCCAGCGCCGCCTCCACCTCGGCGGAGGCCGGATCCTCCGCCGCGACCCGCAGTCTGTCTCCGCCGGGCAGCCCCACCAGCAGCGCGTCGTTCCAGAGCACCCGGCGCCGGAACATCTTGGTCGCGGGGTCGAGGATCACCCGGTCACCGTTCCAGCCGAACGCCCGGTGCGCCCCCCACGGCAGCGAGAGCAACGCCCCCGGCGCGGGGTCGGCGTTCACGATCGCCTGGACCTCTCGCCACTCGTCCGGGTAGTCCACCGCCGACAGCCTGCCGAACGCGCCGAGGGCGAAGGTGGGCAGGACCAGGACCGGGACGGCCACCGCGACGGCCGCGACGGCACGCGAGTTCCAGCGCGCGACGACCGCGGCCAGGCCCACCGCCTGCAGCAGGACGAACGGGGCGAGGTACAGCTGCCCGTCGCGGAGCGGCCCGAACCCGGGCCACCAGCCGATCAGGCCGCCCAGCACGCCGGGGGCGAAGGCCCCCGTCAGCGCCACCGCCAGCCCGGCCACCGCCGCCACCGCCAGCCCCGCCCGGGGCTGCTCCACCGCCCCGGCACCGTGGCGCGCCGGTGAGCCCGGCAGACGGGCGAATCCCCAGACGGCGACCGCGGCGAGCAGCAGCCGTACGATCGCCGACCACCAGGTCTCCTGGCCGGGCAGGACGGCATGGGCGTTCCAGATCCCACCGAGCGAGAGCAGGCTGCCGACCGTACCCAGTGGGCCGTCGGCCCTGGCCGCGAACGCCCAGGCCCCGGCCGGATCGGTCACGGCCCGGCTGCTCAGCGCGGGCACCAGCCAGGGCAGGCTCAGCACCGCCATGACCAGCGTGACCTCCAGCACCCGCCGGACCCGCACCCTCCCGGCGGGCGTCACGAACCTTCCAGCGGCCGTCACCGTCACCGGCCCCGTCACCGTCGCCGTCGCCGCCGTCGCGAGCAGGGCGGGCGCGGCGACCAGCATCGCCTGGAATCCGCCCACCGCCGCCGGGAGCAGCGCGGCGACCAGCCGCGACCGCCCGCCGAGCGCCACCGCGCGCACCGCCCAGGGCAGTCCCGCGACCCCCAGCAGCAGTGCCCACTGGCCGAGCAGGAGCCGCTGGGCGAGGTAGGCGTTCCAGCTGTAGAAGGCCGCCGCCGCCAGCCGGGGCCCCAGCCTCCGGGAGGGCGCCAGCGCGGCCGCGCCGGACGCGGCCAGCACGAAGACACCCAGCAGGACGACCTTCTGGACCACCTGTTCGGGGACGACCCGGGACAGGAGCGCGACCACCAGGTCACTGGGCACCGCCCGGGGAAACCCCTCCCCGGGCAGCATCGGCGGCGGGTCGGGCACGAACACCATGTCGTACCTGAGCACGAATCCCGGTCCCAGCGCGGGCCAGAGCGCGAGCAGCCCGAACAGCAGGCCGAGCAGGGCAGGGGCGAACCGCTTCGCCGTCTCGCCCCACTCGCCGCCCATGCTGACCGACTTTATGTGCTTGCTCCGGATATACGTGCATATATCCGGAGCTGTGGACTACTTACCCGGCTCGGGGTCGCGGGGCAGGCCGAGCATGCGCTCGCCGATGATGTTGAGCTGCACCTCGGTGGTGCCGCCGTAGATCGTCATGGCGCGGGTGGCGAGCACGGCGCGGTTCCAGTAACCGGCGTCGCCGAGCTTCATGTCGGCGGCGACGACGGCCGAGGGCCCGAGCAGCGAGATCGCGCACTCCGAGACGTGCTGGGCATGCGAGGTGGACAGGAGCTTGCGGACCGAGGCGTCGGCACCGGGCTCGGCGCCGGTCAGCTGCTTCAGGGTCACCCGCAGGCCGAGGGCGGAGATCGAGTGCCCCTCGCAGACGACCCGCGCCAGCTCCTGGCGCTCGGCGGCGGTCAACTCCCGGCCGAGGCGCCCGGCCAGGCCGAGCAGGTCGGGAACGGACGCGCCGGTGCCGCCCGAGCCCCCCGAGAGCGAGACCCGCTCGTTGGACAGGGTGTTCCTGGCGACCTTCCAGCCCTGGCCCACCTCGCCGACGACCAGCTCGTCCGGGACGAACACGTCGTCGAGGAAGACCTCGTTGAACAGGTTCTCGCCGGTCATCTCGGTGAGCGGCCTGACCGTGACGCCCTGGGCCTTCATGTCGACGATGAAGTAGGTGATGCCCTCGTGCTTGGACCCCTCCGAGGAGTTACGGGCGATGCAGATGCCCCACTCGGCGACGTGCGCCACCGAGGTCCAGATCTTCTGGCCGTTGAGCCGCCAGCCGCCCTCGACCTTCTCGGCCTTCATCTGCAGGGACGCGAGGTCGGAGCCGGCGCCGGGCTCGGAGAAGAGCTGGCACCAGATCATCTCGCCGCTCAGCGTGGGCGGCAGGAAGCGCTCCTGCTGCTCGGGGGTGCCGTACGCGGCGATCGACGGCACCACCCAGGCACCGATGATCATCTGGGGCAGCTTGACCCTGGCCGCCTTGAGCTCCTGGAAGATGAGCACCTGCTCCAGCGGCTTGGCGTCACGGCCCCACGGCCTGGGCAGGTGCGGCATGACGTAACCGGCCTTGGCCAGCGCCCGCTTCTGCTCCTTGCCCTCCAGTGCGGCGAACGCGGCGACCTCGCCCCGGATGCCCTCGCGCAGCTCGGCGGCCTCCTCGGGCAGCTCGATCTCCAGCTCCCTGCTCACCCCGTTCAGCGCCAGCTCGGCGACCACCTCGGCCCACTCCGCCGAGGAGCCGAGCAGGGCGCGCAGGGTCAGCGCGCGGCGGTAGTACAGGTGGGCGTCGTGCTCGTAGGTGTAGCCGATGCCGCCGAAGATCTGCACGGCGTCCTTGGCACAGAGCACGGCCGCGTCGGGGGCGACCACGCCCGCGATCGCGGTGGCGTAGGCCAGCTCGTCCGCCGAGACGTCGCCACCGTCCGCGGCGCGGGCGGCGTCCCACACCGTCGCGCGGGCCTGCTCCAGAGCGACGAGCATCCGGGCGGCCTTGTGCTTGACCCCCTGGAACTGCCCGATCGGACGGCCGAACTGCACTCGGACCTTGGCGTACTCCGCGGCGGCGGTCACGCACCACGAGGCGACGCCCGCGGCCTCGGCCCCGAGCAGGATCACTGCCAGGTTGTGGACCTCGGAGGCCTGCAGCCCGTCGAGAACCCGACCGGCCGGTACGGTGACCGCGTCCAGCTCGACCTTGGCCACGCCCCGGGTGAGGTCGAGCGAGCCGACCGGCGTCACGGTCGCCGCGGAGGCGTCCACCGCCACCCACTCCTCGCCGCGGTCGGTGCTCACCGGGAGCACCAGGATGTCGGCCAGCGCGCCGCCCAGCACCAGATCCGCGGTGCCGCCGATCGTCAGAGCGCCGTCCTCGCCTCGGGTGGCGGTGATCGAGGAGAACGGCGCGACCGCACCGGTCAGCGTGCCGTCGGCGAGGCCGGGCAGCAGTTCGCCGTGCGCCTTGCCGTCGGAGGCGAGGATCGCGGCGCTGGCGAGCACCGTGGGAACGTAGGGCCCGGGGGCGACGCGCTCGCCGAGGGCCTCAACGGCGACGGCGGTCTCCAGCAGGCCGTAACCGCTGCCGCCGTGCTCCTCGGGGATGTGCAGGCCGAGCAGGCCCTGGTCGGCCAGTCCCGACCAGAAGCCGGGGCGCTCCTCACCCTCGGCCGCGATGGCGGCACGCACGACCTCGGACGGAATGTTGCGCTCCGCCCATCCGGTCACCGATTCCCGGAGCGCCTCGTGCTCCTCGCTCAATCCGATCGCCATGACAGCCTCCAGCCGCGATTCAATGACAGAATCATATTCTAGAAGGTGCTTCCATCACAACGCGCGAATCCGCCCCCGGTACGCCGATGATCACAAAAGGCCCGGCTCACACAGAACAGACCTGGCCGCAGGGGTGCGTCAGAGCGCGCGGACGCTCGCCATCACGGGGGCGATGTCGGCCCAGAGCCGCTTGCGTGTGTCGGGCACGGTCACGAAGAGCACCGAGGGCTTGCGGCGGCCGACGTCGATCACCGCGAGCGCCGCCCGGGAGGTACGTTCCTTGCCCTCGACCTCGTAGGTCACCCGGTAGGCGAGCACCCACCCCTTGCCGGTGGCCAGGCGCTGCGAGGCGGTCCAGGTGACCTTGCCTCCCTCGGGATGGTGGTTGCGGATCGTCCACTTCACCGCGCTCAACGCCGCCTTGCGGTAGTCGGCGTCGCTCTTGAGCGGCTTGGCCGGGGTGGCACCGGGCAGGGGTCCCGAGGCGATGACCGTGCGCGGCAGTCCGGCCGGGCCGACCTGCTGGCCGGCGGAGAACGACGGCACGGCCTTGGCGGCCCACGGCTTGCCCAGGCTGGCATAGGTCACCGCGGATTTGGTGTCGGTCACCGCGCCCAGCACCACGCTCGGTGTGCCCGGCAGCGCCTTCAGCGCCGTCGGGTCCGGCAGGGCGGGCAGCGTGATCGGAGACACGGTCGGCGAAGGCTGCGCCGTGGGCGCCGCACTCCGGCGGGCCCCCACCGGGTCCGAGGGCTCGTCGCCGGAGAAGAGTACGAAGATCAGAACCACGATGACGCCGGTGATGACGGCGGCGCCCAGGCTGTAGGCGACCCGGATCGGGATGTCGCCGATCCGCATCAGCAGGCCGCCGGACCTCCGGCCCGCTCCGCTCGGCACGCCGGGACGGACCTGCCCGGCCGGCCGACCCTGCGCCCCCGGCTCGCCGAACACACCGGGCCGCTGCGACGCGCCGGGCCACCCCGTCGCGACCCCGCCGTCCGCCCTGCCCTCCGTGCCCGCCCGACCGGAAGTGCCGGTCTGACCGGAAGCGCCGGTCCGGTCGGAAGTGCCGGTCTGACCGGAAGCGCCGCTCCGGTCGGGACGCCAGGGGCCCGCGGAGCCGCCTATCTGCCTGACCGGGATCGTCCCGAGTCCACCGGACTCGCGCACCTGGTCGGTCTCCGCCCCCGGATCGTCCACCCCGTCCCCGGAAGTCGCGTCGGAACGGCCGGAGCCGGGCGGCGAGTAGGGGAACGATCCAGATGGCATTGGTCTGGAGACCAACACGGTCTCCTCACCGTCTCCGATGGGAAATCTTCTGGGCACCCGGGGGCTGATGACCGAACCGTCTTCAGCGGGAATGGCGGGAATGGGGGCCGTGGGCGCGTCATATGAGGGGATATATCTCTCGTTAGAGCGCCCGGAGGGGTTGCCGCCGACGTCCGCCATACGCGTCAGGGTATGTCACCTGGGAAAGATTCGACGCATCGTCGTTTATTACGCTTCGGCCACGGGATGTGCATCAGTCCAGGTAACCCCCCTTCCCCTTCCATGAACAGAATCTCATTCTGTAGGGTCGCGCCTATGAAGGGCTTCTACGAGATCGCAACGGCCGACCCCGGACGCGTCGCCGTCGTCGCGAACGACAGCGTGACCTACGGCGAGCTGCACGATCGGGTCAACCAGGTCTCGTACGGCCTTCTGGCACGCGGTACCCGACCCGGCGACGCGGTCGTGACGGTCCTGCCCAACGGGATCGACGCGATCACGATGATGCTCGCGACGTACCAGATCGGCGCCTATCACGTCCCGGTGAACTGGCACTACACCGCCGAGGAGATCGGCTACGTCATCACCGACTGCGCCGCGCGGGTGGTGGTCGGCTCCGAGCGGTACGGGCACGCCGTGCCGGGCGGGTTCGTGGAGACCGGCGTCCTCGCCGAGGGGCGGCCGACCACCCCGCCCGAGGGGCGTAGGGCCGGATCGATGATGCTCTACACCTCGGGTACCACCGGCAAACCCAAGGGCGTGCGGCGACGGCTGATCGAGTTGCCCCCGGAAGGCCTCCATCCGATCCTGATGCGCAAGAGCTGGCGGCATTTCGGGCTCGAATCCGGCGGGGTGCACCTCCTACTGTCACAGCTCTACCACTCCGCACCGTACGGGCAGACGATGATGGCCCTGCACTTCGGCCACACGGTGGTGGTGACCGAGCGGTTCGACGCCGCGGAGACACTGGCGCTCATCGAGCGGCACCGGGTGACCAATGCTTTCATGGTGCCGACCATGTTCCACCGGCTGCTGGCCCTGCCCGCCTCCGTCAGGACAAAGCACGATTTATCATCGTTAACACGTCTCTTTCACGGCGCTGCTCCCTGCCCGCCCGCCACCAAGCAGGCGATGATCGACTGGCTCGGCCCCGTGCTGTGGGAGTACTACGGCTCGACCGAGGCCGCCGTGGTCACCATGGTCTCCTCGGCGGAGTGGCTCCAACGGCCCGGCACGGTCGGCCGGGCCATCGACGGCATGGAGTTCAGCATCGTCGGCGACGACGGCGACGAGCTCCCGCCCGGCGAGCCGGGCCTGGTCTACATCGGCGGCATCAACCGCTTCGAGTACCACCAGGACCCGTCCAAGACCGCCTCGGCGATGCGCGGCCACCTCTACACCCCCGGCGACATCGGCTATCTGGACACCGACGGCTACCTGTTCCTCTGCGACCGGCGCACCGACCTGATCATCTCCGGCGGGGTCAACATCTACCCCGCCGAGATCGAGGCGGTGCTCCAGGAACACCCCTCGGTGGCGGACGTCGCCGTGATCGGTGTACCCGACCCCGAATGGGGCCAGCGCGTCGTCGCGCTGGTCCAGCCCTCGGCGGACGCCGTGCCCGGCGCGGACCTCACCGGCGAGTTGCTGGCCCACTGCGCGAGCCGGCTGGCACGCCTCAAGCACCCCCGGGTGATCGAATACCGTGACCGGCTGCCGCGCACCCCCACGGGCAAGCTCAGCCGCAGCGGCCTGCGTGAGACGTATCTTCCTGCCTGAGCTGGGAAGATACCCATGCATGGGACGATCAAAGACAGGCGTCGCATTGCTTGCGACCGCCGTCATGACGCTCGCGGGCTGCGGCCAGGGCATGAGTCTGCAGCCCCCCGGGGTGGCCGACTCACCCAGCGCCTCGGCGAACACCTCCCCCGGTGCCTCCGCAGGAGGCTCGCCCGGGGCCACACCGGCTCCCGGAAGCGGTCCCGGTTCCCTGGAGGCCGCCTACGAGCAGATCATCACCAAGGTGCTGCCGTCCATCGTGCAGATCACCACGAGGGACAGCCTCGGCTCCGGGGTCGTGTACGACACCGCCGGCCACATCATCACCAACGCCCACGTGGTCGGGGGCAACAAGCAGTTCGAGGTCACGCTCGCCACCGGGGGCACCCCCCGAACGGCCAGACTGATCAGCTCGTTCGAGCTGGGCGACCTGGCCGTGATCAAGGTGGACGACCCGACCGGGCTGAAGCCCGCCGTCTTCGGCGACTCCGCCCGGCTGCGTGTCGGCCAGATCGTGATGGCCATGGGAAACCCGCTGGGCCTGTCCGGCAGTGTCACCAACGGGATCATCTCGGCGCTCGGCCGCACCGTCAACGAGCCCTCAAGCGACAACTCGCCAGGGGCGACGATCAACGGGGCCATCCAGACCTCCGCGCCGATCAACCCGGGCAACAGCGGCGGCGCCCTGGTCAACCTCGCGGGCGAGGTCATCGGCGTGCCGACCCTGACCGCCGTCAACCCCGAACTCGGTAACGCCCAGGCCGCGGGCATCGGCTTCGCGATCCCCTCCAACACCGTCAAGGACATCGCCACGCAGATCATCAGGGACGGCAAGGTCACCAACACCCACCGGGCCGCGCTCGGTGTCATCGTACGGACCGTGATCGACATGAGCGGGGAGCCCGCGGGCGTCAGCATCGTACGGGTGCTGAAGAACAGCGGCGCGCAGCGGGCGGGCCTCAAGGCCGGAGACCTGATCATCTCGGTCGACGGCACGCCCACCCCGTCGACCCAGGATTTGTCGACGGTCCTGTCGTCCCTCAGGCCCGGCGAGGACGCGAAGGTCGAGATCCTGCGCCCCGACGGTTCGAGGACCACCCTCTCCGTTCCCCTTGAGGAGTTGCACGGAAGCTGAGCCGGGGCAGGACCGGAGGGCTCAGTAGGGCAGGACGCGATCGCTGAAGGACTTGGCCACGAAGGGCGCCTTGAACTTGGGGAAGGCGATCGTCTTGGCGTCGCCGTCGGAGGTGTAGCGCTCGTCGGCGTTCGCCTTCAGCCAGTCGAGCCAGGCCACGGAGCAGAACTTGGCGCAGTCGCCCGTCTTGTCCATCGAGCGGATGCGCGGGATGCCGAGCGGGTCGAACTTCTTGTTGAACGGCGACAGCGCGGGGGTGTAACCGGCGAGGAACACGCCGCCGTAGTTGTAGGAGACATCACCCGAGGAGCCCTTGAGACCCCACTCCTTGGTGTCGGGCTGGTTGCCGTACGGCAGCGCCAACGTGACCGGGGGCGTCTTGATCAGCCCGGTGATGAGCCGGTGGCCGGCCGCCACCTCCGCGTTCACCGCCTTCTTCTCCTTGCCGCGCAGGTTGAGGTGGTCGCGGGTGTGGTTGCCGATGTCGAAGCCCTTGTCGGTGAGCCAGAGGAGCATCTGCGTGCCCTCCTCGGGCGTCTCCTTGCCGAACATGTCGCGCGTGACATAGAACGTGCCGACCGGGCGGAAGCCGGGGTGGGCCTTGGCGACGTTCTGCAGGATCGCGACCGCGGTGTTCGGCCGGGGGACGCCCATCCCGTCCAGTTCGAACTGCGAGGGTGAGGAGTCGTCGAAGGTGAGGACGACGGGGTGCTTGCCCGCCGGGATGTCGATGCGCCCGGTGACGAACTCGGCCGCGGTGATGGGCACGTAGTTCTCCCTGGCCAGCCGTTCCAGTTCGGTGCGGAACTGTTTGGGAGTGCGGTCGTCCTGGGTCGCGGGCTTGTCGACCACCCGGTGGTACATGAGAACGGGAACCTGACCGAGCTCGTTGGCCTTGACCTTGGCGGCGGCCGCCGTCCTGGCCTTGAGGAGGTTGGCCTGCGAGGCCGCCGCGGCGGCCGACGCCTTGGCCGCGGCGGCCAGCTTCGCCTTGTGCTCCTCGGCCTCGTCCTGTCCCGATCCGCATCCGGCCAGCACGACTCCCGCCGCGACGACCAGCACACCGGCCCTGCCTATTCTGAGACGGCCCATCGAATCCTCCAAGCGCGCTGACGATACGCTTCTCATCCCCCTCTGACCTGCGGGTTGACCTCCGCCACTGGCAAAGGTTCGCGCCGGAGCCACTTTCGGCGACGGCGTGCGGGCGCCGCCCTTTCCGCGTCGCATCGGCCCCGCCCAGAAAGGGCGTCCGCCACGGGAAATCGATCGGTGGCGGGATTCTCACCCGGTGTGGGAGCCGCGGGTGCCAGGTGTCTTCCGGCTGTTTGACGGTGTTACCGATGACTCATTTTGTTGACCATTATTCACCAATTCAGTCACGCCATCGTTGACCTCCCTCTGTTTCGCGCCTACCGTCCGGGCATCCGAGCGGGGTCCGGGCGGCATCGTGAGGCGGCATCGTGAGGAGGAGAGATGGCGGAGCGACTGAGGAGCCGCGCGCTTCTCGGCGAGATGGCGGCCGAGTTCACCGGCACCCTGGTTCTGATCCTGTTCGGAGTCGCGGTGGTGGCCCAGGTCGTGGCGGCCGGGATCGGCGACCACGACAGCATCGCCTGGGCATGGGGACTCGGGGTGGCGCTGGGCGTCTACGTCGCGGCACGCACCAGCGGCGCCCACATCAACCCCGCCGTCACCGTCGCGCTGGCCGCTTTCAGGGGCTTCTCCTGGCGCAAGGTCCTGCCGTACTGCCTGGCGCAGACCGCGGGCGCGTTCGTGGCGGCGCTCATCGTCCGCTTCAACTACGGCGAGGTGCTGGAGAAGGCGGACCCCGGGCTCACCATCAAGACCCAGAGCGTCTTCTCGACCCTGCCGGGCAACGGGTCCCTGCCCGTCGGCACCTGGGGCGCCTTCCGCGACCAGGTGATCGGCACCGCCATCCTGCTCCTGCTCGTCCTCGCCCTCTCCGACACGCGCAACACGGCGCCCATGGCCAACCTCGCCCCCTTCATGACCGGCCTGGTGGTCGTGGCCATCGGCATGGCCTGGGGTAGCAACGCCGGCTACGCCATCAACCCCGCCCGCGACTTCGGACCGCGGCTCGCCTCGTTCCTGACCGGGTACGAGACCGCCTGGCAGGATCAGTACGGGCAGCTCTACTTCTGGGTGCCGATCGTGGCACCCCTCATCGGGGGGCTGATCGGGGCGTTCCTCTACGAGATCCTGGTGGCCAGATTCCTTCCTCCCGAGGAGGCCGGCCCCGAGGTGGGTCGGGTAACGCCCGAAGAGCCGCGCCACCTCTGAACGGGCGCGCGGCGACCGCGGGTAAGAACAGCAGCAGATCTCCCGGAGAGTCTCACCAAGGAGGCACCACGCAATGCCTGACTTCGTCGGAGCGGTCGACCAGGGTACGACGAGCACCCGTTTCATGATCTTCGATCACGGCGGCAACGAGATAGCCCGGTACCAGCTCGAACACGAGCAGATCCTGCCGCGGGCGGGGTGGGTCGAGCACAACCCCACGGAGATCTGGGAGCGCACCAGGGCGGTGATCGAAACGGCGTTGAACAGGGCGGGCCTGGTGGCCGCCGACCTCGCCGCGCTCGGCATCACCAACCAGCGCGAGACCACGGTGGTCTGGAACCGGACCACCGGACGCCCGTACCACAACGCGATCGTCTGGCAGGACACCCGCACCGACCGGATCGCCTCGGCCCTGGACCGCGACGGCAGGGGTGACGTCATCCGTCACCGGGCGGGCCTCCCCCCGGCGACGTACTTCTCCGGTGGCAAGATCCAGTGGATCCTGGAGAACGTCGACGGGGTACGCGAGGCGGCCGAGGCCGGAGAGGCGATCTTCGGCAACACCGACACGTGGCTGCTGTGGAATCTCACCGGCGGTATCGACGGCGGCGTGCACGTCACCGACCCCACCAACGCCAGCCGCACGATGCTGATGGACCTGGAGACCCTCGACTGGGACGACGAGCTGCTGTCGTTCTTCGGCATCCCCCGCCGGATGCTGCCGGCCATCGCCCCCTCCTCCCATCCCGGTCTCTACGGCACCACCAGGAGGGGCGGCCCGCTGGGTGGCGAGGTCCCGCTCTCCGGTGACCTGGGCGACCAGCAGGCCGCCACCGTCGGACAGGTCTGCTTCGAGGTGGGCGAGGCCAAGAACACCTACGGCACCGGCAACTTCCTGCTGCTCAACACCGGCACCGATCTGGTCCGCTCGGAGCACGGCCTGCTCACCACCGTCTGCTACCGCTTCGGTGAGGAGCCGCCGGTGTACGCGCTGGAGGGTTCCATAGCCGTGACCGGCTCCGCCGTGCAGTGGCTCCGTGACCAGCTCGGCATCATCTCGGGGGCGGCGCAGAGCGAGTCGCTCGCCCGGCAGGTCGAGGACAACGGCGGCGTCTACTTCGTGCCCGCCTTCTCCGGCCTCTTCGCGCCGTACTGGCGGTCGGACGCCCGGGGCGCGATCGTCGGCCTGTCACGCTTCAACAACAACGCCCACCTGGCGCGGGCCACCCTGGAGGCGATCTGCTATCAGAGCCGCGACGTGGTCGAGGCGATGCGGCAGGACTCCGGCGTCACCCTCGACGTCCTGCGGGTCGACGGCGGCGTCACCGCCAACGACCTGTGCATGCAGATCCAGGCCAACCTGCTCGGCGTACCCGTCTCCAGGCCCGTGGTGGCCGAGACGACCGCGCTGGGGGCCGCCTACGCGGCGGGGCTGGCCGTCGGCTTCTGGAAGTCGAAGGACGAGCTCAAACAGAACTGGCAGGAGGGCCGCCGCTGGGAGCCGCAGTGGTCCGAGGAGCAGCGGGCCGCCGGCTACGCCGGCTGGAAGAAAGCGGTGGAGCGGACTCTCAACTGGGTCGACGTGTCCTGAACGGCCCGCTCCGTCGCGCCGCCTGTCTCTCCCGTCGCCCCTGACCGATGACCGCTCGGGCATCGGGGCGCCCGCGTTCCCCTGCGTCCCGGTCAGGCCGCGGTGAGCAGCTTGCCCAGCCGCTCCACCGTGGGCCGGGACTCCACGTGGAGCCGGGAGACGTCCAGCCCCTCATCGGCGAGCACGACCAGCAGCGCCTCCTGGCGGATGGCGTAGACGACGATGTATCCGCCGCGGCAACGGGTCACCACCTCACGAAGCTCCCCCATGCCCACCTCGTAGCCCGTACGTTTCCCCAGCCCCAGGGTGGCGGCGGCCAGCGCGGCCAGCACCTCGGGCCGCGCACCGTCGCTGTCGGCCGCGACGAGCAGTCCGTCCACCGACGCGACGGCCGTCTCCAGCACGCCGGTCACCTGCTCGCGCAGGATCTTCAGCTCGGCGAGCACCGCCTGCTTGCTCATCAAATACCTCCAGCTTAGAAGCGGCGCGGTGCCACTCGACGAGTTCTTCTCGGAAATCTGAGCGGGCGCGGCCTGTGAGACATCCGATCCCCGGCGCCCTCATCCACCCGTGAGATCAGGGGCGTCCGCCTCCTGCGGAGGCAGGGACCTGAGGGCGAGGAGGGGACGGGGCAGGGCCGGTCCTCCTCCGGCGGGGGCCAGTACTTCATTGACCTTGCTGGTACCCGGGCGGCGGGGCAACTGGTCAGCTACGGCGCGGCGGATGCAGTCGGAACCGAGCATCGTGGGAACGGGTATGGCCAGGGGCACCAGCCTGGCCCGCATGGACAGGTCGAGCCGGCGCCAGCCGGCCACGTGCTCCATCCGGCGGGCGGTCTCCCGCGCGAGCCGCTCGGGTTCGACGCCCGGCAGGACCGACAGCAGCGGCAGGTGTGAGTCGTGTAGAGAAAGCACGGAACGGCGAAGCATTGAATGCCATACTCAATGCATGCTGGTGACGGAGATGCTGAAGCTCGCCCCGAGCGCTGAGCAGCGCGAGGCGCTACTGGCGACGATGCGAGCGTGCAACGCCGCCGCCAACCGTGCCGCCGAGGTGGCGTTCGAGCACCACACCGCCAACAAGATCGCCCTGCAGAAGCTGGTGTACGCCGACCTGCGAGCCCGGTTCGGCCTGTCGGCGCAGATGGCCATCCGGTCGATCGCCAAGGCATGTGAAGCCTACAAGCGAGACAAGAAGATCAAGCCGGTGTTCCGCGAGTTGGGTGCGGTCGCCTACGACCAGCGAATCCTCACTTGGAAGGGTCGCGACGCGGTCAGCATCCTCACCCTCACCGGCCGCATCGTCATCCCCGTCGCCTACCAGGGCCGCTGGTTGAAGACCAGCGGGACCACCGCACGGGGACAGGCCGATCTCCTCTACCGCGACGGCATGTTCTTCCTCGCCACCGTGATCGACGTACCCGAACCACCGCAGGGTGACGAGCCGGACGGGTGGCTGGGTGTGGATCTCGGCATCGTCAACCTGGCCACCGACTCCACCGGCGAAACCCACACCGGCAAGGGTGTACGGGCTGTGCGGCGGCGCAACGCCCGCCTGCGGGCACGCCTGCAGGCCAAGGGCACCAAGTCCGCCAAGCGACTCCTGAAAAAGCGCAAGCGCAAGGAGTCCCGGTTCGCCCGTGACGTCAACCACGTGATCAGCAAGCAGCTGGTCGGCAAAGCCAAAGACACCCAGACCGGGATCGCCCTCGAAGACCTCGAGGGCATCCGCGACCGGGTAACGGTTCGTAAGGCTCAGCGTGCCGACCTGCACTCGTGGGCGTTCTACCAGCTCCGCACGTTCGTGACCTACAAGGCCGCCATCGCCGGCGTGCCCGTGCGTCTGGTCGACCCCCGCAACACCTCCCGCACCTGCCACCGGTGCGGGCACTGCGACAAGAGCAACCGTCCCAACCGGGACGACTTCACGTGTCTCGGCTGCGGGTTCGCCGGCCCCGCCGACCACAACGCTGCGATCAACATCGGTCGCAGGGCAGTGAGTCACGCTGCCGACGACGCGGCCTGACCCGTGCACCCCATGCACGGCGAGGAGCTGCAAGCTCGGCCCTTTCAGGGCCGAGAAGCTGACTAACGGTAGTAGGTGGGTGTACTTTACGTATCTACCGCCACAGATGACCTCGTCCGCACGTCCGACAACTCCGTCCGGCGAGGCGGCGTCCGTACCGGCCCCCTGGGAAAGAAGCTCACGACGATCGATGGCTCGGTCGGCGCGGCACTGGTCGACTACGAAAGCGGCATGTGCCTCGGCACGATCGGAGGAAGTCGCGACCTGGATCTGGAGGTGGCGGCGGCGGGCAACACCGAGGTCGTCCGCGCCAAGGTCCGGACCATGGCGGCGCTGAACATCAACGACTCCGTGGAGGACATCCTCATAACGCTGACCAGGCAGTATCACATCATCAGGCTGCTGGCCGACAGCGGCGGCCACACCTTCCTCTACCTGGTGCTCGACCGGGACCGTGCCAACCTCGCCCTGGCCAGGCACCACCTGCGGCGCATCGAGAGCTCGCTCACCGTCTAGGCCCGGGAGAACCACCGCCGGGTGCGGGGAGAATCCCGGCGCGCGAGTCCGCCACATCCTGCAGCCACGCCTCCGACGAGAACGAGGTCACCGTGCTGACAGCGGATGCCCCTCATACGAACGAAGGGCGGTCGGGGCGGCGAGATCGCCGCCCCGACCGCCCTTCGGCGATCTGTTCCGTACGGTTCGAGCACGGAACGGGGGTGGAGGTGGCGGGAATCGAACCCGCGTCCTTCAACTTCAAGACAGGGCTTCTCCGGGTGCAGCCTGCTGTGCTTTTCTCAGCCCCGGCAATCACGCAGGCAAGTCGCCGACGGGCTCAGCCACTGTAAGATTTCCCGATCTTCCCCGTGGCCGGGTTGATCGGTTGAGCCTCCTAGCGATGCCGGATCCGGGCCGGAGGCGCTCCCGGGCCGGCAGAAGTCACTCGCTGCTTAGGCGGCGAGTGCCAGGTTGCCCTGGCTGACTTCGGAGTGCGTCTTATTGGCACTTGTTGGTCGCGGTCACAGTGTTAACGAGGTTATGTCCGCAGTCCTCGACCCGCTTCACCTGGCTTGCAAAGCCAAAGTCGAAACCAGTCACCCCCCTGTTGAATTTTCAACCCATCCCCGAGGGGGCGGGCTATCCGAAGATACCTGTTACAACAGAGGTAACGCCAATCGAATTCCCGCCCGGTGCGCCGGGCGAGGTGGCGCAGGCATCGCACGAGGCGGTGGGGGCGCGGCGGAGCGTGGGCATCCCGCCGGGAACACCGGTCGGAAACGCCGAAACCCCGGGGACGCCCGCGAATCGCGTGCGTCCCCGGGGCCGACCGGCAGGGTCGAGCCGGTCCTGACGGGCAGGGCCTCCCCCGAGATGAGGCCCTG
Source organism: Streptosporangium amethystogenes (assembly GCF_000721075.1). GTDB lineage: Bacteria > Actinomycetota > Actinomycetes > Streptosporangiales > Streptosporangiaceae > Streptosporangium > Streptosporangium amethystogenes. The sequence goes on from NZ_JOEQ01000004.1 coordinate 481,376, forward strand.
ATCTCATCACAGCGACCGAGCCCGAAACCCCCCGATCGGCGCCCGGTCATTTAGAAGGACGCAGACGAGGCGCCCTGCGGTTGCTCAGGGTGAAAAGAATATTCCGGGAGGTCACAGCCCTGCGTGGAGCCCCTGGAAGAACCGTCCCGCGACGGCCGCCCCTGCCCCGGAGTCGGGGCTCTGCATCAGCACGGCGACGGCCACGTCTCCCTGCCATCCGACGAACCAGGCGAGCGGCTTGCGGTTCTGCGAGGCGGCGGCCGTGATGCCGTGGACGGGGTCACCGGGAGCCGCGGCGGCACGTGCCGAGCCCGCGGTCACGCCACTGCGCATGAAGGTGCGGAGCATGCCGACGGTCTTGTCGTCCAGTTTGATCGGATCGGGCGCCTTGTAAGGCTCGGTCTCCGTCGTGGGATCGGCGGTCCGGGGGTCGGTGACCAGGACCGGCGGACGCCAGGTGCCCGAGGCGACCGCCCCGGCGACCAGTGCCATGGAGAGCGGGCTGACCAGCACGTTCTGCCCGGCGAGTGCCTTCGCCGTGGCGGCGTCGTTCTTGAGCGGCCTCATGGAACCGCTGAACCCCTTCAGCGGCAGGGCCCAGGGCGCCCCGATGCCGAACTTCGCGGCGGCGGACGTCAGTTCGGAGCCGTCGATCCTGCGGGCCAGCGAGGCGAGCGCGGTCACGCAACCGGTGGCGAAGTTGGCCTGAAGGGTCGGCGTCACCCCGACGGGCGCGCCATCCTGATGGAACGCGACACCACCGACGGTCCTGTCCGCGGGGCAGGCCAGTTTCTGTTTGGGGCTGATCCGGGCCTTGAGCATGCCCTCGACGGACATGATGGAGAACGCGGTCCCCGCCGGGAACCTCCCGGCGAGAGCGTGCTTCTCCTGGTTGTACTCGCTGGTGCTGGACACTGCAAGAATGTCGCCGGTCGAGGCCTGAACCGCCACCAGCATGCCGGACCCGCCCAGCAGCGCGCTGTCGGCGGCCTTCTGGTGGGTGCGGTCGAGCGTGGTCTGCACCGGTGAGGTGGAACGGTCGGGCCGCCACTTCTTGAGCTCGGTCACCTTGAGCGTCTTGAGATCGACAGTGATCACCCGGGTGTCGGTCGAGCCGGTCAGGTGCTCCTGGTATGCCTTCTGCAGGCCGGCCCTGCCGACCGTGTCCCCGGCCCGCTGCGGGCCGCCGAGCTGCTGCTCGGTCTCGGGGGTGACGGCGGTGACGGTGCCGACGATCTGGGTGGGCGAGGCGGGGGCGACCGACTGCTCCTGCTCGGAGAGGATGATGCCGGGGATCGCCTCCAACTGGGCGCTGAGCTGCCCGAACTTCGTACGGCCGAAGGTGACCAGCGGGACCTGGAGGTTGGGCTGGGCGGAACGGATCCGGCTCAGCAGACGGTCATGCGGAAAGCCAGTGATCTTGGAGAGCCGCTGGCAGAGCCTGTCCGCCTCGTCGTTCTTCAGATTGGCCGGAATCACGCTCGCCACGTGCAGGATGGCCTTCTCCTGCAGCGGGTCGCGGTTGCGGTCGAGGATCGGCTGGCGCCCCTCGGGGGTGACCTTCACGGCGAACCGCTGCCCCTCGCGCAACTGGGGGTGGAGCACGCTGGGCGACCAGCGCACCTTCCAGCTGCCGTCGACCAGATGGAGCGGGAGCTTGCCCTCGTACTCCCACAGGGGGTTGTTCTCTCCCAGGTCGACCTCGGCGTCGAAGTCGGCTTCGACCTCGTCCGCGGCGCGCCGCATGCTCTTGACGTCGAAGCGGAACGAGGCCGCGTCGAGCTGGAGTTTGGCGTCTTCGAGCGCCTTGCTGACAACCTTCTCATCGCCGTCGGTGCGCCTGGCCGCCGCGGCGTAGTCGCCCGTCTGCCAGCCGATCAGGAAGTCGCGCACCGCCTCGTGGGCCGAGGGCTCCTCGAAGCAGGCGGACAGCATGGGAGCCGTCACCGCCAGCGCGAGCACCGCGGAGGCGGCACGCCTGGCCCTTCCTCTCACCGTCATCTGTTCCTGTGCCTGAGCGCGCGTGCCATCTCCCGCTTGGCCTGGTTCTCGGCCAGTGTCTGCCGCTTGTCCCAGTCCTTCTTTCCCTTGGCGAGGCCGATCTCGATCTTGGCCCTGCCGTCCTTGAAGTAGATGGCGAGCGGCACCAGGGTCAGACCGCCCTCCTTGGTCTTGGCGACCAGCTTGGCGATCTCCTTGCGGTGCAGCAGGAGCTTGCGGGTGCGGCGCGCGGCGTGGTTGGTCCAGGTACCCATGGTGTATTCGGGGATGTGGACGTTGATCAACCAGGCCTCGCCGTCCTTGATGACGGCGTACCCGTCGAGGAGGGAGGCGCGGCCGAGCCGCAGCGATTTGACCTCCGTGCCCTGGAGCACAAGACCAGCCTCGTAGGTGTCCTCGATGTGGTAGTCGTGCCAGGCACGCTTGTTCTGGGCTATTACCTTCCGCCCGGTCTCACGTGGCATGTCTTGAGCCTACCGGCGTTGGGCCTGCATGCTTTCCAACCGCTCCCCCAGAACCCCGCCGGCGCCCGGGCAAATCCATGGATCGGCAGAGAGAACCCGCACACATCATGACAACGAGGGCTTCAAGGCATATATCACCAAATCGCCATTCCCTCGGCCTTGAGCTTGCTGATCCACATGGCGGCATCCTTCGCCGGAGGTGTCGCGCCGGACAGGATTCCGCCGTCGACCCATGATCGACGCGCACCTTGCTTCGTGGGTGTGCGCCCGGCTGGAGACGTTCTTGGACGAGGGCGCGCGCGGATAGGACGGTCGGCGCTGGACGGGCACGCGCATCGCCGCCCTGATCGCCGAGAGGTTCCAACCCCGCGCGGGGTGGCCTACCTGATGGAGAGTCTGGGATGGTCGTTCCAGGTGCCGGTGCATCGGGCGGTCCAGCGCGATGACGAGGAGATCTCCAGCCGGAGGCGACGGTGCTGCCCGCCTTGAAAGCACCTGGGCGATCTGGGGCTCCCGGCTCGTCTTCGCCGATGAGTCCGGGCAGAACCTCCCGAACGGCTTCATCGCCGAGACCGGACCGATGATCCCCGACCCGGCGTAACCTCTGGCTTTCATGCTCGGTACGTGTCGATGACGCTTGGCGGCAGACCACCAAAGGCGCTTGGCTTGTTCTCGCTGAGATCGCCTCGTTCACCGGCTACCCGCACCACTCACTTTCGGTCACACTTTATTACCCCTAAGCTTCGGGCCGGAAATCGGATTCGCCGACACCACTTTCCCAAGACCTCAAGATGATCACACACCACGATCACTTAGCGCCAGAATGCACTTAAGTAAAAAACTGCCCGCAGAGCAGATTTAAAGCGCCGACTGAATGCCTTGACATCTCACAAAATGAGTGATTCTCTATGTTGTCAAAACAAATGACAGCACCAGGGGGCAAATAGGGTTTCGGCAGCCCCTTTCGTATGGTGATCCACGCTGCCCGACCTTGTCTTTTGCACTCTAGAGTCTTGCTTGACCTTGTACTCGATACTTACTCCATTCGCCCCTCGGAGACCGGAACAGTTACTGCCATACGCCGCGCTGGTGAACTGGAGTAATGCGGATCGACTGCGGCAAGGCCAGTCGATGCTGGTCGAGCCGCATCAAGGATTTGTCTACGCGACCGGCGCCGGATTTCGAGTGCCAATCGGGCTGGGCGTCACCCTTATCCGGCTCCGGACGTGCGGATCGGCCTGGGCGCCCTGCCCCCCGGGATGGCCAGGCTCGCCGGTGAGACAGCCGATGTCGCCATCATGTGGCTGACTCCAGCCTCCTACATCAGGGACACTGTGATCCCCGCCCTGCGGGAGGGCGCCGAGCAGGCCCGCCGCCAGATGCCCAAAGTGACCGTGATCGTGCCCATGGCACTCAGCCGACCCGAGCGCGAGCCCGCGGAACTGGCACTGGCCAGCAACGCTGCGCATATAAAAGCGGCGCACTACATTGACATATTGAGCAGAGCGGGAGTCGATGTCACCGGAGACGACCCGCTGATAGCAGCCAAAGCGCTGGTGGACGGTGGTGCTTTCCTAAGCGGTGACATCGACCGGATAACCGAGCAAATGGCGGAGTATACCGACGCCGGAGTCGACGAGATCGTCCTCAATTTGACCGGTGTCTATCAGCTCTGTGGACCACAGGCCACGCTGACCGACCTCAAGACCATCCTGGCTGAGGTTGCCTGATGAAGAACGGAAACATGAGCCCGACAGGAACCACCCGGATGCGTCAGCGGCTGACGTCCTGGGGAACAGGGCAGGGCGAGATAGCGGCGCCAACGATTGTGTTGGAGGATCCCGCTCACCTCGAAGCAGTCCTCGGCTCCGACCTCGCCGGTGCCTCCTCCCTGCTCTTCGCTCGGGAATACGAGGTGCACGCGGACGATTTGAATATCGTGGCCTACGAGGGCTCGATGAGCGAGCCGGGCACCGAAGTCTCAATCGGTGACGATTTCTTTCTGCAGATCCAGGATTACGCGACAAGCGAGTTCATGTCGCTACTCGGTCCGACCCTGATCCGGGTCGTTGACGAAGCTGATTTCGCGCGATTTTTGGAGGACGCCGACCGGGCCAGACAGGAGAGGGTCCTCCCCGGCTTCGCCGTGGCCTCAGCCGTCCGGTTTGCCGATGTCCCCGGACTGGGTGCGGGGCCGGTGATCGACGGCCCCCGGCTGAGACTGCATGTGAACCTCGAAGGAGAGGTGTCCATTTCTCCCGCAGGCCAGCGGATCGGCACCGTCGGTGACGGCCTCGCCGAACTTGAGGACGAAAGCCGCGCCCGCGGACGCGTGACGTCCACCGGTGGTCCGTCAATCTCGGATATGGAGTACGGCCTCCCCAGGCTGACCACCGGGCAGAACGTAGCGAGGCCCGGATATGACGAACGTCATGCGGCCGGTTCCGAGGCTCGGAAAACAAACTGAGGCCGCGCCTCGGGCCGACCGCATCACCCCAGATCGTCGCCGCCTCGACAACAACCATGATTGCCCAGAGGTTGTGGAGCCTCCGCCTCGGAGTCCACACTCCACAACCGTCGATGGCGTCACAGGTCAACGAGCCTCGGCCGACCGGTCACATCCTCATTGAGACATCACACACGCAGGTGGCGGCGGAGCGTGAAGAACGAGGCCAGCACACAGATGAGCACGCCGAAGACCATGGTGACACTGATCACCGAGGCGACGGTCTCCCAGGAGAGCTGGCTGTTGGGAGAGAGGTAGAGCTGCACCCCGTCGAAGAGGAAGACCTTGCTGATGATCAGCATCACCGCGGCCACCACGCCGCCGAGCAGGCCGGCGATGACGCCCTCCATCACGAACGGGAGCTGGATGTAGAGGTTCGAGGCACCCACCAGGCGCATGATGCCGGTCTCACGCCTGCGGCTGAACGCGGAGAGCCTGACGGTGTTACCGATCAGTAGGAAGGTGGCGAACACCAGGATGATCGCCACTGTCATCGCCGACCAGCGGAGCTTCTCCAGCAGCCCGAAGAACTTCTCCAGGAGCTCCTTCTGGTTGACCACGTTGGAGACGCCCGGGGCACCCTTGACCGCCTCGATCACCGGCCCGTAGGCCTCCGGGTCCTTGAGCTTGACCCGCAGCGACTCCGGCATGTCCTCGACCTGGATGGCCGAGAGCAGCACGGTGTTGTTGGCGTTCTGGTTCCGGAAGTTCTTGTAGGCTTCGGCCGCGTTCTCCACGGTGACCTGCTGGACCTGAGGCATGGCCTCGATGGTCGCCTTCAGCTCGGCCTGCTCCTGGGCGTTGACGCCACCGCTGCCCTTGCACTGCGGGAAGGGGTCGTTCTTCTTGCACAGGAAGACCGAGACCTCGACCTTGTCCGCCCAGAAGTCCTTCATGCTGGAGATCTGGGAGTTGATCATCAGACCGACGCCCAGCAACGCCATGCCGATCGCCACGGTCACGATGACCGCGATGGTCATCGTGAGGTTGCGGCGGAGGCCGATCCAGACCTCGGAGAAGATGAAGTTTGCCCGCATGCTCTTCCTGTCGCTCTTTCCGGTCCTGGTGTCAGTACGCCTGGCCGTACACGCCCCGCGACTGGTCACGGACGATCTTGCCGTCCTCCAGTTCCACCACCCGCTTGCGCATGGAGTCGACGATGGCCGCGTCGTGCGTGGCCATGACGACAGTGGTGCCGGTCCGGTTGATCCGGTCGAGCACCTTCATGATGCCGATGCTCGTCGCAGGGTCGATGTTTCCGGTCGGCTCGTCGGCCAGCAGGATCATCGGCCGGTTGACGAACGCCCGGGCCATCGCGACCCGCTGCTGCTCGCCACCGGACAGCTCGTCGGGCATCCGGTGTGCCTTGCCTTCAAGGCCGACGAGCTCGACGACCTCGGGGACCACCTTACGGATGAAACGCCGTGGCTTGCCGATCACCTCCAGAGCGAACGCGACATTTTCATACACGTTCTTGTTCGGGAGCAGCCGGAAGTCCTGGAAGACACAGCCGATCCGGCGGCGCAGGTGCGGGATCTTGAAGTTGGACAGTCGGGCGAGGTCCTTGCCGGCCACGTGGATCGCGCCCGAGTTGGGGCGCTCCTCCTTCAGGACCAGGCGGAGAAAGGTCGATTTCCCGGACCCCGAGGGGCCGACCAGGAACACGAACTCGCCCTTGTCGACATCGACGCTGACGTGGTCCAACGCGGGCCGGTTCTGGTTCGCGTAGACCTTGGTGACATTATCAAAATGGATCACGGGCGCATCACGGCATGCCAGTCTAGGGGGTAGGACGGTCGCAGGAGTGGCAGAGGGCCACTTCCACCTCTCGCCGGTCGGGGGGCGCCGGTCATTTGCGCTTGATCGACGTTCCGGTTGGCCGGTGCCCAGTCTAGGGGGAAGACTGGCATGGAACGTCCATAACGGAAACAAAACGATTCGGCGCCCGGTAACGACCGGATAAAGTGGTTCTGACCTCGAAGAGGGAGGACGGCATGAGCTGTGAAGACCTGGTCTGCGCGGGGTGCGCTCACCCCGTGGCCGAGGGCCGCTGCCCCCGCTGCCGCGCATACCGCGCTCAACACCACCACGGCCCGTTCGGCGGCATGACCCCCGCGTTCATCGCGCTGGTGCTGATCGCGCTCCTCTTCCTCACCCTGGCCCTGAGACACCTCAGCGGGGCCTGACGGCGCCCCTGCGGGGCAAAGGACGGGAAGACACGGCTCACGGACGTCCGAGGCGCCCGTGAGGCGCGGACGCGGCCTACCCGCCCTCGACGCCCGCCTCCTGGCGGCGGGTCCAGCGGATCTCGGCCTCGATGAAGCCGTCCAGGTCCCCGTCGAGCACCGCGCTCGGGTTGCCCGCCTCGGCGCCCGTCCGCAGGTCCTTGACGATCTGGTAGGGGTGCAGCACGTAGTTACGGATCTGGGTGCCCCACGACGTGGTCGACTCGCCCCGGATCTCGTTCAGCGCCGCCGCCTCCTCCTGCCGCTTGCGCTCCAGCAGCTTGGACTGCAGGACCGCCATCGCGGTCGCCTTGTTCTGCAGCTGCGAGCGCTCGTTCTGGCAGGAGACCACGATGCCGGTGGGCAGGTGGGTCAGCCGGACCGCGGAGTCGGTCGTGTTGACGCCCTGGCCGCCGGGGCCCGAGGAGCGGTAGACGTCGACGCGCAGGTCGTCCTCGTTGATGTCGATGTGGTCCGTCGTCTCGACGACCGGCACCACGTCGACGCCCGCGAAGGAGGTCTGGCGGCGGCCCTGGTTGTCGAACGGGCTGATCCGGACCAGGCGGTGCGTGCCGTGCTCGCCACGGAGGGTGCCGTACGCGTACGGCGCCTTGACCGTGAAGGTCGTCGACTTGATCCCGGCCTCCTCCGCGTAGGAGGTCTCGTAGACGTCCGTCGGGTAGCCCCTGCGCTCGGCCCAGCGCAGGTACATCCGCTGGAGCATCTGGGCCCAGTCGGCGGCGTCCACGCCACCGGCCTGGGACTGGATGGTGACGACCGCCTCGCGGGCGTCGTACTCGCCGGACAGCAGGGTGCGGACCTCCAGCGCGCCGATGTCGCTCTTCAGGGACGCCAGCTCGCGCTCGGCCTCCTGCTGGGTGTCCTCGTCGTCCTCGGAGGCGGCCAGCTCGTACAGCACGGAGAGGTCCTCAAGCCGCCGCACCAGCGACTCGACCCTGTTGACCTCGCCCTGGAGGTAGGAGAGCTTGCTGGTGACCTTCTGTGCGCGTTCCTGGTCGTTCCACAGGTCCGGCGCGGCGGCCTGATCCTCCAGCTCCTCGATCTGCTTGCGAATCGCGCCGAGGTCGAGCACGTCCTGGATGCTGTTCAGCGTCCCGGTAAGCTCGTTGATCTGTTCTGCCGGATCGATGAGTGCCACGTCTGTAAAGGGTACGCGACCTTCGCACCCGATCGTGTACGGGACTCTCCCCCACCATGGCTAGCATGGCCCGCATCGGGGAGCATCGGGAGGTGGACGTGCGCGGACACAGGCGCAGGGGCGTGCTCGCGCTCGCGCTGGCGCTGGTCGCCGCGACCTCGGGGTGTTCCGATTCCCGTTCCGTCTCCGGTGACGCGCGGCCGGGGCGGAGCCCGTCGGGATCTCCGGCCGGTGACACCTCGGCCGCCCGCCCCACGACGACGCCGTCGCTCCCGGCACCTCCGGTCACGCTCGACGAGGCCGCGAAGGCCCTGGCCGGCCTCCTGGGCGCCGACGGGGTGCTGGGCGCGGCGACACCGCAGCTGGACGTCGACCGCAGGCTCATGCTGGAGCAGACCCGCGACGGACAGCAGGCCCTCACCGCGGCGGCCTTCAGCGGCTCCGTCGAGGCGCTTCCCCCGTACACCTGGGGCACCCCCGAGCTGCTGGTCCCGCGCGTGCAGGAGGGACCCCGCTGGTTCACCGCGATCGTGGACCGCCGGGAGCCCTCCGGCAAGGTCCGTACCGCCGTGCTGACCCTCATCCGACAGGGTGGGGAGGACTGGCGGCTCAGCTCGACCTCGTTGCTCGACGAGGGCGTCAGGCCCCCCGAGGTCGCCAAGGACGCCGACGGGTACGCGACGGCGCTGGGCGAGGAGGACGCGACCGTGGCGATCAGCCCGCGGCTCATGGCCCCGCTGCACGCGACCTCGGCCGAGGAGGGCGAGCGCGGGTTCGCGGCCGGGCTGATCGAGAAGAGCCCGCACACGACCGGCTTCGCCGACGAGATCGCGAAGCGGCGCACGGACGGGAAGAGCGCGTGCCTGGGCTACGACTCGATCTTCGCCGCGAGCAGCTATCCGGTGCACGCGTTGCGCACCGCCGACGGCGGCGCGCTGGTCGTCTACTCACTGATCAGGACGACGACCAGAAGCGTCAAGATCGATCCGTGCGCGTCGGACGCCCGTATCCCGCCGGACGCCAGGAAGCTGACGACCGAGAGCTTCATCCGTGAGGAACTGCGCACCGTGGAGACGCAGCTGTACGTGAGCACGGTCCCGGCCAAGGACAGCGGCCGGCCCGCCAGGGTCATCGGCTACCTGGGCGGCCTCACGAAGGTCATCGTGAGCTGACCGGTCCGCCCGGGTCCCCCGCGAGGGACCCGGGCGGGCGGCTCACGCCTCGGCGTGCGGGAGGTTGACGGTGGCCGCCAGCGTGCGGATCGCGCGCAGCGCCACCGACAGGGTCGCGAGGTCGAAGTTGTCGCTCTCCCAGATCTCCGACAGGGTCTGCTTCGCCCGCGAGACCGCGGCCGAGTTGGCCTCGGCCCAGCGCGCCAGGCGCTCCTCGGGCGACAGCCCCGGCGCGCTGTGCACCAGGACGTTGTGGGTGAGCGTCGCGTGCGCGGCGTAGAGGTCGTCGCGGAGCGCGGCCCGCGCCATGGAGTTCCAGCGGCTGTCCCTGGGCAGCGCGATGACGCGCTCGCGCAGCCTGGAGAGCTGAAGCCGGTCGGCGAGGTCGAAGTAGACCTCGGCGACGTCGTGCACCGGCCTGTCGGTGCGTGCGGCCACCTCGACCAGATCGAACGTGGAGTAGGCGGGCACCATCGCGGCGACGCGCTCGGCCAGCTCGGCGGGGACGCCCCGGGAGACGAAACCGTCGCGCCGCTCCTCGAACGCGACCAGATCGGTCCCGGTCAGCAGCTTGGGCAGGTGCGGCAGCAGGCCGTTCATGCCCTTGCCGAAGAAGTCGACCGTGGAGGCCAGGTCCAGCGGCGGGCGCCGGTTGCCCAGCAGCCACCTGGTGCCCCGCTCGACGAGCTTGCGGGCCTCCAGCTCCATGGCGATCTGGGCGGAGGTGTCGACCTTGTTGTCCAGTTCCTCGATCTGGCGCCAGAGGCTGGGCAGGTCGAAGACCTCGCGCGTCACCAGGTAGGCGCGGGCGATGTCGGGAGTGGACGCGCCGCTCTCCTCGCCGAGGCGGAACATGAAGGTGGTCCCGCTGGAGTTGACCAGGTCGTTCACCACCCCGGTGGTGATGATCTCCCTCCGGAGCGGGTGGGTGTCCATGTGGGCGCGCACCTCCCCGTCACGCAGCGCCGAAGGGAAGTAGGACACCAGCCAGGACGTCAGGTAGGGGTCGTCCGGCAGGTCGGAGGCGAGGATCTCGGCGTCGGTCACCAGCTTGGTGTAGGCCAGCAGCACCGAGAACTCCGGGGCGGTGAGCCCGATCCCGGCCTGGCGGCGCTCGGCGAGCGTCTTGTCCGACGGCAGGAACTCCAGCTCCCGGTTGAGCAGGCCGGCCCGCTCCAGCTTGCGCAGCTGGCGTGAGTGGATGTGCAGCATGTCGGTCGCCTGCTCGCGGGCGGCGGCCAGCACCACGTTCTGGTCGTAGTTGTCACGCAGGACCAGCTGGGCCACCTCGTCGGTCATGTCCAGGAAGAGCTGGTTGCGCCGCTTATCGGTGAGCTCCCCCTCCCGGATCGCCCGGTCCAGGAGGATCTTGATGTTGACCTCGTGGTCGGAGGTGTCCACACCGGCGGAGTTGTCGATGAAGTCGGTGTTGATCAGCCCGCCGTTGAGCGCGAACTCTATCCGGGCGAGCTGGGTGAAGCCCAGGTTGCCGCCCTCGCCGATCACCCTGCAGCGCAGCTCGGCGGCGGTGACCCGCAGGCCGTCGTTGGCCTTGTCGCCGACGTCGGCGTTGGACTCGCTCGACGCCCTGACGTAGGTGCCGATGCCGCCGTTCCACAGCAGGTCGACCGGTGCCCGCAGGATGGCGCTGATCAGGTCGGCCGGGGCCAGCGACGTCACGTCGTCGTCGAGGCCGAGCGCGGTGCGCATCTGCGCGGAGACCGGGATCGACTTGGCCGTACGGGGCCAGACGCCGCCTCCGGCGGAGATGAGCGAGGCGTCGTAGTCGGCCCATGAGCTGCGGGGCAGCGCGAACAGCCGGGCGCGCTCGGCGTGGCTCCGGGCGACGTCCGGGTGGGGGTCGACGAAGACGTGCCGGTGGTCGAACGCCGCGACCAGCCGGATGTGCTGGGAGAGCAGCATGCCGTTACCGAACACGTCGCCGGACATGTCGCCGATTCCGGCCACGGTGAAGTCGGTGTTCTGGATGTCGACACCGGTCGTGCGGAAGTGGTACTTGACCGACTCCCAGGCGCCTCGGGCGGTGATGCCCATGGCCTTGTGGTCGTAGCCGATCGAGCCGCCGGAGGCGAAGGCGTCACCCAGCCAGAAGCCGTACTCCTTGGACACGGCGTTGGCGATGTCGGAGAAGGTCGCGGTGCCCTTGTCCGCGGCGACCACCAGGTAGGTGTCGTCCTCGTCGTGCCTGACCACGTCGGCGGGCGGGACGACCTGGCCGTCGACGAGGTTGTCCGTGAGGTCGAGCAGACCGGAGATGAACATCCGGTAGCAGGCGATGCCCTCGTTCAGGGTGTCCTCCCGCGACCCCGACTTTGGCGGATTTTTGACGACAAAGCCACCCTTGGAGCCAGTGGGAACGATGACGGTGTTTTTCACCATCTGCGCCTTCACCAGCCCGAGCACTTCGGTGCGGAAGTCCTCCATCCGGTCCGACCAGCGCAACCCACCTCGCGCGACCTTGCCGAACCGCAGGTGAACACCCTCGACCCGGGGCGAGTAGACGAACACCTCGAACTTCGGCCGGGGCAGCGGCAGCACGCTGATCGACGGCGAGTCCAGCTTCAGGCTGACGTACGGCTTGCGCTCACCGTCGACCCGCTGGAAGTAGTTGGTCCGCAGGGTGGCCCCGATCATCTCCAGGTAGGCCCGCAGGATCCGGTCCTCGTCCAGGGAGGCCACCTCGTCCAGGGCCGCGAGGATCTCCTCGTGCAGCGCGTCGGCCAGGTCCGCGCGGACCTCCACCGGGCGCCGGGGGTTGAGCCTGGCCTCGAACAGGCGCACCAGCAACCGCGCGAGCCGCACGTTGCCCATCAGCACCCGCTCGATGTACTGCTGGCTGAACGTGGTGCCCGCCTGGCGCAGGTACCTGGCGTAGACGCGCAGGATCTCGGCCTGCTCCCAGGTCAGGCCTGCGGTCAGGACCAGCCCGTTGAACCCGTCGCTCTCCACCCGCCCGGCCCACAGGGCGCCGAACGCGTCCTGGAAGAGCCGCTTGAACTCGTCCCTGTCCACCTCGGGCGAGGGCGTGTAGCGCAGGCCGAAATCGTAGATCCAGGCGTCCTTGGTCGCCGGGTCGTTGTCGCGGTCGATCTCGTAGGGCCGCTCGTCGACCACCTCCACGCCCATCCGCTGGAGCAGCGGCAACACCCTCGACAGGGAGACGGGCGCGCCGAGGCGGTAGAGCTTGAAGCGACGCTCTCCCTCCGAGGCGTCGTAGGGCTCGTAGAGGTTCATCCCGATCTCGTCGGAGGAGTTGGCCAACGCCTCCAGGCGGCGCAGGTCGGCGACCGCCATCCGGGCGGGGAAGTCGGCCTTGTACCCCTCGGGGAACGCCGAGGCGTAGCGGCGGACGAGTCCGGGGGCCTCGTCCTCGGGGCTCAGCTCGGTGATCGCGGTGGCCAGGTCGTCCTCCCAGGACCTGGTGGCGGCGGCCAGCCTCGCCTCCAGCTCCTCGACGTTCACCGCGTCGGCGTGCAGCGGCCTGCCGCGCTCACCGCGCACGACCACGTGCAGCCGGGCGAGGGCCGACTCGCCGATCATCGCGCTGTAGTCGAAGGAGGTGCCGCCGAGCGCCCTGAGCAGGATGTCCTGCATCTTGATGCGGATCTTGGTGGTGTAGCGGTCGCGCGGGAGGTAGATCATGCACGAGACGTAGCGGCCGTAGTCGTCAGGGCGGAGAAAGACCTTGACCTGCTTGCGCTCGCGGAGCCTGAGCACGCCGAGCGCGATCGGCAGCAGCTGCTCCACCGAGGTCTGGAAGAGCTCGTCCCTGGGGAAGGTCTCCAGGATCTCGATGAGGTCCTTGCCGTCGTGGCTGTCCGCGGTCAGGCCGGCGAGCACGATCACCTCGGCCAGCTTGCGCCGGAGCACCGGGACGCGCGAGATCGACTCACTGTAGGCCACGTGGGTGAAGAGGCCGAGGAAGCGCCGCTCACCGACGACCTCGCCCGAGGCGTCGAAGAGCTTGACGCCCACGTAGTCGAGGTAGGCGGACCGGTGGACCGTGGCACGGGTGTTGGCCTTGGTGATGATCAGCATCTGCTGTTTCTCGCGGGCCTTGGCGCGCAACTCGGGAGGGAGCGCGGCGAAGCTGCCGGAGTCGGCACGGTCGCTGCGGAGGATGCCTAGCCCGGTCCCGGGCATCGGGTGCAGCCTGTCGCCCTTCTCGCTCTCCTCCAGGCGGTATTCGCGGTAGCCCAGGAAGGTGAAGTGCCCGTCGGCCAGCCAGCGCATCAGCTCCAGACTGTCCTCCACCCCGGCGGGATCGAGGGGCGGCGGGTTGGCCGAGATGTCCTCGGCGGTCCGCAGCGCGAGCGCACGCATCTTGACGAAGTCCTCGACGGCGCCGCGCACGTCCTCCAGGACGCGCTGCAGTTCGGCCTCTATCGACCTGAGCACGGCGGGGTCGGTCTGCCTGTCGATCTCGAAGTGCATCCAGGACTCGGCGAGCAGCTGCCCGGTGACGTCCTCCTGGCCGCGGCCGAGCAGCTTGCCGGTCATGTCCCTGCGCACCCGCATCTGCGGGTGGATGACCAGGTGGGTGCCGATGTCGTGGCGGTCGAGCTCCATCGTCACCGAGTCGACGAGGAAGGGCATGTCATCGGTGACGATCTCCACGATGGAGAACCCGGGGTCCCAGCCGTGCTCCTCCAGGCTCGGAGTGTAGGCCCGGACCAGGGCTCGGCCCTGGGGGCGCTCCCTGGCGAGCTGCCGCTGGGCGATCGCCGGGCCGTACAGATCGACCGGGTTCCGGCTCAGCAGGTCCTCCGGGGCGACATGCCGGTAGTAGAGCCGCAGAAAGGCGAGCGCCTCCTCCACGCCCACGTGGTCGCTGCCAGGTGTGTGCGCGCACGTCTCGGCGGCACTCCTCAGCAGCTCGTCCTTGGCCTCGTCGAGCGGCATGTCGCTCTCACTCCTTTGTGAGGGATTTTGCACATTTTGATAAGGAATCATGTTGAAACTCATGATTCCCGCCAGGGAGAAAGTGATGTCTCCACACCCGCGTTCCGTTGAGCGGCGCCCTCTTCGGGCCACCCGTTTCCGGTCACGCTCCTCGTTCGGAGACCCGGGGCGCGGAACGCCCGCCACACGGTGGCCGTCTCGTCACGGGTGGGTGGGGTTTCGGCCGGTCGCCTCGGCTCGTCATGTGAGCCGAGATCTCTCACCGTCGCCCGTGGAGAACGGAAGGTCTCCGGGCCGGAGACGACGGGCTCTCCCTGGGAGATAGCGGTAGGACAATCATCCCACAGGGTCGCCTCGGCGAGGCGACGGCGCAGCCGGGCGAGTCGGGTCTCGCTCCCTGCACCTCGCCCGGCGGGCGGGGCCGTCCGGCCCGCACTCCGCCCATCGGGCTTGGCCCGTGGCACGACACCTCCAGTGGCCCTTTGCCTCGATCCTCGTTGACCGGGGCACACCACCGTTACTGATATCACCCGAAAACCGGCCAAACGTCAATGTGACATTCGGCCGTCGTCCATGGAGTTGGAGCGGTCCCGCCGGAGCCCATCGAGGAATCCGGGCACCTCGCACAGTTCCCGGAGCTCGATCTGGCACTCCTCGCACGTCATGAGGTGACGTTGGAACGCCTCATGGTCCTCTTCGTCGAGCACCCCGAGGGCGTACGCCGCCACGTCATGATGCGGGGAGGAGAACATCAGCTCGCGACACCTCTCTCCTTCAGAACCTTTCGGAGAGCCCGGATCCCGTAGTAGAGCCGGGACTTGACCGTACCCGGCGGTATCCCGAGGATTTCCGCCGCCTCGTTAATCGTACGGTCCCGTAGGTAAGTCTGCTCGATGACTTCACGGTGTTCTGGGGACAGTTCTCGCAACGCCTCGGCGACGATCATCGCCTCCAGCGCGCGATCGGCTCCGTCGGGAACCGGCACAGCGTTCGCGTCGGCGGGTTCGACCTCCTGTGGTCTGGTCCCTCGCCTGCGACGACCGTCGATGACGATACGGCGGGCGACGGTGAGGAGCCAGGCCCACAGCAGACCTGGCTCTCGTTGCAACCTCCCTGCGTTACGCCAGGCTCGGACGAGCGTCTCCTGGACGACGTCCTCCGCCCATTGCAGGTCGTTACCGATGGCTTTGCGCACATGACGGAGCAAGGGGGCACCGAACTCCCGATGCAGGTCCTCCACCAGGACGACATCGGTGTCCGTGCTCTCGAACCGACTGCCGAGTTGACGACGCACGGGCACATCTTTACACCTTCGTTATCAGTCACGTCTGCAACTCCCGTAACTCCAGTCATTTCTGACTATCTGCTCACTTCCGTGAACCCCCCGGGCGACGCCGCGGCCGTGGCGACCGTCTCCCGGCAGGGCATCTCCGAGGCTGGTGGCCGGCTCGGCGCCGGGATCATCGCGCCGCTCGGCGGGGAGACCTGCCCGCTGGGCGAGAGGGTCCGGGTGGCGGGATACCTGGCCGACCAGTCGTCGGGGCAGTGCGGTCCGTGCCGGCTCGGCCTCCCGGACGTCGCGCGGTCGATGGCCGAGTTCATGGGCGGCTCCGCCGCCGCCCTGGACGAACTGCGCGCCAGGGCGGCGAGCGTCAGGGGCAGGGGCGCGTGCTTCCACCCGGACGGTACGGCCAGGTTCGTGCTGTCCGCGCTGGAGGCCTTCCCCGACGACATCGAGGAACACCTCCTGCACGGCACCTGCGGGCGCCCGGTGCACGGCGTGCTCCCCCTGCCCCCGCAGGAGAGCGAACAGTGATGGGAATGTGATCAACCAGGTGATGGGTGCGGTCGTCCTATCAGGTAGTCGACACGGAACCTCGGGGAGAACGTATGCGGACCGCTCCTGACAGGCGGGCATTCCTTCGTACCGGCGGCCTGGCCGCTCTGGCACTGGGCGCTCAGGGCACACCCGCCCTGGGCGCCACCGGTACGACCGGCCGGGATACCACGGGCGCCATGAGCGGCCCGCGACCCGCCGACTGGCGGGCTCTGGCGGACGGGCTGGCCGGCAAGATCATCCGGCCTGGTGACGCCTCGTACGACAGCGCACGACGGCTGTTCAACCCCACCTTCGACGCGGTGCGGCCCGCGGGCGTGGCCTACTGCGCCAACCCCTCCGACGTCGCCGAGTGCGTCGGCTTCGCGCGCCGGCTGAACGTGCCGCTGGCCGTGCGGTCCGGCGGGCACTCCTACGCGGGCTGGTCCACCGGGACCGGCCTGGTCCTGGACGTGTCCCGGATGAGCAAGGTGAGCCACACCGCCGGGCGGGCGAGGGTCGAGGCGGGCGCCAAGCTGATCGACGTCTACGACAGGCTCGCCGCGAGCGGGGTCAGCATCCCCGCCGGGACCTGCGCCACGGTCGGGGTGAGCGGGCTGGCTTTGGGCGGCGGCATCGGCGTGGTCTCCAGGAAGTACGGCCTGACCTGCGACGTGATGGAGTCCGTCCAGATCGTCACGGCCGATGGACGGTTGCTGACCTGCGACGCGAACCACAACGCCGACCTGTACTGGGCCTCCCGGGGCGGCGGCGGGGGCAACCTCGGCGTGGCGGTCTCCTTCGAGTTCCGGACCCACCCGGCCCGTGAGGTCACGGTGTTCTTCCTGCACTGGCCGTGGTCGAAGGCGGTCAGGGCGCTGCGCGCCTGGCAGGCGTGGGGCCCCTCGGCCCCGGACGCCCTGTGGTCGGGCATGCACCTCAGCCGCGACGGCGGGATGGACGTGCAGGTCGTCGGGCTCTACCTCGGCGGCAGGGCCGACTGCGAGCGGCTGCTCGACCGGCTGGCCGACGCGGCCGGGTCGCCCTCGTCGAGCTACGTCCGGCAGACCTCCTACCGCCAGGCCATGCTGACCATGGCGGGTTGCGGCTCGCTCTCGGTCACCCAGTGCCATCTGGGCGGATCCCTGCCGGGGCAGACCAGGGGCGGGCGGCTGTCCAGGGACACCTTCACCGCCAAGTCGCACATGGCCTACCGTCCGCTCTCCGAGGCCGGGGCCGGGAGCCTGGTCGCCCAGGTCGCCCGCCCCGGCAACCACACCGTGCTGCTGGACGCCCTCGGCGGCGCCGTCGCCCGGGTCCGCCCCGACGCCACCGCCTTCCCGCACCGGGCCGCCCTCTACAGCGTGCAGTACTACGCCCACCGCACCGGAGCCGCCACCTGGGCCAGGACCGCGCACGCGGCGATGCGGCCCCACTTCGGCGACCACGCCTACGTCAACTACACCGACCCCGAGCTCGGCGGCTGGCGCGCGGCCTACTACGGGGCGAACGCCACCAGGCTCGCCCAGGTCAAGGCCGCCCGCGACCCGGGCCGCCTGTTCCGGCTCCCCCAGGGAATCTGATCCCGGGGACCGCCCGGACCACCGGCTGATCGGCGAGTCCCACCCCCGAGACAGCGCCCCCCGGGCCGGATACGGTGTGGCGACCGGCTCGGGAGGCACAGTGGCGGCAGCGGCGCGCATCGCATGGTCGTGGTGCGCCCTGACCCTGGTGCTGACCGTGCTCGCCGTCGTCCTGGCCGTTCTCAACGGGACGAATCCGCTCGCCCTGTCCCACCTGCTGTTCGTGACGGCCTGCGCGCTGGTGGGCGGCCTCATCTGTTCGCGCCACCCCGAGCACGGAGTGGGCCTGCTGTTGACGGTGAGCGCGTTCTGCTTCGCGCTCATGGAGTTCTGCGGGCAGTACGCGATCCTCGGCCTCGTCACCCGTCCCGGGCTGCCACTGGCCGGAGCCATGGCCTGGCCGCAGACCTGGCTCTGGGTGCCGGCGAACCTGTCGGTCTGCCTGATCCCGCTGTTCTTCCCCGACGGGCCGCTGTCCTCGGCGGGAACGCGCCGGCTGGTGATCGGCGCCGCCGCCGCGGGAGCGGTGACCATGGTGGCCGGCGCGTTCCGGCCCGGTGAGAACGGCCAGGTCGCCGAGGGCAGCGGCGTGGTCAACCCGCTCGGGGTGGCCGGTCTCGCGGACGTGGCACCGGTGGTGGAGACGGCGATGACCGCCCTGTTCGCCGTGGTGTTCTTCGTGGGCGCGCTGGACCTGGGCGTGCGGGCTCTTCGGAGCGGCGGCCGGGAGCGCCGCCAGGTCGCCTGGCTGGTCTACGCGGTCGGCGTCGAGGTGGTGGTCATCGCGGCCAGGTTGGCGGCCGGGCTGACCGACGACGTCCCCGGCGCCATCTGGCCCACCACCAGCACCTTGTGGGAGCTGGTCGGCGCGACCGGCATAACCCTCCTGCCGGTCGCCATCTGCGTCGCGATCCTGCGCCACCGGCTCTTCGACATCGACCTGGTGATCAATCGGACGCTGGTCTACGCGCTGCTGTCGGGGTGCGTGACCGGCGGGTACGTGGTCGTTGTCGGCTACCTCGGCGCACTCTTCCCCACCGGGGACCTGCCGATCTCGATCCTGGCCGCCGGGCTCGTGGCCCTCGCCTTCGCACCGCTGCGGGAACGGCTGCAGGGCTGGGTCAACCTGCTGACGTACGGGGAGCGTGACGATCCGTACGCGGCGCTCACCCGCCTGGGCCGCAGGCTGGAGAGCACCGCCGAGCCGGGCACCGTGCTGCCGGGGGTCGCCCGGTCGGTCACCGAGGCACTGCGCCTGCCGTACGCGGCGGTCGAAACAGCCGGGGGCGCGCGGTACGCGTCCGGCACGCCCGGCGGGGAGCTCGTACGGCTGCCGCTGACGCACAACGGCGAGCGGGCCGGCGACCTCATCCTGTCGCCCAGGCCGGGAGAGAGCGGGTTCGGCCCCCGTGACCTGCGTGTCCTCGCCGACCTGGCCAGGCAGATCGCGGTGGCCGTGCACGCCGTACGGCTCTCCGCCGACCTGCGGCGCTCGCGGGAGCGGCTGGTGATGGCCCGCGAGGAGGAGCGGCGCAGGCTGAGGCGCGACCTGCACGACGGGCTCGGACCCACGCTGGCCGCGCTGACCATGCGTGCCGAGGCCGTGCACGACCTGGTCGAGGACGAGCACGCGCGGCGACTGCTGGCCGAGATCGTCTCCGACGCCGAGGCCGCGGTGGCCGACGTGCGGACCCTGGTGGACGGCCTGCGCCCACCCGCGCTGGACTCCCTGGGGCTGCTCGGCGCGCTCCGCGCCCACGCGATCCGGCAGCCGTCCGGTCTGCGCGTGGCCCTGCGTGCCCCGGACGACCTGCCGCCGCTGCCGGCCGCCACCGAGGTCGCCGCCTACCGGATCGTGTCCGAGGCGCTGGCCAACGTGCGCAGGCACGCCGGAGCGACCCGCGCTGAGCTGCGAATCGAGGTGGCGGACGGCACCCTGAGGTTGGAGGTCTCCGACGACGGCCGGGGGATACGCCAGGAGGTGCCCGTCGCCGACGGTCCCGGAGGGCCGGGCCGGGCGGGGGTCGGGCTGGCGTCGATGCGGGAGCGTGCCGTGGAGTTGGGCGGATCGTGCGTGTTCGAGGAACATCCGGGAGGCGGGACCCTTGTCAGGGTCGCGCTGCCGGCGGCCGAGGAAGGAGACAGCGGTGATCCGGGTCCTGCTGGTTGACGACCATCCGGGTTTTCGCGCGGGGCTGCGGACCCTGCTGGCGACGGCCGAGGGGATCGAAGTCGCCGACGAGGCCGCCAGCGGCGAGCAGGCGCTGGCCCTGGTCGGACGGGCGCAGCCCGACGTGGTCCTGATGGACCTGACGATGCCGGGGATGGGCGGGGTCGCGGCCACCGAGCGGCTCACCCACGACCACCCGCACATCCGAGTGGTCGTGCTCAGCATGTCGGACGACGACGACTCGGTGTTCGCGGCCATGCGGGCCGGCGCCAGGGGCTACGTCCTCAAGGGCGCCAGGAAGGCGGAGATCGTCCGATCCGTGCAGGCGGTGGCCGAGGGCGAGGCCATCTTCGGCCCGGCCATCGCCACCCGGCTGGTGGGCTACTTCGGCGAGCAGGGGCGTGAGCAGGGGCGGGAGGAGGCGCTGCCCGAGCTGACCAGACGGGAGCGGGAGATCCTCGGCCTGGTCGCCGAGTATCTGACGAATCCGCAGATCGCCGCCAGGCTCGGGCTGAGCCAGAAGACCGTGCGCAATCACGTGTCGGCCGTCTTCACCAAGCTTCAGGTGGCGGACCGGGCACAGGCGATCATGCGCGCGCGGGAAGCGGGGCTGTGACCTCCCCGCCGACCTTCCCGCTCCACTCGGCATCCGGCATCCGCAGCACGCGCAGCGCGATCCAGCCGTACGCGGCCAGGTGGAACAGGGCGCCCGTCGCCTGTACGGCCGGCGCCTGGTCGATCGCCAGGAAGGGGACCAGCGTTCCCGCGAACGCGGCGACCGGAACCCACCGGGGGGTGATCCTGACCGCGGCCAGCGCGATGAGCAGGGTGAACAGCCCGACGTGGGCGAGGAAGGCGGGCAGTAGCATGCCGAACAGGAATCCCCACAGCTCACCGGCCCGAGCCGTGACCGCCTCCGCCTGCCCGTCGGACAGTGTCTGGGCCAGGGCCAGGTCGTAGAAGTCGGTGGTGAAGAGCGTCAGCGCGTGTCCGGAGCCGATCAGGCCGATCGTGGCTCCCACGTTGCTCGTCCTCGGGGCGCGGCTGCGCAGCAGGTGGGCCAGGGCGAAGGTCACCGGGATGAGGGCGAGCGCCGCCCACAGGTAGAGAAGCGCGCTGACCTGCACTGTCGTCGCGTTCTCGCGGAAGACCGCGGGGGCGTGGCTTTTTCCCGGCGGCGCGGCGAGGAAGGCGAGAAACTCCAGTAGCGGCCAGGCGAGCAGGGCGATTCCGGCGACGATCCGGCGGAATGAATCAGGATTTTTCATCACCTGGACAGCGAACCCGGCCCCCGTCCCAGGCCGCCTGGGCCGATGCCCCCGATTCCCGGGAGGAATGTCCCCGGAGCCCGGGACCACCCCGCCACGTCCCGCGGGGCGCACCTCGGGCACGCCGCAGCGGCCTCCGCGGTTCGGGCGGCCCGGGAAAATCCGGTCCTCGAACCGCCCCTCGGGCCCGTACTCGAAAAGACCGTACCCGAGGAAACCGTGCCCGGTGACGTGGGGGGCCGGGAGGTCAGCGCCGCGCGGTGTCGGCCTCCGGAACGAAGTGGGAGAGGACCTCGGGGTTGGCCATGGCGTCGAGATTGGCGGCCTTCTCCGGGGGGACACCGAGGAGGATCTTGCGGATCGGGACCTCCAGCTTCTTGCCACTGAGGGTGCGGGGGATGCCGGGGACCTCGATGATCTCGTTCGGCACATGGCGTGGGGAGAGCCTCTCCCTGAGCTCCCGGCGCAGGCGCACGACCAGGTCGTCCCGCAGCGTCTCCCCCTCGACCATGGTGACGTACAGCAGCAGGCGGCCCTCCTGCCCGAGCTGGCCGGTGTCGATCACCAGACTGTCGGCGATCTCCTCGAAACCCTCCACCACGCGGTAGAACTCGCTGGTGCCCATCCGCACCCCGCCCCGGTTCAGCGTCGAGTCGGAGCGGCCGTAGATCACCGAGCCTCCGTCAGGCAGGATCTTGATCCAGTCACCGTGCCGCCAGACCCCGGGGTACTCGGAGAAGTAGCTGTCGCGGTAGCGCGACCCGTCCGGGTCGTTCCAGAACATCACCGGCATCGACGGCATCGGCAGGGTCACCACCAGCTCGCCGACCTCGCCGACCACCGATCTGCCCGACGGATCGAAGGACTCCACCTTCGCCCCCAGGCAGCGACAGGGGATCACACCCGCCCGGACCGGGAGCAGCGGGACCGCGCCGACGAAACCGGTGCACACGTCGGTGCCCCCGGAGAACGAACCGAGTTGCACGTCCGGCAGCGCGTCGTGCACCCAGCCGAACCCCTCGGGCGGCAGCGGCGAGCCGGTGGAACCGAGCCCCCGCAGCCGGTCGAGGCCCGACGGCTTGAGGCCGGCCTTCATGGACGCGATCACGTACGGAGCGCCCGTACCGAAGTAGGTGACCCCCTCCTCGGCGGCCAGCCGCCAGAGCGCGTCGGTGCGGGGGTAGGTCGCCGCCCCGTCGTAGAGCACCACGGTCGAGCCGACCAGCAGGCCGCCGACGAGGTAGTTCCACATCATCCAGCCGGTGGTGGTGTACCAGAAGAAGACGTCGTCCTCGCCCAGATCCTGGTGGAAGGAGATCGCCTTGAGGTGTTCGAGCACCACACCGCCGTGGCCGTGCACGATCGGCTTGGGCAGTCCGGTGGTGCCCGAGGAGTAGACGATCCAGAGCGGATGCCCGAACGGCACCGGCTCGAAGTCGAGCGGCCCCTCGACGGAGCGCAACTCCGCCCAGCTCACCGTACGGACCCCGGTCCCGGGCACCGGAGCGTCCGCCGGGGCCGCCGCGCCGGAGCCGCCGGGGATATCCGCGCCCCGCAGGTCCTCGGCTGAGATCCGGACCCGCGCCACCAGCGTCGGCAGCCTGGCCGCGATGTCGTCGACGACCGCGCCTCGGTCGAAGTTCCTGCCGTTGTAGTCGTAGCCGTCGACCGCGATGAGCACCTTCGGCTCGATCTGGGTGAAACGGTCGATCACACTGGACGCCCCGAAGTCGGGCGAGCAGGAGGACCAGACGGCTCCCAGGGAGGCGGTCGCCAGGAAGGCGATCAGCGCTTCGGGGACGTTCGACACGTAGGCCGCGACCCGGTCGCCCCGTCCGACACCCAGCGCCACCAGGCCCGCGCGGACCCGCGCCACCTCATCGGCCAGCTCACCCCTGGTGAACGTCCGCCGCCCGCCCAGCTCGTCGCGGGCGACCACCGCGAGCCGCCCGGGGTCGGAGGCGGCCCCGCGCAGCGCGTTGGCCGCGTAGTTCACCGTCGACCCGGCGAACCATTCCGTACCGGGCATCTCCCCCGACATGACCGGTCCGTCACCGCGCTCCCCCACGACTCCGAAGTAGTCCCAGACCGACGTCCAGAACTCGGCCGGGGCGTCAACCGACCACTGCCACAGGGACTCGTAGTCACCGGCCCGTCCCAGCCACTCCGCATAACGGGTGACCTTCGCGTTCCTCACGACCTCCGGGGAGGGCTCCCAGAGCAGCGCACCTTCCTCAACCATGGCCCTATCCTCTCGGCGCCCCGGCCGAATGTCATCCCCGAGGTTCACACATCGTCCCGGCATACCGTGTGGACCGGCCACACACGTCCTCGCCGGCAGCCCCGGAAAATCCGTCACCACCAGCACCGATATCCGTTCGGCTATCGAACTTACCCTGTCCCAAATATTGGACATAAGGGACAACTCTCTGGTCTTCTCTGTCCCCGACGACGAAGGGCGACCACTGCCATGAGGCTGAGACACCTGGCCACCGCGACCGCGCTGGTGCTGGCGGCCGCGAGCGCGGGCACTGTATGGGCACTGCACACCGAGGGCTCGCCCGAGGAGACCGCACAGATGTTCCTGACCGCGTGGAGCCGGCAGGACTACGCGGCGATGCGTGCGCTGACCGTCAAGCCGCCGGACGACTTCGAGCGCTGGTACCGGCGTTTCCGTACCGACCTGAAGCTGACGGGGGCCGCCTTCAGTGTGCTGGGAGACGCCCGGGACGGCGAACCGGCCACCGTCGGGTTCCGCGCGGCGCTGGAGGGGCCGGTGAACTGGGCTTACGAGGGGTCACTGAGACTGGTCGAGCACGAGCGCACCTGGCGGGTGGACTGGAACCCGGCCGCCGTCCACCCCAGGCTCGGAGCGGGCCTGCGGGTCAAGACCACGCTGGTCAAGGCCGAGCGGGCGCCGATCCTCGCCGCCGACGGTACTCGGATCGACACCCCCGGCACGCCAGGCTCGGTGCAGCAACTCGTCGAGGGACTCACCCAGACGTACGCCTCCCGCCTCACCGGCACCTCGTCCGCGCGGATCGACCTGGTGAGGGGCACCGAGAAGGTCGCCACGCTCGCCACCGCCACCGCCAAGGCGGGCCGGGAACTGCGCACCACCGTCGACCTGGACGTCCACCGCGCCGCCGCCTCGGCACTGGAACCGGTGGACAGGCCCGCCTCGCTGGTCGCGCTCCGGCCCTCGACCGGGGAGATCCTCGCCGTGGTCAACAAGCCCGGCGGGTTCAACCGGGCGCTGCTGGGCCACTACCCGCCGGGCTCGACCTTCAAAGTGATCACCACCTCGGCCCTGGTAGCCGACGGCATGACCGCGGACGAGCGGGTGAGCTGCCCGGCCGAGCAGAACATCGGCGGTTTCGCCTTCCACAACGCCGGGTTCAAGGACTACGGCACACTCCCGTTGCGCACGGCGTTCGCGCACTCGTGCAACACCACGTTCGGCGCGCTCACCGTGGACCGGCTCGGCGGACAGCGGCTCGCCGCCGTCGCCGGGAGCTTCGGGTTCGGCGCCCCCATCCAGCCCGGCGTGCCCGCGGTACGGGCCGAGTTCCCCGCGCCCAAGGATGACACCGACCTCGCCTCGGCCTCGATCGGCCAGGGCCGGGTACTGGCGAGCCCGCTCAACATGGCCACGGTCGCCGCGGCGATCGCCGACGGCTCCTGGCGCCCGCCCCGCCTGGTGGCTGCCTCCCTGCTGCCCGAGGCCGAGCCCCGGAAGCTGGAACCCGAGATCCTGCGGGCACTGCGCACGCTGATGCCCGCGGTGGTGGTGGAGGGCACCGCGAGCGCGGTCCCCTTCCCCTCCGGCACGGCGGGCAAGACCGGGACCGCGGAGTTCGGCTCGGGCAAGGAACCACCGTCGCACGCCTGGTTCATCGGCTACCGGGGAGACCTGGCGTTCTCCATCGTGGTGGAAGGTGGCGGCGCCGGCTCCACGGTGGCCGCCCCCATCGCGAGCCGCTTCCTGACCGGCCTCCCGCAACGATGACCTCCACCGACGGACCGCCGCTGGTTGATCGCCATCTTGCCGAGGTGGCTGACAGGGAGTATGGGAATCGGCTGCCGACAACTCACCACGCGATCGAGTTCATGCCGCCCACCCGCTGGGCGGGAGTCAGCGGCCGGCGGGGAAGTGGCCGGCGCGGCGGGCCGGGGAGGTGAGGCCGGCGACGGCGGCCACCACCTCCGAGGGGTTGGCGAGGTCGGGCAGCACCACGTCCGCCCCGGCCTCGCGCAGCTCGGCCGCCAGGGAGCGCCCGGAGGCGATGCCGATCATCGCGGCCCCGGCGATCCTGGCGGCCTGGACGTCCCTGGCCGAGTCGCCGATCAGCACGGTGTTGCTCCCGTCGAAGGCCGCCCCGTACTTCTGCTTGGCCCGGCCCTGCGCGACCTGCAGGAGGGTGGCCTTGGGATAGACCTCCTCGCCATAGCCGCCGATCTCGAAGTCGACGTACTTGTCGAGGCCGAACGCGGTCAGCTTGTGCACGGCGTTGCTGTTGATCGTGCCGGTGAGCACCGACTGGACCACGCCGTCGAGCTTCGCCACCGCCTTCAGCGCGTCGCGGGCCCCGGGCATCATCCGGCCCTCCTTGGCCAGGCGCCTGCGCCTGGCTCCGAAGGATTCGGCCAGCGCGTCGAGGAACCTGGGGAGGTGGTCGTCCCCGGCGACGATCCCGTTGATGGCGAGCATCTCGAAGACGATCTCGGAGTCCGGGCGACCGTTGGGCTGGGTCAGCTTGACCAGGGGCCTGCCGGTGACAGCGCGGAAGGCCTCCGCGTATGCCTCGCGGGTGACGATGGACACGTCGACCAGGGTGAGGTCGATGTTCCAGAGAACGAGGCGGTTGATCGGAGCCTCCCGAAATGGGTGCGGATGCCCAGGGTACGGCCCGAGGCGCATGGTGATCGGCTTCAATGCCGAAAACGTTAGTTCTGGGTGGGGTGACCCATTCGCCGTGCAGACCGGGGAAACCCCACCGTTCACCTGTCCGACCCACGACCGTTTTCCGGATACGGCGGCCTGCGCAGGCCAAAAGGGCAGGGCCCTAGGCGTGGTCGAGGGCGTTCGCGAGGGTGTCGACGACCGGGACGCCGCAGGACATCAGGTCGGCGCGGCTGGTCATGCCGCCGGTGTAGAGGACCGCGCGCGCGCCGACGTGCTGGGCGGCGTGCGCGTCGTCCAGGCTGTCGCCGATCACGAGGACGTCGGCCGGGTCGATGCCGAGTGCGGCCAGGTGGGCCACCATCGACTCGGCCTTGTGCCCGCCGGAGGCGCTGCGCAGACCGTCGATCCGGGCGAAGTGGTGGTCGATGCCGAACTCCGCGATCTTGGGAACCAGCCGGTCATGCGCCCACATGGACAGCAGCGACTGCCTGCCTCCCACGTTCCCCCAGCTTTCCAGGGTGGAAAGCGCGTCGTCGGCCAGCCCGCACTCCAGCATCAGCCGGTGGTAGTTGTCGTGGAAGCCGAGGTCGAGCAGCTCCCACTCGCCCTCCTGGAGGGCGCGGCCGAGCATACGCTCGTAGGCGGCCCAGATCGGACGCGTGTAGACGGCACGGAAGCGGTCCGCGTCGTAGGAGCCCAGCCCGTACGGCTCGAACACCGCGTTCGTCGCACCGACGACGGCGTCGATGTCGTGGAAGAGCGTGCCGTTCCAATCCCAAACGATGTGTCTCATATCGCCTCCCAGGATAGCGAAAACCCTCGCTGGAGCGGCGCCACAACAGGGTGGCCGGCCCGCTCTCCGGGCTCCGTACGCGAAGGGTCAGCCGACCAGGTCGGGAATCTCCTGGGTGGCGTACCAGAGGAGTTCGTTGGCCTCGACGCCGTCCACGGTGAACCTGGCGTCGTCGTCGCCCCGGTCGGCCGCGGGCAGCGCCGCGACGGCGGCCTCGACGTCCTTCACCGCCGACAGGTCGTCCACATGGACGGCGGCGATCCGCGCCAGCGGGACCGCCGCGGCGAGTCGCACCCGGGCGCGCTCGTCCAGGTCGGCGCTCACGCTCACGTCGCCCTCCGACACGTCGACGGCGACGACCACCCGACGCGCGGCGACCTCCATCCCGTCCGCGCGGTCGGCGGCCAGCATCCGCAGAGAATCCCTGGCCGCCTCGGTCAGTGCGACGTACTCCAGTTCCTCGGTGTCACCCGAGACGTACCACTCGATCAACGCGGGTGTCACCGCGTAGCCGGTCAGCGGGGCCGGGCCGAGCTCCCCCACGGTGGCCACGCGGGCCAGCGCCGGGAGCGTACACGGCAGGTAGACGCGCATCCATGCCTCGATCTATCTCTTAAGACATCGGCGCCGGTTCGGCGCCGATTCACGCATCGAGTGTGCCAGTACCGGCGACCCGCGGTGGTACCGCCCGCGTGGAGTGACCCGATCCGCGCCGGACCGGACGGGCGTCAGCGCAGCGAGACCCGCAACAGGGTCTCCAACTCGGCGATGGTCACCTCGGGGTCGCGGTGGTGCACGCCGACGATGCCGAGTCGCCGGGCGGCCTCGATGTTGGCCTCGATGTCGTCGACGAACACGCACTGCTCACCTGCCAGGCCGATCCTGCCGAGCGCGTGCTCGAAGATTCTCTGCTCGGGTTTGCGCATGCCGATCTCTCCGGAGATGACGACCTCGTCGAAGACGTCGTCCCAGCCCTCGCGGGGATACTCGTTCGCCCAGGAGTTGGAGAGCAGGCAGGTGCGCAGCCCGGCGGCACGGGCCACCCGGAGCATCTCGTACATCGGCTCGACCCGGTGGAAGCGGGAGAACATCCTGTCCAGCAGCCCCTCGGCGACCGGCGGCACGCCGTCCGTGGTGACCAACCGGGCGGCCAGATGACGTTCGAAGTCCAGCCCGGAGATCTCCCCCCGCTCCAGAGCGTGGATCACGTTCTCGCTGTTCTCCAGCCCCTCGTACGCGTGGACGACAAGCTCGCGCATCACCTGCCGGTAGTGGTCCGCGTCGAGCCTCTCGGCGACGACCCACTCCGCGACCGCCTCGGAAAGGCCGACGGTGAGCACGCCACCCCAGTCGATCAGCACGCCCTTGAGCATCTGTCCTCCTTAGTGGAACGGGTTCCAGGTTAAGTGTGGCCGGTGAACGATCGGAGAAGGGGTGGTGCCAAACTTGCCGCCATGGACTTCGCGCTCAGCGACAAGGCTCAGGAATACCTCGCCAATCTGACCGATTTCATGACAACTCACGTATACCCGGCGGAGCCGGTCTACCATGCGTGGCGCCAGGCCAAGGGCTACGACAACCACGAACTACCGCCGGTGGTGGAGGAGCTCAAGTCCGAGGCGCGCTCACGCGGCCTCTGGAACCTGTTCCTGCCCGATGAGTCGAACATGTCGGTGCTCGACTACGCCACCCTGGCCGAGGTCACCGGCCGTTCCATCGACCTCGCGCCCGAGGCACTGAACTGCGCGGCCCCCGACACCGGGAACATGGAGGTCCTGCACATGTTCGGCTCGCCCGAGCAGCGGGACCGGTGGCTCAAGCCCCTGCTCTCCGGGGAGATCCGCTCGGCGTTCGCGATGACCGAGCCCGCCGTGGCCTCAAGCGACGCGACCAACATCGCCACCTCCATCCGGCTCGACGGCTCCGAGTACGTGATCAACGGTCGTAAGTGGTTCATCACCGGGGTCGCCGACCCGCGCTGCGAGATCCTGATCGTGATGGGCAAGACCGATCCGGACGCCCCTCCGCACCGCCAGCAGTCGATGATCCTGGTCCCGATGGACACGCCGGGTGTGGAGGTCGTCCGCCACCTACCGCTCTTCGGCTACCAGGAGCAGCACGGCCACTCCGAGATCCTCTTCACGGACGTCCGGGTGCCCGCCTCGAACCTGATCGCGGAGGAGGGTGACGGCTTCCGCATCGCCCAGGCCCGTCTCGGCCCCGGTCGCATCCACCACTGCATGCGTGCCATCGGCATGGCCGAGCGCGCACTGGAACTGATGTGCACCCGCGCCGCCAACCGGGTGGCCTTCGGCCAGACGCTGGCCCAGCAGGGTGTGGTGCAGCAGCAGATCGCCGAATCACGGCTGGCCATCGAGCAGGCCAGGCTGCTCACCCTGAAGGCCGCCTGGATGATCGACACGGTCGGCGTGAAGGCGGCCGCCTCGGAGATCTCCGCGATCAAGGTCGTCGCGCCGAGGATGGCCTGTGAGGTCATCGACCGCGCCATCCAGGTCCACGGCGGCATGGGTCTCGCCGACGACGTCCCGCTCGCCACGATGTACGCCCAGGCCCGCGCGATGCGCATATTCGACGGCCCGGACGAGGTTCACATCCGCACCGTGGCCCGCCGCGAGCTCAAGCCGTACCTCTCCTAGGACGTTCCAGAACGGGGCGCATACGGTCCACTGGATCGGAGATTCCTCCCCCAATATCCGATTCAACGGCCGGTACGAGTTTCACGGCCCCAATTCGAGGAAGATTACGGACATGGCACTCAGGCCATATAACTGCACGTAGAAGGCGTGATCGGCCTCCTGCGGGCTCCATTTGCACCTTCCCTCGGTTCCCATGAGGAGGGATCATGGCAGTAGCTCAGGCGAGCCGGTCACGCGCCCATACGGCGCGAAAGCCGACCACACCCGCCGTGTCCACCACGCACACACCGTCAGGCCGGAAGCAGGAAAACCCCTCACTGAAGTTCAACCTGCCAATGATGACCGTGCAGTTCCGGCCGCCGCATGTTCACATGCCACACGTCAGCCGGCAGGAAGCGGGCCAAGCCGTCGACGCCGCCAGGTCCTTCCTCCCGCCACCTGAGCGCATCGTCTACTACGGGGGGCTCGGCGCCCTGGCCGTGGCGGGGTTGATCGAGTGGCCGGTCGCGGCCGCCATCGGGATTGGGACGATGATCGCTCAGCGTGCCCGCGGGAGAGGCCGTGCCCCGGTCTCCGCGCCCCGGACTCCGACGCCCACCTCACGAGCCGCGGGCACCACCACCCGGGCCGCCAAACCCGCTGCACGCGCCACCAGACCCACGTCACGCGCCGCAGGCACCACCACCCGGCCCACAAGCACCACCGCCCGGACCGCCAAACCCGCTGCACGCGCCGCAGGCACCACCACCCGGGCCGCCAAACCCGCTGCACGCGCCACCAGACCCACGTCACGCGCCGCAGGCACCACCACCCGGGCCGCCAAACCCGCGTCACGTGCCACCAGACCCACGTCACGCGCCGCAGGCACCACCACCCGGGCCACAAGCACCACCACCCGGGCCGCCAAACCCGCGTCACGTGCCACCAGACCCACGTCACGCGCCGCAGGCACCACCACCCGGTCCAGAAGCACCACCACCCGGACCACGAAACCCACCTCACGAACCGCGGGCACGACATCGCGGACCGCCAAGGCCGCGTCACGCGCCACAGGCACCACCTCGCGGACGACGACGGCCCGGACCACGAAACCCACCTCGCGCGCCACCAGAGCCGCGTCACGCGCCGCCGGATCCGCATCGCGGACCTCGGCGTCCGTTTCCCGTGCCGCGAGCTCCGCCTCCAGGTCCATCAGGTCCGCCGCCCGCCCGAAGACCTCGACCCGCAGGAGCACCTCCAAGTGATCACAGTGATGGGGCCGATCGGGCCACGTGTAACCACGGCCTGATCGGCCTCGTCATCTCGTCTGTTGGAGATTCGGATGTTCGTGCCCCGTCTGCTCTCGCTTCCCGTGGAAACTCTCTGGGGTGCCATGCCCGAGGTGGTCCGCAACGCCCTGAGGCAATCCCGAGGGAGGCGAATCTGTCCCGGCGGGCTCCGTATCGACCTGTACGTGATCGGCGGTCCTGGCAGCGGGCGAACCGCGCAACGGCTGGAGAACTCGCTGCTGAAGGTGGAGGGGGTCGAGCGGGCGGAGGTCAACGGCGCCCTCGGGACCGTGTTCGTGGGATGCGACCCCGGCTCGGTCGACCTGGAGGAGCTGGTGGCGGTCGTCGATTCGTTCGACAACGCCGACGGCGACGGCGACGGCGACGGCGACGGCGAGCCGGATGTGGACGAGGACGCCGAGTTTGACGACTCGCTGCCGGGCCCGGTGTCCCTCGCTTCCGAATACGCGGAGCACCGCATCGCCAACCCGGTGCGGAGCCACACGCGCATGGGCATCCGGCTCGGCGGGAGCCTGGTCGGAACAGGTATGGCGCTCGCCGGACGGGTGATGCACGTGCTGCCGCTCACTCCGATCATTCCCGCCCTGCTGAGCCTGGCCGAGTCCACCCCGAAGGTCCGCACCGAGCTGGACCTCCGCCTCGGCGTTCCGACCGCCGCCGCCCTGCTCGAAACGGCGGACATCGTCACCTACACGCTGGCGCTGCGTCCGCTGGGGATGATCGTCCAGTCGGCCACCGCCGTCGGCCGCTACCTTGAGACGCGCGACACGCGACGGGCCTGGGACAGACACGAGCACGAACTGGGTTCGCGGGAGGGCTCCTACCACCACATCCGGGTGGCCAGGAAACCGCGTCCGGCCCCCATGACCACCAGCCCCGTTCGGCGGTTCGAGCACGTCGCGAGCCAGGTGGCGGTGGGCGCCACCGGGCTGACGTACCTCCTCGGCAAAAACCGGGAACGGACCATCGCCATGCTCACCGCGGCGACCCCCAACGCCGCGAGGCTGGGCCGGGAGTCCTTCGCCTCCGCGATCGGGCGCGCCCTGGCGCGGCGCGGAGCGGTCGTTCTCAACAGCCGTGCCCTGCGCCACATGGACGGCATCGACACGGTCATCCTCGACGCCGACGTGCTCGACACGGGTTCCTGGGAGATCGACCGCATCGTGCCCCTCGGCGACGCCGACACCGACGGACTGCACGCACGGCTCTACGCCCTGCTCGACTTCGCCGACCCCGGCGCGCGGCGGCAACACGAGGAGTGGACCGCCGAGCCGGTGCCGGGTCCGGCCGGGCTCATCGCGGCGGACGCCGAGGAATGGGAGGCTCGGGGGCTCCGGGCCGTCCGCGTGGCGAGGCAGGGCGTTCCCGTCGCCCTGGTCGGCATGGCGCCGCAGATGGACCCGCTGGCCGACGCGATCGTCACCGCAGCCAAGGCCGCGGGCACCGTGCTGCTGGCGGGAGGTGATCCGCGGCTCGGTCTGCGGCTCGGCATCGACGAGTTCGTACTGGACGCCTCCCGGCTGACCCGGTCGGTCCGCGCGCTCCAGGCGGACGGTCACGGGGTCGCCGTGGTGTCGGGACGCCGCATGACCGCGCTGGCCCACGCCGACCTGGGTGTCGGCGTGCTGTCCCGCTCCGGCCGGGTGCCCTGGGACGCGGACGTGATCGGCGAACTCGGGGAGATCCACCTGCTGCTGAGCTGCCTGGCCCCGGCGAGGAGGACAAGCGAGCGGTGCGCGTGGCTCGACGCCACGGGAGCGACCGCCGGAGGCGCGCTGACCGCCCTCGGGCCGCCGTCGCGGTCACTGGGCAGGGCGCAGTTCTCGAGTGACTGCACGGCGATGGCCGCCATCGTCACGGGTGTCTGGTCGGGCTGGCACGCCGGGCAGGAGATGCCGCCGGTCCGGGTGGACCAGACCCCCTGGCACGCGATGTCGACCAAGGACGTCCTGTCACTGCTGGGCTCCTCGCCCAGCGGGATCACCGAGGCCGAGGCCCTCCGGCGCAGGACCTCGGCGGGATCCGCGGAGTCCGAGCGTCCCGCCTCGCTGCTCCGCGCGTCCGCCGAGGAACTGGCCAACCCGCTGACGCCGGTCCTGGCTGCCGGGGCGGGCCTGTCGGCCCTGGTCGGCTCGGTCTCCGACTCGATGATGATAGCCACGGTGGTGTTCGCCAACGCGCTCATCGGAGGGGGCCAGCGGTTCAGCGCCGAACGGGCGTTGCATCGCCTGACCGAGTCGGTCGCGATCCGGGTTCGGCTGCACCGCCCCAACGACGGCGTGAGCGTGACGGCCGAAGACCTGGTACCGGGCGATGTGCTCGAATTGCGCGCGGGCGACACCGTGCCGGCCGACTGCCGGGTGCTCAGGGCAACGGGCCTGGAGATCGACGAGGCCGCACTGACCGGCGAGTCCCAGCTCGTCACCAAGTCACCGGCGCCCGTCAACGCGCCGGCCGTCGCCGACCGTAGCTCGATGGTCTACGAGGGTACGACCGTCGCAGCCGGTAGCGGGCTGGCCGTGGTGGTCGCGGCGGGCGAGGCGACCGAGGTCGCCAGGACCGCCAGGCTCGCCAAGGAGCGGCCACCCGTCTCTGGCGTGCAGCTGCGACTGCGGAAGCTGAGCCGCCGGATCCTTCCGGTCGCGATCGGCTCCGGCTTCGTCCTGCTCGCCGCCGACCTGCTGCGCGGCAGGTCGATGATCGAGGCGCTCGCGCCCGCGGTGAGCCTCGCCGTCGCCGCCGTGCCCGAGGGACTGCCTTTCGTCGCCTCGGTCGCGGAACTCGCCGCCGCCCGGCGGCTGTCGACCCGCAACACCCTGGTGCCCAACCCCTCCACGATCGAGGCCCTCGGCCGGGTGAACGTGCTCTGCTTCGACAAGACCGGGACGCTCACCGAGGGGCGCATCAGCCTGCGGTGCGTCTCGGACGGGCAGGACGAACGTCTCGTCGAGGCGTTGACACCCGAGATGAGGCACATCGTGGCCGCGGGGCTGCGCGCGTGCCCGCGGCACGATGAGGGGCGTCCCATCGCGCACCCCACCGATCGCGCTGTGGTGAACGGGGCCGAGCGGCTAGGCGTGGTGCCCAGGGAGGGCACGGGGAGCTGGGAAAGGGTCGACGAGCTCCCCTTCGAGCCCGGGCGCGGCTATCACGCGGTACTCGGCGCGAACGACTCGGGGCCGCTACTGAGCGTCAAGGGCGCTCCGGAGGTCGTGGTGACCCGCTGCACGTCCGTACTCCGCGACGGCGAGGTGGTGCCCCTCACGGATTCCCTTGAGGCGGAGCTGGAGAAGGAGCTCGACCAGCTCGCCCGGCAGGGCTACCGGGTGCTCGCGGTCGCGGAGCGCGCCGCCTCCGACCGTCGCGACCTCGACGAGTCCCGCATCCAGGGCCTGTGCTTCCTGGGTTTCCTCGGCCTGGCCGACCCGGTGAGGCCCACGGCGGCCGAAAGCGTCGGCCGGCTGACCCGGGCGGGCGTACGCATCATCATGATCACGGGTGACCATCCCAGCACCGCGGAGGCGATCGGCGTCGAGTTGAACGTGCTGAACGGCGGGCAGATCATGACGGGGCCCGAGCTGGACGAGATGGACGACGACACCCTGCTGGAGGCCCTGCCGGACGTGACTGTCTTCGCCAGGACCACTCCGGCCCACAAGGCCAGGATCGTCGGCTGTCTGCGCCGGGCCGGCAAGGTCGTGGCGGTCACCGGGGACGGCGCCAACGACGCCCCCGCGATCCGGCTCGCGGACGTGGGGATCGCCCTCGGCTCCCGCGCGACCCCGGCGGCCAGGGCCGCGGCCGACATCGTGGTGACCGACGACCGCATCGAGACGATCGTCGATGCGATCATCGAGGGCAGGGCCATGTGGGGATCGGTCCGCGACGCCCTGAGCATCCTGCTGGGCGGCAACATCGGCGAGATCGTCTTCACGGTCGGATCCAGCCTGGTCAGCGGCCGGAACGTGCTGAACGCCCGGCAGCTGCTGCTGGTCAACCTGCTCACCGACATGCTGCCCGCGATGGCGGTGGCCTCCCGACCGCCGACCGCGACCAGTCCGGAGAAGCTGCTGGAGGAGGGCCCGGAGGCCTCACTGGGGGCCTCCCTGACCCGGGACATCTACCTGCGGGCCACCACCACGGCGAGCGCGGCGAGCGCGGCCTGGGCGATCGGCCGGATGACCGGCACGCGTGGGCGGGCGGACACGATGGGACTGGTCGCGCTGGTGTCGACCCAGTTGCTGCAGACCCTGGCCCTGGGCAGCCGGGACCGCACCGTGGTGCTGGCCTCGGTCCTGTCCCTCGGAGTTCTGGGCATGACCGTCTCGGTTCCCGGGCTCTGCCACTTCTTCGGCTGCCGTCCCCTCGGGCCGGTGGGGTGGTTCATCGCCCTGAGCAGTGCCGCCGCCACCACGGCCGCCGGGGTCGTCTTCCAGGCGTCCAACCGACAGGTGTCACCCAACGTTCACCAAACGGTAATCTCCTAGTGGGTGACTTAGTCCCTTTTGGTATGGATTATCGCATTAAGCGATCCTTCTCCCTGCGAGGTTGTTATGTACGGATTCTTCTCCACGGTGCTCGCCAAGGCGGCGGTCATGCTGATCGAGGCCCTTCTCATGCGCGTCATCCAGACGCTCGTCGTCTCGCTGGCCAGGACCGGCAGCCTCCAGGCCGCCTGACCCGGTCCCACGGCACGGACCCGGCCGCGCCGTGAGCGAACCGCGACCGGGAACACGACCATGACCACGGCGACCGGGCCCCACCCAGGCCGCGGTCACGATCGGAAGCCCGCTCAGCGGGCCCGCGAGTTGATGAGCCGGGCGACCTTGAGGTGCCCGGCCGAGCGCAGTACCCGCTCGGCCCTGGCCGGGTCGGCGACCGGCGCCCTCTCCAGCAGGCCACGGGCGGCCTTCAGTTTCAGCAGGCGTCGGACGGACTGGTCGAGCCGCGCCTCCGAGATCTTCCCGGACTTCACGGCGGCCAGCAGCGCCCCACGGGCCTCGCGGTAGTCCGGCGGCATGAGCAGCAGGTCGACCCCGGCCTGGATCGCCCGTACCGCCACCTCCCCGTCGCCGTACCTCTTGCGCACCCCCGCCATGTCCAGCGCGTCCGTCGAGATGACCCCGTCGAAGCCGAGCTTCTCCCTGAGCAGTCCGGTCAGGATCGGCCTGGAGAGGGTGGCCGGGTCACCCGAGGGGTCGAGCTTCGGCATGACGACGTGCGCACTCATGATCGCGTCGACGTCCTTGCCAATGGCCGCGGCGAAAGGCGGAGCGTCCAGCCTTTTCCACTGGGACAGGGAGTGCTTGATCACCGGCAGACCGGTGTGGCTGTCGACGTTGGTGTCACCATGGCCGGGGAAGTGCTTGGCCGTGGCCGCGATCCCCGCGTCGTGGAAGCCGCGGACCGCGGCGGCGACCATCGGCGCGACCTTGTTCGGGTCGGAGCCGTAGGCACGCGGGCCGATCACCGGGTTGCGCGGGTTGATGTTGACGTCGGCGACGGGGGCGAAGTCGAGGTTGATGCCCAGGACGCGCAGCTCGTTGCCGGTCACCTCCGCGGCCCGGCGGGCCAGCGAGGAGTCGCCGGTCGAGCCGATGACCGAGGCTCCCGGCAGGTTGGTGACCAGTGGGGCGAGCCGGGAGACCTGGCCGTTCTCCTGGTCCGCGCCGATCAGCAGCGGGATCTCCGGCGACGCCTTCTGCAGCCCGTTGGTCAGCGCCACGACCTGGCTGACGTTCTTGACGTTGCCCGCCCAGGGGAACAGGATCACCCCACCGGGACGGTAGCGGGCGACCATCTTCGCCGGGGTGTCCACACCGAACCGCGCCTGGTTCTCCCCCGAGACCGTGTCGGCCGCCTGACCGTAGAGCACCGGCATAAAGAGCTGGCCGACCTTCTCCTCCAGGCTCATCGAGGCGAGCACGATCTCCACACCGGCCGGCTTCGCCGTCCCTGGCTTCGCCGTCCCTGGCTTCGCCGTCCCGGCGGGCGTGGCCGCCGGGCTCGCGGATTCCGCCGGGCTCACGCTCGTGGCGGACTCACCGCCCCCGACCGCACCGGACGCCGGTGGAGCGGCCCTTCCGGTACCGGCACATCCGGCCGCCATCGTCGCGATCACTGCGATCCCCGTCACACGCATCCACCGAGCCATGCCTCTTACGCTATCCGGGCGGACGCCCCGGTGCCCGCGCACCAAACCGACCGGCGAACCGGAGGCACCTCGGCTCACGGTGCCGACGCGATGCCCGCCAACCGGTCGAGAAGCTCCTCGGCGCCCTCGCCCTCGGCCCTGATCACCACCACGTCCCCTCTCCTGACGTCGAGTGCGAGGACCGACAGAATGCTCTTGGCGTTCACTGGCGAGCCGGCCCCCTTGGCGATGGTGACGTCCAGGGACGCCTTGGTCGCCGCCTGCACGAACGTCGCGGCGGGCCGGGCATGCAGGCCGACCTCCGACGTGACGGTGACATGGCGCTCGGCCACGTGTTCCTCCCCAGAATCGACAGTGCGGTCTAGACCACACGGCATGTTTGTCGGCCTTTGACCATCCGATGGCTTCAACACCATTTCATATTCTTCGCCATCTCCCGGTCCCGCGGGCCGTCAGGCCGGATCGCGCCACTCGAAAAGCCGGTCACCGGCGTCCACGACCCCCTCGGCGAGGCCGGTGACGGCGCCCGCGGTGGCGTCCAACGCCACGACCGGGCAGATCGGGCGGCGCCCACCCGCTTCGATCCCGGCCGGATCCCACGCCACCACCGGCTGCCCGGCGCTCACCCGAGCGCCCTCCACGACCAGCAGCTCGAAACCCTCACCCCTGAGCTGAACCGTGTCGATGCCCAGATGGACGAGGACTCCCCTGCCGTCGTCGCCGACGACCACGAACGCGTGCGGGTGCAGCTTGACGATGGTGCCCGCGATGGGAGAGAACGCCCGGCCGGGCGCCCGGTCCGGCTCGATCGCCATGCCGGGCCCGACCAGGCCCTCGGAGAAGACCGGGTCGGGTACCGAGTCGAGTCTCACCGCCACCCCCGCGACCGGTGCCAGAACCGTGGTCACCGCACTCCCCTCGGCATGCCCCCGTCCGCGAGAGCGCCTCCCTCAGCCGATGATGTCCTCGATGTCGCCGGCGATCATGTCGGCCTCGGGGCCCACCACCACCTGCACGACACCGCCGGCCACCATCACACCGTGCGCGCCGGCCGCCCGCAGGGCCGCCTGGTCGACCTTGGAGGCGTCACGCACCTCGGTGCGGAGCCGAGTGATGCACGGTTCGATCTCGATGATGTTGTCCGCACCACCGAGTCCAGCGATGATCGCGTCGGCGTCGGCCGCCATGTCGCCCTCCAGTTGTGATCACCCTGTCCCCAGGGTTATGGGCAGGCTAGAGGAGGTATCGCGATCAGTCGGTCTGGGTCACCTTGTTGAGACCACGTGGGGCGTCCGGGTCGATCCCCAGCCTGCGCGCGAGCGCCTCGGTGAGCAGCTGACCGGGGACGATCAGGCCCAGCGGCGCGACCCACTCGGGCAGGTCGGGGCCGTTCAGCGCGGCGGTGGACACCGAGGAGAGCGCGGTACCTCCGCCGACCGTATAGGCCGAGGCTCCCGCGCCGGTCACCCGCTCGGCGAGCGCCACGGTGCCGGCCAGGGTCGGGCCCTCGCCCGCCGCGACCAGGATCGCCGGGGTGTCCGCGTCGACCACGGCGATCGGGCCGTGCAGCAGGTCCGCGTACGACAGGCCCATGGCGTGCAGGTAGCACGCCTCCTTGAGCTTGAGCGCCAACTCCAGCGCGGTGGAGAAGGCCAGCCCCCGGCCGGAGACCACAACGCCGGGCTTGTCCGCCAGCCCCTCGACGATCGCCTCCAGGTCGCCCGGGTCATCGACCAGCTTCTCCACCGCGTCCGGGACCCGCCGCAGGTCGCCGGGGTCGACGTCCGCGCCGAGACCGAGGGCGAGCACCGCGAGGGCGGCGAGCTGGGTGGTGTAGGTCTTGGTCGCGGGGACGGCCTTCTCCTCGCCCGCCACCGTGCACAGGGCGAGGTCCGCGGTCTGGGCCAGCGGGCTCCGCTCTCCGCCGTTGGTGATGGCCACGGTCCGGGCGCCACAGTCCTTCGCCCAGGCGAGGGTCTCGACGATCTCCTCGGTCCTGCCCGACTGGGAGAGGGCGACGGCCAGCACGCCGTCGAGGTCCAGCCTGCGCCGGTAGGTGGTGGCGATCGAGGGTGCGGCGAGCGTGGAGAGCCTGCCCGTGTGCGCCTCGGCCAGATAACGGCCGTAGACTGCGGCGTTGTCGGAGGTGCCACGGGCGATGAACAGCAGCTGGCGGGTCTGCCCCGCGAGCCGCTCCACCTCCCCGGCCCTGGGGAGGAGGGCGTCGAGCGTGGCTCGCAACGCGGCGGGCTGCTCGGCTATCTCGCTGCGCATCTTGGTCGTCATCTCGCGCTCATCCTTCGGCTCGGACGGACGAGATCGGGCCGTTATCGATCCGTCTCCGGTCCGTACGTTGACACCCTTTTCCGGCCTGTGGTCTAGTCCGGACTAGACCAGTACGAACCATAACTCATCAGACACCTCAGATCGAGGGGGGAGGATCCCGTGGCCCAGATCGACCCGGACAGCCCGGTGCCCAAGTACTTCCAGCTGCGGGAGATCCTGCTCGACCTCATCGAGAACAACGAGCTGGCGATCGGCACCGCGATCCCGTCCGAGCGCGAACTCTGCCAGCGCTTCGGCCTGTCCCGCATGACCGTCCGGCAGGCCGTCGACCACCTGGTCTCCGAGGGCAGACTCCAGCGGGTCGCCGGCAAGGGCACCTTCGTGGCCCGCCCCAAGATCGAGATGGCCCTGCGGCTGACCTCCTTCAGCGAGGAGATGCGCGCCAGGGGCATGGAACCCGGCTCCCGCGACCTGGACCGCCGGGTGGTCAGGGCCAGCGCGCACCTGGCCAGGGAGCTCGGCATCCAGCCGGGCGACGAGGTCCACTTCATCGAACGGCTGCGGACCGCGGCGGGCGAGCCCATGTGCATCGAGCGGGCACACATTCCCGTCTCCATCGCACCCGACCTCGACACCCACGACCTGACAGGCCGCTCCCTCTACGCCCTGCTGGAGACCCGCTACGGCCTGGTGCTCGACGCCGGCGAGCTCACCATCGACGGCGGCATCGCCGACCCCGGCGACGCCGACCTGTTGAAGCTGCCACGCGGCGGGGCCGTGCTGCTGCTGCAGCGGCGCTCCTACGCGGGAGGCGTCTGCGCCGAACTCGGGGTCTCCACCTATCGCGCCGACCGCTATCAACTCCGTACGATCCTGGAGCTACCGACCCGCCGCGCCTGACCTCGCCCCTCGCCGCACTCCTCCCCCCCACCCCCTGGAGGAAAGCCCGATGAGTCCCCCCTCGGCGGACGCGGGCCTGTCCGCCGCCCACCGGCCCGGGTCCGCCGCGATGAGCGTGCTCCAGCGCCTGGGTCGTTCCCTGATGCTGCCGATCGCGGTCCTGCCCGCCGCGGGCCTGCTGCTCAGGCTCGGACGGGACGACCTCCTCGGCCGGACCGACAGCGTCCTGCTCGACGATGTGGCCCGTGTCGTCGGCACCGCGGGCGGCGCGCTCTTCGACAACCTGCCCATCCTGTTCGCGATCGGTGTCGCCATCGGGTTCGCCCGCAAGGCCGACGGCTCCACCGCCCTGGCCGCGCTTGTCGGCTATCTGGTCTTCCACGCCGTCAGCATGAACATGTTCTTCATCCTGTTCGACGCCGACCTGAGGGAGTCCATCACCACCGAGGTGTTCGAGCGGGCCACCCCTGGCGTTCCCAGCGTGGTACTCGACCTCGGCGCGCAGAACCCGACCAGGGTGCTCGGCGGCATCATCATGGGCCTGGTCTCGGCGCTGCTCTGGCAGCGCTACCACCGCACCAGGCTGCCGACCTGGCTGGCCTTCTTCGGCGGGCGCCGCCTGGTGCCGATCCTCACCGCCTTCGCCGGGCTGGTGATCGGGGTGTTCCTTGGCTTCGTCTGGCCGGTGCTCGGCGGCTGGGTCCGCGCCTCCGGGACCTGGCTCGCCTCCAACAGCGAACTCGGCGCCGGGATCTACGGCATGGTCAACCGCGCCCTGCTCCCCCTCGGCATGCACCACATCGTCAACAACGTGATCTGGACCCAGGTCCCCGAGTGCGTGGTCGACGGCAAGAAACTCGCCGGGGACATGATCTGCTTCAACAGCGGCGCCGTCGGCTACGGCGGCTTCGAGGCCGGCTTCTACCCGGTCCTCATGTTCGGCCTGCCGGCCGCCGCGATCGCCATCTGGCGGGCCGCACCGCCACACCGGCGCACCGCG
Organism: Streptosporangium amethystogenes; assembly: GCF_000721075.1. GTDB lineage: Bacteria > Actinomycetota > Actinomycetes > Streptosporangiales > Streptosporangiaceae > Streptosporangium > Streptosporangium amethystogenes. The sequence continues at coordinate 522,648 of NZ_JOEQ01000004.1, forward strand.
GTCGGCTCGATCATGATCTCCGCGGCGCTCACCGCCTTCCTCACCGGGATCACCGAGCCGATCGAGTTCGCCTTCATCTTCGTGGCTCCGGTGCTGTTCGTGATCCACATCGTGCTGACCGGCATCTCCATGGCCCTCGCCTCCGCCCTGGGCGCCAAGCTAGCCTTCAGCTTCTCCTCAGGGCTGATCGACCTGGGCCTGTACGGGACCGCGCCCAACGCCCGGGGGATACCGATCGTCATCGTGATGGGGCTGGTCTACGCGGTGATCTACTACTCCGTATTCAGCTTCCTGATCAGGAGGCTGAACATCATGACCCCCGGCCGCGAGCCCGAACCCGACATCGACTCCGGCGAGCCGGCCGCGCCCCCCGGTGCGGTGCCTGGCGGCCCTGAGGCCGGACCGCCTGGCTCCTGAAGTGGTTTCGGCCGTCCAGCGAAGATCACAGCTCGGGCCGGAAACCGCCCCCCTCGGGGATGGACCACTCCAGCTCAAGGTCACCTTCTCCGCCCGAAGGGACGAACCAGCCGGGATTTTCGGAAAGTTGGCGGGCCGCGTATCTGGGCAGTGGGCCGGAAACTCCTTCATGTGTCAGTTTCTCCACTCGCAAGCCGAGCCCAATCGGAGTCACCCATGTCGCCCCCACGACGTCCGGCGCCGCTTCCCCGGATCGCGCCGTCCCCCGCCGCCGAGCCGCCCTACGACGAGGACCGCCCCGCGACGGACATCCCGGCCATGCCTCCGTACGTGCAGGGAACCCTCGCTCTCGCCCTCGAACCCGAGGCGCCGGCGCCTCCGACCGGGAAGCCACTGATCTGGGGCCCTCCGGGGGCTATCCCCGACGCGCGGCGGCTGCGTGCCCTCGCGCAGGCCGTCGCCGAGATCCTGTCCGGCAGGCGGCCGCCGGCGAGCGTCTCCTGTCACCTGACCGGCAGGGCCCAGGCCGAGCTGACCAGGAGCGGGAAGATCATCAACAGTGCGCGCCCGCCCCGGGCGGGCAGGGCCCACATCTCCCAGCCCGAGGACGGGGTGGTGGAGATGTGCGCGGTGGTCGACTGCGGCGACCGCTCGCGCGTCCTGGCGCTCAGGCTGGAGCGCAGGGGCGTGCGGTGGCTCTGCACCGATTTCGAGACGACTCCCTGACACGCCGGAGGGCCCGCACCCACGGGTGCGGGCCCTCCGGTCAGCGATCAGACCTCGGCGTTCTTGGGGTCGCCGTGGCAGCGCTTGTACTTCTTGCCGGAACCGCAGGGGCACGGCGCGTTGCGCTCGACGTTGCCGTACGCGTCACGCTCGGCCTTGGTCCTGATCCGGGTGTGCTCCACCTCACCGCTCTCCCCCGGAGCCGTGTACTCCAGCTCGGCGGGGCGCTGCGGGCCGCGCAGGCCACGGGCGATGATCGAGCGGGTCTCCGCGATCGCCACGTCCTCGGAAGGCTCGGCCTCCTCGACGATCGGGTTGCTCTGCACCTCGACCTCAAGGTTGAACAGGTAGCCGACCGACTCCTCCTTGATGCCCTCAAGCATCTGGGAGAACATCTCGAAGCCCTCGCGCTGGTATTCGATCAGCGGGTCGCGCTGGGCCATCGCGCGCAGGCCGATGCCCTCCTGGAGGTAGTCCATCTCGTACAGGTGCTCGCGCCACTTGCGGTCGAGAACCGACAGGATGACGCGGCGCTCCAGCACCCGCATACCCTCCGGGTTCATGGCCTGCGCGTTGATCTCCTCCTCGCGACGGTCGTAGGCGGCCATCGCGTCGGCCTTCACCCGCTCGTTGAGGAACTGGGCGGTGAGTTCCTCGCGGCTCCCGGCCTCCTCGATGAGCTCGTCGGCGGTGATGCTGATCGGGTAGAGCTGGCCGAGTGCCTTCCACAGCTTGTCGAGGTCCCACTCCTCGGCGAAGCCCTCGGCGGTGGCACCCGCGATGTACTCGTCGATCACGTCGTTGACGAAGCCACGGATCTGCTCGTGCAGGTCCGCGCCCTCCAGCACCTGGTGGCGCTCGGCGTAGATCACCTTGCGCTGCCGGTTCATGACCTCGTCGTACTTCAGAACGTTCTTGCGGATCTCGAAGTTCTGCTGCTCGACCTGGTGCTGTGCGGAGGCGATGGCCTTGGAGACGATGCCCGACTCGATCGGTACGTCGTCCGGGATGTTGAGGCGCGTCATGATCATCTCGACCCTGGCCGAGTTGAACAGGCGCATGAGGTCGTCCTCAAGCGAGAGGTAGAAGCGCGACTCGCCCGGGTCCCCCTGACGGCCGGAACGGCCGCGGAGCTGGTTGTCGATGCGCCGCGACTCGTGCCGCTCGGTGCCCAGGACGTAGAGGCCGCCGAGTTCGGTGACCTCGTCGTGCTCGGCCTTCACGGCCTCCCTGGCCTTCTCCAGCGCCTCGCCCCAGGCCTTCTCGTACTCCTCCGGGGTCTCGACCGGGTCGAGGCCGCGGCTACGCAGCTCCAGGTCGGCACGGAAGTCGGGGTTGCCGCCGAGCATGATGTCGGTGCCTCGACCGGCCATGTTGGTGGCCACGGTGACGGCGTGCTTGCGGCCCGCCTCGGCGATGATCGCGGCCTCACGAGCGTGGTTCTTCGCGTTGAGGACCTCGTGCTTGATGCCCTTGCGCTTGAGCTCCTTGGCCAGGCGCTCGGACTTGGCGACGCTCGTGGTGCCGACCAGGACCGGCTGGCCCTTCTCGTAGCGCTCCTTGATGTCCTCGACACTGGCCAGGAACTTGGCGTCCTCGGTCTTGTAGACCACGTCGGCCTGGTCCTTGCGGATCATCGGCCGGTTCGTCGGGATCGGGACGACACCCAGCTTGTAGGTCTGGTGGAACTCGTTGGCCTCGGTCGCCGCGGTGCCGGTCATGCCGGAGAGCGTCTCGTAGAGGCGGAAGTAGTTCTGCAGCGTGATCGTGGCGAGAGTCTGGTTCTCGTCCTTGATCTTGACGCCTTCCTTCGCCTCGATGGCCTGGTGCATGCCCTCGTTGTAGCGGCGGCCGTGCAGGACGCGACCGGTGAACTCGTCGACGATCAGGACCTCACCGTCGACGACGATGTAGTCCTTGTCCTTCTTGTAGAGCTCCTTGGCCTTCAGCGCGTTGTTGAGGAAGCCGACCAGGTGAGTGTGCTCGGGCTTGTAGAGGTTCTCGATGCCGAGCCAGTCCTCGACCTTCTCCACGCCGGACTCGAAGATGCCGACCGTGCGCTTCTTCTCGTCGACGGCGTAGTCGCCGGTGTTCTCCTCGCCGTCCTTGCCCTCGGTGCCCCTGCGGAGCCGGGGAACGATCTTGGCGAACTCGGAGTACCACTTGCCGGACTGCTCACCGGGCCCTGAGATGATCAGTGGCGTCCTGGCCTCGTCGATGAGGATCGAGTCGACCTCGTCGACGACGGCGAAGTGGTGACCGCGCTGGACGCACTCCTCCAGCGACCACGCCATGTTGTCGCGCAGGTAGTCGAAGCCGAACTCGTTGTTCGTGCCGTACGTGATGTCGGCGTTGTACTGCTTGCGGCGCTCGTCGGAGGGCATGTTGGCCAGGATCACGCCGACCTCGAGACCGAGGAAGCGGTGGATGCGGCCCATCTCGTCGCCGTCGCGCTTGGCCAGGTAGTCGTTGACCGTGATGACGTGGACGCCCTTGCCCGAGATGGCGTTGAGGTAGGTGGGCAGCGTACAGGTGAGGGTCTTGCCCTCACCGGTGCGCATCTCCGAGATGTTGCCCATGTGCAGGTTGGCCCCGCCCATGATCTGCACGTCGAAGTGGCGCTTGCCCAGCACCCTCCGGGACGCCTCGCGAACGGTGGCGAAGGCCTCGGGAAGCAGGTCGTCGAGAGACTCGCCGTCGATGTAGCGCTGCTTGTAGTCGGCGGTCAGCGCGCGAAGCTCGGCATCGGTCAGGCTCGTGAAGTCGTCTTCAATGGAGTTGACCTGGTCGGCGATCCGCTTGAGCTTACGCAGAAGCTTGCCTTCGCCGGCGCGAAGAATCTTATCGAGAAAGGCTGGCACTTTAGGTAAAGCTCCTCGCAGGTCTTCCGCGGCCGGACCGGCCCGGCTGAGGACGAGACATGGTTCTCCGCTGCCATCGTAGGCGGTTCCGCCACCAGACACAGCCACCCTGAAAGACGCTCTTGCGGCCTGTGGAGTTCCTTGCCCGCTTCTTTGAGAGAGTACGGCCAGCTTCAAAGGGTATGTCGTCTTTTGTCATGTCCGCATCAGGTGACCGTGCGGACCCGACATCGCCCCCCCGGAGGGAGAGGCCGTGACGGCGAGGGACAACCACTGGGGCAGGGCGTCATCCTGGCTGGCGGTGACCGTGATCATGTTGGGGTTCGGCATCGCCGGAACCGGCCTCTGCATGGGCCCCGACTGGTTTCTCCTGTGGGCGGGCACGACGGTCTGCGCCATCGGGGCCATTCTGGTGCTGGTCTTCCGGGTCTTCCAGGACGTCGTCCTGGACGGGCGGCGCACGACGCGCGACCGGACCGCCCGGGGCGTCCTTGGCTGACACCGGGTGGGGCTCGCCCTCACCCGACCCGGATCCACCCCGTCCGGCGGTGTTCTGACACCGGCATAACATTTTCGTCGGTGTCAGGCGCTAGCCTCAGCCGCACACCGTGTTGTCTTCTCCCGGGGCGGTCAATGAAGCTCTCCCTCTCTTCAGACGAGGCCCGTCGTATCATCCTCCGCGCTCAGGGGTTCCTCGGCGCGGAGTCCCGACGCGGCGGCGCCCCCGCGGCCCTGCGCCGCCTGGGCGCCGTCCAGCTCGACACGATCTCCGTGCTGGCCCGCTCCCACGAACTGGTCGCGTACGCCCGCCTCGGCGCCGTCGGCAGGCGGGAGGTCGAGCGGGCCTACTGGGACGAGCCCGCCAGGGCCTTCGAGTACTGGTGTCATGCCGCCTGCGTCCTGCCGATCGACGACTGGCCGCTGTACGCCTTCAGGCGGAGGTATTTCCGGACCAGGAAGTTCCGCTGGCACGAGGTGCCCGACAGCGTCGACAAGGTGCTGCAGCGGGTCCGTGAGAGCGGTCCGATCACCACCGCCGACATCGGCGGAGCCAAGAAGGGCGGCCCGTGGTGGGACTGGTCCGACTCCAAGATCGCCATTGAGTGGCTGCTCGACACCGGCGAGGTCGTCTGCACCCGCAGGGTGGGCTGGCGCCGCGTCTACGACCTGGCCGAGCGCACGGTCCCCGGGCATCTGCTGGCCGAGGAGCCGTCCGACGCCGAGTGCATCACCCGGCTCGCCGGCATCGCCGGGCGCGCGCTCGGGGTGGCCACCCGCGCCGACCTCGTCGACTTCCTGCGCCTGAAGGCGCCCGAGGCACTGCTGCTCGACAGCTGCCTGCGCGACGGGTCCGCCGGGCTGGTCCCCGTCCGCGTCCCCGAGTGGCCCGAACGTGCCGCCGACGCCTGGGCCGATCCCGCCGCGCTGGAGACCGAGCCCAGGGGCCGGCACCGGACGACTCCGCTCTCCCCGTTCGACTCCCTCGTCTGGGATCGCGCGCGCACCGCCCGCGTGTTCGGTTTCAACCACCGCCTTGAGGCGTACGTTCCCAGGGAGAAGCGCGTCCACGGCTACTTCACGATGCCGGTCCTGGCCGGGGGTCGGCTGATCGGGCGCGTCGACCCCGCCCGTGAGGGCGCCACCCTGGTGGCCCGCCAGGTGAGCCTTGAACCCGGCGTCACACCCGGCAGAGGCGCGACCTCGCTGGCCGGGGCGCTCTGGGAGGCGGCGAGCTGGGTCGGCTGCGATGCCGTCCGGGTCGAGCGGGTGGATCCCCTGCTGGCCGACCCCCTCCAGGACGCCCTGGGCCGGGCGCGCTGAGCCGGGTGCGCTGAGCACGGGCGCACCTGGCCGATCTCGCCGAGCCGTGACGCCGGACCACGACGCTGGGCCGCCCAGGCGCCGTGAGGCCCCGGCCTCCGCGCCCGTACGGCGGCACGGGCGCGGTGACCGTCCCGCGGTCACCGCACCCGGGGCGGGTCAGGTGATCTCAAGCATCCGCTCGCGGACCGCGTAGACCACCGCCTCCATCCGGGAGTGGAGCTGAAGCTTGTCCAGGATGTTCCTGACGTGGTTCTTCACCGTGTTCTCGGAGATGAACAGCTGTTTGGCTATCTCGCGGTTGTTCATCCCCTTCGCGACCAGGCGGAGCACTTCCATCTCCCGGTCGGTCAGACGCGGGACGGGGAGCTGCGGGGGCCGCTCGGCCTCCTTGCGGCTCATGCTGGCGAACTCGCTGATGAGTTTGGCGGCCATCGCCGGATTGATCAGCGACTGTCCTTCGTGGACACCGCGTACGGCCTCCGGCACCTCGTCGAGCTGGACGTTCTTCAGCAGGTAGCCGGTGGCACCCGCCTTGATCGCCTCGAAGAGATCTTCTTCCTCGTCACTCACGGTCAACATGATGATCCGCGTGCTCGGCACCGAGGCCTTGATCTCACGAGTGGCCTCGATACCGCTTCTTCGTGGCATCCGGACGTCCATGAGCATGACATCCGGAGTGAGGCGGTCGGCGAGCTCGACCGCCTCTTGCCCGTCGCTCGCCTCGCCGACAACCTCGATGTCCGTCTCCGCGGCCAGCGCCATCTCCAGGCTGCGGCGGATCAGCGCGTGATCGTCAACGATCAGCACGCGGATCGGTTCGCCGCGTCCGGTCGAGCTGGTCGCGTCGTCGGGTTCCGTCACGCCTCCTCCTCGGGGGGCCAGAGCCGGTGGACCGCCATGATTACACGGGTTTCATGGTCCTCGGTTGGTCGGAGAGGATCTTTGAGCGCGTTCGTCAGGGCTCGACGAGCCGCAGCACGCCGTAGTTGTACCCCTGACGCAGGTATACGACGCTCGGCTGCCCGCTCTCCTTGTCACGGAACAGGTAGAAGTCGTGCCCCACCAATTCCATCTCCAGAAGTGCCTGGTCGATCGTGATGGGATCGGCCCTGTGGAACTTCTCCCTGACCATCAACGGCCCGTCCCCATCCATCTGGATCGGGATGATGGTCTTGTCCTCGGAAAGGTCGGTCTCGGCCTGTTCGGTGGGCGGCCCGGCCGGGGCGCTCTCGAACGTCTCCGCGAGCGCGGTGGCCGTCAGTTCGGCGACCGAGGGGGGACAGTGGTTGCCGTGGTGGATCTTTCTCCGGTCGGCGAGGCGCCGCAGCCGTCCTTCGAGCTTGCCGAGTGCGATGTCAAGGGCGGCGAAACGGTCGTCGGCCGAGGCCTCCGCCCGGACCGCTGGACCACGTGAATGAATGGTGAGCTCGACGCGCTCTCGCTGATCGACGATACGGGGATTACGTTCTTTGGACACCTCCACGTCAACGCGAATGAGCTTGTGGTCCAAACGCTCGATCCTGGCCAGCTTGGTGTTCACGTGGTCACGGAATCGGTCACTCACTCCGGTGTGCCGACCCTTGACGATGATCTCCATGCACGGCCCCCCTTCGAATCTCGACGGTGGTACTGCGGCACCCGCTCGGCCGACCTGGTCTTCGTCCCCACATCCGCCTGCTGAGGGTTTCGCAGCTCTTTGCCACTACATGCCCTTCTCTTCTGGCGAGGAACATCTGGCTCCCCGGGAAGGCAGGACTTACCTCTAAGCCGCACCGTGATCGACCGACGAAAAGTCGTCTTACGTGGACCGTTTGGCCTGCGGCTGGCATCGGCTAGCCGTGCCGGCCTCCTGTCGGAGGTCGGTCCGGCGCAACCACGGACCCGAGCGGGTGCCATGGCTCAGACGCTATCCGCATCCCGGCCGAATGTCAGCTTGGCGATCGGGTCAAGGATCACTTTGGGTGGTTCACAGCCTGGCGGCCGATCATCAAAGACCCTGTCCCCACGGGTGGGCGGCGCCGGAGGCGAGAGCCGCTCGCCACCGCTGAGCAGCCCAGAAGGCACGATCGAGACAGTGAGGTGTGGCCCCGGAGTGAGGTGGGGCGTCGAACCGCCCTTTACCCTCCGTCACGTTCGCCGGTTCGGACTCTCCGGCGTGTCGCGGGCCGGCCGGCCCGACGGAGGCGACCGGCCATCGGCTCCGCGAGCCCGTTACCCTCCGTCTCGTTCGCCGGTTCGGACTCTCCGGCGTGTCGCCGCGACCGTGGCGGCGAAGGACGGCGTCACGCCGACCTCGCGCATCGCCCTCGCGGCCTCCGCGAGCGTCGCCCCGGTGGTGACGATGTCGTCGACCAGCACAACCGCCTCTGTGCCGCCCCAGGAGCGTGGCACAGGCGCGTTGCGGCCGACCGTGACAGAGAAGGCTGTGGACAGATTCGCAGCCCGCTGGAGCGAACTCAGCCCCGCCTGGTCGGCGACCCGCCGCCGCTGGGCGAGAACCCTCGCCACGGTCGCGGGCCAGCCGGCCTGACGGAGGCAACCGGCCGCCAGCTCCGCGAGCCTGGCCACCGGGTCGTGCCCGCGGCGCCGATGGGCCGGTCGGGCGCTGGGCACCGGCACGAGCAGCACCGGCCGCTCGCCGGCCGCCGTGGCGACGGCCAGGGCCAGGGCCCCGGCCAGGGGAGGCGCGAGGACCGTGCGGCCGCGCTCCTTGTAGGCGATGACCGCCCGCCGTACGGCGGGGGTGTACTCGGCCGCCGACCAGCACTCCGGCAGGCCCGGCGGGGCGGGGTCGGGCATCCGGCGCGCGGGCGTTCCGTGCAGCTCCGCCGCGCAGCGGGGACAGACGAGGGAGCCCGGCGCGTCGCATCCGGCGCAGCGGGGCGGCAGGATCAGGTCGAGCATGGCGGTCGTCACCAGCCCAAGATGTCATGTCGCACCGACAAAAAGCCCAGCCCAGAGCACCGGCCTGGATCCCGCCCCCGCCATGGGAGGCCCGGGGCGGCCCGTGGTCGAGGCGGCTCAGCCCAGGGGGAAGGCCGGCGCGGACGGTCCGTTCTCGGTGAAGTCCGTCGAACCGGTCTCGTTCTTGACCAGTGGCTCCCACTTGGTGGAGGTCCAGTAGAGGACCTGCCGGTTGCCCTGGTCGTCCTTGGCCCCGGCCAGCAGGATGCTGTCCAGCGCGGTGATGCTCTCTATCCCTATCCGTGAGTCGAAGGCCAGGGGTTTCGGCTCCGCGGTGACCGACGCCTCCAGCAGCTCCGATTTGCCGGTGAGCGCGTAGAGGGTCTTGCCGTCCTTCCAGGCTATGTCCTCGATCGTCCGCTTGCCCTCACTGTCCACCACGGTCTGGAGGTTGGCGATGCGCGTGTTCTCCCGCTCACCGATGACGGTGCCGACGTGGACCTGTTCGCCCAGCCCGTCCTTGACGACCACCGCGACGTGCACGCCGTCCCGCGCGACCTTCAGCGACTTGACGTAGAGCGTCTCCAGGTCGGGGGCCGACACCCGGTAGCGGTGCTTGTTGTCGCCGTCGTGCCTGGTCACGATCGAGGTGTGGTCGTTGGGCCGGTCGACGGTCCAGAGCGTGTCGTAGCGGTCCCACGACGGCTGGATGAGGGACTCGCCGGTGGCCCACACCCGCCACTCGCCGCCCGCGGCGAGGGGCGCGACCGAGACGCTCTTGCCGTCCTGGGCGAGCGCCGCCACCTGCTGCACCGGCTGGCCGCTGATCGCCGGGCGGGTCAGCCCGCTCTTCTTCTGGCCGGCCCTGCCCGGCACCGGCCGCCCGACGTTCTCCTTGTCCAGCAGCCACAGGGCGCCATCGGCGAGATAGAACGAGGTGACGGTGTCGGGGGTCGTCCACGGGTCGAAGTTCGACTGCTCCTGGGCGTCGATCTGCAGCGGCGTGTCGGCGTAGTACGACTCGCCGTTGACCTTGACCTCGAAGCCCCAGCCGCCCTTGGTGAGCGCGGTGAGCGTCGCGGCGAGCTGGGCCGACATCGGGTCGATCAGGTCGGGGTCCACCCGCCTGGTGAGGTCGACGACGACCCGGTTGTTCTCGGTGGTGACGTCGATCAGCTCGGTGTCGGCGAGGGCGGAGCGCACCGAGCCCTTGAGGGAGCTGCTCGGTCCCCGAAGCAGCCGCTCCACGGTCGTCTTGGCGAAGTTGGCGGCCGGGTCGATCGGTACCCGCACCTGATCGACCACCAACCCCTTCCAGTGGGAGTCCAGGAAATAGAGATCCACGGGGAGGTAGCCGCGGGCGACGTCGGCCTCGGAGAGCAGGAGCCCGTCGGGGGCCGTGCTGATGCGCCACTCCCCGCCCGCCCCCTTGGCGAGCGTGAAGGGCTGGTTCAGCGGGCCGCCGCTCGGACGGTAACGGCCGTCCTGATCGATGGTGGCGGTCTTGGTGCCCTTGAGTGTGACCTGGGCATGCTCGTCCCCCTCCCGGAGCGGCGCGAACTTCTCATAGTCGCCCTGCCGGTAGACCGTGACGCCGCTGTGCGGGTTCCACTTGTTCGCGAAGTCACCGGTGAGGTACTGGCGGGCGACCTGGAAGTCGGGGTCGTCGGGGCTCGCCATCGCGGCGCGGAAGCCGGTGACGACCTCCTCCGGCGACCAGGCGGCCTTCGGCGGCATCGCGATGACCCGCGCGTACGGGTCGCCCAGCGGATTGCCCTTGCGCTCGTTGTCGACGGCGACGACGGACTTGCCGCCGGTGGGGATGACCGAGCAGGCCGATACTCCACAGACCAGGGTGACGGCCAGGATCGCCGTCCCCGCCCTCCGCGCGCTCTCAGTCGTCATCGCGTCCCCCGTCGGCCACCGCGGGCGACAGCACCGGCGTCATGTGCCCGCGCCACGTGCGGCGCATCTCCACCTCCGGCGGTACCAGCGGCAGCGGCGAGCCCCGCAGGACCGCCCCTGCCACCCTGGGCAGCGAGAGCCGGAACTGCGACCCCTCCCCGTGCGAACCCCAGGCCTGCAGCCAGCCGCCGTGCAGGATGGCGTCCTCCCTGGAGATCGCCAGGCCCAGACCCGTACCGCCGATCGTGCGCGCCCTGGACGGGTCGGCCCGCCAGAACCGGTCGAAGACCAGGCTCTCCTCACCGGGTTTCAACCCCACCCCGTGGTCGCGTACGGCCACCGCCACCGCGTCCCTGTCCGCGGCGACCGAGACGACGATGTCCCGGCCCTCGCCATGCTCTATCGCGTTGAACAGCAGGTTGCGCAGGATGCGCTCGACCCTGCGGCTGTCCATCTCCGCCATGCAGGGCTCGCCGGGCAGGCGCAGGTCGAAGCGGGTGGAGTGGCGCTCGGCCAGCGCCTCGGAGTCGGCGACGGCGCGCAGCACCACGTCCCTGACGTCCACCGAGTCGACGTCGAGGTCGGCCGCGCCCGCGTCGTAACGGCTGATCTCCAGGAGGTCGGCGAGCATCGCCTCGAACCGGTTGAGCTGGTTCTGCATCAGCTCGGCCGACCTGGCCGCCATCGGGTCGAAGTCCTCGCGGGCATCGTAGAGCAGGTCGGCGGCCATCCGCACGGTGGTCAGCGGGGTGCGAAGCTCGTGTGAGACGTCCGAGACGAACTGCCGCTGGACCTGGGAGAGCTCCTCCAACTGGTGGATCTTCAGTGCCAGGTTGGCGGCCATCTCGTTGAAGGAGGTGGCCAGGCGGGCCAGGTCGTCCTCCCCGCGGACCTTCAGACGCTCGTCCAGGCGCCCTGCGGCCAGCCGCTCGGCGGCCTGCCTGGCCAGCCGCACCGGCGTGACGACCTGGCGGGTGACCAGGGAGGAGATCGCGGCCAGCAGCAGCACGAGGCCGGCGCCGACAAGGATGATCATCTGCTGGACGGAGGCGAGCGTCTTCTCCTCCTTGTCCAGCGGGACGAGGTGGTAGATCTCATACGACGAGTCGAGCCTGGTCCCCCAGGTGTCGAGGCGGGTACCGATGATCATTCCGGGCACCGGCTGGTCGGGCTGCCCCTTGTAGTACAGCGGGGTGTACCAGGTGCTGTCCTCGCCCGCCTCCTTCTTGAACAGCTCGTCGCGCTGCCGGGCCGGGATGCTGACGGGGTCGATGTTCGTGGTGCCGTAGAACTCCCCCGACAGCCCCTCGTTACGGATGATCACCGAGTAGCGGCTGGCGGACCCGGCCCGCCGCGCGAGCGCCTCGGTGGCCTGGCTGAGCGGGCTGCTTCCCCCCGGCTGGAGCGCCTGGCCCGACTCGACGGGCTGCTTGGCGGCCTCGGCCGGTTGGTTGAGATAGCCGAGCACCGCGTTCCGGTCGGCCTGGGCCTCGCTCTTCGCCGCGCTCTCCCTGGTCTCCAGGGTGGTCCTGACGATCTGCTGCATGAGGAAGACGCCGAGCACGGCGACGACCACGATGGAGATGACCATCGTGCTGGTGACCACGCGCAGCTGGAGCGAGCGCCAGAAGACACGGCGCGCCCTCCCGGCCGCCCGCCGGGTACGACGCCGGGCACCCCGCAGCAACTGGCGCGGGGTGCGACGACGTTTCTTCGGTGCGGGAGGCATCTCGGGCTCCGGGGGGAGTATCGACTAGGCCGGGCCGGCCTTGTAACCGACCCCCCGGACCGTCACGACGATCTCGGGATGCTCCGGGTCCTTCTCGATCTTCGCTCGCAGTCGCTGGACGTGCACGTTGACCAGGCGGGTGTCGGCCGCGTGGCGGTAGCCCCAGACCTGTTCGAGCAGGACCTCGCGGGTGAAGACCTGACGCGGCTTGCGGGCGAGGGCGACCAGCAGGTCGAACTCCAGCGGGGTGAGGTTTATGGTCTCCTCCTCCCGCTTGACCGAGTGCCCGGCGACGTCGATGGTGATGTCGCCGATCTGCAGGATCTCCGGCGTCGGCTCGTCGGTGCGGCGCAGCCTGGCTCGCACCCTGGCGACGAGTTCCTTGGGCTTGAAGGGCTTGACGATGTAGTCGTCGGCCCCGGACTCCAGGCCGAGCACCACATCGATGGTGTCGCTCTTGGCCGTCAGCATGACGATCGGCACCCCGGACTCGGCCCGGATCCGGCGGCAGACGTCGATCCCGTCGGCGCCGGGCAGCATCAGGTCGAGCAGTACAAGATCCGGCCGAGTGTCGCGGAACGCGTCGAGCGCCTTGTCACCATCGGAGACGAAGGAAGGTTCGAAACCCTCCCCGCGCAGCACGATACCGAGCATCTCGGCGAGAGCGGCGTCGTCGTCGACGACCAGCACGCGTCCTTTCATGGCCCCTCATTCGGTTTACGCAGTTCGGGAGTTATTGGGATAAACCGCTCGGTCGTCGAAGATTACCCTTGTCCGTCAAGTAGATGGCACCGGCCAACGACCAGCCTTCCGAATGACGAACTTTAGGCGTACACAACGCGAAGCGCGCAATGGTGCCCCCGCACGGTCACCACCGGTCCCGGCGACTGCGAACGCCGGGCGGCGATGCCCACGGTCCCAGTCTGCGGTAAGCGACGGCGTCTCGGCCATCCCTCTGGCATCTCCGCCGCTCTTCGGGGAGATGAAACGTCCGCGTGATCGCCCGATCATCACGAACGGTGTGACCACATGCCAGGATTGGGATATGTCAGACGGTCACGGCTCCGCTCCCGGTACGCCCCCGGGCTGGGCGTCCAACCAACCTCCGCCGTACGGCGATGCCCCGGGATCGCCGTGGACCGCACCCGGCTCGGTCCCCGGTCCCCCCGCGGGCCCACCGCCTCCCGGGCCACCCCACGGCCAGGCACCGCACCAGCAGGGCCCCTACGGTCCGCCGCCCCATGGCTCGCCACCCCATGGCTCGCCGCCCTACGGCGTGCGCCAGGAGCCCCCTGCGATGCGCCCCGGGATCATCCCGCTGCGCCCGCTCGGCCTGGGCGACATCCTGGACGGCGCGATCAAACTGATCCGCTCCAACCCCAAGAGCGTCCTGGGTCTGTCCGCGATCGCCGCGGCGCTGAGCGCGATCCCCGTGGCGATCGCGCAGGCGCTCCTGCTGGGCTCCACCGCGGCGATCCTGGAGAACCGGACGGACCCGACCGCGCCGGCGGACCTCCCGGAGATGAGCTTCCTCTCCCAGTACGGCGGCACCCTGCTCTCCTACGCGGTGCAGCTCGTGGCGGTGACGCTGCTGACCGGCGTGCTGACGCGCATCCTGGGCCGCGCCGTCTTCGGCGGCAAGATGACGACGGGCGAGGCCTGGGCGCTGACCCGGAGCCGGGTGCCCACGCTGTTCGGGCTGGTGATCGTCAGCACGGTGGCCCTGCTCGCCCCGATGCTCCTGATCGTCGGGCTGTTCGCCGTGCTCGACGCGGCCGACGCCGGACTCCCCGCGGTGGTCATCGCGGGCCTGCTGGCACTGCTGTCCTTCGTGGCGTACGCCCTGTTCATCACCACCCGGCTGGCGCTCGCCCCCGCGGCCGCGGTGCTGGAACGGCGCGGCGTCGTCGACTCCCTGCGCAGGTCCTGGAACCTGGTCTCCGGCGGCTTCTGGCGGACACTCGGCATCCTGCTGCTCACCCAGATCCTCGCCGGTCTGGTCGGCACGTTGCTCTCCTTCCCGTTCACCCTGGGCGGTAGCCTCCTGGGCCTGCTGGGCGGAGGTTCCCTCGGGGCGCAGATCGCCACGGCGGTCCTCATCGCCGTGGGCGCGACCGTCGGCGCGATGATCACCTATCCCTTCCAGGCCGCGGTCAACGGCCTGCTCTACGCCGACCGGCGGATGCGTACCGAGGCGTTCGACCTGGTGCTCCAGACCGCGGCGATCGAGCAGCGACGGCAGGGCTGGGTCCATGCCTCGGCCGACGACCTGTGGGACCCCTCCATCACGCCCCCCGGCCCCGTACGGCACGGGTTCCCCGATCAGGGAGCTCCGTGGTCCCACTCCTGACGTTCCCGTTCCCGACGTCCCCGATCGACATCGGGCGCGAGGAGGCTCGACGCCAGGCGATCCAGGAACTGCTCGGAGCCGAGTACGCCAAGGAGCCCCTGGTCGACCGCCTGTGGCGAGGGGTGAACCAGTTCCTCGGCGACCTGCTCGACCAGGAGTCGGCGGGCGTCGTCGGCAGCCTGGCGGCGCGGGCCGTCCTCATCGTGATCGTGATCGGGATCGCCGTCGCGGTGTTCCTGGTCGCCCGCAGGACCTCCAGGGCCACCTCCGCGCGCGCGCAGGGTCTCTTCGGTGACCGCCGCCTCAGCGCCGCCGAACACCGCGAGGCCGCCGAGCGGCTGGCCGCCGAGGCGCGGTGGGCCGAGGCGGTCCGCGAACGGCTCCGGGCCGTCGCCCGCGACCTGGAGGACCGCGTGATCGTCGATTCCACGCCCGGCCGCACCGCCGGGGAGCTGGCGGCCGAGGCCGGGCTCGCGCTACCCGCGCTCGCCGCCGAACTGGCCGCGGCGGCCCGGGTGTTCGACGACGTGACCTACGGCGAGGTGCCCGGCACGCCTGAGGCGTACCGGGTCATGTGCGCTCTCGACGAGCACCTGCGCGCCGCCCGACCGGCGCCGTCCGTACGGATGGAGACGCCATGAGCCTGGCCGCGCCCGAGCGAGCCGGGTCGACCTCCACCTCGCCGACCGCCCGCGGCCTCTGGCGCGGCGGCAGGGGCGCTCTCCTGGTGGCGATCCTGGTGGTCGCCGTCGCCGTCACCGGTGTGCTGCTCGGCGGCTCCGGACCGGAGGGAAGACCCCTCGACCCCGCCGGCACCTCGCTGTCCGGCGGCAAGGGCCTGGCCCGGCTGCTCCAGGCGCGGGGCGTGCGGGTCGCGCGGGTCACCTCGGTCGCCGAGGCCGAGTCCCAGGCCAGGCAGGCCGGTTCCACCGGCAGCACCCTGCTGGTGAGCGACGCCTTCCCACTCGACGAGGCGGAGGCGGATCGGCTCGCCGCGACACCGTCGGACCTGCTGCTGGTAGGCGTACGGTCACATCTGGAGCGGCTCGCGCCGGGGGTGCACCCGGTGCGGGAGGTGCGGGCGCGCTCCCGCGAGCCCCGGTGCGCGCTGCCGGCCGCGACGAGGGCGGGCAGCGCCTACCTCGGCGGCACGGCGTTCACCCTGCCCGCCGGGGCGACCGGCTGCTACCCCGCCGACGGGCGACCCACCCTGGTCTTCCACCCCACCGGGGACCGGAAGGTCACCGTCACCGGCGACGGGCAGTTCATGACCAACCTGCGGCTCACCGAGGACGGCAACGCCGCGCTGGCGACGAACCTCGCCGGCGGGCGCCCCACCCTGATCTGGCTGACGCCCCCCGAGACCACCTCGGCGGCACGGGGTGAGGCGGATTTCTACGATCTGATCCCCAGCGGGGTCAAGTGGGCCGTGCTGCAGGTGCTCGTCGCGGTGTTGCTGCTGGCGCTCTGGCGGGGCCGCAGGCTCGGTCCCGTGGTGGCCGAGCGGCTGCCCGTCGTCGTCAGGGCGGCCGAGACCGTCGAGGGACGTGCCAGGCTCTACCGTGCGAGGCGGGCCCGCGATCGGGCCGCCGCGGCCCTGCGCGCCGGATTCGTCGACCGGGTGACCCCCCGTCTCGGGCTGCCCTCAGGGGCGGGAACCGACGCGCTGGTGAACGCGATCGCCGAGCGGACCGGCCAGCCGGCGCCACATGTGGGCGCCGCCCTGTACGGACCTCCGCCACTCGACGAGGCCGGGCTGGTAGCCCTGGCCGAATACATGGACATCGTGGAAAGGCAGGTCGGAAAGTCGTGACCACACCACCGGGGAACGGCGATCTCGCCGAGGCGACCTCCGTCGTCAGGACCGCGCCCGGCGCACCCTCCGCGCAGAGCGCGGACGGTGCCAGGGAGGCGCTGGGAGCCCTGCGCGCCGAGGTCGCCAAGGCGGTCGTCGGCCAGGACGCCGTGGTCACCGGGCTGGTGATCGCGCTGCTCTGCCGGGGCCACGTGCTGCTCGAAGGCGTGCCGGGCGTCGCCAAGACCCTGCTGGTGCGTACCCTGGCGGCGGCGCTCACGCTCGATTTCAAGCGCGTGCAGTTCACCCCCGACCTCATGCCGGGCGACATCACCGGTTCGCTGATCTACGACGCGAAGACCTCGGAGTTCGAGTTCCGCGAGGGGCCGGTCTTCACCAACCTGCTGCTCGCCGACGAGATCAACAGAACCCCTCCGAAGACGCAGGCCGCGCTGCTGGAGGCGATGGAGGAACGCCAGATCAGCGTGGAGGGGGCGGCGCGCGGGCTGCCGGACCCGTTCATCGTGGCCGCCACCCAGAACCCCATCGAGTACGAGGGCACCTACCAGCTGCCCGAGGCGCAGCTCGACCGGTTCCTGCTCAAGCTGACCGTCCCGCTGCCGCCCCGCGACCAGGAGATCGCGGTGCTGGAGCGGCACGCGCTCGGCTTCGACCCGCGCGATCTGTCGCACATCAGGGCCGTGGCCACCGTCGCCGACCTCGCCGCGGGACGCGCGGCGGTCAGCCAGGTACACGTGGGCCCCGAGGTGCTCGGCTACATCGTGGACATCGCCAGGGCCACCCGCCAGTCACCCTCGCTCCAGCTCGGCGTCTCGCCACGTGGCGCGACCGCGCTGCTGGCCGGGGCACGGGCCTGGGCATGGCTGTCGGGCCGCGCCTACGTGACGCCCGACGACGTCAAGGCACTGGCCAGGCCCGCGCTGCGGCACCGGATCCAGCTACGCCCCGAGGCCGAGCTGGAGGGCGCGACCGCCGACGGCCTCATCGACGCCGTCCTCACCTCCGTCCCCGTACCCCGCTGACCCATGGCGCTGACAGGACGGGCCGCGCTGCTGGCCCTGCTGGGCACCCTGGTCGTGCTGTTCGCCCCCCGCGGGGGGCCCGCCGTGGCCGGGGTGGCGCTGCTGATCGCGGTGCTGGTCGTGATCGACCTGCTGCTGGCCGGAAGCGTGCGCACGCTGCGCTTCACCCGCTCGGGCGAGCGGCTGGTACGGCTCGGTGAGTCGGTCACGGTCGAGCTGATCGTGGAGAACCCCGGTCCCCGCAGGGTGCGCGGCGTGCTCAGGGACGCCTGGCCCCCATCCGCCGGGGCCGCCCCCCGGCACCTGCCGCTGGACGTGCCGGCCGGCGAGCGCCGTCGGCTGGTCACGACGCTCACCCCCACCCGCAGGGGTGACCGCGAGGCGGTCACGGTGACGGTGCGGGCGCTGGGGCCGCTGGGCGTCGCGGGACGCCAGGGCTCGCACCGGGTGCCCTGGTCGGTCCGGGTGCTACCGCCCTTCCTCAGCCGCAAGCACCTGCCCGCCAAGCTGTCCAGGCTCAGGGAGCTGGAGGGCCAGCATCCGTCGATGGTCAGGGGGCAGGGCACCGAGTTCGACTCGCTGCGGGAGTACGTGGTCGGCGACGACGTACGCTCGATCGACTGGCGGGCCACCGCGCGCCGCAACGACGTCGTGGTCCGCACCTGGCGGCCGGAGCGCGACCGGCGGGTGCTGATCGTGCTCGACACCAGCCGTACCTCGGCCGGGCGGGTGGGCACCGCCCCGATCCCGCTGGCCGGCGAGGTACCCAGGAGCGGTCCGCAGGGCAGGTCTCGGGTGGTGCCCGGCTGGCCCCGCCTCGACTGGTCGATGGACGCGGCGCTGCTCCTGGCCGCGCTGGCCTCCCGCGCCGGCGACCGGGTCGACCTCCTGGCCCACGACCGCGCGGTGCGCGCCTGGGTGTCCGGCACCGGCCGTACGGAGCTGCTGTCCTCGCTGGTCAACACCATGGCGCCGATCGAGGCCGAGCTGGTCGAGGCCGACTCGGCCGGTATGGTCGCGGCGGTCATGTCCCGGGCCAGGCGGCGCTGCCTGGTCGTCGTGCTGACCGACCTCAACCCGGCGGCACTGGAGGAGGGCCTGCTGCCGGTGCTCCCCCAGCTCTCCGCCCGGCATCTGGTGCTCCTGGCCGCCGTCTCCGACCCGCAGGTGGCCGAGATGGCCGCCGGGCGCGGCACCTCCGAGCTGGTCTACGGCGCGGCGGCGGCCGAGCAGCTGAGCGCGGGGCGGCGGCGGATCACCACCCTGCTGCGCCGCCAGGGCGTGGAGGTGGTGGACGCCGCCCCCGAGCAGCTCGCCTCCGCCCTGGCCGACGCCTACCTGGCGCTGAAGGCGTCCGGGCGGCTCTGACGGTCGTCCGGGCGCCCTGGAGCGTGTCCGGGGGATCCGAGCCCGGGAGGTCCGGTGGGGTGCTCAGCCGGCGCTCGGGGCGAGGTCGGGGGCGCGCTCCACGTCGCCGGTCTCGCCTGCGGCCACGGCCCTGCGGCCAAAGAAGATCACGTAGGCCAGGAAGGCGGCCTCCGCGACCACCCCGATGCCGATCCGCGCCCAGGTGGGCAGCCCCGAGGGGGTGACCAGCCCCTCGATCAGCCCGGAGACCAGCAGCACCACGACCAGGCCGAGCGCCACGCTCATCACGGCCCTGCCCTGCTCGGCCAGGGCCTCGACGCGCCTGCGCGGGCCGGGGTCCACGACCGTCCAGCCGAGGCGCATGCCGACGGCGGCGGCGAGGAACACCGCGGTCAGCTCCAGCAGGCCGTGCGGAGTGATCAGACCGAAGAAGATGTCGAGCTTGCCGCGCGAGGCCATCAACCCCGCGGAGACGGCCACGTTGACCGCGTTCTCCCACAGCACGTACGGGATCGGCAGGCCGAGCAGGATGGACATGATGATGACCTGCATCGAGACCCAGGCGTTGTTCACCCAGACCTGGCCGGCGAAGGAGGTCGCCGGGTTCTCCGAGTAGTAGTCGGCGAAGTCGTGCTCGACCAGCTGGGTGATCTGTTCCGGGGTGGCGATCGCCGCCTGGACGCCGGGGTTTTCCGCCACCCAGACGGCGACGACCGTGGAGACCAGCAGGAACGCGGCGGTGGTGGCCAGCCACCACCAGCGGGCCCGGTAGGCGACCACCGGGAAGGAGACGGTGAAGAAGCGGATGAACTCCCGCCAGGCCGGGGTGTGCGCCCCGGTCACCGCGGAGCGGGCGCGGGCGACGAGCGCCGACAGGCGACCCACCAGGATCGGGTCCGCCGAGGCCGAGCGGACCAGGGACAGGTGCGTGGCCACCCGCTGGTAGAGGTCGACGAGCTCGTCGACCTCCACGCCGTCCAACGAGCCACGCCGCCGGACCAGATCCTCAAGGCGGTCCCAGGCGGGCCTGTGCGCGGTGACGAATGCGTCGATGTCCACGCGGGCAGCCTATCCAGTCACGGGTAGGGTGCTGATTGTGTCCGATGTCGTAACCGGCGAGGCCGTAGTCGTCGAGGTCCGCGTCGCCCAGCTCCCGAGCAGGGCCGCGGCGCTGCTGATCGACATGACGGTCCAGGTCCTGATGCTGCTGGGGATCTCCCTGCTGGTCGGCAGCCTGGGCCTGCTGAGCGACCCTGCTCTGACGACGATGGTCTACCTCGTGCTCACCGTGCTCGTGATCGTGGGATACCCGGTGGTGTTCGAGACGCTCACGCGCGGGCGCAGCCTGGGCAAGCTCGCCCTCGGGCTTCGGGTCGTCAGCGATGACGGCGGTCCCGAACGGTTCCGGCAGGCCCTGTTCCGCGGGCTGGCCGGGGTCCTGGAGTTCTGGATGCTCAGCGGCGCCCCCGCGCTGATCAGCTCGCTGATCTCGGAGAAGGGCAAGCGGCTCGGCGACGTCTTCTCCGGCACCATCGTGATCTCCGAGCGCGCCCCGCGGCAGTACGGGCCTCCGCTGGACATGCCGCCGCAGCTCGCCTCCTGGGCGGCGACGCTGGAGCTGTCGCGACTGCCCGAGCAGGTCGCGGCCACCGCGCGGCAGTACCTCATGCGCTGGCACGATCTGGCCCCCGCCGTGCAGCACGGGATGGGGGTGCGCATCGCCACCGAGATGTCGGCCTTCGTGTCCCCGCCCGCCCCGCCCGGTGTGCCGCCCTTCGCCTACCTGACCGCCGTCCTGGCCGAGCGCCGGCGCCGCGAGCAGGCACGCCTGGCGCAGCGGACCGGCACGCCCCGGCCCGTCCAGCAGTGGTCCGGCCACGCCCCGCCCCAGCCCTACCTGACCGCGCCGTCACCCCGGCCCTATGCGCCTCCCGGAAGCGGAGGTCCGCCGTACGCTCCTGCCGGGGCCGCCCCCGACCCCTACGGCGGGCCCGCCTACCGGCCGTCACAGCCGCGGATCCCGCTCCCTCCCCCGGCCGGGCCGTCGTATCCGGCGCCCCCGTCACCCGCGACCCGGCCCGTCGAGCAGGCCCCCGGCCCCACGCCCGGCGGTTTCGTCCCTCCGGCCTGACCTTCTCGGACAGGCACGTCGTACGGGCGGCGAGACCTCGACGACGACCGCTCGTACGCCGTCCGTGGGCGAACCACGCGCGGCAGGCGAAGAGGGATGGCGGGAGCCCCGCCATCCCTCCTCTCAGCAGACCTGCGAACCCGCTACCGCTCTCACCTCAGGAGGTTCAGTGACCGCCCTGGTAGGAGGCCTGGGTCTGCACGTTCAGCCGGTCCAGGCGCACGTTCCTGGCCGGGTCGGTGCGGCGGTCGTCGATCTTGATGACCTCCAGGCCCCGGTAGAAGTCGCTGGCGTAGACATAGCCGTTGTAGTAGTACGCCGACCAGATGCCGCCACCCCCGCCGCTCGGCTCGGGGCCGCGCTCGAAGAAGCCGAACTCCTGCGGGCGGGCCGAGTCGGTGAAGTCCACGAAGGAGACGCCGCCCTGGTACCAGGCCTGGACCAGGATGTCCTTGCCCTTGACCGGGATCAGCGAGCCGTTGTGCGCGACACAGTTCTCGGTGTCGGCCTGGTAGCGGCCGATCTTGAAGTAGCTCCTGAAGACCAGCTTGCCGCGGACGATGTCGTAGATGGCGTCGGCGCCGCGGTTCGGGCCGATCGCCTCGTTGCAGGTGGCCGCGCCACCGCCGCCGAGCTCGTCGGTGAAGATGACCTTGGTGCCCCGGTTGTTGAACGTCGCCGAGTGCCAGAACGCGAAGTTCGGGTCGGTGGTCCGCGCGGTGACCACCGGGTTCTCCCGGTCGGAGATGTCGAACAGGACGCCGTCCCCCATGCAGGCCCCGGCCGCGATGTCCTTCTCCGCGTAGACGGTGATGTCATGGCAGCCGCTGGTCGGGCGTAGCAGGCCGGGCTGCGTCTCGTTGCCTCCGTCGGGGAAGACCACCGGCGTGCTGACCACGGCCGCGTCGGTCGGCTTGCGCAGCGGCACCTTGATGATCGAGATCTTGTCGTGCGGCGGCAGGCAGTCGGGGAACGAGTCGCTCGGGGCGTAGGAGGAGACGTACAGGTAGACGTTCTTCTTGTCCCTGCCCTTGCCGGGAACCAGCGTCAGGGTGTGCGAGCCACAGGCGGTTTCCACCGCCTTGATGTACCTGGGGTTCTTCTTGTCGCTGATGTCGAAGATCCGGACGCCCTCCCACGACTCCTTGATGTCGGCGCCCTGTCCGACGCTGTTGCAGGAGTCGTCGCTGCGGGAGGCGTCGACCGCGCCGAACAACAGGTCGCCGTAGACGGAGACGTCCATCTGGGAGCCGGGGCACAGGACGCCGCTGACGAGCTTGGCCCGCTTCGGATTCCTGATGTCGTAGATCGAGAAACCACCGTAGTTGCCGACGTAGGCGTAGTCGCCCTGGAAGGCGATGTCGCTGTTGACGGTGGTCTCAAGGCCGGGAAGCTTGGGCAGGGTGGCCACGTGTGTCACGTTGGAGCTGGTGACGACCTCACCGGGTGGGGGAATGTCAGCGGCCTGCGCGGAGACCGTGGTCATCAGCATCGCGGCGGCCGTCGCCGCCACGACCAATGCCCTGACGGTCCTTCGTGGAGCGAACACTCGGGTGCCTCCTAGGAACAGACATAAGGCATGCATAAGTTAACAAACCATCTGCTCTGACACCCAGATCAACAAGGCATGACTTTGTCACAATAAAATATGATTCAGCCTCTTTACAGAAGCTCTGAACAAGTTTACGGTCTACCTTCTTTTTTCGATTCTCCCTGGCACTCGGCCCCGTCATGGGTGATGGTCGCCGGGCGCCCGGCGGGCGCCCGGCGACCATCACATCAGAGGTCAGTGACCGTGGCCGTTGCCATTGCCGTGACCGTTGTTGTCAGGCTGGTAGGACCCCTGGGTCTGCGGGTTCAGGTCCTTGAACTTGACCTTGTCGGCCTTGTCCGTGAGCCTGTCATCGATCTTCAGAACGTCAAGACCAAGGTTGAAGTCGCTGCCGTAGATGTGGCCGTTGTAGTAGTACGCGGACCAGAAGCCGCCGCTGAGCCTGTGGGCACTGTCGGGGCCGCGCTCGAAGAAGGCGATCTCCTTGGCATTGGCCGAGTCGGTGAAGTCCACGACCGAAATGCCACCCTGGTACCAGGCCTGGACCATGATGTCCTTGCCCTTGACCGGGATCAGCGAGCCGTTGTGCGCGACACAGTTCTCGGTGTTGTCCTGGTGGCGGGGAATCTTGAAGTAACCCTTGAAGGCGAACTGGCCGTCCTGGATGTCGTAGTAGGCGTTGGCGCCGCGGTTCGGGCCGATCGCCTCGTTGCAGGTGGCCGCGCTGCCGCCGCCGAGCTCGTCGGTGAAGACGACCTTGGTGCCCTCGTTGTTGAAGGTCGCCGAGTGCCAGAACGCGAAGTTCTCGTCGTCACGGACCGTGGCGGTGACCTTCGGGTCGACCGGGTTGGAGATGTCCATCAGGATGCCCTCGCCCATGCAGGCGCCGGCCGCGATGTTCTTCTCCGGGTAGGCGGTGATGTCGTGGCAGCCGCTCGTCGCCGAGGTGCGGTAGGGGTACGGCAGGCTCTCGCCGGGGTTACCGCCGTCCGGGAACAGCACCGGCGTGGCGGCGACCGAGGCGGACGCCGGGTCCTTCACCGGCACCTTGATGATCGAGATCTTGTCGTGCGGCGGCTGGCAGTCGGGGAACGACGCGCTCGGGCTGTAGGAGGAGACGTAGACGTAGACGTTCTTCTTGTCCCTGCCCTTGCCGGGAACCACCGTCAGGGTGTGCGAACCACAGTTGGTCTCGACCGCCTTGACGTACTTGGGGTTCTCCTTGTCGCTGACGTCGAAGATCCGGACGCCCTCCCACGAGTCCTTGTTCGCGGCGCTCTGGCCGACGCTGCTGCAGGAGTCGTTGTTGCGCGAGGAGTCGACCGCGGCGAAGAGCAGGTCGCCGTAGACCGACAGGTCCATCTGGCCGCCGGGGCAGACCACCGAGCTGACCACCGAGGTCTTGTTCGGCTCCTTGATGTCGTAGATCGAGAAGCCGCTGTAGTTGCCGACGAAGGCGTAGTCACCCTGGAACGCCATGTCGGTGTTGATGTCCGTCAGGGTGGCGGGCTTGGGCACGTTGAGGACGTGCTCGATGTTCGCGCTCTTGGCGATCTCGCCGGGCGCTGGGATGTCGGCGGCCTGCGCGGGTACCGCGGCCAGCACCGTGGCGACGGCGACTCCGGCCACGAACAGGAAACGGCCGGTCAGGCCCTTCCCAGAGGGGGTGGACACTCGTGAACCTCCTAGCTACATGCACTGATAAAGCGTGCATAAATACCTAAATCGTTCATCCTGCACGGTCAGTCGGCAAGCCGTCACAGTGTCAGCAACTGTTTTCGACATGCGGCCTTTACGGACCGCCCCAAGAGGGGTTACGGTCTTGCGGCACTGGACAGAGAGTCCGAAATGCCGCGTATCTTCGGTGCCGAGCCCCCTCTCGTCACACCGGCCCGACCCGTTAGGGTTGGGGTGTTCCGCGGCGGCCACGTTGGACATGGCGTTCCAATGCCGTGTCCGTGCGGGGCGGCTTCGGGCGCGCCGACCTGCGGACCGACAGATCCGACCGACAGCTCAGAAGCGGAGATCCCCGGCTTTCCGCCCGCGGAAGGACGTCAATGGACATTCACCAAGGAGGCCGGGTGCGCGCCGCGCTCATCGCCGTGATCGCCGCACTGTCTCTCAGCGCGTGCACCTCGGAGCCGGAGCCATCCGCGCCCCCCCAGGCCTCGGCGCCGGTGATCGTCCCAGGCAGGCCGGGTGAGGTCGCCAGGACCGTCGGCCCGAGCGAGGCCGCCACGCTCGTACCCCTGCCCACCGCCAACGCGGCCGACGTGAAGTACGTCCAGGACATGATCGTTCACCACCGTCAGGCCCTCGACATGTCCTCCCTGGCCCCGACCCGGTCCGAGCACACCAAACTGAAGGGCCTGGCCTCTCGCATCAAGGACGCGCAGGGTCCGGAGATCCAGTTCATGACCACCTGGCTCCAGCAGCAGGGCCAGCGGGTTCCCGAACACCATGCCGGGCACGGCGACATGCCCGGCATGGCCACACCGGAGCAGATGGAGGCGCTCAAGGCCGCCTCGGGCAAGGATTTCGACCGGCTCTTCCTCCAGCTCATGACCGCGCACCACCAGGGCGCCATCACGATGTCCGAGCAGGTCCTGACCTCCGGCTCACACGTACGGATCGAGGAGCTGGCCAACGACGTCTCGGTCACCCAGAGTGCCGAGATCCGCAGAATGCGGGAGATGCAGGCCGAGCTCTGACCCGCTCCCCTTCGTCAACGGCTCCGTCGGCCGACGCGTGGGCGAGGAGGGGACAGAGTCATGAATCCCCGGTGCGACCGGCCCGGCCCGTTCGGGGCGACGCGTGGAGCGCGGGCCGAGAGTCGGGCGTGACTACGAGCCGAGCCGCCACGAGTGGAGATACTCCCCCTGCTCGGAAGTGAGCTCGTCCGTCTCGATCCCGGCCGCGGCCAGCTTGAGCCGGGCCACCTCCACGTCGATCTCCCCCGGCACGTCGTAGACCCCGGGCTCCAGCCGTAGCCGCTCACGGGCCAGCCAGGCCACCGAGAGCGCCTGCGCGGAGAAGGACATGTCCATGACCGCGGCGGGATGCCCCTCGGCGGCCGTCAGGTTCACCAGGCGGCCCTCGGCGAGCAGCAGGATCCTGCGGCCGTCCGCGAGAACGTACTCGTCGGTGTTGGGGCGTACCCCCCGGTGGATCTCCTGCGCCAGGCCGTCCAGGGCTCGGACGTCGATCTCGACGTCGAAGTGTCCGGCATTGGCGAGGATCGCGCCGTCCTTCATCTCCACCAGGTGTTCGCCCCTGATCACGTCACGGTTGCCGGTGACCGTGACGAACACGTCTCCGGCCCGAGCGGCCGCCGCCATCGACCGTACGTCGTAGCCCTGCAGCAGGGCGTCCAGCGCCTTGACCGGGTCGATCTCGGTCACCACCACCCGCGCGCCCAGGCCCCTGGCCCGCTCGGCGACACCCCGGCCGCAGTAGCCGAAGCCGGCGACCACCACGGTCTTACCCGCGAGCAGCGTGTTCGTCGCGCGCATGATGCCGTCCATGGTCGACTGGCCGGTGCCGTAGCGGTTGTCGAACATCCGCTTCGTCCGCGTGTCGTTGACCGCCACCACGGGGAACCTCAGTGCCCCCTCGGCGGCCATCTGGCGGAGCCGGATGACGCCGGTGGTGGTCTCCTCGCACCCCCCGGACACCGTCCGCAGCAGCTCGGTCCGCTCGGTGTGCAGGATGTTGACCAGATCGCAGCCGTCGTCCAGGACGATGTCGGGGGCGATGTCGAGCGCCTGGTGGATGTGCTGGTAGTAGACGTCCCTGGTGACCCCCGCCCGCGCGTGCACGACGACGCCGTAGTCACGGAGCGCCTCGGCGACGTCGTCCTGGGTGGACAGGGGGTTCGACGCGGCCAGGGCGATCTCAGCCCCACCCGCCCTGAGCGTGCCCATGAGCACGGCGGTCTCGGCGGTGACGTGCAGGCACGCGGCGATCCGCAGCCCTTCCAGCGGGCGCTCGGCGGCGAACCGCTCACCGAGGGCGGTGAGCACCGGCATCGCCCGCGCCGCCCACCCGATCCTCCGCTCACCCGCGGCCACCAGAGCGCTGTCCACGTCTCTCCCCAGATCGCCCGCCAGATTGCCCGAAGGCCCCCGCGACACCGCGGGGGCCCGATGAGACTCAACCGCAGATATCAGTAACGGTAGTGCTCGGGCTTGTAGGGACCCTCGACGTCCACGCCGATGTACTCGGCCTGCGCCTTGGTGAGCTTGGTGAGCTTCACCCCCAGGGCGTCGAGGTGAAGGCGGGCGACCTTCTCGTCCAGGTGCTTGGGCAGCACGTAGACGCCGATCGGGTACTCGTCGGTCTTGGTGAACAGCTCGATCTGCGCGATCACCTGGTTGGTGAAGGAGTTGGACATGACGAACGAGGGGTGACCGGTGGCGCAGCCCAGGTTCATCAGGCGGCCCTCGGCGAGCACGATGATCTGCTTGCCGTCGGGGAAGCGCCAGGTGTGGACCTGCGGCTTGACCTCGGTCTTCTCGATACCGGGAATCCTGGCCAAACCGGCCATGTCGATCTCGTTGTCGAAGTGACCGATGTTGGACACGATCGCGTTGTGCTTCATCTGGGCCATGTGGTCGGCCGTGATGATGTTGAAGTTGCCGGTCGTGGTGACGAAGATGTCGGCGATGCCGACGACCTCGTCCAGCGTGGTGACCTGGAAGCCATCCATGGCGGCCTGAAGCGCGCAGATCGGGTCGATCTCGGTGATGATGACCCGGGCCCCCTGGCCCTTGAGCGCCTCGGCGCAGCCCTTGCCGACGTCGCCGTAGCCGGCGATGACCGCCACCTTGCCGCCGATCAGCACGTCGGTGGCGCGGTTGAGGCCGTCGAGCACCGAGTGGCGGCAGCCGTACTTGTTGTCGAACTTGGACTTGGTCACCGAGTCGTTGACGTTGATCGCCGGGAAGAGCAGCGTGCCGGCCTTGAACATCTCGTACAGGCGGTGCACACCGGTGGTGGTCTCCTCGGTGACGCCCTTGATGCGCGAGGCGATCTGGGTCCAGCGGCCCTCGTCGGTGACCGTGCGGCGGAGCAGGTCGAGGATGATGCCCCACTCCTCCGGGTCGTCCTCTCCGGTGCTGGGCACGGCGCCGGCCTTCTCGTACTCGGCACCCTTGTGGACGAGCAGGGTGGCGTCGCCACCGTCGTCGAGGATCATGTTGGGGCCGTCACCGCCGGGCCATGCCAGGGCCTGCTCGGTGCACCACCAGTACTCCTCCAGCGTCTCGCCCTTCCAGGCGAAGACCGGGACGCCCTTGGGGTCCTCGGGGGTGCCTTCGGGGCCGACGACCACGGCGGCGGCGGCGTGGTCCTGGGTGGAGAAGATGTTGCAGCTCACCCAGCGAACCTCCGCGCCGAGCGCGACCAGGGTCTCGATGAGCACGGCGGTCTGGATGGTCATGTGCAGCGAGCCCATGATCTTCGCCCCGGCCAGCGGCTGGGCCTTGGCGTACTCCTCGCGAACGGCCATCAGACCCGGCATCTCGTGCTCGGCGAGCTGGATCTCCCTGCGCCCGAAGGCCGCAAGGGAAAGGTCGGCGACCTTGAAGTCCATGTGTGGTTACCCCTCTGGTTGATGGGCGGCGTCTGCCTCACACCCTCGCCGATCGCGCTCGTCTCGCGATCACGCTTCGCTCTCGGGCCGGGCTTACCACTCCATCGGAAAAGTCGACGGTTGCGAGTTTAGGCGTCCCGGGAGCCTCCGCGCACCTTCTGAGCGGGTAACCTGACACAAGAATGTAAGCTTTCCCGAAAATCCACGAGAGGGGGGCGGCGATGCGGATCACCGAGGCCGCCAGGAGGTTGGGCATGTCCCCCCGGATGCTCCGCTACCGCGAGGCACTCGGCCTGCTCCCGGAGATCAGGAACCAGGGCGCGCACCGGCGGTTCGGCCCCGAGGAACTCTCCGCCGTCGCCCAGAGCGTCGAGTTGGAGAAACGGTTCGACATCTCCCCCGCCGAACTGGCCTTCGCGCTGCGGACGCTGAGTGAGCCCGCGGTCGCCCAGGCGGTAAGGGACCTGGGGCTGCGGATCGGCCGTCTCCAGGCCCCCCGCAGAGCCCTCGACTTCGAGAAGGAGAAGGCGCTGCGACTGCTCCAGCGCCCCCAGGCGTCTCGTCCGGGTTCAGACTGAGCCGTTGACCCTGGCTCTGTCCAGGTCGGGCTCCAGGTAGATGACCCGGGCCGCGGGGACGGCCGCGCGGACGCGCCGCTCGGCCTCGTCGATGCCCCGGGCCACCTCGGCGGCCGTGTCGTCGTGATCCACCGCGATCTTGGCGGCGACCAGGATCTCCTCCGGGCCCAGGTGGAGCGTGCGCATGTGGATGACCCGGGTCACCTCGGGTGCGCTCTCCAGGGCCTGCACGATGCTCACCTCGACCTCGGGACCCGCGCCCTCGCCGATCAGCAGCGACTTGGTCTCGATCGCCAGGATGATCGCGATGACCGCGAGCAGGACACCGATCATGATGGTGCCGATGCCGTCCCAGACCGGGTCGCCGGTCACCACGGCCATCGTCACGCCGAAGAGCGCGAAGAGCAGGCCGAGCAGCGCGCCCAGGTCCTCAAGCACGATGACCGGCAGTTCGGGCGCCTTGGCGCGGCGGATGAACTGCACCCACGACTGGTCTCCCCGAACCGTGTTGGACTCGGCGATCGCCGTTTTGAACGAGAACGCCTCGGCGATGATCGCGAAGATCAGCACAGCGAAGGCCCATATCGGGGAGGTGAGCTCCTCCGGAGCGGAGATCTTGTGCCAGCCCTCGTAGAGCGAGAACACCGCGCCGATGGTGAACAGCACGACCGCCACCACGAAGGCGTAGAAGTAGCGCTCCCTGCCGTATCCGAAGGGATGCTGGGGCGTGCGCACACGCTGCGCGCGCTTGCCGCCGAGCAGCAGCAGCGCCTGGTTGCCCGAGTCGGCCACCGAGTGGACCGACTCGGCGAGCATCGATGACGAACCCGTGAAGAGGAACGCCACGAATTTGGCCACCGCGATCGAAAGATTGGCGGCCAACGCCGCGATGATTGCCTTGGTACCGCCGCCCGCGCTCACGGCAGCCTCCGCTCAGCTCATTTGCTCTGGTAAAGATGAGACAGGATCCTATTGTGAAATCCTCGACCTGACTTCTGTGATCGCCGACACAGTGGCCGGATCGATCCCGTACCCGAGAGCGAGGTATGTACTCGCGAAGTCTCCGAGGGCGATCAGCGTGGCGAGCCGCTCCAGCGGGTGCTCCCCCTCGGCGGCGATCTGCGTGACCGGAACGCCACGATCCTCCGCCAGCCGTACCGACGCCTCCCGATGCCGTACGACCCGGGGGTGCTCCTCCACGTCGCGCAGCACGAACAGCCGGAGCGACCTGCCGCTCTCGTCGGCGAAGATGTCGCGGTGGGCGAGCGGACCGTCGAGGGCGGCCACCTGGTTGTGGTCAACCTCGGGGAGCTCTCCCCACATCGCCGGATATCTACCGTTCGTGTTGAGCTGACAGGCCCACCAGTGGGCCGCGACGGCCGCCAACGGGGAGGATCCCCAGATCATCGGCACGGTCTCGGCGATCTCCATGGCGAGCGACTTGCCGGGATTGATGAACGACTCGCTCGTCGGACGGCAGCGGTGCGCGAGGTCCTCAAGGCGCTTGGCCACCCCCTCGAACACCTGCTCGCCCGCCTCGACCAGACCGAGCGCGGCGGCGGCGACGACCAGCGGGACCGTCGGCGCCCACAGCGAGGCACCCGGCCGGCCACCGTCCGTGACGGGCACGAACGGCGCTCCCGCCTGCCTGGCGATCGCGTGGAGCGGAGATTCGGGGGCGCCGACGGCGAGCAGGCGGCAACCGCGGCGAACCGCCTCGGCGGCCACCGTGAGCGTTTCCTCGGCTCTGCCGGAGCGCGACACCGCGATCACCAGATCTGTCGCGCCGATCCAGCCGGGCAGCCGGTAGGACCTGACCGTCACGATCGGCAGC
Source organism: Streptosporangium amethystogenes (assembly GCF_000721075.1). Taxonomy (GTDB): domain Bacteria; phylum Actinomycetota; class Actinomycetes; order Streptosporangiales; family Streptosporangiaceae; genus Streptosporangium; species Streptosporangium amethystogenes. The sequence continues at coordinate 553,258 of NZ_JOEQ01000004.1, forward strand.
GGGGCACCGGGGCCGCACACCACGTCGAGGACTTCACCGGCGATGCCGGAACCGCCCACACCGGCGACCACGATCGCCCGGGGCCGGCCGTCCTCGGCGATCGAGGACAGGCCCGACTCCATGGCGACCCGGTAGGAGGTGCGGACCTGTGCGGCCGAGTCGGCCACCGCCCGCAGCATGCCCGACGGGTCACCGTCGGCCGGCTGTTTTCCGTCGTCGAGCCGATCGGGCTCCCAGTTCACGACTTCCGGGCCTCGTCGACCAGCAGGACCGGGATGTCGTCCCGGACCGGGTAGACCAGGCCGCAGGAGGCGGAGGTGCAGGACAGCTCGTCCACCTCGGGCTCGGCTCGCAGCGGGGACTTGCAGTTGGGGCAGGCCAGGATCTCCAGCAACCAGTCGTCGATCTTCACTCGTTCAGCTCCTCACGACAGCAAGGACCTCGTCCCTGATCGCTGCCATCTGAATCTCGTCTGCCGCCTCGGCGTTCAGCCTGAGCAACGGCTCTGTATTGGACGGACGGAGGTTGAACCACCATCCCGGGCCGGAGACGGTCAGGCCGTCCAGCTCGTCGAAGGTGACGTCGTCACGGGTGGCGAACCTCTCGCGAACCCGCTCCGTCGCCGCGGCCTGGTCGGCGACCGTACTGTTGATCTCTTCGGAGGCCGTGTAGCGGGTGTATCCGGCCAGGATCTCCGAGAGTGGTTTCTCCTGCTCGCCCAGCGCGGCCAGCACGTGCAGCGCGGCCAGCATGCCGGAGTCGGCGAACCAGAAGTCCCTGAAGTAGTAGTGGGCGGAGTGCTCGCCGCCGAAGACCGCGCCGGTCTCGGCCATCTCGGCCTTGATGAACGAATGACCCACGCGGGTGCGGACCGGCCGGCCGCCGAGTTCGGTGACGATCTCCGGAACGCCCCTGGAGGTGATCAGGTTGTGAATGATCGCGGCACCGGGGTGCTTGGCCAGCTCACGGGCGGCGACCAGCGCGGTGATCGTGGACGGCGAGACCGATTCGCCACGCTCGTCGACCACCCAGCAACGGTCGGCGTCGCCGTCGAAGGCCAGTCCGATGTCGGCGCCCACATCGAGCACCGCCTTCTGCAGGTCGCGCAGGTTGTCCGGCTCGATAGGGTTGGCCTCGTGGTTGGGGAAGGTGCCGTCGAGCTCGAAGTAGAGGGCGGTCAGCTCGATGGGCAGCCCCTCGAAGACCGTCGGGACCGTGTGCCCACCCATCCCGTTCCCCGCGTCGACCACGACCCGCAGCGGCCGGATGCCGGAAAGGTCGACCAGGCCGCGCAGGTGGTCGGCGTAGCCACGCAGCAGGTCGCGCTCGAAGACCGTCCCGCCCCCCTGTCCGCCGAGGCCGCCCGACGCCAGGATCGCGGCGGCCCGGTCACGGATCTCGACGAGCCCGGTCTCCCCGCCGATCGGCACGGCACCGGCCCTGCACATCTTCATGCCGTTGTAGCGGGCCGGGTTGTGGCTGGCCGTGAACATCACCCCGGGCAGGCCGAGGCTGCCACTCGCGTAGTAGAGCAGGTCCGTGGAGCCCAGCCCGGCGTGGATCACGTCGGCCCCCCGCGAGACGGCCCCCCTGGTGAAGGCCGCCGCCAGCGGCACCGACGACTCGCGCATGTCGTGTGCCACCACGGCGGTCTCGGCCCCGGTCACTTCCACGAAGGCCGCGCCGACCGCCTCGGCGGTCTCCTCGTCGAGCTCGTCCGGCACGACGCCACGAACGTCGTACGCTTTGAAGATCTTGACAAGGTCGCCCACTCCAGCTCCACCCTCTGCGTCGTGTCCGCTGCCGTTGCCTTCCAGTTAACGCTGGTCAGCGCATTGTCGGGCAGTCCGCGCCTTACGACGCGAACGTTCTCCCTCGTGGGAGTTCTCGCTTCACCGTCGACCGCCTGACCTTGCGGCCCGGTCTTACACCGACTCCACGAGCGTTTACAGTCTCCCCGCAACTCTGGGCGACCTGACCGTGAGCACGATCAACGCTTCAGGAGACCAAAACCCTCGCCGGCCAAGGCGAAGCCACGGTTAACCGACCGCACCACTCTCCCAAGCATGTCAAAGCATAACGGCGCGCGCTCATATCCGAGCGGCGCCTACTCCCCAGCCTAGTAGGGTCAGCGGTCGCGCTGGGGCTGAGCGGAGCGGAGCACCCGCAGATGACCCCGGCGCCCGACCTCGACGCCCTGGCCGACCGGCTCGGTGCCGCCGCTGGGGGCGGGTCTCGCGGCCTCGCGGACCGCGTTGGCGAGGGCCTCCAGATCGTCCGTACTCGGTGTGGCGCCATCGGTCGGCAGGCGGACCACCTCCCAGCCGCGGGGGGCGGTGAGCCGCTCGGCGTGCTCGGCACACAGGTCGTAACAGTGCGGCTCGGCGTACGTCGCCAAGGGCCCGAGAACAGCGGTCGAATCGGCGTAGACGTACGTGAGCGTGAAAACGGCAGGCTGACTGCACGCGGTGCGGGAACAGCGGCGGACGGGGCTCACGGTGGGACCGTATCCGGTAAGCGTCCGGGGCGCCACTATCTGAGCGCTCTTAACGAGCGTGTCGCCACAATTCGGACACGTGTCCCGGCTTCCACCCGCCTGTATGGCTTACGCCCCTCCTCCGAGCTCCCGCCACCCGGCCGCTCAGGCCCCACACTCGACACCCGGCACTCCCGCCTCAGGCACTCGATACGCCACCTTCCGTCACCGGCACTCCCGCCCCGCTCGGGTCACGTCTAAGCTGGGGCCGTGAGCCCGGCACCCGGCAGACCTCGTTCTCCCCGCAGGCGCGACAGGCACGGCCGCGGCCTGCGCGGTCCGCTCGCGCCCTCGCACGTGCCGATCGCCAAGTCCCGCAGCGAGCGGTTCGACGATCTCGTCCTGGACGCCGTCGACCGGCTCAAGCCCCGGTGGGCCAAGCAGCTGGCGGCCGTGGAGTTCGCGGTCGAGGAGGTCCCGCCGATCAGCGAGCTGGGCGACGGCCCCGGGCTGCTGACCGGCGAGCCGATCCCGTTCGGACGGGCCAAGCCCGCCGACGGGAACCAACCGGCCATTGTGATCATTTATCGTCGTCCCCTGGAGAGCCGGTCCCGCGATCGTGACCACCTCGGCGCGATGGTGCACGAGGCGGTGGTCGAGCAGGTCGCGGGCCTGCTCGGGCTCTCTCCGGAATCGATCGACCCCGGCTTCGACGACCACGACTGACCCGTCCGAGCCGCCGCTCAGGGCAGGACCGTCGCGGCGGACTCCGCGATCGGCGGTATCAGCGCCCACATCCGGGCCGCTGCCAGTGGCTGTACGGTCAGCGCCGGCCCGCCCTTCCGCCGCTCCTCCATGACGCGCCCGCCGTAGACCGGCCCCGAACCGGGCATCGGCTGCACGACCACCGCGAAGACCCCGTCCACCTTGGGCAGTTTGACCTGCTTGGTACGCGAGGCGGAGATGTCCACCTGGAACGGCTCGCCCGGCTCACCCTTGCGCGGAACCACCTGCACGCTCACCTTGCCCGCCATGTCCGGCGCGGTCAGCAGCAGCCGGGAGGTCACCTTGCCTCCCGTACGGTTGTCGGCGACGACGCTCCCCAGGTCGACGGGGTCCGCCCCGGCGGTGAAGGCCACGTCGACCTTCGCCCCGGTGCCGGTGGCGACGAGCCCCGCGACGATCGGGGTCTCCGAGGTGAGCACCAGCGCGGACGGCTGGCCGCCGATCCCGGTGGACAGGTCGAGGGTGGCGACGGAACCGGCGGGCACCTCGACGAGCTCGCGGCCCTTGAGCGCGTACGTCCCGTCGGGGGTGAGCGCCCTGACCTCCACCAGCGTGTCGACCTCGGCGTCGGAGGCGACGAGCAGTTCGCGTTTCCCGCCACCGCCGGGGATGCCCGGCACGACGACGCGGGTGGCGGGCTCCGCAGAGGCGGGCAGCCAGTCGACGCCGCGCCCGCCGTTCATGATCGCCCTGGCGGCGGCGGTGACCCGCCCGGAGCTGGTGCGCACCTGGATCGCCAGGACGAGCGCCGAGGGCGCGAGATCCCGGACCTTGATCGAACGGTTCTCACCGGGTTTCAGGGTGAGCACACCACCGCTGTCGGCGACCACGGGCCCCTCGCCCGAATAGACCATGATCTCCGCGATGGCCGGGGCGAGGTCGGCGTTGGTCAGGTAGAGCGTGACCTCGGCCGCAGCCGGCCCCGGGCCGACCAGCCAGGTGCTCGCCACCGGCTCGGTGCAGCGCACCCCGGCCAGTCCCCGCTGCCTGCCCGACTTCTCCTTGCGGGTCTGCGCCACCTCAAGGCCCGCCGCCATGCTCCCGGTGGCCGTGATGACAAGGGGCGGTGACGAGGCGGGGATCTTCTCGTGCCAGAGACGGCCGGGGGTGTCGAGGGTGGCGAGGGTCCTGTCGCCGGTGACGAGTGCCGCGGTCCCCTGCGCCCGGCTGCCCGGTGGAGCCACCACGCCGACGGAGGTGTCGCCGGGCGATGGGCAGACCGTCGTCACCGAGGCGACGGGAACCTTCTGCATCTGTGGCGCGGGGGTGGCGACCGCCTGCGGCTGGGTCGCGGAGGCCACCCCGTACAGGGCGAGCAGGGCCACCAGGACCAGCACCAGCAGGCTGAACCGGTTCTCGATCAGGGATTTCACCGGGGGGCCAGCTCTCTCCGGGACTTGGGCAGGTCCTGTGGGGCGGTGGGCTGGTCGGACTCGGTACCCGAGCCGGGCGCGGCCAGCACCAGGACGACCAGCACCAGCGCGGCCTGTACCCACGGCCAGCGGCTGTGCCAGGGGTCGCCGGGCGGGGTGACGGGAACGGCGATCGGCTGGGTCAGCCGCCACACGCCGACCGAGCGGGACAGGCTCATCCTCGCCAGCGAGGGCTGCGAGTCGAGGGCGGCGCTGATCGCCGCGTCGACGGGCGCGGTCATCACGACGAACCGGACACCGTGCGCCGCCAGCACCCGGGCGTCGTCGCCGCCCCTGCCGGACACCAACCCGGCCGTGGCGACGCGGACCCGCTCCCTGGGCCCCTCGGGCACGGGGATGTCGGCCTCGCCGATCACCGGGGTACGCCCGCGCAGCACCGTGAAGAGCAGACCGTTCGGCGAGGTGCGCAGCAGCAGGGTCCGCTCGCCACCGGCGGAGTTGACCGCCGCGAGGGCGGGCATGACGTCGCGTACGGTTCCGCGGATCGGGCCGTTCACACCCTCGGTGATCCACATGCCCGCGGCGAGCAGTGGCGTGGAGAACGCGACCAGCACGACCCCGAGCGCGGCGAGCCTGCGCAGCCCGCCGGCCGCCCGGAACTCCACGACCCGGTCGGCGGTGAGCGCGGCCACCACGAGCATGCCGGTGGCCGCGAAGGCCAGTGGCACACCAGGCCACGCGGGCGCCTCGACATCACCGTTGATCGAGGTGACGGGGGTCCTGCTGACCAGGATGGCCACCAGCACGCCGAAGAGGGCGACGCCCCAGCCGACCGCGATGACCATCCGGTTGCGGCGCATCAGCAGCGCGAGCAGGCAGGCGGCGATGAGACCGCCGGTCACCCAGAGCGGCGGCATGCCGGGCCCGCCTGGGCTGAGCATCAGCAACGACTGCGCGGGCAGTCCCGGGTCGACCAGCGCGGGCTGGTGCAGCCCGGCCTCCAGTAGCAGCCGCTTGGGATCCGCGACCAACTGGGCCAGCCAGGGGAACAGCAGGACCACGGGCACGGCGAACGCCACGAGCATCGAGACGGCGACGCCCCGGCGTGGGAAGGCCAGCGCCGCCAGCGCGCCGAGGATCGCGGTCAGCGGGTAGACCAGCGGGGCGAAGGCGGTACCGACGGCCAGCAGGAGCCCCAGGCCCCAGGCGGCACGGCGGGCTCGGCGCCGCTCCCCGGCGAGCACCGTGGTGGCGAGCGCCGCGTAGACGGGAAGCAGCACGAAGACCACCGCGGTGCCGAGCCGGCCCGCGGCGACCGCGCCGGTGGCCACCGGCAGGAGGGCATAGGAGGAGGCCAGCCAGACCCTCCTCCAGCGGCCCGGGATCATCGACCGGGTGGCCGCGTACGCGGAGATCCCCGCCAGCGGTACGCAACCGAGCAGCAGCAGCGAGACCGCGAGCCACGTCTTGCCGAACAGCACCGTGGAGAGCACGGCCAGCACCGCCACGTACGGTGGAGCCCACGCGTCGGTGCCCAGACCCGTCTGGTGGTAACTCTCACGGTAGAGATCCCACAGGTCGGAGGCCCCGCCGATCACCGGGACGAGCGCGCCGCCGCCCAGCCTGGCGCCGCCGGTCAGGGCACGCTCGGCGATCAGCGTGACCAGGGCGAGCGCCAGGAAGAGCAGGACACCCGGGTTGCCGAAGACACGCTGTATCACGCCGGCGTCGGTGAGCAGTTCCTCGCCGTCCTCCTGCTGCGGGTGTGGCGAGGCGGCCACCGCTTGGTGGCGCCCCTCGGACTCCACGAACCCGCCCCCGGCCAGGTAGTTCTGGACCCGGTCGACAAGCCGCCGGTAGCCGGCGCCGGGCGGGGTGAGCAACCGGCTGATCGCCGCGTACGCCTGCCTGCGCCCCTTGGCCCGCACCCGCCGAGCCCTGATCATCCGAATGGGATGGCCGAACACCGAGCCGAACGCGAGGAACTCGTCCAGCGCGTTGGCGGGCTGCTTGGCCACCAGGAACAGCACCGTACGGAAGATGGAGCCGAACGCGTTGCGTACCAGCGCCCACAGCAGCGGCCTCAACGGCAGATTCGCCATGACCACGAAGAGGGCGTTACGCCGGTCCAGGCGGCGGGGGTGGTCACCGCTGGCGGTGATCCGGCGACGCCGCCTGGTGGCGGCCTCGGCGTGCCAGGCGACCGCCCGGGTGACGTTCTGCACGCGGTATCCGACGGCCCTGACCCGCCAGCACAGGTCGAGGTCGTCACGGAAGAGCGGCAGAGCCGGGTCGAGACCGCCGACCTCGTCCCAGACATCCCTGCGGATCAGCATGCCCGCGGTCGAGACCGAGAGCACGTCCCTGATCCCGTCGTACTGCCCCTGGTCGAACTCACGGGCCTCCAGCCCGGTGTTCCTGCGGCCGGTGCGGTCGACGGTGACGCCGACCTCCAGCAGGATCCGCCGGTCCAGCCAGTCCCGGAGCTTGGGACCGAGCACCGCCGCCCGGGGGTCCGCCTCAGCGGCCTCCAGCAGGATCCGCAGGGCATTGACGTCCGGCGCGCAGTCGTCGTGCAGCAGCCAGATCCACTCCTGCCCCCCGCCGGGGCCGAGCTTGTCGAGCACCTCGGCGACGGCCTCGCCGAAGCCGGTCGAGCGCGGCAGGGTGAGCACGGCTCTGGAGCCGAGGGCTCCGGTCAGCAGCGCGGCGCTGCCGTCCCTGCTGCCGTTGTCGACCCCGACGACCCGGTCCACGGGACGGGTCTGCCGGAGCAGGGCTTCCAGGGTCTCCCCCAGCCAGCGGGAGCCGTCGTGGGAGACGACGATCGCGGTGACCGTGTGGGGGCGATGGGGGCGCTGGGAGTCGGTGATGGACATACGTCCCGTGTTCAGGAGGTGTTGATGATCGGCGCGACAACGATACGGCACCCTATGTCTGACTATGTCTTACATCTGGTCGCGCGTATGAAAAAAGGGCCACATGACCGACGGTCACGTGGCCCCATGGACATATTCGTCAAGCGCCCCGAGGGGCGTCACATACTTCTTCGGTGTTTCCTCAGTGGTTGGATTTCCAGACCGTCCGGACCTCGGCGTGCTCAAGCCTTCCAGCCGTCCGTTTCCCGGACGGCTCAGACCGCCTCACGCTTGATCCGCCGTCGCTCCCGCTCCGACAGTCCACCCCAGATTCCAAACCGCTCGTCGTGTTCCAGCGCGTACTCAAGACACTCGGCACGCACCTCGCAGGAGCGGCAAACCTTCTTGGCCTCGCGGGTGGAGCCTCCCTTCTCCGGGAAGAACGCCTCCGGGTCGGTCTGCGCGCACAAGGCGCGCTCCTGCCAGCCAAGCTGCTCTTCAGCGATGCTCTCCTGTGCGATGACCAGGTCGGCCACTGCACACCTCCCTGCCGCACGCCCGCAAATGGAGCCCCCCTATGAACGCCTCCCCCTTACCCACCCAGAGAAAGGCGTAACAACACGTGTGTAATTACACGCGCGTGCCCGGTGTGGCGTCAAGCGGCATGCTGGTATCCGGGGAAAGACCTGCTCTCCCCGGTTGTGGGTCGTGTGCCTGCCACGACGGCAATTGCACCAGGTGATCGCCGCGATCGCCAGGGGCTCAGTGCTCTCGGCGGTCGGAACCGTACCAGGACATGTTCTGATCCTGACCGGGGCCCACCCTCTCTCTATCCGGGCTTTCCTAATCCATGCCCTGACCTGGGCGTTGTTCGGGCTTGTAGATCGCGGTGGGGTCTATCGGCTGCGAGTCCCATGTCCTGGCGGCGGGCGAGGGGTCGCTCAGCGGGTCTCCGGAGTAGGCGCTCGGGTCGAACCTGATCGTCGCCTCCGAGCGCGGGTCCCACTGGGGACCGCCGCCCTGCGGCTGGTACGGAGCCTGCGGGGCCGGGAGGCCCTGAGGGGCCTGGGATGCCTGCTGCGGATGCCCGAACGGGCCGTCGTAGCCGGGGGAGCCGTACTCGGGAACGCGAAGCTGCGGCTCGGTGCCCTGGGCCTGCTGCTGGTAACTCTCCGCCTGCTGGTACGCCTGGGCCATCTGCTGTGACCTGAGGTCCACCGGATCGGGCGCGGAGTACTGCGGGCCCGGCTCGGCCGGCCGGGCGAACTCCGCACTCGGGTAACCGCTGAACGGCTGGCCGTAGTTCTCCGGAGGCTGCGGGAAGGACTGCGCCTGGCCGTCGAACGCCGGGCCCTGGCGGCCGTCGACCGGCGGGTAGGGCGCGGGGGCCTGCTGCTCGGACTGGTGGCCGTAGCCGGACGGCTGCGAGTCCTGCTGCCCGAAGCCCTGCGGCTCGGGCCGATGGTAGGCCGGCGGCTCAGAGTGCGGGTAACCCTGCGGCTCGGACTGCTGATAGGCCGGCGGCTCAGAGTGCGGGTAACCCTGCGGCTCGGACTGCTGGGCACCTGCGACTCCGGGCGCCGGCCGAACCCCTGCGGCTCGGACTGCCCGTACCCGGGAAGATCGGCCTGCCCGTAGTCCGGCTGCCGCTGCTCCGCGCGCAGGCCGTACGCCGAGGGGTCGGCCTGCTGGCCGAACCCCTGCGGCTCGGGCTGCCCGTACGCCGAAGAGTCGGGGAACTGCGGATAGCTCGGCAGACTCGGGCTGGAGTGCCGCCCGGAACTCACCGGCTGCGACTCCTGACCGTACGCCGACGAGTCCTGCTGCCGGCCGAACCCCTGCGGCTCGGGCTGCCCGTACGCCGAAGAGTCGGGGAACTGCGGGAAGCTCGGCAGCCGGGGTTCCGTCTGGGGCTGCTGATCCACCGGAGCGGCATAGATCGGCGGGTCATAGGCGGCGGCCGGCGGCTCGTACGGCTTGGCCGGTGCCGGGGGCTGGACATCGGCCGCCACGTACGGGCTCGGGGTGTAGCCCCCGGTCTGCGCGATGGGCTGGGAGACGGGTTGCGGCGGCTGCGGCGGCACGGACTGCGGGTAACCCTGCCCCTGCGGCTCCGACTGCTGGGGGGACTGCGCGTAGGTACCGGGCGGGGGAACGTGCGGCTGGTTCTCGGCTGGTGGCGTGTAGGGAGGCTGGGGCTGCCCGTCGCCCGCCTGTGGCGCGGACGGCGCGTAGGAGGCCGCCTGCTGCCCGTACCCTGCCGAGACGTGCGCGGGCGCGGGCGGAAGCGCGGGGAGGTTCTGCGAAGGCTGCGGAGCCTGGGCGGGCGGCGCCTCCTGCGGGTAACCGTGGCCTCCCTGCGGAGCCTGATCCTGCGGATGGTGGACACCCTGCTGCGCCATCTGGCCCTGGGGGTACCCGCCCGGTCCCTGCGGACGGTCCTGGAAGGGAACCGGTCCCTGCTGATGGTCCTGGAAGGGAACGGGGCCCTGCGCGGGAACGGGCTGGTGGGGGTGGTACCCCTGCTCCCGGGGGTGCTCGGCGGGGCGGCCGAAGCCGTCCTCGGCGCGTGAGTCGGCGGGGATCGCCTTCGGCAGCACGTAGAGCAGTGCGACCGTGATCAGCGCGAGGGCGGGCAGGTGGATGAGGAGAATTTCAATCTTCTCCTGGAGGTCCGTCGCCCCCCCGAACAGCGCGGCGAGCAGGCTGACCGCACCGAAGAGCACGGAGAGCACGAGGGTACCGGCCGCCACGAGGGCCATCGTCTTCAGCCGCTCGATCACCGGACCGAGGTGGGTGGCCAGCAGCACGGCGCCGACGAGCAGCGCGGCGGTGGTCGGTGAGGTGAGCTGACCCAGGTAGCCCGTCGCGCGCACGGCGAAGGACGATCCACCGAAAAGCAGGCGTTCGATGCCGACGAGAACGCTCGCGGACGCGACGGCTACCATGAGCCACGCCGCCGGTTCTCGGAGCCGGCCCGCCTCGACATTGATCACAACTACCCCCATAGGGTCTTTAGGTAAACCCGGGTCAGTTTTGCACATGGCTGACTTTGCTGTTGGTAGTCCCAGGAAGCCCACCAACCTCATAAGTGGTCTATTGCACCTTATATGTCCATAATTCGGGCATCGGGTCAGGCGATTCTGCCAGCACGGACAGCCCTGATAACGATCATGAAAAGACTGCGCCCCCTCTCCCGGCACCCCGCCGACATCCGTAACGACCTAGTGGAACACTGGACGGCATGCGCATCGTGTCCCTCGCCGGCGGAATCGGTGGTGCCCGCTTCCTGCGGGGTCTTCTCACCGCCGCCCCCGACTCCGAGATCACCGTCATCGGCAACACCGGTGACGACATCAGTCTCTACGGCCTGCGGGTCTGCCCCGACCTCGATACCGTGATGTACACCCTGGGCGGTGGCATCGACGAGGAACAGGGCTGGGGACGACGGCAGGAGTCGCACGTCGTCAAGGAGGAACTGGCCGCCTACGGCGTCGAGCCGCAGTGGTTCGGCCTCGGCGACCGCGACTTCGCCACCCACATCGTGCGCACCCAGATGCTCGACGCCGGATACCCGCTGTCGGCGGTCACCGAGGCGCTGTGCCGGCGCTGGCAGCCGGGCGTGCGCCTGATCCCGATGAGCGACGACCGGACCGAGACCCACGTGGTCATCACCGACGAACGGGGCCGCCGCGCCATCCATTTCCAGGAGTGGTGGGTGCGGCTGCGCGCCTCGGTTCCCGCCGAGCAGATCATCCTGGTCGGCGCCGACCAGGCGTCCCCCGCCCCCGGCGTGCTGGAGGCCATCGCCACCGCCGACGCGGTCATCCTCCCGCCGTCCAACCCGGTCGTCAGCATCGGCACGATCCTGCAGATCAAGGGCATTCGCGAGGCTCTGGAGAGCAAGACGGTCGTCGGTGTCTCCCCCATCATCGGCGGCGCCCCCGTCCGCGGCATGGCCGACGCCTGCCTGACCGCGATCGGCGTGCGGACCACCGCGCAGGCGGTCCTGGAGCTGTACGGGTCACCTCTGGTGAACGGCTGGCTGGTCGCGGAGGAGGACGCCGGGGTGGCTCTCGCCGGCGTCGACGTCGAGGCCCGCCCGTTGATCATGCACGACGTCGAGGCCGCCGCCGCCATCGCCCGCGCGACCCTGGACATGGCCACGCGGCTCGCGTCCTCCCCCGCCGGCGGGGAGGGCTCGCGATGAGCCGGATCAGGCGCGGGCGGCGGAATCCCGCCGATGTCAGGGTGGAGATCTTCGCCGTTCCCGGCATACCCGAGGTCCACGAGGGCGACGACGTCGGGGAGCTGATCGCCACGGCCCTGCCCGATCTGCGCGACGGCGACATCCTCGTGGTCACCTCCAAGATCTCAAGTAAGGCCGAGGGCCGGGTCCTGCGCGGTGTGGACCGCGCCGAGGCCGTCGGCGCGGAGACGAGGCGGGTGGTCGCCCGCAGGGGCGAGACCGTGATCGCCGAGACGAGGCACGGGTTCGTCATGGCCGCCGCCGGGGTCGACGCCTCCAACACCCGGCCGGACACGGTGGTCCTGCTGCCCGTCGACCCGGACGCCTCCGCCTCGGCCATCAGGGCGCGCATCGCTGAGCTGCTCGGCGTGTCGGTCGGTGTGATCATCTCCGACACCTTCGGCCGCCCGTGGCGCAACGGCCAGACCGACATGGCCGTCGGCGTCGCCGGGGTGACTCCCTCTCTCGACTACCGGGGCATGTCCGACGACTACGGCAACGCGCTGGAGGTCACCCTGACCGCCGTCGCCGACGAGTTCGCCGCGGCCGGAGACCTGGTCAAGGGAAAGGTCGCGCAGACCCCGGTGGCGGTGATCAGGGGCCTCGCCGAGTACACCACCGAGGACGACGGGCCGGGCATCCACGAGCTGGTCCGCCCGTCCGCCGACGACATGTTCCGGTACGGCTCCCGCGACGTGGTCTTCGCCCGCAGAACCATCCGGGAGTTCTCCACGAAACCCGTGGACGGCGCCAAGGTCCGCAGGGCCGTCGACGCCGCGATCGCCGCGCCCGCCCCGCACCACACGACCCCTTGGCGGTTCGTCCTGCTGGAGTCCGCGGGGACCAGGGAGAAGCTGCTCGACGCCATGCGCGAGGCCTGGATCACCGACCTGCGCGGCGACGGCCTCGCAGAGGAGTCGGTCGCCAGGCGGGTCAGGCGGGGCGACGTGCTGCGCGAGGCCCCGTACCTGGCGGTGCCCTGCCTGGTCATGGACGGCTCGCACACCTATCGCGACGACCGGCGCAACGCCGCCGAGCGGGAGATGTTCGTGGTCGCGGCCGGCGCGGGGGTGCAGAACTTCCTCGTCCAGCTCGCGGTGGAGGGTCTGGGCTCCGCGTGGGTCTCCTCCACGATGTTCTGCCGCGACGTCGTCCGCGAGATCCTCGATCTGCCTTCGCACTGGGACCCGATGGGCGCCGTCGCCATCGGCCACCCCGCGGCCCCACCCCGCGACCGCGCCCCCCGCCAGGCATCGGACTTCATCGTCGTCCGCTAGCCATCCCCGCACGCCGGGTGGTCACGGCCGGCCTCTCTTGCGGGAGACGCTCGCTACCCTATATATGCCTGATCGCGCTCGCGGCCGCCGCGAGCGCGATCAGCACTATCAGGCCGACCCCGATCATGCGGCGGACCGCCTTCCAGGCCGCCGACTTGGCGTCAGGGATCTGAATCAGCGGTGACCGCCGTACCGTCGGTGATTGTGCGCGGCGGGATGGCACCTTCGCATCCTCCCACCACGTGTTACGAACCGGGATAGACGTCCACCTGCACAAACGCGTTGTAGCAGTAGCACGGCTCGGCTTCGATCGGCTGGTATTCGGGGAAGGTAGCCTCTCCCTGGCCGATTACCCGCCCCTTTCCGTCCTTGACGACGGCTCGGACGGGCACGCGCGAGTAATCGGTGGCCTCCCCAGGAAGGTCGATGACGAAGATGGGAACCTGGGCTCCGGCCGGGGTGCCGGTCCTATCGGCAAGGGTGGGGAACCTGGACGATCCGGGAACGGCCACTGCCCCTTTCCGACAGAGGCCATGTGCGTCGCACAGTTCGTATGTGTGGCCGGATTTCACGATCGAGTGATGCGCGGTGAGCTCAACCCTGTTTCCCGGGCACGGCCCGCAGGAGGCCGGCTCCCCGCATCCGGACAGCACCGCCACCGTCACGGCCGCGCACACCAGCGCACGGAGCCTCGGCGGCTGCGGCGAGGGCTTTCCTTGCCCTGATGTGATCATGCTTCCTTCCCGGAGGTACGTCGGCCCATCGTCCTGTCGTGTCGTTCTCGCCCGACCGGTTTTGCGAACCGGTCTGCATCTGGAGAGGACCGGCGAGCCTGGGCGGTGCTCGTCCTATGGCATGCGCTCTCCATCTGCTGGCATCGATAGTGGAGCGGAGGCAGGCATCAAACAGCGCAAGCCATACGGCCTGCCGCGACCCGGTAAACCTAAGTGGTCACCGCACAAGGGTCCGCGGCGGATCCTCCGCTCACCCGGCCGAGGTCGCGTGATCCGTTGACGCCCTCGTCTATCGGCGGCAGCGGGTCTTGAAGCTGTCCGGGGGCTTGTCGATCCTGTCCGACACAGCCGGGGAGACCGGGGCGACCTACGTCAACGTCCACACCCCTTCGCTCGGGCACGACGCCTGCGCGGGACCCGCCGCCTGGGTCGCGGACAGCCAGACGGACCTGCCCGCCGCGCCGTACCACCCGCTGCCGCTGGGCATACTCGGCGAGGCGCTCGTCGTCGCGAAGGCACTGCGCGCCTGATCCACGACAACTCCGTCCAGGCCCCGATGACCCACCCCGGCGCGTCCGCGTTGTCGGCCTCACCGTGCGGCCCCGGCCTCACTTCCCCTTCGGGGGAGTCTCGATCGTCACCGGCGGCTCCCAGAACAGGCCCTCCTCCTCGGGGAGGTCCTCGGCGTCGATGACCAGGTCCTCGGGCGGCGGCTCGATCGTCACCTTGGTGCCCCAGCCGGTGAAGCGCAGGTCGGAACGGATACCCAGCTCGTAGTTGTCGTTCGTCTGCTGAGAGGTCGTGGTGGTCAGGCGGATGACCCTGCCCTCGGCGTCGAACCAGAGCGCCCAGGCGACCTTCTCCTCGCGTCCCAACCCTCCGCCGAGGGGCTGACCGGGGATCTTGGAGGCACGGATGGTGCCCTTGGCCGTGCGCGGGCCGACGGAGGAGGCGGTGGCGAGCAGCGCCCGCAGCGTACCGGGTTCGAAGAGATCGACCGTGCCATCCATGGGACTGGACTCGAACCATCGGCTGCGCACCCACTGCTTGCCCAGCGGCAGCTTGCCGATCAGCTCACCACCCGAGGTGTAGTACGCGCCGTCGACTTTGATGAGCAGCTCCGGGAAGAGGAAGGAAGAGTCCAATTCCGGGAGCTCGGAGCTGAGCGGCGAGGAGAGTGTGCTGATGTCGTCCGTTTCCACCAGCCCCCCTTTACGGAATCCGGCGACCCGCGTGGTCCGGCTGGTGAGCAGGTGCTTGCCGTCGGCCGACATGCGGGTGACCGCGGAGACAGTGACACCCCTGCCCGGTACGATCTGGGCGCGGAGCGCCTTGACCGGATCGAGCGCGTCGGCACGGACGGGCAGCGGTGTGAGCAGGAGGAGGCTCACGACAAGACCGGTGGTGATCCGTCTCATTCGATTTCCTTCGGCGCCTGGAGGGAAAGAAGATCCTTCCAGGCAAAGATCACGCCGCCGTCTCAGAACTTCCTGATACGGAAATGCGGAACCTTCTAAACCGGCCGCTAAGCGGGCAGGTCCCAGCTCGGGCCGTCCGGGTCGCCCAGCCAGACGTACTGGCGATCACGGGTGACGGTGAGCCCGAACCCGGACTGATGCGGACGCCCGGCCTCCTCCCAGACCAGGAGTGCCTTCTCCGCCTCGTCCCACAGCTTTATCGGCCCGTGCTGATGCACCGTCCACCCGCCTGCGGGATCTGGTGTGGTGTCAGCCCGCGAACCGGTGCTGACATCCAGCAGGATCGTTTTGTCCTCACCCCAGGAGCACTGGACCTGCGGGGCTGCGAGTTGGGCGACCCACAGGGCCGTATCGTCATCCCTGAGAATCGACGGGTCGATCCTGCTTCTGCGGGCATCTCCGAAACCGGTCGTCACCGGCGGCCGTGGCGGTGGCAGGTGAGAACGGGCTGTCATGAAGTACAGATCGTCCTTGAGGAAACGACCACTGGCACTGCCGTCGTCGGCCAAGGTCAGATGGGCGAAGGCCACTCCGCCCATCCAACCCCGCATGGGGGCGGTGATGGTTCCCCCTTCGCGGACCTGCCACATCCACGCCCACGGAATGGTCCGCACCGAGCACGTGGCGATCAGCCGGTCGTATTCGGCGTCCTCGCCATACCCGAGCAGTCCATCCCCTACCACGAGGGTTGGCACGTACCCGGCCTCGGTGATCGCCTTCCTGGCCCGAGCGGCGACCTCCTGGTCATACTCGATCGAGGTGACGGCCTCCTGACCGAGTCGCTGACACATCAACGACGTTGAGTAACCGGTGCCCGTACCGATTTCCAGCACCGTCTCGCCCTCGCTGATCTGGGCGGCCTCCAGCATCCGTACAACCAGGCTCGGGAAGGTGGAGGACGAACTGGGCTGTCCCACCATGACGCCGGTCGCGTCCTCGGCCATCACCCCGTCGATCTGCGTCACCCATGTGGCGTCGGTGTAGGCCAAGGAGAGCCACTCGTCCACACCCACCTCCGCGCGACGGACAGGAATCCACCGATCACCACGGCTCTCATCGGCCCGGTAAACGGCATCGCCCAGGAACAACTCTCGCGGCACCGCTTCCAGCGCCTGACGCCAGCCGGGAGAACCCACATGATCCGCCAGTGCGAGGCGAAGTTTTGCGGCCGTATCGCTCACGGCCACCATCCTTCCAGCAGTACATCGGCGAAGGCGTCCGCCATCGCATTGGAATCAGGCAGCCAGCCCCACTGCCCGTTGGGGTTGCACTCGATGAACGTCCAGATTTCCGATTTCTGCCCGCCATTGTCACTGGCTTCGAGGGCGAAGTCGAAACAGCCGAACACCAACCCGAAATGGTCAAGGTAAGCGCGTAGAGCTTTCTTGATCGGTTCGGGCACATAAATTTGATCATGAACTAGCTCGCCCCAATCGCCGCTGCGCCAGTCGAGTGCGCCATCGGGTGTGGTGATCCTGCTCGCGAACACGGTTCGCCCGATTACGGTCACCCTGGCATCAGCGGTCTTGCGTACTTCCTCTTGGAACAGATGGGCGGTTATCGACAAGGAGTCGTCGAGGTCTTGCGGGGTGATCCGCTGCGTCCATATCGCAGCAACGTGGCCGTCCGTGGCCCTTGGAGCGCCCCGGAATGATTTGTAGATGACCGGCTCATGGTCGACGACGAACTTCCTGATCGCATCCAGGTCGTTCGATACCACCGTCGCGGGCACCCGCAGCCCCAGCCTGGTGGCCACCTGTAGCTGCGCGACTTTGAAATCAGCCCTTCCGATATTGGCGGGATGGTTGACGTAGCGACAGTTCGGCAGGCTCGCCAGCAGCCCGCCCAGCCCATGTCTGGCCTCCGTCACGGCGAAATCCCGAGCCGACTTTTCCAGGCTCTCGAAACGCCAAGGGCTGGGACGGCGGTAATACACCGCCCCGACGTCCTCCAGCGCGATGTCACGACTCGGCGAACGGAGCCGACCGATCCACTCCGGGCGATGGCTACTGATGTAGGCGCTGAACATCAACTCGGGGCCGACATCGGCAGGATCGACGCGGGCGACGTACGCTTGGCGCTCGTTCAGCGCTTCGATGACCAGATTGGCGGTGACGTCCTCCGCCGACGTGATGACCAGTACGATCTGCGGCAAGTTCCGCCCCCACTAGTCCGATGCGGAATCGTTCTCGGAGTCGTCTGCCACCTGCGCGGCTCCGCCGGAACCATCACCTCCGCCGCCCCGCGACACGGTGACGGTGACGAAGGACCTGTTGGTGCCCTTCCCCATATCCACGACCGCGCCGCCCGCGTCGTAGAAGCGGGTGAGCTGTGTTGCGGGGTCGAAGCTGGTCGTCTCGTACGGCGGCAACACCTCTGGAAGACGTTGGGTCATCCGTCCCAGGCCCCAAGGCTGCATGGGCCGATCGTTCGACATGTCATGCGCTCCTTCGTCAGGCGGCGCATGGGGCGCCGGCGGACAGATCTCCGTGTGGGGAACGGATCTCCACCGACGCTAGGGGCGAGCAGTAGGGCATGCCAGGTGTCGGCCGTGTCTGTCGTACGACAGACACGGCTGTGTGATCCAAAACGAAGACCCCCGGCTGCACAGCCGGGGGTTTTCTCAGCTTGGGAAGGGTTAGAAGTCGAATTCGCCCTTCTTGGCACCATCGACGAACGCCGCCCAGACCTCGCCCCGCACCACATAGGGGGCCTGGTCAGGGGCTTCCGTGTCACGAATGGCGACGCGCCCCTGGGAGAGCGGAGCGACCTCGATGCAGTCGCCGCCGTTCGTGCCGGAACGACTCGCCTTACGCCAGGCCGCGGTGTTCAGTTCAGCCGTGAGGTCCACTTCTCCACCATCTTCCGGATGAGTTCCAGCGACGCACCCTGGGGGAGGGATTCCGCCCTGAGGGCATCCAGCTTCATGGTAACCATAGCGATGAGATCCGAGTTGCTTGATACGACCGGCTGACCGACCGTTTCCAGGTAGACCGTGTGCCGCTGCCTGTCGGATGCCTGTGCGATGGCAATCGCCCCGTTCAGACCGGAGTT
Organism: Streptosporangium amethystogenes; assembly: GCF_000721075.1. GTDB lineage: Bacteria > Actinomycetota > Actinomycetes > Streptosporangiales > Streptosporangiaceae > Streptosporangium > Streptosporangium amethystogenes. Next base: position 571,543 of record NZ_JOEQ01000004.1, read on the forward strand.
GGCGCCAAGCGGCGTGATCTGGATTGTGATGTGGGGTGCCTCAGCGGCTTTGACGAGGTGCGTCAGTTGCTCTCGCATAATTTCCGAACCTCCGATGGGGCGACTGAGCGCACCTTCGTCGAGGATCACCAGATACATCGGCGGGTTGGTGCGGTTGAGGATCTCCTGCCGGTCCAGCCTCGCTGCGACCAGGGCCTCGACCTGCTCATGGCCGAAACCGGGCTCACACCGCAGGAGTACCCGTGCGTACGCCTCGGTCTGGAGCAGTCCCGGCACGACCAGCGGCTGCCATGTCTTGAGTGACACCGCCTCCGCCTCTTCGTCCAGCCAGGGCCGGAACCACTTGGGCGCCCTGTCCTTGTGTTTCGAGAGATCGGCCCACACCTCCCGCAGACCCGGCCCGAAGACCGTCTCGCACCCCGCGATGAACGGCTCCGTGGGAGCGCGCTTCCCGACTTCGACGGAACCGACCTGGCTCGTCGAATATCCGATCCGGTTCCCCAGTTCTTCCTGGGTCAGGCCCGCCTCTAAACGCAGGCGCCGCAGTTCAACGCCGAATGCCGCGTTTCTCCCCGCCTTTGGGTCCAGCTCGCGCGGTGCAGGCATAGCTACCTCCCGATGGGGTATCCGGCGACATCCAACACATCCGTCGGACATCTAAAGCACAGCTTGCAGGGTGATTGCCCTTTCGAGTTTTCCCACAAAGTACTCCCCAAGCAGCAAGCTATGAAGGGAGAAGCGAGAAATCGGCGGACGATATAAGTCTCGTCCCACACCGAAATCTACTGCCGATGCGGCACCCATAAGCTGTTTATCGGACATAGATGACGGGTGCGGTGACGCGCTTATTTCAGGATCAAAGCTGACTGATGCCGGTGTTCTGAAACCCCGCGACGACATCGCAACTCACCGGCTCAATGTGGAGGCCAGAAAGGGCAGGGAAAGTGACCATCAGACAGGAAAGAGCAATGGTCCCCGCAAGGGGAACGGATCAAAAAACCGCCGTGACCGACGCGACGGCGGAGAACCACGACAGGGCACTGGCCGTCGTGCAGAAGCTGCTGAAGGCAAAGGGAGTTCACTCCTACGCCGTACACACGATCGGCCTGAAGCTGTCCGAGGGCGGTAAGTCGTGGCCCTTGGGACAGCGCACCCGGTACGCCCCCGAGCTGGTGGCCTGCGATGAGAGCGGGCGGACGGTCGCGTCGGTGACCATGGGGCCGCGTCCCGGCGGCTATCTGGTGTCCCTTCCCAACGTTCCCGCTCTCCGGAACATCAGGAGGGAGCGGCCCGAGAAGGTGGCGGAGCTGATCCTGTCGGCCCATCCCGGAGGGAGGCCATGACCGGCGCGACCGTTCCTCACGAGTCGGCCCAGGGAAAGAGCGGGCCGGGCGAGGCCGCCCCTGACGGCTCGCCCGGCGGAAAGAGCGAGGTGGCGATGCGGCTTCGCGTCCCGTATGTCATCGCGCATGCCGACGAGGCGCTGCCGCACCCCCTGGTGTTCGTACGCAGGCCGTTCACCACTCCACGGCTCGCCTACGTCACCCCACGCCCCGGAGATCGGGCCGACAACGGGGTGCTGCGCGCTCGCATCCTGGACAACCGCCAGGGCGCACCGCTGTGGCGGATGCTCAACACCGCCCGCCAGTGGCGATGCATGGAACGCGTCCTCTGCCAAGTCTGCGGCCAGGAGGCGACCGACCCGGAGACCGGGCGTATTCCCTGGGTCATCACCGCCACCGCGTTCCGCGCGATCCGAGGGGTTGAGGGCAGCGGCTACACCAGCGCCCCCGCGACCTGCCGGGACTGCATTCCCGAGGCGCTCGCCACCTGTCTGCAACTCCGCAAGTCCTCCGCCGTCGCCACGGCGGCCCGCAGCGAGCCCGCAGCGATCCTGGCCGACATCTTCCGCCCCGGCCCAGGAAGAACCGCGATCCACACCGACCGGCACAACGTCTTCGTCGGCCTGGACGAGACCGCCCTGCTGCGCAGGGTGCTCGCCACCCAGTTGATCGTCCGCCTCCACGACCTCCAGCCCGCGCCACGCCTGGTGAGCAGGACCGGTTGAGACCCCCTCGGCAGAGCTCCTTCCCACAGGACGGTCACACCCGACCGACCACGCCCTGCCGAGGGCCCCGCTCACAGGCGCATTCCCGCGACGCCGATCCCCCATGTCGCGCAGAGCGAGGAGAGGGAGCGACCAGGCGCCCGGCCCTCACGGGAGCCGGCACCGTTTCCGGTCACCGCAAGGCTCCGGGGCCCGATCTGGGTTTCGGAGGATCAGCCGTAGCGGATCACGTTCGCGACCACCGCGAACAGGATGAGCGCTACCAGGCCAACCCCGATCATGCGGCGGACCGCCTTCCAGGCCGCCGACTTGGCGTCAGGAATCTTCGACGCGGCCTCGGCGGCCGTTTCGATCGCCTTGCCCCATCCTGCCCAGGCGTCCATCGTCCGCTGGAAGCGCCGTCCGACGGCGAACACGATCGTGGCCACTACAACCAGGGCCAGCATCCGGCCGTTCGAACTGTCCACGTCGCACTCCTACCGGGGGGAAGCAGGATCCTCGTCACTGTCGGCTTACGGGGAACTGTCAGAGTTGCGAGATGGCGAACACGATCGTTGCGATCACGATGAGCGCCATGATCCGACTGTCGGCACTTTCCATCGATGTACCCCTACCTGGAGAGAAGCAGGATTTCGTCACTAAGAGTAGGCCAATGACTACTGAAATTCCAGGTACCCTCTCCGATCTCCTCGCTGGAACGATCCAGACCTCCGGCCGGAGCGGTCACCCACCCCCGGCGGCAGGTGGTCAGGGGGCCTTGGCGCAGGTGGGGTGACAGAGGCGGCGGGCCAGGGCGGACAGGAAGACGTCGATGATCTCTTCTGGACGCTGGGCGACGTGCAGGGAGCCGTTGGTGACCGAGGTGATCTGGGTCAGGGCGGCGCGATCGAGGTCGGCGCCGAAGGCGAGGACGACGATCTGGACGGGTCGCTCGGGGTTCCAGTCATCGCGGAGCCTCTCCACCAGCTTGGCGCTGGAGATGCCCTTGCCGTCGTCCTTGCCCGCCGTGATGACGAGCAGGGTGTTGTTCATGGTCTCGTCGTAGGACTCGGTCAGCGCGCGGAACCCCGCGATGATCGAGTCGTACAGGGCGCTGGGCTCCTTGGGGTCGGCGCGCAGAGTCCGGGTCAGCTCCTCCAGGCGGCTGCGCCGGATGACCTGACCGCCGTCGGGCTCGGTGATCGGGCCGAGGCGCACCCGCTCGCGCTGGTCCTCGCCCTTGGCCGAGGAGAACTCCCACATGCCCATGTGCGTGGAGTCGGGGAAAAGCTGCAGACCGAGCCTGGCGGCGTCGAGGGCGACGGTCAGCCGGGCCTTCCCCCGCTGCCCGTTGATCGGCCCGGCCATGTGTTTGCCGCTGTCCGCCAGCACCAGGATGTTGGTCGGCGGGGCGAGCCTGCTCCACGCCGCCAGCGCCTCGTCGATCATGCCGGGCAGGATGGTCGGGCGGGTGCGGGGCGCCTCGGTCGGGATCTCGGGACCGGGTGAGTACGGGCCCAGGGAGCCGTCGGGTGAGCGGAAGCCCGCCCTGCGGGCCGCCTCCTGGGTCTCGGGGGAGCGCAGCCAGGCCGCGAAGGCCCTCGACCCGCTCGCCTTCGCCTCGTCGGGGGAGGTGACCACGTACGGGTAGTCGAGGTTGATGGTCCCCTCACGGGGATGCAGGGCGGTCACCGGGTCGTCCGACGGCCGACGGTTGTGCTCCCAGACCGACTGCTCGGGAACGATCACCACGGGGCGCTGCCAGAAGGAGCGGTCGTCGACGGCGGCGAGCATGGTCCGGTAGTCGGGCGCCGCCCCCGCCTGCGCCCAGCGGACGAACGCGGTGAGCGCGCGGTCGGCCTCGGCGCCGCTGCCGACCACGTCCCTGGCCGCGGCCACGGTGGCGATTCCGGCACCCGCGAGCGACGGGTCGGGGACGCGGACCACGTCGGGTTCGTTCTCTGTCGGCCGGATCCGGCCACGGGTGGTCGCGGGGAAGACCATCCGCCAGTTCATGTCGGTCTTACCGACCGCGAAACGCCGGGCCAGGGACTTACGGGTGGCGAAGACCAGGGGCGAGGTCGCCATGACGGTCTCGGTGCCGGCCAGGTTCGCGGCCCCCTGCTTGCGGGCCAGCCGGATCCAGGCCGAGGAGTCGGAGATCCAGCCGTCCGGACGCTCGCTGAGCACCCCCGCGGTGCCGCCGAGCAGGGTGCGGAGCACCGTGGCGGGCGGCTGCTCGGTCACCTGCACCAGCACGCACCGGCCGTCGACGCCCGCCCTGCTCTGGTTGAACCGCCCCGCCGCCTCCATGACGGTCGGGGCGATGTCGACGGCGGCGGCGACCCCGACCAGCACCGGGTCGCGGGCCGAGCACGAGCCCCCCGCCTGGTCGAGCACCAGGACGGTGCTCCCCGCCAGGGCGACCGCTATCGCGACCGCCGCCAGCGACAGGCGCAGCAGGACCTGACGTCGACGCCGCTCAGCGCCGACGGCCACACGGTGTCGACCGGAGGAGGGCACACGGAGACCTCTCGCTAGAGGAGAAAGACGATTGTGTCAATGAACCCCTCGCGGAAGGCAAGCAAATATAGAACTTGTTATAACTTTGTCGGCGCCTCCAGCGGGAGCAGCGGAAGGGCGTTGGGGCGGACGCTCTGGCAGACCCCGTCGCTCGCCCTGGCCGCGGCCAGCCGCTCGGCGTCGGGCACGCCGTAGGAGGTGGTCCGCTGCCGGATCGGCCGCCCGGTCGGGGCGACCATGGCCTCGATCTCACTGATCGTCTTGAAGGAGCCGTTCTCCGACCCGGCCATCCTGCTGATCGTCTCCTCCATCAACGTGCCACCGAGGTCGTTGACCCCGCCCATGAGTACCTCGCGGCAGAGCCCGTCCTGGAGTTTCACCCAGGAGCACTGGATGTTGGCGATCGCGCCGTGCAGCAGGACGCGGGCCAGCGCGTGCACCGCCCGGTTCTCCCGCGCCGTCGGCCCCGGGCGGGCGATCCCCGCCAGGTAGATGGGCGCACTGTGGTGGACGAACGGCAGCAGCACGAACTCGGAGAACCCGCCGGTCTCCTCCTGCATGCGGCGGATCAGCCGGATGTGCCGCACCCAGTGCGCGTGGTTGTCGACGTGGCCGTACATCATCGTGGAGGTCGTCGAAATGCCGACCCGGTGCGCGGTGGAGATGACCTCGACCCACTCGGCGGTGGGCAGCTTGCCCTTGGTCAGCACCCAGCGGACGTCGTCGTCGAGGATCTCCGCCGCGGTACCCGGCAGCGAGTCGACGCCCGCCTCCCTGGCGGCGACCAGCCAGTCCTCGATGGACAGGTTGGTGCGGCTGGCCCCGTTGATGACCTCCATCGGCGAGAACGCGTGAACGTGCATCCCGGGCACCCTGGCCTTGACCGCCCTGGCGATGTCGAAGTACGCGGTACCGGGCAGGTCGGGGTGGATGCCGCCCTGCATGCACACCTCGGTCGCCCCCGCCTGCCATCCTTCCCAGGCACGGTCGGCGACCTGGTCCAGCGAGAGGGTGTAGGCGTCGGCATCGGTACGGCGCTGCGCGAAGGCGCAGAAGCGGCAGCCCGTGTAGCAGACGTTCGTGAAGTTGATGTTCCTGTTCACCACGTAGGTGACGTCGTCACCGACCGCCTCCCTGCGCAGGCCGTCGGCGATCCGGCAGAGCTCGTCCAGCGCGGCGTCGTCGGCTCCGGCGCCCGACGGGTCCCCGGCGAGGTCGAGAAGGACGAGTGCCTGGGCGTCGCTCAGCCTCGCCGGGTCGCGTTCGGCCTGCCGCAGTGCCTCCCGCACATCGCCCCTGACGGCGCCGCTCCCGGCGGTGCCCTCCGCGGCGGGCAGGCGCTCCTTCAGCGCCTCCCAGTCTCCGTAGACGTGGTCGAAGTCATCACGGCGGTCAGCGGTACGGCCCTCGGTGTCGACCGCCGTGTGCAGGTCGACGCGGCCCAGGGAGACGAAGCCCCCGTCGGGCTCCTGCCAGGGGCGGCCGGTCACGACCGCGTCCTCGCGGGCGAGGCCGGTGTCGGGGTCCGCCAGGGCGGCCACGTGCGCGTTGAGCCTCGGGTCCAGCCAGGGCTCCCCCGCCAGCACGAACTCGGGGTAGATGGTCAGCCGCTCGCGCAGCGTGAACCCGGCGGCGGCGGTGCGGGCGGCGAGGTCGTCGATCTGCGGCCAGGGGCGTTCGGGGTTGACGTGGTCGGGCGTCAACGGCGAGACGCCGCCCCAGTCGTCGATGCCCGCTCTGATCATCAGCTCGTACTCGGAGTCGACCAGGTTCGGCGGGGCCTGCACCCTCGTCTTAGGCCCCAGCACCAGCCGGGTCACCGCGATGGTGGCGGCCAGTTCCTGCAGGTCCGCGTCGGGCATGCCGCGCATCGCGGTGTCCGGCTTGGCACGGAAGTTCTGAACGATGATCTCCTGGATGCCGCCGTACTCGCGCGCCACCCTGCGCAACGCGAACAGCGACTCGGCGCGCTCGGCGACCGTCTCCCCGATGCCGATGAGGATGCCGCTGGTGAACGGCACGTTCGTCCGTCCGGCGTCCTCCAGCACGCGCAGCCGCACGGCGGGGTCCTTGTCGGGCGAACCGTGGTGCGGCTGCCCCTTCTCCTCGAAGAGCCGCCGCGAGGTCGTCTCCAGCATCATGCCCATGGAGGGCGCGACCGGCTTGAGGCGCTGCAGGTCCCGCCAGGTCATGACGCCCGGGTTCAGGTGCGGCAGCAGCCCGGTCTCCTCAAGCACCCGCACGGCCATCGCGCGGACGTAGGAGAGCGTGTCGTCGTAGCCGTGCGCGTCCAGCCACTCGCGGGCCTGGTGCCAGCGGTCCTCCGGCCGGTCCCCCAGGGTGAACAACGCTTCCTTGCATCCCATGGCCGCGCCCTGCGCGGCGATCTCCAGCACCTCGTCGGGGCTCAGGAACAGACTCTCCAGCTTGTGCGGGGCGGTGGCGAAGGTGCAGTATCCGCAGCGGTCCCGGCAGAGCCTCGTCAGGGGGATGAAGACCTTGCGGCTGTAGGTGATGATCCCCTGTCGCCCGACCGCCTCCAGACCCGCGTCCCTGACCCTCCCGGCGTGGTCAAGAAGGGTCTCCAGGTGTGTGTCCCGGGCGTGCAACAGGGTTGTGGCCTCAGCGATATCAAGAGTTTTGCCATCGCGTGCCCTGGCCAGAGCCCGGCGCATCGCGTTGTCGGTGGGGTTGGGACTCATGACGTCACAGTACGGCGCGGCGCTCATCTGCCCGGCGGCGGGTACCGGACCTCGATCCAACGCTTCAGATTCGCTAAAGAATCACTACAAGCAGATCTAGATAGACATAAATGCTTGCAGATACATAGATTTAGACATGTCAGCCGGAACCTTCGCAGTCACGAAGACCCCCGGTCCTCCACCGAGGCACCTACCTCGGACCCCACCCCCAGGAGCCGAAGATGTTCTGGTTTCTCCTTACCCTTGTCGCCATCGCCGTCCTCGCCCCGCTGGTGGGCGCCGACACCCGCGACAGCCTCGACTGGCATCGCCAGGACCCCTTCCCCGACGAGGGGGCGCTCAGCACGATCACCGGTCACGCGCGGGCGGGCGCGGCCCGCGAGCGGGTGGCCGCGCACCGCCCGACCCCGGTGGCCGGCTGACCCCGCGTTCCGCCGGGAGAACACCTCCCGCACGCCGTACGGCGGGACCGGTCAGATGTCGCTGGAGAAGCGGATCGCGGACTCGGGGAGCACCACACCGGGCCAGACCCGGCTGCCCGCGAGCAGTTCGTTCCCGGGGCCGACCACGGCTCCGTCGCCGACGACCACATCCCTCAGGACCGCTCCACAGTCGACGCGCGCGCCGATGCCGACCACCGAGTCGACCACCACCGCACCCGAGTGCACGATGCAGTCGTCTCCGAGCACGCTGCCACCGACCTGCGCCCCCGACTCCACGATCGCGCGGGCGCCGATCACAGAACCGCCGGAGACCTTGGCCTCGGGCGAGATCATGGCGCCGGGCAGCGCGAGGAAGTCACCGGTGGGACCCGGCAGTGCGGGCGAGACGAGCCGGCCGAGGACCAGGTCGCGGGAGCCCTGCACGAAGGCGGCGGGCGTGCCCACGTCGAGCCAGTAGGACGCGTCGGCGTAGCCGAGCACCAGGGCGCCGTCCTCGATCAGGCCGGGGAAGGTCTCGCGCTCGACCGAGACGACCTGCCCCTCCGGGATCGTGTCGATCACCGAGCGGGTGAAGACGTAACATCCGGCGTTGATCCGGTTGGTGACCGGGTTCGGGGTCTTCTCCAGGAAGGCGGTCACCCTCCCGTCGTCGTCGGTCGGCACGCAGCCGAAGCGCGACGGGTCGTCCACCTCGGTCAGGTGCAGGGTGAGGGCGGCCCCCCGCGCGACATGCGTCGCGATCTGGTCGCCGATGTCGTGACCGGACAGGATGTCGCCGTTCAGCACCAGCACCGGATCATCGGGGCCGCAGGTCAGCGCCTTGGCGGCGTTGCGGATGGCCCCGCCGGTGCCGAGCGGCTCCTCCTCCGTCATGTACTCGAGTTCAAGGCCGAAGGCCTCGCCGTTCCCGAACGCCTCGGAGAACATCTCCGCCCGGTAGGAGGTGGCGAACACGATGCGCCGCACGCCGAAGGCCCTGGCACGGGCGAGCTGGTGGGAGAGGAAGGGAACTCCCGCCGTGGGCAACAGAGGTTTCGGGGTGTCCAGCGTCAACGGACGCAGGCGCGTCCCTCGTCCACCGACAAGGAGAATCGCCTCTAGGTCCGGCAAAGGTGTCTCCATCATTCCGCGAGGTTAACTCACTACTCGGCCGCGCGCTGGTAAGAGAGCAGGTGTGCCTCGGCCGAGGCGTCCCAGGTGAACTCCTTGGCACGGGCGATACCCGCCGCGGACAGCACGTCCCTGCGCTCGGGTGAGGAGAGCAGCGTGCGCAGCGCGGCGGCGATGCTCTCGGCGTCCGGCTCGGTGTAGGCGACCGCGTCGCCCCCCACCTCCGGCAGCGAGGTGCGATGCGTGGTGAGCACCGGCGCGCCGCAGGCCATGGCCTCCAGCACCGGCAGCCCGAAACCCTCGCCCCGCGAGGGAAAGGCCGCGATCACCGCCCCGCCGAGAAAACCGCACAGGTCGGCGAAGGACAGGAAGCCGGGACGGAGCACCCGTACCGTCGAGGGGACCTGCTCCACCGCGGCGTCCACCTCGACGTCGCGGATGCCCCCGGCGAGCACCAGGGCGGGCGGGTGGGCGATGTCCTCCACCGCGCGTACGAAGCCGCGGATCAGGTTCGGCACGTTCTTGCGGGGCTCCAGCGGGCCGAGGAAGGCCACGTAGGGGGTGCCGTGCAGGCCGAGCCGGTCGGAGGCGTGCTTGACCTCACGCTCGGACGGCGGATGGAACAGCGCCGGATCGACACCGTGGTAGGCGACGTCGATCCGGGTCGGATCGGCCGAGAGCAGCCTGATCAGCTCGTCCCTGGTCGCCTTGGAGGGCACGATCACCCGGCTGGCGTGCCGGACCGCCGTGCGGGTCGCCGCGCGGAAGAACGCCGCCTTGACCGCGTCGTGCTGCAGGGGCTCGGTGAAACAGGTGAGGTCGTGCACCGTCGCCACGGTCGGCAGGCCCGAGCTCAGCGGAATCGAGTAGTAGGGGGCATGGATGACCTGGGCGGCGACCTGCCGGGCGAGGAAGGGCAGACCCGTCTGCTCCCAGGTCAGGCGGGCGGCCCTGTTGGTGATCCCGTGAGGCCCCGGCACGATCCGCGCGGAGGGCGCCAGTCCGGTATATCGGGCGGCATCGGCACGCTGGCAGACGACCACGAGATCAGCGCCCGCCCTGTCCAGCGCGGCGACGAGTCCATCGACGTACCTGATCAGCGCACCGCGATCGGCCGGAACCGCGGCCGCGTCGACGAGCACTCTAGGCGTCAAGAAGGATCGCTCCCCTCATGATTCACACGGGACGGCCGTCCCCTTCCTTCGTTCACTCTATTGCCAGAGTCTCCGAAATCATGGGGGAAATCACACGGCTTTTCCCGAAGCGTGGTCCTTATTGGAAGCCGCGGCATGGCGCGCGGCCAGACCCGCGAGACCCGCGCAGACGAGATCGCCAAGAACGATCACAATCCGGGAGCAGAGCGCCGCCGCTATGGCCGATCCCTGGTCCAGCACGGGCGCCAGGACGGCCACCATGGCCACCTCCCGCACGCCCGCCCCCGCCGGGACGACGAACGTCATGATGCCCAGGCACCACGACAGGGCGAACGCGCCGATGGAGAAGAGGACCGCGGAGAACCCGGAAGGTCCGAGGTCGTGCACGATCGCCGCCAGGTGCAGTCCGTACGCGATCCAGCCGCCCAGTGCCCAGCCCAGCGCGGTGAGCATGCCCCTGCGGGTGAGGGGGCGCTCCAGCGGCTCGCGCCTCAGCTTGCGCAGCCCGAAACCGAGGACCGCGTTGACCACCCTCGGCTCGAAGGCCACCGCGAGCACGGGGATCAGCAGGAACGCCCAGGCGTACGGCGCGGCCGCGCCCGGCCGGGCCGCCAGCAGCGTCACCCCCGAAACCACCAGGCCGCTGCCGAGCTGCACCGGTAGCGTCAGGAAGAACGCCGCCGCGCTGCGCGACCGGGGAACGCCCAGCTCCCGCCCCATCTCCATCTGGGCGATCACCGGCCAGAGCGAACCGGGGATGTACTTGCCGAGCTGGCCCACGAAGAAGACCCTCGCCCCCGCGCGCAGCGGCAGCGGCGAGCCCAGGTCGGCCAGCAGCGCCCGCCAGGTCATCATCCCGCCGCACAGCGCGGCGAGCACCGCCACCAGCGACAACACGAGCGACAGTGCGGACAGCCGGGCGAACCCCGCGCGGATGTCGTCCCACTGACTCAGCACCACCCAGGCGCCGAACCCGAGCGCGAGGAGCAGGAAGGCGACGCGGGCCAGCCGTCTCAGGGTGGACGCGCCGGATCGGACGGCTCCTTCGTCCTCGCTCACCGCGGGCTCACAGGGGACGTACCGACTCGGGCGGCTGCGGCAGCGACCGCCCGGCCGGGCGGCGCTCACCCCTGGTCGCCACCCACAGGTAGGTGGGCACCACGGGCAGCAGGGCGCGCAGCACCGGACGGGGCAGCCGCGACAGCACGCCACCGGCCACCCGCCCCGCCGCACCGCCGAAGAGCTCGTCACCCGCGAACGCCGCCGGGGTGGCGAGCACCGGGAAGGTGTAGTCCCACACCCGCAGGCCGCGCACCATCCTGCGCAGGCCGCGCCGGGTGCGATAGCGCTCGTAGTAGCTGTCGGCCCGGCCGAAGAGCCGCACGTAGCGGTCGGCCGCCGCGGGCGGCAGGTAGGACAGGAACGGCAGCTTGTAGTGCGGCTCCATCACACCGAGCCGGTTGCCCAGCCCGAGATAGAGCACACCGTCCGCGGAGAGCACCCGGCGCATCTCGGCCATGATCGCGTCCGGGTCGACCACGTGCTCGTAGATGTGGTTGAAGACCAGTACGTCGATCGAGCCGTCGGGGAAGGGCAGTGCGGTGCCGTCTGCGCAGACGAACTCGACCCGCTCGCCGAACCGCTGGGCCGCCTTGCGCAGGCCCGGCACGTCGATGTCGACGCCGAACGTCCGGCTCGCGCCCGCCGCGGCCAGCTCGTCGGCGATGAACCCCGCCGAGCAGCCGATGTCGGCGACGGTCAGACCGGCGAGGACGTCCTCTTCCCTGCCGAGAAAGTGCCCGAGCACCGCGACGATCTTCGCGGCCTTCCTGCGGCGCTTCTCCTCGTCCAGCATCGCCGCCTGGAACTCGGAGTACTCAAGCTGCGCGACCCGCTCGGCGCTCATCACTCGCTCACCGCTCCTCTTCCCCTTCGCGTGCCGCCGGTTCGCATGACGCCGGGACTTCCCCTCCGGATGGTGCCGGACCGCGCACGCCGCCCGCGGGCGCTCCACCACGCCGCCCAAGAGTACCGGTGACCGGCGACCCTACCGCCGAGTAAGAAGAGCGTCGTACCCTTGGCGGATGCTCAGCCGACTGCGGTCAAGCCGCCTGCTCCGAGTGCTGCTCGCGCTGGTCGCGGTGGGTTTCCTCGGCTACGGCCTGGCCAGGAACCGCGACGGGACCGTGGCCGCGATCTCGCAGCTCTCCTGGTGGTCGCTCGCCGGGTCCTACCTGTCGGTGATGGCCGGGATCGGTCTCATGATGCTGGCCTGGCGGGCGCTGCTGGCCGGAATGGGCTCCCCGCTGCCCCTCGGGACCACCGCGAGGATCTTCTTCGTCGGCCAGCTCGGCAAGTACGTGCCGGGCAGCGTCTGGGCGTACGCCGCGATGATCGAGCTCGGCCGCGACCACCGCGTCCCGCCCCGGCGCATGTTCGGCTCCATCACCCTGTCGGTGCTGGTCTCCCTCGGCTGCGCCCTCGTCGTGGCGGCGGTGACCCTGCGCGAGACCATGACCCAGGCGTGGTACCTGCTGGCGCTGATCCCCGTCATCGCCGTCTGCCTGCACCCCGGAGTGCTCACCTTCGGGCTCAACCTGGCCATGCGGATCGCCCGCCAGGAACCGCTCGGGCAGGGCCGGCTGCTCAGCGGCCGTGCCGTGCTCACCGCGGTGGCCCTCACCGTGGCCGGCTGGCTGACCTACGGCCCCCACCTGCTCCTTCCCATCGCGGACCTGGGCGCCTCCGGCGACTCCCGGTACCTGGTGGCCACCGGCGCGTACGCGCTGGCCTGGGCGACGGGCATCCTCACCGTGGTCGTGCCCGCCGGGATCGGCGTCCGCGAGGGGGCTATGGTGCTCGCCCTGGCTCCGGTGCTCGACTCCCCCGGGGCGCTGGTGGCCGCGGTGGTGTCCCGGGTGATGTTCACCCTCGCCGACGTGAGCTGGGCCGGGATCGGCTTCCTGTGGGGCAGGGTCTCCGGCACCGCCGGGGAGCCCGGCCGGCCGGCGGGCCCCGAGCCCGTGGCGACCCGGGAGGGCACCGCCTGAGACCCGGCCCGGCTCAGCGCGAGACCAGTGCCTCGACGTAGGCGGTCCAGTACGGCTCGGGGTCGACCGCCTTGACCCCGGCGCGGAGCCGTTCGGGCTCGCCCGGGCGGTAGAACGCGGTCAGCGCGGCGCGCAGTTCCTCCACCGAACCCGGCTCGACCAGCAGCCCGTCCACCCCGTCGGTGACGTGGTCGCCGAGCGTGCCCGCCCGGCTGGCGATCACCGGCACCCCGTGCTCGTGGCCGAACCACACCTGCTGGCTGGCCGTCCCGCTCCGGTAGGGCAGCACCAGCGCGTCCACGTCCGCGAACAGCTCGGGCACGTCCGCCGCCGGCACGTAGCCCGGCCGCAGCTCCACCCGCCCGGTCAGCCCGAGCTCGGCGACCAGCGCCCTCGTCGCCTCCTCCTGGCCACCCCAGAACTCCCCGGCCACCCGCAGCGACACACCCTCGGGCAGCGCCCGGACGAGCAGGTCAAGCCCCTTGTACGGCCGGACGAGGCCGAAGAACAGCAGCCGGTCGTGCACACCCTCCGCGGGGCCGCGTCCCGCGCTCCCCGATGGCAGATGCGGAGCCATCTCGGCCACCCGCACGGGCGCGGCGGTCAGCTCGCGGGCCTGCGCGGCCTGCCGCCCGGAGTGCACGAGCACCGCGTCCACCCTGCGCAGCAGCGCCTTCATCAGCGGTGTGTCGTACGGCTTGCGCTCGTGCGGCAGGACGTTGTGGCAGAGCGCCACGACCCGGGTCCTGCGCCCCAGGCCGGAAAGGATGCCCAGGTAGGCCGGGACCTGCACCGGGCTGAGGACGGCGAGGACGACCAGGTCGGTGCTCCGCAGCCGTCGTCCGGCGCGGACCCAGCCGTCCGGGCGGCGCCAGTCGAGGTCACGCCGGACGTGCGGGAACGGCTCGCCGTCGGGGGTGTCGACGGTCTGCTGCCCCGGGTACAGGAAGGAGGGGTACTGCGCCCGCCACGACTCGATCACCACGTCGTGCCCGGCCGCGCTCAGCCGATGGGCCAGCTCCGTGGTGTGCGCGGCGCCGCCGCCCTTGTAGGGGTACGTCGGCCCGACGACGGCGATCCGCATCTACTCGCTCCTGGAGCGCACGATGAGGTCGGCCAGCAGCGCCAGCGAGCCGATGAGCAGACCGGAGATGAAGATCACGATGGTGTTGCTGGCCAGGTAGAACGGCGTCTTGACGTTGTCGTAGACCCCCTTGGCCAGCCCGATGCAGATCAGCCAGATCGCGGGCGGCATGAGGACCTTGAGCGGGTTGAAGTACATGATCATCCGCAGCACCTGCAGGATGTAGCGGTACGCGTCGGAGACGAAGCTGAACTTCGACGTACCGGCCCGCTTGCTGTAGGCGATCGGCAGGTAGTAGACGTCGTGCTGGTTCGACAGGAACGACAGCGTGATCGTGGTGACGCAGGAGAAGCCCGGCGGCAGCAGCCGCAGGTAGGGCTTGGCGACCGACTTGCGGAACGCCCGCAGCCCGCTGTTGAGGTCGGGGATCTTCTGCCCGGCCAGCCGCTCGGCCACCTTGCGGATGAACCACTTGGCCGGCACCCGGAGGAACTTGTGCGAGCCCTCCTCGCTGGTCCGCGCGCCCACGACCTGGTCGATCGCCGGATCCTTCTCCAGGATCTGGATGAGCTCGGGGATGCGCTCGTTCGGGTAGGTCATGTCGGCGTCGGTCCACACGACGATCTCGCCGCGCGCCTCCTGGGTGCCGATCCTGCGCACCGTGCCGGAACCGCCGTTGCGGTGGAAGGCCCTGATCCGCATGTGCGGAAACCTCGGCGCGGCCTCTTCCAGCCTGGCCAGGGTCTTGTCCGTGGAGAAGTCGTCGACCGCCACGAGCTCGTAGGTGTATCCGCTGTGGTCCATCGCCTCGCAGATGCGCTCGACCTCGGCGATGACGTGGTCCTGCTCGTTGTAACAGGGCAGGACGATGGTCACGTACGGCGTTGCGTCCACAGCTGATCCACTCTCAGGCTCTCGGGCATGCTCTCCGACGGGCGAGGATACTCTGCCCAGCCACAAGCCGGTCGCACATCACCTTCTCAGGACAGCTTCCCGGAGCATTCTTAGGTGACTCTCGGCCAGGAGAAGTCTCGGTTCACGCGCTCTCGGCCGACTTGACGCCCGCCATCCCCTCGACCGCGTCGATGACCACCGGCGCACCCCCCGGATCCGCGAGCTTGACGTGGTAGCTCTCGGGAAGAGGTGCGTCGCTGAACTTCTCCCCCCACAGGTACGCCCATGTCCGGCGGGCGTGGGCGACGTCCTCGAAGTAGACGCTCTCGATCTCCCGCAGCGCGATGAGTCTGGCCCCGACGGCCTTCCTCTCCCGGACCGTGACCGGCCCCCGCCCCTTACAGGCGAAGATCGTCCCTTTACGCCCGCACAGCGAGACGACGACGTCCGCTCTGCCCTGCCAGAAGAACCCTCCGAAAGCTATGACATTGGAGACGCCCGGCACCTTTTTCATGGCGGATCCGAACGGTGCGAGGTCACGCCACCGATGGAGCCTGCCCCTGAACGATTCCGGCATGTCCTCCAGCTGGATGGCGGAGAGCAGAACCTTGTTGTCGGCGTTCTGCTCCCTGAAGTTCGCGTACGCCTCCTCCTGGGACTCGAACTCCACCTCCGCCACCTCGGGCATCGCCCGCAGCCTCGCCTCAAGCGCGCGTCGCTGATTCGCCGTGATCGCCCGACTGTGGCACTGCTCGAAGGGGTCCTGATCCTGGCACAGGAAGACGGAGAACGTACCGCCCTGGGGCCAGTCGTCCGGCGGCGGGGACACCTCCTTGTTCCCGGGCCACGGCCCATCGGGAGCCGCCACTCCCCTGGCGGTGCCCTCCAGGAGAGGCGAGCCGATACTCCCCACCGCCCCGAGCAGCACGGCGGCGACCACCACACTGGCCGGCAGAGCACGACGAACCCCGGCCCACCTCCCGGCACGAACCCCCTGCCCGGGGCTCCCGAGGGACGACTCCTCGGTCTCGAAGGCCGCCATGTCGGCGGGCACAGGGCCAAGGCCCCGTGCACCGCGGGTCCCGGCGTCTCCATCATCCGAGCCGACCGTCGGATCCGTCACGTTCAATGTGCCACCTAGATATAAGCAAATCTTTCCGCCAATATCCTGACACGCACCCCTGCGATTCGATGATCGCTTTTCTCAGGTTCTCGGATCCTCACGAGGAACCGTCATCCAGACGTCGGCGGCCAGGGACCAGGTGCCGTTGGGGGGGTCGACGAGGGAGCGCTCGTCCTGGCGGACGCGGAGGTTCATGATGTGGACGGGGGTGCCGTACCCGGAGACCTGGCGGGCCTCGGCGGCCAGCAGGACCGGGACGCGGCCGGCCGCCCGGATACGGGCCGCCAGGCGGGTGACGTCGCTCGTCCTGGGAACGTTGGTGCGATAGAGGGTGACCCGGGCGGCGGGCAGACCGCAGCTGCTCCGGACGAGCTGGGTGAAGCGGGCGGCGGTGACACGCTCGACGACGAGCACCGAGGCACGCGCGGGCAGGGCCGCGCACAGCGCCTCGACCGCGGCGCGCTCGCCGCGCTCGATCGGAGTGAAAGCGGTTCCCCCCGAGACGAACGCCACCGGGGCGAGAAGGAGGACCGCACCGGCCGTGCCGAGGCCGCTGCGGGCACGCGGACCGTACCCGGACCCGCGTGCCCGCTCGCGTACCCGGTCCAGGCCCCAGACGGCCAGCAGGATCAGGCCGGGGATGACGACGGGGACCAGCCGCCGGGCGGCCCACGGCTGGTCGGGAGTGATCCCGGGGCGGTAGAGCGTGGTGACCGTGGTCCAGGCGATGACGGCCAGCGGCAGCAGCCACTCCGGAGCCATCCCCCGCACCAGCCTGCGCGTGAGCAGCGCCGCTGCGAAGGTGGCCAGCAGCGCCGCGGGAAGCCCGACGTACCAGATCACCCAGTACGCCGAGTTCTCGTAGTAGAGCCGGGAACCGTCGATCGGCAGGCCGTTGACCCGCTGGACCCCGGCGATGAAGTCGGCGGTCAGCCGGTCCTCGACGGTGGCGGGTGGCCGGATCACGGTCTGCAACCAGGGCCGGGCCGCGAAGGCCGCCCCGACCAGCACCACCAGGCCGCCGGCGATCTCGGGCAGCCTCGGCATCCGGGCGACACGCCGCAGCGGCGCCGCGAGCCGGGGAGCGAGCGCCGCCACCGCGACGGTGAGCACCACGACCGCGCCGCAGATGGCCAGCAGCGGGACGAGCGAGCCCGACAGGTACGTCAGGTAGGGGCGGGAGAGCAGGTAGGCGGCGGCGAAACCCAGCCCGGCCCCCACCGCCAGCCCGCCGAGCAGCGGTACGCCCAGCCGCCCCGCGTCGCGGTTCCCGGCCCGGCGGACGGCGATGAGCAGCCCGGCGTAGACGAGCACGGGAAGCACGTCGCGCAGCCCGTCGATCCTGACCATGACGGCCAGCCCGAACACCAGCCCCGCCAGGGCGGCCCCGGTCCGCGCGGAGCGGATCGCCGCCGGGCCGGCACCGGCGGCGCCGGAACGGCTCTTTGCCTCCGCACCGCCCGGGGGGCCGGGCGACGGGGAGGCGGAGACGGCGGAGCGGAGCCTGGCCTCGGCGTCGTACAGCAGGGCGAGGCCGCCGAAGAGCAGGATCAGGGACGGGATCTCGCTGAAGGTGGTCCGCGAGGTGTAGAGGATCGGCAGGCTGACGGCGAAGACCAGGGCGGCCAGAGGCGCCCAGCGGGCCCCGACGAACCGGGCGACGACCCCGGCGAGCACCAGCACCGCCGCCGCCCCCAGCACCGGTGGCACCAGCAGCAGCCCGGCGACGTCACCGAGCCAGGCGCCCACCGCGTGGAGCATCGGCGCCCCCGGCATGAACTGCGGCACGACCGCGCCGCCGAAGCCGTAGAAGCCCACGCTGTCGAAGTGCAGCGCCGGGTCGAGGCCGCCGAAGGCCTGCTCCTGGAAGGGCACCGGCAGCGAGCCGTGCCTGGCCAGCCAGATGCCGTACTGCGCGTAGGTGGCGGGGTCGCGTCGGACGATCAGCTGCTCGCTGCGGAACAGGCCGTTGAAGACCCCCGAGGCCAGTGCGACCGCGATCACCCCGCTGACCTGCCACGCCGTCGCCGGGATGGTCTCCGGCAGGCGCCGCAGGCCGTACCGGCAGAGCAGCGCGGCGGCCGACAGGCCCAGCGGGACCGCGGCGAGCGGCCGGAACCAGCCGAGCAGCAGCAGCGGCAACCCGGCCAGCAGCCAGCCCGCCAGGACGAGCGCGGGCACGACCGAGACCACGGCGAGCACCTTGCCCGCCGAGAGGCCCGCCGAGGGCCCGCGCGTACGATCCAGCCAGCCGGTGGTCATGATTCGACCCGAGCGTACTGGCAACCGAGGCCTGTGCCGGGCACGGGCACGCGGGACGGCGGCGCCGTGCCGCCCGGCGTCTCCCGGGTACGGAAGCCGGTAGCGTACGCGCAGCGCGTCAGAAGGGGGAAGAGTGGTCGGGTGGGCTGGGCTGCGGCATCACCGGTCCCAAGGGGCGGTGACCACGCGTGTCGACCGGGTCCGGCGACTCGCGATCCCGCACGGCGGCCTCGGCGGGGATTCGTGACCATCGCATGAGCGACGACGTCCTCCCTGCCCCTCGCGGGCTTCTGAGACGTCGCCGGCCCTCCGGCCGGCGGCGGTTCCCGGACCGTCGCCGGTTCTTCGAGCACCGCTGGTTCCTGCTCCTGCTGGGCGTGGGGGCCGCGCTGCGGGTGATCGCCATGCTCGGCTACCGGCCCGCGCTCTGGTTCCCCGACTCCTACACCTACGTCGTCACCGCGTTGAAGCCCCGGCCCGACCTGGTCCGCCCGGCCGGATACCCGATGTTCCTGCGGCTGCTCGAACCGTTCCACGACTTCGCCCTCGTCGCGCTGGCCCAGCACCTGCTGGGGCTGGGGGTCGGCGTGCTGGTCTACCTCACCGCGCGGCGGCTGGGGGCGCCCGGCTGGGTCGCGACGCTCGCGTCCGTCCCCTCCCTGCTGGACGCCTACCAGATCGAGCTGGAACACCTGCTGGTCTCCGACACCCTGTTCACGGTCCTGATCCTCTCGGCGGTCTGCCTGGCCGTGCGCCGATCCGTCGGCCGGCGTACCGCGTGCGGGATCGGGCTGCTGCTCGCGGCGGCCACGCTGACCAGGACCGTCGGGCTGCCGCTGGTCGCGCTCTTCGCGGCCTGGCTGATCTTCAAGCAGCGGGGCCGGGTGGCCACGGCGGGGGTGATGATCGCCGCCGCCGCGGTGCCGATCCTCGGGTACGGGGCCTGGTTCCACGCGACCTACCAGCGGATCGGCATCGTGGGCGCGAACGGGGTCTTCCTCTACGCCAAGACGATGACCTTCGCCGACTGCGACGTGATGCGCCCGCCACCGGACCTGGCGGTGCTCTGCGACCCCCGCCCGCCCGCCCTGCGCCCGCCCGCGCAGGAGTACGTCTGGGCGCAGGACTCGCCGCTGGTCAAGCTGCCCGGCATCACCTTCAGCCGCGGGAACGACGCGCTGGCCGGGCGGTTCGCGTCACTGGCGATCCGGAGCCAGCCGCTGGACTACCTGGGCTCGGTCGCCTCGGAACTGGCCCGCTCGTTCACGATGGGCCGCCCGGTCTACCCGGATCAGGAGATCTACGACCACTACCTGTTCCCCGCGACGCCGCCCGCGCCGCCCGGACGCTACCCGGCGACCGTGGGCGCCCAGGCCGCGGAGCGCTACCAGCGGGGTCCGATCACCACCCGGATCGTCGAACCGTACGCGGGCTGGATCCGTACCTACCAGAAAGGCGCCGGACTGCCCGGCGCGGCGGTGCTGGTGATCCTGCTGCTGCCACCCGCGGTGGCGTGCGTCCGGCGGTTCCGCCCGGACACCACGGCGTGGGTGCTGCCCTGGTCGGTGGCGGTGGTGTTGCTCGCGATGCCCCCCGCGGTGGCGGAGTTCGACTACCGGTACGTCCTGCCGGCCGTACCCGCCGCCTGCCTCGCGGCGGCACTGGCTATGCGTAAACCTAATTTCAGTAACATTCCACTAAATGTCCGCATTTGAGTATGCTGGCCGCCGGATCATCACGGCGGTGGCAGGGGGCGGTCTTGGCCAAGTTCGCATCATCACGACTCCTGGCGTGCCCCTCGTGATCTACTCTCTGGGCGCGATGAGCGAGCTGCGCGAGAACCGGACGATGCCGCCAAGCAGGGGAATCGGATGAGCGACCACCGGCAGGCTTCCGCGAGAGACCAGCGGACGGCACCCGCCTCCCACGGCCGCAGAGGGGCCCGGCGCGCGGGCGGGGAGGGACCTCCTCCCGAGCAGCCACCGATAGCCCCTCCACCGCAGCCGAAGGATGCTCCGCCGAAGGGCAAGGGCCGCAAGCAGAGGCGGCTCGGCATCGGCGCCTGGTCCGGCATCGCGGCGACCGGCCTGCTGGTGCTCAGCACCCTGGGCGGCTACAAGGTCTACCGGGACACGCTCGGTGAGGTCGAGACGGTCAACCTGACCGGCAAGCTGGGCAACAACCGGCCGGTGAACGCCACGGGCGCACTCAACGTGCTGATCGTGGGCTCCGACACCCGCGAGGGCGACAACCTGAAGTACGGCCAGAAGATGGCCGACGCGGGCAAGCGCACCGACACGATCATCCTCATGCACATCGCGCCCGACCGCGACAAGGCGACGTTCATCAGCTTCCCCCGCGACTCGGTGGTCGCCATGCCCGCCTGCACGTCGGAGACCGGCGCGCCGGTCGCGGCCCGCACCGAGATGATCAATGCCGCCTACAACGAGGGCGGCATCACCTGCACGATCTCCACCCTCGAGTCGCTCACCGACATCCGGATCGACCACTTCGTCGAGGTCGACTTCACCGGTTTCAAGAACATCGTGAACGCCCTCGGCGGTGTCCGGATCTGTCTGACCAAGCCGGTCGACGACAAGAAGTCCAAGCTCACCCTCCCGGCCGGCTGGCACCTGCTGGCCGGCGAGAAGGCACTGGGCTACGTCCGGCTGCGCAACTACGGCGACGGCAGCGACATCGGCCGGATCAAACGCCAGCAGGTCTTCCTCAGCCAGGTGGTGAAGAAGGCCACCAGCAGCGAGCTGCTGACCGACCCCTTCAAACTGCAGAACTTCATCAAGGTCGCCGCCCAGTCCGTCCGGATGGACGAGGACCTCGCGAAGGACAGCGGCACCCTGTTCCAGATCGGGCAGAGCGCCCAGAAGCTGACCGCGAACGGCGTCAAGCTGATCACCGTCCCGTGGGGCCCGCACCCGGACGACAAGAACCGGGTCGCCTGGGTGCAGCCGTACGCGGACCAGCTATTCGCCGCGATCAAGAGCGACACCGAGGTCACCCCGCCCCCGGACACCACGGTCAAGACCGTCAACCGCGAGCAGGTCAGGCTCCAGGTGTTCAACGGCACGGACACGCCGAACCGGGCCAGGGAGGTCGCCGCCGAGCTGGCGGAGCAGGGCTTCGTGGTCACCCACGTCGGCAACGCCCGCCCTGCGGCCGGCAACGTGCCCACCACCACGGTGCGCTATGCCAAGAAGGACACCGAGGACGGCCCCGCCTACGGCGACGCGGTGGCCGCCAGGCTCTCCGGCGACAAGCGCACCCCGGTCGCGGGCAAGGTCAAGCCGGTCACCACCGACAAGTACACGCCGCCCACGGCCCCCAAGGCCACCCCCGGTGCCAAGGCCCCGACCGGACCGGTCATCCAGCTGATCATCGGTGCCGACTGGCCGGGGGTCCGGGCCCTTCCCAAGATCCCGGACGCCCTCACGGACAAGGTCGTCGACAGCAAGACCAACCCCTGCAGCTGACATCCCCGCCCGGCACGCGGCCGGGCGAGGGCGTCCAGATGGAGCACCATGCCCGGACGCCCCGGCCGAACTCTCGTGACCGGGCCTCGTGACCGGGTCGAGCCGCGAGGCTGCGGCGTCCGGATGACCGGGCGCCGCCGCGGAACCGGGCGAACCGGACACCCATCACCGGACAGCGGGGGGCACCGCCCAGGAAAACGGCGAGCACCCGCCGTTCCCGGGTTTTGGACAGTCACGATTACCCGAGAACCTCCTGAATCAGAGTGCGTGCGTGCGACAGCGGGCTCGCAGTCGGTTTAGGGTGGTCGAGGCGGTGAGGCGAACGCTTGCCCGGCCACACCCCCCGGCCAGCCCCGGGCGCCCCCGCCGGTCTGCCCGACTACTCCCCGGTCTCCGACAGATAGCTGAGCCTTCCCCTCGTGAGCGACATCCGATCCTTCCAGGTGCCGGCCCCCCAGGACGACGGCGGTTCCGACGGCCACGGCGGGTCCGCCGGCGGACAGGGCCGGAAGCCCGCCCCGTGGCCGATGCCCGGCCAGGCGCAGGCACCCGGCGGACACCAGCCCACGTGGCCGGAGCCGCCGGATGGTGGCCCGGCCACCGGCCGCCCGTCCCGGCACGCCCGGGAAGAGGAGAGCCCCGGCGAGGTCACCGAGTGGGGCGGTTACCCGGCATACCGGGAGCCCCACCCCGGCGACCCGCTCGACCTGTCCAAGCCCCTGGAACCCGAACCGGTGCCCCAGGAGTCCACCTGGGCCCGCGAGACGCCCCAGCCGTGGACTCAGGACGGCCCGGCCTGGACGCAGGAGAGCACCGCGTGGGCCCAGGAGAGCGCGGTGTGGGCCCAGGAGCCGTCCTGGGTGCGGGAGGCCCCCTCCCCGCAGGGCGCCCCCCAGGTGCCCCTCCCCCGGCCTGACTGGGCCCCGCCGCCCGTGTCACAGCCGCAAACGGGCACGCACCCCTATGGCGCCCCCCAGCCCCAGGCACCCGGCCCGGGAGCGCCCCAGGCTCCCGGGCAGCCCGCGAGTCCCGGGATGTTCCCGGGCGCCGGGCACCCGCAGACCGCCACGCCCCCCCGGCAGGCGCCGCCCACGGGCAACGAGCGCCCCTTCTCCTACTGGGAGAACAACCACCGGGAGAGCGAATCCTCGTTCTGGAACCAGGGCCCGCAGGCCGAGCAGGAACTGCGGGCGGAGCGGGAGCGCGAGCCGCAGGTCGAGGAGGAGGCCGCGGCTCTCCCTGCCAAGAAGAAGCGCGAGCCGTATCTCGACAATGTGAAGTTCGTTCTGATCGCCCTGGTGGTGATAGGCCACTCGCTGGTTCCCACCCTGAAGGCGCACTCGGCGAGCGCGGTGTACCTGTTCGTCTACATGTTCCACATGCCGGCGTTCGTGCTGATCAGCGGCTACCTGGGCCGCAACTTCTGGCACTCCAACGCGAAGATCAACAAGCTGGTGGACACGCTGCTGATCCCGTACGTGGTCGTGGAGATCGGCTACGCGCTGCTCCGCTACGGGCTTGGCCAGAAGTGGACGCTGACGATAATTGATCCGGCCTGGCTGAACTGGTATCTGGTGGCCCTGGTCCTCTGGCGGATCTCCACACCCATCTGGACCCGGATGCGGCAACCGCTGCTGGTCGCGGTGGTCATCTACATGGCGGCGGGCTTCTCCGAGATCTCCGGTGACTTCAGCATCGACCGCTTCTTCGGCCTGCTGCCGTTCTACGTGCTCGGCCTGCTACTCAAGCCCGAGCACTTCGACCTGCTCAAGCCCACCTGGGTCAAGATCACCTCAGCCGTCGTCCTGGTCGGGGCCGCCGGGGTGGCGATCCTCATCGCACCGCACGTCCCGCGCGACCCGATCTACTTCCGCTACAGCTTCAAGGCCATGGACATGTCCTGGTGGATGGGCTTCGGCGTGCGCGCCGCCGTACTGGTCGCGGCGCTGATCATGACGGCCGCGCTGCTCGCGCTGGTGCCCCGCCGTGAGACCTGGTTCTCCGACCTCGGTACCCGCACCCTGTACGCCTACCTGCTGCACGGCGTCGTGGTGGTCATCGCCAAGGACCAGGGCTGGCTGAGCTTCCCCTGGCTGTACGGCCCGCTGGGCGTGGCGGCGATCGCGTCGAGTTCGCTGGCCCTGGCCATCGTGCTCTGCCTGCCGGAGACCCGCAAACTCTTCAAGTGGCTGCTCGAACCCAGGCTGGTCTGGCTCTACCGGCGGCCGTCCCAGGCCCCCGCCGCCAAGGCCGCGCCCGCCACCGCGTCCACCACCGAGGCCGCGCCCGCCCCCAAGGAGAGTTCAGCGGCAGTTCCCCGGTAGTTAACTCAACACATCCGGTGCTGACGGAACAGCCACCCAGCATCGGCATATGCGGGTATGCGTCGCGACAATCGTTCATCATCCAGAAGACGCCCGGATCGCGCATCGGCAGATCCGGGCGCTTCTCGACGCCGGGCACGACATCACCTACGTCGCCCCCTTCACCGACTGCAACGTCACTCCGGATCCACGGATCCGGGCGATCGACGTGCCCCGGGCGATCGGCAACCACCGCAGGCGCGCGCTGAAGGCCGCCAGGGGGGCTCTCAGCCGCGGTGTCGAGGGCGCCGACCTGCTGATCGTCTACGACCCTGAGCTGCTCTCCCGCCTGCCCAGGCGCCGCCCCACCACCGTCTGGGACGTACGCGGCGAAGCCCCGCGCCGGGCCCTGCCCTCGCCGGCACGCCGGATCGAGGCCCGAGCGGAACACCGGCTGCGCCTGATCCTGGCCGACGACTCCTACCGGGACCGCTTCTCCCTGCCCCACCCGGTCGTCCCCGACACCGCCTGCGTACCCGAGAACCCGCCCGCGCGGCCCGGCCGCGACCGGGTGGTCCACATCGGTCACCTCTCCGAGGCGGGAGGCGTGGCCGAGCTGATCGAGACGGCCAGGCGGCTGCTCCCCCACGGGATCAGGCTCGACCTGATCGGCGCCGCCGACGCCGGGGTCAGGCCGCTGCTCCGGGACGCGCAGCGGGAGGGCCTGCTCGACTGGTACGGCTACGTGCCCAACCGGCACGCGCTGCGGATGGCCGAGGGGGCGATCGCCGGGCTGTCGCTCCCGCACGACGCACCCGGTCGCCGGCCCGTACCGGCCAAGATCATCGACTACATGTCCCGGGGCGTCCCCGTGGTCGCCACGCCGCTGCCCGCCGTCGCCGCCCTGGTCGAGCGGACCGGCTGCGGGGTCGTCGTACCCTTCGGCGACGCCGGGGCGGCGGTGCGCGCGGTGCTGGCGCTGCGGGACGACCCCACCGGGGCCGCGGAGATGGGCGGGCGCGGCCACGCCGAGGCCCTGGCCCACCACAACTGGCCGGACCACGCGGGCGCGTTCGTCGGGCGGCTGGAGGAATGGGCGGGCAGGCCGGTGACGTCCGGCCTGGAGATTGGTCTACTGGAGGCATGGCACGCCATCTGATTCAGGGCCGCGAGATCGCCATGCCGGTCCGCGTCCGAGACGCCATGGTCTGCGGCGCCTCCTATCTGGTCCGGGCGGACGCCGCACGGGCCGTGATCGCCTACTCCCACCTCGACGTCGCCGAGGTGTTGCCCCGCAAGGCCCTGTGCACGCTGATGTTCGCCGACTACCGCGACGGCGACCTGGGCCCCTACCACGAGTTCGGCATCGCCTTCCTGGCCAGGCCGCCCGGCGCGGACCACGCCCCCGGCGGCGGGCTGCGCGCGAACCTGTCCGAGCTACACAGGACCGGCGCCGGGGCGTTCGTCCACTGGCTCCCGGTCGACCAGGGCCTCACCCTGGAGGCGGGCCGCACGATCTGGGGTTTTCCCAAGGAACTCGCCGACATCGACCTGCGCACGTCCTCCCCCTACAAACGGTGCATCCTGCGTAAGGACGGCCGCCTGGTGCTGGACCTGCTGATCAAACCCGGCGTCCCGGTGCCGGGCACCGGCATGACGACCGCCCTCGACGCCTACAGCCACTCAGACGGCGTCACCCGCCGCATCCCGTGGTCGATGTCCCCCCGCGGCATCCGCGCCCGCCCCGGCGGCGCCCTGATCCGCCTGGGCAACCACCCGATCGCCAGGGAACTGAGCGAACTCGGCCTGCCCAGACGAGCCCTGGCCACGGCCACGGTCTCCCACATGGCCATGACCTTCAACGAGGCCAAGGAGCCTTAGCGAGGTCCGGCCGGCCACCGCGACCACGAGAGCCCGCGGTTCGACCACCGCACCCATGACGGAGACCGGAGCGGGCGCCTGGCGGAGCCGTACCACCCTGTGGCCGCCGGCCGCCGAATGCGTCCCGGGCCGCTGTCGCCGACCTGGAACAGCGCCTTCCTGGTCGGCGTCAACGCCCGGCGAACGGGCAGGCGGGTTTCACACCCGTCTGCGGGGTGGCACCGGGATGCGGTCGAGGTCGTGGGCGATGACGATGTCGCCGCGGAAGGCGGCGGCCGCCTGGTCGGCGAAGCGGTGCTCGTCCTCGGCGCGGTACCGCTCGGAGAAATGGGTGAGCACCAGCCGCCGGACGCCTGCCTCGGCGGCGACCCTGGCGGCCTGGCCGGCGGTGAGGTGGCCGTAGTCACGGGCCAGCGCGGCATCCTCGTCCAGGAAGGTCGACTCGATGACCAGCAGATCCACCCCGTCGGCCAACTCGAAGACCGGGTCGCAGAGGCGGGTGTCCATGATGAGGGCGAACCGCTGCCCGGGGCGATGCACGCTGCACTCGCCCAGGGTCACCACCGTACCGTCCGGAGCGGTGACCTGGCCGTCTTCCCGCAGCCGGCGTATGGCGAGGCCGTGCACGCCTCGGGCGGCGAGTTCGTCCGGCAGCATGGTGATGCCGTCGGGCTCGACCAGGCGATAGCCGTACGCCTCCACCGGATGGTCGAGCCGGCGGGCCGTCAGGGTGAACGGCGCGTCTGCGGTGTCGAGTTCCACCACGGAGCCGCCGAGCGGCTGCTCGCGGATCCGGATGGTGTCGTGGAAGATCGTCGCGTGCCGCAGCCGCTCCCAGTAGAGCGCACCGCTGGCGGGGAAGGCCGCGTTCGCCTCGGCCACCCCGTCCCGTGACATCCGCTGGACGATCCCCGGCACTCCGAGGCAGTGGTCGCCGTGGAAGTGGGTCAGGCAGATCCAGTCGATGTCGTGCACGCTGAGCCCGGCGTGAATCATCTGCCGCTGCGTACCCTCTCCCGGGTCGAACAGCAGGCCGTGTCCGTCCCAGTGCAGCAGATAGCCGTTGTGATTACGGGTACGGGTGGGAACCGCACTGGCGGAACCGAGCACAACAATCTCACGTGCGGACATACATCAATGATCACTTAACGGGGGGCGGCGAGCGACCGAATAACGACCGGGTGAACGGCTCCGGCCCAGTGGCGGATCGCGCGGCGCGAGACGGCCCGGGTACGGAGCCTCAGCCGTCGAGTTCCAGCAGGGGCAGCTCGGCCCTGGTCGGGAGGCCCTGCCAGTCGCTGGGGCCGGACGAGGCGAAGGCGGCGAGCAGGAATCCGCGGCGCAACCGGTCGGTCGGGTGCAGTCCGTCCAGCGCCGCGCTGAGATAACCCGCGACGAAGGCGTCCCCCGAGCCGTTGGGATCGACCACCGGCGCGGAGAGGCCGGCGGCGTCATGGCGGACGCCGTCGACCCGGACGCTCGCCCCCCGGGCACCGCGCATCACGATGACCTCGCGGTCTCCGGTGAGCGCGGGCTTGACCAGGTCGAGCTCGCTCTGCCGGACGAACAGCACGTCCGCCGAGCAGGCCAGCACGCTGAGGGTCTCCTCGGCCTCCCGCAGGTCGGGCCAGAGCTGGTCGTGGTAGTCGATCGCCACCGAGACGGGGACCCTCGCGGTCCGCGCGGCCCGTACCGCGGCATGCATGGCGTCGCGCGCGCTCAGTGCGGCGGTGATCCCGCTGACGTGCAGGACGCGCGAGGCCGCGACCCGGTCGACGGGAACGTTCCCCTGGGCGAGCCTGGCGCCCGTGCGGTAGTAGGTGACCCTGGCGGTCTGACCGAGCCTCGACTCCTTCAGGAGCATCCCGGTCGGCGATCCCTCGTCCACCCGGGTGTCGGAGACGTCCACCCCCTCGCCGCGCAGCACGGTGAGGATCCTGGACCCCAGCTCGTCGCCGCCGACCTTGCCCAGCCAGCTCACCCGGTGGCCGAGCCTGGACAGCCCGATCGCGACGTTGAACTCGGCTCCGGCGACATCCAGCCTGGCCTCGTGCTCATGGCGGATCCGGCCGCTGGTGACCACGCCGAAGGCCTCGCCGAGGGTGTAGACGTCCATGCCGGATCGGACTCAGACGATCGGTGGGCGGCCGAGGCGCAGCATGCGCCAGGCGGTCTTCCAGCCCATCGGGCGGCGCTCTCCCGCGGGTTCTCTGAGCCCCTCGCCGAAGCCCTTGAACCAGGCGCGCAGGGCGGGGCCCGAGCGCTCGCGGACCAGGGTCAGCACGCTCCAGTTGAGCAGGTAGAGCGTCGCGAGCACCCAGGGAAGGTTGCGGCGGGCCAGCCAGACCCGGTTGCGGGCGTTGAGCCGGTAGAAGTCGGTGTGCCTGGTCGGGGGGACCTGCGGGTGGTACATGACCGTCTTGGCGTCGTACTCGATGCGGTAGCCCTCGCCGAGGAGCCGCCAGGCCAGGTCGGTCTCCTCGTGGGCGTAGAAGAACCGCTCGGGAAGCCCGCCGACCTGGAGGAACGCCGACCTGCGGATGGCGCACGCGCCGCCCAGGAAGGTGGTGACCGGGGAGGAACGCTCGGGGTCGCCCGCCCGCAGGCGGGGAACGTGGCGGCGCTGGCCGATACCGCCGTCGGGGTCCTTCACCCGGAAGGAGACGACCGCGAGATCGTGCTCGGTGGAGAAGCGCTCCCGCAGGTGGGAGACGAGCCCCTGGTCGGCGTACCAGCCGTCGTCGTCGAGGAAGAGGACGACGTCACCCGTGCACTCCTCGACACCGCGGTTGCGGCCTGCGGGAATGCCCGTGTTGTGACTCAGCCGCACGCTTCTGATCGAGGCCGAGGACCCCTCGGGTACGGTGGCCGACAGCTCGGGCACATCGGTTCCGTTGCCGACGATGACCACCTCGACGTCGCCGTCGACCTGGTTCAGCGCGGACTCGACCGCCCGGTCCAGCTCTGGGATCCGGTTGCCCATGGTGAGGATGACGCACGAGATCTTCAACGGGTCATCGCCTTGACGCGTCGAAAGCACGTACGGAGCATACGTTCATGATCACCGAGTCTGCTGGATCGGGCAATTCTGGCAGGGTCAACGCTTCCTTGTTTACCGGGAAACAAGCGTATCGGAACCGTCGGCGAACACCCGCCAAACAGTAAGGTGTTCGCACTTACGACGCGCCCGGACGCCATCCGGTTCCTCATGAAAGCCGCCTGGACGCCAGAATGCTGATCAGATGCAGGATCATCTGCAGCACCGCGACGACCACGCAGGCCACCACGAGCACCCTCGTCGCGGCCAGCCCTCCGTTGATCGCGTC
Organism: Streptosporangium amethystogenes; assembly: GCF_000721075.1. Taxonomy (GTDB): domain Bacteria; phylum Actinomycetota; class Actinomycetes; order Streptosporangiales; family Streptosporangiaceae; genus Streptosporangium; species Streptosporangium amethystogenes. Next base: position 600,933 of record NZ_JOEQ01000004.1, read on the forward strand.
CCAGATCGCCGCGACCACGACGAGGAGGGACAGCTCGACCGCCTGCACGATCCGGTGGAACCTCAGTGCCGCGGCGGCCTTGCGCGCCAGGCCCAGACCGCGCGACTGGAAGTGCTCGGCCGAGGCCTCACTCGCCGCGACCAGCCCGGAGCGGGCGCGGGCCACGTCGACCAGGTCGGTCTCCGCCTTGATCAGGATGGCGCCGAGCGCGGCGGCGAAACCCGTCACGGTGTACCAGTCGGGCAGGATCTCCGACGCCCGGAACCCCAGCCCGATGAGCAGGGCGGCCTCGGCGAAGTAGTGGCCGACCCGGTCGAGGTAGACACCGGTGATGGAGGTGCGCCGGGTCCAGCGGGCCAGCTCGCCGTCGGAACAGTCGAGCAGCAGGTAGAGCTGGACCAGCAGTGCCGCCAGCACGGCCGCCCAGAGGCCGGGCAGCGCGAGCACCACTCCGGCCAGCAACCCGGTGAGGATCATCAGCCAGGTGGTCTGGTTGGGCGTGATCGGCGTCTTGGCGAGGAACCAGGTGACGTAGATCGACAGCTTGCGCATGTAGAGCACGCCGGCCCAGTGCTCGCCGCTGTTGCGTTCCATGGTCGAGTGCGGCTGGGCCACCGCACGCAGCTCAGCGACCGACGGCCCGGACATAATCCTCCACCCGATCGCGAATCTCCGGTTCCGACAGACGCAGATGCTCAAGAATCGTGTAACGACCGGGGCGGGTGGCCGGCGCCAGCATGACCGCCTCGGTGAACTGGGCCGCGGTCAGCCCCACGTCGGTGGGGCTGACCGGCAGCTCATGCCCGCGCAGGCAGTCGACGACCTGGTTGAGCCTCCGTGAGTCCTCGCGGAGGAAGAAGCAGAACGCGGCACCTATCCCGGCGAGCTCGCCGTGGTTGGAGGTGCCGGGAAAAAGCTGATCCACGGCATGCAGGATCTCATGGTCTCCGCCACTCGAAGGACGGGAGGACCCGGCGACCACCATCGACATGCCCGACAGGATGAGCGCCTCGGCCAGTACGGTCAGGAACGCGTCGGCCTCGATCGAGTCGGCCCTGCCGATCACCGCCTCCGCCGCGGTGCGGGCCATCGCGCAGGCCAGGCCGTCGATCGGCTCACCTCGCTCGCTCGCGCCGAGCTGCCAGTCCTCGATCGCCGAGAGGTTGCTGACCACGTCGCCGACCCCGGAACGGACCAGCGAGGCGGGCGCGTCGTGGACGAAATCGAGATCCACCATGATGGCCAGCGGCATGGGCACACCGAAGGAGCCCTTGCCGCCGTCGTGCGTCAGCGAGGCCACCGGCGAGCAGATCCCGTCGTGCGACAGGTTGGTGGCCACCGCCACCATCGGGATCCCGGCCAGCGACGCGGCGTACTTGGTCACGTCGATGGTCTTGCCGCCGCCGATGCCCACCACCGCCTCGTAGGCGCCCTTGCGCAGCTCGGCGCCGAGCGAGACCGCCTCGTCCACCGAGCCGTCGGGGACCCGGAAGAACCGGGCCTCATCGAGCGAGGGAGCGATCACCGAGGTGATCCGGTCTCCCTGGCCCGGCCCCACCGCCACCGCCACCCGCCCGGAGGTCGCCACCCGGCTGTCCGCCAGCAACGATCCGAGCTGGGCGATCGCGCCCCGCCGCACCTCCATGGACAGGGGGGCCGGGAGCATCCGGGCTAGTATCGGCACGCGATCTCCCGCGCCTTGGCGAGGTCGTCGTGGTTGTCTACTTCGACCCACGGGACGTCGCCGATCGGGGCGACCGCGATCTTCTCGCCTCGGGCGACGAGTTCCTGGTAGCCGTCCTCGTAGTAGAGCTGCGGGTCGCGCTCGAAGGTGGCCTGGAGGGCGTCGGCGAGGCGCTCACCGATGCCGGGACGGATGAGCGTGGCGCCGATGTACTCACCGGCGGCCTCGGCCGGGTCCATCAGCTTGGTGATCAGCCGCAGGTGACGGCCACCGTCGAGGGTGACCTTCATCTCCTCGTCGGCGAGCTTCTTGACGTCGTCGACCGCGAGCAGGATGTCGGTGGTCGCGGGCGCGGAGAGCAGCGTCTCCTCCACCGAGACGGGGTGCACCGTGTCACCGTTGACCAGGAGCACACCCTGGTCGAAGTAGTCGCGCGCGCACCACAGGGAGTAGGCGTTGTTCCACTCCTCGGCCTTGTCGTTGTGCACGAGGGTGAGCTTCACGCCGTGCCGCCGCTCCAGCTCGGCCTTGCGCTCGTGTACGGCCTGCGCCTGGTAACCGACGATGACCACGACATCGCGGAGATCGGCCGCCGCGAGGTTGCGCAGCGAGATGTCCATGATCGTGGTGTCGCCGTCGACCGGCACGAGCGCCTTGGGCAGCGTGTCCGTGTACGGCCGCAGACGCCGTCCGGCCCCGGCGGCCAGCACCATTCCCAGCAACGCGCACTCCTCATTCGGGTGAGAGCCTCCCGGCGGGCACTCCTAGGCCCCAAAGGTTAGTTGCCTTCAGGCCCTGATCGTGTAATCGAGGGTGCGCCGGGCGTTCTCAATCGTGGGCGCCGAGGTCGGCCGCGTCCACCCCGAACCTCGGGGCGGCCAGCCAGCAGGTGATGCTCTCCCAGCCGAAAAGGCACCACAGGTACAACGAGAGCAGCACGAACACCAGCGTGACCTGCCCGGCGAGGCCGCCGAGGGCGACCAGCAGCATCCTGCCGTCCCAGCCGAGGCCGGATGTGGCCAGCCAGGCCGGCGGGTAGACCCGCTGCCGGAGACGGTAGACGACGTCGTAGTGGTGGAAGGCCATCGCGCCGAGCAGCATGAGGATCAGCCACGGCGGCACGTCGTGCGCGAAGCCCACCGAGGCCACGAAGCCGTACTCGGTGAGGCGCAGGATCGGCGGCACCAGCCAGTCGAGCCGGCCGTCGTGCGGGTGGGAGCTGCCCGGACCGGCGAGCAACAGCGCCACCGCGGGGGCGAAGACCGCCGGCCCGTCGGTGCCGGCCACGCCGACCAGCAGCAGCACCCCGGTCACGAACATCCCGACGATGGCGGGCGGCAGCGGCGGTAGCTGCCCGGCGACCAGCGCGCCCATGGCCCTCGATGGCACCCCGTCGTCCCGGTAGGCGACCACGGCGCTACGCGGCACCGGCGCCATATGCACAGAAACCATGATCACATCCGTTTTCCCAGTCGCCCCGCGGAAAGCCCGACCATTCCTGCCTGCCCCGCGTCGGACACCGCCCGCCCCGTGGCAGGCCCGTCCGATCCCGTGACCGGCCGCCTCGACGGCGGAAACCGCCGCCTCGGCGGAGCACCCGTCCATGCCCGGGTCTCCCGTCCCATGGCGGGCCCACCCCGCCCTGCCGCGCGCCCGCCGTCTCCCGTCACCGGCTCAACGACCTGCCCATCCGGCCCGCGAGCGTGTAGCTCGCGGCGATCCCGCCCCAGACCAGCAGCGCGACGAAGGTCACCCGGGCGTTGAAGAGGGCTGCGGTCACCGCGATCAGGGCCATCCGCTCCCCGATGGGCAGCACGATGATCTTCTTGAACCAGCGGGTGGGGGACGCCTTCTCCATGGTCCGCGAGAGCCGCACGATCGCGTTGCCCGTCCCCGGCCCGTCGCCGTCCCCGGCCGCTCTCCCGGTGCCCTGCTCGGCCCCGCCGTCCGCGGCCCGCACGGCACCGGCACCCGCCGGCGCGGCCTGCCGCCCCGGCTCGCGGAGCGGCACCGGCCGCCTGGTGTCGTCGGCCGGGTCACCCAGCGACCCCGGTGTCCTGGCCCAGGCCGCGCCCACCCGGGCGGCGTCGGCGCGCGCCCCCGCGTACGAGAAATCGATCACGTGCCGGAGCAGTTGCAGGATCATCGCGGCCACCGCGAGCCCCCAGATGCCGTCGGGTCCGCCGCCGGTGGCGTCCAGCCCGGCCGCGTACCCGAAGGCGAGGCCCACGTAGACGGCGTACTCCTTGACCCGGTCGAAGGTGGCGTCCAGCCAGGCCCCGAACGGCGAGAAGGCACGGGTGTAGCGGGCGAGCTGGCCGTCGACGCAGTCGAGCACGAACGACAGGTAGAGCAGTACCGCCCCGGCGATCAGAGCCTGCCGGGTGCCCGTGGAGAACCAGATCGCGGCGAGCGCGGCCAGGCCGACGGACATGCCGGTGATCGCGTTCGGCGTCAGACCGAGTCTGGCGGCGAGCTTCACCAGATGCCTGGACCAGGAGCTCACCCCGTACGTGGCGAAGAAGCCGTCGTTGGCCTTGACCGCGCCGTCCAGCCGGGCCTCGGCCTCGTCGACCTCCGCCAGCCTCGGCACCGCCGAGTCCACGTCCGCCTGTTCGACCATCCGGTCGCCGTGCAGCCGGCCGAGCCCGGCCGCGCGCACCGGGACACCGGCGCGGACCAGACCGACCAGGAGCAGCTGTGGGGCCTCGCCGCCGTCCATCGGGCCGAAGCAGCCCGCCTCGGCGAGCTCGGCGAGCGCCTCGGCGGCCTCGGCGAGGCGTGTCAGGTCGGACACGCCCACCTGGAGCGCGCCCCTGAAGGTGCCGCCCGCCTCGCCCACCTCGTGGAAGGAGCTGCCCGCGGCCGCCACGTTCCCGCCGTCGATCCTGACCGGCGGGCGGGACGGCCCCGGCGCGACTCTCTCGCCCTCGCTCACCAGCGCGCGGGTGTCACGGGCCGGATGCTCGGTGAGCATGGCCAGCGCCTCGGTGTGCGCCACCAGGTCACCGGCGACCAGCAGCACGGGGCCGATGGACGAGCGAGCCACCTTCGCCACCCTGCGCAGGTCGTCGGCGAGCCCCCGCGACCCCTCGGCCCCGATCATGTGGGTGCCGCCGGGCGCGTGGATGATGTCGCTGGAGCGGGCCACCACGTGCACCTCGCGCACCGAGAGTGTGGCAAGCTGTCCGGTCAGCCTGTCGAGCAGTGTTCCTGCGGGACAGCGCAGCGCGGACGCCTCGGTGGTGGCGAGCACGACCGCGGCCGTCTGGGAGGCGGCGTGAGAGTCAGGCAATCCGGGCTCCTTCGTATCCGACGGGATCACCGTACGAATCGGGGAGTGCGCACTCAGGGTAGCTAGATCTTGACGGGATAGCACGGGAGCGCGCCGGACGATCGGGTACGCACCCATTACGCTCGCCATATCCGAACTGTCAAAGGAATCTGATCTTGGCCGAACGTGAACCGCGTCTTCGAACCGTTGGAGTGGTCCTGGCAGGCGGCGTCGGCCGGCGCGTCGGCCTCGGCACCCCCAAGCAGCTGCTGGAGATAGCAGGCCGGACGATCCTGGAACACACCCTCGCCCTGTTCGAGGAGGCGCCGGAGATCGACGAGGTCATCGTGCTGATGGCGCCCGGCTTCACCGGGGAGGTGGGGCGGATCGTCGAGCGGAGCGGCTTCACGAAGGTCACCCAGGTCCTGGAGGGCGGCCAGAGCCGCCCGGAGACCACCTGGCGGGCGCTGCGGGCCCTGGGGCCACGGGAGTGCGACGTGCTGCTGCACGACGCCGTACGCCCGCTGGCGGACAGGAGGATCATCGCCGACTGCGTCGAGGCGCTGAGGACCTGCTCGGCCGTCGAGGTGGCGATCCCGAGCTCCGACACGATCGTGGTGACCTCGCAGGGGCCGGACGGGGAGATCGTCCGTGACGTCCCCGACCGTGCCACCCTGCGCCGCGTCCAGACCCCGCAGTGCTTCCGGCTCTCGGTGATCCGCGAGGCGTACCAGCGGGCCTTCGCCGACCCCGGCTTCGGCGACCGGCCGCCCACCGACGACTGCGGCGTGCTGCTGCGCTACCTGCCCGAGGTGCCGATCCACGTGGTGACCGGCAGCGAGCGGAACATGAAGGTCACCCACCCGGTGGACCTCCTCATCGCCGACACGCTCCTGCGGCTCGCCGCGAGCGACGTTCCCGCCGCCTCGGCCCCCGCCCTGCGCGAGGCGATGGAGGGCAGGACCGTGGTGGTCTTCGGCGCGGGCGCCGAGGTGGCGGAGCTGGCCGGAGAGTACGGCGCCCGCGTGTTCCGCCTCCCCGGGCCGTCCGACCGCTCAGGGGCGCTCGAAGGGGTGCGCGTCGAGGACCCCGGCGCCGTGGCCGACGCGCTCGCCCACGCCGCCAAGGAGACGGGCGGGATCGACTACGTGGTCAACGCCCCGGGGGCCGCGCCCTCGGGCCGGCTCGACGCGGTGGACGACACCGCGATCGCCGAGAGCGTGAACGTGTACCACCTGGGCCCGGTCAACATCGCCAGGGCCGCCCTCCCCCATCTCCGCAAGACCCGGGGCCACCTGCTGTTCCACGCCCCAGCCCGGGAGGGCGCCGATGACAGCCTGCGCTCCGCCGCGGGTGCCGCGGTGGCCGGTCTGACCCGGGCGCTGGCGGAGGAATGGGCCTTCTGCGGGGTACGGGTCAACTGCGTCGTTCCCGGGCGGAGCGGCGCGCCGCGCACCGTCGCCCGCACCGCGCTGGACGTGCTCGCCTCCGGCGTCACCGGCCAGGTGGTCGATGCCCGCCCCTGACCGGTTCCCGCCTCGGTGAAGTGGGTCAGCCCGGCTTGCCGAGCCTTCTCGGACTGGTCAGGAAGCCCCAGCCCCACGACATGTGCATGGCGACGTAGACCAGCGGCAGCCGGACGAGCGCCTGGGCCGGCAGGCCGCTGCCGGTGACCGCGGAGCCGGCCAGGATCGCCGCCAGGTAACCGCCCGGGATCAGCAGACCCGGCCAGAGGAAGGGGGAGACCAGCAGGCCGGCGAGGATGGCCAGCACGGCCAGCGGCGGCGCCAGGTAGCGCAGGTTGATCGTGCCCTCGTGGGTGCGGGCGACCACCCTGCGCCAGCGGCCGTAGTGGAAGTACTGCTTGGCGAGTGCCTTGAGGTTGGGCCTCGGCCGGTAGGAGACGCGCATCCGGGGCTGGAACCAGACCAGGCCGCCCGTCTCGCGGATGCGGTGGTTCATCTCCCAGTCCTGGGCCCGCTGGAAATGCTCGTCGTAGCCGCCGACCCGCTCCAGAGCCTCCCGGCGGAACACGCCGAGGTAGACCGTGTCGGCCGGGCCCGCGGTGCCACCGGTATGGAATCTGGCGCCACCGACACCGATCTTGGAGGTCATCGCGCGGGCCACGGCCTGCTCGAACGGCGTGACGCCCTCGGCGGCCATGATGCCGCCCACGTTGTCCGCGCCGGTCTCCTCAAGGGTCTCGACCGCGACCCGGAGGTAGTCGTCGGGGAGCATCGCGTGGCCGTCCACCCTGGCGATGATCTTGTTGCTCGACGCGGCGATGGCGGCGTTGAGCGCGTTGGGAGTCCGGCCCGTGGGGTTGGGGACCACGATCACACGAGGGTCGTCGGCGGCGATCTCGTCGGCGACTTCCTGGGTGCGGTCGCGGGAGGGGCCGATCGCGAGGACGACCTCGATCGGTCCTTCGTACCGCTGCGACAGGACCTGACGCACCGCCTCCCGCAGATGGCGCTCCTCGTTCAGCACCGGGATGACGATGGAGATCGGAGGCCAGACACGTGTCTCGGAAGACGACGCCGGCGCGGGCGAGTCGGGGAACTGCTTCATGGCGTCGCTCACGCTACTGTACGAACGGGTACCTCATCGACCCAGCAGGAGCCTAGGGGGCCATGCATGCGTGACCCGCATGAGGATTCGGGTGTGCACGTAGGCGGCGACGCCTACGGCAGCGTCCGATTGAACCCGAGACGTGACCGCAGGTCAGCCAGGGGTGCCCGCACCAGGCGACGCGGTCTCGTCATCGCGGGCACACTCTCGTGCCTGGTCCTGGGCAGCTCCGGAGTGACGTGGGCGCTGACGAACTACGCGACGACAAAGATCAAGTCGGTCGACGCGGGGCTGCAGGAGTCGCGGCCGAGCACCGGTGCGATGAACATCCTGGTGGTCGGCGTCGACAGGCGCGACGACCTCACCCGCAAGCAGCAGAACCAGCTCAAGCTGGGCCGCGAGAGCGGCGAGCGCACCGACACCATGATGGTGATCCACCTGTCGGAGGACCACCGCAGGGTCACCGTGGTCAGCCTGCCCCGCGACACCTGGACGACGATCCCCGGCAAGGGCCAGCACAAGATCAACGCGGCCTACCAGCTCGGCGGCCCGAAGCTCGCGACACGTACGGTGCAGGCGGCCACGGGCCTGACCCTCCACCACTACGTCGAGGTCAACGTGCTCGGCTTCATCAACGTGGTCGACGCGCTCGGCGGCATCTCGGTCTGCACGCCGGTCCCGATCAACGACCCGAAGACCGCGCTCAACCTGGAGCCGGGCACCTACTCCTTCGACGGCGTCAAGGCCCTCTCCTACGCCCGCACCCGCGCCACCGCCCGTTCCGACCTGGACCGCATCGACCGCCAGCAGCAGGTGATCTCCGCGCTGCTGAACCAGGCGCTCAGCGGCGACACGCTCACCAACCCGATCAGACTGGCCTCGTTCGTCGACACCGCCCTTGACACGGTCCGGGTGGACGACGCGCTCCGCAAGGACCTGCTCGGCCTGGCCGACCAGCTCAAGGACGTCTCCACGGACGACGTGGCCTTCGCCACGGTCCCGCTCGCCGACGTCGACTACCGGACGCCGACCGGCGAGTCCGCCGTGCTCTGGGACTCCGGCGCGGCCAAGGAGCTGTTCCGCCGGATCGCCGCCGACGAGACGCTCGTCAAGCCGACCAAACCCGCCAAGTCCACACCCACCCCGAGTGCCTCGGCCTCCCCCTCGGCTCCCGCCCTGACCGTACCGCCCGCGCGGATCTCCCTCCGGGTTCTCAACGGCACCACGGTCAAGGGGTTGGGCGCACAGACCAGGGCCGAGCTGCAGAAGGTCGGATTCCTGGTGCCCGAGACGGCCGGTAACACCCCGCAGAAGGGCTTCGAAAGGACGGTCGTCCGGTACGGTCCGGGCCGCGAGGACTCGGCGCGCACCGTCGCCGCCGCGCTGCCCGGCGCCGAGTCGCGCCGGGTGGAGAGCCTCGGTGACGCGATCGAGGTGGTCATCGGCCTGAAGCACGAGCCGCCGAAGAAGGTCACCGTGAAGGAGACGACCGCACCGGCGACTCCGGCCGCCTCCCCCTCGACGGCCCCGACGGCGAGGACGGCCACGGAGAACATCTGTAAAAAGTGACTTGTGCGCATAACAATCTTCGGCCAGGGCAGTCAGCGGGGCACGGAGGTGATGACCGTGATCTCAACATTCGACGTTCAGACGTGGCGCAGCGGTCCCTGCGCGGTCGTACGGGCGACAGGCGAGCTTGACCTGGCCGTCGCTCCCCGGCTGCGCGCGGAGATCGACCGCGTCCTGGACGGTGCCGGCGTCCCGGGTCTGGTGGTCGACCTGACCAAGGTGCCGTTCTGCGACTCGGTGGGGCTGGGCGTCCTGGTGGGCACCCTCACCCGGCTCAGGGAGGCCCGCTGCCGCCTCATCCTGGTGACGGGCCCCGGCATGATCACCCACCTGCTGACGATCACCAATCTCGACCGGCACTTCGAGGTACGCGGCAGCCTGCGCGAGGCGCTGGACGCGCTGGCCCCGAGCCACTCGCCGAACTGAGTCACCCCAGTTCAGAGCAGCTTTCCCAGCCGATCCACCCCCCTCTTCGCCAACTCTCGCCCCACCTTCCCACCCCTTTTCGAGCCCTCCGGCCGAGGGCCGACACGCGCCACCCGCAAACTGTTTCCTCGAATAGCTGGCACATATACGGGTAGGCATCTACACTTCGCTTCGAAGCTACACGATCACGGAAAGCGATGGTTCGCACCGTTAGGGAGTATCGTGGCTTCAGATCGTCCATCCTTCTTCGCAGCGGGCAATACGCGACCGGGAGGACGAGCTGAGGCCGGAGGTCAGAGTGACACTCCCCGGCCGGATAGGTACATTCACGTGAGCCTGCAGGGAAGTGGGCGATGAACGCACTTCAACTCACGAGCGAACACGCGAGCGGCTTCGTGGTCATCACGGTGGCCGGTGAGCTCGACCTGGCCACCAGGCCGGAACTGTCCGACTGCGTGCAGGAAGCCATCGACGCCTGCCACGGCACGGTCATCATCGACCTCTCCGGGGTCACCTTCATCGACGCCTGCGGCCTGAGCTCGCTGATCGGCGTCAAGCGGTACGCGCGCGAACACCACACCCCGCTGCTCCTGGCCGGAGCGCCACCCGTGGTCCTCAAGCTGCTGAAGCTCACCCATCTCGAGGCCTCCTTCACGGTGATCTCCCGCTCGGAGGCGATGGGGCCCCCGCCGGGCCGCCCCCGGCACGCACCGTCCGTCCAGGCGATCACCCCCCTCGCCGACCGGTAGGCAGGCCCCGCCACACCGGCGCAGGCGGCCACCACGGCCGTCTCACGCCCCCCTCGCCGCCTTACCGGCCTCCGAGGTCAGGCCGACTCCCTGACCACCAGGGTCGGTTCGAAGATCCGTGAGGTCACCGGGTGGTCCGGCCGCTCGATATGGGCCAGCAGCAGCCGTCCCATCTCGGCGGCCATGTCCTCGACGGGATGGCGGACCGTGGTGAGCGGCGGGCGGCAGACCAGCGCCGCACTGCTGTCGTCGAAGCCCACCATGGCCACGTCGTCGGGCACCCGGCGCCCGTGGTGGCGCAGCACCAGCAGGGCCCCCTGGGCCATCAGGTCGTTGGCCGCGAAGACACCGTCGATGTCGGGGTGCTCGGCGAGCAGCCGCTCCATCGCCACCTCGCCACTGGCGAGCGTGAAGTTGCCCTCGACGCAGGGAATGTAGGGGTGGCCGTGGACGGCCATCGCCTCCTGGAAGCCCGCCAGGCGGTCCTGGCCGGCCGGGACGCCGAGCGGGCCGGAGATGGTCGCCAGCCGGCGGCAGCCCCGGGCGACGAGGTGGTCGGCGGCCAGCTTGCCCCCGGCCCGGTGCGCGACGTCGACGTAGCTGATCGGGATCGGCCTGGCCGGCCTGGCGAAGAGCACGGTGGGCAGCGCGGCCTCGGCGAGCAGTCCGGGCAGCGTGTCCTCGGCGCTGATGGAGACCAGGATGGCCCCGTCGGCGTTGCCCTGGCGCAGGTAGGCGATGACCTGGTCGCGGCTCTCCGGGGTGTCGGCGAACATCAGGATCGGGTGGATGCCCAGCGGACGCAGGAAACCGACGACCCCTCCGGCCACCCGCCCGAAGAACGGGTCGGCGAAGACATGGCCGGGGAACGGATTCTCCTCGTCGCCGCCGGCCCCGGAGACGATCAGGGCGATCGCCCCCGTCCGCCGGGTGACCAGCGAGCGCGCCGCCTGGTTGGGCGCGTAGCCGGTGAGGGCGATCGCCTGCCTGACCTTCTCCTGGATCGCGAGATCCACATTGCGAATTCCGTTGATCACGCGCGAGACCGTGGCCCGGGAGACCCCCGCCGCCCGTGCCACATCCTCCAGCGTGGGGGGTGCCGACACCATCACCTCTCCTTAAGCGTGGAGACCCCCGGCCTCAGCTGTGGGAGTACGTCGATAAGCTTTTATAGCACAGCGAGAGAGCGCTCTCCCAAGGGCTTCCGCAGGGCCGGCGCCTGCTCACCGGCGAGCACTTCGACGCTCAACGGCGGGTCGGCGGCCGAGCGTCCGGCGAGCACCGTGAAGGCGCCCTCCTCGGCCGACCAGTGCCGGAAGGCCCGCGCCGGGATGTCCACCGTGATGCCGACGACCTCGCCGGGCCCCGCGTCGGCCAGGGCGTAGCCGGCCGGCCAGCGCACCGGGCGGGCCATGCCCGTCTCCGGCTCGTCGATGCTCACCTGGTTTTCCTTCACCGTTGGAGATCGCTCCTGTAGATCACTTTTGGAGAGCGCTCTCCGGTACGTCATGGTGTCCGCGCGCTGTCAATGTCCAAAAACGACGGCCCCGACGACGGCCCGGGGAATCCGGTCAGCGGATGCCGTCGAGCAGGTCGCTCTGGGCGGCACGGGTCCGCTCGACGGCGGCGGCCAGAGTCCTCGTCCCCTCGTCGGCACCGGCGGTCTGCTCGGAGCGGGCGACCGCGGCCGACTGGTCGAGGTGCTCGCGTAGGCGGTCGGCGAAGAGCCGGTCCAAGGCCGGACCGGTGGCCTTCCTCAGCACCGCCAGGTCGGCGGCGGTGACCATACCTGGCATGTCATGCCCTTCGTGCACGTTCGTCGCGGGCAGCCCGGTACGGCCCAGCGTCTCCGTGAGGCGTTCGAGCTCGGCCAGATGAGCCTTCCTGATCCTGGCGGCCAGTCGCCGTACCGCCGGGTCGTGCCCGCGTTCGGCACCGAGGTCGAGCAGGGGCAGCGTCCGCTCGTCCATTGGGATCATCAACTGGAGCCACGCGGTGTCCGTGGTGTTGAAACCGGCCGTCGGCGTGGCGGCGGGGGCGGCGGGAACGACCGGTGCCGGGGATTCATGGTGGTGGCCCGGCGCGGCCGCCGGGGAGTGGGCACCGCAGCCGGCGACCGGGCCGGACACAAGGAACAGGGTGAGAATCGCGCCGGCACGTCGCATCTGGGCCTTCTCCTGTCAGGAGGCGGATGCCAGGCCCCGGCACCGTACCCGCCTCCCTCGGTGGAGGCTGTCGCGGGCCGGCCCTGCGAGAGCAGGGCGTCCGCCGCGGTGGCCGGAGGGATGATCGCCAGCCCGGCCGCGACCAGCGCGGTGAGCGTGGCGACGACCAGTCCCAGGCGGAGCCTGACCGGGCCTTGACACCGCTCGATCTCCGGTAGCACTCTCGGCTACGGAGAGCGCTCTCCCATTCTGTCGCGTTGACGGCGGGCATCCCCTTTCGAGGAGAGATCGTGCATCCAGCTCGTGGTTCGGGCGGATTCCGGTTGGCTCTGGTCATCGCCGCCCTCGCGGCCCTGGTCGTCTCCGGTCCGGCATTCGCCGGCCCCGCGCGGCGGCGGCCGACACCCTGCTGTCACAGGGCAGGACGGCGACCGCCTCGTCATCCGAGGGCGCCGCCTACGGCGCGGCGGCAGCGCGTGAAGAACAAGATCGTCGCCCGGGTCAACGCCCTCAAGGGCCGTCAGGGCGTGCTCATGCGGGACATCGGCAACCCTGCCCACCGGCGAGGGCGAGGGGCGGCACGGCGGGTTCGGCGGACGGTTCAAGGTGATTTCGGTGCCGCTCACCAGATCGGCGCAATGCGGGATTCGTCACCCGATCACCGCCGACCCGCGGTGGATATGCTGGCCGTGTCGGGAAGATCGACGCCCGATATTTGAAATGACCTTGCCGGTTACAGGGAGTAACTCATGGCACGCTCGGTGGCTGTCGCCTGGACAGGAGCGGTGGTCGCCGCCCTCCTGCTGGCCGGTTGCTCCTCGGACCAGCTGGGCGATCGCGGCGGGAAGGAGAACGCGGCGCCTGACAGTGTCGGCGACGTCGACTACGTCGAGGTCTTCCGCAACGCCGACAACTTCCCCAACGTCGCCCGGATCTGTGTCGAGGGCCTGGCCTTCGCCAGCACGTCGAGCGGGACACGCGGCGAGAGCGGCGTCGCCAACCCGGCACTGCTCCGCATCCCCGAGTGGGACGCCAAGTGCGCCGAGCACTCGAAAACCCCTCCGTCGCCCAAGCCGAGCTCCTCCCCGGGCTGACCCGGGATCCGTCACACGGCTCGGCCCCGCCGACCGGTCGTGACGGGCACGCTCGCCGGAAAACCCGCGCGGCTCCGCCGCTCTCGGCGGGTGAACAAGCGCCGGCGATCGGGCGTGGCCCTACGAGATCTGTTCCTGCCGCTCGTCACCGGTGTCGAAGAAGGTGCTGAGATACTCCTCCGGTTCGAGATCGCTGTCCCGGAGGAGGGAGAAGACCTCCGTGCCCGGCTCGATCACGTCGTCTGACAGCCGGTACGCCTGCGCCAGTCCCAGATACTCGAACGCGGTACCGGTGGCGTACCTCGCGGCTTCGCGCTCCGCCATGACAATGGCCTCGTCGAACGAACCGGCCCTCCACAGGGTGACCCGTTCCTCGTAGGTGTCGTGTGGCGCCCCCCAGCGGAAAACACATCGAACCGCGTACCAGCCGGTGTCAGGCATCTCGATCACACCGTAATGATGCCGGATAACGGGCATCATTCGATCTTCGGCGGAACAGCGGGCGGCCGGCTCCTCCCGCCCGCCCTGCACAGGAGAAGTTCACCCCCCGGCACACTCAGCTATCCGGAAGCCGCCCTGGGCCGGACTGGAGACCGGGATCGGCGCCCAGACCCGCCCCGTGGGCCCTGAATCGGTACGGGATCGCGGCCGACCTCTGTATCCGGGGACATCCGGGGACATCCAGGGACACAGGACATGCTTTACGTTGACCGCATAAGCATTACGCAGTCATGCCGTGATGGGTCGTTATCGATCACTTCACCAGGTTAGATACCCGATGAAGGTTGCAGACGTCCACGCACACTCCGATGGCGGAGGTCGAGGCATGATCCCCTTCCCGGTACGCGCGCTCATGACCGGCGCGTTCACGATCGCACTGAGCACTCCCGTAAGCGGCGCGCTCGCCGCCTCGGCCGTACCATCGGGCACCTCCGCCGACACGGTGGACGCACCGAGCCCGCAAACCCGCGCGGACCTGGCGCGGGCGATGCGAGGTGAGGCGTTCGCCAACGCCGCCTACCGGCTCTACGCGGCGCAGGCCCAGCGGGAGGGGCTGCCGTCGGTGGCCCGTCTGTTCGAGCGCACGGCCGATGTGGAGCTGGGCGAGCATTTCAAGGAGGAGGCCGCGCTGAGCGGCCTGGTGGGCAACGACGCCGCGAACCTGAGTGCCGCGATGGCCGGTGAGACGTACGAGTCCCAGAAGTTGTATCCCGGGTTCGCGCGGCAGGCCAAGGCCGACGGTGAAAGCACGACGGCCACCCTCTTCTCCGAGATCTCCCGTGACGAAGGGGGGCACGCGCGGGCGTTCGGCACCGCGCTGCGCGCCGTCGAATCCGGCCAGGGAAACGTCCCCGCACCGCCGAAGGCCAAGCCGGTGCAGGTCCCGCAAGGTCCGCCGAAAGTCCACGCGCAGCAGACCAAGTCCAACCTGGACACGGCCATGCACGGTGAGGCACTCGCGTACGCCAAGTACCGGCTGTACGCCGAGCACTCCAAGAACTCGGCCGTGGCGAAGCTGTTCCGGGGCAACGCCGATGTGGAACTGCACGAGCACTTCGCCGACGCGGCCGGTATGGCCGGGCTTGTCGGGACGACCCGCGCCAACCTGACCAAGGCCATCGCCGGCGAGCGGTACGAGTCCCAGACCATGTACCCGACCTTCGCCAAACGCGCCAAGGTGGCGGGCGACAGCCAGGCGGCCGCGCGCTTCTCGAACAACGCCGAAGACGAGGCCGGGCACGCCCGCGCCTTCCAGCAGGCGCTGGACCGACTGCCCTGAGCGGGCCGTGACCGGCGCCCAAGAGGGGGCACAGGACTGTCCGGGCGATGCCGTACGCCGTACACGCCGCCACCGCTCCCGGCCTCGCCGCTTTCTCCCCAGCCGCGATCACCCGCGCTTCGGGCCGGGCAAGACAGGGAGCGAACATGTTCTTCGGTCTACCTCTGCATCCACTGATCGTCCACGCCGTCGTGGTATGCGTGCCGCTCGCGGCGCTCGGCACGATCCTGATGGCGTTCTGGCCGGTCGCGGCACGCCGGTTGTGGCCGGCGGTGCTGTTCGTCGCCACCATCGCACTGGCCGCCGTGCCGCTGTCGACCAGCAGCGGCGAGACGCTTGAGAAAAAGGTCGGAGAGAACGCGCTCGTCGAAGCCCACGCGGAGCAGGGCGAGCAGGTGCTGCCGTTCGTCATCGTGCTCTGGCTCGCGACCCTGGGTATCTCCCTGAGGGCCCGTCTCATGGGACACAGCGCGCGGTCGCGTACGGAGCGCACCGGCCCCCGATCGCGGTGGCATTCCGTAACGGTGGTCGCCCTGGCGGCCCTCGCCCTGATCGGCGGCGTCGTAGGCACCATCGAGGTGGTGCGTGCCGGCCACAGTGGCGCTCAGGCCGTCTGGACCAAGTAGTGGCGCGGACTCGCCGAAATCCCCGGCGCGAACCCGATGCCCGGTTGCCGGCCACGCTCACCGGACGTCCGCCCGGCCATCTCCCCCGGTCGCCTCAGAGCGTACGAGGACCTGCCGAGTGTCCTGCACCGAGGGCTTTCTTCTCCATGCCTTCGGTGTTGGGCAACTTTTATCTCAGGCCCGGAGGAACTCGGCGATTGGCTCGGCCTGGCCGAAGATGGCGTGACCGGCCTCGGGGAGCAACCAGACGTCGCCGGCGGCGTGGCGGTCTTCGATGCTCCGGCGGTCGATGGCGTAGACGTTGCCGTAACGGCGAGTCTCGGCGACCGGCCGGCCCGCGTCACGGAGCTTGTCACCGCGTATCAGCCGACGTCAGGCATCTCGTTCACACCATGATGACGCCGGATGACGGGCGCTAACCGATCAACGTCAGCGGCGGCCGGCAGAACTCCCCTGGCATCTTCACGACGTGCTCCAGGCGGAGTTCCGCCCAAGGATCACCGGCAAACGCTAGCTTCGGCAGGTGCGGAGCATGTTGAGCAGGGCCACCTTCTCCTTACGGGTCACGAAGAGCCGGTAGTGGCGCTTCACGGTGATCCATGAGGTCGCGTACCGGCACCAGTGGGCGCGGCGTTGCGGGCGCCAGCCCTGCGGGCCTTCGCCGCCTTTGGCGATGTTGGCGGAGTGGCTGACGGTGAGCAGTTCCGGGCGGATCAGGTCGTTGGCGAAGGCACGCCGCTTGGCCTGGCTCCATCGTTTGGCGCCCGAGCGCCAGGCATAGGCGAGCGGCACCACATGGTCGACGTCCACGTACTTCTCGCTCTTCAGCCACCTGCCGTCGTACGGGCTGTACCAGAGTCCCTTGACCGGGTGGCAGGCCGCGTTGCGGTGTACGTTCCGCCCGTCGCGGGCCAGGACCATCTCCCGCGTGCTGCACCTGCCCTTGCGGTGCGTCGATCGGGGCTGGAACCGCTCGCGGCTGTAGCCCCGGATGGACAGGGGCCTGGCGACCTTGAGCTGGGCCAGCATGCGCCGGGCGAGGGCCGTGGCCTCCGCCTGTGACCGCTTGCGCGGTTCGGCCACCGCCTGCGGGGTGGTGAGGGCGGAGGTGATCGGGATGAGCACGAGGGTGAGTACAGCGACGTGGGTTGCCCGCCTCAGGAAGATCATGGCTTTACCTATACCCGACGACAGCCCCGATACCGGCAGCCGGCAGGAGCGGCCGGACCTGGCCGGGGCGCTGACGCACTGCGACATGTCGTTCAGTTCTGACGGGTGACCTCCGGTCCGGGTTCCTCCGTCGGACGGTAGCCGAGGCGGCCACGGGTCGCGACGAGCACCACGATCGCCGCCGTGGTGCCCGCGAGCAGGGTGACCTGGGACGCCTGCTCGGCGGTGGCGAGCGACGGGAACATGTCCGCGTAGGCGAGCGACATGAAGTTGTTGACGCCGACGTGCAGCAGCATGACCAACGGCAGGCTCTGGCCGGTCCGGTTGAACACCCAGGTGACGACCACGCTGAAGACGCAGCAGAAGGCGACGAACTCACCGACCCTCGTCCAGGTGACGTTCGGCCACCCGCCCCACTCGCTCAGGAACAGCGGCAGGTGCCAGAGGCCCCACAGCGGGCCCAGGACGAGGTTGGCGGTCAGCGGGCCGAACCTGCGCTGCAGGCGGGGCAGCGCGAAGTCACGCCAGCCGGGCTCCTCCGCCAGGCCGGTGGTGACCATCTGGAGCAGCAGGCCCGGCAGGTAGGCCACCAGCACGGCGGCAGGTGGCAGGTGGATGTCCCCCTCGGACATCGCGAGACCGGTGGCGATGATGACGGCGGGAACGCCGACGAGGGTCACCAGGTACCAGACCCAGCCGACCCGCCACTTCGTCATCCGCCCGACCCATCGACGGACGCCTTCCCTGCCGTCCGCGACCGCGGTCACGATGAACGCGGCGAGGATGGGCCCGAGATAGGCGCCGGGGAGAACGCCGGTGAGCTGCGTGCCGCCGAGCAGCGAGGGGAACGTGAAGTCCAACACCCCCAGGCCGGTCGCCGAGAGAATGTAGGGAAGCCAGGCGACCCAGCTCATCAGGTTGGCCAGGACGAAGAAACTGATCAGTGGACGGCGGCGGATGAAACCCCGAAGCCCGGTCTGACTCGGATATCGCTCGACACTCGGCCGGCTGTTGACTGCCATTTCATCTTCTCCTTGGCGGAGCTTGACGGACAGCCGTCAGCACACCAGGAGCGGACCCTCCCGGTCGTTCCCGCGTACGCCCCAATGGAGGTACAGCCAGCGGTACCGAGGAGAGAACGTCCAGCTCAGAGCGTTCGTCAGGAGAAGGCTGCCGAGCACGCCGTACGGGCCAGAAAACGGTCTTCAGCCGCGACCGCGACCTGATGCTCTTCTGCTCTGTACGGCCCGCAGCGTGAGCATGCCGCCCAGCAGCGCGAGCCAGGCACCGAGCGTGAACCTGGTGAGCAGAAGGACCACGATCATCAGAGCCTTGAAGGTACGTCCCGGCGACCCCGGCATCAGGTCCACGAAGTGACCGACGGTCTCCACCGACATCAGCAGGCCGCCGATTCCGCCGAGCACCGCGATGAAGGCGTTCAGCCGCCACAGCAGGAGCGCGGCCGCCGCGATCACCACGCCCAGCAGGACGGCGGGGACGATCGCGAGCAGCACCTCGGGCAGGTTGTCCTCTGCGCCCAGGACGAGCCCCCAGAACAGGAAGACCAGGGCCAGCGGGACCACGAGCGCCATGCTGATCGCCAGCGGGTGCGGAAGCGCTGTGCCGCCCGGACACTCCCGGCGCGCCGGTGCTCTTCATCGACGAGCACACGTTCCGGCCGCGCGCCGTCTCTCACGGAACAGTGATCGTTCAGCATCGAAGCCAGGAGACAGCGAACCCCGCCCCTGAAGAGATGGAGGCGGGGTTTGTGCATTTCAGGGGTTACTTGAGGAGCTGGCGGGCCATCACCAGGCGCTGGATCTGGTTGGTGCCCTCGTAGATCTGGGTGATCTTGGCGTCGCGCATCATGCGCTCGACCGGGTAGTCGCTGGTGTAGCCGTACCCGCCGAGGAGCTGGACGGCGTCGGTGGTGATCTCCATGGCGGCGTCGGAGGCGGCGCACTTGGCCGCGCTGGAGATGAAGGTGAGGTCGGCCTGCGGCTCACCGTGCATGGCGCGCTCGGACTTGGCAGCGGCGACGTAGGTGAGCTGGCGGGCGGCCTCCAGCTTCATGGCCATGTCGGCGACCATGAACTGGACGCCCTGGAAGTCGGCGACGGCCTTGCCGAACTGCTTGCGCTCCTTGATGTAGCCGATCGCGTAGTCCAGCGCGCCCTGGGCGATGCCGAGCGCCTGGGCGGCGATGGTGATGCGGGTGTGGTCCAGGGTGGCCAGGGCGGTCTTGAAACCGGTGCCGGGGGCGCCGATCATCCGGGAGGCGGGAATCCGCACGTCCTCCAGGATGACCTGGCGGGTCGGAGAGCCCTTGATGCCGAGCTTGCGCTCCTTGGCCCCGAAACTGACGCCCTCGTCGGCCTTCTCCACGACGAACGCGGAGATGCCCCTGGCTCCGACGCCCGGCTCGGTGACGGCCATCACCGTGTAGTACTCCGACACACCGGCGTTGGTGATCCACATCTTGGCGCCGTTGAGCACGTAGTGGTCGCCGTCCGCGACCGCGCGGGTCTTCATGGCGGCGGCGTCGCTGCCCGCCTCCGCCTCCGACAGGGCGTACGAGAACATCCCGTCACCCCGCGCGACCTGCGGAAGGTAGTGCTGCTTGAGCTCCTCGGAGGCCGACAGCAGCAACGGGACGGTCCCGAGCTTGTTGACGGCGGGGATCAGCGAGGACGAGGCGCAGGCCCGCGCCACCTCCTCGATGACGATGACCGTCGCGAGCGCGTCGGCACCGGCGCCGCCGTACTCCTCGGGAACGTGCACGGCGTGCAGGTCCGCCGCGACGAGCGCCTTGTAGGCGTCCGCGGGGAACTCCGCGGTCTCGTCCACCTCGGCGGCGTGAGGGGCGATCTTCTCGTCGGCGAGGGCGCGGACCGTCTCGCGGAGCATCTGGTGCTCCTCGGGCAGTGCGTAGAGAGGGTAGCTCATAGGGAAATAGTAGGACGTCCAACAAACACTGGAGCGCTCCACCCCATGTGGTATGCCCTCTCGCGTTTATGCAGGTGGCAAAGTGGAAGTGCCAGATGCCGATACTCTGGCGGCAAATAATCGGGCAGAACCGAAAGGAGCACCAGTGGCCTACCGCCTGACGATGGTGGGAACCGGATATCTCGGTGCGACGACGTCCGCCTGCATGGCCGAGCTGGGCTTCGAAGTCCTCAGCCTCGACGTGGACGCGGAGAAGATCGGCCGCCTACAGGCCGGCGACCTGCCCATCCACGAACCAGGCCTGCAAGAGGTGCTGCGACGCAACCTGGCCAACGGGCGGCTGCGCTTCACCACCTCGTACGAGGAGGCCGCAGCCTTCGGAGACGTGCACTTCCTGTGTCTGGGCACCCCCCAGAAGCCGGGAGAGTACGCGGCGGACGTCTCCTACCTGGACGCCGCGATCGAGTCGCTGGCCCCCCACCTGACGCGTGAGTGCCTGGTCGTCGGCAAGTCCACGGTCCCGGTCGGCACCGCCCAGCGCCTGGCCGACAAGCTGGCGCGGCTGGCCCCCATCGGCGCGGGCGCCGAGCTGGCATGGAACCCCGAGTTCCTCCGCGAGGGCTTCGCGGTGAAGGACACCCTGCACCCCGACCGGATCGTGCTCGGCGTCGCCTCCGACCGGGCGGAGAAGGTCATGCGGGAGGTGTACGCCCCCATGCTGGAGATGGGCACCCCGATGGTGATCACCGACTACCCCACGGCCGAACTGGTCAAGGTGGCCGCCAACGCCTTCCTCGCCACGAAGATCTCCTTCATCAACGCGATGGCCGAGGTCTGCGAGGCCGCGCACGCCGACGTCAAGCAACTCTCCCTGGCGCTCTCCTTCGACGACCGCATCGGCGGCAAGTTCCTCAACCCCGGGCTGGGCTTCGGCGGCGGCTGCCTGCCCAAGGACATCCGCGCCTTCATGGCCCGCGCCGGGGAGCTCGGCGCCGACCAGGCGCTGACCTTCCTGCGCGAGGTGGACGCGATCAACATGCGCCGCCGGGCCCGCATGGTCGACCTGGCCCGCGAGCTGGCCGGAGGCTCCTTTCGCAACTGCACCGTCGCCGTGCTCGGCGCCGCGTTCAAACCCAACTCCGACGACATCCGCGACTCCCCCGCCCTGGACGTCGCCGTCAAGATCAGCGAGCAGGGCGGCCAGGTCACCGTCTACGACCCCGTCGCCCAGGAGAACGCCCGCCGGGCCCACCCCCGGCTCTCCTACGGCACCTCCGCCCTGGAGGCGGCCAGGGACGCCCATGTGGTGCTGCTGCTGACCGAGTGGCAGGAGTTCATCACCATGGATCCCGAGGAGCTGGGCGCCATGGTGGCCTCTCGCAAGATCGTCGACGGCCGCAACGCCCTCGACGCCGAAACCTGGCGAGCCGCAGGCTGGCACTACCGCGCCCTCGGCCGTCCCTGACGTACCCGTCGCCTCTCCCAGCACGGCCCGCTTCCGCGACACGCGGAGCGGGCCGTGGCGACATCCCGGCGGATACGCACGGAGAGGTGCGTTGGCGCCGAGGGTCCGCGATGCCAGCGGTGAACGAGCGCGATCAGCCGGTGAACACCGCGCGAAGCCGGAACGGCAGAGGATCTTCAGGATGGGCGGACGGCGCGAGCCGTCTCCGAACGCGATGAACGGGTTCCCAGTAGGCACCAGGGACCCGTTCGAATGTGTGTTGACGGTTCGGGAGCCTCGTCGCTCCTCACCGTGCCGCGCTCACCACCACCAGTCCCAGCGGCGCCTGCGCCAGTGACGACGCCAGCGGCGCCTCCAGCGGCAGCATTCTGCCCGCTCTCCTCCAGGAAAGATCATGTTGAAGTTCATAAGCCCTCCTCATGTCAATCCTTCGAATCCCCCAATAATCACAATATGCGCTATATCTACATAAACCCACAAAAACACTCCTAATTTAGTATAAGAATGCTTTTGGGGGATACTGTATTTCAACAACACTCGGCCGATCTCAACCGCGTGGCCGGCCTCGCAGGCCCGGCTTTCCCGGCCGACCGGATGTTCGGCCAGGCCAGGGCGGGGAAGCCTGATTCCGGAAGGCGCGGGTCGTGGAGGCACCGCCCCGGTCAAGGCCGGGGAAAGGAACCCCGCCGGGGGAGCCGACCGCGCAGACCCGGAAGGCCGGACGGGCATCGGCCACGCCGGTAAAGAAGGTCCATGGGCCGCCGAACGGAAAGACCCCCGTCTCGGACGGGGGTCTTCGAGCCTGGCTCCGTCAGTTGTCGAACTCGCCGAGCTTCACACCGCCGACGAAGGCGTCCCACTCCGACTGGGTGAAGAACAGCTTCGGCCCGTCGGGGTTCTTGGAGTCGCGCAACACGTACAGGGGGCCGGCACCGGCCTTGTGCCCCTCGTCGAGGCCGTCCACCACGGCCACCTCGACGCAGTCCCCGCCGACGTCGTCGCTCGGAGCCGCCTTGCGCCAGACGGCGTTGCTCAGGTCTGCTTCCATGTCGTCATCCCCTTCGCTATGAGGCCGCCGATCGCCCGAACGGGCGGATTGCTCCGTAAGGCTCGCACGTCTCCGTCACGTCCTGGGGATGGTCTGTGACGTGCCCTCCGGCAACAGACTCCACAAATACAGTATCCGGGCCGCCTTCGACGCCCGCAATGACAAAAGCATCGAGTGGACGCACGGCTAATGCGTGGATACGGAGCTTACGTCGGAGTCGGCGGGCCGGTGGCTCTCACCCGCGCCCAGGCTTCCGAACACCGCCAGTATGGCCGTCGTGATCCCGAGGAGGGCGCGGATCGCGTTCCTCATGATTCTCAACCTCCAAGGTCCGTGTCGATCTCCCCCTTCCCTATGAGTCCTCGTATATCCGCGCTGTCACCAAGCTATCCGGCAAAGGTGGCGATATCAGGCGCCGAGCTGGGCGGCCTCGGCGCGGAGCCTGGCGCCCTTGGCGTGAGCCTGTTCCTTGAGAGCGAGTTGGAACGCCTCCATCTTCGCCCGCAGTTCCTCGTCGGCGGCGGCGAGGATCCGGACGGCCAGCAGGCCCGCGTTGCGGGCGCCGCCGACGGCGACCGTCGCGACCGGGACACCGGCGGGCATCTGGACTATCGAGAGCAGGGAGTCCATGCCATCGAGGTATTTCAGCGGGACCGGGACACCGATCACCGGCAGGGGGGTCACCGAGGCGAGCATGCCCGGCAGGTGGGCGGCTCCCCCGGCACCCGCGATGATCACCTTCAGCCCGCGCCCGGCCGCCTGCGCGCCATAGGCGATCATCTCCTCGGGCATCCGGTGCGCGGAGACCACGTCGGCCTCGAACTCCACCTCGAACTCGGCCAGTGCCTCGGCGGCGAGCCTCATCACCGGCCAGTCGGAGTCGCTGCCCATGACGATGCCAACGGTGGTCATGCTCTCTCCTTGCCACGCGACCCGGGGGCCACGCGCGTTCGCAGTGGTGACGCAGTGGTGACGCAGTGGTGACGTGGCCCGCGCGGGTACGACGGCTCACGGTGGCACCGTGGCCCAGACGGGCACAGGGGCCGGGAGCGCCGCCGTCGACCAGTCCGACGGCTCACGACGGGGCCGGCCCTGGGGCTCAGGTGTATCTTCCCTCGGTGAGGTAGACGGCGGCGTGCCGGGCACGGGCGCGGACCTCTTCCAGGTCGGTGCCGAGCGCGGTGACATGGCCGATCTTGCGCCCCGGTCGCACCTCCTTGCCGTAGAAGTGAATCTTGATCCCCGGGTCGTGGGCCATCACGTGCTCGTACCGGGAGAAGATGTCGGAGTCGTCACCGCCCAGGAGGTTGGCCATCACCACGACGGGAGCGGCCGGCGCGGGTGAGCCGAGCGGGAGGTCGAGGACCGCGCGCAGGTGCTGCTCGTACTGGGAGGTGCGGGCCCCCTCGATCGTCCAGTGGCCGCTGTTGTGCGGGCGCATGGCCAGCTCGTTGACCACCAGGCCCGAGGAGGTGGCGAACATCTCCACGGCCAGCAGCCCGGTCACGCCCAGTTCCTTGGCGATGTTCAGGGCGATCCGCTGGGCCACCGCGGCCTGTTCTGGATCGAGGCCGGGTGCGGGGGCGAGGACCTCGACGCAGATGCCGTCACGCTGGACGGTCTCCACCACCGGGTAGCTGACGCCCTGGCCGTGCGGCGACCTGGCGACCAGCACGGCGAGCTCCCGCTCGAACGGCACGAACCCCTCGGCCATCAGCGGCACCCCGGAGGCCAGGGGCTCGGCCGCGTCATCCGCGGAGCGGCAGATCCAGACGCCACGCCCGTCGTAACCGCCCCTGATCGCCTTGAGCACGACCGGCCAGCCGTTCTCCGCGGCGAACTCCTCGATGTCGGCGGCCGCCTCGACCCGCCGCCACGGCGGGCACGGGGCGCCGATCCCGGTCAGCCGCTCGCGCATCACCGCCTTGTCCTGGGCGTGTACGAGCGCGTCGGCGCCGGGGTGCACGACGAAGCCGTCCTCGACCAGGGCACGGATGTGCTCGGTGGGCACGTGCTCATGGTCGAAGGTGACCGCGTCGCACCCCTTGACGAAGTCGCGCAGGTCCGCCAGGGACCGGTAGTCGCCCAGGCGTACGTCGGCGATCACGCGGGCGGCGCTCTCGTCTGACGAGTTGGCCAGGACCCGAAGCTCGACGCCGAGGGCGATGGCCGCCTGCTGGGTCATCCGGGCCAGCTGGCCCGCTCCGATCACGCCGACGACGGGTCCGATGGGACTGGCCAAGGAAGGGCTGCTCACGGGGGTTAAGTTTACCGGCACGCGGTACGGGAGCGGCCGACGGGAGGCACCCAGCCGATCCGGACAACCGCTCCCGGTGAGGCGCCAGGCCGCCGTGAAGGCCCTCGGCAGGATCCTGGGAGGCTCTCAGCTTGTCGTCAGGGTGGCGAGGCCGCGGCGGAGGCCGGCCGTGGTGAGCCTGGCCCCCGTGCCGGCGATCTCGGTGGCGACGAGCGCGATCTCGGTCCCGGTCAGCTCGGCCGCCCTGGCACGGCCGGTGAAGCCACGCAGGTCGGCCTTGCCGTAGATCGGGTGGGCCAGGGAGGATCGGCCGGAGCGGGCCCGCTGCCGGTATTCGATCTCCAGGGCATGGATGACCAGCGCGCCGCCGTCGGGCAGTCGCAGTGCGCGCTGCGGGCCGACGAGCAGGCGGACGTCCGCGGTGAGCCGGTCGGGCCGCACCTTCTGCGGGCGCCTGACCAGCTCGTCGAAGAGGTCGCGTACCGGGTCGGCCTTGGGGAAGGTCACCCCGCTCACTCCCGCGGGATCGGTCAGGTAGGTCAGATAGCGCTGCGGGACGAGACGGGCCCTGACCCCCATGGCGGGGTCGTCGGTGGGCACCGCCCCCTCGGTCGGCTCGCGGACCTTGCCCCGTATCGGGATGGGGCCCGCGCCGAGCCGCCACTCGCCTCCCTCGTGGACGAACAGGAAGTAGGCCGGGTCGGGCTCGCGGGCCAGGGCGACGAACCAGCGGTCGGTGTCGGCGGCGCCGGGCAGGTAGAACTCCGCCTCGGTGTAGGACTTCCTGGCGGGGGCTGGGCGGCCGTTCCGGGTCGCCTCACAGGCACGACCGCCCAGCGCATTCTCCGCCCAGGTGGTGAGCCTGCCGACGGCCGCGCAGTCCCGGTCGCGCCAGGCGTCGTCAAGCTTTCTCAGCAGCGTGAAGGCCTGGGTCGCCTCCGCGAGCTCCACCCCGGCGGACGTCTCACGCGACGGTCCGGCCTCGGGGACGGTGCCTTGCGCGTCTCCCCGCGCGCCACAACCGGTCATCATCGACAGACCGAGAATCAGAGCGAGGAGTCGGCGGCGCAAGGGTTGATCCCCGGGGTAGTGGCCGTCGCGTACGGCAGTCCGTCAGGACCGATCACGGTTCTCCAGCGGCATTCCGTGATCTACCGGATTAGCGTAACGTCGAGCGAGCCGATTTAACCGAAGTTATGCGATATTTATTGAAATAGCGCTTGATGAGGACTATGTCCTCCGGTGCAGCGATGCCGCGCGGACCGTGGCCGAGCACCGGTAACCTGGCTCGACAGTGTTCGAGGTCCTCCAACGTGGCGGATCAGTGGCCGACCCCCGAAGGGACCGTGCAGGAAACGTGGAGTTTCTCCGACACGCCTACCGGCGGCTCGCCGAACTGGCGCGAGAACTGGTCAAGTTCGGCGCGATCGGTGCGGTCGCCTTCGTGATCGACACGGGCGGCACCAACCTGCTCCGGTTCGGCATCGGCTGGGGGCCGCTCATCTCCAAGGTCATCGCCACGGTCATCGCGGCCACCTTCGCCTATCTCGGCAACCGCTACTGGACCTTCAGGCACCGGGAGCAGAGCGGCCTGGCCCGCGAGTACTTCCTGTTCTTCGTCCTCAACGCCATCGGCCTGTTGATCTCGCTGCTGGTGATCGGCTTCGTGACCTACACCCTGGGCCTGGAAGACGCCCTGAGCTACAACATCGCCATACTCACCGGCACCGCCCTCGGGACCCTCTTCAGGTTCTGGTCGTACAAGAAGTGGGTCTTCCTGCCCGGTGCCGAGGCGAGTCCGCCGGCGGTGTCGCAGAGCCAGATCAACGGCCACGTGTACCTGCTGAACAAGAGCTCGGAGAAGAACTCGCCGCCACCCCTGCCTCGCTAGGGCAAGGCTCAGGCGGGTCCCCGGACGACCCGCTTCCTGCCCGTGTCGCCCACCTCGCGCAGAAAGAAGGCGAACGCCGCGGGACGCGGTCGGACCAGCTCCAGGCGCCCCCCGTCGGCGGCGGCCAGCGCCCTCGCCAGGGGCAGGCCGAGACCCGTACCGCCGGCCCCGCTCACGTTCCGCTCGAAGATCCTCGGGGCAAGGTCGTCGGGTATCCCCCTGCCCTGGTCCGCCACCTCGATCACGATGGACTTGTCCTTGGCGCTGGTGGTCACGGTCACCGTGCCGCCGCCGTGCTCCAGCGAGTTCTCCAGCAGGGTGGAGATCACCTGGCTGATGCCGCCGCCGGTGCCCAGTGCCTGGAGCCCACGCGTGCCCGCCAGCCTCAGCTGCCGCCCTGCCCTGCGGAACGCCGGGCCCCACTCGATGAACTGCTGGTCGAGCAGCACGTCGAGTTTGACGCTCTCGGCCTGCGCCTGACGCTGTCGTCTGGCGGTGGCCAGCAACTCGTCGATCACCGCGGTGAGCCGTTCGGCCTGCACGATGGCGGCCTCGCCCTCCTCCTTGACGATCCCCGGCTCGTCCGCGGCGGCGACGATCTCCTCAAGCCTCATGGTCAGGCCGGTGAGCGGGGTGCGGAGCTGGTGGGAGGCGTCGGTCGCGAACTCCCGCTCCCTGGCCAGGAGATCGGAGATGCGGGTCGCGCTACGGTCGAGCACCTCGGCCACCCGATCGAGTTCCTGGATGCCGTAGCGGTGCTTGCTCGGCCTCGCGTCACCGGAGCCGAGCCGCTCAGCGATCATCGCAAGGTCGCTGAGCGGTAACGTCAGGCGGCGCGACTGCACGATGGCAAGCCCGACCGCGACCGCGAGAGCAGCCGCGGCGAGCCCCAGGATGAGGAAGAGCCATGCGCGGACCTCACGCTCCACCCCCGTCTTGTCCCGGCTGACCGCGACGTACACGCCGTTCTCCGACTGTGCGTCCGCGGTCATCTTCTGACTCTCGGGGGGCTCGGTGCCCACCGTTATCACCTGGGGAGGTGTGCCTTTTGCATAGATCTGAATGTAAAGCTGGGAATACTTACGTTCCAGCTGCTGCTCATCGATGGGCTGATCCTGGATCCGGGCGTACTCGACCTCCCCCAGCAGGCTCTTGGCATGGGAGGCGAGCTGCTGGGCCGCCTCCTCCTCGATGAGCCTGTTGACCGCCACGGCGAGAGGTATGCCAAGCAGCAACACCCCGATGACCGCAACGAGGAGGGTTGAGGAGAGCAGGCGTCGGCGCATTTCCTACTCGCGCTCGAACCTGAAGCCGACCCCTCGAACGGTTGTGATGTACCGGGGCTTGGCGGCGTCGTCACCGAGTTTCCGGCGTAGCCACGAGATGTGCATGTCCAGGGTCTTGGTCGAGCCCCACCAGTTGGTGTCCCACACCTCGCGCATGATCTGCTCGCGGGTGACCACCTTTCCGGCGTCGCGGACCAGGACCCTCAGCAGGTCGAACTCCTTGGTGGTCAGATGCAGCTCCTTGTCGCCCATCCACGCCCGACGTGAGTCGGCGTCGATGCGCACGCCCTGGACCACGGGCGTCTCGGACGTGCCACGCCGCAGCAGGGCGCGGACGCGCGCCAGCAGCTCGGCGAGGCGGAACGGCTTGGTGACGTAGTCGTCGGCCCCGGCGTCGAGGCCCACCACGGTGTCGACCTCGTCGACGCGGGCGGTGAGGATCAACACCGGAGTTCCATGGCCTTCGGCGCGGATGCGCCTGGCCACCTCCAGGCCGTCCATCTCGGGCAGCCCAAGGTCGAGAACGATCAGGTCGATGCCACCCGACAGAGCCCGCTCCAGAGCCTGCGGGCCGTCAGGGCTCACCTCTACTTGATAACCCTCGCGGCGCAGAGCTCGCGCCAGTGGCTCGGAAATCGAGGTGTCATCCTCGGCGAGTAGTACACAGGTCATGTTGCGATCGTAGGACCTTAGAGGATCGTTTCCCGGGTACAGCGCGCGGTTTGACTCGTCGTTGACCTATCCATTGACCTGGGCAAACACTGATAAATCCCGGATAGTCATCCCGCAACGGCCGAGGCTTTCGGAGTAGGTCTCCCACCTTGGAAGTCCCTCGAAAGCACAGGCGCCCCAAAGGATTGACCGGCAAAGCAGAACACGCCCTACCAGAGGGGATCCGGTGGGCGTGTTCTCCTCAATTCACCTCAAGACGGCGACGGCGGCTCGGCATAGCGGGCGAGGTAGAGCTGCTCCCCGAGACTGTCCATCAGCCCCAGTTCGGTCTCCAGGTAGTCGATGTGGTGCTCCTCGTCCTCAAGGATCTCCTCGAAGATGCGGGCCGAGGTGATATCGCCCTTCTCACGCATCAGGGCGATGGCGGGCCTCAGACGGCCGACCACCTCAAGCTCGACGTCCAGGTCGGCGCGGAGCTGCTCCGCGACGGTCTGGCCGATATGCAGGATGCCCAGCTTCTGGTAGTTGGGCAGTCCTTCAAGGAAGAGGATGCGGTCGGTGAGCTTCTCCGCATGCCGCATCTCGTCCATGGACTCTTCGCGAGTGTATTTCGCAAGCTTGGTGTATCCCCAGTTCTCCTGCATCTTGGCATGCAGGAAGTACTGGTTGATCGCGGTCAGCTCCGCGGTCAACTGCTCGTTGAGCAGCTCGATAATTTTCTTGTCGCCCTGCATGGCGGGCTCCTCGTGCTATGCGGTCGGAATCAGATCCTCAGACCGCTTCAGGATCGCACAGATCTTGCGCACGCAAGAAGCGCAGTCGCCACCGGCACCCGTAGCGTCGCGAATCTGGCGCGCGCTCTTCGCTCCTGCCGAGATGCAGTCGTGCACCTCATTCTCGGTGACCGCGCGGCAGACGCATACATACACGGGGGTGCGACCTCTCAGGAGAGTACCATAGGTTAGGCACACCTAAAGTAACCCATTTGGTTAGCCTTGCCTACGTGAGCTACGACACACCCCCCCTAACCCCCCCCGGCGCCCGACACGCGAACGCGCCCTGGCGTGGGCCGGGGCGCGTCGCGACGGACTCACCGGTCAGTGTCCCCTGGCCAGCCACTCCTCCAGATGCCCTGCCTCCTCGCCGATCGAGGTGGAGTCGCCATGGCCGGTGTGCACGATCGTCTTCGGCGGCAGGGTAAGCAGCCTCCCCTTGATCGACTCGATGATCGTGTCGAAGGAGGAGAAGGACCTCCCGGTCGCGCCGGGACCGCCGCGGAACAGGGTGTCGCCGCTGAAGAGCGCGCCGATCTCCGCCCCGTACAGGCAGACCGCTCCCGGAGCGTGACCCGGCGTGTGCAGCACGGTCAGGTCCACGCCTCCGGCCGAGATCACCTGACCGTCCTGCAGCGGGGTGTACGGCAGGTCGGCGTAGACCATCTCCCACAGCACCTGGTCGGCCGGGTGGAGCAGGATCGGCGCACCCACCCGCGTGGCGAGGTCGGCCGCCGCGTCGATGTGGTCGTTGTGCGCGTGGGTGCAGACGATGGCCTTCACCTCGCGGTCACCGACCCGCTCGGCGATCGCGGCGGCGTCGTGCGCGGCGTCGATGATGACGACCTCGCTGGCCGAACCGACGATCCAGACGTTGTTGTCGACCTCCCATGTCCCGCCGTCCAGCGAGAAGGTGCCGGAGGTGACCACCTTGTCGATCACAGGACCACCACCGAGCGCAGGACCTCGCCGCGGTGCATCTTCGCGAAGGCGTCCTCGACGTCGCCGAGGCCGATCGTCTCGGAGACGAAGCGGTCGAGGTCGAGCCGCCCCTGCAGGTAGAGGTCGATGAGCATGGGGAAGTCACGGCTGGGCAGGCAGTCGCCGTACCAGGAGGACTTCAGCGCGCCACCGCGGCCGAAGACGTCGAGCAGCGGCAGCTCCAGCGTCATCTCCGGGGTCGGCACCCCGACCAGGACCACGGTCCCGGCCAGGTCACGGGCGTAGAACGCCTGCTTGTAGGTCTCCGGGCGGCCGACCGCCTCGATGACCACGTCCGCACCGTTGCCGCCGGTGAGCTCCCTGACCGCCTCGACCATGTCCGAGGCGCTGGAATTGACCGTGTGGGTGGCGCCGAACTCCTTGGCCCACTCCAGCTTGCGGTCGTCCACGTCCACCGCGATGATCTTCGAGGCGCCCGCCAGCCTGGCGCCGAGGATGGCCGCGTCACCGACGCCGCCGCACCCGATGACCGCCACGCTGTCGCCGCGGGTCACCGCGCCGGTGTTGATGGCGGCACCCAGGCCCGCCATCACGCCGCAGCCGAGCAACCCGGCCACCTGCGCCGGCGCGGACGCGTCGACCTTGGTGCACTGCCCGGCCGCGACCAGGGTCTTCTCGATGAAGGCGCCGATGCCCAGGGCGGGGCTGAGCGGCGTGCCGTCCTCCAGGGTCATCTTCTGGGTGGCGTTGTGCGTGTTGAAGCAGTACCAGGGACGGCCGCGCAGGCACGCCCGGCAGTTGCCGCAGACGGCCCGCCAGTTCAGGATCACGAAGTCACCGGGCGCCACCTCCGTGACACCCGCACCGACGGCCTCGACCACTCCGGCGGCCTCGTGGCCGAGCAGGAACGGGAATTCGTCGTTGATGCCGCCCTCGCGGTAGTGCAGGTCCGTGTGACAGACACCACAGGCCTGCACCGTCACCACGGCCTCACCCGGCCCCGGATCGGGCACGATAACGGTCTCCAGCGAGACGGGCTCGCCCTTGCCACGCGCGACCACGCCTTGGACGGTGTACGGCATGTCCTGCACCTCATCTGTTGTGAAACTCATCGAGCCGTACGGGCTCGCTTACCGGCTGAACGGCCTTGGAGAGGCCCCGCCTCAATCATTACCAGTCCGGCGCAACACGTACGGCTGCACCACCCCCAGGCCTCGGGCAGGCCGCCGCCGGATACGGCCGACCTCGACGCCCGGCGCGCCCTCCAGCGCCTCGGCCAGCTCGCTGTCGACGACGACGGTGCCGGGGCGGGCGATGGCCGTGAGCCTGGCGGCCAGGTTGACCGTGGTCCCGAAGACATCGCCCATGATCGGCAGCACCGGCCCGTACGCCAGCCCGATCCGCACGTCTGGCCCGTACCGCTGGATGACGTCGACCAGCTCCAGGGCGATCATGGCGGCGGTCCGCGGGTCGGCCGCCGTGAAGAGCACCTCGTCGCCGAGCGTCTTGACCAGCCGTCCCCCGTGCTCGGCGACCACGTCGGAGGCTCTCCCCTCGAAGCCCTCGACGAGCTCGGCCAGGCCACGCTCGTCCAGCTCGCGGGTGGCCCGGGTGAAGGAGACCAGATCGGCGAAGCCCACCGCGAGGGTGAGCCGGGTCGGCACGGTGTCGTCGGTGATGTCGGCGATCGCCAGCAGGCGGGTCCCCGCGGCGGCGAGCTGGGCGCGCCAGACGTGGGTCAGGACCTGCTCGAAGCCGGGAAGCATCCGGCGCGAGGTCTCCATGACCCTGGCCAGGTCCTCGTCCGTGGGCGGACGGTCGGGGTCGAGCAGGGCCCCGACCATGATCTCGGCCTGCCACTGCGCGAGCCTGGCCGTCGTCTGGCCGAGTGCCCTGGCCATCTTGATGACGGTCCGGTCGTCCAGCAGGCCGCTCTCCATCATCGTCCGGACCCGCTTGAGCACCGTCACGTCCGCGTCGGTGAAGGCCACCTCGTCGTCGGGGAGCGTGGCGAACCCCAGCGCGCGCCAGATCCGCTCGGTGAGTTCCTGCGGGAGCTCGGCGAGGCTCGCCACCTGGATCCGGGTGTAGCTGGGCGAGGTACCGACGAACAGGTGCTCGATCTGCTCGGCCGTGGGACGTCCGGTGAAGACCTCCTCCTCTTCACCCGCGCCTTCCCCCCGGCCCAGAAGGTTACGCCCCACCGCCGGTCACCGCCCGCCGTGTTCCGATGGCTCCCCGTCGATCGCGTCGTCGAGCGCGCGGAACACCTCGGCCCGCACATCCTGGATCCGTGGGATGTCCCGCAGCGTGATCCGGCCGTGGTCGCCCGCCGACTCGACGACGAGCGTGCCGCAGCCGAGGATCCTCTCCATCAGGGTCTGGTCGGCGCTGACCGTGTTGACCTTGGCCATCGGGATGTCGTCTATGGATTTGTTCAGCACCCCCGTACTGATGGTGAACCGGTGCGAGGTGAGCACGTACGAGGTGTTCTTCCACCTCAGGTACGGCACGAACGACCACACGGTCAGCAGGCCGACGGCGACCACGGCCACCGCGACGCGCGCGTAGGAGTCGTAGTCGAAGGCGGGCATGAAGAAAATGGCGGCACCGGACCCCGCGATGATCAGAATCAACGCGAGGAACGGGCCGATGAGGCGCTTCCAGTGCGGGTGGAACGACCGGATTCGCCGCTCCCCCTCCGTCATGTGGTGATCGGGTAGACCCATGGGGCAAATCGTGACACGCCTTCGTGCTCCACGTCATGAGCTGTGCGGACGAACATGCACGACGTCTCCCACGCTGAGCGCGTGTTCCTGCCCCTTGGAGCTGACAAGCAGGTGGCCGGCGCCGTCGACGCCGGTGGCCGTGCCGGTGAGCACCCGCTCACCCGGCAGCTCCACCCGGACCTCCTGGCCGACCGTGGCGCTGACCGCGAGATAGGCGGCCCGCAGGCCGCACGCCTCGGCGTCACCGTCCGCCTCCGACCACTCCCGGTAGTGAAGCTCGATCTCCCGTAGCGCCGCCCGCAGGATGGGGTCGCGGTCGACGCAGGCGGCCTTCTCGATGGCCAGGGAGGTGGCGGTCTCCACCGGCAGTTCCTCGGCGCGCACGCTCACGTTGAGCCCGACGCCCACGATCACCGCGTTGTCGATCCGCTCGGCGAGCACCCCGGCGACCTTGCGCCCGCCGATCAGCAGGTCGTTGGGCCACTTGAGCCGGACGTCGACCTCGGCGACCTTCCGTACGGCCGACGCGACCGCGAGGGCGACGAGCAGGGACAGCCAGCTCTGCCTGGCCGGGGGCGGGTCCGGGCGCAACAGCACCGAGAAGGTCAGGCCGGAACGCGGCGGAACGCTCCAGGCCCTGCCGAGCCTGCCACGCCCGGCGAACTGGGCCTCTGCGACGACGACGGCTCCCTGTCGCGCGCCGTCGCGGACGGCCTGCGCGAGGTCGGCGTTGGTCGATCCGGTCCTGGCGACGACGGCGATGTCGGACCAGAGGCCGCCGGGACGGACCAGCGCGCGGGTGAGCGCCGCCGGGGAGAGCGGCGGACGGTCGAGATCAGTGAAGGGCGAGTCGAGCACTTAGCCATCTTGCCTCCCTTAACGCCCCCCTGTTACCGAATTAGGGCAATGACCAGGGAATACTATTAACGAAGTCTGGGCGCGCAGGCGAAGCCCGGCTTTCCGAACGGGGATGAAACCATTCGGACAGTAGCGAAAGAGAAAAAGGTCGCATGAGCAGAGACCTTGACCCGCGGGACGGTATCGAGGTGGAGGCCGTGCGGAGGCCGGGACCCACCACGCGGGCACGGGTCGGGCAGATGCGCTCGGGGACGCTCCACGAGCGCCGGGACGACCTGGCCACCGAGGAGCCATTGGAGATCCGGATCCAGGCGGGCGAGCAGCGCCGCACTGTCGCGATCACCATGCGCACCCCGGGGCACGACTTCGAACTGGCCGCCGGGTTCCTGTACGGCGAGGGTGTCGCGGCACCCGCCGACGTGGCTTCCATCGCCTACTGCACGGACGACGACGTACCGGCCGAGGCCCGCTACAACACGGTGACCGTACGGCTGCGCGGCGACGCCCTGCCTGATCTGCCCTCGCTCGACCGGCATTTCATGACGTCGAGCGCGTGCGGCGTCTGCGGCACCGCCAGCCTCGACGCCCTGCGTGGCCGCTGCTCACCGCTGCCCGCCGCCGATGACCCGCTGCGCGTCTCCCCCGAGGTCCTGTACGGCCTTCCCGGCCTGCTGAGGCAGGCCCAGGGGGTCTTCGGCAAGACCGGGGGACTGCACGCGGCCGGGCTGTTCACCGCGGAAGGCGAGTCGCTCGCGGTCCGCGAGGACGTGGGACGGCACAACGCGGTGGACAAGCTGGTCGGCTGGGCCATGATGACCGGGAGGCTGCCACTGGGCGGGCACGTGCTCATGGTCAGCGGGCGGACCAGCTACGAGATCATGCAGAAGGCCCTCACCGCGGGCCTGCCCGTCGTCTGCGCGGTCTCCGCGCCCTCCTCCCTGGCCGTCGACCTGGCCAGGGAGTTCGGGATGACACTGGTCGGCTTCCTGCGCGAGGAGCGCTTCAACCTCTACGCGGGGGCGCACCGCGTCGGCCCGTGAGCGCCGCCCGCCGGCCCCGTGCGGGGCCGGCGGGTGGCGGCGAGAAGATCAGCCCGTGTTCTGCAGACCGGCGGCGACGCCGTTGACCGAGAGCAGCAGCAGCGTGGACAGGCGCTCGCGCTCCTCCTCCGACAGCCCCTCGTCCGCGCGGAGCGTGGACAGGGCGCGGAGCTGCAGGTGGGAGAGCGCGTCGACGTACGGGTCGCGGAGCTGCACCGCGCGGGACAACACCTTGCGGTCCTCCAGCAGGCGGGTGTGGCCGGTGATCTCCAGGACCAGGCGGCGGGTCAGGTCGTACTCGGCCAGGACCTGCGCGACGAAGTCGTCCCTGGCGCCGAGCGCGAGGTAGCGGGCGGCGATGTCGCGGTCGGTCTTGGCCAGCGACATCTCCACGTTGTCCAGCAGCGAGGCGAACAGCGGCCACTCCCGGTAGGCGGCGCGCAGCTCGTCCAGGCCCGTCTCGGAGATGACCGCCTCCAGGCCGCTGCCCAGGCCGTACCAGCCGGGCAGGTTGACCCTGGTCTGAGCCCAGGCGAAGACCCACGGGATGGCCCGCAGGTCGTCCAGGGACCGCGGCGCGCCGAGGCCGCGCCGGGCCGGGCGGGAGCCCAGGCGGAGCGAGCCGATCTCCTCCAGCGGGCTGACCAGGGAGAACCACTCCGGGAAGCCGGGCGCCTCGGTCAGCAGCCGGTACGCCTTCTCCGAGGCGGAGGCGACCTG
This sequence comes from Streptosporangium amethystogenes, assembly GCF_000721075.1. Lineage (GTDB taxonomy): Bacteria > Actinomycetota > Actinomycetes > Streptosporangiales > Streptosporangiaceae > Streptosporangium > Streptosporangium amethystogenes. Next base: position 636,668 of record NZ_JOEQ01000004.1, read on the forward strand.
CCCGGCCACCGCCCGGAAGCGTCCCGCGGCCTCGGCCGTGCGCGCCTCGATGGACGGGGTGGAGGCGAGCAGCACCGCGGAGGTGACCTGCTCCATGTGACGGCGGGCGATGGCGTCGTGGCCGTAGCGGGCGAAGATGACCTCACCCTGCTCGGTGACCTTGAACCTGCCGCCCACCGACCCCGGGGCCTGTGCGAGCACCGCCCGGTTGGCGGGACCGCCGCCCCGGCCCAGGGCACCGCCCCGGCCGTGGAAGAGCGTCAGCGGCACGTCGTGCTCGGCCGACCAGGCGGCCAGCGCCTCCTGGGCCTCGTACAGCTTCAGCGTCGCCGCGGCCGGGCCGAGTTCCTTGGCGGAGTCGGAGTAGCCGAGCATGACCTCCAGGCGCCGGTCGTCGGCCAGCCTGGCCCGGACCTCGGGGATCTCCAGCATCCCCGACAGCACGGTGGGGGCGGCCGCCAGGTCGGCGCCGGACTCGAAGAGCGGGACCACGTCGAGCCGGGGGGCCCGCTCGCCCAGCGCGTGCGCGGCCAGCGCGTGCACGGCGGCGATGTCGTCGGCCGAGCGGGTGAAGGAGACGACGTAGCGGGAGCAGGCGGCCACCCCGAACCGCTCCTGGATCCAGGCGATCGTGCGGATCGTGGCCAGGACCTCCTCGGTCCGCTCGGAGACGCGCCCGGCGGCGATCTCCTCCAGCGCGGCGGCGTGGACCTGCGAGTGCTGGCGGACCTCCAGCTCGGCCAGGTGGAAGCCGAACGTCTCCACCTGCCAGATGAGGTGCTGCAGCTCCCCGTACGCCTGCCTCTTCGCCCCGGCCGCGACCAGCGACTCCTGGGCGATCCGCAGATCGCCCAGGAGCTCCTCGGGCGAGCGGTAGGCCAGGTCGAGCCCGCGCTGCCTGGTGGCCGCGATGCGGGCGGCGACGAACATCAGCCACTGCCGGTGCGGCTCCTGCGGGGAGCGGGTGGCCATCTCCGAGACCAGGTCGGGGTGGTCGTTCACCGCGGCGGACAGCGCGGCTCGCAGCTCGGGCGAGGCGGGGGCGTAACCGGCGGCGAGGGTCAGCGAGCGGCCGATCCGGCCGGCGGCGGTCTCCAGGGCGATCAGCACGTGCTCGGCCTGGATGAGCACGGCGTCCCTGGTCACCTTGGCCGTGACGTTCGGGTTGCCGTCGCGGTCGCCGCCGATCCAGCTGCCGTACCTGATGAAGGCGCGGGCCCGGGGCTTCTCGGTGCCGCCGCCCCCGCCGAGCGCGGCGTCCAGGGCGCGGTAGACCTGCGGGACCACCCGGAAGAGGGTCTCGTCGAAGGCCGCCATGGCGGTGCGGACCTCGTCTCGCGGGTCGAGCTTGGTGGATCTGAGCTGGGCGGTCCGCCAGAGCAGGTCGATCTCCTCCAGCAGCCGCCGGCGGGTCTCCGCCCGCTCGGCGGCACCCCGCTCGGGGCTGTTGTACAGGGCGAGCTGGCCGCTGATGCGCTGGATCGCGGTGACCACGGCGCGCCTGCGGGCCTCGGTGGGGTGCGCGGTCAGCACCGGGTGCAGGCGCAACTCCTCGACCAGGCCGGCGACCTTCTCACCACCGAGTTCCTGGACCGCCTGGGCCAGGGACTCCGGCAGCGGCTCCTCGCCGGTGTCGCGGACCCTGAGCGTGCGGATTCTGAAGTGCTCCTCGGCCAGGTTCGCCAGGTGGAAGTAGCACGTGAACGCGCGGGCGATCTGTACCGCGCGATCGACGGGCCACTCGGCCACCATCGCGGTGATCTCGTCGACCGACACCTGCCCGCGGCGGGCGCCGATGACCGCCTTGCGCAGCCGTTCGACGTCGGCGAGCAGGTCATCGCCACCATGCTCGGCGATGACCTGCCCCAGGAGCTCGCCGAGCAGTCGCACGTCCGCGCGCAGCTCGTCGGGCATCTCGGTGACAGCGGAGGAGCGCTCTACCTGATGAGACACGGTGGCTGGCATGTTTGTCAGCGTACCCAGTCCGTTTTCTCCGGCGGAGACCGGTCTCACCCATTGGACTAGACCACTCAGGTGGCCCTGGAGGTCGCCTGCAGCAGCGCTGGATACCTGGCGAAAGCGGCTTTACCCGCGACCCTCCGGCCGCCGGCGGAGAGCAGCAGTCCGTACGGCACCGCCAGCACGGCGACCCAGGTGAGGCCGGACAGCACCGGCAGGACGATCGGCAGCGCGAGCAGGCCGGTGCCGATCAGCGCGCCGAACGAGGCGACGAAGGCGATGCCGCCCTGCCCCGGAGCCGCACCCGTGAAGGCGTTCAGGCGTTCGGGCACGGTGTAGGGCATCTGCACGCTGGTCAGCGCACCCACCCCGAGCCCGACCCCGAGGACGCCCCAGGCGGTCAGGGTGGCCGGGACCGCCCAGCCGACGTCTCCGGCCAGCAGCGCCGCGACCAGGGAGAGCGCCAGCAGCAACGGCACGCCGATCGTCGCCACGGCCAGGTGCCGCCCCGCGATGTCCGTGCGCCAGTCGCGGTCGCTGCCGTAGGCGACGGCGTTCATCCACAGCGAGCGGCCGTCGATGCCGAAGGCGTTGCACCACTGCATGCTGATCAGCGCCGCCCCGATGCAGGCGGGAGCGACCGCCAGGGCGACCCCGGTCGGACCGCCCTCCCCGTTCAGCGAGAAGGCCATGATGCCCGCGACCGCGACGGCGGCGAACCAGCCGACCCTGCCCCGCGGATCGCGGCGGGCGTACCTGAGCTCCTTGCCCACCACCGCGGCGAGCGGGCCGTCGGGCAGGACCCCTGCCAGCAGGCCCCGGGAGTTGCGCACCGAGGAGCTCTGGGTGGAGGCGTCCGGGGAGACCAGGGCTCGGCGCAGCGCCGCGATCCACAGCCACCCCGCTCCGGCGACCAGGGCGGCGAGCACGACGATCGCCAGGAGGGCCGCCACTCCTCCGTCGGCGACGGCGTGCGCCGCCATACCTGACGGGGTCCAGCGCAGCACCGAGGCGACACCGCGCAGCATCGCCCCCGGGTCGGCCGACAGACCGCCGTTGAGCAGCAGGTTGGGCAGCTGTGCCGCCAGCACGACGAAGATCACCGAGACGGCCAGCACGTCGCGGCCCCTGCGGGTGCGCAGCACACCGGAGAGCGCCGTGGTGACCAGCCGAGAGAGGACGACGCAGAGCGCGAAGTGGAGCAGCACCGCCACCGTACCCAGGAGCGCCCCGCCGGCCCCGCCGGCCAGGCCGGCCACCGCCCCGATCATGACGACCAGCGTGGCGACCGGCCAGACACCGGTGATCGAGGCGGCGAACATGCCGGTGGCGAGCTGGCCGGTCCGCAGTGGGAAGAGCGCCAGCCGCGACGGGTCGAGCGTGTCGTCCAGCCCGAACGCGAGGAGCGGCACGACCGCCCAGCCCACCAGGAAGGCGGCGAACAGTACGGTGACGACGTCGCCCGCGACCTCGGCGGACGCGAGGCGCAGCGTGGTCATGGCGGAGAAGCCCAGGGCGGCGAAGACGATCGCGGCGATCACCGTGAAGACGAACCCCAGCAGGTGCTGGACACTGCCGCGCAGGTTGCCGGCGACGAGCCGGAGCTTGAGCCGTACGAACACCGAGGGCCCCACCCGCACGGTCCCGGGCACGGCCCACCGCCGGTCCGGCGCGCTCATGCCGGGGTCGCGCCCAGCCACGACAGGCCCTCCTGCCCGCTCGCGCCGTCACCCTGGACGCCGACCAGCCCCAGGAACGCCTCGTTGAGGCTGCGTCCCGCCCTGACCTCGTCCAGCGGCCCCTGGGCGACGATCCGCCCGCCGTCCATCACCGAGACCCAGTCGCACAGGCGCTCGACGAGCTCCATGACGTGGCTGGAGAAGACGACGGTCGAGCCGGAGTCGGTGTAGCGCCTGAGCACCTCGACGAGCGTGTTGGCGCTGACCGGGTCGACGCCCTCGAACGGCTCGTCGAGAAAGAGCACACCGGGGTTGTGCAGCAGCGCGGCGGCCAGGCCGATCTTCTTACGCATACCCGTCGAGTAGTCGACGACGAGTTTGTCCGCCGACTCGGTCAGGCCCATGACCTTCAGCAATCCGTCGACCCGCTGCTCCACCTCGGCCCTGGGGATGCCTCGGAGCTGGCCGTTGTAGGACAGCAACTCCCTGCCCGACAGCCGCTCGAACAGGCGCAGCCCCTCGGGGAGCACGCCGATGCGGCTCTTGACCGCGACCTGGTCGCGCCAGACGTCGACACCACCGATGTGGACCGAGCCCCCGTCCGGGCGCAGCAGGCCGGTGACCATGCTGAGCGTGGTGGTCTTTCCCGCGCCGTTGGGACCGACCAGTCCGGCGAAACTGCCGCTGGGCACCACGAGGTCGACGCCTCCCACGGCCACCTGCTGCCCGAATCTCTTGAACAGCCCCTGCGTTCGCACCGCCTCGATGGCGTCCGGCATGTTCCCCCCTTCCAGGATCATGGCTCCGGCAATCAGCCGACTCGCCAGGAAAACGAACGGTCGCCCCCGATAGTTCGCACTGTCAGAGGGCGGTTTACCCTGCTGGCATGAGCGAGCCTCTGAGTGCCGAGACCACGGCCGCCGAACCCGATGTCCGTACGACGGCCGGCAAACTGGCCGAGCTGGAACGCCGTCTGGACGAGGCCGCCCACGCGGGTTCCGCGCGCGCCATCGAGAAACAGCACGCGAAGGGCAAGATGACCGCCAGGGAGCGGGTCCTCGCCTTCCTGGACGAGGGCAGCTTCGTGGAGTTCGACGAACTCGCCAGGCACCGGTCCACCAGCTTCGGCATGGAGCGCGAGCGTCCGTACGGCGACGGGGTGGTGACCGGATACGGCACCGTCGACGGCCGCCCCGTGGCGGTGTTCTCCCAGGACTTCACGGTCTTCGGCGGTTCCCTGGGCGAGGTCTTCGGAGAGAAGATCGTCAAGGTCATGGACCACGCGCTGAAGACCGGATGCCCGGTGATCGGCATCAACGACTCCGGCGGGGCGCGCATCCAGGAGGGTGTCGTCTCGCTGGGCCTGTACGCCGAGATCTTCAAGCGGAACGTGCACTCCTCGGGAGTGATCCCGCAGATCTCGTTGATCATGGGCCCGTGCGCGGGCGGCGCCGTCTACTCGCCGGCCCTCACCGACTTCGTGCTGATGGTGTCGGAGAAGTCGCACATGTTCATCACCGGCCCCGACGTGATCAAGACGGTCACCGGCGAGGAGGTGACGTTCGAGGAGCTCGGCGGCGCGCACACGCACAACTCCCGCTCGGGTGTCGCCCACTACGAGGCCTCCGACGAGGCCGACTGCCTGGAGTTCGCCAGGGCACTGCTCTCCTACCTGCCGTCCAACAACCTGGACGAGACCCCGGTGTTCGACACCGAGGTGGTGCTGGAGACCACCGACTCCGACCGGGAGCTCGACACGCTGATCCCCGACTCGGCGAACCAGCCCTACGACATGCACAAGGTTCTCGAACACGTCCTGGACGACGGCGAATTCCTTGAGGTGCACGCGCAGTTCGCGCCGAACATCCTGGTGGGTTTCGGCCGGGTCGAAGGACGCTCCGTGGGTATCGTCGCCAACCAGCCGATGAGTTTCGCGGGCACGCTGGACATCGCGGCCTCGGAGAAGGCCGCGAGATTCGTACGTACATGCGATGCCTTTAACATTCCGGTACTGACATTTGTCGATGTTCCCGGATTCCTTCCCGGCACCGACCAGGAATGGAACGGGATCATCCGCCGCGGCGCCAAGCTGCTCTACGCCTACGCCGAGGCGACGGTGCCGCTGGTCACGGTCATCACCCGCAAGGCGTACGGTGGAGCCTACGACGTCATGGGTTCCAAGCATCTGGGCGCCGACATCAACCTGGCCTGGCCGACCGCGCAGATCGCGGTGATGGGAGCGCAGGGCGCGGTCAACGTCCTCTACCGGCGCGAACTCGCCTCGGCCGCCGATCCGGACGCCCAGCGGGCCCGGTTCATCGCTGAATACGAGGACACGCTCGCCAACCCGTATCTCGCGGCCGAACGTGGGTATGTGGACGCGGTGATCCGTCCCTCCGCCACCCGAGTCCAGATCGTCAAGGCGCTCAGGACCCTGCGCAACAAGCGCGCGACCCTGCCGCCGAAGAAGCATGGGAACATCCCGCTGTGAGACATCTGAAGATCATTAAAGGGGACGCGACCCCCGAGGAGATCGCCGCGGTGGTGATCGCTCTCTCCGTGCACACCGCGGCCGCGACTTCGGGCCCGAAAGTCCTGCAGACACCAAAATCCTGGAGCAATCACTCACATCGCATGCGAAAACATCTTCCTAACGGACAAGGTGCGTGGAGATCGAGTGCACTGCCGAGATAGATCCTCAGAACGGGGTGTCAACTTGCACGAGAGTTGGGACCATCTAAGAAATGGGCGCATATAGTCAGCCGATCAGCTAGTTCCGAGGCCTGGAGGACGACATGACCATCCTGGACCTCACGTCACACCCCATCGCCGCGAAGTACGCCGTCCTGGTCGACGTCGGGTACCTGTACGCCGCGGCGGGGGAGGTGCTTCTGAGTGCCAAGGAGCGCAAGGAGTACCGGGTCGCGGCGGACGAACTGATCCAGGCGTTGCAGAAGCACGCGGAGGAACGGATCCACGGCGAGCTGCTGAGGATCTACTGGTACGACGCCGCCCGCGACCGGGTGCCGACCGTCGACCAGCGGGTCATCGCGCAGCTCCCCTGGGTCAAGGTCCGCCTGGGCAACCTCAATGCGAGGGGCCAGCAGAAGGGCGTGGACGCGCAGATCAGGAGCGACCTGGAGGCGCTGGCCAGGCACCACGCGGTGAGCGACACCATCCTGCTGGCCGGGGACGAGGACATGGTCCCCGCCGTCGAGGCCGCCCAGGCCTACGGGGTGCGGATCCACCTGTGGGGGGTGGAGCCGCCGTACGGCACCAACCAGGCCGAGCGCCTGGTCTGGGAGTCCGACACCGTCGAGATCATCAGTGCCGACTTCCTGCGCTCCTTCTTCAGCCGGGCCCCCGCGCCGGTCCCGGTGCCCGCCGCCCCGATCGCCCCCTCCCCCGCCCAGGTCTTCGCCGGGCGCACCGCCGCCACCGCCAAGCCCAAGGCTCCCGCCGGCCAGGTCACCAAGCTGGGCCCGAGCCGTCCGCGCGTCGAGGAGGTCGGCGAGCACGTGGCCCAGAAGTGGATCCTCACCCGTGGCCGCGACAACATCCGCGACCTGCTCCCGGGGCCGATCCTGCCCACGGTCATCGACACCGAGCTGCTCATCGAGGCGGAGAAGGAGCTGGGCCACTCCCTGCGCCCCTACCCCGAGGCACGGGTCTGGCTGCGCGACGGATTCTGGGCCCGCGTCTACCGGGAGTTCGAGATCGGGGTCGGCGTCTCCTCCAAGTGACGCGCACGCCTCGGCGGGTCACGGCCCTCCCCCCGACGGCCGCCACGACCATGTCCGATTCCCGCCAGTCGTACGGGGTGGGCTGCGAGTAACGTCGTCGGCATGTCCGTGAGAGAGCTCGACTTCGACGCCTGTTACCGCGCGGTGGCCGCGAGGGACGCCCGGTTCGACGGGCGCTTCTACACGGCGGTCACCTCCACCCGCATCTACTGCCGGCCGATCTGCCCGGCACGCACCCCCGCCAGCCGCAACGTGCGGTTCTACCGCCACGCGGCCTCCGCCGAGGCGGCCGGGTTCCGGCCGTGCAAACGGTGCCGGCCCGAACTGAGCCCCGGCGACCCCGGCTGGGACCACCGTGGCGACCTGGTCGGCAGGGCGCTCCGGCTGATCGACGAGGGCGTGGCGGACGACGGCGGGATGACTCGGCTGGCCGGGCGGCTGCACATCACCGAGCGGCACCTGCACCGGCTGTTCACCACGGAGATCGGCGTGGGGCCGCTGGCCGTGGCCAGGACCAAGCGCCTGCTGCTGGCCAAGCAGCTGCTGACCGAGACCGGGCTGCCGATCGCCGACGTGGCGTTCGCATCGGGTTTCGGCAGCGTCCGGCAGTTCAACGCGACCATGAAGGACACCTACGGGTTCACCCCGGGCGATCTGCGGGCGACCACGCGACGCCGCACCGACGTCTCGGGCGACGCACTGACCCTGCGGCTGCACCGCAGGGAGCCGTACGACGCCGCGGCCCTGATGCGGTTCCTGGCCGCGCGGGCGATCCCCGGTCTGGAGCACGCGGACGGCACGTCCTACCGCCGCGCCGTCCCCGGCGGCACGGTCACCCTCACCCCCGAGGTGGACCACGTCCGGCTGGAGGTGAGCGTCGACGACACCGGTCATCTGGCCAGGATCGTCGCCCGCTGCCGCCGCCTCCTCGACCTCGACGCGGACCCCGAGGCCATCTCCGCCGTCCTTGGCGAGACCTCGCTGGAACCGCTCGTCACCGCCCGTCCCGGGCTGCGGGTGCCCGGCGCGTGGGACGGCTTCGAGGTCGCCGTCCGCGCCGTGATCGGCCAGCAGATCTCCGTCGCGGGTGCCCGCACCATCCTCGGGCGTGTCACCGCCCGAGCCGGGCGCCCGCAGCCCGGGACGGGCGGCGGCGAGGGGCCGGCCCACCTGTTCCCGACCGCGGCCGAGCTCCACGAGGCGGATCTGGACGGGCTGGGCCTGACCGGGCGGCGGGTGGCCACGCTGAAGGCGCTCGCCGCCAGGGTGGCGGACGGCGAGATCGACCTGGACGGGGCGCAGGAGCCCGCCCAGGCGGTGGCCGGGCTGCTGGAGATTCCCGGGATCGGGCCGTGGACCTCGGGTTACATCGCGTTGCGGGCGCTGCGCGACCCGGACGCCTGGCCTGGCGGAGACCTCGGCCTGCGGCGGGCCATGGCCTGCCTGGGCATCCCGGAAGACCACATCGAGCGGTGGCGCCCATGGCGGGCGTACGCCGCACTGCATCTTTGGAGTTCGGAATGATAGAAGCACAGGTACTCACCACCCCGACCGGTCCGCTGGCGCTGCTCGCCCGCGAGGGCGTCCTGGTCGCGGCGGGCTTCACCGAGGCCCCGGACGAGATGTTCGCGCGCCTCTCCCCCGGCCTCCGGTCGGAGGGCCTGGCCCTGACCGCCGACCTGGGCCACCCGGCGCGTGCCGTACGCGACTACCTGGACGGCGATCTGGCGGCCCTCGACTCCGTGGCGCTGGAACAGCCGGGCACCCCCACCCGGCAGCGGCTGCTCACCGCCCTGCGCGAGGTCCCGCCAGGCGTCACGATCAGCTACGCCGAGCTCGCCGAGCGGGCGGGCCTGCCGAGGACCGCGGCCAGGGCGGCCGGGGGCGCGTGCGCGCAGAACCTGATCGCGCCGTTCGTCCCCTGCCACCGCGTCCTGCCGTCCACCGGCGGGTTCGGCGGCTACTACTACGGCACGCCGGTCAAGCGGTGGCTGCTCACCCACGAGAAGGCGATCGCCGGCGAGTAGCGCGAGCGGAGGTGTCCGGCCAGGCGCCCTCGCCGGCTTCCCGGGCCGGGGTCGTCTCCGGCGGCCTCCTGCCGCCGAACCGGCTGAACATCGGCGGTCACCGCACCTTGACGTCGAGGCCGGCCCGGATGGTGGCGGGTGACCGCCTCAGCCGGTCTTCCTGACGGTGCTCTGCACCTCGCCCACCGGGACGTCGCGGGTGACCCCGACCTCGACCGGGTCGTAGGCGAAGGGCACCACGTCGTCCTCGATCTCGATGGGCCAGACCGAGGTGACGGTCAGCACGTAGACGTCACGCGGCTGATCGACCGAGGCCCGCAGGTAGCGCACACCGCAGGTGAACGTGCCGCCCTTCGCGTACGGCTTGCCGCCGGGGCCGCACTCCTCCTTGACCTCCGCCCGGTCGGCGGTGGTGCCCGCGTCGATCCGGATGTCCTCAAGGGTGGCGGTCACGGTGGCGCTCATCACCCCGGGCAGCGTCGCCGTCACGGACCTGGTGGTCTCGCCGACGCCGCTCAGCCAGACCCAGGTCGGCAGGTTGACGTAGCTCTTGGCGTCCGGGTTGAGCTCGATCTTCGGCTCGGGCACGGTCAGCGCGGCACGGGCGATCTCGACCAGCTCGGCGATGGTGATCCCGGCGGGCGGCGTGGTGTTCGGGGGGGCGAACACATAGGGCTCGCCCAGTGCGGCCACGCACGCCAGCCCGTTCGGGTCGGCGGAGTTGTAGGCGCGCTGCCACCAGGTGCCCTCCTGGCCGACCCGGGCCTCGAACGGCTCCAGCGCCTCCTTCCGCCGCTCCCACTCCTGCCCGGGGAGGGCGTCGGGAAGGGCGTCTCGCTGCGCGTCCAGCATGTCGGCGGCGTTGCCCCGGGGCTCGTACCAGCAGGGGCGCTTGATCCGATACCCGTCGCTCTTCCCGCTGAGCCCGGTGCCCGTGACGACGATCCGGGAGTCCTTGAGGGTGACCCCGGCCTCGCGGCCGCGTTGATGGGCCTCACCGGTCACTCCCCCGGTGTCGGGCGGAGCGGACGGCACCGAGGGGGTGAACAGCAGCGACCCCGCGAGGACCACTTTTCCGATCATCGAACACCTCCGGTGGGGGGACCGGGTTCCGGCCGCGGGAAGAGAGTCATCTGAGGCAGCCCTTCGCGCGCTCGTCGGGGAGCTTCGCGTGGCGGAAGAGCCTGATACGCCAGCCCCCGTCGGCGGCCCGCCCCATCGCGGCGGACTGGAGGAAGGGCTTCCTGGTCCATTCGGGCTGCCTGGCGACGGGCTTGCCGGTGGAGAGGTCGAGGAGGCGCATCTTCGACTCGTCGACGCAGACGTCCAGCTGCGCCCCCCGGTCGTCGCCCGAGCCGCTGGCCGCGCTGACGTTCAGGGCGTACAGCCGGGCGGTCCCCCGCACCGACCTGCGCTCGTCGAGGAACGCCCCCACCCAGGAGGACGCGTCGTCGACCGCGTCGTACTCGACCACGTCGAGGTAGCCGGTGTCACGGCCCTGGCTCACGACCGCCCTGAAGGCTCCGGCGAAGTAGTCGCGGAGAACCTCGATCATCGCGGTCGTGTCGGCGTCGGGCGCGGCGGGCCACTCGACCACCACCCGTACCTCTGGCGCGACCTTGACCGTCTCCACCCTCGGCACCGTCTGATCGGAGCCGCCGGGGGAGGGCTGCGCGGATCCCGGCGAGGAGGCCTCCGCGGAAAGATCAACGGGAGTGAACGGCTGAGCCGCCGACGGGGTACAGGCCGCCGTCAGGAGCATGACCAGCGCGATCACCACACGCACACCGATCACGCTAGGATCGCCCGCCCGGCGGAACCACCGATATGCACGATTCGGCATGGCTCTCCCCTCGATCTCGCCACACTCCGCCACCTCGCCCCCCGGGCGACGGCTCGCCACCCCGGCGTCCTCTCCCGCGAGCCCCGCGGCATCGCCCTGGTGACGACTCTTTGACCCGGCACCCGACGTGCGGGCAGGGTCCGACCGGTCGGCCGGGCCCGTCATGCCGTCGGGGCCGAGCGCATCCGCCACGCGGGCAGCAGCTCGTCGATGAGGGCCTCGGTCTCCGGCGCCATCCCACCGCCGTAGGGGTGGGAGGCGGCCCGCCGGTGCAGGGCGTCGGCCACGGCACGCAAGCGGACGGGGTCGTCGGTGAGATGCGTGGCCCGCAGCAGGTCGCGCCAGAGCCCCTCGTCGTCGGCGGCCAGCAGCAGCCCGGCCCGCACCGCCGCCACCGCCTGGTCGGTCTCACCGCGGGCCAGCCGTACCTCGCAGAGCCGGTGCGCGGCGTCCGCGACGCCCGCGGTCACGTCGTACTCCAGGTCGTCGGCCGCCAGCCAGGCGTAGCGGCCACGCGGGCGGCCGTTCAGCAGCGGACCCCGTACCAGGCCCAGTGCCCGATCGAGGAGCTCGGGACGCCCGCCGGGGTTGGCGTGCGACCGCCGGACGAGGTCGCGGAAGAGCATCCAGTCGGTGCGCACCTCGGGGCCGAGCCGCAGCCGCCCCGAGGTGTCGGCGTAGAGGTTGGGCCGCCCCTGACTGTCGGTGCCCAGCCATGCGACGACCCTGGCGATCGTGGCGTCCCTGACGACCGCCTGCACGCCACGTGGCCACAGGATGCCGCCGAGCACGACGGGGTGGACGCCGCCGGGGTGCGTCGCCAGGTAGACGACGAGCTCGACCGCGATCACGGCTCGCCCCTCCTCCATCGGCGAGGGGCCGACGACCTCGGCGGGGCCGAGGATCCGCACCTCGACCGAGGGTGTCCCGATGACCGGTTCCGGCTCGTCGGCGAGCGGCTCGCCCTCCAGTCGCTCGGTCGCCAGGAACAGATCGATCAGTGCCCGGTACTGCCGCCGGGGCAGCAGCTGCGCGGCCACGTCGAACCCGAGCGCGTCCACCCTGGCGCGGCCCTCCTCGGTGATCGTCCAGTTCCAGGTGGCGTGCGGCACGTCACCCGCGATGACGTACCCGGCGGCGGTCCTGACGCCCTTCCTGGCGAGCAGCGCCAGGCGGCGGCCTTCCTCCTCGGTGGGGGCGATCGCGGACAGCAGGTAGTGCGGGGTGCAGACCGGGTCGGCGGCGCGTCCGTGGATCCTGCCGGTGAGCACCTCGCCTCGGTTACCGCCGTCTTTGCCCGACGCCTCCAGTTCGGGCAGGATCTCCGCCAGGCTGCCCACGTACCTGATCCGGTCGGAGGCGATCACGGTCAGCTCCTCGCCGAAGCCGACCAGCGTGACGCGTATCCGGTCCGACCAGCGGTTGGTCGCCAGCTCCACGGCGAGCGCCGCCAGTGCCGCGGTGGCCTGTGCGCCCCCGATGCTGATCGGACCGTGGGCGGCCTCCAGGTCGACGAGCACCCTGCCCTCGCCGCTGGAACCGAGCGAGACCAGCCCCGGGTACGGCGCGGGCGCGTCGGCGAGTGCCTGCTCGTCGAGCATCCGGCCCTCGTGCGCGGGAAGCCGCCAGACCTGGCCTCCGTCATGGGCACTCCAGGGCGCGGGCGCGTCGGGGTCCGGCGGGTGGATCCACAGGTCGAGGGTCTGCGGCGACAGGTGGGCCGCGTAGACCGTGGGCGGGACGCGGTTCTGGGCGGCGAGGGACCTGCCCAGCAGCCGGAGCCCGACGTCGAGCATCCGGCTGCCCGGGGCGTCCGCGCCGAGCCTGAGCGCCAGCTCGGCCTGGGCGGCGTCCTCCCTCGGCCGGGTGATCCGGCGCCCGAACGCCCGGTGCCAGAGCTGCTGCCTGCGCCTGCGGCCGAGCGCCACCAGCAGCCCGGCCGCGGCCAGCGAGGCCCCGGCCAGGTAGTCGAGCATCTCCAGCCCGGTGTCCTGCCCGTTCTCCGCGTGCCCCGCCACCGCCGCTCCCGGATCCGCCGCGCCGGAATTCTGCCGCTCGGGCGCGTTGGTGGCGGGTGCGGTGGTGGCCGCCGTGGTGGCCGCTGTGTCCGGACCGCGCTCGGCGGTCGCCCTGGGGACGGGCACCTGGCGCGGGTCGTGCGAGGCGGCGGTGTCGGAACGGCGCTCGGCCGTGTCGTGGCGCCCGTTCTCCCGTGCCCGGCCCGCGCCTTCGCCAGGAGTGGAGATCTCGGGTGCGGGCTCCGCCGGGAGGTCCGCACCGCCAGGGGTGAAGGTCTGGGTACGGCCGTCCAGCTCGGCGGGCTTGCCAGGGTGGTCCTTGAGGGTGTCGTCGCGCGGCTGGGACGCCGGGACGATGTGCACGTTGCGCGCGTCGTCCGGCATGTCCAGGACCCAGCCGGGCCTGATCAGGTCGGCCATCCGCAGGCGGCTGCCGTCCGGCTGCTCCCGGTGCTGGTTGAGCCGGTAGATCTCCGGATACCGCCGCCCGTCACCGAGGCACTTCTCCGCGATCTCCCACAGGCTCTCGTGGTGGCGGCCGTGCGGCGGCTGCACCACGTAGACCTTCTTGGCCTTCTGCACCGGCGCCAGCTCCACCCGCTCGGCGTCGGCCGGGGCCGACGCCGCCGACAGCCCGGTCGAGACGATGGCGGAGGTCGCGGGCGGCAGGCTGGTCAGCTTCGCGATCGGCAGAGCCACCGCCGAGACGGTGAACAGCAGCATGGCCGCCGAGACCAGCCGGTTGGCGAACATCTGGGTGCCCCCGGAGAACGGCACCCGGGCCGGCATCCCGACCCGGCGCACTCCGGCGTAGATCTCGACCAGCACGCAGGCCACCATCTGCAGCCAGGCGAGCCAGACCAGCAGCACGAGGATCGCGACGATCGTGCTCGTACCCACCTGGCTGGTCAGCAGGTCGAGGTTGCGCAGCTCGGGCGGGAGCGGCGGCCCGGCCAGCCGGAAGAGGGCGTAGGGGACCCCCACGATGAGCGCGACCAGGACGGCCAGCGCGAGCAGGCCCGCCAGCAGGTCTCCCGGTGTGCGCCTGTCCTTGATACGCACGGGCTGTCGCGTGGGCATTCGTCTCCCTCCCCGTCCAGATTCGTCGTCGGTCAACCGGTGGGCCAGCGATTCACGGCAATTGGTCTGCCCCGATGTCCGGCCCCGCCGCGGCCAGGGCCTCCATGTCCGAGCCGGGGAAGCCGAACGCGGCCAGGAAGAACGCCTTCCAGGTGACGGAGACGTTCACGGTGACCTCGGCCTGGGCTCCGCCGAGCGCGCACTGGGTGAGCTGGACGTCGCCGGCGCCATGGGCGGAGACGATCTCCTCGGCCTTCGCGCAGACCTCGCCCTCGCCCAGCAGCCGGGCCTGGCCGGTGGCGCGCAGGTGCTCGACGTCGATCTGGTCCGCGGCGGCCCTGGCGGCCTGCTCGGCGACGTCGGCGGCCCGCAGCCGGGCGTTGATGGCGGCCCCGCCGTCCACGAGCAGCCCGGCCAGCAGGAACACCACCACCGAGAAGATCACCGTGAAGATCGACATCGATCCCCGCTCACCGTGTCGCCCTCTCCCCGCACCCGAACCCGCCGGGCACCCGGACGCCCGGCATGCCACGGGCAGGGGTGCGAGGCGACACGGAGCGGGCGAGTGCCCGGACCCCCGGCGTGCCACCGCTCGACGGGGGAGGCCCCGGCACCGCGAGGATGGGTTCACGAGATTCATTCGACTCTCCGGAACTGTTCCAGCGGGACCACCGAGTCGCCCCTCATCTCCTTGGCGGCGCCGAAGCCCAGGAACTCAAGGTCCAGGGAGCAGGTCACCTGGGCGTGGACCCGGCCGCCCTCCTTCCAGTCCGTACCGGCCAGGCTGACCTCGGGCTCGCACTCGCCCGATAGCGCGGCGCGGGCCACCTCGGCCGCGGCGTCCTCGGCATTGGCCAGCGTGCGCTCGACGGAGGCGGCCCTGGCCGCGTCCCTGGCGGCGCCGTTGACCTCGCCCTGGGCCTCCACCACCCTTCCCGCGCCGACCAGGAACAGCAGGAAGAGCAGGAAGACCGGGGCCAGCAGCACCGTCTCGGCGCTGAGCGACCCCCGATCGTCCCCGGCCGCGGGAATCGGCCGGCTCACAGGCATCCTTCGCTTCCGTCGTCGGGCCGGAAACACTCGACGGGACCGCCGAAACGCGCGGTGACCGTGAACGTGGTGGAGGGCAGCAGCGGGACGACCTGGACCGCCGAGGCGGTCACCTCGACACCCCGCCGGTCGCCCTCCTCCCAGGCGGTGACCGTGGCGCCCTCCAGGAGCTTCGGGCCGACGGTCCGGATCACCTCCTGGGCGCGGGACTCGGCGTCCTGCTGCCAGGACTCGGTGTCGACCCGGGCCAGTCGCGCCCCCTCCCTGGCCGCGGCGTCGGCGATCTGGCGCCCGTGGAACCAGAGGGCGGACTGCACGATGAGCAGGATGACGACCAGCACCACCGGCATGATGATCGCCAACTCGACCACGGTGGCACCGCGTTCACCGCCCCGGCCACTGCTCCGGCCACCGGCCCGGCCTCGTCGGCGCGTGGCCGAACCCGCACCGCGTCCCGTGGCGCCGCGTTCGTCACTCCGGCTGCCGTCCCGGCCGGGCCTGGCCTCCCCGTTCCCGGGGCGGCCCCGCTCACGGTCACGGGTCTCCAAGGTCGCCGCCCCCGCCCCCGCCCCCGCCGCCCCCGCCGCCGAACTGGCTGGAGATCTCCGCCTGCTTCCCCTCGACGAGGGTCTTGATGAGCGTGGCGAGACCGAGCGCCACCCCGGCGATGATGGCCGTGATGATGACCCATTCGACGGCGGAGGCCCCCCTGGTGGGGGCGTTGCGCGCCCTGGTGATCCGGACGCTCAGAACGGCGGTCACGTAAGTGATCCACGGGTGGCTCAGCATGGTCAGGACCCCAACATCTTCATAGCGGCCGGAAAACTTAGAAAGATCACGAAACCCGCGCAGAGCAGCAGCTGGGCGACGAGCATCGACTGGGAACGCTCACCCGCCTGCCCCTCGATCTCGGCCAGCTCGCGGCGGCGCATGGTCGCGGCACGGGCGGTGAGGGACGAGCGGACCTTGGCGCCGTCGTCGGCGACCAGGCCGAGCGCCGCGGACAGGTCGCGCAGCTCGTCCACGTTGATCTCGTCACCGAGCTGGCCGAGGGCCTGCCAGGGGGTGATGCCGACGATCCTGGCGTTGCCGAGCGCCTCGCGGATGCGGGACATCGCCCAGTTGGCGCCTTCCTCGTCGGGGCCGGGGCTGCCCACCGAGACCGCCATCATCAGCGCCTCGGGCACCCCGCGCCCGCCCGCCAGGTTCATCGCGACGAGGTCCAGGAAGGAGCCGACGACGTGCCGGAAGTCGCGGCGCATCCGCGCGGCGTCCCGCTTGACCTGCAGGTCCGGCAGGACGAAGAAGACCCCGGCGACCACCAGCGCCGCCCAGAGCGGGACGGTGAGGGAGATGCCCCAGTCCATCAGCACCAACCAGCCGACCAGCAGCGGGAAGGCCAGCAGCCCGGAGACCGCCAGCAGCACCTTGGTGGCCAGGAAGCCCTCGAACGACCTGCCGAGCAGCGCCAGGTCGGCCCTGGCGGAGCGCGCCTCCCAGCCCCTGGCCGCGTAGAAGCGGGCCATCCGTTCGCCCAGGCCGCGCCGCAGGACGCTGACCTCCTCGTCGGGCAGGATGAGCCGGGCGCGAGGCGCGTCGGTGCCCTCGCGGGCCGCGTCGAGCGCCAGCAGCCGCGTCACCAGCCCCGGGCGGGCCGGGAACAGCGCCCGGAACAACAGGAACAGGCCCATCCCGAGCACGGAGCCCGCCAGCAGCGCCTCAGTCATCGGACACCTCACCCCCGGAGGGCAGGCCCAGCAGGCGGGCGGGCTTGTCGAAGCGGGCCAGGCGGCGCATCCAGGCGAACCCGGCGCCGAACAGACCGGCGACCACCACGAGCACGGCCTGGCCGAGCGCGTTGTCGTACTCCTCGACGTAGGAGGGGTTGAACACCACGAGCATGACGGCGAAGGCGATGGCCGTGCCGACCACGATCTGTACGCTCCGCCGGGTGGAGCGGCGCTCGGCCTCGACCCGGCGGCGCATGTCGAGCTCCTCGCGGGCGGAGACGGCCAGCGCGCCGAGCACGTCACGCAGGCCGGGGCCGCGCAGCTTGGAGTTGAGGATGAGGGCGGCCACGACCAGGTCGGCGGAGGGGTCGTCGAGCTCGTCGGCGAAGCGTCTGAGCGCGTCGGGCAGCGCCATCCTGGTGTGCAGGCGGTCGACCATCGACCGCAGGTGCGGGCGGAGCGTGGGGGCCGCCGCCCGGATCGAGGACGGGATCGCCTGCTCCAGCCCGGCCGCCCCGGCGATGGTGTCGCGGAGCGACTCGGTCCAGGCGGCCAGGGCCTCCAGCCTGCGCATCGCGGTCCGCTCCTCGGCGGCTCCGCCGGACAGGCCCCGCCAGGCCAGGGCGAGGAGCACGGCTCCGACCGCCATGACCGGCCACCCGGTCACCACGAGCACGACCACCCCGACGATGGCCCCCACCGCGGTACGGGTGGACAGGGCCCGGACGAACTCGCGCCTGCCCGCCTTCCTGCCGGGGGACGACGGGCGGGGGCGCACCCCGTACAGCGCGACGACGAGCAGGAACAGCCCCGCGCCGATCGCGATGCCGGCCAGCATCACCAGCGGGTCGAACAGGCCCGGGGGCAGGGAGGTCATGTCCAGCCTCCCGGGTCGTAGCCGAAGTGGGCGAGTTCCTCCAGGCAGGACAGCGGCGCGTGCGGCACGACCCGGCCGTCGGGCGCCATGGCGAACACCTCCGAGGAGAGCACCCTGCCGTCCACTCCGGCCACCTCGCGCACGCTCGACACGAAGCGCCGCAGCCTGCCTCCCACCGCGTAGTCGTTGCGCTTCTCGATGAACACCACGAAGTCGATCGCGCCCGCGATGAGCATGTGGGTGGCCTCGATCGGCAGGCGCTCGGTGGCCTGGAGCGCGTAGGTCGCGATGCGGTT
This sequence comes from Streptosporangium amethystogenes, assembly GCF_000721075.1. Classification (GTDB taxonomy): domain Bacteria; phylum Actinomycetota; class Actinomycetes; order Streptosporangiales; family Streptosporangiaceae; genus Streptosporangium; species Streptosporangium amethystogenes. The sequence continues at coordinate 654,970 of NZ_JOEQ01000004.1, forward strand.
GAAGACCTCCATCGAGGAGTTGGCGTGAATCGTCGACAGCGAGCCGTCGTTGCCCTGGGTCATCGCGTTGAGCATGGTGACGATCTCGTCGCCGAGGACCTCTCCGACGATCACCCTGGACGGGTTCATCCGCAGGGAGCGGCGGACCAGTTCCGCCATGGTGATCTCGCCCTGGCCCTCGGAATTGGGCAGCCGCTGCTCGAAGGCGACCACGTTGGGGTGGAGTTCCGGGAATTGGTCGAGGCCGAGTTCGAGGGCGCGCTCGACGGTGATGAGCCGCTCGGAGGGCGGGATCTCATTGGCCAGGGCGCGCAGCAGTGTCGTCTTCCCTGCATTGGTCGAACCGGAGATCATGATGTTCTTCCTGGCCGCCACCGCCGCCGCCAGGAACCGCCCCAGCTCCGGGGTCAGGCTGCCGTTCCCCACCAGGTCGCTGAGGAAGACCTTGCCCAGCCGGGAGCGGCGGATGGAGATGGACGGGCGGACCGTCACGTCCATCACGGCCGAGAGCCGGGAGCCGTCGGGAAGGCGCAGGTCGAGCTGGGGGTTGGCGGTGTCGAACGGCCTGCTGGACAGGCCGCTGTAGGCGGCGAGGATCTGGATCAGCTCGACCAGTTCCTCGTCGGACTCGGCCACCGGCTCGCGCATGAGCTCCTGGCCGTCGGCGTAGCCGACGAACACCCGGTCGCAGCCGTTGATGTCGATGTTCTCGACCTCGGGGTCGTCCAGCAGGGGTTGGAGGCGGCCGACGCCGAACAGGGCCGCGTGGATCCCCGCGGCCAGTGCCTCCTCCTCCTCGGCGGTGGGCGGGGTCCTGCCGACGCCGATCTCGCCGCGGGCGAACTCCTCCAGGATCTGGGCGATCAGCGCGCGGGCGAACTGGCGCTCGTCCTCACCGGTCATCGGCTGCAGGCCGCTGGCCTGGTCCAGCCGGCGCTGGTGGGCCAGCCTGTCTCCGACGTCCTGCCGGAAGCGCTTGACCAGCGTGTGGTCGATGGTCACGGCCTGGCTCCGCTCGACGGCTCGACGGGCACGCCCATGACCGGCTCGGGAGCGCTGACCTGTGCGGCGAGGCGGCCGCCCAGCTCCCGGGCGGTACGGATCAGCAGGGAGCGGTCCAGGCGCCCGCCCCACTGGCCGCGCAGCAGCTCCGCGCCCTTGGGGTCGTGCGCGAGCCCGCTCACGAAGGCGAGGTTCCTGCCGGTGCCCACCACGATCCGGCGGACCTCCTCGATCGTCGTGCGGTACTGCCGGGGGTCGGCGATCACGACCACGCCCACCTGCGGCTCGCGAGGCATGATCTGCAGGCGTTCCCGCAGGTGGGCGACGTGGTCCAGGCTCGCCCTGGTGAACAGCACCACCAGCGAGGCCTCCGCGGTCAGCTCGGCCAGCTGGGGGTGGCCGCCGAGGCGTCCGCAGTCGGCCAGCACGTCGGCGCCGGGCATCGTGGCCAGTGCCCGGCCGAGCGGACCCCAGAGCCAGGTCAGCCCGGCCGCCTGCTCGCCGTGGGTCAGCCCCGCCAGGATGTCCAGACCGCCGATGATCTTCTGGGTGTGCTCGTGGATCTGTTCCGGGTGCAGTCCGCGACGGGCCGTGGCCCCCAGGGTGAGCAGGCCCCTGGCCGGGTTGAGCACACCGCCGTCGGCCGCTGGCAGGCGGTAGGCGAGGTCGCCGCCCGCCGGGTCGCACTCGGCGAGCAGCACCGGACGCGGCCAGATCGCGCCGAGCGCGGTGGCCGCCGTGGTCACTCCGGGCGCGCCCTTGTCCGCGGCCAGCACGATGAGCGCCACCTCAGCGCGCTCCCGGCAGCTCGGCGAGCGCGATCTCACCGGTGGAGGCGTACGCGACGACCTCCGGTGAGATGGAACTGTCCACGATGATGGTGACCAGGCCGTTCGCGCCGCTCCTGCCGGGCGTGCCGATCTGGTGGACCAGGGCGCTCTGCGCCAGCACCCGCCGCTCCTGGCCGGCGCCGCCGCCCCTGCTCGGCACGTAGACGACCTGGACCCGATCCCCGCGCTCCAGGGTGCCCGGTGACTGTCCGGGTTTGAGGGCGAGACCGACCTGGGCCTTGCCGGGGCCCAGTTCCCTGCTGGCGGAGACCACCATCTCGCGGGTCAGGAGCGTTCCGGGGATGAGGGTGACGCGGGCGAAGTTCTCCGCGACGCGGGCGCGCTGGGACCAGGCCACGTAGCCGATTCCGGTGTCGGCGATCTGGACCTCCTTGAGCATCGCCTCGGTGAACTGCTGGCCCGCACCGATCTGCTGGGAGACGGCGATCGCCGAGACGCGGTCGCCGCTGCGCAGCACGAGCAGGGTGGTGGCGAGGGCGCCGCCCAGGATGAGGAGGACGGCGAGGGCGGCGAGGGCTGGTTTGCGCTCGCGTGGGGGCACGGGAAGCTTGCGCGACGCCGGCCCGGACAGGGTGCCCGCCGACGACTGGCGCTCGGCGTTCACCGGGACACGGCCCGTTGGCTTCTCACTGGTCCTCATGGGTAGGGGGACTCCCAGAGTGATCATAAATATGGGGACTACTGGTCGAATTTACGCCATTATGCGCACCATGCCGACGGGCTGTCGGACAAAAACCAGAACCCATGCTCGTTTGATAGGAACACGTCTGTCAATGCCGCTTCAGAAGAAAGTGGCGGTTTCGCTAGATGACGGGACACTTATCTAGGTGATATGGGCGGCAATTAACTCTTGTACCAATCGTCACAGCATTTACCCCCAATCATTACGGCACCCCATCACCCTCCTCTGCTCACAGGTGTGCGTTCTCCTTAACCCTGAACCTGTTCAAAATGTGGCACCCTGGAGAGATGGCCACATCATCCGGGCGTGACGCCTCGGGCGGGGGACGCGTCAGGCTCTTTTTCCGCTCGGCGGCCGGGCGAATGCGCCGCCGCAGGGCCGAACACCTCGCCGCCGTCCCCACGACGGACCGAATGACCGAGCGAATGATCGAGGGACTGCACCGCGCGGCCGTCGGGCTGGCCGAGGTGACCTCCGAGGTCAGCGCGTACGCCGGGCTACTGGAGGAGAAGACGGGCGAGCTTCTGGCCCGGACCTCGGCCCGCCGTGCCGCCGGTTCTCCGAACAGGTTTTCCACAGCTCCGTACCTCGGGCAGGCCGACACCCGCGAGGCGATAAATCACCAAATATCCCCATAAATCGGTATAAACAGCAGCCACCTGCGGAGAGTTATCCACAGGTTGGGATGTTTTCCACATACCGGGTCGCGAGCCATGAGATTGCCGCGAACACCCTCTCGGACCCCGTTTTCACTCTGTACGGTGGACCCGGGGCCTGACCCGAGGAGAGCGTCGATGCGGATCATGCTCACTGTGCTCAGCGAGCACGCCGACCGCGATGTCGTGGTCGAGGGCGACGAGACGACCACGGTGGCACGGCTCGCGGAGTCACTCGCGGGCCAGGGCGGCGAGCGGCCGAGCAACGTGGTGCGGCTGACGCGAAGCAAGGCCCCGTACGGGCTGGGCCGTGACGCGGCCGGGGCCGAGCCCCCGGCGCTCTGGCTGGACGGCCGCCCCCTCGACCCCGACGCCCCCGCGCTCGGCCTGCTCCGCGACGGCGACCTGGTCACCCTGGACCGCTCGCTCGCCCTGGCCACCCTCGCCGAGGAGCCCGGCGGGATCGTGGAGATCCGGGTGGTCGGCGGGCCCGCCGCCGGATCGGTGCACCGCCTCAGCCTGGGCGTGCACACCATCGGCTCCGACCCCGCCTGCTCGGTGGCCGTGTCCGACCCCCGGCTGCCCGCGCTGGCCGCCGTGGTGCGGCTCACCCCGGACGCCATCACCGTGGAGCCGGGGGACCCTGGGAACAGGGCCGGGGCCCTGCTCGACCGCGAGCGGCTGGAAGATCCGCTGCCCTGGCCCGAGCACGCCCTGCTGAGCTGCGGCGGCAGCGTGCTGACCCTCAAGGCGGTGGAGCCGCCCGACGCGCACCTGGACGCGCAGCCGGACGGCGGCCTGGCCTACAACCGGCCGCCCAGGTTCCGCCCGCCGGGCGGCGCGCGGCGTTTCGAGGTGCCGGCCGAGCCCAGGCGGGCCGAGACCATGCGGCTGCAACTGCTGACCGCGTTCCTGCCCGCCGCGCTGGGCGTCGGCATGGCCATCGCCCTCCAGTCGCCGTACTTCCTGCTGTTCGCGTTCATGACCCCGCTGATCATGATCGGCCAGTGGTGGAGCGACCGGCGGCACGGCCGCAAGCAGTACCGCCGACAACTCAAGGAGTACCGGGAGCGGCTGAAGGTCTTCGAGGCGACCGTGGAGCGCGCCCGTGCCGACGACGAGACCGCCCGCCGTGCCGCCGCGCCCGACCCCGCCGAGGTGCTGCTCACCGTGACGGGCCCCCGGCGGCGGCTCTGGGAGCGGCGCGACCACGACCCCGACGCGCTGCGGCTCCGGGTCGGCCTCGCCGACCTCCCCGCCGAGCTGGAGTTCACCCCCGAGCGCTCCGCGCCGGCCGACACCCCGATGCCCGCCCCGCCCACCTGCCAGGCGGTGCCGGTGGCACTCGCCATGCGCCGCCTGGGCGTCGCCGGTCTGACCGGGCCCAGGGAGACGACGGCCGGGCTGGCACGCTGGCTGGTCGGCCAGGCCGCCGCCCTGCACAGCCCGCGCGATCTGGCGATCGTCGTGCTCTCCGCGCACGGTGACGGCGAGGAGCGGTGGAGCTGGGTACGGTGGCTGCCGCACTGCGCCCCGCGTGGCGGCGAGGACTGCGTGGCCCTGGTCGGCGCCGACCCCGAGGCCGCGGCCCGCAGGGTGGGCGAGCTGGCCGCGCTGATCGACGAGCGCCTCGGCGAGGACGCCGCCGCGGGACCCGCGGCCAGGCTCGGCCGCGTACCGGCCGGCTGGGGCGATCTGGGCGGGGGCGGCGGGTCCGAACAGCCGTACGCCGCCCCCGTCTACGACGAGCGCCCCTACGACGTGCTGGTGGTGCTGGACGGCGCGCAGGTGCTGCGCGCGCTGCCGGGCATGCCCCAGGTGCTGCGCCAGGGGCCCCGCGCGGGCGTCTACACCCTGGCGGTGGACGGCGACCAGCGGCTGCTGCCCGAGGAGTGCGCCACCGTCGCCGCCATGGAGGCCGACGGCACCGTGCGGCTGCGCGGCGGCGGCCTGGACGACCTCGGCGAGATCCTGGCCGACCAGGTGACGGCCGCCTGGTGTGACCGGCTGGCCCGCTCGCTGGCGCCGATCCGCGACGTCAGCCGCGACGATGCCGGCCTCGCCCTGCCGGGCTCCGCGCGGCTGCTCGACCTGCTGGAGCTGCCGTCGGTCTCCGGTACGGCCCTGGCCGAGCGCTGGGGCCGGGCGACCGAGGCCGTGGTGGGGGTGGGCCCCGAGGGGCTGTTCTCGGTCGACCTGCGCAGGGACGGGCCGCACGCGCTCATCGCGGGCACCACCGGCGCGGGCAAGTCGGAGCTGCTGCAGACCCTGATCTGCTCGCTGGCGGTGGCCAACAGGCCGGACGAGATGACGTTCGTGCTGATCGACTACAAGGGCGGCGCCGCGTTCAAGGAGTGCGTGCGGCTGCCGCACACCGTGGGCATGGTCAGCGACCTCGACGGCCACCTGACCCAGCGGGCCCTGGCCTCCCTGGCCGCCGAGATCCGGCGCCGTGAGCGCCTGCTGCTGGCCGTGGGGGCGAAGGACATCGAGGACTACCACGAGCTGCGCGACGCCCGCACGGCCCGTGCCTCCCGCGACCTGCTCGTCGCCGGGAGCGGCGCGCCGGTCAGGCCGCTGCGCGGGCGCGCCGAGCCGCCGGCCCCGCTGCCCCGGCTGGTGCTGGTCATCGACGAGTTCGCGGCCATGGTCAGCGAGCTGCCCGACTTCATGACCGGACTGGTCGACATCGCCAGGCGGGGGCGCTCGCTCGGCATCCACCTCATCCTCGCCACCCAGCGCCCTGGCGGGGTGGTGACCGCCGACATCCAGGCCAACACGTCCCTGCGGATCGCGCTGCGGGTCACCGAGGGCACCGAGTCCGCCGACGTCATCGACCGCCCGGACGCCGCGTACATCCCCAAGTCCGCTCCCGGCCGGTGCTACGTGAAGTCGGGCGCGGGCGCGGCGACGGCGGTGCAGACCGCGCGGATCGGCGGACGGAGCCCCGGCGTCTCGGGCGGCGAGGCCAGGGTGCGGGTGACGGAGGTCGGCTGGCAGGCTCTGGGGCGCCCCAGGCCGGTGCGCGCGGGGACCGAGGGAGGCCACGTCACCGACCTGTCCGTACTCGCCGACGCCCTCGTCGAGGCGGCCCGCGTCGCCGGGGTCGCGGAGCAGCCGAGCCCCTGGCTCGAACCGCTCCCCGAGCTCATGGTCGTCCCCGGCCTCTCCGCGCCGTCCACCGGCCTGCCCTACCGGGCGGGGGTCGAGGAGGTGCCACCGCTGGCCTTCGGGGTCACCGACATGCCCTGGGCGCAGGACCGGCGGGCCCTGGCGCTCGACCTCGCGGGCGGGGGGCACCTGCTCATCGCGGGCGCCTCGCGCAGCGGGCGGTCCACGGCGCTGCGCACGCTCGCGGGGGCGATCGCCGGCCGGACCTCCCCCGACGACGTACACGTGCACGCGATCGACTGCGGCTCGGGGGCGCTGCTGCCCCTGATGGCGATGCCGCACTGCGGTGCCGTGGTGACGCGCGACCAGCTCGACCGGGTGGAACGGCTGCTGGCCCGGCTCCGCGCGGAGGTGGGGCGGCGCCAGCAACTCCTCGCCGAGGCCGGGTACGCCTCGCTGGCCGAGTTGCGCGCCGGCACGGACGGCCCCCGGCTGCCGTGGCTGGTCCTGATGCTCGACCGGTGGGAGGGGTTCGTCGCCGCGTTCGAGGGCTACGACTACGGGCGGCTGATCGATTCGCTGATGCAGCTGCTGCGGGAGGGACCCGCGGTCGGACTGCGCGCCGTGGTGACCGGTGACAGGTCCGTGCTGCTCGGGCAGATCTCCACGGTCTTCGACGACCGGCTGATCCTGCGGCTGGCCGACCCGTCCGACTACGGCCTGGCCGGGCTGCCGGTCAAGGACCTGCCCGCCACCCTGGCGCCGGGCCGCGCGCTGTCCGTCGGCGAGTACGGCACCACCGAGAGCCAGATCGCGCTGCTCTGCGACGACCCCTCGGGGCCGGCGCAGGTCGCCGCGCTCCAGGCGCTGGCCCGGTCGGCACCGGAGATCACCGCAGACCCGCCGATGCGGGTGGACGCGCTGCCGATGCGCGTCACCGCGGCGCAGGTCCTGGATCTGGCGCCCTCCTTCCGGCCGCCGTCTCCGCTGTGGGCGCTGTTCGGCGCCGGGGGCGACTCGCTGGCCCCGCTCGGCGTCGACCTGCTGGCCCACGGCCCCGGCGCGGTCGTCGCGGGGCCGCCCAGGTCCGGCAGGTCCACGGCGCTGCTGACCGCCACCCACTCCCTGCTCTCCCAGGGCACCCCCACTGTCCTGGTGACTCCCCGGCGCAGCCCGCTGTGCACGCTGGTGGACACCCCCGGCGTGCTGGCCGTGCTGGACGCGAACGGTGACCTGCCCGAGGCCGTGGCGGGGCAGGACCGCTATGTCGTGATCGTCGACGACGCCGAGCTGATCTCCCCGGACTCCCCCCTGGGCACCGCGCTCGAACAGGTGCTCCGCAGCGGCAGGGACGGCGAGCACGGCATGATCATCGGTGGTACCACGGGCGACCTGACCACCGCCTACCGAGGTTTCGCGGCCGAGACCCGCAAGGGGCGCACCGGCCTGTTGCTCTCGGTGCAGAGCCCCGCCGACGGCGACCTGTTCACGGTCCGGCTGCCCCGCGGCGCGGTCGGCGGCCCCCCGGGACGCGGCCTGCTGGTGACCCTGGGCTCGGTGACCCCCATCCAGGCGGCCGTCACATGAAAATGCCCCGGTCTTTCAAGAACCGGGGCATTTCGGCGGGCCGTTTCCTATCGCGTGGCGGACTCGATATTGCCGCGGTAGGTGTTGATCACCCGAGAAGCCTCGCCGAGCTCCTCGGACATGCGCTGGAAAGCGGCGCGGTAGTTCTGCCAGGCCTCGCTGAAACGCTGGGCGCCGGGCCCCGTCCAGGCGGTTCCGACCTTCGCCGCCTCCCTGTCAAGGGCGGCCACGGTGGCTCTGACCTGGTCGGCCTGCTGGGTGAACTGGGTGGCCATCTGCTGCATTTCCGCGGGGTTGCCGCCGAGCAAGTTCTGGCTCATGCCAGTCTCCTTCGGATCGGTGTCGGGGGTTGGTCACCAAACGAAATCACGATAGGCGTACGGATCACAGGGGTATCCGGGATATACCGAGCGGCTATGGACGTTCCCTTCTCCATCGAGAGGCTAACGTTCTTCATTGTCTTGATTTTTAGTGATTCAAGGAGATATGGGCAGTGCGTGAGATTGTGGTGACGGGCGGAGGCACCGGAATCGGCTACGCCATCGCGACGGTGTTCGCCGCGCAGGGCGACCGGGTAACCGTCACCGGGCGGCGCGAGCAGGTGCTCAAGGAGGCGGCCGACCGGCTGGGCGTCTCGTACGTGGCGTTCAACGCGGCCAACCCGGTGGCGGTGGGCGAGGCGCTGGAGCGGCTGCCCGCGCGGGTGGACGTGCTGGTCAACAACGCGGGCGGGAACACCAACCTGGACCGGGTGCCGTCCGGCGACGACCTGATGGACGTGGCGGAGGGCTGGTGGGCCAACCTCAACGCCAACCTGATATCGGCCGTACTGGTCACCAGCGCGCTCATCCCGCGCCTCGCCGAGGGCGGCCGGATCATCACGATCGGTTCCATCGCGGCCAGGGGCACCGGTTCCGGCTCGTACGGCGCGGCCAAGGCGGCCGTGGAGGCGTGGACCGCCGACCTGGCCGCCGAGCTGGGGCCACGGGGCGTCACCGCCAACGTGGTCTCCCCCGGCCTGATCGTGGACACCGAGTTCTTCCGGGGCCGTCTCACCTCGGAGGGGGTGCGCCGCAGAGTCGAGGGCACCAGGAACGGCAGGGCCGGGACCCCGGACGACGTCGCCGAGACCGTACGATTCGTCGCCTCCGCCGAGGCACGCCACGTGACCGGGCAGGTCCTGCACGTCAACGGCGGCGCGTACCTGGGCAGGTAGGACCCTCCTCCGCTCCGCCATCAGGCGCCGCTTACACTCCGTTGGAGGCCCGCCAGCCCCCCTGTTCGCACGCCTGAAGGGAACGACGTCGGTGCATAAGGTCTTGATCGCCAACCGTGGTGAGATCGCGGTGCGAATCGCCCGCGCGTGCAAGGACGCCGGGTTGGCCAGCGTCGCCGTCTACTCCGACCAGGACCTGGACGCACTCCATGTCCGGGTGGCCGACGAGGCGCACGCCCTTGGTGGCCAGACGCCCGCGGAAACCTATCTCGACATCACCAAGCTGCTGCGGGTCGCCGCGGAGACCGGGGCGGACGCCGTACACCCCGGCTACGGCTTCCTGGCCGAGAACGCCGACTTCGCCCAGGCGGTCATCGACGCCGGCCTGACCTGGATCGGCCCGCCGCCGGCCGCGATCATCGCGCTCGGCGACAAGGTGCAGGCCCGCCACATCGCGCAGAAGGTCGGCGCGCCACTCGTGGCCGGCACCAAGGACCCGGTCTCCGGGAGCGAGGAGGTCGTCGCCTTCGCCGCCGAGCACGGCCTGCCGATCGCGATCAAGGCCGCCTACGGAGGCGGCGGGCGCGGGCTGAAGGTGGCGCGCACCTTGGAGGAGATCCCCGAGCTGTACGACAGCGCGGTCCGCGAGGCGGTCACCGCGTTCGGCAGGGGCGAGTGCTTCGTCGAGCGCTACCTGGACCGTCCCCGGCACGTCGAGACCCAGTGCCTGGCCGACACCCACGGCAACGTGGTCGTGGTGTCCACCCGTGACTGCTCGCTGCAGCGCCGCCACCAGAAACTGGTCGAGGAGGCACCCGCCCCCTTCCTGAGCTCCGAGCAGCTCGACCTGCTCTACACCAGCTCCAAGGCGATCCTGCGCGAGGCGGGCTACGTCGGGGCCGGCACCTGCGAGTTCCTGGTGGGCCAGGACGGCACGATCTCCTTCCTGGAGGTCAACACCCGGCTGCAGGTCGAGCACCCGGTGACCGAGGAGGTCGCCGGCGTCGACCTGGTACGCGAGATGTTCCGCGTCGCCGACGGCGAGGAGCTGGGCTACGGCGACCCCGTGCTGCGCGGCCACTCGATCGAGTTCCGGATCAACGCCGAGGACGCCGGGCGCGGCTTCCTGCCCGCCCCCGGCACGATCACCCGGATGAGCGCCCCCTCCGGTCCCGGGGTGCGCCTGGACGCCGGCTACGAGGCCGGCATGACCGTCCCGCAGTCCTTCGACTCCCTGGTCGCCAAGCTGATCGTGACCGGGGCCAGCAGGGCGCAGGCCCTGGAGCGCTCGCGCCGGGCGCTGGCCGAGTTCGAGATCGACGGCATGCCGACCGTGCTGCCCTTCCACCGTGCCGTGGTGGCCGATCCCGCGTTCACCGGCGAGCCCTTCTCGGTGCACACCCGGTGGATCGAGACCGAGTTCGACAACACGATCGCGCCGCACGCGGGAGGGCACGGCGAGGCCGAGGAGCCGGGCGAGCGGCAGCGGATCACCGTCGAGGTGGCCGGCAAGCGGCTGGAGGTGGTGCTCCCCGCGGGGTTCGCCGCCGGGAACCCCGGCTCGGGCGGCGCGGCGTCGAAGGCACCGCGCCGCGGCGGCGGCGGGGTGGCCAAGAAGGCCGCGAGCGGCGACTCGCTGGTCAGCCCGATGCAGGGCACGATCGTCAAGGTCGTCGCCACCGACGGCGACACCGTCGCGGCCGGTGACACGATCGTCGTGCTGGAGGCGATGAAGATGGAGCAGCCACTCGCCGCGCACAAGGCCGGCACCATCACCGGACTGGCCGCGCAGGTCGGCCAGACCGTCACCTCGGGCGCCACGATCTGCGAGATCAAGGACGTCTGAGGTCCCGCCCGGCGCGGTGTCCGCCCGCGTTCACCGTCTTCGGCACACCGTTCCGAAGACGGAACCCCTGGAGATCCGGTGGGAGGTCGTGGACCTCGCACCGGGAACGCCCGCTGGAGTTTTCGGGTGCGCGGACCCGCGCGGACCGTGACGCGACGATCACACACCGGATGCCCCGGTAGGCGCCTGACCCGGTTCGGAAAAGGATACGGTCGGGATGTAGGAACTCTGACGTCCACTCATTCGTCTTCAGGACGAAGGAGGCTTTCTGCCGTGACCACGATAAGAACCGCGCCAGGCCGTTTCGGTGCCATGCTCATGGCACTGCTCGCCGGGCTGCTGGCCGTTTTCATGCTCGCCCCGGCGGCCCACGCCGCGGCGCCAGATCCCAGTGCGATCGCCTCGGAGCTCAAGGACGGGGACCGCTTCTACGCCGATCCCGCGGCGGGCCTGCCCGCCAACGCCGTCGGCGCCATGCGCGGCGCGGCCGAAAAGTCTTCCTCCGTCTACGTGGCGTTGCTCCCCGAGAACTCGATCACCAGCCAGTCCCAGGCGAGTACCCTGCTGAGCTCGCTCCTGAAGAGCGTCGGCCCCAAGTCGACGGTCCTGGTGATGAGCGGCAGGACCCCGTTCGGCGTCACGAACATCAAGGGCGTCGACATCGACGAACTGCTCGGACGGGCCAAGACCAACAGTCCGACCGACAGCGTGATCAACTTCACCAAGCTGGCGAGCGACGCGGCGCAAGGCGCCGGTGTCCCCGCCAACTCCTCCGGTTCCAGCTCCTCAAGCGGCTCCAGCAGCGGTGTGCTGGTCGGCATCCTGGTGCTGGCCCTGGCCGGTGGCGCGGGCATCTTCTTCTACTCCCGAAAGAAGAAGAAGGATCGTGAGATCCGTGAGGCCGCCGAGCTGGCCGCGGTCAAGCAGACCGTGGACGAGGACGTTACCAAGTTCGGCGAGGAGATCACCGACCTCGACACCGACGTCAAGCTGCTCGGCAACGGCGCCGACCACCTGCAGGACTGGCAGCGCGCCCTGGACTCCTACGAACGGGCCAAGGTGGAGCTCGCGGCGGTCAAGCGCCCCGACGAGCTCCGCGGCGTGACCACCGCGCTGGAGGAGGGCCGCTACGCGCTCGCCTGCGTGAAGGCGCGCGTCAACAACCAGCCGCTGCCCGAGCGGCGCTCCCCGTGCTTCTTCAACCCGCAGCACGGGCCCTCCGTCCGCGACGTGCGCTGGGCCCCGCCCGGTGGCGCGCTGCGCGACGTGCCCGCCTGCGCGGCCGACGCCGAGGCCGTCGAGCGCGGCTTCGAGCCGCAGACCCGCGAGGTCATGGTCAACGGCCAGCGCCGCCCGTACTACGACGCGGGACCGGCCTACCAGCCCTACGCCTACGGCTACTACGGCGGCTTCGGCGACGTCATGACCGGCATGCTCGTCGGCACCATGATGGGCAGCATGCTGAGCGGCGGATTCGGCGGCCACGGCGGTTACGGCGCCGGCTACGAGCAGGGGGTCGCCGACAGCGGCACCGACTTCGGCGGTGGCGGCGACTTCGGCGGCGGCGGCTGGGGGGACTTCGGCGGCGGAGGCGACTTCGGCGGCGGGGACTTCGGCGGGGGCGACTGGTAACCCCACCCACAGCAGGACGACGATTGGCACGACACCGGGCGCGCCTCCCCTTCGAGGGAGCGCGCCCTTCGTCGTCACCGGAGCACGCGGGCCCCGGAAGGCGTCCATCCCCGCCGTACGGAGGCTCTCAGGTGCTGTCGCGTACGGTGAGCCAGGGCTGGAGCAGGGTGTCCTCGGGGACGACGTGGCCCTCAAGCTTCTCCATGAGCAGCCGGACCGCCTGGCGGCCCACCTCCTCGGCCGGGATCAGCACCGAGGTCAGCGGCGGACTGGAGCGTTCCGCGATGTCGTCGGGACAGATCGCCACCACGGCGATGTCGTCGGGCACCCGCCTGCCGTGCTGGCGCAGTGCCCCCAGCACGTGGTTGACCGCGGCCTCGTTGTGCACGACCAGCCCGGACAGGCCCGGCCTGGTGTCCAGCAGTTCGGCGATCACGGCGGACACCTGGTCGAAGTTCTCCTCGCACGACAGGGCCACCCCCTTCAGGCCGGTGTCGGCCACGGCCGCGGCGAAGCCCTCCCGGGTGCGGCGGGCGAAACCGGTGCCCCGTTCGTAGACGACCGAGGGCGCGCCGAGCAGCGCGACCTCGGTGTGCCCGCGCTCGGCCAGGTGCTCCACGCAGAGCGCACCCGCCCTCGCGAAGTCGAGGTCGACGCAGGTCAGCCCGGCCGAGTCGGCGGGAAAACCGATCAGCACGCTGGGCTCGGCAAGATCCTTGAGCAGCGGCACCCGGCTGTCGTGCAGCTCCACGTCCATCAGGACCAGCCCGTCGACCAGCGCGCTCGCCGCCGCCCTGCGCAGCCCGTCCGACCCCTCGTCGGCGGTCAGCAGCAGCACGTCATGGTCGTACTGCCGCGCGGCGGTGACCACCGAGGTGGCGAACTGCATCAGCACCGGGACGTGCATCCCCACCCGCAGCGGCAGCACCAGCGCGATGACGTTGGCCCGCTTGCTGGCCAGCGCCCTCGCCCCGGCGTTGGGGTGGTATCCCAGGACCCGCACGCTGTCGAGCACCCTGCGCCGGGTGTCGGCCGAGATCGCGCGCTTCCCGCTGAGCACGTAGGACACGGTGCTGACCGCCACCCCCGCGTGCCTGGCGACCTCGCTGATGGTCACCGCCCGCTCGCTCATGCGGTCTCGTAGAAGCTCAGGGTGGCCACGGTGATCCCCACGTTCTCGAACACCACATAAAGATCGTGGACTCCCCCCTGCTCCGCAAGCCCGGCGCGCACCTCGGTGAGGTCATGGCGGCCGGCGCGGGGGACGGGGATGTCGCCGATCACGGGGCCGTAGAGGGGGTCGTCCAGGCGCAGGGTGATCACGCCGCCCTCGGCGCTGGTGGCGCCGACCGAGCAGGAGGCGGCCCCCTTCCCCAGGTCGACCGAGCGGAACACGATCCACGCCCCCTCGGCGGTGGATCGCACGGCGTCGCCGGAGACCCTGGCCGCGTCCACGAACGCCACCGAGTCGTACTCGTCGTGGTCCACCGCGGCGATCGGGCCCGCGAAGGCGTCGCGCGGCGGGATCCGCTCGCCGTCGACGTGGAAGGAGGCACAGAGCCTGATGTCGCGCGCGGAGCCACCGATCATGATCTTGTGGGACGCGTCCTCGACGACGAACCGGCCCCCGGTGACGTCCCAGAAGGCCAGTTCCTGGATGTCGAGGTCCCAGTCGACCCGGGTGCTCTCGCCGGGGGCGAGCCGCACCTTGACGAAGCCCCGCAGGCGGCGCAGCGCCTGCTTGACCCGGGAGTTCCGCTGGCGGGTGTAGATCTGGACGACCTCCACCCCGGCTCGGGCACCGGTGTTGGTGACGGTGGCCGAGGCGGTGAGCCGGCCGTCCCGCACCGCGACGGCCAGGTCGGTGTAGTCGAAGGTGGTGTAGCTGAGGCCGTGGCCGAAGGGGTAGAGCGGGGTGCCCCGGAAGTACTGGTAGGTCGCGTCGGCGGCGATGATGTCGTAGTCGAGCAGGTCGGGAAGCTCGCACGCGGAGCCGTACCAGGTCTGGGTGAGCCGCCCCTCGGGGTCGGCGTCGCCGAACAGCACCTCGGCCAGCGCGTGCCCGTACTCCTGCCCGCCGTGCGAGGACCACAGCACCGCGGGCGGGTCGTCGCCGTCCCAGGTCACCGGGTAGCCGCTGCTGATCACCATGACGGTCCTCGGGTTGACCGCGCGCACCGCCTCGACCACCGCCTGCTGCGCGGCGGGCAGCGCCAGGTCCAGACGGTCCTCGGTCTCCCTGCCGTTGACCAGCGGATGGTCCCCGACGACCACCACGGCCACGTCCGCGGTCGCGGCGAGCGCGGCGGCGGCCTCGGCGCCGCTGACCACCCGCTCCACGCTGAGCCAGGCGGCGGCGTCGGCGTCGTCGACCAGGCGGAAGACCTCGCCGTCCAGCGCGACGTAGCGGCCCGTGGAGATGTGCCTGAGCGCCAGCGTGCCGCGCGGGCGCTCCTCGGTGCGGAAGGTCTGGCGCACCTCCCAGCCGTTGGGTCCCGGCTGGTCGTTGACCAGCACGCCGTCGTCGTCGACGGACAGGTGGCGCCCGGTCGCCACGGCCCGCAGGGCGTAGCAGCCGCCGCCCCAGTCGAACAGGTCGAAGTGGCCGGGGTCGGCACCGACGCCGAGCGGTCCGCCGTCGAGGTCGGCGACGACGTGGCCGCCGTCCACCGAGAGCGTGATCCGGTCCACCGCCTCGCAGAAGACGGTCTCGCAGCGCTCGGCGAGCCCGGCGCGGGCGGTGACCGCGTAGGGGAGCGTCCCGGAGTACCAGTCCTCCATGAGGGTGTCGCCGAGCTGGCCGATGACCGCGATCCTGCGTACCGAGGTCAGCGGCAGGATTCCGTCGTTGCGCAGCAGCACGATCGAGCGCCGGGCGGCCTCGCGGGCCAGTTCCTGGTGCTCGGGGCAGTTGACCACCGCCTCGGTGATGTCGTCGTACGGGGTGGCGGGGTCGAACTCGCCCAGCCGGAAGCGGATGGAGAGCGTGTGCCGTACCGCGAGGTCGACGTCGGCCTCGGTGAGCAGGCCGCGCTCCAGCGCGGCGTGGATGTGCCCGACGGTGGCCTCGGTGCGGTCGTCGTCCTGGGTGAAACTGTCGAGCCCAGCCCTGATCGCGTGCGCGTAGGCCTCGGGAAGGTCGTCGTAGTAGGCCTGCAGGCCGGTGAGGTTGGCGGGCGCGTAGGCGTCACTGACCACGAGGAGGTCGTCGGGCGCCCAGGCTCGCAGCACCTCGCCGATCAGCGGGCTGAGGTGGGCCGGGCGGCCGTTGACCAGGTTGTAGGAGGGCATCACGGCGACCGCGGCACCGCCGGCCAGCGCGGACCGGTAGGCCGGGAGCTCGTACTCGCGCAGCACCCGGGGCGGCAGGTTGCTGGAGGTGACGCAACGGTCGGTCTCGTTGTTGTAGCCGAGGAAGTGCTTGAGGGTGGGGGCGGTCTTCAGCACCGTGGGATCGCTCCCACGAAGGCCGGAGGCGTAGGCCGTCGCCATTACACCGGTCAGCCACGGGTCCTCGGAGTAGCCCTCCTCGTTGCGGCCCCAGCGGGGGTCGCGCAGCGGGTTGACCACCGGCGCCCAGACGTTGAGTCCGGCCCCCGCCGGATCCTTGTGGTGGAAGGCCAGCACCTCGTCGCTGGTGGCCTCGCCGACCCGCCGCACCAGATCGGGGTCCCAGGTGCTGGCCAGTCCGATCGCCTGGGGGAACACCGTCGCGGGACCGAGCCAGGCCAGGCCGTGCAGCGCCTCGGTGCCGGTGCGGAAGGGACCGAGCCCGAGCCGCTCCACCGGCTGCTGGTACTGGTGCAGCAGCCCGACCTTCTCCTCCAGCGTGAGCCTGCCCCGCAGGTCCGCGATCCGCTGCGCGAGGGGAAGTTCCGGGTCACGGAACGGTTCGTTCATCGGGGACCATCCCTTTGAGAGCGTCGAAGCGCTTCGATTTCTGTCCTGGAAAAACGCCTCTGTCGAAGCGCTTCGATAATCGGTCCGGGAAAACTCCGGTCGTCACCCGTGCGTTACGCGCGTGTTTCGAGCGGAGCTTCCCTGAAGGGTGCACTCCCATGCGGCCCAGGTCAAGAGATTCGCGGCAAACGACCCGAATCCACCGAGTCGAGCACTCGCGCGGCACCACCCAGCGCCGCCGCGCCATAACCGAGGGTGGAGGCGACGACCCGGCAGCCCCCGGCGTCCGGCGCGATCGTGCGTCCCCGCGTCTCTATCTCCACCGCGGGCAGCAGCCACGGCGCGAGCGGTACGTAGTAGCCGCCCAGGATGACCACCTCGGGGTTGAGCAGGTTGGCCAGCACCGCCACGCCCTTGCCGAGGTTGCGGCCCACGGTGTCGAGGACCCCGAGCGTGCCCGGGTCACCGCCGCGGGCCAGCCGCACCACCTCGTCGAGTTCGAGCTCGACCTCGGCGGGCGAGATCGTGGCGTGCTCCAGCACGGCGCCGATCCCGGCGACGGCCTCCAGGCAGCCCAGGCGCCCGCACCGGCACTCGGCGCCGAGCGGGTCGAGCTGGATGTGGCCGATCTCGCCGCCGTAGCCCTGGCCTCCCCTGCGCAGCCGGCCGTCGAGGATGATCCCGGCTCCGACCCCGATCTCGCCGGTGAGGTAGATCAGGTTGGCCGTCCCGGCATACGGGCCGAAGCGGTGCTCGGCCAGGGCCGCCAGGTTGGCGTCGTTGTCGACCTGGACCGGGAAACCCGGGTCGCGCAGCGCCTTGGTGAGGTCGCCGCAGAGGTCGGCGTCGCGCCAGCCGAGGTTGGGCGCGATGCGCACGGTGCCGTCGGTGCCGATCAGTCCGGGTACGCCCACGGTCAGCCCCAGGACCTGGCGCTCCTGCTTGGTCATCCGGTTCACCACCCGGCGGACGATCCCGGCGACGGTGGCCATCGCCTGCCCCACCGTGCCCGCGGCGCCGGGAAAGGACCTCCGCCAGGAGAGCAGCCTCTCCCCCGACAGGTCCACCGCGACCGCGGTGACATAGTCGACGTTGATCTCGATGCCGATCGCCGCGTACGGCGAGCCGTCGAGCACCAGCATCGTGGCCGGGCGGCCGACGCGGTTCTCCGTCAGGCCGGTCTCCCTGACCAGGCGACGGTCGATCAGGTCGGCGACCAGGCTCGACACGGTCGCCTTGTTCAACCCGGTGGACGCCGCGATGTCGGCCCGCGAGCACGGCGCGTGCTCGCGCACGAACCTCAGCACCACGGCGAGGTTGGTGGCCCGCACGTCGGCGAAGTCGGCCGGACGCGGGTCAGTCGTAGATGTGATCAAGGTGAGTCCCGCTCCCGCTCGGCCAGGCTGGCCCCATCATGCCCCATCGTCCACCAATCTGTGACCGCCCCCCCGGCCCGCGATCGGCGGTCCCTTGTGGCGACGGTCACCCTCGACTAATTTGTTTGGTCGAAAGACGAACTAATTCTACCCCGGAGCCATGCTCCCCGACACCCCCCGATCCGTCTCGAACCAATGAAGGGAGCGCCCCGTGAAAGATCTTCCCCAGGGCGCGATGACCAGCCGCCGAGGCTTCCTCGGCCTGGTGGGGCTCAGCGCGGCCGCGGTCGCCGGCGGCGGCCTGCTGGCCGCGTGTTCCGCGCCCAGCGGCCCCCGGCCGGGCGGCGGCGGCGCCACGGCCGCCGCGGCGGACAAACTGACGTCCCTCACCCCCACCTACACCGCCTTCCCCGGCGTCAAGCCCGACCTGCCCGGCACGGTCTCCACGCTGCCCGGGGTCCCCGACGTCAGCGGCGGCTTCACCTCCTACCCGGCCGCCCCCACCGCGGCGCTCACCCAGAAGGCCGGCAAGGGCGGCACCTACAAGGCCATGACCCCGCTCTGGGGACCGCCACCGCCCGGCCTGGCGAGCAACTCCTACTTCCAGGCGGTCAACGCCGACATCGGCGCCACCGTGGAGTTTCAGATCACCGACGGTAACGTCTACGGCGACAAGGCGATCGCCAGGCTCGCCGCGGGGGACATCCCGGAGATCATGGTCATCCCGAGCTGGGAGATCGACAAGATGGCGGACTTCAACACCGCCGTCGACAAGGCGTTCGAGGACCTCACCCCCTACCTGCAGGGTGACAAGGTCGCCCCCTACCCGCTGCTGGCCAACCTGCCGACGGCCGCCTGGCAGTGGTCGGTCTGGAACAACAAGCTCATGGCGGTGCCGTTCCCGACCGAGCCCTACCCCTTCGCGCTGCTCTACCGCAAGGACCTGTTCGACGCAGGCGGCTGGAACGCCAACCCCAAGACCGCCGACGAGCTGTTCCAACTCGGTAAGGAGATCACCGACCCCAAGGCCAAGCGCTGGGCGTTCGGCAGCATCCACGAGGTGATGTGGCCGACCTTCCGGATCCCGCAGGACTGGCGGTACGAGGGCGGCAAGCTCGTCCACAAGTACGAGACCCCCGAGTTCGAGCTGATGCTGGAGTTCATGCGGAAGGTCTTCGCCGAGGAGCTGGTCCACCCGAACGTGGCCGGCAGCAAGGGCGCCAACGAGAAGGACCTGATCGGGGCCGGGCAGATCCTCGTCTACCGCGACGGGCTGGGCGGCTGGAAGGAGCTGTTGCAGCAGCACCGGGGCAAGAACCCCGACTTCAGCCTGGGTGCCTTCCCGCTCTTCGCCCACGACGGCGGCACGCCGATCATGTACCACAACACCGCGGCGGGCATCTTCACCTTCGTCAAGAAGGGGCTGCCCAAGGAGCAGGTGGAGGAGATCCTCGCCATCCTCAACTGGTGCGCGGCGCCGTTCGGGACCAAGGAGTACGAGCTCTCCAACTTCGGCGTGGAGGACAAGCACTTCACCCGGGGCGCGAACGGCATCCCGGAGACGAACGACCTCGGCCGCAAGGAGGTCGCCTACACCTACGGCTTCCTCGGCGGGCGTCCGCTCTATGTGGACTGGCCTTACCCCGACGCGGTCAAGCTCAACGTGGAGTGGCAGAACGCCGGCTTCCCGTTCATCGAGAAGGGCCCCTTCGACGGGATCAGGATCCAGCGACCGTCGAAGTACTCCGGGTTGCAGGTGCCCACCGAGGACAAGTTCACCGACATCATGCGCGGCCGTCGCCCGGTGAGCGACGCCAAGCAGATCGTCACGGAGTGGCGGCGGGACGGCGGGGACGAGGCCCGCGACTTCTACCTGAAGGTCCTGCGGGACAACGGCCGTGCTTAGCGACCACGCGAAGACCGGGCCGGCGGGTGACCTGACCTCACCCGCCGGCACCGGCACCTCCAAGGATGTCCGTAAAAGGGGCTCCAGGACAAGGCGGGCGCGCCCACGACCCTTCGGATCGCGACTGAAACGTGACTGGCAGCTGCTGCTGATGGCGCTGCCGGCGATCGGGCTGCTGCTCGTTTTCCACTATGTCCCGCTGCTCGGCAATGTGATCGCGTTCCAGGACTACTCGCCGTACGTGGGCATCGCCGACAGCCCGTGGGTGGGGTTCACCAACTTCCAGTGGCTGATGTTCGACGAGAGCTTCTGGGACGCGACGCTCAACACCCTGACGATCACCGCGTTCCAGCTGGTCTTCTACTTCCCGGTGCCGATCCTGCTGGCCGTACTGCTGGACAGCGTGGTGCGGCCCCGGCTGCGCCTGTTCATCCAGGGCATCGTCTACATGCCGCACTTCTTCTCGTGGGTGCTGGTGGTCACGCTGTTCCAGCAGATGTTCGGCGGCGCGGGCCTGCTCTCGCAGACGCTGCGCGACCACGGCTACACCGGCTTCGACCTCATGACGAATCCGGACACGTTCCTCGTGCTGGTGACCGCTGAGACGGTCTGGAAGGACGCCGGCTGGGGGACGATCATCTTCCTGGCCGCACTGGCGGCCATCAACCAGAACCTCTACGAGGCCGCCGCCGTCGACGGCGCGAGCCGCTGGCGGCGGCTCTGGCACATCACCCTGCCCGGCCTGCGCCCGGTCATCGTGCTGCTGCTGATCCTGCGCCTCGGCGAGGCGCTGAACGTCGGCTTCGAGCAGTTCTTCCTGCAGCGCGACGCGGTCGGCAGGGACGCCGCCGAGGTGCTGGACACCTTCGTGTACTGGCGCACGCTGCTCACCGGCGAGTGGAGCTACGGCGCCGCGGCCGGTCTGGTGAAGGGCCTGGTGGGGCTGGTGCTGATCCTGATCTCCAACAGGGTCGCCCATCGATTCGGCGAGCAGGGAATCTACAAACGATCATGACGACTCTTCCCCCCTGGGCCGAGCGGCCCAGCCGCGTCGGCGCGCTCCTCAAGGGGCTCCTGCTGACGCTCATCACGGTGGGCGTGCTGTTCCCGATCTACATGGTCGCGCTGACCAGCCTGTCCACCCAGGAGGCGGTGACCGAGGCCGGCGGCCTGGTCACCGTGCCGAGCGGGCTCTCCTTCGCCGCCTACCAGGAACTGTTCGCAGGCGGCGTGGTGACCCGGTCGGTCCTGGTCAGCCTCGGCGTGACCCTGGTCGGCACCGCGATCAGCCTGACCGTCACCGTGCTGGCCGCCTACGGGCTGTCCCGGCCCGGCTCGCTGCTGCACCGGCCGATGCTCTTCCTGGTGCTGCTGACCTTCCTGTTCGGCCCCGGGATGATCCCCAACTACCTGCTGGTCAGCTCGCTGGGACTGATCGACACGTACTGGTCGCTGATCCTGCCCGGCGCGGTCACCGCGTTCAACCTGGTGGTGATGCGGGCGTTCTTCATGAACATCCCGGACGAGGTGACCGACAGCGCCCGCATCGACGGCGCGAACGAGTTCCGCATCCTGCGCACCATCGTGCTGCCCATGTCCAAGGGCGTCACGGCGGTCATCGGCCTGTTCTACGCGGTCGGCTACTGGAACTCGTTCTTCAACGCCGTTCTCTACCTCAACGACAACGCCAAGTGGCCACTGCAGGTGGTACTGCGGCAGTACGTCCTGCAGGGCCAGTCCCTGATCGTCGGCCAGAGCGGCGTCGGCACCCTCCCCGGCCAGAGCCTGCCGCCGAGCCTGGCCATCCAGATGGCCATCGTCGTCGTCGCACTGCTGCCGGTGCTCTTCGTCTACCCGTTCGTCCAACGCCACTTCACCAAGGGGGTCATCATCGGCGCCATCAAGGGGTAGGCCGCACATCATCCGCAAGCGGCACGGACCTGCCGGCCCGTGCCGGTCGGCCGTCACCTACCCGTGCGCCGGCACCGCGTAGATGACGGACAGGAGCGGCTCGCCGTCGAACCCGATTCGTACACTGTCCGGATCCTGGCGGATGAAAGCGGGAGGGATCGGTTCCGACACTGACTCCGCGGGCGCGGGCATCGGCCGGAAACCGGCCTCACGCAGTCGCGCGAGCCATGTCTCGGTCGGCTCGTGACGTTCGTAGCGCTCCTCGTCGTCCGCCGTGCCGACGATGTCGACCACCTCACGCCGGAAGAACAGCTTCATCGCGTTACGGTCGGCGGCCGAGACGTCCAGCGCGTCTATCAGCCGGAAGACGG
This sequence comes from Streptosporangium amethystogenes, assembly GCF_000721075.1. Lineage (GTDB taxonomy): Bacteria > Actinomycetota > Actinomycetes > Streptosporangiales > Streptosporangiaceae > Streptosporangium > Streptosporangium amethystogenes. The sequence continues at coordinate 677,017 of NZ_JOEQ01000004.1, forward strand.
AGTGGAAGTGCCGCCACGAGTTGTGGAATCGCTCGGGCAGTGCCACCCGATGGTGATCGGAGTCCGGCTCGCACAGCACTACGCCGTCCGGCTCCGCATCGCGCAGTTTCGCCAGGAACGTGTTCCTCTCGTCGACGCCGGACGCGGCGTCCCGCAGGTGGTGCAGCGCGAACGCGGCGTTCACCACCAGCGGGCGTGGTGCCCGGCGCACCAGCTCCCAGTCCTCGTCGGTCATCTGCTCGGCGAAGCGGGGCACCTGATGGAAGTCCAGCGGGACACCAGTGTCACGGATGGATCGTTCGGCCTGGTGGAGGCTGCCCACCGCGGGGTCCACCCCGATCACCGTCAGCCGCCCGGGGGCCTGGCCGCGATTCGCGAGCGCGGCGAGCACCACCGTCTCCTGGCCTCCCGAGCCGATGCCCACCGACATCAGGGTGGCCGTTTCCCGTCCGGCGAGGTGACCGGCGAGCAGCGCGCCGCCGATACGACCGGCCAGAGTCACCACCGGCAGGTGTTCGGCCACCAGGTCGAACAACTCGATTTGCGGCCGTTCGAAACGGCACAGATACAGATTGTCCCGCTCATCCTGGTGAGTGCCGAGCCGACGGGCCAAGGCGTCGTGGTAGAGCAGGTAGAGGAAGTCATCGCCCACCTTCTCGGGGGCGATCAGGCCGCGTAGCTTGTCCAGCCAGCGCCGGGCGGTGTCAGTGCGGCCCGCGTCCGTTTCTTCCACGGCGCGGCACAGCATGTCGAATGCATGAACACTCACGTTGGTCCTCTTCACTTCTGTGCGTGACGGCTGCCCGGTGGCATGGGCCGCGAGTGTCTTCTCCGCCGCACTCCGGAAGGGGGCCAGACCGCGGTACACGTCCGCTGCGGCCGGGCACGTTCGGGGAGCGGGGCACGGCCGGTAAAGCCGGTCGTCTGACGGCTCGGGCGCCCATTTGGGTTCATGGTCGGAGTGATTCTCGGTTTCGAACGGGACCACTGCGCACCGATCCGTACGTGCTGCCTCTCGTTTCTCCCGGTGACTTTTCCGTGAAAGAATGACGTCGGCCCCTACGAGAAGATCCCTGAGTCGGGAAAACGTCTTCCCGCCTGTTTTCTCCTCGTCAAGTGCATAGTTGGCCAGCGCTCTTGGAATCGACTTGTACGCGCTTTGGCATCGGCTTAGAGCTCCGCCGGAGCACACCAAGCGATGCCCGGGTCTCAGCAGGACCGTCGACCAGGCGCCCGGACCGGCGCGTTCGCCGCCCTAGCCGGCTCCAACCCGCCCGCAAGCGGCTCGGACCATGCTCGTCCCCATGGGAAACGGAATCGAGAACAGGGCCGGGTGGGCGCGGATCGGCCCGTGGACGGTGCCCTGGCATTTCGCCTGGTGGTTCGCCGCCGCCCTGGTGGCGTCGGCCACAGCGCATTTCGTGCTGGACCGGGAACCCCTGACGATCTTCAACCTGCTCGCGCTCGCGGTCTACTTCTGGGCCTACGGCCAGTGGCGCCGCCGCTTCGAGCCCGAACTGGAGTCCCCCGTCGCGCAGCAATGGCTGGTCCTGCTCTTCGCGCTGATCCTGGCGCTGGTCCTGTGGCCGATCGGGAGCTGTGGTCCGCCCATCGGGACGCTGGTCCCCTGGTTCGGTGTGGACCCCGCGGAATGCGGAGGCCTGGAAGCGAGAACGACCCAGCTCACCCTGCTGGGCCTGCTGGCCATCCCGCTGGCGGTCTCCACCGCCGTCAACCGCGCCCGCGGCTGACCTCGCCTCCGGTTTCCCGCTATCGGAGGCTGAGCGGTCCCACCCGCCCGGATCACCGGTCCGTCGGGCGGGCGGCGCGCTCCCTGGCCAACTCCTCCCGCAGGTCGTCGACCTGCTGCTGCAGGATGAAGATCCGGCGTACCGCGGCGAGGCTCATGCCCTCGCCGATGAGCTGGATGGCGTCCTGGAGGTCGCCGATCTCGTGGCGGGTGTAGCGTCGCTGGCCGCCGCCGGAACGGGCGGGACGGACCACGTCGTGCTCGTCGAGCCGGCGCAGGAACGCCTGCTCCACATTGAGCATGTCGGCGACCTGACCGACTGAGTACAGCGGGGCGTGCTCGTCGTCAAAGGGCAACCTGACCATCACCGCTCCTTTCCTGTGGGGGACGACAGGTGTGTGAAACGCGCGGGGTGGGCGCCGGAACCCGGCGCCCACCCCGTGGAGGTCGAACGGTCAGACCCTGCCTTCTCAGGCTTTGATCGACTTCTGGTCCGAGGTGTGCTCGGCCTTCTGGATCTCGACCTTGCGGGGCCTGGCCCGCTCGATGACCGGGATGCGCACCGCCAGGACACCGTTGGAGTAGGCGGCGTCGATCTTGTCGCTGTCGAGGTGCTCGGAGAGGTAGACGCGGCGGGTGAAGGTGCCCATCGGACGCTCGCGGACGAACAGGCGGTCGTCCTGCCCGTACTCCTCCTCGCGGCCGGCACTCACCGAGAGCACTCCACGGTCGACGGTCACCTCGATGGAGTCGGGGTCGATGCCCGGAAGGTCGAACTTCAGCAGGACGTCGTCCTTGCGGCGGACGCCGTCCAGCGGCATGGCCCCGCGCGCGGCGCCATCACTCGATCCGAACGCCTGACGCGTGATCCGGTCGAACTGCCGGTCGAACTCCTGGATGAACGGGTCGATCGACGTCAGCAGCATCGGTAACCACCTCCATGTGAACAGGCAGGTATCCTCAAGCCCGCCTTCTCGAAAAGCTCTTAGTGAAGTTATAAGTTACCGACAGATCGATACGCAAGTACCCTCGCGGAAATTCTCGGCTCCCGCCGGCGGGGGGCACGGGAAACCGGCCGTCCTTGACGATCGCAGCGTGGGAGCCTGCCACCGGCGGTCCCGTGCCTCCCCTCTCAGGCCCCCTTGGACAGGGCCTCGAACTCCTCGTCGGTCAGTTCGACGCCGGCGGCGGCGACGTTGTCCTCCAGGTGGGCGACCTTCGAGGTGCCGGGGATGGGGAGCATCACCGGGGAGCGCTTCAGCAGCCAGGCCAGGGCGAGCTGCGACGGGGTGGCGCCGTGCGCCCTGGCCGCCTCGGCGAGCGGGCCGCCCTCCTCGGCCAGCTTGCCGGTGGCGAGCGGGAACCACGGGATGAAGCCGATGCCGTTGGCCTCGGAGTACTCCAGCAGCGGCTCGGCGTCGCGGTGCGCGAGGTTGTAGAGGTTCTGCACCGAGACGATCCTGGCGAACCTGCCCGCCTCCTCGACCTGCTCGATGCTGACCTCACTGAGGCCGATGTGCCGGATCTTGCCCTCCTGCTGCAGCAGGGCGAGCTCCCCGACCTGGTCGGCGAGGGGCACCTTCGCGTCGATGCGGTGCAGCTGGAACAGGTCGATCCGCTCCACGCCGAGGTGGCGCAGGCTCAGCTCGGCCTGCTGACGCAGGTACTCGGGGCGGCCGACCGGGCGCCAGTCGTCGGGGCCCGACCGGGTGAGTCCCGCCTTGGTCGCGATGACCAGGTCCTCGGGGTAAGGGTGCAGCGCCTTCCTGATCAGCAGCTCGGAGACGAACGGGCCGTAGGAGTCGGCGGTGTCGATGAAGTTGACCCCCAGCTCGACAGCGCGGCGCAGCACGCGGACCGCCTCCTCGGGGTCGCTCGGCTCCCCCCACACGCCCCTCCCGGTGAGCTGCATCGCCCCGTACCCCAGGCGGTTGACCGTGAGGTCGCCCCCGATGGCGAACTGGCCCGACGCCTCGGCGGGACGTTCCGTACTCGTCATGGTGTTCTCCTCAGAATTGATCAAAATCACGGTTCGAAACGGCCACAACGCACTACCTAGGCCGATGCTTCCCTTTTCAGCGCCCGTACCCGGAAAACCGCTTCCAACCACGTACGGCCCGCTCCCCTCGGGGAAGCGGGCCGTAGCCGGGGTCGGAGCCGGATCAGCGGGTGAAGGTCACGTCCTTCACCCGCAGGGCGCCCCTGAAGACCAGGTAGACGTCCTGCCTGCCCCGTACACCGGTGACGGGGGCACCGGCGGTGGCCCAGGAGTAGATCCCGCCGGTGGCGGTCACCGGTACGGTTCCGGCAAGCCTGCCGGTCGGGGAGCCGAGCCGGATCTCGACCGAGGAGGCGGCACTCGCCGCGACCCCGAGCCGCACGCCGGTGACCCCGGCCCGGAGGTCCGCGTCCTTGAAGGCGATCCACTCGCCCGCCGAGGCGCCGACCGCGTCACCGCGGACCTTGGTCTCGTCGACCAGTTCGACCCCCGCGTAGTCGTCGAAGTCGGCGGCCCGGGTGGGCCGGGTGAGATCACGAGGACCGATCCGCTCACCGTCCACCCGCACGGTCACGCGCTGCCGGATGGCGTCCGAGGACGAGCCGACCAGGACGTCGTGGGTGGACGGCTCCACCGCGAAGCGGCCCCCGGTCACGTCCCACAGGGCCAGGTCCGCGGTCTTGAGCGAGAACCTCACCGTCTTCGACTCGCCGGGGGCCAGGCTCACCCGCTGGAAGCCGCGCAGTTGCTTGACCGGCTGTTCCACCCGGGAGGTGTGCTGGTGGGTGTAGAGCTGGACCACCTCGTCGCCCGCGCGCGAGCCGGTGTTGGTCACCTTGACGCTCACCTCGTACCCGCCGCTCTTCGCGGTGGCCTTGAGGCCCTGGTAGCCGAAGGTGGTGTAGCTCAGGCCGTGGCCGAAGGCGTACAGCGGCCTGGCCTTGGAGTACAGGTAGGTCGCGCCGGTCTTGACGATGTCGTAGTCGAGGATGTCCGGCAGGGTGGTGCCCGCCTTGGGCCAGGTCTGGGTGAGGCGGCCGGCCGGGTTGGCGTCGCCGTACAGCAGGTCGGCCAGCGCGTTGCCGGTCTCGGCTCCGGCGTGCGTGGTCCACAGGATCGCCGGGACCTTCTCCTGCAGCCGGTCGATCGTGGTCGGATAGCTGTTCTCCAGCACGACCACGGTGTTCGGGTTGGCGGCGTGCACCGCCTCCACCAGCGCCCGCTGTCCCTCGGCGAGACCGAGGTCGGTCCGGTCGTGGTCCTCCCGGCCGTTGATGAACGGCATGCTGCCGACCACGACCACCGCCGCGTCGGCGCCCTTCGCCGCCGCGACCGCCTCGGCGATCCCGCTGCGTACGGTCTCCTTCTCGAAGCGGGTGGCGTCCTCGGCCGTGGTCAGGCTGAGCGTGCCGTCGACCGCGGCCTTGACGTACTTGTTCGGGCCGAACCAGTCGTAGGCGGTCTCGTAGCCGGCGTAGCGCAGCAGCGTCGTGCCGTCGGCCTGCGCCTCCAGCCTGAACTGCTCCTGGACGAACCAGCCGGTGGGCTGTTCCTGGCTGTTGACCAGGGTGGACCAGTTCGCCCGGCTGACGTACCTCCCGTTGGCGACGCTGCGCAGGGTGACGATCCCCTGGCCCCAGTCGAAGACGTCGAACTGCTCGGTCGCGCCCGCGGTGGTCGCCGAGAGCTTCAGGTCGGCGCCCGCCCCGGTGCCGGCGGTGAGGTATCTGCCGCCGGACTTCAGCGCGATCCGGTCGACGCCCTCGCTGGTGACGGCGGCGGCGGACCGCGCCCTGATCCCGGCGAGCGGGGTGACCTTGTAGGGCAGCCTGCCGGAGTACCAGTCGGTGTAGAGGGTGTCGGCCAGCGGGCCGACCACCGCGACCTTCTTGGCGGGGCTGAGCGGCAGGGTCCTCCCGGAGTTCTTCAGCAGCACCGCCGCCTCGGCCGCGGTCCGCCGGGCCAGCGCGCGGTGCGCGGGGCTGTCGACCACGTCCTTGGTGATCTTCCCGTACGGCCCGCCGTCCGGGTCGAACTCGCCGAGCCGGAACCGGATGCCGAGGATGTTGCGTACCGCGGTGTCGATGTCGGCCTGGGTCAGCAGGCCGCGCGAGAGCGCCTCGTTGACCGCGGCCACCGTCGGGGCGGCGTTGGTGTCGTTCACCGTGAAGCTCTCCACGCCCGCCTTGAGCATGGCGGCGGCGGCCTCCGCCTGGGTGGCGAAGTAGCCCTGGGAGCCGGTGAGGTTGTTGGGCCCTCCGGCGTCGGAGACGTTGAACAGCGGCCTGTCGGTCCAGGTCCTGACCGTGGAGTTGAGGTCGGTGACCGTGGCGGGCCGCCCGTTGATCAGGTTGTAGGCGGTCATCACACCGGTGGCCGCGCCCGCCTCCAGCGCGGTCCGAAACGCCGGGACGTCGTACTCGTTGAGGACGCGCGGGCGCAGGCTGGAGGAGGTCGTGTCGCGGCGGACCTCGTTGTTGTTGGCCAGGAAGTGCTTGAGCACCGGGGCCGCCCGCAGGTGGTCCGGGTCGTCGCCCTGGATGCCCGAGCCGTACGCGGTGGAGATCGCGCCGGTGAGCAGCGGGTCCTCGGAGTAGCCCTCCTCGTTGCGGCCCCATCGAGGGTCGCGGAGCAGGTTGACCACCGGCGCCCAGAGCTGCAGGCCCCACAGCCGGGGGTTCTCCGCGTGGTATCCCCTGGCCTCGTCGCCGACGGCGGCGCCGACCTTCTTGATCAGGTCGGGATTCCAGGTGCTGGCCAGGCCGACGGCCTGCGGGAACACGGTCCCCTCGGCGGTCACCACGCCGCCGCCGTTGTCGATGTCGGTGGACCAGGCGACGCCGTGCAGCGCCTCGGTGCCGGTCTTGAACAGCCCGATGCCCAGGCGGTCCACCGCGGGCTGGTACTGGTGGAGCCAGGAGATCTTCTCGGCCTGGGTGAGGCGGCCGAGCAGGTCGTCGACGCGCTGGCTCAGCGGGAGTGCGGGATCACGGAAGGGGTACTCGTAGGCCGCGCGGGCCGGGGCCGCGCACAGCCCCAGGGTCAGGGCCGTCGTGGCCACGGCCGCGACGGCCCTGGTCGATAAGGACATCTCGCCTCCAGGTCAGGGGGAGTCGAAGAACTGCGGGTCTGGGGACGCCGTCCGCCCCCGAGCGGCGTACGGCGTCTGAGGGCTCACTTGACGGCGCCCACGGTCACACCGCGGGTCAGGGTCCGCTGGAAGATGAGGAAGAAGGCGACCGCGGGCAGGATGCCGAGCAGCGCCGAGGCGCTGGACATCGTGGCGTCCATCATCTTGTCGCCCTGCAGCACCCCGAGGGCGACCGGAACCGTCTGGTTCTCGTTGGAGATGAGGAAGACCAGGGGCAGGAAGAACTCGTTCCAGGTCCAGATGAAGAAGAAGACGAGCAGCACGCTCAGCGTGGGCCTGCTGATCGGCACGACGATCCGCCACAGGGCCCGCCACTTTCCCGCCCCGTCCAGAGCCGCCGCCTCCAGGATCTCGTGCGGGAAGCGGCCGAGCACCGAGGAGAGCAGGTAGGTCCCGAAAGCGCTCTGGATCACCGTGAAGATGATGATCACCCCGAGCCTGGTGTCGTAGAGGCCGACCTGCTTGGCCAGGTAGTACAGCGGGTAGACCAGCGCCTCCTGCGGCAGCGTGTTGGCCACCAGGAAGACGACCAGGATCCACACCCGCCCGCGCACCCTGCCGATGCCGAGCGCGTAGGCGTTGAGCACCGACAGGACCGTCGCGAGCACGGCCACCGAGCCGCTGATCAGCAGGCTGTTCCAGAGCTTGCCGCCGAAGTCGACCCGGTTCCAGAAGTCGACGATCCCGTCGAGGTACAGCTCGCTCGGCAGGCTCAGCGGCCCGCCCGAGGAGTAGTCGGCCGGGGACTTGACCGCGTTGAGCGTGACGATGACGAACGGCACCAGCATCACGACGGCCAGCACGACCAGCGAGACCAGGACCGAGTACTTCCGGATCATGATTCCCTGTCCTGAACCCGCAGGAAGAAGACCGTCACCGCGATGATCACCAGGGTGAGCACGGTGGCGATCGCCGCGCCGTAGCCGACGTTGGCCTTCTCGAAGAAGTTCTGGTAGCTGAAGTAGGAGGGCACGAGCGTGGCACCGCCGGGGCCTCCCCTGGTCAGCACGAAGATCGGCCCGAAGACCTTGAGCGCGGCGATCGTGCAGGTCAGCAGGACCACGTAGATCTCCGGCCGGATCTGCGGGATGGTGATGTGCCAGAACCGCCGCCACCACGAGGCACCGTCCATCTCGGCGGCCTCGTACAGCGCGGGGTCGACCCGCTGCAGCCCGGACATGAAGATCACTACCGGGTAGCCGATCTGGAACCAGACCATGATCACCATGACGCTCGGCAGCGCCCAGTCCGGGTCCCCCAGCCAGTTCCTCGGCTCCATCCCCAGCAGCCCGAGTAGCTCGTTGAGCGCCCCGAACCTGGGGTGCATGATCCAGCCCCAGACGATCCCGGCCACCGCGACCGGCAGCACCTGCGGCAGGTAGTACGCGGCCCGCAGCACGCCGGCCGCGCGGGGGCCGACCTTCTTGCCCACGTAGTCGAAGAGCGCGGCGGCCAGGACGAGCCCGATGAGCGTCGGGACGACCGCCATCGCCACGATGAGCGCGACGTTGTTGCGGAAGGAGGACCAGAACCGCTCGTCGGCGAGGAGCCGGGTGTAGTTCTCCAGCCCGATCCACCTCGGGTCGCCGATCCCCTGCCAGCGGGTGAAGCCGATGCCGACGTTCATCAGGAACGGCACGACGATGACCGCGGTGAAGAGCACGGCGCTCGGCAGCAGGAACACCCGGTACCCGCGGTCACGAGACCTCGGCATCGGAGGTCTCCTTTCTCTGTTCTGTGCGTACCGTCCGCGCCGTGACGCCGTGATCGTCACGGCGCGGGCCGCGGGAGGGGTCAGTTACCGATGTCGGCGAGGTTCTCGGCGTACGGAGCGGCGATCTCGTCCAGGACCGCGTCGGGGGTCTTGGTGCCGTTGATGAGGTTCTGCACGCCCGCCACCAGCACGTCGTAGTAGCCGGGCGCCGGCCAGTCGGGGTAGAAGGCCAGCCCGTCGGAGGCCGAGAGCCTGTTGAAGTTCTCGATCAGCTCCTTGCTCTTCTCGTCGGTGATCGCGGCCGTGTCGGCGGCCACCGGGATGCCGCCGGAGTTGCCGAGCAGGTTCTGGATGTCCTTCTTCATGGTGATGTCGATGAAGTCGTAGGCGAGGTCCTTGTTCTTGGCGTTCTCCGGGACGACCCAGACGTTGCCGCTGGACCCGGCGCTCATCGTGTTGCCCGGCCAGAGGAACGAGCCCCACTCGAAGTCCTTGACGTCACTGACGAAGCGGCCGTACCACCAGCTGCCGGAGACCAGGATCGGGTACTTGCCACCGATGAAGGAGACGCCCATGTCCTCGGCCTTGATGGCGGCGGAGTCCGCCTCGACGTAGCCCTTCTTGACCCAGTCGGCGAAGGTGTCGGCCGCGTACCTGAACTCCGGACCCTTGAAGTCGACCTTGCCCTTGTAAAGCTGGAAGGCGTCCACCCAGGAGCGTTGCGCCTTGCTCAGCGCGAGCTGGTAGAAGATCTGCTGCGCCGGATACTCGGCGCCGCCGACCGCGATGGGGGTGGTCCCCGCTTTGACGAACGTGTCGAGGGCGGCGGTGAACTCCTCGTAGGTGGTGGGCACCTCGACGCCCGCCTTCTTGAAGGCGTCCTTGTTGTAGTAGACCATCACGTACTCGGCGTAGTTCGGGACGCCGTACCACTTGCCCGCGCCCATCACACCGCGCTCGTCGTACCTGGCGGTGGTCTGGATCGAGGGGCTGAGCAGCTTGTCCCAGCCGCGCTTGGTCACCTCGGGGGTGAGGTCGGTGAGCAGCCCCTGCTTGGAGAGCAGCCCCGCCGTGGCGTTGCCCTTGTTGTACTCCATGACGTCGGGGGCCTCGTCCGAGTTGAGGATCATGCCCGCGGACTGGCGGATCTGCTCGAACGCCTTCTCCTCGAACTTGACCGTCACGTTCGGGTGGGTGGCCTCGAACTGCTTGACGGCCTCGGCCCACGCCTTGCCCATCGCGCTGTCGGCGCCCTCGTAGTGCCAGAGCTTCAGGACGCGGGGGCCGTCCGCGGCGGGCTTGTCCGCCGCCTGCTCGGTGCCGCCGCAGGCGGCGAGCGCCGCGAGCGCCGCGACCGTGGCGACACCGACTCTCAGGTTGAACATGGTCTTCTCCTAGATGGTGGTGATGTCGATCGGGACGCTGGCCCCCACCAGCTCGACGCCCGCGATCCGCGCGCTCCCCGAGACGGTCACCCGCAGGCCCTCGCCCTCGGGGATCGCGGTGATCGTGGTGTCCCCGTCGTGGTCGGAGATCGTGGTGCTGCTCTCGCCCACGCCGTAGGCGACCAGGGTGATCTCCCCGAACGGCCCGTCCCCGACGGCGACGCCGGGTTCGGCGAGGACGGGGATGATCGCGCCGTGCCTGACGAACAGCGGGATGCGGTCCAGCGGCGTGGCGACCGTGACGTACCTGCCGCCGTCCAGCACCTCGCCACTCCAGTGGTCCACCCACCGCCCGGCCGGCAGGTAGACCCTCCTGACCTGCTCTGGCGAGGTCATCGGCGCCACCAGCAGGTCGCGGCCGAGCAGGTACTCCAGGTCCGCCTGCCAGGCCACCGGGTCATCGGGATAGTCGACGCAGAGCGCCCGCATCATCGGCGCCCCGGTCGCGGCGGCCTCGACGGCCGCCGTGTAGACGTACGGCATCAGCCGGTAGCGCAGCCGCAGCGCCTCGCGCGCCTCCGCCTCCACCTCGGGGAACTCCCACGGCTCCCGGCTGGTGGTGCCGTGCAGGCGCAGCAGCGGGGAGAACGCGCCGAACTGGGTCCACCTGACGTACAGGTCGTCGGTGGGACGGCCGGTGAACCCGCCCGCGTCGTGGCTCCAGAACGGGATGCCGGACAGGCCGTGCGCCAGCCCGCCGCGGAGCGTGCTGCCCATCGCCGGGTAGCTGGTGTAGGTGTCGCCGCTCCACTGCGCCGAGTGCCGCTGCCCGCCGAGGAACGACGAGCGCGCCCAGACCATGCCGTGCCCGGCGATCTCGCGGGTCACCTCGGAGACCGCGTCGTTGAAGAGCAGTGTGTAGACGTTGTGCAGGTCGGTGCCCGACATGCCGTTGGCCGCGACCGCGTCGTGCGGCACCCCCTCGGCGAAGTCGGTCTTGAAGACCTGGACGCCCTGTTCGAGCAGCGGGCGGAGCAGTCCCTGGAACCACTCGGTGGCGGCCGGGTTGGTGAAGTCGACGATGCCGCAGGCCGGGTAGGAGCCATGCCAGCAGTCGGCCACATAGACCTCGCCATCAGGCTTTTTCAGGAAATATCCGCTCTCGGCCGCTGCCGGGAAGGCCGGGCTGAGATGGGAGATGTACGGGTTCATCCACAGGCAGACCTTGAACCCCATCTCCTTCAGCTCGGCCAGCATGCCGGTGGGGTCGGGGAAGCCGCCCGCGTCCCAGCGCAGATCCGACCAGTGCCCGTCGGTCTGCCAGTAGGTGTCCAGGTGCAGCACGTCGCACGGGATGCCGCGCTCGCGGATCTTCCGCGCCCTGGCCATCACCCGCTCCTGGGTGTCGACGAAGAACCCCGAGGAGATCCAGGTGCCGAACGCCCACTTCGGCGGGAGCAGCGGCGCGCAGGTCAGCAGGTCGTACCGGCCGAGCACCTCGGGCGGGGTGGGCCCGGCGATCACGTAGTAGTCGATCAGGTCGTCCGGGACCACGATCTGCACGCAGCTGTGCGTGGACTGGCAGACGTCGAACTCGACCGGCGTCCCGCTGTCCACCAGCACGCCGTAACCCCTGCTGGACAGGTAGAACGGGATGTTCTTGTACGCCCGCTGCGACTCGGCGCCGAACGCGTCGAAGTTCCACATGACCGGCCGCTGGCCGCGCTTGTCCAGCCGGGTGAACGACTCGCCGAACCCGCTGAACGCCTCGTCGGCGGGGGCGGCGAAGCTCTCGTGGTAGCCGACCACCGCGCCGTTCGAACTGGAGCGGCCGAACGGCAGCGTGCGCAACCTGCCGCTGATGTCGGTGTGCCCCCGGTCCTGCTCCAGCAGGGGCGCCCCGCTCGCGTCGGTGAACCTCAGGTGCCAGGGCGCCAGGGTGATCTCCGCGCGGAGCGAGCCCGCGTCCAGCAGGATCGTCCCGTCGCGACTCTCCACCCGCGCCCCGGCGAACTCGCCCGGCGTGACCATGGAGATCGCGGCGGCCGACCGGGTCCGCGCGTCCACGTCCTGGCCGAGCCGGACCCGGATCACCCCCTCGCCCGCCACGCTCACCTGGACCAGCAGCGTCTCCTCGGCGGAGGTCACCGCCTTCAGGATCACCCCGGCCGCGTCCGAGGCGACCGGTTCCGCCGAGATCAGCGCCGACAGGCCCTCCTCGCCGCGCGACCGGACGGGCAGCTCCGGCGGATCGGCGACGAAGTACTCGTGCGCGACCAGAGGGGGACGGTAAGGCATGGGAACTCCAGCGCTCGGCATCCTGTAGCGGAATTAGTTTTACGTCCAAACCAACAAACGTCAATGCCTCGCCCTGCTGTGGGCCGGCCGCGGCCACACCCTCGACCACCCATCGCCCCGCGCCTCTCCGGCCACGGACACCCGGAGTGCCGCTGTGGCGCTCAGACAGGAGGAGACATGGCGCAGGACAAGCCGCCCGCGGTGGTAAACATCACCGAGCCGGCGCGCATCCGCGGCGTCGAGGCGATCGTGGACGGCCAAGTGGTCATCCAGGTCGGAGTAACACGGGGCAGCGGGAAGCACGGGAAGCGGAAATCGCAGAAGCCGAAGGATGACCAATGAAGGCATACATGACCGGTATGGCCAGATCACTGAGGCCGTGGCGGATCACAGGTTGCGCGGCATGACCGGGCTCTGACCGTACGGCTGGCAACCGGATGTCAGCTGTACCCTCGCCCCCACTCAACGGGACGCGAGGGCCGCACAGGTCAGCGCCGATAGCCGATAGCGACGGCCAGCGTCTGCACACCAGCCACCCGAGAATGTTGGTTGATCAAGGTCACCGCCATCGCGCGGATGGTAGGCCGAGCGCGGACTTCGTCGGCCGATTGTCGGCAGGCGTTCAACAGGGCCGTCACAGTCTGTTCGGGTTTGCCCCATTGCCACCACGCTCGTGCCAGGTCGGTGTACAGGCGTCCGCGCCGTTCAGGGGTGGATAGTTGGCCGGGATGCACGTCGCGCCCGGCGCGCAGGGCCGCTCCAGCGTCGCCTAGGGACCAGTGCACGCCGATCTCGTACAGGCTTACGTGCGCGGGGCCGATACTGAAGGGCTGGCCGGCAATCGTCCGCGTGGGAAGCCGGGTGGTGACATGGGCGGCTTGTTTGATCATTTCTAGGGCGCGGTCTCGCTCTCCTGCTTGTGCGGCGTTGTAGGCGCAGGTGCACAGCATCTGGGCGTAGGCCCACTGGTGCATATCGCTGACGTGGCCGAGGTCCTCGCCGCCACCCTCAACACTCCTGAGAGGCAACGGATCTTCAACGTGGGCTCCGACCGCGAGAACTTCACTATCACGGAGATCGCCGAGACCGTGGAGGCGGCGGTGCCCGGCTCGCAGATTCACCGCGGTCCGGAGCGAGACGAGGCGGACGCTCGGGACTACCGGACGTCCTTCGCCCGGCTCGCGGCCGCATTCCCAGACACGTGCTGCACCCGGCTGCGCGACGGCGTGCGCGACATCGCGCAGGCGGTGGCCACCAAGGAAGTGGCCGACCCGGACCTGCCCGAGTACGACAACTACAAGGGCTTGATGGCCTCCCGCAGCGCCGGACACATCAGCGCGGTGCGGTCCGCCGCATGCGAGCGCCTGCACACTGAGTACGAGTCCGCCGAGTGGAGCACGCCGTGATCCAGTCCGCTGAGACGCCCCCGCCGCTCTTACCGTGGAACCGCCCGTCGATCGGGAAGGAGGAGATCGCCGAGGTCGTCGAGGTTATTACTCCGAGCCTCACCTTCTGTGCCGCCCCGAATGCGCTGATGCAGGTCGGCGCCCGCCCGGTCTTCGTCGACGTCGAACCGGTCACCTTCAACATCGACCCGGAGGCTGCCAAGGCCGCCATCACCGACCGCACGAAGGCAATCGTGGTCATGCACTACGGCGGCCACCCCTGCGACCTGCGCGCGTTCCGTAAGCTGGCCAACGATTACGAGGACGCCGCCCATGCCCTGCATGCCAGCCGCGACGGGCAGCGCGCCGGCAGCGTCGGCGACCTCACGGTCTTCAGCTTCTATGCCAACAAAGTGCTGGCCGGCCGGGGCGAGCTCGTCCAGCGGGCTCGCCTGCTGGGCCGGCACGGCATCGACTCCTCGGTATGGCAGCGGCACGGCAGCCAGAGCACCGCCGACTACGAGGTGATCGTGCCCGGCCTGAAGTATGTGATGCCGGATGTCACAGCGGCCATCGGCGTCCACCAGTTCGCGAAGTTACCTGCGTTCACCGCTCGCCGCGCTGAGATCGCCGCCGCCTACACTCTGGCCCTGGCCGATTTGCCCGGCCTGGCCACGCCGATCGTCCTGCCCGGAGTCGAGCACGGCTGGTTCCTCTACTCGATCGTCATCGATCCGAGCAGCTCGCCGCTGACACGCGACCAAGCTGCCGAACGCCTGCGCACCGAGCACAAGATCTCGACGAGTCAGCACTTCCGTCCTGTGCACACCTTGCAGGTCTACATCGGGACCGCCGACCGGCCGCTGCCGGTCACCGAGACCGCCGCCGCGCGGCAGCTATCGCTGCCCTGCTATCAGGCGATGCCCGACCAACATGTCGAGCGAGTTATCACTGCTGTCCGCGCACTGTGGGGACGCTGACGACAGCGGGTGCCGGATCGGATGCCGACACACCACCCGATCCGGCACCCACGCCCAGCCATCGCCCAATAAGGTAGGCCGTCCGCAGCGTGACGACAGGGTGAGTAGCACACGGCATCACATGTCCATGACGTCGTCAGCGTGCCTGAGGCAGCAAAGGAACGACCCGTGAACACCATCCCGCGCCCAACGGTCGGCGTCGTGGTCCTGACCATGAACGACCGTCCCGACGAGTTCCCCGTCGCCATGGCCTCCCTGCTGTCTCAAGTCGGCGTCGAACTGGACGTGGTGGTGATCGGCAACGGCTGCGTACCGGCCCAGGTGCCCGACAACGTGCGTACCGTCGCCCTGCCGACGAACGTAGGCATCCCCGAGGGGCGCAACGTCGGCGCCGCCAACGTCAAAGGCGACTTGATCTTCTTCTTCGACAACGACGCCGTGCTCCCCGACCCCACCGTGCTGGCCCGGCTCGCAGCGGAGTTCACCCGCGACCCGCGCCGCGCCTTCGCCCAGCCCCGCATCGCCGACCCGAGAACCGGCCTCACCCTACGGCGTTGGGTGCCCCGCCTGCGGGCCTCCCACCCCGACCGCGGCGGCACCGTGACCGTCATGGCCGAGGGCGTCGTCATGGTCCGCCGTGATGCGTTCGAGGCTGTCGGCGGCTGGCCCGGCCACTTCTTCCTCTTCCACGAGGGAGTCGACCTGGCCTGGCGGCTGTGGGACCACGGCTGCATCGGTCATTACGCGCCCGAGGTCATCGTCCACCACCCGGCGACCAACCCATCCCGCCACGCTGCCTTCTACCGGTTCAACGCCCGCAACCGGGTATGGCTGGCCCGCCGTAACCTGCCCGCCCCTCTGATCCCTCTCAACCTCGCCACCTGGGCTCTGGTGAGCCTATGGCGCTTCCGAGACCGTGCGGCACTCCGTGCCTCCCTTGCCGGACTCGCCGAGGGACTACGCGGAGGCCACGGCAGCCGAACGCCCATGCGCTGGTCCACGGTGGCCCGGCTCACCCTCGCGGGCCGACCCCCCACCTGCTAACGGCCAAGCGAGCAGCACTTCGCCAGCCGCATTGCGCAGCAGGACGCTCGCCCCCATCCACTTGCGGGGCAGTGACGCCGCGTACGGATCGATGGGGACGGCCAGGGACTCATCCATCGTCATGACGGTGAACGTAGCCGGGAGGGCGACCGGCAGTCTGTGAAACGCGTGTTCCGATCAAGAACAGAGCTCGGCAGAGCTTCAACTGCAAGGGCTGAAGCGGCCGTACAACACGAAGAAGCCCCTGCCCGGTCCGAAGACCGAGCGGAGGCGCATCTATGTCCGAGAGCGGCCGTTACAGGTCCGGCCGCCTGAAGCGGCGTCTACAGGACGCCGTTGTTAACGACGCGCGGACGGTGACCCCCTATCGGCACCTGGGTTCTCGGGGTCTGACCTGTTTTGAGCAGGCGGTGATGGGGTTGCGCTGGTTTCATGACCGCACCGGCCGGGCCGCCTTCGGCCACGACGTCTCCCGCGCCACCGCTTACCGCTACCAGCCGGGGGCGACGGCCGCCGACCGTCCGGGGCACCACTCGAAGCCTGCGGGAAGAATCCGCAGTTCTCGGAACCGCAGTGCCCCAGTGATCCCCGCGGTCACAGCACTGGAGACGGACACGGCTCAGTGGGCGGCGTGCGGACTGCCGACATGGCCCATCGAATGGCCAGGAACCATCTGGCTTGAGTCAGGCTCCCTACCTGTGGATAATTAGTTTAGATACCATCCGAATAAAGGAGTAGTCGGTGGATCTTCCCGGCGGGCTGTTTTACGGCGGGGACTACAACCCGGAGCAGTGGCCGGAGGAGGTCTGGGAGGAGGACGTCGCGCTGATGCGGCGGGCCGGGGTCAACCTGGTCAGCGTCGGGGTGTTCTCCTGGGCGCGGCTGGAGCCCGCACCCGGCGTCCACGACTTCGGCTGGCTCGACCGCGTCCTCGACCTGCTGCACGGCGGCGGGATCGGGGTCAACCTGGCCACCCCGACCGCCTCCCCTCCCCCCTGGTTCGGCCTCGCCCACCCCGACGCCCTCACCGTCACCCCCAACGGCACCCGGCTCACCCACGGCAGCCGCGACACCTACTGCGTGCACTCCCCCGCCTACCGCGCCGCCTGCGCCGGGATCGCCCGTACGCTCGCCGAGCGCTACCGCGACCACCCGGCGCTGGCCATGTGGCACGTGCACAACGAGTACGGCACCGCCTGCCACTGCGACCACGCCACCGACGCCTTCAGGACCTGGCTAAAGGCGCGGCACGGCACCCTGGAGGTGCTGAACGACGTCTGGACCACCTCGTTCTGGAGCCAGCACTACTCCGCCTGGGAGCAGATCACCCCGCCCCGCGCCACCCAGTACCTGCCCAACCCCTCCCAGGTCCTGGACTTCCGGAGGTTCGTCTCCGACGCGATGCTCGACCACTTCCGTGAGCAGAAGGCGGTGCTGCGCGAGCTCACCCCGGATGTCCCGGTCACCACGAACTTCGTGCTCGGCGACTGGGTTCCGGTGAACCAGCGGCACTGGGCGGCCGAGGTCGACCTGGTGGCGATCGACCACTACCCGTCCGCCGACCCACCCGCGGAGACCGCCTTCGCCGCCGACCTGGCCCGCGGCTGGGCCTCGGCTCCGACGTACGGCTCAGCCGGCCCGACGCGTAGCTCGGCCGGTCCGACACATGGCTCAGCCGCCGATCTGGCGCACGGCTCAGCCTCGGATCCAGCGCACGGCTCAACCGATCCGACGCACAACTCGGCCGGCGACCCGGCACATCACCCGGCCACCGGGAAGCCCTGGCTGCTGATGGAGCAGGCCGTGGTCACCTACACCGGCCCCCGGATGCTCGCCAAGCGGCCCGGGGAGATCACCAGGCTGAGCCTGTCGCACATCGCGCGGGGCTCGCGGGGGGCGATGTTCTTCCAGTGGCGGGCCTCCCGGGGCGGCGCCGAACTCTGGCACGCGGGCATGGTGCCGCACGCCGGACCCGACTCGCGGATCTTCCGCGAGATCTGCGACCTGGGCGCGCTGCTGCCCACGCTGGAGGACGCCTGCGCGGCCCCCGTCGAGGCCGGGGCCGCGATCCTCTGGGACGTCGAGGCGAACTGGGCACTCCAGGCTCCCGGTCTGCCCTCCACCGAGCTGAACCACACCGAGGCCGTACGCCAGGCGCACCGGGTGCTCTACCGGCACGGCGTCACCGCCGACCTCCTCCACCCCTCCGCCGACCTGTCGGCGTACCCGCTGGTGCTCGTCCCGAGCCTCTACCTCATCTGTGACGCCGACGCCGACAACCTGCGCCGCTACGTCGCGGGCGGCGGCACCCTGGTGGTCTCCTACCTCAGCGGCATCGCCGACGAACACGCCCGCGTCCGCCTCGGCGGCTACCCCGGCGCCCTCCGCGACCTCCTCGGCATCAGAGTCGAGGAGTTCCACCCCCTCCCCCCGGACATCGCCCTCACCCTCTCCGCCCCGCCCCCGAACGGACCCGGCCCGCACCCGGCCGACCCCGTACCCACCGAGGCCGAAACCCCCACGCGGTCCCACCCCGGAACCGGCACCTTCTGGAGCGAGCACGTGCACCTGGAGGGCGCCGAGGCACTGGCCGTCTACACCGGCCCGCACACCCTGGGCACCCCCCTCCTCGGCCGACCCGCCATCACCCGCCACCCGTACGGCTCCGGCACGGCCCTCTACATCTCCACCCGCCTGACCGACGCCGCCTACGCCCGCCTGCTGGGCCTGTCCCCCGCCCCCGTGGAGCTCGTCCGACGCGGCGACTGGCTCTTCGCCATCAACCACGGCGACGAGGAACAGCAGGTCGAGGGCCTGCACCTGTCTCCGGGCGGTTTCACCGTACGGGTACACGATGACTCGAAGCCCTGATCGGCTGCGATCCTCACCGCCCCCTCGTTCATGCCCTACATCGCGATTCCGTGGAAGTCGCCGGTGATTCGGTAGCCGACGCCGGGTGTGGTGGTGATGATCGGAGGGTTGCCGAGTTTGCGGCGTAGGCGGCCGACGGTGACGGTGACGGTGTTGGTGAACGGGTCGGCGTGTTCGTCCCAGACCTGTTCGAGCAGGTCCTCGGTGCTGAGGAAGGCGGGGGCGGCGCGTAGCAGGGCTTCGAGGAGGGCGAATTCCTTGACCGACAGGTCGAGTTGACGGCCGTCGCGGGTGGCCGTGCGGCACAGGGGGTCGAGCTCGATGCCTGCGGCGCGCAGGGTGCGGGCGCGGGCGAAGGGTTGGCGGCGGGCCAGGGAACGGATGCGTACGACCAGTTCGGGGAAGTGGAAGGGCTTGGCGAGGTAGTCGTCGGCCCCCAGGGTCAGGCCGCTGACCCGGTCGCCGGGTGAGCCGGCCGCGGTCAGCATGAGGACCATGGCGCGGTCATCGCGTTCGGTGATCATCTGGCAGAGGATGTCACCGTGGATTCCCGGCAGGTCGCGATCAAGGACGACCACGTCGTAGGCGTTGAGGTCGAGTTTGGCCGCGGCCTCCAGGCCGTCATGCGCCACGTCCACGGCCATGCCCTGGTCGCGTAGCCCCTCGGCCAGGACGGCCGCCAGGGAACGCGCGTCCTCGACCACCAGCACCCTCACGCCGGGACACCTGCCTGCACGTCCGCCAGAGGCAGGGCGATGGCGACCTGGAGGCCGCCCTCGGGCCGGGCACGCAGGTCCAGGCTGCCACCGTGGGCCGTGGCGACGGCGGCGACGATCGACAGTCCGAGCCCGGAGCCGTTGTCGGAGCCGGTCCGGTCCGCGCCGAGCCGCTGGAACGGCTGGGCCAGCCGCGCGAGCTGCTCCTGGTCGAGAACTCGCCCGCCCGTCTCCACGACGAGCCGCGCCGTCGCGCCTTCGGCCGTGGCGGCGACCCGGATCCAGCCGCCGTCGTGGTTGTGGGCGACCGCGTTGTCGATCACGTTGTCGACCATCCGGGACAGGAGCGTCCGGCTTCCCCGTGTCCAGGCACTGTCGTGGACGTCGCCGTGGTGGACGGTCAGGCTCTTGTCCGTGATGCCGGCGGCCCGGGCGTCCAGGGCGGCGGACACCACGCGGCCGAGCGAGATCGTCGCACGGTCGGACAGGGCGCCGTGCTGGGTGCGGGCGAGCATGAGGAAGCCTTCCAGCAACCGGTCGACCTGGTCCAGTTCGGTGCGGATCCGGTCGGCGAGGGCGATCGTCTGCGCCGGTACGGGCTCCGGCTTGGCGATGGCCACGTCCAGCGATGCCCGCATGGTCGCCAGCGGGGTGCGCAGCTCGTGGGAGGCGTTGGCGACGAACCGGCGCTGCGCGGCGAAGGAGCCCTCCAGCCGTTCCAGCAGCCCGTCGATGGTGTCGGCGAGGTCCTTCACCTCGTCGGCGGGACCCGGCACGGCCAGCCGCTCGTGCAGGTTGTCGGCGGAGATCCGCCGCGTGGCCGCGGTGATCGTCCGCAGTGGGCGCAGCACCCGGCCCGCGACGATGCGGCCCAGCACGACCGAGAGCACGGCCATGACGGCGAGCGCGACCGCCGAGCCGACGAGAAGCCGGCCCGATTGGGCCGTCTGCGTCTCCGACAGCTGGGCCTGGAGCCGGGCGACGAGGTCCTGGGCGGCCGCGGGCGTGGGCCGGGTCGGCAGGTTCCCCAGGGGCGCGGTCTCGCTGATCCGCGTCCCGCTCAGGCCGATGAGGTTGGTGATGACCAGCAGCCCGACGGCGGACGCGAGGAACATGCCTCCGTACAAGGCGGTGAAGCGCCACCGTACGGTACGGGTCGGCAGCGCCAGGCGTCGCGGCATCCTCAGAATGGTCCCCTCCCGTTCCACGCAGGTCTCCAGGATGCCGTGCCGGACCTAACAGCGATGTGACAGCCTCCGTTCGGCCCCTGTCAGGGCCGCATCCGTACAACCGAAGGCATGCAAGCAACCATCGAAGTCACCGGGCTGCGCAAACGGTTCGGGCCGACCGTGGCGCTGGACGGCATGTCCTTCACCGTGAAGCCGGGACAGGTCACCGGGTTCGTCGGGCCCAACGGCGCGGGAAAGTCCACCACCATGCGGGTGATCCTCGGCCTGGACGCGGTTGAGAAGGGCAGCGCACTGATCGGCGGGCGGCCGTACAGGAGCCTGCGCACCCCCCTGCGCCACATCGGCGCGCTGCTGGACGCCGCCGCGCTGCAGCCAAGCCGCAGCGCGCGCAACCATCTGCTGTGGCTGGCCCACTCCCAAGGGCTGGGTGCCGGGCGGGTGGATGAGGTGCTTGAGCAGGTCGGGCTGACCTCGGTGGCCCGGCGCAAGGCGGGCGGCTTCTCGCTGGGCATGCGTCAGCGGCTGGGGATCGCCGCGGCGCTGCTCGGCGACCCGCCGGTGCTCATGCTGGACGAGCCGGTCAACGGGCTCGACCCCGAAGGCATCGTGTGGATCCGCGGCTTCCTGCGCTCGCTGGCCGCCGAAGGACGCGCCGTGCTGGTCTCCAGCCACCTGATGAGCGAGCTGCAAGACACCGCCGACCATCTCGTGGTGGTAGGCCGCGGCCGGGTCGTCGCCGACACCGGCGTGGCCGGCCTGATCGCCGACACCTCCAAGGGCCGGGTCACGCTGCGCACGACGGCACCGGAGCACGCGATGTCGGCGCTGGCACCCGTCGGCGCCACCGTGACCGTCATCGAACACGACACGCTCATCGTCTCGGGGCTGCCGGCCGAGCGCGTCGTGGCACTACTCAACGCCGACGCGGTGCCGTTCTCCGAAGTGGCCGCCCACCGCGCGACGCTGGAGGAGGCATACCTGGACCTCACCAGGGACGCGGTCGAATTCCGGGGGGCGACGCGATGACCGTCACCGTGAACCGCTCCGGACCGGGCGGCCCGGCCCGGCTGCTGCGCGCCGAGTGGACCAAGTTCAGGACGGTACGTGGCTGGGTGATCGCCATGACCGCGGGAGCGCTGGTCATCGTGCTGCTCGGCCTGTCGTCCGCCTCAGGCAGCCATGCCTCGTGCGACAACGGTCCCACCGAGGCCGTCTGTCCCGCGGCTCCCGTAGGGCCGGGCGGCGAAGCCGTGGAGGACAAGTTCTACTTCGTGCACCGGACGCTGGCCGGCAACGGCAGCATCACCGCCCAGGTGACCTCCATGACCGGCCAGATCCGCAAGCCCGACGTCACCCCCGGGGTTCGGAACGTCGTTCCCGGGCTCGTGCCGTGGGCGAAGGCCGGAGTCATGGTCAAACAGAGCACCAGGCAGGGTTCGGCCTACGCGGCGATGATGATCACCGGTGCGCACGGGGTGCGGATGCAGCACGACTTCACCCACGATGTGGCCGGTCGTCCGGGCGGCGTGTCGAAGGACTCCCCGCGCTGGCTGCGGCTGACCCGCTCCGGTGACACCCTCACCGGGTACGAGTCCACCGACGGCACCGACTGGGCCGAGGTCGGCACCGCCCGCCTGTCCGGGCTGCCGGCCACGGTCGAGATCGGGCTCTTCGCCGCCTCCCCCGGCGATCTGACGGTGACGCAGGGAGATCTCGGCGGATCCATCTCGGCAGCGCGCTTCACCGAGACCACAGCCGTCTTCGACCGGGTCGACCTGGAGGGCGAGACGTCCGGCGACGCGTGGCGCAACGACGACATAGGCGTCACGAAAGCGCCCGACGGGTCGTCCCACCATCCGGGCCGCGCCGGCGAATCCGGCGGCACGTTCAGCGTCACCGGAGTCGGCGACATCGCGCCGTCCATCGAGGGTCAGACCGTCGAGCGCACCCTCACGGGCGTGCCGGCCGGGCTGATCGTGGTGATCGTGGTGGCGGTGATGTTCGTCACCGCCGAATACCGGCGCGGGCTCATCCGCACCACGCTGCTCGCCGTCCCGCGCCGCGGCCGGATGCTGGCGGCCAAAGCCTTCACGATCGCCACGGTCACCTTCGTCGCCGGACTCGCCGCCAGCGCGATCACGCTGACGTTCGGTACCCGGCTCCTGCGCGCCAACGGCAACCTCATCCTTCCGGTGTCCTGGCTCACCGAGGTACGGGTCGTCGTCGGCACGGCGGCACTGCTCGCCGTCGCCGCCGTGCTCGCCCTCGCCCTCGGCGCCCTGTTCCGGCGCAGCGTCGGAGCCGTCATCACCGCCGTCGTGCTGATCGTGGTCCCACACGTTCTCGCCACCACCTCCGTCCTGCCCGACACCGCGGCGCGATGGCTGCTACGCGTCACCCCGGCCGCCGGCTTCGCGATCCAGCAGAGCATCCCCGAGTACGCCCACGTGCTCGGTCACTACGCGCCGATCGCCGGCTTCTACCCGCTGGCGCCGTGGGCCGGCTTCGCCGTGCCGGCCGGCTACGCCGCGCTCGCCCTCGGCCTGGCCGTCGTCCGGCTACGCCGGAGGGACGCATGACACAGCACCTGCACGCGGAATGGACGAAACTCCGCACGCTGCCGGGCACCGGCCGGCTTCTGCTCACCCTCGTCATGCTGACCGTCGCCGTCAGCGCCGCGGCAGCCGCCGTCGTGTCCTGCACCTCGGCCGACTGCGGCCACGACCCCGGCAAGATCAGCCTTTTCGGGATCCAAGCAGGCCAGGCGGTCGTCGCCATCCTGGCCGTACTGGCGATCAGCGGCGAGTTCGGCACCGGCATGATCCACACCACCCTGGCGGCGATGCCGGGACGGATCACCGTCCTGGCCGCCAAGGCCGTCATCCTCACCGGGCTGACGGTGGCCGCGGGGAGCGTCGCCGTGCTCGCATCCGCGCTGGCCGGGCGGCGCATCCTGCTCGACAACGGCTTCACCCCCGAGCTGCCGGCCCTCACCGGCGAGCCGATGCTGCGCGCCGCCCTCGGCTCGGTCCTCTACCTCGCGCTGATCGCCCTGTTCAGCCTCGGCATCGCCACCGCCGTACGGGACTCCGCGGCCGCCATCGGCGTCGTCCTCGGTCTGCTCTACCTCTTCCCCGCCATCATCCTCATGGTCCCCGACCCGGACGTCGCCAAGCTCCTGTGGCGGATCTCACCGATGAACGCCGGGCTCACCATCCAGGCAACCACCCATCTGTCCAGCCTGCCCCTCACCCCATGGGGCGGCCTGAGCGTACTGGCCGCGTGGACCACCGCGGCGCTCCTGGGCGGCGGGCTGCTGCTGCGGGCACGCGACGCATAAGGATGAATCAAGCATTTTGGTAGGGGCTCCCAGCGCCAGTACCCGGGCGGACAGTCCCGACGGCCATGCCTGCCCCGAGCCACCGTCGGTCGATCCGGCCACGACGACCGCAGGCGTGGCGGCGTTCAGCGCCGAATCACCCAGTCCGGCGCCCAGGTCCCGGCGGTGTCGTGGCCGGTCGCCGCGGCGGCGAGATAGGCGCGGAGGGTGGCCAGCCCCGGGTGGGGGTTGTCGCGGCGCCACAGGAGCGAGTGCGGGTAGACGGGCGTCGGGTCGGTCACCGGGATGCGGCGCAGGCCATAGCCGGCGGGCCAGATCAGGCGGGTCTGCTCACCCATGAAAGTGGCCAGGGCCGGGGTGTCGGCGATGGTGTCGAGGAGCGCGTCGGAGCCGAAGTTGGGGCCGGTCGCCTCGATGGTGAGGCCGAACTCGGCGACGAGATCGTCGTAGTAGGCGGCCCACTCGGTTCCGGGGACGATGCCGGGCATCCAGATCCGGTGCCCGGCGAGCTGAGCGACGGTCACCGACCGGGCACCGGCCAGCGCGTGGGCGGGCCCGGTGAGAAGCTGGAGCACCTCGTCGAGCGCCCAGACGGACTCGATGTCCTCGGGAAGGGGCCGGCCGGGCACGGCGACGGCGCGGAAGGACGCGTCGATCGCACCGGACCGGATGGCGGCGACGGTCGTCTCGATGTCGAACAGCATCACCACGTCGAGCTCGATCTCGGGGTGCGCGCGGTGGAAGCCGCGCATCAGGCCCGAGACCGCGCTGCGCGAGGCGATCACGTCGACGCGCAGTGGACGGCTGCCGGGAAGCACGGACGCGACCGCGCGCTCGGCGACGCGCAGCAGCTCGCGCGCGTGGGGCAGGAACGCCTGCCCGTCGATGGTGAGCCGGGCCCCGCGCGCGGTGCGGGTGAACAGCCGCACGGCGAGGTCCTTCTCCAGCCCGGCGATGCGCTTGGAGACGGCCTGCTGGGTGACCGCCAGCTCGGCGGCGGCCTCCTGGAACTGGCCGGTGTCCACGACGGCGACGAACGTGCGCACAGCATCGAGATCCACGTCGACTGACCTTAGTGCACAACTTTCGGTTGTGTGACTTCGGTCGGACGGTTGTTTGACCTGCTTACTCGCTGCGCGTTTTGATCTCCCGAATCAATGGATGGTTGTTTCCTGGAGATGGCAGGTGCGCGTTGGGAAGGTCGCTGGGGCGGCAGTTCAGGTGGTTCTGGGCCGCGTACGCGGTCAGCACGTTCGGCACACGGTTCGCGTTCGACGCGTTCGCCCTGATCGCGATTCTCGCTCTGGACGCGGGGCCTGCCGAGGTGTCGGTGCTGGCCGCCGCGGGGCTGGCGGTCGGAGCGGTGGTCGCGGTGCCGCTCGGGCCGTGGGTGGAGTTCCGGCCCAAACGGCCGGTGATGATCGCGATGGACCTGATCCGGTTCGCGGCACTGATGAGCGTTCCCGCCGCCTACATGATCGGCCGGCTGAGCTTCGCTCAACTCCTGGTTGTGGCGGTCGTTGTCGGCGCGGCCGACATCGCCTTCACCGCCGCGAGCGGAGCATGTCTGAAGGCGCTCGTCCGGCCCGAGGACCTGCTCGTCGCGAACGGGCGGTTCGAGGCCACGACCTGGACCGCCACCGCGCTCGGGCCGCCGCTCGGTACCGCCGCGATCGGGCTGGTGGGCCCGGTGACGAGCGTGGCGGCCAACGCGGTCAGCTTCCTCCTCTCGGCCGTGGGGATCCGCGCCATCGGCGGGCGGGAGCCACGTCCCGCGCGAACCGCCGCACCGCCCCGGCCCGGAGCCGGCGACCTGCTGGAGGGATGGCGGTACATCCTCGCCAGCCCGGCGCTGCGCCCGTTGTTCTTCAACACGGTCCTGGTCAGCGGCCTGATCATGGCAGCCTCGCCGCTGCTCGCCGTCCTCATGCTCGGTGACCTCGGGTTCGCCCCCTGGCAGTACGGCCTCGCCTTCGGCGTCCCCTGCGTCGGCGGCCTCATCGGCTCGCGACTGGCCCGCCCGCTCCTCACCCGGTTCGGACAGCACAGGGTCATGCTCACCGTCGGGACGCTGCGCGCGTGCTGGCCACTTGGATTGGCCTTCATCGGCCCCGGCCCCGCCGGGCTCTTCCTCGTCATCGCCATCGAACTCGGGCTGATCACCTGCATGGGCGTGTTCAACCCGGTGTTCGCCACCTACCGGCTCGAACAGCTCCCGTCGGATCGGATCGTCCGCACGCTGTCCGCCTGGTCGATCACCAGTAAAGCCACCGTCGCGGCCATGACCGGACTGTGGGGCCTGCTGGCCGGCCTCACCGGCCCCCGCATCGCGATCGCGATCGCCGGTCTCCTCCTGCTGGCGACCCCGCTCCTCCTCCCCCGACACGACCGCACGCCACTGGAAAGGCGAACACTCGCATGAGCATCACCCCCGCACACACCGCCCTGCTCGTCATGGACTATCAGCCCGCGCTCCTCGCGCTGCTCCCCGAAAGCGACGGTGAAGCCCTGCTGGGACGCATGGAAAAGGTGATCGCCGACGTTCGCGCCAAGGGCGGCACCGTCGCCTATGTCCGGGTCGGCTTCACCGAGGCCGACTGGGCTGCGATCCCGCCCACCAACAGGTCTTTCGCACCGATCGCCCAGCACCGTCTCATGCACCACGCAGACCCTGACACCGCCGTCCACGAACGTCTCGCTCCCCAGGACGGAGACATCATCGTGCGCAAGATCCGTCACGGAGGCCTGTCCACCACCGACCTCGATCAGCGGCTGCGCGAACGCGGCATCACCACTCTGATCATCGCGGGCATCAGTACCAGCGGCGTCGTCCTGTCCACCGTCCTCGACGCGGCCGACCGCGACTACCGGCTCTACGTCCTGGCCGACGGCGTCGCCGACCCTGCCCCCGAAGCGCACGACGTCCTGCTCCGTCAGGTCTTTCCCTCACGGGCCCACATCCTCGAAACCACCGAGTTGCCCACCCTCCTGCGGGCCGACTGACACCGGCCACGACTCCCGACCCCAAAGCAGCGGGGCCGTGCGCGCTGACCTGCTGTGATTCAGCGCGCGGATCGTTTTCGGCGGTGATGCGGGCGGCGACATCATCGCCAAGGCGAACGTACCGATCAGCGGTGGCGGCGGTGCCCCGCCGGGGCGCGGTCGCGTACTTCGTCATCAGGTCGTGGTCGTTCTCGATGACCTCGGGCCTGATGGGACGGGTCAGCGCCGGGCCGAGCAGCGGGTAGGGGGCGCCTTCGCGGGGCCTGACCGAGGCGGAACACGGCTGTGCCGTGTTCCGCCTCGGCGGAGGGCATCGCGCCGATACCCGGGCCTATTGAACCGGCCACACCAGGACGAATGAGAAGTCCAGTTTCGTCCTGCGGTTCAGCGGGATATCGATCTTGACTCTGTGCGCGATCTCATCGCGGCCGATGCCCAACCCATCGGCGATGAGCCGCTCGGGACGGACCGGCACGGGATCGTCGAAGGTGACCGTGATCTGAAGGGGCCACGGACCCTCGGGAACGGGAGGTGCGTGGAGTTCCCAGCACCCGTCCCAGTCGAGCGCGAACCGGTTGCGCCGGGCGATCAACGGGTCGAGAAGGGTGTCCACGACAAGGGCGGGCGAGTTGGCCGAGTAGCCGGCCAGCAGGCCGGCGGGCAGTGAGCGGACCGGGACGCGATCGTGGACGGTGAGCTTGCCGGTCCTGTCACAGGAAACGCAGTTGACCAGGAGCCAGACGTCGAGAAGTTTGCCGTTGGCGTTGACGCGGAATCTGCCGTTGCCGATGGTGGCGTGGCCGGAAGGGCAGGCCACGCACCGGAGGGCGAGCAGAGGCAGGCGGGTGCGCCGCACCGCCCAGGGCAGCACGATATGAGGATGTGAAGACATGATCTCTCTGAAGACCTGACGAAGAGCACGGAGAACAGAGCCGACGGCGTCGTCGGCGACCGATGCGCAGGGAAGTGTCAGGTCTAAAGAGCAGGCGGCGTCATGCGCGCGAAGTCCTCACATAGGGGTCGTTTGCCGATGCTCAGCTCAGGCGGGCTCGCAGAAGGCAGAATTCATTGTCTTCGGGGTCGACCAGGACGTGCCAGGGCTCCTCGCCGGTCTGGCCGACGTCGGCCGGGCGCGCCCCGAGCTTCAGGAGGCGTTCGAGTTCGGCGCTCTGATCGCGGTCGGTGGCGTTGACGTCGAAGTGCAGTCGCAGCCTGCCCACCTTGGGCTCGGTAGTGGGGCTGAAGATCAGAGTCGGCTGCAATCCGCCGAACCCTTCCCGTGGTCCGATCTCCACCGCGCCGTCGTCCTCGGTGTCGAGCACGATGAAGCCCAGCACCTCGCACCAGAACGCCGCCAGCCGTTGCGGATCCTGGCAGGGGATTATCAGTTCGGAAATGCGACAAGCCATGATCGGCACCCTACCGAGCATCGACCGTACGCGGCCATTCCTTAAACGGCGACGCAGTGGGCACCCGGGAACGGCGGCCCGGCCCCCGTACCTTGATCAGTTGACCGTGGGGTTCCAGATCAAGCCGGGCGGGATGAGGTCGAGCGTCCAGTTGCCCACCTGCGCGGCAGCCGCGAAGCCTTCCTCATCCTGGGATGCGCACTCATCTGCCGGCGGCGCCTAACCACAACGCCCGACAGCACCACACGACGAGGAGCCGACTTCCGTCAGGAGTTCTCAGCGCTGCCCGGGTTGAGCCTGCGGGGGCATCTGAGTCGGCCACGGACTGGTGGGCGGGGCAGCGGGCGCATGGGGTGGCTGCCCCGAACCGAAGGGCGCCGGGGAGAAGGAGACCGGAACGGCAGGCGGCGAGGCCCGGACCGAGTCCCGGCTACGGGCCCCCACCGCAACGGAGACGCTCGCGATCTCGAGAGCGAGCCCGCCCATGCCGAGGAGGATCGGGGTATGCACGCCGTCCTCGGTGTCGCAGATCTGCACCGGTTCCTTCCCGATTTTCGTGGCCCGACATTGCCACCCGGTGGCGTCGTCCATGTCCCAGAGGGCGGCGTAGCCGAGTACCGCAAAGCCGGAGACCATCAGGAGAATCTGCAAGGTACGAGCTAACGGCGACATGGTCCGCCACCATATCGGGCGCGTGTCCCTGGGCGGTGCGACACAGGAAGACCCCCGATGGTTGCGATCCTCACCGACCCCGGAGGGCCGGTGCTGGGGTTGCCGAGAGCCGACCGGCGGGACGCGTTTCATCCTCTGGCGGCCCCCTCCGGCCAGATCACGGTCACCCGCACACCGCGCCGCCGAGCTTCTGCTACGACGCCCGCCATCCCACCTTTGTCCACAGACGGCTCACCGTCCCACACCGCCACGAGCTCATCGACCGAGCCCCGCATCGCCTCAGTTGCAGTCAGTTGAACCGAGAAAGGATGTCTGCCAGACGAGGTGTTTGCCCAGACGGTCGCACGGCGAGGGAATTCCTTAGTTGATGCGAGGGGAGGCGGCCCCTGCCAGTCGGACGTTGGTCGAGGATGTGTGAGGGCAATTGCGGTGGTCAGGCTGACCGATCTCCTGCCGTCAGCGCGTGTAGTTCGCGGGCGGCGGGCAAACTCCGAGCTCCCTCGGGCAGTGCGGTCACGATCTCTCGCACGATCTTGCGCCGGGCGGCTGTGACGGGAAGAGATGCCGTGATGTCGAGAGCATGACCGAGTCCTTCGGTCACATCTCGATCTTGGACCAGTCCCCATGCCTGGAGGAGGCCGATATTGGCTCTTCCCCCGGCCTTCTCGTGCGGGCACGCTGCAAGAGCCCGCTCCAACAGGGGCATTGCCGCCTTGCCATCCCCCAGCATGGTGAGCGCGAAAGCCTCGGCGTACTGGACTCCCTCCGGAGGCATGCCCCACACGGAGACGTGGTCGCTGGTCACGAGGGCGGGAAGACGTTCGTAGACACCCCTGAAATCGTTGAGGACCTCGTGAGCGAGGTCTGTCCGTGCATCCGTGGCGAGGATGCGGCTACGGGTTTTCAGCGCTTCGGCCAAGCCGAGGCATGGGCGGCCATCGGCAAGATGTACGGCCTCCTCGATCAGGGTGTCTGCAGCGGGTCCAAGGCGACGTAGGTAGAACGATTGGGAGGCTTCGCCGGCACGGACCCAGACCCGCAGATCGAGGTCGCCGGAGGCGTCGGCGGCCAAGCGTGCCGCACGCCATGACCGCCAGCACGCGCGAGGGCTGGAGTTTTCGGCCAGGTCGAATGCCATGAACGCGGCCAGGTGAGCGTAGACGCGCAGCAACGTGGCCCGGTCGGTCAGGGGCTGGGAGTGCGTCAGGGCTTGTTCCAGGTCGCGGATGTCACCTGCCAGGTCAGCGATCCTGGAACCCGGCGGGTCGGTCCACACGCCCTGTGCGTAATCCCAGGCGATCTGCTCCCAGTCCGTCACGCTGTTCTCGTCCGCCTGACCCGTGATCCGCCCCAGGCCCGCGTGCAGAGCATCTACGGCGGAAGCGGGAATGGCGACCCCGGCACCCATCATCGTCAGGAATTGGAGAAGAGTACGACGCTCCACATCATCCTCGTTATGTACTGAGGGCTTTGTATCAAGCTTACTTCCCCGGAACCGGTCGATTTCCGCAATGAGGGCGTGGAGCGCCACAAGCTGTCCATTAGCCCCTAATGCCATATCAATTGCCCGGACACTGGCGGCGTCCGGCCGTGATGCAGCCCGTTCCCACGCAGAGATCATCGTGTGGTCCACGTGGACTATTTCGGCGAGGTCACGCTGCGACAAATGGGCATTATCCCGCCATTGGCGCATGGTGGCACCGAGCAAGTGCCACGGGGAATCGGCTGGATTAACCGGTTGGGGCGTACGCGGCATGCCGTACTCCAAGGTTGGGGGACGTTGGGGGATATACGTCATCCCCCAACGAACCTCTTGGATATCTCGTTTGGTCGATCCCACTATTACATCGACGTGACAACGAGCCCCGTGGAATGGCGGACCTGCTACCGGTAGCCGACACCGGGACGAGTCCTCAATCAGGGAAGGAGTCCTGACCCAATGCATAACCCTAATCCCCCGCTCCTGGATCGGACCATGGCGAGCGATTGCGGCTGTTTCGTTGAAAGACCGCCGTTGCCGATGGGGTGTGCCGTCTGTGGGCATGCGCCGTACGCGCACGGTTGCCCCGGCCAGGCCGCCGACCACGAGTACGCGCAGCCGTCCGGTGAGCTGATGGCCGAGCGCCTCGACATGCGCCGCAGGGTCGGTCTGGGCCAGGCCCTGCCGACCTTCGAGCCCATCCACGAGGTCACCGCGCAACTCGCCGCGGTCGTGCCCGCGCCCCGCCAGGCCGAGCGTGAGACTCCATCGGCCCGCACCCGGCCCCCCGGTCGTACGGACACGCGCCGCCCGGCGATGCCCGGCGCAGGCCGTCCGCATCGGCCGGTCGAGCCTCGCGAGGATCGCGCGGCCCGCCTGGCACTCGCCCGGGATCCACTCACCCGGCGGCGAGCCCTGATCACGGCCCGCGCCCCCGAACCTTCACCCCAGAGCGCGAAGCACCAGACACGACACCCGCACCCCGCGGAACCGCCCGCCCAACGGGCGCCCTTGCCGCCGGACATCAATCCGAACCCTCGCGAGCCCGCCACGCCCATGGTCCAGCGCACGCTCATCGCGCTACCGGACAGGCGCGTCACCACCACGGTCCAGCGGAGGCCCACCATGTCGCCGGACATCCCCGGCACCGAAGAGCGGCGCCCGGCCTACCAGGAGCCCCGGCCGTGGTTCGCCATCACTTCCGGCCGGGGCCGCCCCTCGTCCTGGCAGGAGGTCGCGGCGTGAACACGCCCCCGGAGCGGGACGACACCCTCGCGTGCGGGTGCGAGTGCAGATGTGGACCCGCCTCCCCGATCACCACTCCGCCGCCGACCGCCGTGGAGTACGCCCAGGACCTGGCCGCCGTACTGGCCGAACTGCACCACATCCACGCCGACGTCCACGAGCTCACCTCCGGCAACGCCATCAAGGACGACGTGGTGCGCAACGGGCTACCCCTGCCGGCCGACGTGATCGGTGCCGAGCATGTTGAC
>NZ_JOEQ01000005.1 GCF_000721075.1 Streptosporangium amethystogenes
GCAACCAGTCGAAGGACTCGGTCTGAAGAGCGAGAAGATCAGGAACTTCGAGCGGCTCCTGAATTCGTGCGAAAGACACACGACGGGGACCGGCGGGTATGGCGGAGACGTTGCGCGAGACTGCCAACAGATGTCCTTCCGGAGGGCACGGATGGAATCGAACTGCGCGCACGCCAAACGCCCCGGCAGAATCCGGGGCGTCGAGAGGCAGTGCGAGGGAGCAGCATAACGCAAATTGGAAACGAATGTCCACACTTACTATGAGCGTCAACCTCGGTGCCGCCTTCAGCGTCCCACAGCCGGATGGACTCGTCAACTTCGACGGCGCGGTACGCGCTTGACCTGCCGGTCACCGCCGGGCGTGCGGGCGCTCACCCGTCCTGCCCGGCGGTGTCACCGACTCGGCCGGGAGCAGGCGTTCGTTCCGGCCGACGTCAGGAGCTCGTGAGGATGACGAGTCGCTGGGTCGCCCTGGTCATCGCGACATAGCGGTCGACCGCTCCTTCGATGCCGTTGCCGAACGCCTCCGGGTCGACGAGGACGACCAGGTCGAATTCGAGCCCCTTCGACAACTCCGGGGTCAGCGACCGGACGCGGGGCGTCGCCCGGAACGTGGGATCGCCGATGACGCAGGCGATCCCGTCGGCATGCGCGGCGAGCCAGGTGTCGAGGATCGAGCCCAGATCCGAAGCGGATCCGTGTACGACGGGGACGTCGCTGCTGCGGATGGACGTCGGCACGTTGGCGTCCGGGAGCACGGCCCGGATGACCGGCTCGGCTTCCGCCATGATCTCTTCCGGCGTCCGGTAGTTGATGCTCAGGGAGGCCAGGTTGGTCCGGTCGATCCCGACCCGCTCCAGCCGTTCCTGCCACGACTCGGTGAACCCGTGCCTGGCCTGGGCACGGTCCCCGACGATGGTGAAGCTCCGGGAGGGGCAGCGAAGCAGCAACATCTGCCACTCCGCGTCGGTCAGTTCCTGGGCCTCGTCCACGACGATGTGCGCGAACGGGCCGGCGAGCAGGTCCGGGTCGAGGGTGGGCAGCTCGGACTCGTCGATCAGATTTCGCTGGAGGTCCTCTCGGCGCAGCTGCGTCACGAGGCCTTCGCCGTCGTCATCGGCCTCGATCAGGGCGTCGACGACCTGGGCCATGCGCTCGCGTTGGGCGGCGAGAGCGGCTTCCTGGCGGCGGTTGCGTCGCGACGCCTCCGGATCGCCGAGGCGCTGCCGTGCCGCGTCCAGGAGCGGCAGATCGGACACCGTCCAGGCCTGGGCGTCCGCGCGCTGCAACCTCAGTACGTCATCGGAGCTGAGCCAGGGAGCGCACTTGCGCAGGTAGGCGGGTACCGACCACAGGTCTCCGACGAGGTCGGCCGCTTCGATCAGCGGCCATGCGCGGTTGAAGGTGATGAGCAGCTCCCTGTCCTGCAGCAGCGACCTGCGGAGCAGATCGGCCTGCACCTCGCCCTCGTGCTTGTCCGCCAGGATCGTGAGCAGTGCCTCCCAGATCTGGTCACGCGCCTCGTTGTGCGGGGTACCGGGGTCCGGTGTTTCGAACGCCTCTGCCCAGTCGTCGGCGCTCAGCCAGATGTCGGACCACTGGGTCGTGACCGTCATCCCCTTGGCGGGCGGGTTCTCGTAGAACCTGACGGCCGGCTCGATCGCCTTCGTCAGGTTCGCGGACGACTTCAGTCGGGCCACGTCCGGGTCGGTCTCGATCGCGGCCTCGGCTCCCTCGGCGACGAGGTCTCGCAGGGTGCAGGTCTGCACGCCCTCCTCTCCGAGGCTGGGGAGGACGTCGGCGACATAGGCCAGGTAGGGCTGGTGCGGGCCGACGAACAGCACGCCACCCCGGTGGTGACCGAGACGGGGGTCGGAGTAGAGGAGGTAGGCGGAGCGGTGCAGAGCGACGACGGTCTTCCCCGTGCCGGGACCGCCGTCGACGACGAGGGCGCCGCGCGATCCCGCGCGGATGATGGCGTCCTGGTCGGCCTGGATGGTGGCGAGCACGTCTCGCATCCGGGGTGACCGGTTGCCGCCCAGGCTGGCGATGAAGGCGGACTGGTCGTCGAGCGCGGCGTGTCCTTCGAACCCGTCGGAGGTGAACACCTCGTCCCAGTAGTCGCTGATCCGGCCGCGGGTCCAGCGATACCTGCGACGGCTTGCCAGCCCCATCGGGTTGGCGTGGGTGGCTCCGAAGAACGGCTCGGCCACGGGGGAGCGCCAGTCGACCAGCAGCCTGCGGCCCGCGCTGTCGGTGAGGCCAAGTCGTCCGACGTACACGGGCTCGGGGTTGTCCGCGCCGACCATGTGTCCGAGGCACAGATCCAAGCCGAAGCGACGCAGTGTGCGCAGGCGAGCGGTCAGCCGGTGGATCTGCAGGTCCCGGTCCATCGCCTGCCGGCCTACGCCGCCGGGCGCCCTGCGCTCGGCGTCGAGGCGGTCGGACAGGTCGGCGATCGACTGCTCAAGGCTCTGCGCAATGGCCACGAAGTGCTGCTCGTCGCCGGCGATCAGCCTCGGGTCGGCCTTGGGGGAGAGGTGGTCGGGAAGGTCGAACGCGCTGGTGGTCATTGGGTTCACGTCATTGGCTCCGATCTGAGGTTCGCAACCTTAGATCCAAATTTCGGCGCTCATGAGCGCGGCTGGACTCTGCTAAAAATGAGAATGAGAGATCGTGCCGACGACGGTCGCACCATCGGGCCCGTCGGCGGGCCGACCGGCACCGGGGGCACGCCGACACCGGCCGGCAGCTCAGCGAACTCCTCGTCCGGCGGCGCGCACACCCGCACCTCCGCGCCGGGTGCCCGCAACCGCACCGTGAGTCCCATCGGTGGTTCGACACCCCGCGTGACCCATACCTCCACAACGACACACGCACTTCGCGGTCCCCGTTTCCGCAGGTTCTGGCCTCGGCCGACGATTCTGCGGCACGACCCGGGGCTTGCCGCAAGCCCCCCGGTGCGTTATACGTTGAAAGTGGAAAGGCGTGGGTGTTCCCCTTTCCCCTCATCGTCCGCCGTGGACGGACGGCCTCCTCGCGAAGCGGTGGCGCGCCGCGTACGGCGGTGCCATCGGTTCAGCAGGATCTCCGTGAGCCTACGGATGCAGCCGGGAAACGCGAGGTTCCTGACCCTCTTCAGAGGAGGCCGGCCCAAGGCTCACCATGCCGATCCTTTACCGTGACGTGAACCCCGTCCTATTCGCGCCTCCCGTGCGGGTGAGGCCTTGACCTCGGGTAAAACATCGCGGGAGCCGTATCAACCGGTCCTTACTTCAAGTAGACAGTAAGAAAGGCCCCCCGTCCGGCCCATCTCGTCGGCCGGCCTTCGCCCGGTGGGCGCCGGAGTGTCGGCGCCCGGCGTCTGGCCGGGGCATCGAATGATCAATCGGAAGTCGATCCACCATGAGTGCACACGTTCACGTCCGTCTCGACCACGGCCTGACCATGAACGAAAAGAGCGAGCTGGTCGAGCTGAAACGCTGCCAGTGCGGCGCCGTATGGAGCACGATCCACTGGGCCGGAGACGGCGACCGGTGAGCGGGTCACCCCTCCCGCCAGGACGTGGTCACTAGGGCTTGAGGTCGAGTTGGATGCGGTGGACGGTGTTCAGGAAGCGCTCGAAGCCGGTGACGACCGCCTCGCCGTACTCACCGGTGTCGCGGATCCGGATCTTCAGAGGTCGCCCGAGATGCTCGGCGGTGATCCGGTAGCGGCCGATGGGCACGTCCAGCACCCCTGGGCCGTCGCCGCCGCGCTCGGCCCGGCGGGTGATGACCTCACCGGCCGAGCCGTCGATCAGCGGTCCCTGCGGGGTCAGGGTGAGCGTGACGTCCTCGTCCTGCAGGAAGGCCTCCGGTCTCTGCGGGTCGTAGGACTCCAGATGGAAGAGGACCATGCTGCCGTAGAAGCCCAGCCCGTCGGACCGCTCACCGGTGAGCCGCCAGGTGAAGTCGCGGATCGCGCCGTCCGAACCCGCGAAGGGGGCGTCGTCGTGGGGGGTCAGCTCCATCGTGTAGGCACGGTCCTCGAAGCGGCGGGTAACGGTGCCGGTCACCCGGAACGTGGCCGCGGCCACGTCGGTGCTCACCCGGTAGCGGCCGTCCTTGTCCGTCGCCACGACCAGGTTGCTGTTGTACAGCAGTTGGTTGTCGGCGACGATCTCCGCGCCCGCGACGGGCCTGCCCGCCGCGTCGACGACCCGCCCCTTGAGCACCCCGGCCTCCAACTGCCCCGCCCCGGCCTGCCGCTCCGCGGTGGTCTCCCGCCCGGCGTCAACCGTACCCGTCATCCGCTCCCCGCCTTCGATCGCGCAGCCGCTCAGGGCCGCGATGAGAACACCCACGACGATCACTTCTCGCACGCCGGTCACACTAGATGCACGATCTTGCAATCGACTTGGAACGGGCGGTCCGACGACCTTTGACATACGAGTGCCCGAGGAGGGATTTTCGCCGTACTCCGGCTCTCCTTGGCGTTCCACTCCCCGCCCGGAGGCCCTCGATCCGCTGCCCGAGCCCCCCGCGCGAGGCACTCGCGGCCTTCGAGTCCGACGATTTCCATCCGCGGATCCTCGGCGAACGCCTAACCTCGTGCCTTCGGCTGCTCAAACGGAGTGAGCCGGCCCGCCACGAGGAATGGCTCACCGAGGCGGATCTCCTGGAGTACGACACGCCGACGTCGTGGAAACACGACGAGTGTTTCCCCGTTCACTAAGGAGTCGCAACATGTCGGAATCGCGCTACAAGTGGAGCGTTTCCCACCCCGGTCTCCACGAGCTGCAAAGAACCATCGAACCGATCCGGGAGAAGATCCTCGCCCACGACGTCTACAACTCGCTGAACGAGCTCGACGACGTGGTCGTCTTCATGGAACACCATGTCTTCGCGGTCTGGGACTTCATGTCGTTGCTGAAGAACCTGCAGCGGCAGCTCACCTGCGTGCGGGTCCCCTGGGTCCCGCAGGGGCCCCGGACGAGTCGGCGCCTGATCAACGAGATCGTGCTCGTGGAGGAGAGCGACGAACTCGGGGAGGGCCACATCAGCCACTTCGAGCTGTACGTCGAGGGGATGCGGCAGGCGGGTGCCGACGTGCGGCCCATCGAGTCGTTCGTCGGCCACCTGAGAGACGGTGGAACGGTCCATCGAGGACTGGAGCTCCCCGGGGTGCCACCGGCGTCCGCCGACTTCGTCAGGACCACCTGGGAGATCATCGAGTCCGCTCCCCCGCACGCCCAGGCGGCGACCTTCGCCTTCGGCAGGGAGGACCTCATCCCGGAGATGTTCGACCGTGTGCTGCGGACGGACCGGCACGCGGAGGCTCTGGAGAAGTTCCGCGACTACCTCTCCCGCCACATCGAGGTCGACGGCGAGCAGCACACGCCGATGGCCATGCAGATGCTGGTCGATCTCTGCGGGGACGACCGGCGGAAGTGGAACGACTGCGCGACCACGCTGCGGGTGGCGCTGGAGGCGCGCCATACCCTATGGGACGGTATAGCGTCCGGCACCGCTGCCGCGAGGACCGCCTGATCGGCGAAGTCCGGAGCGAGGGGATCGTGTTCGGCGCGGTCCTCTCGGTCGCTTGCGGATTGACATGGAACGATGGGAAGCAAAGATCAGCTATGGACACACAGGTCACCTATCCACGCGGCGGCGTCCACGGGGTTTCGCGGGTGCTCTCGGCCACACCGCTGGACGGCGGCTACGGCGTGGTGACGGCCCAGACACCGTTCCATCCCCTGGACCACACCTGGCCCGACCAGCCCGCCGACCGGGGAACCGTGAACGGGCTGCCGGTCGTCGACTGCGTGACCGGCGCGTCGGACGGTGAGCGGCTCTACCTGGGGAAGGAGATTCCGGTACGCCGCGGCGCCGACGGCTGGGAATGGCTCGTGGTCCACGTGCTGAAGGAGCCGATCGCCGGGGACGCCGAGCTGGCCGTCGACGAGACGTACCGGTCGGCGCTCTCCGCGGGGCACAGCGCGTGCCACCTCGCCGCCCTGGCTCTCAACGCGGCGCTGGCCGACCGGTGGCGCAAGGAGGTGACGCCCGACTCACTCGGCAGGCCCGACTTCGACCAGGCGGCGATCACCACGTCACGGATCGTGGAACACGGCAGCGACGACGTCTACCGCCTGGGCAAGTCGCTGCGGAGGAAGGGGTTCGACGCCGAGGGCCTCGACCTCGCCGAGCTCACCCGGCGGATCGACGACCGGCTCGGCGCGTGGATCGCGGCCGACGCGCCGATCACGGTGGACAGCCCGTCCCCGTCCCTGTCCGCGCGGCGGATGTGGCACTGTTCGCTGCCCGAAGGTGAGGCGCGCATCCCCTGCGGCGGGACGCATGTCTCGCGGACCTCCGAACTGGGTTCCGTACGGGTCTCCCTCTCCCTCCAGGACGCGGAGCTCACGATGCGCAGCGTCGTGAGCCCTCCCGCGTAGCGGCACGAGGAAGAGGCCGGCCCGCGGTCACACCGGACCGGTGAACATCGGCTCACCCCGCTCACCGGTCCTTCCGCTCATTGGTCTTCCCCGCTCACCTGCTCACCGCGGCAGCCAGGGCGCGCACCCGCTCGGCGTTCTGGTCGTGGCCGATGACGACCGGTGGCTCGTTGTACGGCATGGCGTCGGAGGAGCGGCGCAGCTTGACGTACTGGCCGCAGGCGTCGACGGCGTAGGGCTCCATGTCGTCCTGGAGCGCGCCGATCACCGTGATCCCGTACGTCTCGCCGATCCGGCGGAACAGTGCCACGGCCTCCCTGCGATGCTCCTTGCCGAGGTTGCGGCCCAGCTCGTCGAGGACCAGGCACAGGTGCCCGCCACCGGAGGACGCGATCGCCGCCGCGCAGACCAGTTTCACCGCCTTCTCGTCCATCAACGCGGTGTTGGCCCGCCGGTTGTACGGCACGAACCCCTGCCCCTCACCCCTGCGCCACTTGGGCGTCACCCGCCACGCCCAGCGCTGCTCGGGGTCGGCGGGCGCGGGCGGTACGGGGAACTCCAGTGTCGCGCCGTAGCCTCCGTAGGAGGTGTCGAGCTTGTCGAACTCCTCGGCCACCCGGGTCAGCCGCACCTTGATCGCGGCGGTCAGCGCGGCCCGGTGCACGGCGGTGGACTGCGCGGCCTCCTCGGCACCCTTGGCGGCGGCCGTCAGGTCACGCTGCCGGGTGGTGATCTGCGTCTCGATCTGGCGGCGCCGGTGCCGTTCGTACTCCTCCTGGCCGCGCAGGTAGGAGGCGAGCGCCGAGCACACGCCGGGGAACGTCGCCTGCTCGCGGACGGTGCGCCCGGCGCCGGGCGCGGTCCGCTCCCGGACCAGGAAGCGCAGTTCCTCGGGCATCTCCTCGTCCTCGCCGGGGAAGGTGTCGCGCAGCGCCTCGTCCAGGCTGCGTTCGGCGGCCCGCCACCACTCCTCGGCCGTCAGCGGGCGTTCCTGCTCGTCCAGGGCACCCAGCCACTCGCGGGCACCGTCGAGGGGGCCGCCCCAGTCGCCGGCCAGCGCGTCGAGCCTGAGCGCCTCACGGTCGGCGGTGATTCTCGCCGCCTGCCCGGTGGCCTGGTCTCGGTCGGACTCGTGCCTGGCCCTGCGGCCCTCCAGGCGCTCGACCTCCATGCTCCTGGTACGGGCACGGAAGTCCAGGGTGCTCGCCCGGCGCTCGGCCTCACCCACCTTCGGCGCGACCTCGGCCAGTGCCTCGATCAGCTCACCGAGCGCGCTCCGCCGCTCGGCCAGCCGCCGTTCGATGTCGGCCAGTTGCACCGACGCCTTGGCTCCCTCAAGCCGCCTGCCCGCCTCGGCCACGGCGTCCTCGGCGGCCCGCACGGCCGCCGCGGCGCTCTCCTGGGTGTCGCGCGCCCGGTGCAGCCGCTGCTCGGCGGCCTTGATCCGGGCCTCCCTGCCGGTGACGGCCACCTCGAACGACCCCACGACGGTGACTCCCGCCGCGCTGACCAGCACCGAGCCGGGCAGTGCGCTCAACGCCCGCGCCGCGGCCTCCAGATCGGCCGCGTCGACGATCACCGCGTGCTCGTGCGGCCACCCACGAGATCCCAGCGCGGGTGCTTTGCGCCCGGCCTCGTCCTCACGGGCCTGCTCGGCGACGTCGATCGCGTCGAGCAGGCCGGTCGCTCCGACATTCGCCTCGGCGAGCGCGTTGAGCTGGGCCGCTGCCGGTCCGCCCTCGGCGTCGTCCAGTGCGGCTTTCGCCCCTTCGACCTCGCGGTCGGCCACGCCCAGCGCCTTCAGCACCTCGGTCAACCGCGTCCTGGCCTCGGCCAGCTCCGCGCCCGCCGCCGCCACGTCGCGTCCGTCGGCCAGGCGGCGCTGTTCCTCAAGCCCGGGAATCCAGCCGCGCAGGTCGTCCACCGAGTTCTCCGCCACCGCCCGGTCGGCGTCCAGCTTCGCGGCGCGTGCCTGCAGGGTGGTCAGCTCCCTGCGAGCCTCGGCCAGGCCGCGCTCCAGCGTGTCGTCCTTGAGCGTGGCGATCTCCGCCCTGATCTCGCCGATCGCCTCCGTGGCACGCTCGGCCGCCGCGCCGGCCCGCTCCAGCTCCACCGCCAGCGCCTCGTCCCGCTGCCCCGCGTCGGTGAGCCTGCGCGCCAGCCGTCCCCGCCAGCGGCGCATCGCCTCGGCCAGCCGGACGCGGGCCCGGTCGCGCCGGTCGAAGGTCTCCAGGAGCGTACGGGACTCGTCCTCGAACTCCCGCAGCAGCTCCATGGCCCGCGTCGCGCGCACTCGCCTGGCGTGCTCGTCGCGGCGGGCCTCCCGCTCCTGGTCGAGCTCGGCGTCCAGGCCGGTCAGCGCGGCGATCGCCTCGAAGACCCGCTCCGGGGAGATCTCGTTGAGCGGCTGGGAGAGCAGGTTGGTGGCGACCTTGCTCCGTACCGAGGTGGACAGGAACGACACGCACCTGACCCGGTCGCCGTACAGGAACCTGGTCAGGTCGCGCGCCACCACGTCACGTCGTCCCGCCGAGCGGGGCAGCGCCGCCCACAGCGCGTCGGCCCGCGTCACCCGCTCCGCCTCCGAGGCCGCCGACGCCAGGTGCACTCCCGGGGCCCACCTGATCTCCAGGTGCGGGGCCTCCTGGTTGACCCGCAGCCACACGGTCACCGCGTCGCCCAGGGAACCGGTGCGCGCCGGATCACTGTCCGGAGAGGTGCCGTCCGGGAGGCCGGGGTCTGGAAGGCCGGGGTCCGCGGAGTCCGTGTTCGGAGAGCCTGTGTTCGGAGAGCTCGTGTGCACGGAACCGGTCGGTGCGAAGACACCGACGATGTAGCCGTGGTCGGCGCTGGCCCAGGTCCGGCCACCCCCGCCCGCGGCGAGCTCGGCGTTGAACAGCAGCTCCGACACCGACTTGGCGCCCGAGGCGAAACGCCACTGTTCGTCTCCGAGCAGCGCTGTGATCATCGCGATGAACGACGACTTGCCCGCGCCGTTGGAGTCCTTCGGACCGGCGCCCGCGACCACGATCAGCGTGCCCGGCACGGTCGGCACCGGGTGGGTCGAGAGCCGGGAGATGTTGACCGGCTGCACGGCGACCAGCACCCGGTCACCCACCACGTTCTCGGTCGGAGCGGTGGCACGGATCTCCACGGGGACCAGACTCGCCTGTGTCCCGACAGAGGCCTCGGCCCGGTTCCCTCCGGCCGGCACGTCTCCGGCCGGAGGGGGCGCGGCCCGACCGCCCTTGGCCGGCACGTCTCCGGTCCGAGCGTTCGCACCTCGGCCGCCCCTGGCCGAGGTGTTCCCGGTGCGGGCGTTCCCGGCTTCGGCCTGGACGGCTGCGCCCGTTCCGGTGTCGGCGGCGCCTCCGCGGTTCCCCCGTGAACTCTTCGCGGCCTGGTTCCGCTGGTCGGTCAACCCCGTCGTTCCTTTCTTCCATCCCGTTCCCGATACCGGGAGCACCGCGTCCTCGGTACTCCGCACCGGGGTCGACTCATCGCGTGGTGTGATCGTTCCACTTTCGCTCACCGCCGGTTGGCCCGTACGGCCGCGGCCAGCGGGGTGTGCGGCCCCGCCGCGAGGATCAGTTCCTCCTGCAGGCGCCGCCTGGCCTGCGAGGTCAGCCGGTGGAACTGCGGTCCCGGCACGTACCCACCGGCCTCCTCGCCGGCCTTCACCTGGGTCACCAGGCCCGCGTGACGCAGGGTGCGCAGCGCGGCCTCCAGCTCGCCGATCGGCAGCTTGGTGTGTCGCCGCAACTCGTCGATCTGGGCCGGGAACGGCGAGAGCCAGCTGTCGGTGGGCAGCAGGCCGTCGGCCCTGGGAATCGCCACCGAGTGGATCAGCACCAGCACCAGCACCGCCCGCTCGGCCTCGTCCAGCACCGAGCCCGCCTGCGACACCGTGCCCGTTCCCGAAGCCGTGCCCGTGGCGAGTGTCTCGG
The DNA here is from genome assembly GCF_000721075.1 of Streptosporangium amethystogenes. Classification (GTDB taxonomy): domain Bacteria; phylum Actinomycetota; class Actinomycetes; order Streptosporangiales; family Streptosporangiaceae; genus Streptosporangium; species Streptosporangium amethystogenes. Next base: position 10,390 of record NZ_JOEQ01000005.1, read on the forward strand.
CCGCGTAGCCGGAGATCCACGACTCGCGGTCATGGATCAGGACCCGGCCGCGGCGCTCCAGCATCTCGGTGAGCGTGCGGCGCAGTACCGGGTCGCGCAGAGCGGAGAAGCGGGCCTCGTGCACCGGCTCGGCCGCGTGCTCCACCGCCATGAACGCCGCCACGATCTCGGCCCTGCGACGCTCGTCGAACGGGCCGAGCAGATCGGTGTCCACCTCGTCGGGGATTGTGACGCTCGCTCCCGCCTCGGCGTTCTCAGGGGCACCGTCAAGACGGTCGTCGACGACCGGGAGCACCTCCGTGCCGCCCGGGGTCTCCTCCGCGGTGGGCAGGCGGCGCATCAGCTCCCGCAGTTGGGCATGGGACGCGGGGGGCCAGGACGCGCACCGGGGGCCGAGCCGGACGAACCCGTCCGCGACCTCCAGCCAGGCCGAATCGTGCAGGCGGCGCAGCGCGCCGATCGCCCAGTTGCGCATCAGATCGTCGCCGCGCCCGATCAGGGCACGGTACGTCGACAGCACGTCGTCCACCGAGGCGGGGGTGCCGGGCCACGGGTCGGCGGTCAGGTCGCTCCAGCAGCATCGCAGCGCCGCTGCCAGCACCCGCCGGGTCTCGCCGGATCGTTCCACCGGGACCGGCGCGACCTGGTACTCCTCCAGGAGCGAGGGGGTCGCCCCGTCGGGCCAGACCGGCAGCGCCAGGCCCGTCCCGTCACCGCGCCCCAGCCGAGCCATCCCCGCCGGAGCCGCCTGCCCGGCACGGAGCGCGAGAGGTCCGCCCGACCTGGCCCGGACGTGTGCCGTCGCGGACGGCTCGGGCCCGGTCTCCGGGGGCCGCGGGTACGTCTCGGTGTCGGCTTCCCCGGTCGTCATCGAGTGCTCGGGTGTCTCGGAGCGGGTGCTCGCCGGTTCGGTCGCCGGCGCCGGCACGTGTCGCGGATCAGCCGACACCGCCGGTCCTTTCCAGGCGGCCGTGGGAGAGCCAGGCGGGCTCGGCGCCAGGGGCGGCGGTGAGGCCGTCGGACCAGCGCAGGCGATAGGGGGAGTCGGGGCGCAGGTCGGCCGAGACGAGGTCGGCCAGCAGGCGACGGGCGGAGACCCACTCGCCGTCGGCGGTGAGCAGCTCCTCCAGCCGGGCGGTGGAGCGCCCGGCGAGGGCGGCCTCGGCCACGACGGTCAGGTGGTCGAGGCCGTCGGTGGCAGGGGCGTGGGTGTCGGAGGGGCCGGTGTCGGGCAGGGCCGAGCGCGGGGGAGTGGGCTGGGCGGGTGCCGGGCGGGGGCTCTCGTCCACGGCCCTGACGATCGCCGCAGGGTCGTGCCAGGGGGCGGGGGCGTCGAAGACGAAGCCGTCGAGCACCGAGGCCAGCCGCTCCTTGCTCGCGGTCTGCGCGAAGGTGCGCCAGAGCTCCGCGGGGAGCAGTGTCAGGTTCCTCGTCGTACCCGCGGAGTCGGCCAGGCGCCCGGCGGCGCGGCGCGAGGCGTCGCTGTAGGAGTAGATCGCGGCGCGCAGTTCGGTACAGGTGCGGTCGAGGTCGGGCCAGCGGGTGAGGATGGTGCCGTGCAGGTTCTGCGCCCGCCGGGCGATCTCCTCGGTGCCCCACAGCTTGGGCGCCTGCTCGCGCAACTCCTCGATGGTGCCGCCGGTCAGCGTGATCAGCTCCAGGGCCCAGAGCCGGAAGGCGCGCGAGAGGTTCTGCGCGCTGGTGCGGGCCTCCTCCATCGTCGTGCGGGGATCGGCCACGTTGAGGTCTTCGAGCGCGAGCAGCCGGTGCATCTCCGACTGGCCGCCGTCGTCCATCATCCGGCGGATGAACATCAGCCCCACCACGCTGGTGAACGACGCGCGGTAGCGGAGCTGGTTGGGCTTGGGAAACACCTCGCGGATCGCGCCGAGGCCCCGCAGGACCCGGAGCCGGTTCTCGAACCGGTCGAGCGGATAGGCCCGGCAGACGTGGCGCATCTGCTCGTGGGTCAGCCACTCCTCGCCGGCCTCGGCGAACGCCGCGAACAGGGTCTCGGCGATGTCGACCAGCGCGGGGTCGTCCACCACCGCGCCGCTGTCGCGAGCGAGCGCCGCGAACATGCGGCGATAGGTCGAGAGCACGGCCTCCTCGGTGAGGGCCGAGTCGAGCGTGAGCTCATGGTTCGTCTCTGGCACGCGCCCTACCGTAAGGCTTGCATCCGACATCCCCGACCCGCATCAGCGGAAAGCACAGGTGGGACGGCTGATCGCAGCCCTCGCACCGACCTTCTGGCGGCCGGTCGCAGGCTTCCCGGATAACGAAGTGGGAGCGCGCTCATCAGCATTCCGCAACTATTCGCAACTTTCAGGACAGATCGCAACATCCGACGTACGGTCGGAGGATCAACCCCCCGCGGCGACGAGGTGACGGAGATGGCGACCTCCACAGCACGCATCGACGAGGCCAAGGGCATTCTCGCCGCCAGGCTCAGGGCGCTCCGCGCCGACGCCGGGCTGACCGGGCGGGCACTGGCGGCCAAGACCGGCCTGGACCACACCAAGATCTCCAAGATCGAGAACGCGGTTCAGATGCCCAACCAGGCCGACATCCGGACGTGGTGCGAGGCCTGCGACGCCGACGAGCAGGTGGTCGACCTGATCGCGGCCGCCCAGAACATCGACGCCATGTACACCGACTGGCGCCGTCTTGAGGAGAGCGGCCTCGGCCACGTGCAGCGCTCCTTCCAGCCGCTGTACGACAGGACCCACCAGTTCCGCGTCTGGCAGCACTCGGCCGTCCCCGGCCTGCTCCAGACCGGCGACTACGCCCGCGGCCACCTGCGCGCCATCATCGACTTCCGCGGCATCCCCGACGACATCGACGCCGCGGTCGCGGCGAGGCTGAAACAGCAGGAGATCCTGCGCAACGGAAGCAAGCGGTTCGCGTTCGTCGTCGGCGAGCAGGCACTCCGCACCCCGCTGGTCGGCCCGGGGGAGATGGCCATCCAGCTCGACCGGCTGGCGGAGCTGACCTCGGGCGTCGCGAACGTGTCCTTCGGCATCGTCCCCTCGATGATCAGGCCGCCGCTCATGCCGCCGGAGAACTTCTGGATATACGACGCCAACCGGGTCCGCGTCGACACCGTGCCGGGCCAGATCCAGCACAAGGCCCCGAGCGACGTGGGCGTGTACGAGAAGGCGTTCCGGGCCCTGAGCGGTGCCGCGGTCTACGGGCAGGAGGCCCGGGCCCTGCTGCGGGCCGCGGCCGCCGCGTTCGGTGAGAAGTGAACCCGCAACATCGCGCAACACCGTTGAGGCGAGCATCTGATGATCTCTAACCTCGCGAGCGTGACCGTTGATCACACATCCCCCGAAGATCTCGCGCCGCACCCGGCCGAACTCCGAGCCCGTGAACTGGCGGCCCTGCTGGCCCGAGCCCACAACATCCCGGCGGACGTCCACCGGCTGCCGTCCGGCAAGATAGTCGTCTCCGTCTACTACGGGCTGGTCGCCCGCCTCGACGACGCCTGCCGTTTCTGGTGGGTCGTCCCGGCCTCCGCCGACCGGCACCGGCCGCTGTGGACGAGCGCCGCCACCCCGGTCGCGGCCGCGTTCCGGATCGCCGCCCACTACCGGGAGATACGGGCCCACCCGCTGACCCACCTGATCGGCGGCGGCTACCTGCTGACCGACGTCCTGCTGGAGCACCACGTGGCCGTCGCCCCGGTCTGACGCCGCCGGGATCTCCGCTCAGCGGGCCGGACAGGGCGGCCGGTAGCCGATGTCGGGTATGTACAGCTCCCACTCCTCCCGCGTCAGGGCCATACCCGTGGTGTCGCATATGCGCTTGACCACGGTGGGGATGTCGATCACGCGGAGCCGGACGGAGTTGTCGTGCGAGCCGGTCACCAGGCCGCGGCCGTCGGGGGTGAAGGCCAATGCGGCGACCCTGGAGGAGTGCAGTCCGAGGATCGTGGTGAGGGTCGGCCTGGCAGGACTCCGCGCGTCCCGTACTCGGGTGGTGTCGTCGACGATCACCAGGCGTGCCTGTGGAAACGTGTCGAGGACGTGGCGGGCGACCGGGTACCCAGGGCCGTCCGGCTCGGGCGACATGTCGTCGATGAGCACCCGGCGGGTGTCGTCGGTGCCGTCACCGAGGTCGGCAACCGTGGTACGGGCTCGCCGGCACGGGGGACGGGCGTGAACCGGGCACGTAGCCGCCCGATGGGACAGCAGGCTCACCGCTCAAGCTCCGTCCGAAGGGCGGTCCGCGACCGCTTCGGAGATCTGGCCGGTGAGCGCCCGCACGCCCTCCGGGGTCAGCGACTTGACCCCCTTGGCGGTCACCTCGACCTCCTGGTCACCGCGTGAGATCCGGATCGAGACCTCGCCGGGGCGGCTGTTCAACCAGGCGACGACGATGCCGGCGAGGGCTGCCACCGCGCCTCCCGAGCCGAGGGCCACCTGGAGGAGGTCGGTCGTCGGACCGAGTTCGTGAGGTGCCCTGTCCCGTTCGAGAATTCGGACATGTCCGCGGAATTCCGGTTCCTCGATCAGCCACGAGTGGAGATCGCGAAGCTGGTCGGCCTCTGCCCGTACGAGTACGTCCACGATTCGTCACCGCCTTTCCGCCTGCCGTCAATTTAGACGCGTCTCTTAAGGGATGAGGGCTCTTTAATGGTCTCAACTTCACAACTCACGACTGAGGCGTCCGGGTATTGCGCATCCTTTATAAGTTGAAATATTTGTATATGTCCCATAGGGGGTGTTGCGCACAAGATCAGCGTGATCTAGGGGCATGAGGCAAAAGTTGTCGGCATATCGGCTTACCGGCGAGGACGGGATCCGGACCCGGGCGATCCGCGGTGAACTGGGATCCTCGCCCACCATGACCTGATCACCCTGCTCGACCCGGACGCCTGCATCGAGGCTCTGTGCGAGGGCTTCGTCCGGAGCGCCCCGTCCCGGCGCGTCATCTACGGCCCCGTCGGGCTGCCGTGGCAGGATCTCGCCCTGGCCCGGCTCGCCTACCGGGAAGCCGAGCACCGCGGTCTCGGCATCGAGGTCGACCTCCTCGGTCCTCCATCCGGGTCGGTATCGCCCGGGAGCCGATGACCACCCGACCGGATCCGGATGCCCGCGCACCGCATCCGTGAACACCCTCAACGGAGCAAATGGTGAGGTCGTTATGAGGCGTCAGCGGAGGGCGACCCGACGGGGCGCTAAACAGTCGGCACTTATTCGAGTTATATGTCCACACCATTACAGGGTCCACGGAGCGTAGCCGGTGACGGCAATCTTCCCTGGTGAGGACGATAACCTCATGTCGGGCGTTTCGGTGTTTAACTCTGGTACGCAGTAATCGACTGAATTCTGTGGGTAGTCTCCTCGGGTGTGGGTAGTGGCCCCGGGCCAGGCACGAGCACACCGTGAGACGACGGGGAGACGATCGATGATCAGCGTCCTGATCGCCGAGGACATGCACCTGGTCCGGGGGGCCATGGTCGCCCTGCTCTCCATCGAGCACGACATCAAGGTCGTGGGGGAGGTCGGTCACGGTGACGAGGTGGTCCGCTCCTGCCTGCAGCACCGGCCGGACGTCGCACTCCTCGACATCGGCCTGCCCGGCACCGACGGCCTCACCGCCGCGGCGGAACTGCACAGAAGGCTCCCCGAGTGCGCCACGGTGATCCTGACCGGGCTCGCGACCCCGGCCGCGCTGCACCGCGCGCTGGACGCGGGGGCACGCGGCTTCGTCGTCAAGGACACCCCGGCGAGCCAGCTCGCCGACTGCGTACGCCGGGTGGCCGCCGGCCAGCGGGTCGTCGACCCCGAGCTGGCCGTCGCCGCCCTCAACGCGAAGCCGAACCCGCTCACCGCGCGCGAACTGGAGGTCCTGCGGGCCGCGGCCGAGGGCGCACCGGTCGGCGAGATCGCCGACCGGCTCTGCCTGTCCGGCGGTACGGTGCGCAACTACCTGGCACGGATCCTCGCCAAGGTCGACGCCCGCACACGTGTGGAGGCGGTCAGGATCGCCAAAGAGGAGGGCTGGCTCTGGTCAGACGACCTGACCGAACTCGGCCTGATCCGCTACCGGGGGATGAGCGGGCTGCCCGGCCGGGCGAATTCGGTTCGATAGGCCGCCGCCAGGTGAACGCCGCTGTCCCCGGGGCTGAGACGACCGTCCGGGTTCCCGGGGTTTCAGTCGACCAGTTGGAAGCTGCGGGCGTCGAAGCTCAGGAAGCTGTGGATGTCGTTGGTCGGGAAGTAGTAAAACCAGCTTGAGCAGTCCGTCGTCTGGTACACCCTGAGGGTCTTGCCGGTGTTGTTGTACTCGGAGTGCGCGATGAACGGCAGGGTCGTGCAGCCGGTTACCGAGGACGGGTAGGACACCGTCTCGCCGCTGAAGTCGCTTGACCAAAAGTGGACACCGGGCCTCGGCTCGTCCGCGGCGGCGGGAGCGGCGAGTCCGGTCGGCCCGAATCCTCAGTCGGGCTGGGCGGCCGATGGGGTCGCCCGTGCTCCGTCGCGGGCCCGGCTGATCGCGGCGACGGCGGCGTCCGGATCGTCGGCATAGCAGCGGAGGCGCCGGGCCGTGACGACGGCTCCCAGCGGGCGCACCGCGGTCACCGGCTCCGCCAACTCGACGACCAGGTTCGTCTGGGACGACACCGCCAGCGAGAGCTCGTCGCCGGTCACCCGCAGGAGCCCCTCGTGGTTGTAGCGCCGGTCCACCCGTACCGACTCGACCAGCGCCATCGGCACCCGGAGGTCGAACAGGGCACCCCAGCGGAGCCTGAGCTCGTCCGGGGCGGCGACATGGGGCCGGACGATGCCGGCGGCCGTCATCGCCAGCATCGTGACCACGGCGTACACGTCCAGGACCAGCACGATCGCGTGGACGACGGGCCAGGACAGCAGGATGGCCAGCACCACCGTCTCGATCACGCACACCACGGTCAGGATGATCATCATGGGGGTCTGCTCGCGGGCGTAGCCGATCGCGACGGCGTCGCCGCGGACCCCCTGCCGCCACCCGGCGACCAGGTATCCGATGCTCGCCATGGCTCGCGCCTCATACGCCGTCAACCGCAGGATCGGCTCGGGAACCAGCTCCCGCAGCGCCGCCCCGGCCGCCTCGGCGGCCGTCAGGCCCGCCGACCGATGCCTCCGAAACGCCCCGGCCAGCAGGAACGCCTCCACTCCGACGAGAGTGGCGACGGCCACCTCGGCCGCCAGGATCACCGGCATCGGAATGGGGACGCCCGCGACCAGGCACACCACCGTGGCCAGCTCCGCGGGGAGCACCGCGTAGGCGATCGTGCGGACCAGCCGCTTCATCTGAATACCCCCAGCGTGGAGACCCCGGGCTTCAGCCGTGGGGAGGAAGTCATGACAGCCGTTCGGTGAGCAGCCGCAGCGTCGTGCGTACGACCTCGGCCTGGGCCGAGGGAAGATCCGCCAGGAAGGCCGCACCGAGCGGGTCGGTGGAGGCACCCGGGAGATCGGGCCCAAGAAGGGCCAGCAGGTCGGCCGGGATGTGGTCGGTGAACTCGGCGGCCAGCGAGGGGATCCGCGGATCGTCGGGGCTCGCCTCGGTCAGCTCGCCGAGCCTGCGGTAGAGCTCGTAGGAGCGGGCCACGGCGTCGGGGTCGGCGGCCATCGGCCGCATGGCGGCGAACAGCCGCTCCCGATCCTCGGGAGTGGCTGCCGTGTCCATCAGCGCGAGCAGTTCGCGGTCCCAGGCCGCCAGCGCGGGTTCCGGCAGCTCGGCCGCCGAGGTCGACATCGCGCCGAACAACCCGACCAGCCCGGGGGAGACCACGTCGTCGGGGGCGAGATCGGCGCCGGAGGCCTTTTCCAGCAGCACCGCCAGCCGGGACCGGCGCTCCTGGATCGCCCGCTCCTGGCGGGCGAGGTCGGCGTCCAGTTCGACGAGCACCTCGTGCAGGTCACGGCCTCGGTCGTCGGCCAGGACGTCGCGTACCTCCTCAAGGGCCAGACCGAGTTCGGTGAGCCGCCGTATCCGTGCCAGCTCGACCGCGTCCCGCAGGCCGTACACGCGGTAGCCGTTGGGCCGCCGCGGCGGTTCTGACAGCAGTCCCTGATGGTGGTAATGACGCACGGCGCGGGTGGTGATGCCGACCAGCGCCGCGACCTCTCCGATTCGCATGCCTGTATTACAGACGTTGACGTCGCGTCAAGGTCAAGCTCCTCCCTGACCTCGACCTATGATCACAGCAGCTGAGTTCCGCGGCGGTCGCCCGCTGTCCGAAGGTCACCGCCGGGCTGTGGCGTCGTAGCGGCGGCGGGCCTGCTCGATGTGGTCCAGATGCCGGCGGGTCCAGCCGCAGATGCCGTTGACGGTGTCCCGCAGTTCCCGGCCCGCGGCGGTCAGGGTGTACTCCACGCGCGGGGGAACCGTCGGGTGGACCACCCGGTCCACGAGCCCGTCGCGTTCCAGTCCGCGCAACGTCTGGGTCAGCATCTTGTGGCTGATGCCCTCGATCTCGGTGCGCAGCTCGGTGAAGCGCAACGTGCGCTCGCCCATCACGTTGACGATCAGCAGGGCCCACTTGTTGGCGATCCCGATGAAGATCTCGCGTGCCAGCGAGTCGGCACGGGTCAGGTCCGCCCGGTGCGGCACGGGGCTGAGCTGCTCGGTCACCGCGAGGTGCCTCCCTTTCCGGAAAGTGCGTTCTTCCACGTCAACGCACACTCTTCTACGGTTACCGGGTAACTACAAGAGAGTGTGGCCGGAAGGCACGCCGACCGGGAGAGGTCCCATGACGATCCTGAAGACCTATGGCCGCCTGTGGGCCGACGACCTCGACCGGGCGCTGCCCCTGTTGCGGGAGATGGTCGGGGCCGAACCCGACCTGCGGTTCGCCTTCGACGGCGTCGAGCTGGCCGCCATCGGCGACCTCCTCATCGTGGCCGGACCGCAGCAGGAGCGAGCGAGGTACGCCCATGCCTCGGCGACCGTCATCGTCTCCGACCTCGATGAGCAGGTCCGCGCCCTGGAGGCGCACGGTGCCGAGATCACCACCGCGATGAGCACGAGCCCCACCGGACGGTTCCTCTACGCCCGGCACGCCGGCGGGCCGGAGGTGGAGTACGTCGAGTGGGTACCCGAACTGGTCGAGCGGATCATCGGGAGCTGAGCCCGGCGTGCCGCGTACGACGCGCTGAGCGGTCCGAGCGGTGAGCGCCTACTGGCGCCGGGGCAGGTCCGGCTGACCGGGAAGGACGAGGCGGGCGCCACGTGGTCACGGAAGCGGAGCCGAGCTGTCGCACCTTGAGGAGGTGTTCGGCTGCTACATGTTCCGGGTCACCGCACCGTCGTGACACCGGCCTCGCGGGGCAGGGGGCCTGCCCCGCGAGGACGAGGGCTCAGCTCAGGAACGACTCCACCGCTTGCGCGGCGCGGTCGACGCCGCCGTCAGCCCGTACGGTCGCACGGATCTCCGCCAGGCGGGCGGCCACCTCCGCCGATCCCGCGACCTCCTCGACCGTGGAGCGCAAGGTCGCCGACGTGACCTCCTCGGTGGGCAGATGCTTTCCGACACCGAGTTGTTCGAGCATGGCCGCGTTGCCGAACTGGTCCACGGCCTGGGGGATCGCCACGGTCGGCACGCCGAACCACAGCGACTCGACGCATCCGCCCATTCCCGCGTGGGTGATGAACGCCGAGGCCTCGGCCAGTACGGCCAGCTGCGGCACGGTGCGGTGCACCTCGAAGCCGTCCGGGAGCGGACCGAGATCCGCAGGGTCGACACATCCGCCCACCGCGAGTACCACGTGCCAGTCCGAACCGGCGAAACCTTCGAGACACGCCCGGTAGATGTCGAGCCTGTCGTTGTAGGTGGTGCCGAACGAGACGAGCAGCACCCGTCTGTCATCGCCGGGCGGCGTCCAACCGGTCTCCGCCAGCCGCCGGGGAGAAAGGCACGGCCCCACGAACCGGACGTTCGACGGCACCCGGTCGGCGTTGGGCTGCATCACGCGCGGGATCAGGGAGAGGGCGCGGTCAGGGCGTGACTGCCAGTCCCAGGCGTCCCGCTCGATGCCGTTGTCGCGGAGCCAGGCGGTGAGCGCCGTGTAGTAGCGCTCGCCCGACTCCGATGTCCGCATCGCGTCGACGTATTCGGCCAGATCCTGCTCGTAGCCGTCCCACGCGACGAGCGTGGGGGAAAGCTGCACGGCGGGGATGCCGTACCGCACGGCCAGCACGGGTGCGGGCAGCCCGCCGATGTCATAGAGCAGGAGGTCGGGTCGGTCGTTGTCGTAGCGGTCGATGAGGTGCGGCAGCACCGCGATCGCCTCGTCGAGGAAGACGTGCATGGCCGAAGCCGGATCGTCCGGCCAGTCGGCCTCGCTGGTCGGGAGCAGCGAGGGGTGGGCGACGATTTCGGCGCCGGTGGGCTCCACCAGCCCGGTCAGGGCCTCACCGACCGCGTAGCTCACCCGGTATCCACGGGATACGAGTTCGGTGATGACGGCCAGTGAGGGATAGATGTGACTCGGCGCAGTGCAGCCGATCATGGCGATGTGTTCGCGCGTACGCATGATGTCCTGTCGGTTCTCGAACGAGGTGTTCCGACGGCGCGCAGGAGAAGACCCGAAGGACAGGGTCGCTCAAAGGGGGCCGCCCGATGGCGGGCAGGCCCGGCGGTCGCGCCGTGTCAGGCTGAGCGCAGGCGAATGAAATAGATCACGCGCGAGAGCCTAACCTACCCGCCCACCTCGCCCAACCGAATTATTGCCGCGGCTTGTGCCTACGACGACTTCTTCTGGCAGTGAACAAGAGGTCGTCACGCCTGTCGCATAGATGGTCGCCCCTGGCGAAGCCTCTCGATCTCAGTCGCAAAGTCTCCACAAGCACTTTAACGCCATGCTGGAGTACATGATCATGGACGAGATCATCAGCTTCGTCGACGGCGTCTTGACTCTCAGGCCGGCACCCGGCGACGGCTCGCCGGAGGTCAGCTGGGGCGACACGTTCTTCTACTACGCACCCGATGGCGTCACCTCGGCAACGCCCCAGCCCTTCGCCATGGTCGTGACCAAGAACTTCTCGCCAAGGTACAGGGACACCGCCTTGCCGAGATCCGCCACAGCCGCGGGATGACCCAACAGGACATCGCGCAGCGCATGGGGGTCACCAAGGGCCGTATTTCGCAGATTGAGCAAGGCAAGATCTCTGGGCAGGATGTTCTCGCCCGGTACGCCACCGCCTTGGGCGGTCGGCTCCATCAGTCGATCTACTTCGACGACGGTGACATCGCTGCCATCGCCTAACACCGTTCGCCGGTTCTCAGGTGTTTGTCGGTGAGGATCGGCGAGCCACCTCGTTTTGGCTAATCCCGGGGGACCTGACCCGGCGAACGTTCGCGGTCGGGGCGCCGGTCGGTGGGGTGTGGGTTAGTTGTTGCCGCTTGGTGGTGAGTACTGGAGCTCGGCGTCGTTGATCTGGACCAGCAGGTCTTGGACGTTTCTGGCTTCGATGGGTCCGGAGGCGTTGGCGTCCCAGGTGGGGAAGGCCCAGTAGCGGCGGGCCCAGTGGCGCCAGAGGATGACCCATCCCGGATGGCGGGCTTCCAGGTCGCGGGCCAGTTCGGTGGCGTTGTCCGCGCTCGCCGCGGGTGGGTCGGTACGGGCAGGGTCTGCGCCGCGACGGCGGCGGCCTTTGGGGCGGAGGGGTTCGTTTGCCGGTGTGACCATGGGAACCATCGCTTTCTGCCACGTCACCGTGGGGTGGGGAGGCCGGCGTCCCGGACGAGGGGGGACCAGATCCGGGAACGCCGGCCTTTTTGTACGGTCCACGCCCGGCACGGGGGAGCCGTAGGCGTGGACCGGCTCCGGGGTCGGCGGGGATCGGGGGGCGATCCCGGCTGCCCGGAGGTCTAAGAGGTCAGGGCCGGTGCCGCTGAGTCGGCAGGTCGAACCAGACGCCGGTGCCGAGCTGGCCGGTGCCGCACAGGCGGGTCCACTGGGTGCCGCAGTGGCCGTGGGTGAGTTCGGTGACGATGCGCAGGCCCCGGCCGCCGAGTTCGAGGTCGTCGACGCGCTCAGGGATGGCCGGGGGCGGTGCAGGAGGTAGTCGATAAGGGTGGTTCCGGCTCCGGCATCGACGACCTCGGCGCGGACAGGCAGGCCGTGGTCGTGCAGGAGGCGGAGTTCGTAAGGGCCGGGGGCGTAGCGGGTGGCGTTGGTGACCAGTTCGGAGACCACGATCTCCAGCTCGTCGAGCACGTCGGTGGAGAGGGGCAGCTTGGCCAGCTGGTCGCGGAACAACTCCCGGGCCCGTCGAGCCGCGTTGCCGGGCGGTAGGCACCAGGCGGTCATCCGGAAGCGGTTCTGGGCCCTGCCGTACTCGCCGGGGTCCGGGACGGGAACGTGCTCGATGAGCATCGTTGCTCCTAACGGGTGGGACTGGGGGCAGTTCTGCGATCAGGTCGGCAGATGCTCGGCGGGCTCGCTTGTGTTTCGCCCCGGTGGGAAAGCGTGAGGTCAACGGCGGTGTCAGGACCGATGGCAGGCATGGGGACGTCTCCAGGAAGGCGGACTGACAGGGCCAGCGGTCATGTCTTTCTGTGATTGCGCAAACACTCACTGCTGTCGCGCCTAGATGATGCAGTGCAAGCTGCCCTTGGGCAAGTCATTCCTAGAAGAAAGTCTTTCCTCAGGGGATGACGCTTCCCTACGCTGTTCCGAGCACTACGCTCCCCACGAGGAAGGAGGTGGCCATGCCCGTCGAACCCACCCCGCGGCGCCGACGTCTGGGCGCAGAGCTCAGGCGCATCCGTGAAGCTCTCGGCTGGACTCAGGAAGAAGCGGCGAGTCGCCTCGGCTACCAGTCCCTCTCCACGGTCAGCAAGATCGAAAACGGGCTACAAGGATTGAAGATTCAGCAGCTTCCGCACTTCTTCGAGGTCTTCGGCATCACCGACGCCGCTCTACGAGAAGAACTCCGCGACCTCGTACGCCGTGCCGGCGAAGCCGACTGGTGGCAACGTTACGAGGGCGTGGTCGATGACCCACTCGGCGACTACCTTTCCCAGGTTGAAACCGCCAATGGCCTGTTCGTCTTCAACCCACTCGCCATCCACGGTCTGCTCCAGACCTTCGAGTACGCCCGAGCGGTGACCGAAGGAAGCAGGGTCTGGAAGACCCCCGAAGACATCGACCACTTCGTGGCCCTGCGACTGGAGCATCAGCGCACCATGCTGGAGCGTCGACCTCCGCTGAAGATCTGGACAGTGCTCCCCGAGGGCCTGCTGCGACAGGAAGTCGGCGGCCGATCCTGCATGCGTGCTCAGATCGAGCACCTGATCCACCTCGCCCGTACCAACCCCACCGTCACCATCCAGGTCCTGCCGTTCTCCGCAGGAGCCCACGCGGGAATGGACGGCCCGTTCATGCTCATGTCCTTTCCTGCGGGCCGCGATCTGGTGTGCGTCGAGTCCTTGCGCGCCTCCCTGCACTTGAACGAACCTGAGACCGTTGAGCTTTATCGCACGACCGGCGACCTGCTGAAGTCCGACGCACTGTCACCGAAGGCCTCCCTCCCGCTTCTCACCACGATCGCCAAGGACCTCTCGTGAACAAGAACACCCTCCAGCCCGACTGGATCGAGACCCAGCTCCGCAACGTCCGCTGGCAGACCAGCAGCCTCAGCAGCGGCGGCACCAACTGCGTTCAGATCGCCTTCCTGGACGGAGGCATCGTGGCCCTGCGTGACTCCAAGAACCCGGAGAAAGCCCCGCACCTGTTCACCGACGCCGAGTACGACGCCTTCACCGGCGGCATCGAACGCGGCGAACTCCGACGTCCCTGAACTTGCGAGATCATCTGGTTTGTAAAGACTGATTATTGCTACATACATCTCCGTGCCCGCCCAAGCGGGAGAGACCGAAGAGGCATAACGGATCGCGGTCGGAGCCGTCATCGACCGGCACACCTTCCACAGCGTCAGCGTGATACCCCGTGCTTACGAATTCGGACTCCTGCTTGACCTGGTAGGTCAGACGGTACGTGAATGGCGAGAAGTGCACGTCGGCCTGTCGATCCCCGACGGCTTGATCCCGTCATCTTCCCTCGTACGAAAAACCTGACCATGTCTGAAGCCCGAGCCCCGCTGAAGGAGTAGGTCGCGGCCAGGAGGCTCATGCAGATCGTCACTCTTGACGACGACGAGGTACCGCTGGTCTGCAGCGTTTGGTACGGGCGCATCCCCTGGTTGGTATCTTGGGTACGGACGCGTCGGGCAAGTCCAATGTCCTCGCAGCCCTGTGCAATATACGCGATGCCGTGCTCGACTCCTATGCGCGCTGGGTCTCATTCCGAGGTACTGAGTCGATCATAACTTCTGGGACTTTTGAGAAGACTAGAAGGTGAGTCGTCCCTACTGGAGTGGCAGGCGGACCAGCGGGATCTCCGGAAAATCTCAATACTTGTGATCGTCTCAATATCCCAGAGAACAGACGACACAGCAGGCTCGGCCACCTTAGCCCTGCCGCTCACGCCACCTTGGAGTGCCCCGCCGGTGCTCCACTTCAGTGCCATCCTTCGGGTGTAGTCGTCGAGGTCCTTAAGGTCGAGCGTCTTTAAGTCGGCGAGCGACTCGACATCGCGGCCTGCGGAACGATGGTGCTTTAGCACCTGCTCACAATCCATCAATTTGGTGGTCCGGTCAGTGACCAACTCAAGGAGGTGCGCTGCACAGCGCTTAGCGGCAGCAACGAACGCCGCGTCGGTGATGAGTTCGAGTCGCTCCTCGACCGGCTCCGACGTGGCGTTTGAGATCGCTCGGCCCGCCTTCAATACAGTGCCCTTTGTCTTCCCGGCAGCATTGAAAGCCGCGCGCGCCTTTGGCGGAAGCATCTGTTGCCCCTCGGCCTTGCGCGACCAGCGGTGCTGTAGCTCAGCCCAACGACGTTCTTCGTAGGGAGACATCGGAAACTTAGATTGCGCAGCCACGTTCACGCTCAAAGACTAGGGCCTGTAACCGCAAGTGTGCGGGTGAACCGTCCTTGTACTGAGAACGATGATCGAAAGCGATGTCTAACGGTTGCGACAGCTTCCAAGAAGATAACGTTTCGAGTGTGGCGAAATCGCGGGGCCGCAAGTCACGGTCGGACACCCGAGCCGTTAGTCGTTCCGGTGATCCCCGATGTCGGGCCATGGTCGAGAGAGTGAACGAACACATTGATCCGGTGCAGCGTGCCGCCGCACGAGTAGGCGGGCTAATGGCTTATCTGGCTCCGTCCGACCCGATGCAGATACCGTCTCTCCTGCCGTTGTTCATCGACATGGTCGCGGCCGAGTACCTTCTGCCGCCCGAACGCTGTCTTGACGACTGCATGACGCTCGTCCACGCCTACGCTCACCTCGGCATCCCCGCTCAGGTCCGTGCTGCGGAAATCACAATCGCCTCAGCCAAGGCCAGAGTCACCCACGGTAACCTAACCCCGCACTGGGAAGACAATATGATTCACGGTCACACGGTGGTGTGGCTGCCAACCCTAGGACACCTGATCGATGTCACTGCAGAGCAGTTTTCAGAGATCGCAGATCTTGATGAAGGCCCGGTCATCGCCGCCCATATCTCGGACAGCGCAGGGGGGCGAATCCAAGTCAGACGAAAGAACGTGCTACTGACCTACACGCTGGCGCCGCTGGAAACAACCTTTGCCCTACTGGACCATCCCGTGCCGCGCGCCGACGCCACCGAATACCGCCGACGAGGTATCAATGTGGCCTCTGCGGTGGTTACCATCCTGGCGGATTCCTTATCCCAGGAGAGAGTCCGGCTGATTCCACACAGACGGGCCGCCGCACTGGTGGAGGCCGTGCGTGGGCTACCGGAATACCCGACCCCCACGAATGATCGGCGATTCCTACTCCCCTGCCCGGATGGTGAACCAGTCGTGGTGCGGCTTGATCAGATCCCGCTTCCCATGGTCACTCATCCCGTTGCCGAACCCAACAGGTAGACACTGGACCTGGGTAGTGGGCAGGGACCGGGCATCCAGTAGGTGTGCGGCGCGATGGTGGATCTGACAGCCGGGTCATTGCACCTGGGGAGTCATCCCTGTCGCAGGTGTCCCCGGGATGGTGGGAGCGAGGATGTCGAAAGCAGCAGCCGGGCGGTGGCGCTCGCGGCTGACCAGTCGCGCCGCTGCTAAAAACGACACGCGGTGGAGGGTTAGGGGTGAGACGGGAGGTCCCGGAGAGGCAGGGGAGAAGTCGGCGAACCCAGGTCAGACTTCGTGATCGAGTTCGGCCAGCCGCTCAGAGGCGGCCTTTTTGACCTCGATCTCCTCCGCCTCGTCGTCGTGCAGGAACTCCATCCTGGCGCGGACCACCCTATCCATCGGAGCGACTTTCGCTCCGAAAGCTCGGGTCGCCCGTTCGCAGTCCCACAGCGCTTCGGTCAGATAGGGGGCCACTTCACCAGGGGCAAGTTCGTGGATGGCCCGCAGCAGGAAAACCCGATCGAAAGAATTCGGCGTCTCATGCCAGGCCTCACGAAGTGCGGGACCCGCTTCCCTGACCTGGAGACGGGCCATCGTCATCGCCAGGTCTATCAAACCGGGCCAGGAGCGGCGCTCAACCTGAGCCGAGAATTGTTCCAACAGGACAGGGGCATCCTCTGTTGTCCCGTGTTTGGTGAGCAGGCGATAGCCGACATCTCGCAAAGGATGCGGGCCGGTCACCCAGACACGTGCATGAGTCAGGGCCGGCGGGCCGAGATGGGAGACGGCGCTGGCGATCCCGGCGGCCGAGGGCCAGCGGCGATCTTCTGGAACCCCTTCGACGATAGCCAGCACGCGGGTGTCGCCGCGGCGACCGAGTATTCCGATCGCGGTATCGGCGAGAGGGGTGTTCGATCGGATCATCGAGAACAGTTGGGCGTCGGTGTACTCGCTGTGGCGGGAGTTCGTGCTACGGGCCTTCTCCCACGCGACGGCATTGTTTCTCAGAGCGGCAGCGATTCTGGGCTGCTTTTCGATCCACTCCTTCGTAACAAGAGACTCCGAAGAAACGAGATCGGCAATTTCCTCGTCGTCTTCGACGCGGTCAAGGAGCACCTCGTCAAGACCATGCATGAGGGTCGGATCGTCGATGAGTTGCAGAGCACTGAAGGCCACCTCCCAGTGCACACCCTCCGCGCAGTACTCTCTAAGCGTTTTGGCTGCTGTCCGGTACCCCATCTCTGCGAGGGTGCCCAATACGGAGATGGTCAGTTCGACGGCGTGATCGTCCGCGTCCTCCGAGACGAGGAGATGCTCGACAAGGGGGCCAAACGGAAGCCGAAGATCGTTGACGAGCCTGGCGTAGAACAGGCTCCGTTGATCCTGACCTCTTGGCGCACGTGGGTCGCGCATGATGCAGTCATAGACGAGCTCTCCGGAGTCCGCTTGACGCAATGCTCGTTGGGCACCAACCCCCCGCCCTCTCTGCAACTGCCCATGCAACGTCCCCGACGACTCAATGATCACTTCACCCATTGGGAAAAGATCCCATATCCTGGAAGTAAACGCTATGGCCCGTCTGCCTCGACCATGATTCAGCTACGAGGCAGTACTGAACCTGGAAGCTCGACATGACACGCGCTCATGTATCTGACCCGCAGCAACAGGCAGTCTCCGGGTAACGTCCGCCTTTGATCGTCAGTACATGGTGCTGGCCTCGTACGTTCGGCGTACTGGGCATTGAGGCCGGGGCGCCAGGGGACATCTGTCATGCGTGCGGCCAGATGTCCACGATGCTTTCCGTGAGTTCCTGGCCGCGAGCGACGATGTCGTCGTCGGTCCATTCGGCTTCGTGGTGGTCCACGATTTTCTTGTTGAGTACGAGCAGGCTGTACTGGGCAAGTAGGGATCGTTTTCCCATGCCCTTGTATTTGCCGGTCGCTGCTATTTCCAGAGCTGCCGGATCGGTCCATGGGCGATGAGAAAGGGTACCGTTCAGCTTCTGGGTCACGAGAGTGAGGTTTCCGAGGGTGCTGATCAACCGGTCGCGCTGGGCGGCGCGCTGAGGATCGTGATGATCTGGTGTGTTCCAATAGCTCTGCCACTGTTGCGGCATCACATGTTCGATCTCCAGCCCCGTGGGGAGGGACACGTTCTCATGGCGTTCGGTGCGCCATCGCTGTTCGATCGCAGCCAGCACAACGCGGAGTCGTTGCTGGCGAATGTTGCCATAAGCACGTACATGTGGAAGTTGTGTTCGCATGTCATCGTCAGTGGGCCAGGTGCGCGCGTCGGCACTCTGCTGCGAAAGGAATTCGACCGCAGCGTCTCCCGCTGACTCCATCGGCTGCTTGTCCAGGTGCTTGAGCAAGGCCACGACGAATCTGTTGACATCCTTCATCGTCATTCGCAGCAGGGTTCGACGGACTGCCCAGCTCTCCATGGCAGAGAGAGCACGATCGGACTGGGCGGGAGGTACCTGATGGTTGTCACTGATCAACCACAGCAGGAGCGGGATGGTCGCCCCGATCTCCAGCGTTTCGACTACCCGGGAGTAGAACCGGCCCCGGGCTGTCTCTGGTCCCATCTGGGCGAATTCGCGGAAGGTGTCCGCGTCCTTGCGGAGTGCCCCCAGGAAATCTTCGGCCTCATGTGTCGTGGCCAGGGAGTGGTCGGCATAGGAACGGAAACCGGAGAATATCTCATCGGTGGAGATCTCCTCCTGGAGACGCATGGTCAGCCAGTACTGCAGAAAGAGGTCGATACGCGAGCGCATCAGGCGCCCCTGAGGCACCTGATCTCTCCACCAGTCGTCGTCGAAGTCTCTCCAGTACGTCTCACCCCATGCGTCGACATCAGCGTTGAGATCCTCGCCTCGTTGGAACACATAGTTCTTGATCAGATCAGCTGCCAGTAGTGGCGTACCGCGATCGTTCAAAGTCTCGAAGATCAACTGGTCGTCGTCGTTGTCGCTCAGGTCGATCGCCACGATCTTCAGGTGTTGCTGTAGGACCTGAGCCAGTGCGCTGAGCCGTGAACGAGTGTCATGCGTATCACTTGCGGTGTTCGCCCAAGCCCTGATTGTCCCGAGAAAGAACTCGTGAGCCTGCGTGATCCGGCTTTCGGACAGGCCGGTATTCACCGCCAGTGAGTTGTCCATGACGTGCTCGAAAGCCGCCCGATCGATGCGCGAAGGCCACAGCTTGAACCGTTTGGGGGTTTTCTTGAAGCGGTTCGACGCGTTGAGGACGAGTTCTTCGAGGGACTCGGCGTCCTCTTCATCGCCGTCCTCCGACAGTACGAATTGAGCGGCATCCAGCAGGATCTGCAGAGTGGTAAGCCGTTGCTGCCCGTCGATCACGGACAGCCGGGACGGGTCTCCGGCGGTGCTCGGAAGCTGTTTCAACACCACGGCGCCGAGGAAGTGCCCAGGTGTCCGTCCGGATTGTGTCCCGTCATAGTCCGGGGAGAGCAAGGCCGCCGTCACGCGCTCCAGGTCATCCCAGAGCGGCTGCCACTGATCTTCCTCGTTCCACACGTACGGCCGTTGGAAGGGCGGGATCTCGAAGCACACCTTGCCGTCGAACAGGTCACGTGGGGTCAGTGCTTTTGCTTCCACAGGACAACCTTCCGCGTGGTCGTAAATCGGGTGGCAGTGGCGTTATCGCAGGTACTGGCCGGCGCAGTGCTCGGCAGCCGGGGTTACTGCGAGTTTGGGGCGAGGGGCGAGGGC
The DNA here is from genome assembly GCF_000721075.1 of Streptosporangium amethystogenes. Classification (GTDB taxonomy): domain Bacteria; phylum Actinomycetota; class Actinomycetes; order Streptosporangiales; family Streptosporangiaceae; genus Streptosporangium; species Streptosporangium amethystogenes. The sequence continues at coordinate 30,063 of NZ_JOEQ01000005.1, forward strand.
GGGGGTACGAATCAGGATCACATGTCCGCCCAGGGAACGGTTCGCTTCCGCTGGATTCGTCCGAGGAGAACAGGTGCCGATGACCAGCGAAAGGGGAGGATCGTGTCAATTCAGCCGGCCGGGGTAGCGAAGGTGGCTGCCGGAGCAGCCGGTCTTTTGTCCGATGCTCAGCGAGGTGTGATTCTCCCTGGTTCTCGGTAGTTGCCAAGCCTGGATATGTTCCGTCCGAGGCCGCATACGGATTACCCCCAACCTTGAGGGGCCGCCTCTGGCCTGGAGTTCCAGGAACTTGACCGCCTCGCTGCGGCTCAGCGCATCGTGGTTTCGTTCATTACGCCGGTCGCGCAGGCAACCGTAGCAAGAGGTCTCCTCACCACAGTCGCAGTTGGACATCCGCTTCAGCGCGGTCTCCACGACGAAGTCCAATGAGTCGGCGATTCGCGTCATCGAGCCCGCCTCGCCCGGCACCGCGTCGTAGATCACCAGGCTGGTCTGGCCGTTGTGCCCGGGATGGACGGCGCCGTCGATATCTCCTCTGCTGGTCTCCAGGCCGTCGGCGGCCCCTTCAAGCAACGCATACGGGGTAAAGATCCACTGCGGCGAGGGCAACGACAGGGACTCCAGCCGCAGCTCGTGCTTGCTGGGTGGTTCAGCACGCTGATGACGTCCTGAATCACCCAGATCAAGGAAAGTATCGTTTGGTGGGCTGCTTTTCATGGTGATGAGCACGATCTGCCCAAGCAGCACTTTTCATCGCGGAGTTGTGGAAGGGAAGAGCGCGGCGGCGAGCCTCAAAGTCCGTAGCGGCCGAGCACGTCTCGCCTGCGGGGGATGAGGAACTTCCGTGTCATCCGGCCGGTGGTGAGCCAGGCGATGGCGTCGCCGTTCCTGGTGCTGGCCAGCATCCGCTCGACCAGGTAGGGCGCGACGTCGTCGACGTGGTCGCACAGGATGTTGAGGAGTTTGCGCTGTCTGTCCACCTGTTCCGGGGCGGCGGCGGCCTCCCGGAGCCATCCTTCGGTGATGAGGATGCCGGGTCTGACCTGCCCGATCCGTACGCCGGTGCCGGCGACCTCCTTGACCAGCGACCGGGTGAAGGAGTCCAGGCCACGCTTGGTGGCCGAGTAGACGCCCATGCCCGGACGGATGCTGCCGTCACTGCCGCCGCCGAGAATGTTGAAGACCTGGCCGCCGCCGTGGGCGAGCATGCCGCGGACGGCGACCTGGGCGCCGTACACGGTGCCGAGCATGTTCGTGGTGACCATCGCGCGGACGTCGTCGGGTGCGGTCTCGATGATGGGGCGGGTGGTGTGGGCGACGCCGGCGTTGTTGATCCACAGGTCGACCCCGCCGAGCGCGTCCACCGCGGCGCTCCACAGCGCCTCGACCTGCTCGGGATCGGTGACGTCCACGGCGCGCCCGTGGACCGTGGCATCACCGGACGCCTCCGGGCGCAGCCGCTCGACGGCGTCGTCCACCGCCGCCTGGGTGCGGCCCGAGACGATCACGGAGTGCCCGCGCCGGAGCAGCTCGCGGGCGAGCGCGAAACCGACTCCCTTGGTGCTGCCGGTGACGACTGCCTTCCGCATGACCACTCCTGAAGACGTTGTCCTCGCCGCACCGGTCGCGGTCCCGCACCGGCGGTGCGCGGCAGCCGACAGGGGACCGGGCGGCTGAGCATCGGCGTTGATCTTACGTCGCCGCCCACCCCCTCGGATAGACCGATCGTCACTGTCCGAGGACGCGGACGTGTGCGTTCAGGAAGCCACCTTGACCTACCACGTCCCGTCCGCACCCACAGATAATCAGCTTCCACGATCCCTGGATCGGTTCACGGGATCACACCAGTTGCAGGAGACGACGAGTGAGCCACGAAACCACCCCATCACCCGGTGCCAAGGCCCGGCCGTTCCCGTTGGAACCGACACCGATCCACGTACCCGACGACGTGCTCGCCGACCTCCAGCGGCGCCTGGAGTTGACCCGCTGGCCGGATGACGCGGGCAACCAGGATTGGTATTACGGAGTGAACCGCGTCTACCTGCAAGAACTCATCGAGTACTGGCGCACCGACTACGACTGGCGCAAGGCTGAGGCCGCCATCAACGCCTACGAGCACTACCGCGTCGAGGTCGAGGGCGTGCCGGTGCACTTCATGCGCAAGCCCGGAGTCGGCCCCGAACCGACGCCCTTGATCCTCACGCACGGCTGGCCCTGGACGTTCTGGCACTGGTCCAAGGTCGTCGATCCGCTGACCGACCCGGGCGCGTACGGCGGCGATCCGGCTGAAGCGTTCGACGTGATCGTCCCCTCGTTTCCCGGCTTCGGATTCTCCACCCCGCTGCCGAACAACCCGGACATGAACTTCTGGAAGGTCGCCGACCTCTGGCACACCCTCATGACCCGCACTCTCGGACACGACAGGTACGCCGCCGCCGGCTGTGACGTCGGAGCCCTGGTCACCGGCCAGCTCGGGCACAAGTACGCCGAGGAGCTCCACGCCATCCACATCGGCTCCGGCCAGAAGCTCACCCTGTTCAACGGCGACCGGGCCTGGGACCTCAGCGGTGGCCGGCCCATCCCTGACGGTCTCCCCGCCGACATCCACGCCGAGCTCGTCGCGCGGGAGAAGCGGTTCGCCGTCCATCTCGCCGCGCACGTGCTCGACCCGAGCACGCTCGCCTACGGGCTGTCCGACTCACCTTCCGGGATGCTCGCCTGGATCCTGGAACGCTGGGTGGCCTGGAGCGACAACGGCGGCGATATAGAGACCGTCTTCACCAAGGACGACCTGCTCACCCACGCCATGATCTTCTGGGTCAGCAACGCGATCGGTACCTCGATTCGCACCTACGCCAACAACAACCGCTACCCATGGACCCCGTCCCACGACCGGCAACCGGCCGTCGAGGCGCCCACCGGCATCACCTTCGTCGGCTACGAGAACCCGCCCGGTGTCAGTACCGACCAACGCGTCCAGAACTTCCTCGACAGTGACCGCGCCGCCTGGTACAACCACGTCAACCTCAACGCCCACGACCATGGCGGCCACTTCATCCCATGGGAAATCCCCGACCAGTGGGTTGACGACCTCCGACGAACCTTCCGCGGCCGCCGGTAGCGACAGTGCCCTCGTACCGGGTGGGAGGAGTCGCTCCAGCATCAATTCATGATCTTCGGTGGGTAGCGTGCCACTCCTGTGATGGATCATGAGCACGCGCCCCCGGTTCGACCCTTCGGAGCCGGGGGTGCATGTGTTTCACGGGGTCACGCGTAGAGGAAGTAATAGCGGTACTGGCCCTCCCACTCGCATGAATAGCCGTCCCACCAGCCCTGGGTGATGCCATGGGTTCCGATCCGCTCGCACTCGGAGTAGTCCTTGAAGACGCCGGCCAGCCTCTCGGCATGCGCCGGGGTGGCGCCGATCGTCAGCGACGCTCCGAGGACCATGACGGCCGAGACGAGAACAGCGCGTGCCTTTCGCATTCGTCCTCCTGTGACTGGGGAGATCATGACGGTGGACATTATCACTCGCCACGCGCCAGGACGATTGTCACGTTCGAATCAGTCGTGGGAAGGAGCTGAAACTTTCACCGGCGTTGTCGTGGGTGGCGCATGTTTCACGGGTGTTTACCGTAGGTAAAGCCGGTATCGCTTCCCGAGTCGCCTGTTCTCGAGAGGTTCCAGCCGCTGTCCAATTCCAGACATAGCGGCCTTGAAAGACCTCGTGGGTGCGTATCAGACTGCCTGTGCATGCCATGGATCATCTGGACTGCCTTCGCACTGTGTGATCTATAAAGTACGATTTATGCCGCTCTTCCTGTTCGATTGGAACGTTACGCGGAAAACTTTGACCATCGTCACTTGTGTGTCATATCGTCTCCCCGCCCATATCGATGTGAGCCGCGACACTCGAGCAGGACGTTGTTCTCGCAGGCGCTACGGTCGGCGTGCTGATCGCGGCTGCCCCGGCACAGGAGAAGACACGGACGGTCACCGGGGAAGTGGCGATCATCCGACCAACCGGAGTCGCACCATGCAAGCTCGAATCCGCACGGCCATGATTGTCGGCATGGTGATGACCGTGCTGGCCACCATCGGTGTGTCAGCGGCCTTCGCGCCGCCGGCTCACGCCACGCAGGTGATCACTGACATCGCCTACGCGCCCGCACAACCGGCCGGTAGCAGGGGGCATCTGCTGGACCTCTACCTGCCGTCCACCGGCATCACGCCCCGGCCGCTGCTGATCTGGCACAGTGGCTCAGCGTGGACGAGCGACGACGGCAAGACCGGCGCGGACGCGATCGCGGACGTCTTCACCCCGCTGGGCTTCGCCGTGGTCGGCGTCAGCGTCCGGTCCAGCGCTCAGGCGATCTTCCCGGCCCAGGTGCACGACATCAAGGCGGCCATCCGCTGGCTGCGTGCGAACGCCGCCACGTACCAGCTCGACCCCAATCGCTTCGCGATCATGGGCGACTCCTCGGGCGGCTGGCTGACGGAGATGGCCACCCTGTCCGGCGGCGTGGCGGCGCTGGAGGGCACCGTCGGCACGACCGGCGTCTCCAGCGCCGTGCAGGCAGGGCTCGCCTTCTACGGCCCGACCGACTTCCTGCAGATGAACGCACAGAACCTGCCGACCGGCGGGCTTGACCACGACTCTCCCGCCTCTCCGGAATCCCTCCTGGTCGGCTGCCCGATCCAGACCTGCCCGGCCCAGGTGGCCCAGGCCAATCCGATGACCTACGTCGACGGCAACGACCCGCCGCTGATGTTCCTGCATGGCCAGGCCGACTTCCTGGTACCGCACGGGCAGAGCGTCCTGCTCTACAACAGGATCAAGGCTCAGTGCGGCAACGCCACGTTCGTCTCGGTACCCGGCGCGGATCACATGATGCCCCAGATCATGGACCCCGCCCGGTACGGCATGCAGACCGTCCACACCACCACCGGCTGCGCCGAGACCGTCGGCACCGGTACGTTGAACCCCACCTGGCCCAACTTCGCGACCTTCCTGCGCGGCGGGCTCAAGATGGGCACCTCCTGCGAGGTCGCCTACGCCACCGGCGCCTGGAACGGCGCTTTCACCGGCAGCGTGACCATCAGGAACACCGGAACGACCTCCATCGACGGCTGGACCTTGACGTGGACCTGGTCGGGCAACCAGCAGATCACGACCGCCTGGAACGCCACGGTGACCCAGACCGGCGCCCAGGTGACCGCCCGCGACGCGGGCCATAACTCCCACATCGGCCCCGGCTCCAGTCAGAGCCTCGGCTTCTCGGCGACCGCCACCGGGACGAACGATATTCCAGCCCAGTTCAAACTCAACAACATCGTCTGCACGAGAGTGCCCGCCTGATACGACGCGCCGGGCCTGAGCCGAATGGCGACGGCCCGGCACCGTTCTCTCGTCGTCCGGAATTACATTCGGGAAAATCGCGACGCGGCACGTAAAGACGCATTTCCAAAATTCAACACGTTCCGTCGAATCCTGATCACGGAATGTCGCCGACCGGGGCGCTCGCCTTCATATTGCTTTATTCGACGATCCGCCCCTATTCTTGCCTCCGGCGGTCCGCCGGCCTATTTTTCGTTGTTTTCATTGACCGGCCGGGGTCGCTCGATATCCCGGGACCCGAAATGAATCGGATAAACCGCCTTCCGCTGCCTGGAGGCCGTTGTCCGGGATCACCCATGAGTTAGGGGACGTGTGCGTACATCCAATATGTTTGTCAGGAGTCTCGGCGTCTATGTGCCTGACAGTGTGAGCGTCGAGCAGGCGGTTCGTGAGGGCTGGTACCCGAACGAGGAGGTCGAGAAGTTCCAGCAGATCGGCGCGGCGGTGGCCGGCGACATGCCCGCGCCCGAGATGGCGCGGCTCGCGGTCCTGGACGCGTACGACCGCTGGGGTGAGTCCTCCCCGCGCGATCTCGACCTCCTGCTCTACCCGTCGGTCTGGCACCAGGGCCCGAACGGCTGGCAGCCCCAGCACTACCTGCAGATGCACCTCCTCGGCGGGAACGTGCCGGCGTTCGAGATCCGCAGCGGCTGCGTAGGGATGATCAGCTCGCTCGATCTGGCGGCGAGCTACCTGCAGGCCGACGCGGGCAGGGAGACGGCGATGGTCGTCTCCTCGGACAACCACGGCACCCCGCTGGTGGACCGCTGGCGGATGACCCCCGGGGCGCTGATCGGCGACGCCGCGGCCGCGCTCGTCCTCGGCAAGGGGTACGGCATGGCCGAGCTCCTGTCGGTGAACGCGACGGTGATCCCGGAGGCCGACGCGGTCAACGACGGCGCCTACCCCCTGTTCCCCCCGGACGCCACCATCGGCAGAGGGCTGAACTTCGGAGACCGGCACGAGGAATTCCGCCAGCGGCTGCTCAAAGCGCAGGGAACCGGGATCCACCTGACGATCCAAAAAACGATGATGCAGCAGGTCGAACAGACCCTGGACGAGGCCGGGATCGGGCTTGCCGACATCACGCGGGTGGCGTTGCCGCACGGCCGCCGCGAGGACCTGGACGGGCAGATGTCCTGGCTGGGCATCGACGAGGATCAGACGACCTGGGACTACGGGAGGCGCGTGGGCCACTGCGGCGCGGTGGACCAGTTCATCGCCTTCGAGCACCTGATCGCGACCGGCGGGCTGGTGGCCGGCGATCACCTGCTCATGGTCGGGTTCGGCTCCGGAACGTCCGTCGCCGCGGCGGTGTTCAGGGTCCTGGCCACCTCTCCCGTCACGAGAGAGGCACGCGCGTGACCGAGCTCACGCGAAGGCTGGTCGACTTCATCCAGGACAACCTCGTCCCAGGCGGCGACGACATCAAGGTCGACGAGACGACCCCGCTCCTCGTGTCGGGTCTCCTGGACTCCCTGCGGACGGCGCGGCTGCTGAACTTCCTCCGGAGGGACATCGGCGTCCCGATCCCCGCCGCGAAGCTCGACCCCGAGAACTTCCGGGACGTCGTGACCATCGTGGCGATGGTCAGAGAACTCGAATCCGTCTAGCCGGGGCAAGGGCAGAGTCATGCAGTGGGCGGACACGTACATCAGCGGAGTGGGAGCCTTCCTCCCCCGGACCGTCGTCAGCGTCGAGAAAGCCGTCGCCAAAGGCTGGTACCCGGCCGAAGAGGCCGAGCTGCACAACCTGGCCGGGGCGGCGGTGGCCGGTGACGTACCGGCTCCGGAGATGGCCCTGCACGCGGCGCGGAGCGCGCTCAAGCGCAGCGGGCGGGCGCCGGCCGACCTGGATCTCCTCCTGTACGCCTCGACGTGGCACCAGGGACCGGATGGCTGGCCCCCGCACTCCTACCTGCAGCGTCATCTCGTCGGCGGGGACGTCCTGGCCACCGAGATCCGGCAGGGCTGCAACGGGATGTTCATCGCCCTGGAACTCGCGGCCGGCCACCTGGACGCCGCTCCCGGACGGCAGGCCGCCTTGCTGGTCGCCGCCGACAATTACGGCACCCCGCTGATGGACCGGTGGCGGATGGGCCCCGGCTACATCGGCGGGGACGCAGCCGGCGCGCTCGTGCTCACCAAGGAGACAGGTTTCGCGCGCCTGCTGTCGGTCTGCACGACGACGGTGACCGAGGCCGAGGAACTGCACCGGGGCAGCGAACCCCTGTTCCCCCCGGGCGTCACGCTCGGGCGCAAGATGAGCTTCGCGGCCAGGAACGAGCAGTTCCGGCAGCAGGTCATGCCCAAGGGCGAGGCCACCGCGGCGCTGTTCAAGATCCAGCGGGCGTTGATGGAGGTCGTCGAGCGCGCGCTGGACGAGAGCGGGATCGAGGCCCGCGCTCTCGCCCGGGTGGCGTTCATGAACTACTCCGAAGAGATCGTCGAACAGCGGTGCATGGCCATGCTCGACCTGCCCATGTCCCGCTCGACCTGGGACTACGGCCGCACCATCGGCCACTGCGGGGCCAGCGACCAGGTCCTTTCCCTCGACCACCTGCTCATGACCGGGCAGCTGGGCCCCGGCGACCACATGCTGATGCTCGGCACCGGGCCGGGGGTGACCGTCTCCAGTGCCGTGATCAAGATCATCGACAATCCTCAATGGGCCTGAACCGAAGGGAAACGAACGCAGATGGTCGACAGTCCGCGCGGAGTCCGGGTGGAACCAGTGGCGGTGGTCGGAATCGGATGCCGCCTTCCCGGCGACGTCCGCTCACCGGACGAGTTCTGGGACCTGCTGCGCGCCGGCCGGAACACGACCGGGCCGCTGCCCGACGAACGCTGGCGCCGGTATGAGAACCGGAGCCCCGAATACGCCGCCGCGCTGCGCGACGCCGTGCGTCACGGCAGCTTCCTGAGCGACATCGAGGGCTTCGACGCGGAGTTCTTCGGCCTGTCGCCCCGCGAGGCCGAGCTGATGGACCCGCAGCAGCGGATCCTGATGGAGACCGCGTGGGAGGCCCTGGAGAACGCCGGCCTGCCGCCGCACGAGCTGGTCGGCACCGACGCCGGGGTGTTCGTCGGGGTCTGCACCAACGACTACGGAAGCCGCCTCCTGGAGGACCTGCCCCAGATCGAGGCGTGGACCGGGATCGGTGCCGCGACCTGTGCCGTCGCCAATCGCATCTCCTACTCCCTGGACCTGCGCGGACCCAGCATGGCGATCGACACCGCCTGCTCGGCGTCGCTGGTCGCGCTGCACCTGGCCGCGCAGAGCCTGCGGCTCGGGGAGAGCGACGTCGCCCTCGCCGGCGGCGTCAACCTGCTGGTCACCCCGGGCCAGACCCTCACGCTCGGCACCGCCGGAGCCCTGGCCCCCGACGGGCGGTCCAAGTCGTTCGACGCGTCGGCCGACGGCTACGGACGTGGCGAGGGCTGCGGCGTGGTCGTGCTCAAGCGGCTGTCCGACGCGCAGCGCGACGGCGACCGTGTCCTCGCGCTCGTCATCGGCAGCGCCGTGAACCAGGACGGGCACACCAACGGCATCATGGCGCCGTGCGGGGAGGCTCAGGAACACGTGATGGTCCGGGCCTGCCGGCAGGCGGGCGTCGAGCCGTCCACCGTCGACTACATCGAGGCGCACGGCACCGGGACCCGGCTTGGCGACCCGCTGGAGGCGGGGGCGCTCTCCTCCGTGTACGGCACGGGGCGGTCCCCAGGCGACCCGTGCCTCATCGGCTCGGTCAAGTCCAACATCGGTCACCTCGAAGGCGCGGCCGGCATCGCCGGCGTCATCAAGGCGGTGCTCGCCCTCGACCGCGGTGAGATCCCCCCGAGCGTGCTGACCACCCTGAACCCGGCCATCCAGTGGGAGTCCTCGGGTCTTCGCGTGGTGACCGAACGATCGGCCTGGCCGGAGCGCGACCACCCCCGCCGGGCGGGTGTCTCCAGCTTCGGGTACGGCGGCACGGTCGCGCACATCGTGCTGGAACAGGCGCCTCCTACCCGGGAGGCGCCCCGGGGCGAAGGGACGGGGGAGCGGCTGTTCCCGCTGTCGGCCGCGTCGGAGCAGGCGCTGCGGCAGTACGCGGGCAAGCTCGCCGATCATCTCGGGACGGGGCTCGACCTGGCGTCGGCGGGGCACACGCTGGCGCTCCGGCGCACCCATCTGGCCCGTCGCGCCGTCGTGGTCGGGGCGGACGGGGACGAGCTGGCGGCCAACCTGCGCAGGCTCGCGGAGGACGTGCCGGCCGAGGCCGTCCTCACCGGTGACGTGCTGCCCGAGCTCGGTCCCGGGCCGGTCTGGGTCTTCTCCGGGCAGGGCTGTCAGTGGCGCGGGATGGGGCGGGAACTGCTCGCCGTGCCGGAGTTCGCCTCCCTGGTCGACGAGGTGGAGCCGATCTTCATCGAGGAGATCGGCTTCTCTCCCCGGCAGGTCCTCGCCGACGGCGATCTCGACACCATCGACCGCGTGCAAACCATGATCTTCGTGATGCAGCTGGGCCTCGCCAGGCTCTGGAACGCGTACGGGGTCGCTCCGAAGGCCGTCATCGGCCACTCCGTCGGCGAGATCGCGGCGGCGGTGACGGCCGGCGCGATGAGTGTCGCCGACGGCACCCGCCTGATCTGCCGCCGCTCCCGGCTGCTGCGCCAGGCCGAGGGCAAGGGGGCCATGGTGATGGTCGAGGTGTCCTTCGAGGAGGCGGCGGAGAGGCTGGCCGGCCGTACCGACCTGGTGGCCGCGATCTCGTCGGCCCCCTGTTCCACCGTGCTGTCCGGTGACGTCGCCGCGGTCGAGGCGGTGCTGGACGAGTGGCCGGCCGAGGGCATCGTGGTGCGGCGGGTGGCGTCGGATGTCGCCTTCCACAGCCCGCACATGGACCCTCTGGCCGTCGAACTGGCCGCCGCCACCGCCGATCTCTCGTTCGGGGCACCTCGCATCCCCATGTACACGACCGCGCTGGCGGATCCCCGGTCGACGCCCGTCCTGGACGGCGCGTACTGGGCGGCGAACCTCCGGGATCCCGTGCGGCTGGCCGCGGCGACGACGGCCGCGGCACAGGACGGTTACCGGATGTTCCTGGAGATCTCCCCCCACCCCGTGGTCGCGCACTCGGTGACCGAGACGCTCTCGGAGAACGGGTTCGAGGACGTGTTCGTCGGCACGTCACTGCGCCGGAACCAGCCGGAGCCGCCGACCTTCCTCATCGCGCTGGGCACGGCGCACTGTCACGGCGTCGATGTGGACTGGAGCCGGCTGCAGCCGTCCGGCGGCCTGGCCGATCTGCCGCCGTACGCCTGGCAGCACCGCCGTCACTGGCGCGAGGCGTACACCGAGGACGACAACCGAGGGCACGACGTGCACTCCCACACCCTGCTCGGAGCCGGGGCCAGCCTCGCGGGCAGCCGGACCCGGGTGTGGCGGACCAGCCTGGAGGACGCCAACCGGCCCTACCCGGGCAGCCACGCCCTCAACGGGGTCGAGATCGTGCCCGCCGCCGTGCTGGTCAACACGTTCCTGCACGCGGTCGAGGACGAGGACGTCACGCTCACCGACCTGGAGATGATGCATCCGCTGATGACAGCGGAGCGCAGGCAGATCCAGGTCGTGCACGAGCCTCCAGCGGTACGGCTCGCGGCCCGTACACCGGCCGGCCCCGACGAGCCCGAACCCGCCTGGCTGGTGCACGTCACCGCGGACGTGGCCGCTCCGGGTCAGGTGAAACCCGACGTGCTGCCGGACGGCGGGGCTCTCACCCCGATCGATCCCGGGTTCGTGCACAAGCGGCTGGCCACCGTCGGCGTGCCCTCGACGGGCTTCGGCTGGACGATCGAGACGCTGCTGAGCGGGGACGGCGTGCTGCGGGCCACTGTCCGCACCGCCCGCACCGGGGAACCGGGGAGCTGGGCGCCGGCGCTGGACGCGGCGATGTCCGTGGCGCCCTGCGTCTTCTCCGGCGATCCGGTGCTGCGCATGGTCGTGCACATCGACGAGGTGGTGCTGACCGGCACGCCACCCTTGACGATGATCATCAACGCGGCCGTGGACCCGGCCGCCGACGACACCGTCCGGGTGCTCCTGGCCGACGTGGACGGCCGGGTGGTGGGACACCTCGCGGGACTCCGCTATCCGGTGATCGACGCGCCCGCCTCGGCCGAGGAGGATCTCCGGGGGCCCGCGGAGTCGTTCGCCGGCCTGGCGCCCGAGGACCTGCGTGAGCGCGTCCTGCCCGAGATCCGGGCGGAGATCGCGGCCGTGATGAGGCTGTCCCCTGAGGATCTGGCGATCCGGCGTCCCCTTGTCGAGCAGGGGCTGGACTCGGTGATGACCATCATGGTCCGGCGGCGCCTGGAGAAGCGTTTCGGCTGCCGTCTCCCCGCGACCCTGCTGTGGCAGCAGCCCACCATCTCCGCGATCGCGGACCACCTGGTGAAGCTTCTCGCGGCTCCGAGACCGGACGCGGCGGCGGAGACCGTTCCCGAGAGCATGCCCGCGATCGGGGGCTGAGGCCGCTGACCGGGTAGCCCGAGGGGGCGATCCCCTCGGGCTACCCGGCTGTCGCGTCCGGTTGGAGCCGGCCGCACCACCCGCCGCGTCCCAGCTGTTCGGCCGGTTCGAAGCCGCCCGGCCCGAATGTGTCCCTGTTCACCGGCCTGTCGCCCGGACGCGTCAACGAACTCGGTGGCAACCTGCGGAGACTCCGCCCAGAGCTTGGCCTCTTTTCTCCCAAAGAGGCTGAATGCGATTAGCGGAATAAATGCGACCGAATATCAAACAGTCCAATTACTCAAGCCGTTTTGATCGTCCACGCGTGGTCGCGGTATGGGCGCGGGAAAGGGGCGCTGTCTGACGACGTGTGCGGGAGAGGTTGGACGGGTGTGCCGACAGAGGCTACGCTACTGGCCACCTGTAGCCACAGAAAACACACATCTGTCGGTTCATTGTACCATGAGGAGTGTCGTTGTCAAACGAGGTGCTGCGTGCGGAGCAGGAGTACGTGTCGATGCTGTACGACCGGCTCGACGAGCTCCGCGAACACGTCACCGGAAGGCTGACGCAGGTACTCGCGGCCTCCGGTGGCACCGCTCAGGCGCGTGTCGAGAAGGACGCCGCGCACGCCGCCTACGCCGAACGCCTCGCCCGGCTCAACGCGGCCGAACACGGCCTGTGCTTCGGACGACTCGACATGCTCGACGGTGAGCGCCGCCACATCGGCAGGATGGGCCTGCTCGGCGATGCCGAGGACGACGAGGACACGACCCCGCTGCTCATCGACTGGCGGGCACCGGCCGCCCGCCCGTTCTACCTCGCCACCGCGGTCACCTCGGAGGGCGTCCGGCTGCGCCGGCACATCAAGGACCGCGACCGCACGGTGATCGAGATCCATGACGAGTTGCTCGACCTCGAATCCGCGGCAGGGGCCAGGCACGAGGGGCTGGCGGGCGAGGCCACCCTGCTGGCCGCCCTGAACGCCGGCCGGACCGGCCGGATGTCCGACATCGTCCAGACGATCCAGGCCGAGCAGGATCGCATCATCCGGTCCGAGCACACCGGAGTGCTCGTCGTGCAGGGGGGACCCGGGACGGGAAAGACCGCGGTGGCACTGCACCGTGCGGCCTACCTGCTCTACACCCGCCGACGGCAGCTGGCGCGGCGGGTGGTGCTGGTCATCGGACCGAACGCCACGTTCCTGCGCTACATCGGGAACGTGCTTCCCGCGCTGGGCGAGACGAGCGTGCTCCTGTCGACCGTCGGCGGGCTGTATCCCGGGGTGACCGCGGAACGATCGGAGACGCCCGAGACCGCCGAGGTGAAGGGGCGGCTGGCGATGGCCGAGGTGGTCGCCGCCGCCGTACGCGACCGCGAGTGGGTACCGGAGGACCATCTTGAGGTGGAGTACGAGAGACAGACGCTGCGCCTGGATCGGCGGACCTGCGAGCGGGCGCGCGATCTGGCGCGGGGCTCGCTGTCCCCGCACAATCCGGCCAGACCGCTCGTGGTCCGGGAGATCAGCAGGGCCCTCGCCGAGCAGTACGCCGAACGCGTCGGCACCGATCCGTTCGACGGTGAGCTCCTGCTGGACGACGACCAGGTGGAGGGCATCCGGCGGGAGATGCTCACCGACGAGGCGGTCCTGGCCGCACTCGATGAGCTCTGGCCCGACCTGACGCCGCAGCGGCTGCTCACCGACCTGTTCGGCTCCGCAGATCGCATCGCCTCCGCGGCACCGGGGTTCACCCCCGAGGATCGGGCGCTGCTGCTGCGGGAGCCCGGCGGCGGCTGGTCGCCCGCCGATGTGCCGCTGCTGGACGAGGCGGCCGAACTGCTCGGTGAGGACACCTGGACGGAGCGGATCCGGCAGGAGTACGAACGGCGTGAGCGGGTCTCCTACGCCCAGGGGGTGCTGGACGTCGCGATGGGTTCGCGGGCCACCGATCTGGAGGACGACCAGGAGGCCGAGATACTCACGGTCAACGACCTGGTCGACGCGGACACGCTCGCCGAGCGGCACCAGGAGGCGGACCACCGCACCTCGGCCGAGCGCGCGGCCGCCGACCGGACCTGGACATTCGGCCACGTGATCGTCGACGAGGCGCAGGAGTTGTCGGAGATGGCCTGGCGGCTGCTGATGCGGAGATGCCCGACCAAGTCGATGACCGTCGTCGGAGACACGGCGCAGAGCGGGGACCTGGCCGGCACCCTGTCGTGGGGACGGGTGCTCGACCCCTACGTCAAGGGGCGCTGGCGGCTTGAGAACCTCACCCGGAACTACCGGGTGCCGGCCGAGATCATGGCCGTCGCCGCCGATGTGCTGGCGGAGATCGGCGCAGGCCTTGAGGCGCCCGTCTCGGTACGGGAGAGCGGCATCGAGCCCTGGAGGCTCCGCGTGCCGCCGGAGGAACTCACCGACCGGCTGATCGAGGTCATCGCCATCGAGGCCGCCGGGCTGACCGACCGGCGGCTGGCGGTCATCACGCCGGACTCGCTGCTGGAACCGCTCGGCCTCGCGATCACGGCGGGGGTGCCGGAAGCGTCCGTCGGTGAGGACCCCGACGCGCCCCGCCCCGTCGTCGTGCTGAACGTCAGGCAGGCTAAGGGCCTGGAGTTCGACGAGGTGCTGGTGGTCGAGCCGGGCCTGATCGTCGCCGAGTCGCCACGCGGGCTCAACAACCTGTACGTCGCCCTGACCCGTGCCACCCGGCGGCTGGGCGTGCTGCACACCGCGGAGCTCACGCCACCGGCCATGCCGCGCGCGCTGGACGCATGGCCGTTCGCGGATCGCGATCTCCGGGCGGACACGCCCTTGAGGGAGCCGACCAGCCTGGAGGGGGAGACCTTCGGCGGGCAGCGCGCCAACAGGTGCACGTGATCACGCTCACCGTTGAACTCGACCGGCTCGGTCTCGAAGTCGGCGTAGAAGGCCCGCATGACCTCTTCGCACCACGTGAGGATTTCGTCGGTGAACGGCCCGGCACCCGGGTGTGAAGACCACGTGTGCGCAGAGGGGGTAAACGACCGTACGGCCCCTGCGAACGTCGGGGGCCGGCTCCCAGCGTGGTGACATCGATCATACGATCTTCCCTGTGAAGATCGCCGTGCGGGTGAAGCCGATGCCGCAGGCCGATCAGGCCACCTTGCCCTGGCCGGTCCGGCAGAGCGGGCGGGCCGGACAAGCACTCGTATCTCAGGGTTGTGGTTGAGGTCCCATGCCGGCGAAGAGGACGTTGAGGATCCGGTCGACATACTCATGGGTCAGTGGTTCCTGAGTGATCAGGAGCTGGAAGTACAGCGGGCCGGACAGGATCGCCATTGCCAGGTCGAGGTCGAAGCCGGACGACA
Organism: Streptosporangium amethystogenes; assembly: GCF_000721075.1. GTDB lineage: Bacteria > Actinomycetota > Actinomycetes > Streptosporangiales > Streptosporangiaceae > Streptosporangium > Streptosporangium amethystogenes. Next base: position 45,307 of record NZ_JOEQ01000005.1, read on the forward strand.
GCTGGCCCTGTTCGCGGGCCGCCTTCAGCCGGGCGACGGTCTTGTCCGCCTGCGGGACGATGAAGCGCTCGTTGAGTGCGGCGGCGACCTGGGAATCGTGCTGGGCCTCGCCGATCAGGGCCTGGAACAAGGGACCGAAGGGCGGCCCGGCGAGCAGGTCGACGGCCGCGTAGATCTGCGTGCGCAGGTCGGCGACGACGTCGCCGGTGTTGGGATAGTTCAGGCCAGGTTCGTTCAGCGACAAGAGCGAGTCGAGCAGCAGGGCTCCCTTGGATGACCATCGGCGGTAGATGGTGTGCTTGCCGGCGCCGGCGCGGGCCGCGACCGCTTCAATGCTCAGTTTGGCGTAGCCGATCTCCTGGCCCAGCTCCAGTGTGGTCCGCATGATGGCCTCGGTCCGGTCGGCGCCGCGACGATGAGGTGTGTCCGTCATGCCGTCACCTTATCGGTACGGTACGTGCCGTACTTGACAGTAAAAGCCCGTTTGGGCATCATCACATCGGCACGGTACGTGCCGATGTGATGAAGAGCGGCCGCCGAGGGCGGCGTGTCCTGCCTCAACGTGCACGATGTCAAGGCAATGAGACCTGACGTTCCCAACCCCACTTCTCCGGAAAGAAGATGATTTGTGATGCCCGTTCCCGCCGACCCGGCAGTGGTGCATCCCATGCCCGAGCAGCCGCGTCTGGTGCTGCTGAAGCCGCTGGTCACCTCGCCGCTGATCGAGATCGGGGAGTTCTCCTACTACGACGATCCGGACGATCCGACTGCCTTCGAGACCCGTAATGTGCTGTACCACTATGGGCCGGAGAAACTGCTCATCGGGAAGTTCTGCGCGTTGGGCGAGGGCGTGCGGTTCATCATGAACGGCGCCAACCACCGCATGGACGGCCCCTCGACGTTCCCTTTCCCGATCATGGGCGGCTCCTGGGCCGAGCACTTCGACCTCATCACCGGCCTGCCCGGACGGGGCGACACCGTGGTGGGCAACGACGTCTGGATCGGTTACCGGGCCATGGTGATGCCCGGTGTCCGCATCGGCCACGGGGCGATCATCGCCTCCGGCTCCGTCGTCGTCGACGACGTGCCCGACTACGGCATCGTCGGCGGTAACCCGGCCAGGCTCATCCGCCGCCGCCACAGCGAGGCCGACATCGACCGTCTTCTGGCCCTGGCCTGGTGGGACTGGCCGCTGCAGCTCATCACCGAGCACGTCCGCACGATCATGTCCGGCAGCGTCGACGAGCTGGAAAAGGCGGTCTCCGCGCAGGTGTAGGGGTACGTCAGGCCGGCCGTCAGGCGGGGCGACGGACCGCTCAACAGTCCTGGCGCCGGACAGTCGGCAGCCCGGGGCGGCCCGGCGGCTTCACCGCTGTGCCGCCGAGCTCCTGTGGCGCCCCGCGTGCGGTGATCCGCGCTCCCACCCCGTCGTTTGATTCACCCTCGACACCAGAATCGAGCTGTCAGCATGCCTGCTCCGTCCCACCACGCCTCATTCGCCGGCTGGCTTGGCGCCCATGCCGCCCCGCTCACCCACCTCGACCCTGAGGCGCCGCTCGATGACCTGGAGCCGCTGCGCGAGCTCGTCGGTAACGCGCGCGTCGTCGCGATCGGTGAGAACTCCCACTTCATCACCGAGTTCTCGCTCATGCGCCGGCGCATCCTGCGGTTCCTGGTCGAACGCTGCGGCTTCACCGTCCTGGCCTTCGAGTACGGCCTCAGCGAAGGCTTCCCTCTGGACGCCTGGGCTCAAGGGGAGGGCTCGAACGATGATCTGTCGGCCCATCTCGCCGCGGCGATCCCGGTGGGGATCGATGAGCCGCTGCGCTGGATGCGCCGGCACAACGCCACAGCCGCGATGCCGGTCCGTTTCGCCGGGATCGACATCCCGGCGGCCGGTGGATCCTTGCTTCCCGCCCTGGCCCCGGTCGCCGACTACCTGCGCCAGGTCGACCCCGAGACCCTCCCGGCGATCCAGACGGCGATGCGGATCGCCGAATCGTTCGCCGGTGCCTCCGCGGCCGCGGCCGCACCGGCCTGGACCCGCCTGGCCACCGTCGAGCAGGACGCCCTCAGCGCGACCCTGACGCGCCTGCTCATCCGGTTCCGCGCCGTCGCACCGCTGTACGTCTCCCGGAGTGACCAGCACAGTTATGACATCGCCCGGCGTCGCCTCGAGGCCGCCTGCCACGCCGACTACGGCTTTCGCGCCATGGCCGGCCTGTACGCCGGCAACGGCCTGACCGCCGACACCTCGGCCCGGGACGTCTACATGGCCGAGTCGATCCTGTGGCACCTGGAGCGCTTGGACCCCGGGACCCGCATCGTGCTGGCGGCCCACAACGCCCACATCCAGAAAACGCCGGTCTCCTTCAACGGCCACCTCACCGGGCTCCCCATGGGACAGCACCTGCACAACTCCCTGGGCGATGACTACGTCGCCCTCGCCCTGACCAGCATCACCGGACACACCGCCGACATGCGCCCCGATGAGAACGCCCGCTTCGGCTTCGCCATCGACAACACCCCGCTACAGCCGCCCGAGCCGGGCAGCATCGAAGCCGCCTTCGCCGACGCCGACCTGGGGATCAGCATCGCCGACCTCCGCCAGGCGCACCACGAGATTCCCGGCCCCGACCGCATCCGGATCCAGAGCGCCTACCTGCACACCCCCGTCCTCGACGCGTTCGACGGCATCCTCAGCACCCCGACCTCCACCGTGGCCGACATCGCAGGCTGAGGGACCTCGACATGAGGCATCGCAACCCCAGCCTGGCAGCGCCGCCGCTGGATGAGCTTCACGAGGTGGGCGGACGCCGCCTGCCGCTGCACCGCTCGGGCACGGGCGGACCGGCGGTGGTGGTCCTGCCGCACGGTCGCCGGTCGAGGCCGGCACCTTTGGACATGTTGTTGACGATCAGGCCGCGCGAGGACGCGACGAAAGCCTGCGAGGAGGGTGACCAGTGACGAACGCCGATGTGATCATTGTGGGGGCCGGGCCGACCGGTCTCATGCTGGCCGTTGAACTGCGTTTGGCCGGGGTGCGGCCGTTGGTGCTGGAGCGGCAGCCGCGGCGCCGGGATATCCCCAAGGCCGGGGGCCTGGGTGGGCAGATCCTGGAGCTGCTGCGCTATCGCGGCTTGCTGGAACGATTCGAAGCCGCCTGCACCGGCCCTGCTCCGGCTCCTCGCTTCCCGTTCGGCGGGGTGCACCTGGACTTCACCCAGCTGGCAGATCCGCCACTGCATGCTCTGCCGCTACCGCAGCAGCAACTTGAGCGGCTGCCCGACGACCGCGCCGCCGAACTCGGTGTCGACATCCGCCGGGGACACGAGGTGGCCGGGGTGAGCCAGGACGACGCCGCAGTGAGAGTGGACGTGCGCGGCCCCGACGGGCCGTACCAGGTGGGCGCCCGATACCTCGTAGGCTGCGACGGCGCGCGCAGCCGGGTGCGTGACTGGGCGGGCATCGGCTTCCCCGGCACCACCTATCCGGAGGTCAACCGGCTGGCCCAGGTCAGCCTGCCCGACACGGTGACCGTGCTCGGCAATGGCGATCTCGACGTGCCCGGCTTCGGCATGATCCGCGCGGGTTTCACCCGGACGGACCACGGCCTGTTCGGCGTCGGCTCCTCGCCTGACTCCAGGGTCGTCTCCCTCTACACCATCGAAGACGAGAGCACCGACTACGACGACGATATCCCGACGACCGTCGCCGAACTCCAGGACAGCATCCGCCGCGTGCTCGGCGTGAACCTGCCCGTGGGAGAGGCGATCCGGCTGTCGCGCTTCACCTTCAAGGCCCGGCAGGCCGAACGCTACCGCCAGGGGCGGATCCTGCTCGCCGGCGATGCGGCGCACCTGTTCCCGGCCACCGGCGTGGCACTCAACGCCGGCATGCTGGATGCGGTCAACCTGGCCTGGAAGCTGGCCGCCAACCTGCAGGGCTGGGCGCCGACCGACCTGCTGGACACCTATCACGACGAACGCCACCTCGCCGGCGCCCGCACCATGTTGCACACCCGCGCCCAGGTGGCCCTGCGGCGCGGACACGACGCGGCCGCCGAAGCACTGCGAGATGTCTTCTCCGAACTGCTCACCGACGAACAACCGCTGCGCCGGATGGGAGCCCTGGTCGCCGGCACCGACATCCGCTACCCGATGCCCGGCACCGGCCACCATCCGCTGACCGGCACCTTCGCCCCCAGCCTCCCCCTGCACACCGACCAGGGCATCACCGGCATCGCGCAACTCATGCACCCCGCCCGGCCCGTTCTGCTCGACCTCGCCGACCGCCCAGACCTCCGCCAGGCCGCCCGGGACTGGCGGCATCGCGTCGACATCCACACCGCCAAAACCGATGATCGACCGACCGACGCCCTGCTGATCCGCCCGGACGGCCACATCGCCTGGGCCGCGACCCTCGACGAACCTGCCGACACCGCCGCGCCCGCGCTGCGCGAAGCGCTCTCCACCTGGTTCGGCACACCCTGAAACGACGACGAGGTCGCCGCGCTGAGGTAGGCGACCGACTGACAGGCCGCCTGGCCCGGCTCACGATCATTTCGGTCTTGGGCCGCTCGGCGTACTTCTTGACCTGCGACGCATCGCCGATCCCTCGCTGCTGGGCAAGACAGTCCACCACCGGTCATGGCAGCGAACCACGCGTGGCCGACGTGTGCAGCGGGAGCGGTTACCACAACAACCCGAACAACTGACCAAACGAAACAGCGGAGCCCCGGCCCCCCACAGAAAAGGGGGGCCGGGGCTCCGTCCTGTCGGTGGATGACGAGGAGCCGTCCGCAAACGGGCGGAAGCCGGTCTCGCTGGATGCGAGGCAGTCCCAGCGATCTGAGATATCCGCCCATTCGTCCCACAGACCTGAGGCATGATCGCTGAAGTGTGGCTCGCCGCATCGGTGACCCCCTGAAGCCGACACCCGACCGTTCTGGAGGAGTCGTCATGACCATGCCTGAGCACATCGCGACCTGGCGCGACGCTCGCTACGACATGCCCGTCAGCCGGCAGTTGGAGCGTTACAACGAGTTGGCCGCCAGGCACGCGTCGGCTCGCGCCCGGATCGAGCTGGTGGCCCGAGGGATCTATGACCCCGCCCGGCATGGAGCCGATGACCGTCCTTCGCTCACCGTGGCCGAGCACATCGAACTGCTGGCGCTGGCGGAGTGCATCGCACGCACCGTGCGCCATCCCGCCAACGTCCACCACGCGCTGCTGGCCGGGGTCACCTGGGCCGACATCGCCCGCACTGTCGACTCCGACGAGCTCACCGTCCGGCGGGACTACCGGCGGTGGGCCGACGACCAGCACGACCTCAACCGACACGACCCCAACCTCGGTATGACCGCCGATGAGCACGTTGCCGCCACCGCCAGAGCCGCGGAGGGGATCTAGCGACCGCAGCGGCCCGATCTTTCCGGTCAAACCGAACTCGGCCACCATTTCCAGCGTGGTCACGGGGTGAAGCATGCCAACGGCAGCGGTCAGACGTCCACGGCGTCACCCGGCGGCTGGGCGCTGGCGGCTTGAGAACCTCACCCGGAACCACCGGGTGCCGGCTGAGATCATGGCCGTGGTCAACCAGGATCCGATGTTCCGGCCGGGAGCCTCGCCGCCGTCTCACCGCAGCCCTGCCACGGCGAACCGGTACGGATCTTCCACGCGATGCCGTTCAGTACCCGGCGATCGTTACTCCCGTCAGGGCGGCTCGACCGCCCTGACGGGAGTAACTCTCATCGGTCAGTTCATGACGGCGAATCACCCGGACATGATCTCGTACGACCTGGATCCTTTTGACGGCGCACCCTAGCGGCCCTGCAGCGCCTTGACGTTGTCACCGAAGGTCCAGCCCTTCGAGCCGTCCCAGTTGATGGACCAGGTCATCAGCCCCTTGAGATTGCCGCTGAAGCTGTTCCAGCTCTGGGAGACCAGTGAGGGCGACATGTATCCGCCGCCGGCGCCAGGCTGGGCGGGCAGGCCGGGGACCTGCTTGTCGTAGGGGATCCTGATCGTGGTGCCCTGGATGACCAGCCCGTCGTTCAGGCAGGTGGTCTGGGCGACGAAGCCTTGCACCGTGCCGGCGGAGTAGGAGTCGCCGGCGCAGCCGTACATGCTGCCGTTGTAGTACTGCATGTTCAGCCACCACAGGCGGCCGTTGTCCGCGTACTTCTTGATGATCGGCAGGTAGGCGCCCCAGATCGAGCCGTAGGTCACGCTGCCGCCGGTGACGTAGGCCGTCTCGGGTGCCATGGTCAGGCCGAAGTCGGGCGGCATCTGGGCGAGCACGCCGTCGATGATGCGGATGAGGTTGGCCTGGGAGGCGGAGAGCTGGTTGATGTTGCCGCTGCCGGTGAGGCCGGTCTCGATGTCGATGTCGACGCCGTCGAAGTTGTACTTCTTCAGGATCGGCACGACGGTGGCGACGAAACGGTCGGCGACGGTGCTGGAGCTGAGATCGATGCCCGCGGTCGCACCGCCGATGGACATCAGTATCGTCGCGCCTGCCGCCTTGGCCTGGCACATCTCGGCCGGGGTGGCGACCTTGACGGTGGCGTCCATGCCGTCCTCCCACAGCACGGTGCCATCGGAGCGGATGACCGGGAACGCCGCGTTGATCACGTTGTAGCCGTGCTGGCGAATGCGGGGGTCGGTGATCGGCGTCCAGCCGAAGGGCGGGTGCACGCCGTTGACCGCGCCGTCCCAGTTCTCCCAGTAACCTTGCAGGACCTTCCCCGCGGGCTTCGACTTCACCGGGCACGTCGTGTCACCCGTCGGCGTCGGGGTGGGAGAGGCCGTGGGCGTGGGGCTGACCGTCGGCGTGGGGCTGGCCGTGGGCGAGGTCGTGGGAGTGGGCGTGGCTCCGGGACCGTCGAAGCTGACGTCGTCGGCATAGTACGTGCCCTGGCCGTACCAGCCGTGCAGGTAGACCACGGCGGTGGTCTGGTTGGCCGCGGTGGTGAAGGGGACCGTGAGCCGGCTGTACGCCGAGGGCGAGGAGGTCCAGGTGGAGCCGCCGCCGTTCACGCCGAGGTACACGTAGCCGCCACGGACCCAGGCGGTCAGCGTGTAGGCGGTGTTCGGCTGGACTGACACGGACTGGCTGCACCGGGCGGTATTGGAGGAGTCGGCGGCGCCGGCGAGCGCCTTCGTGCCGGAGCGGACGGGGGAGGCGACCACGGATCCCAGGCCGCCGGTGCAGGACCAGGGTGACAGGGCGCCGGTTTCGAAGCCCGGGTTCGCGAGCAGGTTGGCCGCGCGGGCCGAGGTCTGGATGACCAGGACCCCCAGGGCCGCGAGCAGTAATGAGACGACCAGCACGAGCGGGCGCGGTATTCGCGTCATGTGGATAACCCTTCTCCAGCCCGGAGACCGGGCTCTGGCGGGCGCGGCGCAGGACTGGCGGCCGCGATGATGGGGGGTGCGCGGTCCCTCATTATTGTAAAGAAACTTACCAATTGTCTACGGTGGCTCAGGTGCGGACGTCTCGGCACGCCGGCCACGGCCCTGGACGGCCGGGGCCGACTCCTCGACGTTGGCTGCGGGCCGGGCGCCGTGACGCTCGCTATGGCGCGGTTCCTCACCGAGGCGGCCGGGCACCGGCCCCGATGAAGACATGCTCGCCGAGGCTGAGCGGCAGGCCGGATGGCCCTGGGTTGCGGTGAATGCCATGTAACCAGTATTAATGGTTACATGGCATTGAGTTGGAAACTGGTCATCGACAGTACGAACGCACCCGCGCTCGCGGACTTCTGGGCCGCTGCACTGGGCTACGAAGTGGAAGATCCCAGCGTGCTCATCGAGCAACTGCTGGCCGCCGGCCATATCGGCGAGGAAGCGGTCACCGAGCATCACGGCCGTAAGGTCTTCCGTGGCTACGCCGCGATCCGCCACCCCGAGGACCCGTTCGACAAGACCAGCGGCGTCGGCCGCGGGCGACGTCTGCTCTTCCAGGACGTACCCGAGAGTAAATCCGGCAAGAACCGTCTGCACATTGACGTACACAGCGAGCCCGGTGGTCTTGACGCGCTGGCGGCACGGCTGGAGGGCCTGGGCGCCACCCGCGTCCGCGAAGTGAACAAGGGGCCCGCCGGACACTGGTGGATCATGCTGGACCCGGAAGGCAACGAGTTCTGCGCCGCATAGGCCCTTTCACGCGGTCCGGGATTGCCCGAACTCCGGTCGCGGTGTGGCCACGGCTCAGGAGCTGGCGGACTTCGACCTTGACTTCCTCCCCATGCCTCCTCGCCGGGGTCTGCGACGACCTGGACATCCAGTACGGTGACGGCGTGATCCTGGCCGGGCGGGCCGGGGCGTGGACGCTGATCCTTCAGGTGGCGGGTTTTGCCGTCGTGCTCGAAGAAAACCTCATGCGACTCTCCGCGGACGGCCGCCGGGCTTTGAGCGTGAGCTGGGACATCGGCGGCAATCATGAGATCGGCTACGCGGTGAACGGCGCGATGAAGGTGAGACTCACCTTCACCTTCACCTTCCCCGAACTCCGCGCTGGGACGGACATCACCGCGTTGGATCCCTTCATGAGTGGGCTGAGATTCGAGCTGGACGAGAACGGCGAGTCGATCGAGGCGAGCATCTCGTCGGCGTTCGTCCTGGCGGGCCGGGTGACCGGTGAGGAGATCCGCGCGGCCTGGCTGGACTCCCCGCATGAGTGCTTCGTGATCCCGCACGCGCGTTGACGGCTGTTCGTAGCGATCGAACCACCTGGCAAGGTCCGGACTGTAGCTCGTGGGAGAAGGTCGAATCGCACAGGCTGCGGCAGACCGATCCGGTACGCCAAAGCCCTGAGCCGTTCAGGTTCGGGCGATCTTGGGGCAGGTTCAGGCTGTGACCTGCGCGTCGGTGTACAGCTCCGGGGTGCCCGGCGATGGCGATGGCGCTTGAACGGCGTGCGGATCGTGCCGCCGGCGGCTTGATCCCTTGAGTCCAAGATCGTTCCCGGGGCGACCGTTTGCGGGGAGGGTGGGGTTGGCGAGGCCTCGATCACCACGGGGGTCTGCTTGGTCCACAGCTTGGCCGGGCCGGCGTTGGCCTCAGTGCGGTTTGGCTGCTCCTCGCGAAAAACGTTAAAGTGATTAACGTTATGAACGTTAACGAATCTGAGGCTGAAGCCGCGGATGGACCGCCCGAATCTCTGACCAGGTGGACCGGCTTCCTGCTGAACTGGGTCGCGGCCCACGCTCGCGAGGCTTATGAGCAGGTCGCGGCGCAGGTGGGGCTGAAACCACAGCACCTGGGCGTGCTCACCCAGATTCAGCACGGCCCGATGATCCAGGCTCGGCTGAGCGACCGGCTGAGGGTGTTCAAGCCCGTCATGGTCACCCTGGTGAACGAGCTGGAGGCAATGGATCTGGCGGAGCGTCGGCCGCACATCAGCGACCGCCGCGCGATGGAGGTGCACATCCTTCCTGCCGGCCTGGACAAGGTCCGGGAAGTCGAGCGGCTCAGCGAGCAGGCCTCGGCGGAGTTCTTCGGCCCGCTCACCTCTGAGGAGCAGCAGACCCTGCACTGCCTGCTCACCAAGCTCGCCAAGGACGGCCCTACCGGCGCCTGGCAGTCCCTGCGCTGACGGAAAACGCCTCGATGCCGACCATGCCCCAGAACCGATCGATGCCTGGGGCCTTGCTCAGGAGGAACACATGCACGACACGGTGCAGACCCAGCAAGGTCTGGTCCGCGGCCGTACCCGCGAGGGCGTCGTCTCGTTCAAGGGCATCCCGTACGCCGCCGCACCCGATGGCGCGCGGCGTTTCCTGCCGCCGCGACCGGCCGCGTCCTGGAACGGAGTACGGGAGGCCGACGCTTTCGGCGGCGCGCCACCGCAACGACCGCCGGCGCCGGGGGCTCCGGCGGTGTGGCAGCCCGGCGACGGCCTGGACTGCCTGACGGTGAACGTCTGGACCCCGGCCCCCGGGGACACGCGCCTGCCGGTGATGGTGTGGATCTACGGTGGCCAGTGGACTCACGGCGCCGCGGCGATGCCGCACTACGACGGCTCGGTCCTGGCCGGATCCGGAGTGGTCGTCGTGACCTTCGACTACCGCACCGGATTCGAGGGCTTCGGTCACCTGCCCGGCGTACCCGACAACCGCGGCCTGCTGGACCAGCTCGCCGCGCTCGCCTGGGTCCAGGACAACATCGCCGCTTTCGGCGGCGACCCCGGCAACGTCACCGTCTTCGGCCAGTCCGCCGGCGGCGCGTCCGCCGCCCTGCTCGCCGCAGCGCCGGCCGCCGCCGGCCTGTTCCGGCGGTGCATCGTGCAGAGCCTTCCCGCGGGCCACCTCGGCGCCCCCGAAGCCCAGCGGGTCACCGAACGGCTCGCGGCAGCCGTCGGCACCGCCCCTACCCGAGACGCTCTGGCCGCGCTGCCCGCCCAAACCCTCCTGGAAGTGCCGGACGCCCAGCTGACCGGCGGGCGCCCCGGCGGCGCGTTCGCTCCCGTCATCGACGGTGACCTGGTCACCGCACCTCCCTGGCAGGCTCTCGCCGACGGGCGTGCCCGCCACATCGACCTGCTCTGCGGCTTCACCCACGACGAATACCGCGGGTTCCCGTCCCCGGCCGACCCGGCGCGGATCGACCTGGCGGCCGTCGCGACCAGCTTCGGCCTCGCCCCCGACGCCGCCCCGGCCTATCGGGCCGCCTACCCCGACAGCACCATCACCGAACTGTTCACCACGCTGATGTCCGACGCCCTGGTGCGCATGCCGACCACCTTCACCGCCGAAGCACACGCCAGGACGGGCGGCCGCACCTGGCTGTACGACTTCGCCTGGCAAGGACCGATCGGCGCCGCCCACGGCATCGACCTTCCGTTCGTCTTCGGCCTGCCGCACACCCGCTACGCCGCCCGCTTCCTCGGCACCCCGCCCCCCGCCGGCTTCGCCGCCCTGTCCCATCGGATCCGCACCGCATGGACCGCTTTCGCCGCTACCGGCGATCCCGGCTGGCCGCCCTTCGACACCCGGCTCGGCTCCACCCGCATCTGGGACATCACCCCCACCGACACCGCTTATCCCGTACCGGACTCCCACCGCATCTGGGGGCGGACACAGCCATCTCCCGCAGCGCCAAGATGAGCGGGAGCATGGGATCAGCGAAGCCCTGTCCCGTCGATGGAGCTGGCAGACTTCGACCTTGACCTTCTCCTCACACCTGGAGGCGGGGGTCTCCACGCTCAAGGAGATTCGATGACCGCAAAGACGATCACCGCCGCGGCCGCGGGCAGCTTCAAGCTCGGCGACCTGCCGGTCAACCGGATCGGGTTCGGCGCGATGCGTCTGGCGCAGCGCGGCACGGTGTTCGGGAACAGCGTCCCGAGCGATCGCGGCCAGGCGATCAGCGTGCTGCGCCGCGCGGTCGAGCTCGGGGTGAACCACATCGACACCGCGGCCTTCTACTTCTCCGCGCTGCGCTCGGCGAACGAGCTGATCAACCGCGCGCTGGCGCCGTACTCCGATGATCTGGTCATCGTCACCAAGGTCGGGCCGGGCCGGGATCCGTCGGGTGAGTGGCTGTGGGCCAGGCCGGAGCAGCTGCGCGGCCAGGTCGAGGAGAACCTGCGCCAGCTCGGCCGGGACCACCTCGACGTGGTGAACCTGCGCATTTCGCGGAGCCTGGCGCCCAGCTCGATCGCCGAGCACTTCGGTGCGCTGGCCGAGCTGCGCGACGCCGGGCTGATCCGGCACCTGGGCGTCTCCAATGTCACGCCCGCACATCTCGCCGAGGCCCAGGCCGTCGCGCCGGTGGTCTGTGTGCAGAACGCTTACGGCATCGGCGCGCGGCCCGAGGACCACGAGTTCCTGCGTACCTGCGGGGAACAGGGGATCGCGTTCGTACCGTTCTTCGCGATCGCCGGTGCCGGGCGCGAGGCGGGTGCCGGCGTCACCGACAGCGAGGAGGTGTTCGCCATCGCCCGCGCGCACGGCGTGACGGCCGCGCAGGTCCGGCTGGCCTGGACGTTGCAGCGCGGACCACACGTGCTGGCCATCCCCGGCACCGGCGACCCCGACCACCTGACCGACAACGTGGCCGCCGGCGCCCTGCGACTCTCAGCGGACGAGATGACCCGTCTCGACTCCCTCCAGCAGAGTGGGGAGTGAGCAGAAGGACCGGGGGCACCAGAGCTTCTAAAGGCCGGGCGGAGGTTTCATCTGGGTGGAGGGCGGCAACAGCCGGCGCAACCCCGACCGGGATCTGCCCGCCGACTTTGAGGACAATCGAGATGTGCACTACGAGGCGCTCTCCAAGCCCCGCGATCCGGCCGATTTCCTCGCCGACCTCAAAAACGGCACGTCACGGCGCTGGACCGGCTGAACAAGGGGGTGAAGAAGAACACCGCCAGCGGCGCGAAGATCATTAAGTGGGTGTTTGAACGGTGATTGAAAACCTCGGCGGCTCCACAGGCCGGCCATTGAGTGGTGCTGACATCCTTGCCTGATGCTCCTGCCTACGGCCTACACGCGGACCCGGCGGCTTGAACGCGTCCGGATCGAGGACTACTCCAACTCACACCGTTGGACCAGTGTTCCTGGAAGGATCGTCGGTGCGCTGTTTTTCTTACCCCCAGCGGCCAGCACGATCTCGTCGGGTTCAAGGCGGACAGTCAGCCCACGCAAGAGCTGCTGAGTCGGTTCCGAGCCTTCTGAGGGCGGCCATTGATTTTCTTGTTCGCGTCGTAGCCGCGGCTGTCGCGGCCGACGGTGTCAGCGCCCTTAACGCTTTGGGAGTCGGGCCCGAGCGCTGAGGTTCAACAGTCAGATGATCCGTTCTGAGTGATGTGTCGGTAAGGCTGCTGCCACCAGGTACACACGCGATTGCGTTAGCCCAGGTCGGCAGCCCCGCACAGAGGCATAACAGGATCTTTCCTCAATTCCTGCGCGTGTCCGATCATGTGCGACCCGGATTGATCCGGATTCGTGAGGTTACGGCGCCCGGGGGTTGGGAGTCCTGTGGGAGAGCAGGATGCAGCGTGGCGCGCGTACTCACACGCCCTCTCAGGGGCGTTGACAAGATCGATCGATCAACGATTGCCAACATTTCTTCGCGAATGAGTGTTTGCGAATGAGTGTTTGCGGTCTAGCCTTCGAGGCATGACCGAACCCAGTGAGAGCGTGGTCGTCCTCGACGCCAAAGGCCTGCGGGCCCTGGCCCACCCGGTGCGGGTGCAGCTCGTGGACCTGCTGCGCAAACACGGCCCGTCCACCGCCACCCGCCTGGCCGAGCGCCTGGGGGTGAATTCGGGCACGGCCAGCTACCACCTGCGCAGGCTCGGCGCCGCCGGATTCGTGGAGGAGGACACCGAGCGCGGCAATGCTCGCGAGCGCTGGTGGCGCTCGGTGCACCACACCACACGCCTCACCGGGGACGAGCTGTCCGAGAGCGAGCCTGAGGCGGTGCTGACGTATATGCAGTCCATCGCCGCCATGCACAACCTGCGCACCCATCGGGCGCTAAACGAGATGCAGACGATGCCCAGGGAATGGCGGAACGTGCTCGACCTCAGCTCGTTCGCGCTGCGCCTGACGCAGGAGGAGGGGCTGCGGCTGCACGAGGAGCTGAGCGAGGTGATCGCGCGCTACCGGCGGGATGTGCCCGGCGAGGCGGCGCCCGAGGGCGCCGTGCGGGTCTCGCTGATCACGCAGCTCCTGCCCGAGCTGCCGGAGGGCACGTGATGGGATCGCGCGGGTCCTTACGCCCGATGGCCGGCCTGCTCGCGGCCATGACGGTGTCGCTGACCGGGACGAGGGTGTCGGCCATCGCGCTGCCCTGGTTCGTACTGACGACGACCGGGAGCCCGGCGCAGACGGGGTTGGTGGCGTTTGCGGAGATGGCCCCGTATGTGCTGGTCAAGGCGCTGACCGGGCCGATGGTCGATCGGGTCGGGCCGCGCCGGATCTCGTGGAGCGGCGACGTGGTGAGCGCCGCGGCGGCCGGGGCAGTGGTTCTTCTGCACGCGATGGACCTGTTGCCGCTGGGCGCGCTGATCGCGCTGGTCGCGGTGGTCGGCGCGGCCCGCGGGCCAGGTGACCTGGCCAAGGAGATCATGGTTCCCGAGGCGGCCGCGCGCGGGCGGGTGCCGCTGGAGCGCGCCACCGGGCTGATGGGCGTGACCGAGCGGCTGGCCCAGACGGTGGGGCCCGCGGCGGGGGGCGCGGTGGTAGCGCTACTCGGGCCGCTGGCCAGCCTGGGCATCAGCGTCACCTGCTTCGCGCTCGGATCCGTGATCGTGGGATGGGCATTGCCCCGCGGCATGGGGCACCGCGCGTCGGCGCAGGAGGTGAAAGAGGGGTACTGGCGGCGGTTCGGCCAGGGCTTCGCGTTCCTGCGTAGCGAATCGCTGCTGCTTTCCGTGGTCGTCATGGTCGGCGTCACGAACTTGCTCGACGCGGCCTTCAGCCAGGTGCTTGCGCCTATGTGGGCCAAGGAGTCCGGCTACGGCCCCGCCATGATCGGTCTGAACAGCAGCGTGATGGGGTTGACGGCCGTCGTCGGCAGCCTGGTCGCGGCCGCCGTGGCGCATCGGATGCGGCGCAGGCCGGTGTTCTTCGTGGCCTTCCTGCTCGCCGGTCCGTCGCGGTTCCTCATCCTGGCGGTGGACGCGCCGGTATGGGCCATGGTGGCGGTGTTCGCGGTGGGCGGGTTCGCCGGCGGGTTCCTGAACCCGATCCTTGGGGCGATCTCGTACGAGCGGGTGCCGCGGCGCCTGCTGGGCCGGGTCAACGCGCTGACGGACTCCCTCTCCTGGGCCGGGATACCTCTCGGAGGGCTGGTGGGCGGGGCGGCGGTGGCGGCCACAGGGCTGGCGCCGGTGCTGCTCGCAGGCGGGGCGGCCTACGCGCTCACCACGAGCCTGACGGGGCTGCGGCCCGAATGGCGGGAGATGGACCGGCTGCGCGGTCAGGGCCCACCCGCCGTACCAGCGCCAGGGGAAAGTACTGACACGATGGGACGTAGGCAACGCTGATCACCGGTCACCCTGATCAGGCGTAGCGCGTTCGCGTGTACCTAATGACAGCAGTCTTACCCGACTATGTGTACCCTCGCCGGGGTCGGCGACGACCTGGACATCCAGTACGGTGACGGCGTGATCCTGGCCGGGCGGGCCGGTGCGTGGACCCTGATCCTCCAGGTGGCGGGTTTGGCCGTCGTGCTCGAAGAGAACCTCATGCGACTCTCCGAGGACGGCCGCCGGGTTCTGAGCGTGAGCTGGGACATCGGCGGCAATCATGAGATCGGCTACGCGGTGAACGGCGCGATGAAGGTGAGACTCACCTTCACCTTCCCCGGACTCCGCGCCGGGACGGACATCACCGCGTTGGATCCCTTCATGAGTGGGGACGGTGTACATCTTCTTGATCTCGATGGTGTGGCTGTGTTCGTCGAAGAGTGCGCGGACCAGGCGGGTGGCGTCCGGGTGGTCGTAGGGGCGGGGTCGGATGAGGAAGTGGGTGGCGATCATGTCTGGGCCAGGGCGGTGTCGAGGTGGGGGAGGAAGGCCGCGACCGCCGGGGAGCGGCTGCGGCGGGCGAAGGCGGGGCGCAGGCGGCGTAGGTAGGTGAGGGCGCGGATCGACTGGACCTCGTCCAGGCGGGTGAGTGCGGCCCGGCCCGTGTCGACCGCCGCTTCGGTGTCGCCGCGGAGCAGGTGGGCGTGGGTGAGGAAGGTGGCGTGCAGCAGGGCGGAGCGTGGGGAGTCGGGGCGGGCGCCGACCGTGGAGATCGGGGCGAGCAGGCCGACGGCCTCGCCGACTCCCCACGCAACCGTGGGCATCGGCCTTCCTCGACCACTGCCCGCCTTCCTGACCTCGGGGCCGGTGGCGGTGACCAGGGGCTTCACGTATGGAGCTCCAGGCCGGTGTGGGCCGCGAGGAAGGTGAGCAGGTCGGCGGCCAGGGCGATCGCGCGGCCGGTCGCGCGGGAGCCGTGGCCGACGCCCTCCTCGTGGCGGAGCAGGATCGGCCGTGAGCCCGAGGTCGCCCACTGCAGTGCCGCGCACATCTTGCGCGCGTGCAGGGGATCGACCCGGGAGTCGCCGCCGAAGGTGGTCAGCAGCATCGCCGGGTAGTCGACGCCCTCGGCGACGCGGTGGTAGGGGGAGTAGGACAGCAGCCAGGCCAGTTGCTCGGGGTCGTCGGCCGAGCCGTACTCCGAACGCCAGGCCGGGCCGAGCCCCGAGCACTCGTAGCGGACCATGTCGAGCAGCGGCGCCGAGCAGACCGCGGCGGCGAACAGCTCGGGGCGCTGGGTCAGCGCGGCGCCGACCAGTAGCCCGCCGTTGGACTCGCCGCAGGCGCCCAGTTGCGCGGGAGTGGTCCAGCCGCCGGAGACGAGCGCCTCGGCCGCCGCCGCGAAGTCGTCGAAGACGTTCTGCTTGCGCTCCAGCATGCCGTCGCGGTGCCAGGCGGCGCCCTCCTCGCCGCCGCCGCGCAGCTGGGCGAGGGCGAACACCCCGCCGGCCTCGACCCAGGGCAGGACGTAGCTGGAGTACGAGGGGGTGAGCGAGAGCCCGAAGCCGCCGTAGCCGTACAGGATCGTGGGCCGGGGGCCCGAGCCGGGCCGCGCCAGCACGACCATCCGCACCGGGGTGCCGTCCGCCGAGGCGAAGACCACCTGCCGGGCCTCCAGCTCCGGCACCCGCACCGTGCCGGGCGCGGCACTGCACAGCGAGGTCCGCCCGGTACGGGTGTCGTAGCGGTGCACGCCCGGCGGGGTGACGCTGTCGGTGTAGGTGAACCAGACCTCGTGGCCGCCCTCGGGACGGGTGGTCATCGCGCCGGCCGAGCCGAGCCCCGGCAGCGGCACCAGGCCACGCCGCTTCCCGGTCGCCAGGTCGTGGACGCTGATCTCGCCGACCGCGTGCCGGGTCCAGCCGACGAGCAGCGTCTGTCCGGCGATCGCGAACTCGCCGATCACCGCCTCCGGGTCCTCGCCGACCAGCTCGATCCAGTGCTCGGCGCCGGGGCGCGCCGGGTCGGCCACGCAGAGCCGTCCCCGTGGCGCGTCCAGGGTGGTGAGCAGGTACAGGCGCCCGTCGCGGCCGACCGCGGGCACCGTCACCGCCCCCGCCGCCCGCTGGACGACCCGCAGGTCGGGGCGCTCGGGGGAGGAGGTGGACAGGTCGGCCAGCCAGAGGTCGTTGCCGTCGTCCGCCGCCGCCGAGACGGTCAGCCAGCGCCCGTTGTAGCTGATCCCCAGCCCGTAGGAGCGGTCCTCGCCCATGATCACAGCGTCGTCCTCGGCCGGGGTGCCGAGCCGGTGCAGGCGGATCTGGCGGGCGCGGACGTAGAAGAACGCCTTGCCGTCGGGCAGCCACGCCACCGGGGAGTACCGGCAGCGGTCGATCGGGCCGTCGACCACCCGCCGGGTGGCGACGTCCATCACCCGCAGCTCCGAGCGCTCGTCGCCGTGTGTGGAGAGCTGGTAGGCCACCAGCCGGCCGTCCGCGTCGGGCTGCCAGTGGTCGAGGGTGGTTAGCCCGCTCGGGTCCAGCCCCATCGGGTCGATCAGCACCTCCTCGGCCCCGCCGGGGCCGGTGCGATAG
Source organism: Streptosporangium amethystogenes (assembly GCF_000721075.1). Classification (GTDB taxonomy): domain Bacteria; phylum Actinomycetota; class Actinomycetes; order Streptosporangiales; family Streptosporangiaceae; genus Streptosporangium; species Streptosporangium amethystogenes. The sequence continues at coordinate 62,880 of NZ_JOEQ01000005.1, forward strand.
AGGACCGCGTGTTCCTGGGAGGCCGTACGACGCAGGAAGAACCGGCTCCCGCCGCGCCACATCGGCACGCCGGCCATCCCGGCGCCGGTCAGCGCGGCCACCCGCGCGTGCCACCGGTCGTGTCCGGGCAGCGCGGCGGCGTGGCCGCGCCACAGCTCCTCCTGGGCGGACAACCAGCCCCGCGTCTCGGGGCTGGCTGAGTCTTCCAGCCAGCGGTACGGGTCGGGCACCGGGTGGCCGTGCAGGTGGTCGACGACCGGTTGCCGCTCGGCGGGAGGATAGATCATCGAATCTCCTTCGGCGTGGATACCTCGGGCTTCGGCTCAGGGAAGAGGATCAAGGCACCAGCTCCTGTCTGCTCGACGGATTCCACCGTCCGGCCAGGTCGGCGTAGAGCGGAGAGGCGGCGAGCATCTCCTCGTGCGTGCCCAGCCGGACGCTGGTGCCGTCCATCACGAGGATCCGCCGGGCCCGCAGGGCGGAGGTCAGCCGGTGGGCGATGACCAGGAGCGTGCCGCCCCGGCGGGCGAACGCCTCCTCCGCGCGGGCCTCGGCCGCCGGATCCAGATGGCAGGTCGCCTCGTCGAGGATCACCAGCCGGGCCGGGGCCAGGTAGGCGCGGGCCAGGGCGACCAACTGCTGCTCGGCGGGTGAGAGCAGGCCGGAGTCGACCTCGGCGGAGTAGCCGTCCAGCCGCGCCACCAGGTTCGTCAGGCCGACCGCGGCCACGGCCTCGTCCACCGCCTCCTTCGGGGCGTCGGACAGGTAGGTCAGGTTCTCCAGCAGGGAGCCGCGGAAGACGTACGCCTGCTGGGGGATGAGCACCCGGTCGGCGGGGTCGAGGCGGTCGGCGGCCACGCCGCCCACCATGACCTGGCCGGAGCCCGGCAGCAGCACGCCGGTCAGCAGCGCGGCGAGGGTGGACTTGCCGATGCCGCTCGGCCCGACCACGGCGATGTGGTCCCCCTCGGGGACCGACAGGTCGAGGCGGTCGATCACCGGTTCGGCGTGCGGGCCGTAGGCGAACGTCACGCCGCGCAGCTCGGCACCGCCGCTCTCGGCCGCGAGCCGCCCGCGCGCCGGTACGGGCGGCTCACCGTCGCGCAGCAGCCGGTCGAGTGCCACCCGGAGCCGGACGCCGTTGATCCCCAGCCCCTCCACGAGGTTGCCGAGCGCGGGTGCCAGCGACTGGGTGACGTAGGCCAGCGCGCCCAGGATCACCCCGGCACCCGCGCCCTCGTGGAGCAGCCAGGGGGTCCCGGCCAGCACCAGCAGTACCGGCAGCCAGCCGCCCACCGCCAGCGACGCGGTGCGCAGTGCGGTCACCCGCGCCAGCGACCTGGCCGCGCGGGCCTGCTCGGTCACCCGGAGGCCGACGTCACCCGCGACCCGCTCCTCGGCCCGGCAGGCGGTGATGTCGCGCAGCCCGCCCACCATGTCGGCCAGTGCCCCGGCGGTACGCTCGTCGGCCAGGATGAAGTCCCGCTGCCGCCCGGCCAGGGCGCGCAGCGACAGGGAGAAGAGGACGAGGCCCGCGCAGAACGGCGGCAGCACCAGCACGAGCACCCCGGGGACGAGGGTCGCCAGCCCGAGCGCCACGCTCACCACGGTGAACGCGAACGACCTGACCACGGTGATGACCGAGGCGAAGGCGTCGCGGGCCAGTTCGACCTGGAGGTTGGCGCGGGCCACCGCTCCCGCCCCCGGCCCCCGTCCGGAGGCGACCGAGTGGCGCAGCGCGTCGTCGACGACATGCGCGAGTAGTTCCTCGCGGAACGGCTCCACGATCGCGGCGACGGCCAGCACCACCTGACGCGCGCCGACGGCGGCCAGCAGCCAGGCGCCGCCGAGCAGGGCCAGCCAGGCGAACCCGGTCGCGGGGCGTCCCGCGCCGAAGCCGTCGTCGATCGCCCGCGCGATGGCCAGGCCGATGACCAGCGCGGGCGCGGTCTCCGCCACTGACCAGCCCGCGAGCCTGACCAGCTGGTACGGGTCCCTGACGAGCGCCCGCCGGATGGGCCGGTTCACCTGGCACCCCCGTACGGGTCTGCGGCGGTCACGAGGCACCCGCCTGGAAGACGGCACGGTAGGCCGGGTCGGCCCAGAGGGCATGGTGGCTGCCGCAGGCGCGTACCCGGCCGTCGTCCAGCCAGATCACCCGGTCGGCGGCCGCGGCGGTCGCCACCCGGTGGGTCACGATCAGCCGGGTGCGGTCGCGCAGCTCCCCGGACAGTGTCCGGGCGACCTGGTGCTCGGTGACGGTGTCCAGGCTTGAGGTGGCGTCGTCCAGGATGAGCAGGCGCCGCCCCTGCGCGAAGGCGCGGGCCAGGCCGAGTCTTTGCCGCTCACCGCCGGACATGGGCGCCTCCCGCAGTGGCGTGTCGTATCCGAGCGGGAGGCGCCGGACGAAGGTGTCGGCGCGGGCCGCCCGTGCGGCGGCCCGCACGACCTCCCTGTTCGCGCCTGGTTGCTCGACCCGGCCGTCACCGGTGCGGCGACGACCGTGGCGGCCGGTGCCGGGGGTGCGAGCGGGGGTGTCGGTGCCCAGGGCGATCGCGGCGGCGACGGTGTCGCCGAGCAGGACCGGGCGCTCGAAGGCGTACCCGACGGCCCGGCGGAGCGCCTCGCGGGAGAGTTCCGGCAACGGGACGCCGTCGAGGTGGACCGTGCCGTGGCGCGGGTCCACCAGCCGTCCGGCGACCGCGGCGAGCAGCGACTTGCCGGCGCCCGAGCGGCCGACCACGGCCACCGCCTGCCCGCCGGGGATGACGAGGTCCACCTCGCGTAGGCCGCCCGCGTCCACGCCGCGGAGCTCCAGCGTGCCGGGGCCCGGCGGCAGCGGCCGGGTGCCGTAGGCCCGGGGGCTCTCGGCGACCAGTTCGTCCACCCTGGTGGCGGCGGCCCGCGCCCGGGCCAGGCGGCCGACGTAGCCGAGTGCCGAGCCGAGGCCGGCGCCGAGCACGACGTAGCGGGCGGCGGCGTACAACTCGCCGGCCGTGAGGTCTCCGGCGGCCAGTCGCAGTCCGCCCACCCCGAGCACCGCGACCTCCAGCAGCGGGACCACGGCGCCGGCCTGCACACCGGCCCGCGCGTTGGCCCGCCACATGGCCATGGCATGCCTGCGCAGCAGGGGCAGCGCGGTCAGCACCCGCGCCCGCTCCCGATCGGCGGTACCGGCCGCGGCGATCGTGCGGGCCCCGGCGAGTGCGTCGACGAGACGGGCGGCGATGTCGCCCTGCGCCGCCTGGTAGTCGCTCGCGATCGCGGTGCTCACGGTGAGGAAGGAGCGCAGTACGAACGCGATGAGGACGAGCCCGACGACCAGCGTCGCGGTCAGCAGGGGATCGATGAGGGTGAGGGCCACGACGCCGCCCGCGGTGGGGATGACCAGCGCCGCCCCGGTGACGAGCGACTCCGGGACGCGTCCGATCTCCTCGGTGTTCAGGCCCATCCGGGTGACCAGTTCCCCCTCGGGGAACCGGCGGGTGATCGCCGGCCCGATACCGAGGACGCCGCGCACCACCCGTTCCCTGAGCCAGGCCGAGGAGCGTGCGCCGCTCGATCCCGAGGCCCAGACGCCGAGGGTGTCGCAGGCCACGGTCAGGATGACCACGCCCGCGCAGGCGCCGAGCCAGGTCGCCGCGCCCGTGCCGTCGGCCACGAGCGCATCGACGGTCCTGCCCAGCACCAGGGGGAGCGCGAGCTGGGCGAACGCGCCCAGCACGGAGGTGACCGCGAGGACGGCCAGCCAGGGTCCGCCGCGCCGTACGGTCTCGGCCACCAGCCGGTCGGCTGCCCGCACGGTCCCTCCTTCCTGGAACGGGTGTGCCCGGGGCGGCCGCCGTCGCTGGCCGTCCCGGGCACGGGGTCTCACTAGTGGCAGAGCAGCAGGCTCAGGTTGCTGGGCCGGCCGGACTCGCAACCGAGGACGGTGAGGGTGCTGCCACCGCCGCCGTCGTGGCCGCCGCCGGGGGTCTCCAGGGACTGCAGGTCGAGAAGGACCATGGGAATGGCTCCGTTTCTAGGTTCTCTGGGTTTTCGTGGAACGGGAGGACTAGTGGCAGAGCAGCAGGCTCAGGTTGCTGGGCCGGCCGGACTCGCAACCGAGGACGGTGAGGGTGCTGCCACCGCCGCCGCCGTGGCCGCCGCCGGGGGTCTCCAGGGACTGCAGGTCGAGAAGAACCATGTCGTTACACCTCCTTCGAGGGGTCGTAGGTGCCAAACCGCCCGGCGGATCCGTGCGCGGACGCCCCGGCAGGGGCGTTCATGCCGCCGGGCGGCTCGATGAAGGGGAGGAACGCCGGCCGGTCGTGCAGCACGGCGCTCATCGCGAACAGGACTCCGGCCGTGCCGGTCGCGAAGTCCATGGAGAGCCTGAGCAACTGGTCGCCGGGGAAGGCCAGCCCGCCGCCGTGGGGCAGCGCGTGCCAGCCGAGCCCGCGCAGCTGCGCGGCCAGGTCTGTGTGGTCGGTACGGAGGGTCTCGGGTCCCAGGCCCCAGCCGAGGGCGGCGAGCACGCCGCTCCTGCCGGTGAACAGGCCGGACTGCACGAAGTACCGTCCCCGGGTGACGAGCCGGCAGCCGTCGAGCGCGGTACGGAGGTCCGCGTCGTCGCGGTGGGCCAGGTGGCGGGCGAGCACCATGCCGATGCCCACGGACCCCTCGTCCAGGTAGGGCAGCGTGCGCCATCCCTGGTCGACCTGGAGGGTTCCGTCCTCGCCGGTGACGCAGCGCCGCAGGTCCTGCCGGAGCGCCGCGTCCGCCCGGTCGAGCAGCGACGTGTCGCCGGTGCGCTCGTAGGCGTGCAGGAAGAGAAGGGCGGGCCCGGAGGAGCCGTACATCAGCCCGGCGCGGGGATGGCTGCCGCCGCTGATCTTCGGCACGTCATCGGGCCCGCCCAGCCTGTCGGAGCAGATGTCGACGATCCGCAGGGCAAGGTCGGTGAAGGCCGACTCGCCGGTGGTGACGCCCAGATGGAGAAGGTTCAGGCCGATGCCCGCCAGGCCGCCGAACAGCCCCAGCTCCAGCGCCTCCCACTTCTCGCGCAGGCACAGGTCGACGGTGTCGATCGCGTCCTGGCGGTGCCCGAGCAGGTCGAGGACGTAGGCCACGCCGTGCAGTCCGTCGTAGAAACCGACGCCTGTTCCCGGAGCGGGGGCCAGCGCCCTGCGGCGTAGCCAGTCCTCGTGGGCCGGGAGGCGCTCGGCCCCGGTCACCGCCAGCGCGTAGAGCACGCCCGCGGCGCCGTACGCGAGGTTGACGCCCCCGCCGGGCTGGAACTGGGCGACGTCACCGGGGAAGAGCCGGTCGTCGCGGTCGGGAGTGGCACTCGCCAGGATGGCCCGGGTCATCGCCTCCCTGAGCTCGGGCCAGCCGTCGTGGCCCGGCCTCGGGAACGGTGTGACCACCGCCGGAGCGGGGCCCGCGACGGTCAGGACCGCCTCGTCGATCACCTCGGGCGGCACCGGAAAGGTCTCGGTGATGAGCCTGGCCAGGTCGACCACCTTGGCGCGGTCGAGCGGCAGCATGATCGTGAGCTGGGGGGCGAACAGGCCGAGGCAGAGGCAGGCGAGGGCGTAGCGGTCGACGTCCGTGCCCTGCCGGTCGGCCGGCGCGCCGAATGCCGGATGGGCGAGCGCCGCGCGGCCGCGATCGGTGCCGAAGGTCGCCACCTCGTAGTCGATCAGCACCAGGCGGCCGTCCTCGGTCACCAGGATGTTGTTCGGGTGCAGGTCGCCGAAGACCACCCCGCGTCCGTGCAGGGACTCGATCGCCCGCCGCACCTTGGGAAGCGTGCCGAGCACCCAGGCGGTGTACTCGGCGAGGGCCGTCCCGTCGCAGGTGGCCCTGGTCAGCGGGTATCTCTGGACGAGCTGCCGCTGGAGCGGGTTGCCGTCGACGAACTCCTCGACCAGGAAGTGGTGGTCACCCAGGGTGAAGTAGTCGATCAGCGCGGGCACCGCGTCCAGCCCGGACAGGTGCTCCAGCATGTCGCGCTCGTGTGCCAGCCGTGCCACGGCGTCCCGGCCGGCGGCGTCGAGACCGGCGTGCGGGCGGGCCTCCTTCAGCACGACCCGCTCCCCGGTGCGCAGGTCCTCGCCGAGGTAGACGCCACCGCCGTTGGAGAACTGTATGACGCTCTCGATCCGGTACGGCAGGTTCTCGGTGGTGACCGCGTTGCGGGCGGTCAGGTGGGGTTCGAGGAAGGCGGGCAGCGTCACCCAGGACGGCACGCCGAAGGAGGGCTCGCGCACGTCGGGGACCAGCCGCCCGTCGCCGTCCTCCACGGCCAGCACCAGCTCGCCGTTGCCGGCCAGGCAGCGCCGCCCGGCGAACCCGCCGTACCGTACGAAGAGCGGGCCCTCGCCGTAGCGGAGGTCGCTGAGGATGTACGGTCCCTCGACGCCCGCGAGCAGCTCGTCGAGCTCCTTCAGGGTGAGTTCCAGCTGTGCCTCGTCCACCGGGTAGATCGTCACGAGCTTGCCGCTGGAGCCGCGGGGGGCGGCCTTGGAGTTCAGCATGGTCATGACCGGCAGGCTGCGCAGGAACTTGAACGCGATGCCACGGGGGACGCAGTAGTCCCAGACCGTCTCCATGGCACGTTCGGCGTCCTCGGTGCGGGCCGAGACGTGGATCTTCCAGCCCTGGGCGGGGATGCGGCCCGCGAGCGGCGCGTAGTGCATCCAGGTGTCGGTCGCCTGGTGCTGCCAGCCGTCCGGGACCTCTCGGGCCGCGAGCGCGAAATCGGGGTGGTCGCTCCGCCGGCCGTCAAGCGTGTCATAAAAAAGCGGGTCCGCCAGGCAATAAAGCTCATACTGGTCATCCACGGCATTCTCCCCTGCTGTCTTCCAGAAGAGAGAATTACGGATAACCCGAGAAATCACTAGTTACAAACTAAACCACTCGTATATGCGAAACGCATAGTGTTGACCGTGAAAGTGGGCGCTACCTGCGCTTTTGTGAGAGACATGAAGGTTATTCGGAATAATTGCCGGGAACCTCGGCTATCAGGGTGAACCACCCGTCCGCGCTGCCCGCCACCTGTACCGTGCCGCCCAGCTCGCCCAGGCGGTGGCGGAGGTTGCCCACCCCGCTGCCGATGTCCCCACCGATGTCACCGCCGGTGGAGGACGCCTCCCGCCGGGGTGCCCCGTCGTTGACGACGGTCAGGCGTAGCAGGCCGCCGTGCTCGACCAGTTCGATCGCGCACCGCTTCACCTGGCTGTGCCGCAGCATGTTCGTCACGCCCTCGCGCACCACGGCGCCCAGCGCCGTGCTCACCGGCTCGGGCAGCTCGTCGGTGTCCACCCGGACCGAGCAGTAGGCCCCGAACCCCTCCATCAGCTTTCTGGCGCGGGCGGCCTCACCGGGGAACGAAAGCCGGTGGCGGGCCGCGGACACGTTCCGTACCGCGTGCGCGGCCTGTCGCACCGCCTGGAGCACCTCTTCCAGATCCTCACGCAGGCGTGCGTCGCCGGCGGCCCGCCGATGGGCCAGCTCCCCCTTGATGGACGCCAGCCAGAGCCAGTGCCCCACGATGTCGTGCATGTCGCGGGCGAACCCCTCATAGGCCCTGGCGAGGGCGCGCTCCTGCTCGGCGCGCAGGCGCCTGATCCGCAGGGTGAGGGTGAGCGTGACGCCCAGAGAGATCAGCAGGATCCCCGCCCCGGCCGCTCCGACGAGGTAGGCGGGGTGCGGCATGAAGCGCCTCTCACAGCGGAAACGATATTCCTCCCAATAAACTCGAAGAAGTTGTTGAATGTCAACCGAGGAGGGCGGTTGCTACTTTCATCGATAGGGAAATAATGGTGATGAATGAGCTGAAAATGAGGTGAAATAAACTGGGTGACGGGGGAGCCGGCCGCTGGTCGGAGCTTTTTGACGCGTGCTGTGCGGCATGGCGAAATCATCCGGACCGACCTGGAGAAGAGGGCGACGGTTACCAGGAGAGCTTGAACGCCGAAGGCAGCAGCAAATAGGCCCCGGCCACCAGGCAGGCGCCCGCGACCACCAGGAAGAGGAACACCCAGAACCCGCCAGGCAGGAAGGTCAGCCGGGCGAGCTGATCGGCGTCGGAGTCGGGCGCCCGGCCGTGACGCCGCTTGCGCTGTAGCTCCACGATCGGCCGCACGCCCCCCAGCAGCAGGAACCACACGGCCAGATAGGCGAGGGCCGCGTCCATGTCGGGCTCGGCGTACCAGGTGAAGGCGGAGATCGCGCCCCCGGTCGCCAGCAGGCTCACCACACCGAACAGGTTGCGGATCAGCAGCAGCATGCAGAACAGCAGCACGATCACTACTGCGATCAGCACCTCCACGTAGCCGGAGGAGGTCAGCCACGCCCCGCCCAGCCCCAGCAGGGACGGCGCGACATATCCGGCGGCGGCGGTCAGGATCATGCCGGGCCCGCGGGGCCTGCCCCTGGTCAGAGTCACACCGGAGGTGTCGGAGTGCAGGCGGATGCCCTCCAGCTTGCGCCGGGTGAGCAGCGCCATCAGTGCGTGCCCGCCCTCGTGGGCGATGGTGATGAGCCCTCGCGACAACTGCCACGAGGTGGACCACGACACCACGCCCAGTGCGGCCAGCGCGGACAGCAGTACGACCCAGAGGGGCGGCCCGGAACGGGCCGTGGTCAGGGTCACCCAGAGGTCGGACAACGCTCACTTCTCCTTCGAGGCATGAGAGCAAAGCGTCCCACGACTGCCGGTGTGCTGGCGATAAAGTCGAGGTCGTGCAGAATATGATTCCGGAACTCACGGATGCCGACGTCCCCACCTGGTGGCGTGGGCTTGGTCTGCCCGGCCTGGCGGACGTGCACGTCCACTTCCTGCCCGAGCGTATGGAGCGCCGGGTCTGGCACCACTTCGAGCACGGCGGTCCGCTGATGGGGAAAGGGTGGCGGATCCACTACCGGCTGCCCATCGAGGTGCGGGTCGACCGGCTGCGGGCGCTCGGGGTACGGGCCTTCTCCGCCCTCGCCTACGCGCACCGGCCGGGCATGGCCGAGAGCCTCAACGAATGGACCCTCGACTTCGCCCGCCGTACGGCGGAATGTCTGCCCTCGGCCACCTTCTACCCCGAACCTGGAGTCCTTGGTTATGTCCAGGACGCGCTCGGCCGTGGGGCGCGGATCTTCAAGGTTCACCTCCAGGTCGGCGACTTCGATCCCAGGCGTGAGGAGATCGACGAGGTATGGGGACTGCTGGCCGAGCGGGGCGTTCCCGTCGTCGTCCACGCCAGCTCGATCCCGCTGCCCGGCCGCTGCACGGGGCCGGTGCCGGTAGGCGGGGTGCTGGAGCGTCATCCCACCCTGCCGCTGGTGGTGGCGCACCTCGGCATGCCGGAGTACGACGAGTTCTTCGAGCTGGCCGAGACCTTCCCGAACGTGCGGCTGGACACCACGATGACCTTCACCGACTTCGCCGAGCGTGGCATGCCGTTCCCCACGCGCCTCCGGCCGCGCCTGCGTGACCTCGGGCTGGCCGGCAAGGTCCTGCTCGGCAGTGACTTTCCCAACATCCCCTACCCCTACGCCCACCAGCTCCACGCGCTGGACAGGCTCGACCTGGGCGAGGACTGGCTCCGCGCGGTGTGTTGGAACAACGCGGACAATCTCCTTGACCTTTCGGCGCACTACACTCGGTCAGCAGGACATTGATGATCGGGAGAGACTCGTGAACGACCGAAACGCCGAGCTCATCAAGACGTTCTATGGCGCCTTCGCACGCCGTGACGCCGACGAGATGGAGCGCTGTTACCACCCCGACGTCACGTTCGGCGACCCCGTCTTCCAGGATCTCGAAGGACGCGACAGGGTCATGGGGATGTGGCGGATGCTGCTCGGCCGCAGTGCCGACCTCGGGGTGAAGGTCCGCGACATCGCCGTCCGTCGGCACGAGGGCACCGCGCACTGGACCGCCAGTTACACCTTCGGCAAGACGGGCAGGAGGGTCGTCAATGAAATCGACGCTCTCTTCCGTTTCGAGGACGGACTTATCGTTCGCCACCATGACGACTTCGACCTGCGGCGCTGGTCCAAGATGGCCATGGGCGTGCCGACCGGGATCATCCTCGGCTGGACCCCGATGCTCAGGGCCAAGATCCGCAACACCGCGATGCAGTCGCTGCAAGAGTTCATGACCACCCGATAAGGAGACACGTGTGACCGACCGGCGAGTGCGGGGCCTGCGAAGCCTGATGCGTGGGCGTCCCGGCGTCGGTGGGGAGTCCCCCGAGCGTTCGATGGACCCCAGATCCGCCGGTGACGGGCTGCCGGTCCCACCCCGCTCGCGCGTCATCGACAACGCGATCTACGTCAACGGGCACCGCGCCGCCACCCCCGAGTCCCTTCCCGACGCCTTCGAGTGCCTGAAGAACACCCTGGACGGCATGGCCTGGATCGGCTTCTACCGGCCGGAGGACAGCGTCATCCTCGACGTCGCCGAGAAGTTCGACCTGCACGAGCTGGCGGTCGAGGACGCCATCGTCGCTCACCAGCGGCCCAAGGCCGACCGCTACGGCGACACCCTGTTCGTGGTGCTCCGCCCCGCCAGGTATCTCGACGAGGCCGAGGAGGTCGACTTCGGCGAGCTGCACGTCTTCGTCGGCCGGAACTTCGTGATCACCGTACGGCACAGCGAGGCCCCTGACCTGTCACAGGTCCGCCGCAGGATGCAGCACGACCCCGACCTGCTCGGCCAGGGGCCGCAGGCGGTGCTCTACGCCATCCTCGACGCGGTGGTGGATGGCTACGCCCCCGTGGTCGCCGGTCTGCAGAACGACATCGACGAGATCGAGGTGCAGGTCTTCGGCAACGAACCCGGGGTGTCCCGCCGCATCTACGAGTTGTCGCGCGAGGTGATCGAGTTCCAGCGGGCCACCCAGCCGCTGCTGGGCATGATCGAGGGTTTCATCGCGGGGGCCGCCAAGTACGGGGTGGACGAGGAACTGCAGAGATACCTGCGGGACGTGGCCGACCACGCGATCACCGTCGCGGAGCGGGTCAGCGGCTTCCGCCAGATGCTCCACGACATACTCGTGGTCAACTCGACCATGGTCGCCCAGGCCCAGAACGAGCACATGACCAGGCTCACCGAGGCGAGCAACGCCCAGAACGAGGAGGTCAAGAAGATCTCCGCCTGGGCCGCCATCCTGTTCGCCCCCACCCTCGTCGGCACCATCTACGGAATGAACTTCGACGTGATGCCCGAGATCCACTGGACGTGGGGCTACCCTTTCGCGGTCCTGCTCATGGCGGGCGTCTGCCTCACCCTGTACCTGGTGTTCAAACGCCGGGACTGGCTCTGAGCCGGGCACCTCCCGGCAGGAGGCGCCTGGCCACATCGGCACCGTCAGTTGAGCTTGGCCAGGATCAGATCCAGCTTGCCCTCCATGGAGTCCATGCGGGCGTTCATGGAGCTCATATTGCTTTCCATGGAGTCCATACGACCTTCCATGGACCCCATCCGGGCATCCAGACCGTCGACCTTGGTCTCCAGACCGTCGACTTTGATGTCCAGACTGTCGACTTTGATGTCCAGCCCGTCGACCTTGGTGGAGAGAGCGGAGAGGGCCTCCTTGGTGGCCATCCTGTTCATGATCTCTTCGAACATCGGCGCGGTGTAGGTCATGACCTCCTCGCGGACGATCTTAGGGAGATCATTCAAGGTCTCCTTGATGTACGCCAGGTCTGCGCTCGTCTTGAAGGCATGGGCCTCCAACTCCGTCAGGCGCTGACCTGTGTTTCCAATCGCCACTCCGGGCATGGTACCTCCTGCTCAGGGGGAAACGGAGGGCTGTCCGGCTACGAGTCGGAGCCGCGATCCGTGACAGCACGCATCCAATTGAACACGTACGGATGACATGCTGGAGGCGGGTTCCGGGATTTCGGTCCGGCGGAATCAGCTGAGCAGTTTGCGGGCGGCGGCCTCGATCTCGGCCTCCGAAAGCAGCACGTGCCTGGACGCCTCACCCAGCGGGACGAAGCTGTCGAAGGAGGTCACCCGGGCGATCCTGCCGGTGAAACCCGCGTCGACCAGCTCGGTGACGATGCTCTCCGAGACCCCGCCGGTACGGCGGGTCTCGTCGGCGATCAGCACCCTTCCGGTCAGCTCGGCGGCCCGCATCAGATCCTCCACCGGCAGGGGGGAGAGCCAGCGCAGGTCGAGCACCCGGCAGCTGTGCCCCTCGGCGGTGAGCCTGACCGCGGCGCGCAGGCTCATCCGCAGGCCGTTGCCGAAGGTCACGATCGTCAGGTCGCGGCCGTCGCCGTAGCTGCGGGCGCGCCCGATCGGGATGTGCGTCTCCGCCCAGCGGACCGGGGGCGCGTACGGGGAGAGCCAGCCGTTGTCGCCCTCCTCGAACATGTCGCGGGTGCCGTACAGCGCGATGGGCTCAAGGAAGACGCAGACGCTGCCGTCGGTGCGGGCGGCGGCCAGGCAGGTGCGCAGCATCGAGGCGGCGTCGTCGGGACGCGCGGGGGAGGCCACGACCAGGCCGGGGATGTCGCGCAGCGCGGCGATGGAGTTGTCGTTGTGGAAGTGGCCGCCGAAGCCCTTCTGGTAGGCGTAGGAGGCGACGCGCAGCACCATCGGGTTGCGGAAGGCGCCCCGGGAGAAGAACTGGAGCGTCGCGGCCTCGCCGCGGATCTGGTCCAGGGCGTTGTGCAGGTAGGCCAGGTACTGGATCTCGGGCACCGGCAGCAGGCCGGAGACCCCCGAGCCGAGTGCCAGGCCGAGCACCGCCTGCTCGTCGAGGTGGGTGTCGAAGACCCGGCCGAGGCCGAAGCGTTTTTGCAGGCCGCGGGTGACGCCGTAGACGCCGCCCTTGCGTGCCACGTCCTCGCCGAAGACCAGCACGTCGGGGTGGGCGGCCAGGACGTCGGTGAGGGTGCGGTTGATGGCCTGGGAGAGGGTCAGCGGACCCTCCTGCTCGGGGAGCCTGCCGCCGAAGGCCCTTACCCTGGCCTCGGGGGGCGCGACGTTTCTGCCGGCCGCGGCGACGGCGGCGGGGGTGCGCGGGGCCAGCGGCTCGACGATGTCGAGGGCGGAGACCAGCCGGGGCCGCCGTGAGCTCTCCATGGCCATCTTGAACAGGTGCTCGCGCGTCGTCTCATAGCGGAGCAACAGCTCGTCGGGGGTGATCAGACCGGCCTCGACGAGCAGCCTGGCGGTCGCGACGAGCGGATCACGGGCGAGGTCGGCGTCGATCTCCCGTTTGGTCCGGTAGGAAAGCTCCACGTCCGAGCCCGCGTGGCCCATCAGCCGGACGGTGCCGACGCGCAGCAGCGCCGGGGCCCGATTCGAGCGGACGTGGTCGGCGGCGGCCAGCGCCACGTCGTGGACGTCGGCCAGGTCGCAGCCGTCGGCCTCGAAGTACCTCAGCAGTGGGTGGTGGGCGGCCTTGACCCAGCCCTCGGGGGTGCGCACGCTGATGCCCAGGCCGTTGTCCTCGCAGACGAACAGGATCGGCAGCGCCAGTTTCTGGTAGGAGCCGTAGGCGGCGGTGTTGAGTCCGGACAGGGCGCTGGCGTGGTTCGTCGAGGCGTCGCCGAAGCTGCACATCGCGATGGCGTCGGCCGGCCACGGCCCCGGCAGCCCGAGCTGGCGGGTGCGCTCGATGGCGAAGGCCACGCCCACCGCGCGCGGCAGGTGGCTGGCGATCGTGGAGGTCTGCGGGATCACCGCCAGGTCGGGATGGCCGAAGACCTTGTGCCGCCCGCCGGCCATCGGTTCCTCGGCCGAGGCGGTCAGGCCGAGCAGCACGTCGCGCATCCCCTCCTCGGGCAGCCGTCCCGCCATCGCCGACCGGGTCAGGTAGAAGGCGCCGGACCGGTAGTGCGGGAGGACGGGGTCGGTGACGCGCAGCGCGGCGGCGATCGCGGCGTTGCCCTCGTGTCCGGCCGAGCCGATGGTGTAGAAGCCCTGCCCCTGCTCGCGAAGCCAGCGGGCGGTGATGTCCAGCAGCCTGCTGCCCAGCTGGAACTCGAACAGCTCGCGGCAACGGGCCCCGGTCAGGGTCGTGCCCTCCCGTACGGGAAGGCTGGGATCGCGCGGCGCCCCGGGGGAGAGGGCGGCCACGGTCTCGGTGAAGTGGGTCTCAACGGAGTCGCGCGCCACAGCCCGATTATGTCCTCCTCGGCGGACGCCGTCCCCAACCTTGACATCTTTGGTGTGGCGGGGTTGAGGATCGGCCTTGTTCAACAGTTTTCCATGACGGGTTGTCAGAATTTACCGCTGATTATCGGAAACAATGGTCAAGGAGGTGCCTTTGCCGGTGCGAGCCGGAAAACGAGGCAAGACTTGTGGATGGTCGCCTTACCGAGCGTGAGGATCAGTGAAGTATGGAAGGTGAGTGACGCGGGAGGGGAGCCGCAATGCTGGTACAGGACGATGAGCGACCGGTGGTCGTCGGATACGACGACTCCGCGGAGAGCCGGCGGGCGCTGCGCTGGGCCCTTGAGGAGGCCCGCCTCAGATTCCTCCCGTTGCTGATCTGTCACGCCTGGCAGTGGCCCTACCCGATGCTCTCCGTCACCCACGAGACCACCGCGGTCATCCGGCGCATGGGCTCGCACATCCTGGATAGGGGGCTGGCCCTGGCGCACGATCTGGCCCCGCGGGCGCAGGTGCGCGGCCAGCTGGTGGAGGGGTCGCCGGGGGCGGCCCTGGTGAGCGTGTCGGGTGTGGCCGAGCTGGTCGCGATCGGCCCGCGCGGCTCCGGTGGTTTCGACGAGCTGAAGATCGGCTCGACGACGGTCCAGGTCGTCTCGCACGCCCGTTGCCCGGTGGCCGTCGTCAGGCAGCCGGGCCACCTCCGCACCGACCGCGTCGCGATCGCCGTGGAGGACGCGCACCTGGAGTCGGCGGAGCTCGGTCTGGCCTTCGAGGAGGCGAGGCTGCGCGGGGCGGCACTGCTGGTGATCTGTCTCTGCCCCGAGGGCGCCGACGACACCCGGCGGGTGGCGGTCCGCTTCAACACCAACGTCGCGCTGTGGGAGGAGAGGTATCCGCAACTGGAGGTGGAGACCATGATCGAGACGAGATCCCACGTCGAGGCGCTCCGTCACGCGGCTGATCGCTCGGACCTGATGGTGGTGGCCGACAGGGAGCACGACGACCCGCCGGGCCTCGCCATCGGCCCGGCCTGCCAGATGCTGCTGCGCGAGGCGCCGTGCACGGTCATGGTGCACCCCTCGCAGACGTGGCTCACGTCCCCGCGCGAGGGCGCTCACATCATGAGTTAGTGATTGCTAACCTTTGGGGGTGGCCAGCGCCGCGCGGGCCATGCCGCGCAGCAGTTCGGCCATCGCCGCGGGCGGTAGTTCCCCGGCGCTGTGCGGTGTGGAGTTGAGCAGCCCGAAGACGGCGTGGGTCGCGGCGCGCAGCTCGGCCTGGGAACGGCCCGGGTAGAGCTCGCTCAGCACGGTGACCCACTCCTCGAGGTACAGCCTCTGCAGCCTGCGGATTCGTCGCCGGGCGGGCTCGGGTACGTTGTCCAGCTCCCTGTCGTGCACCGTGATCAGTGCCGGGTGGCTCAGTGCGAATTCGATCTGGCAGCTGAGCAGGGCGTTCAGGGCCTGCTCGGCGCCGGCCGCCTCGGTCACCCGGCGGGTGCCCGAGGTGTGCAGGCGCTCGCTGACATCCAGCAGCATCTCGGAGAGCAGAGCCTCCTTGCCACTGAAATGCCGGTAGAGGGCCGGACCCGAGGTGCCGACCGCGCCGCCGATGTCCTCGATCGAGACACCGTGGAAGCCGCGCGCCGCGAACAGTTTCGCCGCGGCGTCCAGGATCTCGGCGCGCCGCGAGCCGCGATTGCGGGTAGCGGGCTGGGCAGTCGTCACCTTCCGATGGTAGACGGTAACGTTAATAATGACTAACATCTGCGGTGAAGTTAGTGATCCTTAACCCAGCGGCGACGGAGCCGGACAGGAGGGCCCGCATGAGTGGCTGGCCGGTGCTGCGAAGCACCTGCGACCCGGGTGGCGAGGATTTCAAGCGCAACACCGAGGTCAATGAGCGGCTGGTCGCCGACCTCGGGGAACGCGTCGCGGCCGCGAGACTGGGAGGCCCGGAGAAGTCGCGCGCCAGGCACGTCTCCCGGGGCAAGCTGCTGCCCCGCGACCGCGTCGACTCCCTCCTCGACCCCGGCTCGCGATTCCTGGAGCTCTCCCAGCTGGCCGCGGGAGGGATGTACGGGGACGAGGCGCCCGCCGCCGGGATCATCACCGGGGTGGGCCGCGTCTCCGGCCGCGAGTGCGTGATCGTCGCCAACGACGCCACCGTCAAGGGCGGCACCTACTATCCGATCACCGTCAAGAAGCACCTGCGGGCCCAGGAGGTCGCTCTCCACAACAACCTGCCCTGCGTCTACCTCGTCGACTCAGGGGGTGCGTTCCTGCCCAGGCAGGACGAGGTCTTCCCGGACCGCGAGCACTTCGGCCGGATCTTCTACAACCAGGCCACCATGTCGGCGCGCGGCATCCCGCAGATCGCCGCGGTCCTCGGCTCCTGCACGGCGGGCGGCGCCTACGTACCGGCGATGAGCGACGAGGCGGTGATCGTCCGCAACCAGGGCACGATCTTCCTCGGTGGCCCGCCGCTGGTGAAGGCGGCCACCGGTGAGGAGGTCAGCGCCGAGGACCTGGGCGGCGGCGACCTGCACGCCCGGGTCAGCGGCGTCACCGACCATCTCGCCGACGACGACCGCCACGCGCTGAGGATCGTCCGGGACATCGTCTCCACCCTCGCGCCGCGCACGCCCTCCCCCTGGGAGCGCCTGCCGTCGGAGGAGCCGGTCTGCGACCCCCGCGACCTGTACGGCATCGTCCCCGCCGACACCCGCACCCCGTACGACGTCCGTGAGATCATCGCCCGCGTCGTCGACGGCAGCAGGTTCGGTGAGTTCAAGGCCGAGTACGGCAGCACGCTCGTCACCGGGTTCGCCCGCATCCACGGTCACCCCGTCGGGATCATCGCCAACAACGGCATCCTGTTCGGCGAGTCGGCGCTCAAGGGCGCCCATTTCATCGAACTGTGCGACCGGCGCAACACCCCGCTGGTCTTCCTGCAGAACATCAGCGGGTTCATGGTCGGCCGGGCCTACGAGGCGGGCGGTATCGCCAAGCACGGCGCGAAGATGGTCACCGCCGTCGCCTGCGCCCGGGTGCCCAAGTTCACCGTGGTCGTCGGCGGCTCGTTCGGGGCCGGCAACTACGCGATGGCCGGGCGCGCCTACTCGCCCCGGTTCCTGTGGATGTGGCCCGGAGCCCGGATCTCGGTGATGGGCGGCGAGCAGGCCGCCAACGTCCTGTCCACGGTCGGCAACGCCGACCCCGACGCCATCCGCGGGCAGTACGAGGAGCAGGGCAACCCCTACTACTCCACGGCCCGCCTCTGGGACGACGGGGTCATCGACCCCCTCGACACCCGGACCGTCCTGGGCCTGGCCCTGTCAGCCTCGGCCAATGCCCCCCTCGACCCTGTCGGCTACGGCGTCTTCCGGATGTGACCGCACCCATGACCCACCCACCAGCACCCCGCCGGATGTTCGACACCGTCCTCGTCGCCAACCGCGGCGAGATCGCGCTGCGGATCACCCGCACGCTCGGCAGACTGGGCATCCGTTCCGTGGCCGTGTACAGCGACGCCGACGCCGGGGCGCGGCACGTCCGCGAGGCCGATGTCGCCGTGCGGCTCGCCGGGGGCTACCTCGACGTCGACGGCATCCTCGCCGCCGCGGCGGCGACCGGAGCCCAGGCCGTGCACCCCGGTTACGGCTTCCTCGCGGAGAACGCCGCCTTCGCCCGGCGCTGCGCCGAGGCCGGGCTCGTCTTCGTCGGCCCGCCGCCGGAGGCCGTCGAGGCGATGGGCGACAAGATCCGTGCCAAGGCCACCGTCTCCGCGGCCGGCGTCCCCGTCGTACCCGGCGGAGCCGAGCCGGGTGACGACCTGGCCGAGGCCGCCGAGCGGATCGGCTTTCCCGCGCTGATCAAACCCTCGGCGGGCGGCGGGGGCAAGGGCATGGTGCTCGTGCGCTCCGCGGCGGAGTTGCCGGAGGCACTGGCGTCCGCCCGCCGCACGGCCGCCGCCGCGTTCGGTGACGCGACCCTGCTGATCGAGCGGTTCGTGGAGAACCCCCGGCACATCGAGATCCAGGTGATGGCCGACGCCCACGGCGGCGTCATCCACCTGGGCGAGCGCGAGTGCAGCCTGCAGCGCCGCCACCAGAAGATCGTCGAGGAGGCGCCCTCCCCGCTTCTCGACGCCGAGACCAGGGCCGCGATGGGCGCCGCGGCGGTCGAGGCCGCCAGGTCCGTCGGCTACACCGGCGCCGGCACGGTGGAGTTCATCGTCCAGGGCGCAACCGGCGACTACTACTTCATGGAGATGAACACCCGCCTGCAGGTCGAGCACCCCGTCACCGAGCTGGTCACCGGCCTGGACCTGGTCGAGCTCCAGCTCAGGGTCGCCGCCGGCGAGCCCCTCCCGCTCACCCAGGAGCAGGTACGGCTCGACGGTCACGCCGTCGAGGCCCGGGTCTACGCGGAAGATCCCTTCCGGGGCTTCCTGCCGACCGGGGGCCGGGTCCTCGCACTGCGCGAGCCGCCCGGCGTGCGGGTCGACTCCGGCCTGCTGGCCGGGGGCGTGGTCGGCAGCGACTACGATCCGATGCTGTCGAAGGTCATCGCCTGGGGGCCGGACCGGGTGAGCGCCCTGCGGCGGCTCGACGGGGCGCTCGCGGCCACCGCCGTGCTCGGGGTGCCCACCAACATCTCCTTCCTGCGCGCCCTGATCGGTCATCCCGCGGTGGTCGCGGGAGACCTCGACACCGGCCTCGTCGAACGCCACCTCGACGAGCTGGTCTCCCGCGAGGGCGTCCCCGACGACGTGCTGACCGCCGCGGCCCTGGTCCTGCACCGCGAGCACGTCCCCGCGGGGCACGCCGACCCGTGGGACGTCCCCGACGGCTGGCGGCTGGGCGAGGCGGCGTGGACCGTCTACCGGCTGGAGAGCCGCGACGGGGTCCACGAGCTCAGGGTGCGCGGCCTGCCCGCCTCCGGCGCCGAGGTCCTGCTCTCCGGCGACGGCGCGGGTGCCGGCGCCGAGACGGTGCGGGCGCTGCTGGCCGACGAGGGCGACGACCTGCTCGTCACCCTCGGTGAGACCGCGAGGCGCTACGCCGTCGCCAGGGACGGCGACACGGTGTGGCTCGGCCGCGACGGCGACGCCTGGGCGTTCACCCACCGCCACCTGGGCGACCCCGGCGACCGGGCGGGCACCGGCGGTCCGGGGGACGGCCTGGTCCGCAGCCCGATGCCGGGCACCGTTCTGGTGGTGAAGGTGGCCGCCGGTGACCGGGTCACCGAGGGGCAGCCGCTGCTCATCGTGGAGGCGATGAAGATGGAGCACACCGTGACCGCGCCGATCGACGGGGTCGTCGCCGAGCTGCGGGTCCGGATGGGCCAGGCGGTCGGCATGGACGCCGTGCTGGCCGTGGTCGGTGGACAGGAGCGGTGATGCACGCCGTACCGGAACCTCAGAGGGGCGAGGGGGCATGATGCGCGAACCGCAGCGGATCGGGGCGGAGGGACTGCCCGAGCGGGTCACGATCTACGAGGTCGGGCCGCGCGACGGGCTGCAGAACGAGGCGGCGGTGGTCCCGGTCCAGGTCAAGGCCGAGTTCATCGCCCGGCTGGCCGCCGCGGGACACCGGGTGATCGAGGCCACCAGCTTCGTGCACCCCAAGTGGGTGCCGCAGCTCGCCGACGCCTCGGAGTTGCTGGCGGTCATGGAGCGGGTCCCCGGCGTGCGCTACCCGGTGCTCGTGCCCAATGAGCGCGGCCTGGACCGCGCGCTCGAACACGGCGTCCAGGAGATCGCGGTCTTCGCGAGCGCCACCGAGACGTTCGCGGGCCGGAACCTCAACCGGACGCTGGAGTCGCAGTTCGACATGTTCGAGCCGGTGGTCGCCCGGGCGCTGGCGCACGGCCTGAAGGTCAGGGCGTACGTGTCGATGTGCTTCGGCGACCCCTGGGAGGGCCCGACGCCGATCGCCCAGGTCGTCTCCGTCGGGCGCAGGCTGCTCGACCTGGGCTGCTTCGAGCTGTCGCTCGGTGACACCATCGGGGTCGGCACCGCCGGCCACGTCGCCGCGCTGATCGAGGCCTTCGGTGACCCCTCCCGGCTCGCGGTCCACTTCCACGACACCTACGGCCAGGCCCTGGCCAACACCCTCACCGCGCTGCGGGAGGGCGTGAGGGTGGTCGACGCCTCCACCGGAGGCATCGGCGGCTGCCCGTACGCCGAGAGCGCCACCGGCAACCTCGCCACCGAGGACCTGGTCTGGATGCTGCACGGTCTCGGCGTCGAGACCGGCCTTGATCTTCCGTCGCTGGTGGAGACCAGCACCTGGCTGACCGGCAGGCTCGGCCGCCCCAGCCCGTCGCGGGTCGTCCAGGCCCTGGCCGGGAGCCCGTCCCGCACCCCCGTGGAGAAGGAGTGATCATGCCCAAGCTGACCGACGAGTACGAGGAACTGCGCAAGACCGTCGAGGCGTTCGCCCGCGACGTGGTGGCCCCGGTGATCGGCGACCTCTATGAGCGCGAGGAGTTCCCCTACGACATCGTGCGGCAGATGGGCGCGATGGGCCTGTTCGGGCTGCCGATCTCCGAGGAGTACGGCGGCATGGGCGGCGACTACTTCGCGCTCTGCCTGGCCCTGGAGGAACTGGCCAGGGTCGACTCCAGCGTGTCGATCACCGTCGAGGCCGCGGTGTCGCTGGGCGCCATGCCGATCTACCGGTTCGGCACGGCCGAGCAGCGCGCCGAGTGGCTGCCCCGGCTGACGTCGGGCGAGATGCTGGGCGCCTTCGGTCTCACCGAGCCGGGCGGCGGCTCCGACGTGCCGGGCGGCATGCGCACCACGGCGGTGCTGGACGGCGACGAGTGGGTGATCAACGGCACGAAGGCGTTCATCACCAACTCGGGCACCGACATCACCGGCGTCATCGGGGTGGCCGCGATCACCGGCGAGCGGGCCGGCGGCAAGAAGGAGATCTCCACGATCCTGGTGCCGGCGGGCACCCCGGGCCTCACCGTCGCCAGGAAGTACTCCAAGGTGGGCTGGAACTGCTCCGACACCCGCGGGCTCTCCTTCGACGACTGCAGGGTCCCGGCGCGGAACCTGCTCGGTGAGCGTGGGCGCGGCTACGCGCAGTTCCTGCAGACCCTCGACGAGGGCCGCATCGCCATCGCCGCCCTCTCGGTCGGGCTGGCCCAGGGCTGCGTGGACGAGTCGTTGCGCTACGTCCGCGAGCGCCGGGCGTTCGGCCACCCCATCGGCCACTACCAGGCCATCCAGTTCAAGATCGCCGACATGGAGGTTCGTACCCACACCGCCCGCCTGGCCTACTACCACGCCGCGGAGAAGATGCTCGCGGGGGAGCCGTTCAAGAAGGAGGCGGCCATCGCCAAGCTCGTCGCCGGCGACGCCGCCATGGACAACGCCCGCGACGCCACCCAGATCTTCGGCGGCTACGGGTTCATGAACGAATACCCGGTCGGCCGCTTCTACCGCGACGCCAAGATCCTGGAGATCGGCGAGGGCACCAGCGAGGTCCAGCGCATGTTGATCGCCCGCGAGCTGGGACTCGGCGACCTCTGAGCCGTGAGAGGCACCGGTCAGGCCGGTGAGCCGTGCCGGCGTCGTCGCGGGCCCGCGTGCCTCCGCGAGGAGGGCGGGCGCTCACGACCTCTCCGCGCTGTCGGGCAGTCCTTCCAGCTCGCGTACTCGTTCGATCATCTCGGCGATGGCGTTCAGGCTTTTGGGGGGCCGGGTCCCCGGCGACCTTCGTCTGCCTGGACCGGGACCGGGCCGTCCTCGACGGCCTGCCCGCGTCGCCGCCGGACGTCGCGGTGACCCCGGCGGACCTGGCCTACATCGTCTACACCTCGGGATCCACCGGCCGCCCGAAGGGAGTGATGGTCGAGCACCGCAACGTCCACCACATGGTGCGCGCCTGGGACGCCCGCTACGGACTGTCCGGGACGCGGCCTCGGTCCCTGTCGGTGGACCTGTTCTTCGGCGACTTCCTGCTGTCGGCCCTGTTCGGCGGGACGATGGCGGTGTGCCCGGCCGAGGCGGTGGCGGACCCGCCCGCCCTGCTGGAGACGCTGGCCCGCACCCGGGCGGAGATCCTGGTGACGGTCCCGTCGCTGGCCAGGGCACTGGTCCAGGAGGCCGGGCGGCGCGGCGTGCGGCTGGATTCGCTGCGCGTCCTCATGGTCGGCTCGGAGGGCCGGCCGGCCGGCGACTCCGAGGAGGTGCTGCGCGGGGTGGAGCCGGACACCGTGGTCGTCAACGCCTACGGTGCGACCGAGACGACGGTGGACTCCACGGTCTTCCAGCTGGGCGGCGATCCGGTGGGTGAGGCGGCGTTCGTCCCGATCGGGCGGCCACTGGTCAACACCCGCGTCTACGTGCTGGACGCGGAGAGGCGCCCGGTGCCGCTCGGTGTCGCCGGAGAGCTCTACATCGGCGGCGACGGGGTGGCGCGGGGCTAGTGGAACCGTGCCGAACTGTCCGCGGAGCGGTTCCTGACCGATCCGTTCGCGCCCGGCGGCGTGGGCCGGATGTACCGGACCGGAGACCTGGTGCGCCGCCGCGCCGACGGGAACCTGGAGTTCATGGGACGGGCGGACGACCAGGTCAAGATCAGGGGCTTCCGGGTGGAGCTGGGTGAGATCGAGGCGGCGCTGGCCCGCCACCCCCGCGTCGCCGCCGCCGCGGTCGCCGCATGGGAGGACGCCCCCGGCCGTGTCCGGCTGACGGGCTACGTGGTGTCCGAAGGCGAGCCGGTGGACGCCCGGGAGCTGAAGACGTTCCTCGGCGGGGTCCTGCCGGGACACGCCGTACCGTCGGGGTTCGTGACCCTGGAGGCGCTGCCGCTGAGCCCGAGCGGCACGCTGAACCGCCGCGCGCTGCCCGACCCCGGCAGGGGCGCCGACACCGGCACGGCGTACGCCGCCCCCCGCGACGCGGCCGAACGCCTGCTGGCCGCGATCTGGGCCGAGGTGCTCGGCGTGGACGCCGCCCGGGTCGGGGTGGACGACAACTTCTTCGACCTCGGCGGCGACTCGATCCTCAGCATCCAGATCGTCTCGCGGGTCCGGGCAGCGCTCGGCTCGGCGCCGCCGCCCAGGCAGCTCTTCGACACGCCGACCATCGCGACGCTCGCCCCCCTGCTCGGCGGCGCCGACCCGGACACCGACCCGGACGGCGGCCGGCGCGAGATCGAGGTGGTGGACCGCGACGAGGACCTGCCGCTCTCCTTCGCCCAGCAGCGGCTGTGGTTCCTCGACGCGTTCGAACCCGGCGGCACCGGATACAACACGGCCCTCGCCCTGCGACTCCGCGGCGAGCTGGACGCCGGTGCGGCGCGGATCGCCCTGCGGCGGCTGGTGCGGCGGCACGAGTCGCTGCGCACCACGTTCGGCGACGTCGGGGGACAGGGCACGCAGACGATCCACCCGCCCTCCGAGGCGGCCTTCGAAGCGGCCTTCGAGACGGTCGACCTGGAGGGGGCACCCGAGGACGAGCGCGAGGCCGCGATGTGGCGGCGGCTCGAACAGGAGGCGTCGCACCCCTTCGACCTGCGGCACGGCCCGCTGTTCCGGGCCGTGCTGATCCGCCTGGACGCCGCCGACCACGTGCTGGCGCTGCTCATGCACCACATCGTGACCGACGGGTGGTCGATGGGGGTGCTCGCCGGGGACTTCGCCGCCTTCTACGCCGCCGAGATCCGCGGTGAGCGGCGCGAACCCGCGCCGCTCCCCGTGCGGTACGCCGACCACGCCGCCTGGCAGCGGGAGCACCTGGAGGGGCCGGCGCTCGACGGGCACATCGGCTACTGGAGGCGGCGGCTCGACGGGCTCGCCCCGCCGGCACTGCCCGTGGACCGGCCGAGACCCGCCGTGCGCGCCTCCGCCGGCGCGACGCACACGGTGGAGACGCCGCCCGAGCTGGTGGACCGGCTGCGGACCGTGGCGCGCGAGCGCGACGCCACCCTGTTCATGGTGCTGGCCGCCGCCACGCAGGTACTGCTCGCGCGTTACTGCGGCCAGCAGGACGTCGCGGTGGGCACGGCGACCTCGGGTCGCAACCGGGCCGAACTGGAGGGGCTGGTCGGTTTCTTCGTCAACACCGTGGTGCTGCGCTCCCTGGTGGACGAGTCGTCGTCCTTTGGGAACCTGCTCTCCCAGGTCCGTACGACGGTGCTCGACGCGTTCAGCCACGACGACGTGCCGTTCGAGCGGCTGGTGGAGGTCATGCGGCCCGAGCGGGACCCCAGCCGCACCCCCCCTGGTCGAGGTGATGGTGGTGCTGGAGAACACCCCGGCGCGGAAGATGGACCTGCCGGGGCTGCGCGCCGAGACGCTGCCCGTCACGAGCGGCGAGGTCAGCCACGACCTGATCGTGAACTTCTACGAGCACCGGGGCGCGCTGACCGTGGCCGTCGCCTACAGCACCGGCCTGTTCGACGAGACCACGATCGAGCGCCTGACCAGGCACCTGGTGATGCTGCTCGACGCCGTGTCGAAGGATCCGGAGCGGCGGTTGTCGGAGGTTCGCCTGCTGACCAGTGCCGAGCGCGAGCGGTCGCTGGTGAAGTGGAACGACACCGGCAGGGAGATCCCGAGGGCCGACCTCTCCAGGCTCTTCGAGGACCAGGTCGCCGCCACCCCGGACGCGACCGCGCTGGTCCGCGGGAACCTCACGCTCACGTATGCGGAGCTGAACGCGCGCGCCAACCGGCTCGCCCACCACCTGGGCTCGCGGGGGGTCGGCCCGGAGACACTGGTGGGGCTGGCCTTCCCCCGGACGGCGGACCTGGTGGTGGCGGTGCTCGCGGTGCTGAAGACGGGCGCCGCCTACCTGCCGCTGGACCTCGAACACCCGCCGGAGCGTGTCGCGCTCCTCCTTCAGGACGCCGGCCCCGCGCTGGTGCTGACCGCCGGGGCCGGGATCCTGGCCGGCGCCTTCGAGGAGGTGCCCCGGGTCCTTCTCGACGACCCCGAGGTGCTCGCCGCGCTGGACGGCTGCCCCACCACCGATCCCGCCGGCGGATTCCATCCGGACAGCGCGGCCTACACCATCTACACCTCGGGCTCCACCGGCAGGCCCAAGGGGGTGGTGGTCTCCCGGGGCAACCTGCGCAACTTCCTGGTGGACATGCGGGACCGGTTCGGGCTCGGCCCGCGCGACCGCCTGCTGGCGATGACGACGGTCGGGTTCGACATCGCGGGCCTGGAGCTGTTCATGCCGCTGATCAGCGGCGCGGCGGTGGTACTGGCCGGCCGCGGGCTGGTCCACGACCCCTGGCGGCTGCGGCAGGTCATCGCCGAGGAATCCGTGACGGTGATACAGGCGACGCCCAGCCTCTGGCGGGCGGTGGCCGAGGAGACCGGCCAGGCCCTCGCGGGCGTGCGGGTCCTCGTCGGCGGCGAGGCGCTGCCGGCGGACCTGGCCGGGACACTGGCGGCCTCGGCGCGGTCGGTGACCAACCTGTACGGGCCGACGGAGACCACGATCTGGTCCACCACGGCGGCGGTCGAGGCGGGGAACACAGCGGCGCCCCCCATCGGAGTGCCGATCGCCAACACCAGGGTGTACGTGCTGGACCGGCTCTGCCAGCCGGTGCCCCCGGGCGTGCCGGGAGAGTTGTACATCGCCGGGGACGGCGTGGCCCGCGGCTACCTGGGCCGGCCCGCGCTGACCGCCGAGCGGTTCGTCGCCGATCCGTTCGGTCCCGCCGGGGCACGGATGTACCGTACCGGGGACATGGTCCGGTGGCGGGCCGACGGCGTGCTGACCTTCCTGGGCAGGGTCGACGACCAGGTGAAGATCCGGGGGTTCCGGATCGAGCCCGGTGAGATCGAGAGCGTCCTGCTCGGCCACCCGGGCGTCGCGTCCGCGGCGGTGGTGGTCAGGGAGGACCGGCCGGGCGACCGGCGGCTGGCCGCGTACCTGGTGCCCGCGGGGGACGCGCCGCCGTCGGTCGCGGAGCTGCGCGACCATGCCAGGCGTTCCCTGCCCGGTTACCTGGTTCCGGCCTTCTTCGTCCTGCTGGAGGAGCTTCCGCTGACGTCGAGCGGGAAGACCGACCGGCGCGCGCTGCCCGCTCCAGAGGGCGGTGCGGGCGCCGAGCGTGTCGCCCCGCGCGACGCGGCCGAGCGGCTGCTCGCCGGGATCTGGGCCGAGGTGCTCGGCGTCGAGGCGGCCAGGATCGGCGTGCAGGACAACTTCTTCGACCTCGGCGGCGACTCGCTGCTGACCATGCAGGTCATCTACCGGGCCAGAGGCGCGGGGCTGCGCCTCTCGCCCCGGGACCTCTTCCTGCACCAGACCGTGGAGCGGCTCGCGACGGCGGCCGGACCGGGGGAGGCGGCCGGTCCGCGGCTGGACGGCCCGGTGCCCCTGACACCCGGCCAGCGCGAGTTCGTCGAGACCAGGGGGCGTCCCCGCACCTCCTCGCCAGGCCGGTCCTCGTCGAGCTGGCCGAGGGGACCGCCGAGGAGGGACTGCGCACGGCCCTGGCCGCGCTGGTGGCCCGGCACGACGCGCTGCGCTCGCGTTTCGAGCAGGCGGACGGCTCCTGGTGGCAGCGGATCGCGCCGTCGGCCGCCGCCGGTGACCCGCTACGCCGGTTCGACCTCCGGGCCACGGCCGGATCCGGGGTGGGAGAGGCGGCGGAGATCACGGCCGTGCGGGAGGCGGTGGACAGCTTCGTGGCCGGCGAGGCGGCCCGCGGCCTCGATCCGGCCGGGGAGCCGCTCCGGGCCTCGCTGCTGGACTTCGGGCCGGGCCGGCGGCCGTGGCTCTGCCTCACCGTCCATCCGCTGGCGGCCGACACCCGGTCCTGGCGGATCCTGCTCGACGACCTGGAGCGGGCCTACCGGCAGTCGGTGGCGGGAACGCAGGTGGACCTGGGGCCGGAGCCCTCCTCCTTCCGGCACTGGGCGGGGCTGCTGGCCGGGCACGCCGCGGCGGGAGGGTTCGACGAGGAACTGGCCTACTGGACCGCGCTGCCCGACACCGCGCTGCCCGACACCGCGCTGCCCGACACCGTGCTGCCGCCCGAGGGGCCGGGTGAGGCGCCGCCGGTCGCTGGCGAGGTGTCCGTCTCCCTCGGGGAGGGCGAGAGCGGAGCGCTGCTGCGTGCGGCGCCCGCGGCGCTCCGCGCCGGGATCGGGGACGTACTGCTCGGCGCGCTGGGGCGGGTGCTGTGCCGCTGGACGGGCGCTGACCGCGTGCAGGTCGAGCTGGAGGGGCACGGCAGGGAGGAGATCTTCGACGGGGTCGACCTCTCCCGCGCCGTCGGCCGGTTCGCCGGCACGTTCCCCGTCGTGCTCGGGGGCACGCCCGGCGGTGCCCCGCCCGACTGGCCCGCGATCGTCAGGGCCGTACGCGGGCGACTGCGCGCCGTTCCGAGCGCCGGTCTGGGCTATGGGGCGCTGCGCCACCTCGCCCCGCGACCGCCGGGAGAAGACCGGCCACGGGTGGCCTTCGCCTTCCACGAGCCGGTCGACCCCGGCGAGAGCGTTCTCTACCGCTCGTTCCACTCCCCGCCGCCCGCCCGCCGGGCGGAGCCGGTCGCACCGGGTGTCCGGCCCCTGGAGATCACCGCTTACCTGGCGGACGGCAGGCTGCGTTTCGACTGGCGCCACGTGGTCGGCGTGCACGACCGGGCCACGGTCGAGCGCCTGGCGGAGGACCTGCTGGAGGCGCTGCGCGCCGTCGCCGCACACATCGATCCGGCCGCCGGCCGGGCGGAGAGGGAGTGAGCGTGGACGTCGACCTTTCCACCCGGCTGGCCCGGCTGGCCCGCGAGCACCGCGTGCCGGGGGCGCAGCTGGCCGTGCACCACGAGGGTCGGACCCTCACCGCCGAGACCGGCGAGGAGACGTACGCGACCGGCGAGCCGGTGACCCGACGGTCCGCCTTTCCGCTCGGCTCGCTCACCAAACCCTTCACCGCGACGCTGGTGATGACGTTGGCGGCCTGCGGCGACATCGATCTCGACGCCCCGCTGGCCGAGTACGTGCCCGAGGTGGGGGGCCGGACGCGGCGGGCCGGGCCCGAGGATGACGGCGCGGCGGCTGCTCAGCCACACCGGCGGGCTGGCCTCGAACATCGACGAGGGCGGCGACCACTCCGGGGCCCGGCGGCGGTGGGTGGCGCGCCACTGCCGCGAGTCCGGCACCGCGCACCCGCCGGGGACCGTCTTCTCCTACTCCAACATCGGCTACATCCTGGCGGGCCACCTCGTCGAGGTGGTCACCGGGATGAGCTGGTGGGAGGCGATGGAGGCGGTCCTGCTGAAGCCGCTGGACATCGCGCCGGCGTTCGTCGTCGGGCCGCCGTCGGGGTTCCGGCCGGTGGTGGACGGCCACACGGTGCGGCAGCCGGGGGACCGGATGCTGCCGGTCACCTGGCAGACCCTGCCGAAGGTGGCGGCGCCGAGTGCCGGGCTCGCCCTCGGGGCCGCCGATCTGGTCACGTTCGCGCTGATGCGCCTGGCCCACCCGGCGCTCTGGCCGGTGCTCGACCGCGACTCCGCCCGCGAGATGCGCCGCGACCAGCTCGCGGGGGTGACGGCCGGCCCGTTCGGCATGGCCGACTCCTGGGGACTCGGCTGGGCGGTCTACCACGACGCCGGGCCCGACTGGTTCGGACACGACGGCACCGGTGAGGGAACCTCCTGCCATCTGCGGTTCGAACCGGCGGGCGGGACCGTCGTCGCGCTGACCGCGAACGCCGCCACCGGACCGGCGCTCTGGGAGGACCTGCTGGCGGAACTCCAGTCGGCGGGACTGGCCGTGGGAGGCCGCGGCCTGTCGGCGCCGCCGGACCCGGCCCTGCGGACGTCGGGACCACCGGAATGCGCCGGCCGGTACGTCAACGGGGAGATGGAGCTCACGGTCGTCGCGGACGGTGCGGGCGGGCTCCGCCTGACGACGGGCGAGGCCGAGCGGTTCGAGCTGACCTGCTTCGAGGGCCTGCGCTTCACGATGCGGGAAACGTCCGGTGGCCGCACCACCTACACCGGCCGTTTCCTGCGTGACCCGGAGACGGGAGGGATCGATCTCATCCAGGTCACCGGACGGCTGGCCAGGCGGGCGCGCGACGGGAACGACGCCCCCGGCGGGGAAGGCTGGCGCCGCGATGAGCGCCGCGCAGGCAGGTGCCGGTGAGGTGGCCGGCGGGCCGATCCGCCTGTCCCGCAACCGTGACTACAACATCCTGTGGACCAGCCAGCTCTTCTCCGAACTGGGCAGTGAGATCACCTTCGTCTCCTTCCCGCTGCTGATCCTGGCCATGTCGGGCTCTCCGCTGGAGATGGGCCTGGCGTCGTCGGTGCTCGCGGTGGCGCACATGGTGGCGAACGTGCCCGCCGGGGTGGTCGCCGACCGGTGGGACCGCAAGAAGGTCATGCTGCTGTGCCACGGTGCCCGTGCCCTGGCGATGGGTAGTGTGGTCGTGGCGCTGCTCCTGGACACCTACGCCTTCCCGCACATCCTGCTGGCCGCCGCGGTCGAGGGCTTCTTCAGCTCTGTCTTCCAGCCGGCCGAGCACGCCGCGCTTCCCCAGGTGGTGCCCGAGTCGCAGCTGTCGCAGGCGGTCGCCCGCAATACCGCGCGCCCCTTCATCGCCACCCTGCTCGGTCCCGCGCTGGCGGGTTTCCTGTTCACCCTGCACCACACGGCGCCCTTCGGCGCCGACGCGATCATGCTCGGCCTCTCCTTCGTCACGCTGCTCCTGCTGCGCCTGCCGCGGCGGGCGGCCCCCGCCGCGCTCCCGAGGGAGGGTTCGGCCGTGGGCGGCGTCGCCGAGGGGATCCGCTGGGTGGCGGGACACCGGGTCATCAGGACGACGCTGGTGTGGATGGTCTCCTCCAACCTTGTCTTCAGCGCGCTCGTCATCATCGTCCTGGCGATGTCGGGGGAGGGGGTGAGCGCCGGCGAGGTGGGCCTGACGATGGCGTGCATCGGTGCGGGGGGCCTGCTGGGCGCACTGGCCGCGGCCCGCCTGCACGCCGCCCTCCCGCCGGCCCTGACCATCGTCGGCTTTCCGCTCGTCGCCGCGGTGATGACCGCGGCGATGGTGCTCGTCCCGAGCGGCATCCTCCTCGGGGTGCTTCTCGGCGGTGCCGCGTTCCTCGCGCCGGTCGCGAACACCACGGTCCTGACCTACCAGCTCACGGTCACCCCCGACCACCTGCGCGGCCGCCTGTCCGGCATCGCGGGGCTCTTCTCCGGTGGGGCCGGCGCCCTGGGGCCGATGGCCGGCGGCTTCCTCATGACGGCCGGCGGCGGCCCGGTCGCCGTGCCGGCCTGCGCGGCCGGCCTGGCCCTCGTCGCGCTGGGTACGCTGCTCAGCCCGACACTGCGCCGGTTCCCCGTGTTGTCACCCACCGATCGGATGTGAGCCGCGAGATTGAAACTTTCATCCACTGCGACGGGTGTTCGCACAGGTCAGCGCGTCCTGATGTGAGCGGGCAGGGGCGCCTGCTGTATGCGGGGCGGCTGGCCGCCTATGGTGGGAGCGCTCCCATGCATCCCCCCGAAGGAGTCGATCCATGCCAAGAAGGTCAGTTCTGGCCACGCTCTGCGCGGCTCTGGTGATCGGGTCAGGTGTCGCGGTCGCCGTCGCCTCCGGCGCGTCCGCGGCCGACTCCCCGTTCTACGTCGATCCGGAGACCGGCGCCGCCAAATGGGTCGCGGCCAACGCCGGAGACTACCGGGCGCCGGTCATCCGTGACCGGATCGCCGCCGTGCCGCAGGCCCGCTGGTACACCACCACCAACACCTCCACCATCCGCGGCCAGGTGTCGTCGTTCGTCGGGGCGGCGGCCGGTGCGGGCAAGATCCCCATCCTTGTCGTCTACAACATCCCCAACCGCGACTGCAGCGGTGCCAGCACCGGCGGGGCGCCCAACCACACGGCCTACCGGCAGTGGATCGACGAGCTGGCCGCCGGCCTCCAGGGGCGTCCGGCGTCGATCATCCTGGAGCCCGACGTGCTCCCGATCATGACCAACTGCATGAGCTCCGCCCAGCAGCAGGAGACCAACGCCTCCATGGCGTACGCCGGCAAGAAGCTGAAGGCCGCCTCCTCCTCGGCCAAGGTCTACTACGACATCGGGCACTCGGGATGGCTGTCGGCCTCCGACGCCGCGGCCCGGCTGAACGCCGCGGACGTCGGAGGCAGCGCGGACGGCATCTCCGTCAACGTCTCCAACTACCGGTGGAGCTCCACCGAGGTCGCCTACGCCAAGAACGTCATCTCAGCCACCGGCGTCTCCCGGCTCCGCGCGGTGATCGACACCAGCCGCAACGGCAACGGCCCGCAGGGCAGCGAGTGGTGCGACCCGGGAGGGCGGGCGATCGGCACACCGAGCACCAACGCCACCGGCGACCCGGCGATCGACGCGTTCCTCTGGATCAAGCTGCCGGGCGAGGCGGACGGCTGCATCGCCGGAGCGGGGCAGTTCGTGCCGCAGCGGGCCTACGACCTGGCCATGGCGGCTCCGCAGCCCACCGTGACCCCCACCCCGACCGTCACTCCCACCATCACCCCGACCCCCACCCCGACCGTCACGCCGACCGGTGGCAAGGCCTGCACGGCCACCTACAAGCTGGTCGGCTCCTGGCAGGGCGGTTTCCAGGCCGAGGTGACCGTGAAGAGCAGCGGCGCCCAGGCGATCACGGGCTGGACGGCGAGCTGGTCGTTCCCCGGTAACCAGAGCATCACCCAGCTCTGGAACGGGCAGCACACCCAGAGCGGCGCCGGTGTCTCGGTGCGGAACGTGTCCCACAACGGCAACCTCTCCTCGGGCGCCTCGACGTCCTTCGGGTTCACCGGCAGCTGGTCCGGGACCAACGGTGCGCCCTCCTCGGTCAGCTGCACCGCCGCCTGACCCGGTGGTGCGGCCCTGAATCCGGTGCGGCTCGCACGGTATGCCCCCCGTGCGAGCCGTACCGGATTCTCGCGTCTTCCCCGCGGTTCCGCGGCCGAAAGCGAGAACCGGGGGCCTGGGTCTGCCCCACGCGCTAGCCTGGGCTTTTGCCCGGCGGGGAGCTGCGGAGCGGACCGGCCGGCGCCGCCTCCATGGCCGCGACGGCCTTCGTCATGATCCGCCGCATGGTCTCGACCTCCTCGGGGGTGAGCCGGTCGATCAGGAAGGCGCGGACCACGGCCACATGCTCCGGGGCGGTCCGCTCCAGGCAGCGCGAGCCCTCCTCGGTGAGCACCGCGAACACGCCCCGCTCATCCGACGGGCAGGTGGTCCGCGTGACGAGCCCCCGCCGCTCCAGTTGCCCGATCTGGTAGGTGAGACCACTCTTGGAAATGATCAGCCGGCGGGCGAGCTCGGTCATCCGCAGTCGCGCGTCGGGGTGTTCGGAGAGTCTCGCCAGGATCTCGTACTGGGCGTGGGTCAGACCCGAGTCGACTTTCAGCTGATCCTCGATCCGGCGCTCCAGTAGATGCGTCGCGGACAGGTAGGCCACCCACATGGCCATCTCGCTCTCGCTGAGCCATCTCGTCTCGCTCACCAGAACATCCTACGGCTTGTTCAAATTTGAACTAACCACTATGGTTTAGTTCAAATTCGAATGACAATGAGGAGTCATCATGCTTGACCAAGTGCGCCCCTACGCTCTGCTGCTGGCGCGGATCGGCATCGGCGTGGTCTTCCTGGTCCACGGGCTGCAGAAGTTCGTCACGATGGGACTGGCCCAGACCACGGCCTTCTTCGACTCGCTGGGCATCCCGCTGGCGAACGTCGCGGCTCCGGCGGTCGCCGCCCTCGAAGTCGTCGGCGGCGTCGCGCTCATCCTGGGCGCGGCCCTGCCGGTCTTCGGCACCCTCCTTGTGCTCGACATGCTCGGCGCGATCGTCTTCGCCCACGCCGCGGCCGGCTTCTCGGTGAGCGAGGGCGGCTACGAGTTCGTCCTGGCCCTCGCCGCCGGCACCCTGGCCATCGCCTTCAGCGGTGGTGGTGCCCTCGCCGTCGACGGTCTCCGTCAGGGGCGCCGCCGGCCGGTCACGGTCTAGGCCCCGTCTCTTGGATCCTCTGTCCGCCGTGGCCGGTCAGGCGGTGCCTTTCCGCGTTTTCGCCGGTCACCGAGATACCACCTGACCGATCCTCGCCACAGCAGGCCCCGCGGGACACGATCCGGAGCCATCCGGACCATCGCGCCACGAGGTCCTGACCCCGACAATGGGCATAGCTGTTTCGACGGTGCCGAATGGCTGGGGGTCGATGTGCGGTGGCTGCGAAGAATCGGCAGTGATTTCAAGGCTCGGCAGCACATCGACGCGTACGCCCTCACGATCGTCGTCTTCGGGTTCGCGTTCCTGTCGATCGTCAGCGACGCACTGGACGACGACCTCAGATGGGCGGTCCTGCTCTCGGGAGTGGGATTGCTGCTCTACCGGATCACCCTTCCCGCGGAACTCACCGAATCTCCCGACGGCCTGCTGAACGACCGGTCGGCATACGACACCGCGCCGCTGTCGTCGCTGCTCGCCCACGCGCGTGACGTCCGGGTGTTCGCCCCCTCCGCGGTCAACCTGCTCTCCGCGCAGACCTGCGAGATCATGCGCAACACGGTGCTCGCGCGGGAGAGGGGACGCGTCAGGATCGTCATCCTCGACCCCTTGGAGAAGGGGGCGGTCCAGCAGACCGCGAGGCAACTGGACGACTCGATCGAGTTTCCCGTCCAGAGGCTTCCCGCCGCGCTGGAGAGCACCATGGAACGCCTCCGCCTGATGAGCGGCTGGAAGACCGTGGGCGAGTTCGAGTACCGACTCCTTTCCTACAGTCCGGGATTCAGCCTTGTGCTTCTCGACCCGGAGACCCCGCGGGGCCGGGTCATCGTGGAGATTCACGGCTTTCACAATCCCTCGACCTCGTCGCGCATGCACCTGGAGCTGACCCGCGGCCGCGACGAGCGCTGGTACACCTACTGGGTGGAGCAGTTCAACCACATCTGGGAGGCGGCGAGATCCGATGTCACGCCGTTCTCCGGAGAAACTCCTCAGCCTGCTTCCGGAGATGCGGTGGAAGCCCGGGAGTGACCGCGTCGAGCGCCCGCGAGGCGAACTCCTCGGCGGTCGCGTGCTGACCCAGCAGGGCATGGACGCGCGCGGCCCGCAGCAGGACCGGCCCGCTGTCCGACTCGTCGGCGGTCGCGTCGAGGATCTCCTGTCCCGCGGCGTCGAACCGCTGGGCCAGGGCGAGGGCCAGTGCCCTGGCGGCGATCGTGGTGGGCCGCTGGTGCCGTCTGACCCGATCCAGGTCGCGCAGGGCCTCGCCGGGCCTTCCGAGATCGGCGAGGATCTCTCCGCGCAGCGCCAGCGCCTCGGCGGGGGGTTCGCCGGCCAGCGCCACGGCGCCGTTGAGAAGGGCGAGTGCGGCGCGCGGCTGTCCCAGATGCCACAGGGCCTCCCCGAGCGCCAGGTGTGCGGGCAGGTCGTTGGGAACCCAGGAGAGAGCGGCCCGCAACTGCTCCACCGCCCTGGCGTACTCGCCCTGGGCCAGCCAGAGCCGTCCCTCCGCGGTCAGCGCCGAGGCCACCCCGTTGAACCGCTGGAGCGTCGCGAACACGTCGGCCGCCTCCTTGAGGAGGCGCCGCGCACCCTCCACCTCGCCTTCCACCGCCGCGACCTCTCCCAGGACGACCAGGGCCTCGGCCCGCACCCACGTCTCACCGGGCCCCGAGGCGCGGACCGCCTCCTCCGCGAGGCCGCGGGCCGTCTCCCAGCTCCGCCTGGCCAGTGCCGCCCGCGCGTCATCGAGGTAGGCCGCAGGGTGCTGCGACTGGCGCACCGAGCCGATCAGGCGGTCGTGCTGCAGCTCGTACCAGCGGATCCCCAGCCGGTGCTCGCCCCGCAGCAGGTGACGGTCCTCCAGCGCCTCGGCGATGGCGTTCGGCATGCCCGCCGTCTCACGGAGGCCCTCGTAGACGGTGTTGCGCGTCCCGTGCTCGGTGACGAAGGTCCTGCGCAGCCAGGAGCGGATCTCGCTCGACGTGACCCCCGACTCGGCCGCGACCTGCGCCAGCATCCGCTCGCAGAAACCGGTCAGGAAGTGGTCGACGTTCACGTGCAGGTTCACGTGCTCGGCGGTGATCTCGTGCAGGCCCGGCGGCAGCGAGTCCCACAGCGCGGAGCAGACGACCTGCAGCTGGACGGGCTCGACGGTGTTGAGCGTCACCGTGGTGGTCTGCCCCTCGTCGTTGAGGAAGGGGACGGTGCGCAGGTCGTCGACGAGTCGTTCGGCGGCCCCCGGGGCGAAGGACCGGCCGGTGCGCTCAAGGGGCCTCGTCGTGGCGTCGAGCGCCGCCGCGCGCGAGAGCGGCAGCAGCTGGAACCGCGCCCGCGAACCCCGGCCCAGCGGGCGCTCGTACGGCAGCACGGAGGCCAGATACTCCTCGCGCAGCGAGAGCAGCAGGTGGAGCCCGTCGTGCTCCTCGACGGCCCTCGCGAGCTGGCGCAGCAGCGTGTGACGCTCCTCCTCCCGGTCGGGTGGACCGCCGAACAGCTCCTCCGCCTGGTCGACGGCGACCAGGGTGGGCACCGGGTCACCGTACCGGTCCACGCGTTCTGGGCGCCCGGCCAGGAAGTCCGAGACCGTCAGCCCGGCCAGCGTGGACAGCGGCTCCTCCGGCGCCCAGGACGACAGCAGCGCCAGCACGTACGGGTTGCCGGCGACCCTCGGGCGCAGCGAGACGATGCCGCGGGGCGACACGCGGGCCACGGGCAGGACGTCGGCGCGTTCGGGCTCGATGCGCGGCAGGACACCCGCCTGCAGCAGGGACGTCTTGCCGACCCCCGAGGCGCCGAACAGCACGGTGAGACCGGTGGCCTGCCAGATGGTGGCGATGTCGCGGCCCTCGCGCTCCCGCCCGAAGAACAGTGCGTGCTCGTCGCGGTCATAGGGGCGTAGCCCCACGTACGGGTGGGTGGCCCTGTCGGCCCTGTGAACCGCGTCCGTCATGGTGCCCGTCCCATTCTCCGCAGGAGTTCCGCGCAGAACTCCGAGGCGGTCCCCAGGAAGATCGAGATGTTCCAGCCGTCGAGATAGTGGGCGATGTAGCGCCTGGCCTTGCTCTCCGCGTCGCTCGCCGATCCGTTGACCTCGGGCATCAGCTGCACGCTCACATGCCGCCGCTTGTTACTGCGCGGCGTGCTGCGCATCAGGCCGTGGAACAGCACCCGAAACGTCCAGTCCTGCAGGCTGTAGCCGATGAAGAGCAGTGGCCGGGCGGTCATCGCCCGCAGGATCGGGGTCGGCAGTGGCTGCCTCCCGCCGGTCGCGACGACGTCCACCATGTTGACGAGGTAGGTCAGGTAGTCGGCCTCGGTCAGCACCAGCGACGCCGGTTCGGACCAGCTTCCGTGCAGATGGTAGACGAGGGGACATTCCACCGTCGGCTCTGGCAGGACAGGCGTGGCGGCGGGATCGGCCTCCCACCAGGGGGAGACGGCGACGTGGGGCTCCTTGCCCTCGGCCCGCAGCGCCTCGACCAGGAAGTCGTCGTAGTTCGTGGTGAGGAACGTCGTCACGGGGAAGCCGGCCAGCACTCGGTGCGGCTCTTCCGGATCGCCGGGAGCAGGTCCCCCGTGAGAGCGGAGAAGCCTGCAGACCCCCTCCTTGAGATCCACCGGATCCCGCACCACCGCCGCGCCGTACTGCATCACGCGGGCGAGATTGCCCGGGTCGGAGAACGGATAGCCGTAGTGGAGGGCGTACCGGTTACTCAGGGCGGCACCGGTGGGGAGCGTCCCGGCGCAGGCACCCGCTCCGAGGAAAGGGGTGCAGTCACCCCTGTGGAGCTGGTCGATCAACCGTTGCCAGTCGAGATCGTCCACGGTCCCACCATTGTTGTCGACAGAAAGTGCCAGTCTCGCACTCCAATGTCGCACGTTGGTGGGTTATCACCAAGGTTTCTATATGGAGGAGTCGAATCCGGCCACCGGCCCCGCGTCCCCGTCGGCGGTTATTCGCCGGCGGACCAGGTCCAGGATGGAATCGCCGATTTTGTCAAGATCGGCCAAGTTCAGACCCGTCAGGTCGATCAGACCTTTGCCGGAATCGGTGTTAGCGGTGGCGGCTTCCTCGCTCATGCGGACTCCCTTGCGCCCACGGCGAGACGCACGCGTCCCCGGATCTCCGAGCGTCCTCGCCTACGCCTTGATGATTACATCCTTTCGGTGCTCAGGCGAGTACTCGGGAAGATAATTTGGCGGGTGGGACTATATAGTTGACCGGAAAATAGACGTTTTAGGGTGTGACAGAGATCCGCTGTTGAGGTGTGGCAATGAGACTCTGACCCCTTCGCTTATGCGCTTGCGGAGGCCCGGAGCCATAAGCTGATTCCCAATCGGGCGAGTGGAGGCCGTCGCGTGCCCATTTCACAGTCTTCGGGGACTTCCCGCCTGCCGGGACGCCAGCCCCAGATCTGGGGCAGGGTCCCCCAGCA
The DNA here is from genome assembly GCF_000721075.1 of Streptosporangium amethystogenes. Lineage (GTDB taxonomy): Bacteria > Actinomycetota > Actinomycetes > Streptosporangiales > Streptosporangiaceae > Streptosporangium > Streptosporangium amethystogenes. The sequence goes on from NZ_JOEQ01000005.1 coordinate 100,428, forward strand.
GAACAAGAACTTCACAGGTCGTGAAGGCCTCCTCGACAAGCTTCACACCGGTGTCACGTCCGAGGTCACCGCCGTGGTGCCGCACGCCCTTCACGGGTTCGGCGGCGTCGGCAAGACCCACGTCGCGATCGAGTACGCCTACCGCTTCCGGCACGAGTACGACCTGGTCTGGTGGATACCCGCGGACCAGCCGATGCTGGTGCGCTCCTCGCTGGCCGCGCTCGCCCCGCACCTGGGCGTGCCCTCCTCCGCCGCGATGGGGGTGGAGGACGCGTCCGCCGCCGTGCTGGACGCCCTGCGCCGCGGTGACCCGTACTCCCGGTGGCTGCTCATCTTCGACAACGCCGAGCAGCCGGAGGACATCAACGACATCGTCCCCCGGGGCCCGGGGCACGTCCTGATCACCTCACGCAACTACGCCTGGCAGAGCGTGGTCGACACCGTGCCCGTCGACGTCTTCAGCCGGGCGGAGAGCATCGAGTTCCTCACCAGGAGGGTCCCCGGCTCGACCAGCCAGGAGGACATGAACCGGCTGGCCGAGCAGCTCGGCGACCTCCCGCTCGCGCTGGAGCAGGCCGGAGCCCTGCAGACGGAGACCGGGATGTCCGTCGAGCAGTATCTCCGGCTGCTCGACGAGCAGACGGCCCAGCTGCTCGACGCCAACAAGGCGTCGGACTATCCGCTGTCCATGACGGCTGCCTGGTCGCTGTCGGTGTCACAGCTCAAGGCGAAGCTGCCCGAGGCCGTGGAGCTCCTGCGCTGCTGCGCCTTCTTCGGACCCGACCCCATCCCCCGTGACGTGTTCGCGGCACTTCCCGACGACCTCGCGGCCGGGTCGCGTCTTGGCCCGCTCCTCGACAATCCGATCCTGCTGAGCCGGGCCATCAGGGAGCTGGGCCGATACGCCCTGGCGCGGATCGACTCGGAGAACCGGACCATCCAGGTCCACCGGCTGGTCCAGGCACTGCTCCGTGCCGAGCTGGGCTGGGAGGAGCACGTGTCCTTCCGGCACGAGGTGCACCTCATGCTCGCCGCGGCGGCGCCGGGCCTTCCGGACGACACCGTCCTGTGGCCGCGCTACGCCGAGCTGCTCAGCCACATGACACCCGCGATGGTGGAGGCCGGTGAGGATCCCCGCATCCGTCGCTTCGCCCTCGACGTCGTGCGCTACCTCTACTCGTCCGGGGGCTACCAGTCAGCCAGCGACCTGGTCAAGGGCTTCATCGCCAGATGGCGGGCCGACAGCGGGGACGAGGACCAGCACGTGCTCTCCGCGCAGCGGCATCTCGGCATCGTCCTTCGCGAGCTCGGCGACTACCGGGCCTCCTTCGAACTCAACCGCGAGACCCTGACGCGGATGAGGAGGGTCCTGGGACCCGACCACGTGGAGACCCTCCTGCTCACCAACAGCCATGGCGGGGACCTGCGGATGCGAGGTGACTTCACGGCGGCCCTGGCGCACGACAGGGAGTCGCTGCGGCGGCACCAGAGCGTGTTCGGCCCCCAGCACCACCGGACGCTGCGCGCCATGAACAATCTCGCCATCGACTATCTGCTGCTCGGCGACTACGAGAAGGCGTTCGAGCTGCAGGAGACCACCTACAGGCTGCACCGCCGTCCCGACTCGGGATCCAGCAAACAGAACATCCTCACCTCGGGCAACGGTCTCTCACGTATCGTGCGGCTTAGAGGTGACTACGCCGAAGCCTGTGACCTCGGCGAGGACGCGTACGAGTTCGGGGTGCAGGAACTCGGCCCGGACCACCCCTGGACCCTGCGCACGGCGAAGGATCTGTCCATCGCCAAACGGCGGGTGGGGCAGATCGACGAGGCGTTCGACCTCGCGCAGGCGACGTACGAGCGAGAGGAGCGCATCTTCGGGCGTGACCACCACGACACGCTCGCGGCGGCACTGTGCCTGGCCAACGCGCAACGCACCAGAGGTGAGATCGCCGAGGCGCTGGAGCTGCTGCGGGACGTGACGGCTCGCTATCCCCGCATGTACGGCGACGAGCACCCCTTCACCTTCGGCTGTGACATGAACCTGGCGTTGCTGCTGCGGGTCAACGGGCAGATCGAGGAGGCGAGCCGGCTCGATCTGAGCTCCCTGGAGGGTTTCGACCGCACGCTCGGCCGCGAGCACCACTACTCCCTCACCTGTGCGATCAACCTGGCCAGCGACTTCGCGGCACAGGGGGACGCCCCCAGTGCCAGGCGGCTGGGGCAGGAGACGCTGGCCCAGCTGCGCGAGTTGCTGGGGGTGGACCACCCGCTCACTCTCGCCTGCGCGAACAACCTGGTCATCGACCTGCGGGCGGAGGGGGCCTTCGAGGAGGCCCAGGCGCTGGAGGCCGACACCTTCGAGCGCTACCAGCGGGTGCTGGGCAACGACCATCCGGACACCAGGGTCGCCATGCGCGGTGAACGGCTCGACTTCGACTTCGACCCGCCCGCTCTCTAGACCCTGTCGCCTGGATCTCCTGCCCGCCGCGGACGCCCGGCCGACACTCGCCACGGCAAGATCCGGCGGGCAGGGCCTAACCGTTGCGTTCGAGCCAGCGCGCGTAGTGGTCGTCGGCGCGTGCGCGGCCCAGGGCCCGGGCGCGGGCCGGCACGCTCTCCTGTGCCCAGCGGTCCAGGCGCAGGGCCATTCCGGTCGCGAAGTTCTCGCCGGCCGGGGTCAGCCGCCCGCTGCCGAGCAGGGTGCCGGTCACCAGGTGGGCCGCCTCGCGCCAGCGGAAGAACTCCGAACTCGCGCGCAGGGCCGCCTCCCCGGTCTCCAGGTGGCGCTGGCGCATCCAGAAGCCGGCCACGCCCAGGAAGGCGTAGGCCCCCTGGAGCAGGCCGGGGACGGGACGGGGATCCTCGCGCCAGGGAGCGTAGTAGCGCCTGCCGTCGTCGGGAAGGGTCAGGGGGATCAGGTCGAGCAGGGCCGAGAGCTTCGCGTGCTGCGTCTCGTGGGTCAGGGTGACCGCGAACGTGGAGGCGTCCGGCGGCGTCGACAGGGCCACGCAACCGTACGTCTCGCCGGATGTCGAGCTCGACTGGCCCCGGGCCGGGGCGACCAGCGGGGTGAGGACCGTGATCGCCGTGACGACCTCATCGGCCACGGCGCGGTGGTGGCGCACCAGCAGATGCCACGCCTCCTCCAGCGTCGACTGCCAGCGCTCGGTCTCGGCCTCGGTCAGACGCCCGCCGATGTTCGTGGTCTCCGGCATCCGGTACGGGTCGAGGTCGTCGATGACCAGGTGCAGCGGCACGCCGTCCACCTCGGTGGAGAGCGATCGCAGGCCTTTCCAGCCGGGGGCGTCCCGGCCGGAATCGCGCGGGACGGTGACGATGGTCCCGTCCGCGGTGACCTCGGCACCGCCCTCGGCACACTCCACCGTGGCCCACGAGACGGTCGGCGACAGGATCGCCTGGCCCAGAGAGGGCAGCGTGACGACCCCCTCCACCGCGGGCACGTCGATGTCGCAGGCCGTGCCCGAGCGGATCGCCGCCGCGGCGGCGAGCGCGGCGAGCTGCCCCGGTGCCGCGTCCTCGGCGTGAGCGTCGAGCATCTTGACCGTCCGCCGCGCCCAGGCGCCCACCGAGGGATGGCGCAGAACGGTGTCGACGGCGCCGGGATGACGGCGCTGTACCGTGGCGAGCAGGTCGTAGGCACGGCGGGTGACGGCGGCGTCCGGGTGGCCGTTCGCGCGCGCGGCCTCCAGCACTCCCCGTACGAGAAGCACGTGCTTGCTGTGCTGCGCCGCGGAGAGCCTGGCGACCGCGGCGGCGCCGCCACCGCCGGCGGCGAGCTTGGAGAACACCCCGGCCGTGATCCGGTGCTCACGCAGGTTCATCGTGTCCCTTCCCCGTCGTTTCGATCGAGCCGGCAGATCGGCCTCGACAGTGCTCTTGACGTGCTTGATGAGTCGGAGCAGGTCGGGGGAGTAGACGGAGGGGTTGGCGAAACCGTGGCCGGAGCGGTAGCGGTGGGCGTACAACCCCCCTCCGCAGATCCGTGACACCGGGCAGGCCCGGCAGGTGGGACACAGGGCCAGTTCGCCGATCTGGCGGGCGGCGATCGAGGGAAGGAGCAGGGCGTCGTCGAAGGAGTCACGTGTCACGTGCAGCCCGGTCTCGGGGGCTCCCTGGTAGGCCGACTTCAGCACGTCCGACTGCTCGATGCCGCCGTCGGTCTCCACTACCACCATCCCCGCGGGGGACAGGCCTATCTGCTCGCTCGACGACGAACCGCCGAGCAACACGTGGATGATCTCGCCGAACATCCGGACCCGGGTGGGCCTGCGCGCCGCGCCGTACCACCGGTCGAAGATCGGGATGAGCCAGTCCGCGTACGGTGTCGTCTCCTCGTGGGGAAGCCGGCCGGCCGGGGGCGCCGACCAGTTGCCGTGCGGTAGCAGGAAGTCGACGGCCGGGGGATCGAAGGCGAGGAGCGCCTCGTAGACCCCGATCGGGTCGTTTCTGAGATCGACGGTGCACAGCAGGCCGCTGAAGAGATGCCTGAAGGCAGGCGAGGTCAGCAGCCGGAGGGCTCGGGACACCTCGGCATGGCTGCCGCGGCCGCCTGCGCGCCTGCGGCTGCGGTCGTGCATCGTCTCGTCACCGTCGAGGCTCACCCCGACCCGGATGTCCAGTTCGTCGAGGAGCCGCAGGTAGCTCTCGTCCAGGCGCAGCCCGTTGGTCTGCAGGCTGGCCCTGACCCGGGTGCCGGCGGCCGCCGAACGGATCCGGGTGACGGTCTCGCGGATCGCCTCGGGGCCGGCGAGCAGTGGCTCGCCCCCGTGCAGGATGATCTCGATGTCGCGCAGGCCGTGACGGTGGGCGTGCTCGGCGATTCTCGCGGAGGTGGCGGCGACGATCTCCCGTGACATTTGTTTCGGGCGTGTCAGCCACGACGAATCGGCCATTTCGTACATATAGCAATATTTGCAGGCGAGATCGCACCTACTGTGGATCTTCAAGATGAACTGCCGGAACGGCGTCGGCCTCCAGCCGTCGGCCATCAGCCTGCCGATGTCGAGAGTCGACGGCCACTCGCGCACCGCTGATCAGCCCCCTGATGAGACCACGTTATGTGATGCCCGAAAGATGCTTCCACGATAGATGATGGCCGGCCGCCGTTCCAGAGACGGATGAAACCCTTCGGCCATGTCGCGGAGCCCACTATTTGTAAGCCTGGAACTTGACTATTTGGGAAAACTCATGCCAGATAGGAAATGGCGCAAGAGAGGTGTGCCGCGTTTGCCTGAGAAACTTGACCCCATAATCCCGTCACCCAGAAGCGTGTTCCCGGCGACGCTCGATGTCAGGGGATTGCTGGAATCAGGGTGGCGACCGGCGGCTTTCCGGCAGTTCATCTTGAAGATCCACAGCAGGTGCGACCTCGCCTGTCGCCACTGCTACGTCTACGAGATGGCGGACCAGTCCTGGAGGGCACAGCCGAGGCGCATGTCGGAGGCGATCGTCGACCGCACGGCGAAGCGCATAGCCGAGCACGCGTTCACCCACGAGCTGGCCGAGGTGGAGGTCGTCCTGCACGGCGGTGAGCCCCTTCTGGCCGGGCCGGATCTCATCTCCTACGCCGTGCGCGCCATCAGGGGGGCCGCCGCCGACGTCGGGACCCGCGTCCATGTCGGCGTGCAGACCAACGGGCTGCGCCTGGACGAGAACTACCTGCGGCTCTTCGACAGCCTGGAGATCCGGGTCGGGGTGAGCCTGGACGGCTACGCGGAGGGTCACGACCGGCATCGGCGCCACGCGGACGGCAGGGGAAGTCACGCGAAGGTGGCGGCCTCGCTCCGCAGGCTGACCGGCGGCCCCTTCCACCACCTGTTCAGCGGCCTGCTGTGCACCATCGACGTCCGCAACGATCCGCTGGCGACCTACGAGGCGCTTCTGGAGTTCGATCCCCCGGCCGTCGACTTCCTGCTCCCGCACGGCAACTGGTCCACCCCGCCGCCCTTCCGCGTTCCGGAGGCGGGGGTGACGCCGTACGCCGACTGGCTCATCCCGATCTTCGACCGCTGGTACGGATCGGTCGCCGACCAGACGGAGGTCCGGCTGTTCCGCGAGATCATGCGCCTGCTGACGGGAGGCGCCTCGCGCAGCGAGACCGTGGGACTCTCACCCGCCCGGATGGCCGTCGTGGAGACCGACGGCAGCATCGAGCAGTCGGACATCCTGAAGTCCAGCTACCACGGGGCGGCCGCGACCCGCCTGCACCTGCTCCGCGACTCGTTCGACGCCGCGCTCACCCACCCGTCCATGGCGGCCAGGCAGATCGGCGAGCTCGCGCTGGCACCCGTCTGCCTGGCCTGTGACATCCACTCGGTCTGCGGCGGCGGGCTGTACGCGCACAGGTACAGCGAGGCCGCCGGCTTTCTGGGACCTTCGGTCTACTGCCCCGACCTGTACCGGCTGATCACCCATATCCGCACCCGGCTCGCGCGGGATGTCGCCAGGCTGAAGGGAAGCCGATGAGGCACGGTTCGCAGCAGGTGTCCGACAAGACGTTTCTCACGCTGGCGGTCGGTGAGGGCGGTGCCGGCGCCGTGGCCGAGCTGCGGACCGCGCAGCGCGCCAGGAACAGGGTGCTGGTGCGAGGTGTCGTCGGCGAGGCGCGGTCGGCCGGGCATCCCGGCGCCGCCCTGGCGATGCGCGCCTACGGCCTGCTGTCCGAACTGGAGGGGCAGGCGGACGAGGAGGTCGAGCGCCTGCTGAGGTATCCGGCGGTGGGGGCGTGGGCGTGGCGGACCTACCGGTCCCTGCGGAGCGGGGATGACAGCCGCGACGATCCCGCGCAGCTGGGCGCACTGGCCGTGGTGGTCGCGGTGCGGGCCCGGGTCCGGTGCCGGGTCCGGTTGCCCGTCCGCGACAGCACGATCATGCTGCCGTCCCTGGGGCGCCTCACTCTCCCCGCCGGCGCGCCGGCCACGGTCGACGTCGAGGTGCGGCCGGACGGGGACGGCGCCGAACTCGACGCCGGCGGCCTGACGGTCCGCGTCGCCCCCCCGGGCGACCGGCCCGGCTGGCAGGCGCTGCGCGGCTGGTCGGTGATCCCGGGGTTCGACCTGGTCGTCGACGACCTCGACCCGTACCGGTGGCCCGTGGAAGGGGTCACCGAGCCGCGGCTCGGCCGCGAGCGGCTCCGCGCGTGGCGGGCGCACCTGGACGACGCGTGGCGCGTCCTGACCGCCCACCACCGGCACGTGGCGGAGGAGGTGAGCTCCACGGTGTCGGTGCTCACCCCCGTCAAGGCGCCGGACAGGGGGCAGAACAGCGCTTCGACCCGCGAGGCGTTCGGGACCGTCGCGATGTCCGACCCGTGGCACGGCCTGGGGCTCGCCGCCACGCTCGCGCACGAGATCCAGCACGCGAAGCTGACGGCGCTGACCGACGTGATCCCGCTGACCCTGCCGGACGACGGCAGACGCTACTACGCGCCCTGGCGGGACGACCCGCGCCCCGCCTATGGCCTGCTGCAGGGTTCGTACGCCTATCTCGGGGTGGCGGAGTTCTGGCGGAGGCAGCACAGGTTCGAGCGGGACGCCGAGGCGTTCCGGGCACGCGTGGAACTCGCCCGGTGGAGGCGGGGCGCCTACCAGGTCACCGGCACGCTGCTGGCCAGCGGGAGCCTGAACGAGCGCGGAGAGGAGTTCGTGGCCTGCATGAGGAGAACCCTCGAAGAGTGCGCCGCCGAACCGGTGGACGACCTCGCGGAGGCACAGGCCCTCCGCGAGGCGGAGCGGCACCTCGACGCCTGGCGGAGGCGCAACACCTGACCTCGGCGTGGTCAGATCGGCGGGGGGTCGAAGTCGCAGTCGATGCGTCGGCCCTCACTCGCGAGGATGGCGTCGGGGTGGCCGGCCTCCAGGGGACGCTCATAGTGCCGCATCGTGTCGTGGTACAGCAGCTCGGCCTCCTTCTCCGCGCCGGCGGCTCTCAGATCGAGGACGAGGTTGCCGGCGCAGGCCAGGCTCAGGAAGTGGTTCTCGCCGAAGAGCTTCTGCAGCCTGTTCAGCGTCTCCCTGCCGAGCTCGCACGCCTGGGTGAACTCTCCCAGGATCGCCAGGTCCGTCTGGAGGCTGATGGCGCACGTCAGCGGGTAGTGGTGCTCCCTGCCGACCTTGGCGATCAGGCCGCGCACCGCCTGCTCGTTCAGCCGGCGGGCCGTCTCGACCTCGCCTCGCAGGCGGTGCAGGATCGCCAGGTTGCCGCCGCAGGCGAAGCCGTAGGGGTGCCCCTCGCCGAACACCCGGGGATACAGTGCGACCGTCCTGTTCGCTATCGCGAACGACTCCTCAAGCTCGCCGGTCACCCGCAGGGAGTTGGACAGGTTGATCGCGGCCGCCATCGTGTCGGCGTGCTCGTCTCCGAAGAGCCGCTGGAGCCGGGTGTGCGTGTCACGCGCGAGGTCCAGCGCCTCGGAGATCTCTCCGGCCCGGCGCTTCGCGATCGACAGGTCCTTGGCCGTCAGCAGGGTGAAGTGATGGTCGAGCGTCAGCTCCTGGACACCGTAGGCGTAGGCCTCCTCGCCCAGGTCGCAGGCCTCGGTGTAGTCGCCGCAGAGCCGTACCGCCCTGGCCAGGCCGTTCCAGGACAGCAGCAGGGTGCTCTTGCCGATGCCCCCCATCGCGTCGCTCATCTCCAGGTATGTCTCCTGGTGCAACCGTCGTGCCGCCTGGTAGTCACTGGTCAGCGCGTAGTCGAGGGCCAGGCTGTTGAGCACGCGCAACGTGGCGGGGTCGCTGGGGCCCCGGTTGGCGATGTGGGCGTCCCGGGACTCGCCGTCCAGCTTGCGGGCGGCGGCGAAGTCGCCGCGGGCCCGCAGGGAGGCCCCGTACCCGTTGGTCGTCAGGAGCGTCTCGCGGTGGTCGGGACCGAGGATGGCGCGCATGTCGTCGAGGGTCTGGTGGTCGACCTCGTAGGCCGCGGCGTACTGGCCGAGCGCCCGCAGGACATTGCCCAGGTGCCGGTGCGCGACGAGCACGTCCAGGTGCTTCGGCCCGCTGACCTCGCTCCATCTCCTGATGAAGCTGGTGAGGAAGGAGTGGGCCGACTGGTAGTTGCCCGACGTGTACAGGTAGCGGACCACGTTGAGGGCGAACTGCCTGGCCGCGGGGTCCGTACACTCCTCCAGACCGGAGGGGGTGACGTGCGCGACCAGCTCCTCGAAGCTGCGCCACCTGTCGGTCTCGTCGGGGTCGTTCGGGGCGCTGCCGGCCAGCAGCACGTGCACCTCGTGCCGGATGTCCGTCTGATCCTCTTCGGGCAGGTCGTCACGGAGCAGCGCCTGGATCAGCCGGTGAACCTGGATCGTGCGGGTGGTGGGCTCGATCCTGGCCAGGGCGAAGCGTCTCAGCTCGCTCAGTGCCGTGGCGAGCAGGATCGGATCAGAAAGGATCTTGCTGAGCCGGGGGACGACGGCCTTGTTGCCCCTGCGGAAGACGTCGCGCGGAATGGGCTCGGGGCCGAAGAAGGCACAGCATCGCAGGAGCGTGATGGCCTCGGGAAGGCGGTCCTGCAGGAGCGACACCGACACCTTCCAGGCCGCCGTCATCGACAGCGGATACCCCGGTGCCCTGTTGACGCCCAGCAGCCTGCTCGCCTGCTCGCTGAGCTGCTCCAGGTACTCGTCGACGGACATGCCGGTCTCGTACTGCAGCGCGCCGGCCTGCTCCAGAGCCAGCGGGAGGTCGCCGAGCTGCTCGGCCAGCCGCGAGGCGTCGTCGTCGGGAACCTCCCGGCGCAGGCGTTTCTTCAGGAACGCCACGCTTTCCTCGCGGGTGAAGACGTCGACCTGGAGGGTCTCGAAGTGGTCCTCCCACTTGGGGTTGCGCGAGGTGATCAGGACGTGACCCGGCCCGCGCGGGATGAACTCCTCGACCTGTCCGGGATCCTCGGCGTTGTCGAAGATCAGCAGCCAGCGGCGGTAGGGGTTGCCGTTCTGCAGCGTCCTGCGCACGGCCTCGGCGGCCTCCTCGACACCGGTGGCGGAGGCGGGAGGCAGCCCCAGGTGGGGTGCCATCGCGGCCAGTGCGGACGGCACCAGCACGCGCTGGTCGGCGGGGATCCACCAGACGAGGTCGTAGTGCGACCGGTAGCGGTGGGCGTACTCGATGGCCAGGTGTGTTTTGCCGACACCGCCCCACCCCTGCAGCGCCTGGGGCTGGGGCACGACGGCGGTGACGGTGCTGATGCCCTGGCGGAGCCTGACGAGCAGGTCGTCTCGCCCGGTGAAGTTCCTGTTGCGGGGCGGCACCTTCTCCCAGACCTCGGGCTGCCGTTCCGGCACCGTGTTCGCCGCGTGTGAAAGCTCCACCACCTCGGGCCTCCGTTTTTTAGCCAAAGGGATCGTACGGTCATCCTAAAGGTTGATTCGGCGAGTGGGGTATTACAGAATCGCATAGTAAGAAGAAAGCGGCCTGGAGACTTTCGAAAGGGACGTCGTTTCGCATTTTTTAGGACGTCCCAAAACCCGGATGGTGGTCGAGGCCGGATCCGGAGCGATGTAAGGGGAGCGCGCATGCGCGATGACGGCTCAAGATCAAAGATTTTCGTCGACCTCGGCGGCCTCTCCCTGGAGATGCTCGGTGAGATCGAGGACCACTCCCTGCGGAGGGCGCTGGAGCCGTTGTTTCTGGAGACGGCGGAGCCGACGGCCGGATTCACCAGCTCGATCTGAACGGTCACCCTGCCGTTTCACGCGGGTCACGGCAGAAAGGTGATCGTGAATCATTCGCCTGCTCCGGGCGTGCCGTCGGGACAAACGTCGGCGAGACAAGAGGTGCCTTCCCTCGCCGGAGGGATTGACCATGCCAATAGAGTCGTACGGCATCGAGTCCATGATCCGATTGGACCTCTTGCCCGTGAGGTGGTGCCCTGCGTGCATGACATGGGGGAGGCCGAGTGGGAACGCCTGCTCGACCAGTTGAACAGCGGGGACTGCACGCCGTTCCTGGGGTCCGGGGCGTGCGTGGGCACTCTGCCGACCGGGACGGCGCTGAGCCGCGACATGGCGCGCCGATGGGACTATCCGTTCGACGACGACCATGATCTCCCGCGGGTGACGCAGTTCGCGGTGATGCGATATGGGGATTCGGTATATGTGAAGAGGCGGATCTGCGACGAGCTCGACGCCGGGGGCGCACCCGACTTCCTCGACCCCCTGGAACCGCACGGTCTGCTCGCGAGTTTCCCGCTTCCGGTATATCTGACGACGAACTACGACGACTTCATCCTGCGCTCGCTCGAAGCCGTGGGAAAAAGACCGAATGTGGCTGTATGTCCATGGAACAAAGGGCTGGCCTACGCCGAGGATCTGTTCAGCAGCGAGGCGGGCTGGAATCCCAGACCCGAGGCTCCGCTCATCTACCACCTGCACGGCAGCCTGCAGGATCCGGCGTCGATAGTGCTGGCGGAGGACGACTATCTGGAGTTTCTCACCAACCTCGCGGTGGACGGTGTCGCGGGCGGCCAGCGGATGCTGCCCACCTCCATTCTCGCGGCGCTGACCAGGAGGCCCCTGCTGTTCATCGGATACAGCCTGCAGGACTGGACGTTTCGTGTGCTTTTCCATGGGTTGTTGAAAGCCGTTCCCGGAATCAACCGCCGCAGGCACGTGAGCGTCCAGCTCGCCCCCTCGCTCGCCAGCACGAAGGCGGACGTGCTGGAAGTCCAGCGCCAGCTGGCCAGATACTACGAAGACTGGCGGATCTCCATCTTCTGGGGGACGGCGGAGGAGTTCTGCCGTGAGCTGCGCCGGCGGATGGGACCGGTGCCGTGACCTCTGACGTGACCTCCGACCTTGTCCGGCCGGACGAGGCCGGCCAGCCGTACGTCGGCCTGCGGGCCTTCCGCCGCGAGGACCGAGCCAAGTTCTTCGGCCGAGACAGGGAGGCGTACGAGGTCTCCGACCTGTGGCAGGCCGGGCGCCTGACCGTGCTGTACGGACCGTCGGGCGTGGGCAAGACCTCGCTGATCCAGGCGGGCGTGCTCCCGCTGCTGGACATCGGCAGGACCGACGTCCTGCCGATAGGCAGGGTGTCGCACGGCTCGCCCTTCCCCTCGGCCGCGCTCTCCCGGCACAACCCGCACGTGTTCGCGCTGCTGTCGTCGTGGTCTCCCACCGAGACGCCCACCCGGCTGGCGGGGCTGACGATCCGTGAGTTCCTCAGCCGGCGCCCGCCGCGCCAGGATCCCTACGGCGACCCGGTCCTCACCCTGGCCGCGATCGACCAGGCCGAGGAGCTCTTCGGGGACTTCGCCCATCGCCAGCCGTACCGGGAGTGGTTCATCGGCCAGCTCGTCGAGGCGCTGGACGACGACCCGAACCTGCGCCTTCTCATCTCGATCCGCGAGGACTACCTCGCCGCGATCCTTCCCCACGAGCCGAAGCTGGCGGGCATGGCCAGGAGCCGCTTCTCGCTGACCGCCCTTGACACGGCCGCCGCTGTCCGGGCGACCGAGGGCCCGCTGGAGGGAACGGGACGCTCGTTCGCCCCGGGCGCGGCGCGCGGCCTGGTCGACGATCTCCGCATGATCAGGGTCGGCAGGGCACTGGGCGAGGAGGTCGTCGCCGACGCCAAGGTGGTCGAGCCCGTCCAGTTGCAGGTCGTGTGCTCGGCCATGTGGCATTCCCTGCCCGAGGACGTGCGGGTCATCTCCTTGGACCACGTCCGCAGGTTCGCCAACGCCGATCGCTCCCTCACCGGCTTCTCCGAGCGGATGATCGCCGAGGTGGCCCACGACCACTTCGGTGACGACGTCGCCGAGCTCAGAAGCTGGCTGCGCCGCTGCTTCATCACCGAACTCGGCACCCGCGAGGTCGTCTACCAGGGGGAGACCGTCACCGCCGGCATGCCGAACGCGGTGGTCAGGGCGCTGGTGGACCGCCACATCCTGCGTGAGGACATCAAGGCGGGCACACGCTGGTGCGAGCTGTCGCACGAGCGTCTCATCCAGCCGATCCTGCAGAACGACCGCCTCGTCGTGCAGGCCGACAGCCGGGCCCTTCCCGACGACTACCTGCGGGCCGCCGAGCTCTCGTTCCGCGACGGGGAGTTCGCGCTGGCCGCCAAGCAGGCCGAAGAGGCTCTGGAGCGGTGTGGTGACAACACCAGGATCCGCGCGGAGATCGAGTCCTTTCTCGGCAACGTGGCGCATCGGCGGGAGGACTTCGAGAAGGCCGTGTCGCACTACCGCACCGCCGCGGTCCTCTTCGAGACGCTGGGGGCGACGTCGGCCGTCGGCGGCCTGCTCGCCGGGATCGGCCGGCTGCGGCTGGTCCAGGGGCGCCCCTCGGTCGCGGTGCGGGAGCTGTACTCGGCGATACGCCGCATCCCCAACGACATGAGCATTCAGACCGAGCTCGCCTGGGCGCTCTGGTACGACGGCCATCCCGATGCGGCGCGTGACGTTCTCAACGACGTTCTGGGAAGGGAGGGAAACCTCACCGAGGCGTTGCGGGCACGGGGCGAGATCCTCGCCGGGCTCGGCCGGGCGGAAGCGGCGTTGCGCGACCTCGACCGGGTCAGGCCGCTGCAGTGGCCCTCCACCCGGGCCGCCCACGCCCTCGCGCTGGCCCTGCTGGGGCGCTTCCCCGAGGCAAGGCGGGAGATCAGGGCTGTGCTGGCCGAGGTGGGAGATCACGGTCCGGTGCTGCTGTATGCCGCCCGGATCGAGGCTCTGGCCGGCGACGCCTCGGCGGCGGCCGATCTGGCCCGGAGGGCGGGGACGGCGAGGGCGCCCACCCTCCCTGCCCATCTCGCGGCCGAAGCGGCTCGGTTGGTCGCCAGGTCGTGAGCACTCGCGTGGCCGCGTGGGCCCCGGTCGCCCGGACCTCCCTGGCCGTCCCGGCGATGCCGAGTCGCGCACAGAGGTTCAGCAGTGCCGCGAGCGTCACCACCAGGGCGACGCAGAACATCAGGCCGGCCAGGATGACGGCCGCCATCCGGACGCCCGCCACGGCGACCAGGGTCCCGCCGAGGGGGGCCGCGACGCACACGGCGCTGTACGTGACGAGCCGGTGCACGCTCATCACACGCCCGAGCCTGCTCTTGTCGACGGTGTCGACCTCGAAGGTCCTGATGGCCACGTTGCTGAGCGCCCCGGTGCACCCGGTCAGCAGTATCGCGAGCCCGAAGAAGATCGGCTCGGCACCGTACGCCGCGATGAGGAGCGCCAGCACCCAGATCCACAGCTGGGCGAAGAGCGTGGAGTTTCTCGGCTCGAGCTTGAGGTAGGGAGCCAGGCTCGATCCCGCCACCCCGCCCATCCCTCCGGCGGCCAGTACCAGGCCGACCTCGTAGGAGGGCAGGTTCGCCGACCCGGCAATGAAGATCATGATGAGCGCGTTGATCATCAGATTGGTGACCATGGTCAGGGCCATGGCCTTGCGCAGGAACGGGTGCCTCGCCAGTTCGCTGAAGCCGTCGGCGATCTCCCGCAGCAGGTGCCGCCCCGCCAGGCTTCTGAGCCCGTCGACGAGCCCGTCGACGAGCCCGCCGGCGATCTCGCGGATCGCGTGCGACCGGGGCCGGCGCCCTCTCCCGCCGCCCGTCACGCTCAGAGGGGACAGCAGCGCCAGGAAGAACAGCGCGGAGTTCACCGCGAAGGACGCCACCTGCATGATCCCGAAAAGCCACCCGCCCAGTGGCCTGCCCGCCAGTACCGCGACGTGCGAGATCGTCTCGCTCCTGGCCATCGCGACGGAGACCTGCTCCCTCGGGACGAGGGACGAGATCAAGGCCGTCTCCGCCAGCGAGTAGACGACCCACAGCGTGCCCTCCAGGAAGGCCGCCACCAGCAGGTGCGGGAGCGACGGCCAGTCGAGGGCGAGGGCGAGGAACACGCTGAAGACGGCCAGCCCCCGCAGGGTCTCGGTGAGGAGCATGAGCGAGCGCGGGTTCACCCGGTCGGCCAGGACGCCCGCCGGAATGTAGAAGATCAGGACCGGAAACGTCAGGGCGAAGCTGGTCCAGCCCGCCTGCACCGGAGATCCGGTCAAGGCCAGTGCCAGGAGGGGATAGGCGACGCTCACGGCTCGTGATCCCACGGTGGAGAACGTCAGTCCCAGCCAGACACGGGCGAATTTTCTCATCGGCTAGTTCTAAGTCGCTCTCTAATCCCTGGCCATATCACGACTTAGCCGCCCGCCGTCCCCGTCCGCGTCCCTGGGGACACTTCACAAGGCGACGGAGGATAGAGCTATCCCGACTCCCACCAGATGGCGTTTCCTTACGAAAGGTCGCAGGATTCAACAACAACGAGAGCCCGTTTCGGTGAAACGGGCCCCAGCGGTGTCGCTAAGTCACTTGAGTCCCAAAAGCATAGCGTCGAAAAAGAGCAGCCGGGAAAGGTTGGTCATTCCCATGCCGAGAAAAGGGACGTTTCGGAATCCTTGGTGGAAATTACAGGTCGTCGACGGCGCTCGGCGGCCGAATCGACGCGACCGGTGAGCGGCCCCCGGGAATGGGGCCGCCTATGCCGGTTTCGGTCACCGCGGACGGCCGGTTCTCGGGGGCGGAAATCACCCCGAGGAGGCCGGAGATTCAGGCAGGCAGCTGGGCGTCCAGGCGGTAGCCGTCCACGGTGACGTAGACCTGGTCACCCGGCCGGGCGTTCAGGCGCATCAGGACGGGCTGCAGGGAGTCGAAGACAGGATGGTCCCGCCAGACCAGGACCACCGCGTTGTCACCGGGACCGGTGACCGAAAGCAGCGTGCCGGGACGCATGCCCAGCCGGGTGGCGTATCCCTCGGGCACGGCCACGGGACCGCCCCGCAGGTGGTCGCTGGTCACCTCGATGCGCTGCCAGCGGCTCGGGTCGGCCGACGGGCTCGCGGGCGGGTGGAGCGGAGCCCGCTGGCTGGTGATCAGGTGTGGCCGGGTGTTACCGCCGGACAGGGCCGACAGCGTGGCCAGGGCGGCGCGGGGATCGATGCTGCCGGTGTTCACCTGCGGTATCGGCTGGCCGCCGCGGTGGTGGTGGCCGTTGGCCCCCGGAGTGCGGCGGGGCAGCTGCCTGGTCGCCTCGGAGGCGGTCTCCTGGGCAGGTGTCTCCTGCCCGCTCGCGGCGAGGGCGTCCAGCCAGGCCTGGGCCGAGTGGGCCCGGATGCCGAGCTGGTGCTCCATGAGCGCGACCGCGTCGGTGTCGATCGGCTTGTTCGCCAGGAGCTGGCGGGTCCTGTCGCGCAGGCCGCCCAGATCGCCCACGACGAGCCAGTCGTCCTGGAGCCGCCGATCGGGCATGAGCGTGACCAGCACCCGCCAGAGCGGGGTCTGGAGGGTGGGGACCTCGATCGGGTGCGCGGGATCCGCGCCCATGAGCTGGTCCTTGGTGGCGGCGGCGCCCAGCCACTCGGTCAGCCCGAACATGTGCCCGGTCAGCGGCGCGGATTCCGAGGAACGCAGCCAGAGCAGGATGCGCTCCTCGGCGGTGCGCTGGGCCGCGGAGAGCGCGTCGCGGTCGGCGTTCAGTTTGTGCGCGAGCGCGCGCAGGCTGATCGGGTCGACCGCGAAGAGCCGTTCCACGGCGACCGCGCGTTCCAGCGGGCTCCAGTCGCGGAACATGTTGTCCACCAGGCGCACCAGCGGATAGTCGCTGAGGCGTACCGGGGGTTTGGCGGCGGGGGGTTCGGGGGCGGGGGCCGGGGCGACCGGATCCGGGGCCGGCGGCCGGTGCTGCTCCTGCGGCGCGGGCGGCTGGGCCGGGATCGATGGCGTGGGCATCTGCGCGGGGGGCTGTTCCGGTGCCTGGGACTGAGCCTGGGCGGCCGGCACGACCTGTTCGGCGAGCCCTGGGGTACGGCTGAGCACCTCGCGGAACATGGCGGTGACCAGGACCTCGGGAGAGGCGGGCATCGCGGGCCCGCTCAGGTCTCCGGCGGTCAGGCGGCGCAGGCGACTCCAGCCGCCCAGCCCGGTGATGGCCAGGCGTGCGGGCTCCGGCCAGCCCGGCAGGGTGGGGTCGACCGTGTGCACGTGCAGGGCGGGCAGCACGTCGCTCAGCGGAAGGTGGTCCCAGCGCGACAGCGAGAGCCGGGCCAGCCTGTCGCAGACCCAGTCGAGCCCGGCGGAGCCGAGGGCCTTGGGCAGGGTGACCGAGGACCACCAGCCGGCGGGCAGCCGGGGGTCGGCCAGGGCTTCGGCGACTTGCTGGGGACGGCTCCAGCGCAGGGCTGGGACCAGATCACTCAGGCAGATCGATGACTCGGCATCCATCGGCGGACCGCAACCTCCCCAAAGTGACGCGTGTGGCTAATGGTGCAGCCTACGCCGCAAGCTATCAATTGGTGTTAAGAGGGTAAAGCTCGTTCGTACCCAACTCCGACGGAAGGATACGTGGACGGCCTCCCAGTACCGTCACGGCCTCCGCTCCGGCACGACGTCCGGCGTCCAGCGCGGCCTCGTCGTCGGCCCCGCTCAGCAGGGCCGTAAGCAACCCCGCGGCGAACGCGTCCCCCGCTCCGATGGAGTCAATCACCTCGGTGGTGAGTGCGGGAACCCGGGCGGCCAACTTTCCGTTCCTGGCCATCAGCGCGCCGCGGGAGCCGAGTTTCACCGCCGCCGCGCCGTAGCGCAGGCTCAGAATCTCCGCCGCGCCCTCGGCCGAGGTCTCGCGGGTGAGCAGCAGCGCCTCGTCCAGATTGGGGATGATCAGCTGGGCGGTCAGGGTCTCCTGGATGAACCGCTCGACGCCGAACGAGCGCAGGAATCCGGTCGAGGCGGGGTCGACGCTGATCGAGACGCCGCGCCGGGAAGCCTCGGCCATGGCCAGCCGGGAAAGCTGGAGTCCCGGCTCGGCGAACAGCGTGTATCCGGACAGGTGAAGGTGGCCCACCCCCTCCAGCAGGCTCTCGTCCCAGTCGCCTGTGCCGATGTGCCCGCCCGCCCCCCGGTTGGTGAGCATGGAACGCTCCCCGGTCACGTCGACCATGGCGATCACCACGGCCGTCGGCCGGTCGGGGTCGACCCGCAGGTGCGGCCGTACCCCGAAGCGCCGCAGTTCGGCGGCGTGCCAGTCGGCGGTGTCGAAGCCGACCCGGGTCAGGATGCGGGTGTCGGCGCCCAGCCGGGCGGCCCAGGAGGCCGTGTTGGCCCCCGAGCCGCCGGGACGCAGCACGATGTCGGCGGCGGTGTCCGTGCCGACGGCCAGACCGCTCATGGCCGGCCCGCCGTGCAGCGCGACGACGTCGGTCACCACGTCGCCGATGACCAGTAGACCCGTTCCGGTCATGGTTTCCTCAGTTTCCCCGGCTCCAGGAGGCCGCGATCCGTCCGGCGAGGCGGACGTTGCCCCGCACCGCGGCCAGGTTCGCCTCGAGCGAGGCGCCGTCGGTGCCGCGTACCAGGTAGCCCAGGAGGAACGGGGTGATGGCCTGACCGGTGATCTTCTGTTCCTCGGCCGCCGCGAGAGCCTCGGCGAGCACCCGGTCGTGCAGTTCGGGGTCGAGCTGCTCCGACAGCGGCACCGGGTTGGCGACGATCAGCGCGCTCTCCGGGCCGCCCAGCGCGTCCTGGGCCCGCATGATGTCCGCGGCCTCGGCCGGGGTCTCGATCCGCCAGTCGATCGGCTCGCCCGAGGTGTGCAGGTAGAAGCCGGGGAACTCGTCGGTACGGAACCCCGCGATCGTGACGCCGCGGGTCTCCAGCCGCTGCAGGGTGGCTCCGACGTCCAGGATCGACTTCACGCCCGCGCAGACCACGGTGATGCGGGTCCGGCTCAGCATGTCGAGGTCGGCCGACTCGTCCTGACTGTCGGTCCACCCGCGGTGCACACCCCCGAGACCGCCGGTGGCGAAGATCCGGATGCCCGCCCTGGCGGCCAGGAACGAGGTGGCGGAGACCGTGGTCGCGCCGCTCGCCCCGAGCGCGGCGGCGGCGGGCAGGTCGCGGAAGCCCAGCTTGCGGAGCCCGGGTTCGCCGGCGATGCGCTCCAGCTGGCTCTTGTCGAGACCGATGCACGCCACGCCGTCCAGCACCGCGATCGTCGCCGGCACCGCCCCGGCCTCGCGGACGAGCTGCTCGAGTTCCACCGCGACCTGGAGGTTGCGGGGCTGGGGCAGGCCGTGCGAGATGATCGTGGACTCCAGGGCCACGATCGGGGCGCCCTGTTCCAGCGCCTCGGCCACCTCGGTCGAGGGGCGCAGCGTGCCGCCGGTGAGGGACTGTCGGGTGGTACGCATGAGCTGGTTCTGTCTCCTTGTCCGAGGTCGTAATCATTGCTTGCTTTTGGAACGGTGTAAACGACACCGTCTTCCCCAAAAAGAGCACGTTACGGCGGTTGCCGGGAGACGTCCACTTAAAGATCAGCTAATGAGTAGGACTCCGATCAGTGAGATCCCGCCGATGATGGCCGTGGCGATCCCGCCCAGGAGCAGTGACCGCCCGCCCCGCACGAGCTTTCGAAGATCGACACCGGTGCCCAGGGCGAAGAGCGCCGCCGCGAGCAGCGTCGCCGTCAGAGTGGGGACGGCCCGTGTGACCTCGGCCGGCACCACGCCCAGGCTCCGCGCCGCCACGGCCACGACGAACCCGGCGACGAACAGCGGCACCATCGGCGGCCGGCCTGCCGCCCACCCGGTCTCCGGAGGCTCCGTCGAGGCGGAGCGCAGGACGGCGGAGGTGAGGCCGACGATCGGGGCCAGCAGGACGACCCGGACCAGCTTGACGGCCACCGCGCTCACCAGGACTCCCGCGCCGGCCGCCGCGCCGATGGCCGCGACCTGCGCGACCTCGTGGACCGAGGCGCCGGCCCAGACGCCCAGCTGGTGCGGTGTCAGGCCCAGCGATCCCGCGAGCAACGGCAGCGCGACGATCGAGGCGCTGCCGTACAGGACGACCACGCCGACCGCGGCCGCCACGTCGTCGTCATCGCTTCCGGCGACCTCGTGCATGGCGGCCACCGCCGCCGCCCCGCAGACGGACACGCCGGTCGCGATCAGCAGGGACCTGCGCGGGCTCACCCCGACCCGGCCTCCGATCCACCGCGTCGCCACGAACGTGACACCGGTCCCCGCCGCGACCACCGCCAGCACCGGCCAGCCGAGCGCCAGCAGCTCCGGCAGTGCGATCTGCAACCCGAGCAGCACGATCGCCAGGCGGAGCACCCGGCGGGAGACGAACCTCAGCCCGGGAGCCAGCGAACGGTGCAGACCGCCGAGGTTGGTGAGCGCGACCCCGAGCGCCACCGCGATCACGGCGGCGCTCACCTCGGGAACGATCCGGGTGGTGGCCGTGGCCAGCACCACCGCGACGGCCACCGCCCCGAGCCCCGGCGCGAGCGTCCAGAGCGTCCCGAGCCCTGATGTCGTCGCCGGTGCCCGCCCTGTCTCAGCGGGCCCCGGGGGGGAGTGCCGGGCGGGTCCCGGTGAACTGGCGGGTGGGGAGGAGGGCATTGTCCGAGTGTCGGCGCGGCCCAGCGGGGCCGGTACCCGCCGTCTTGCTGGTAGGTCATAGCCTGGGGCTATGAGTGAGCTGCCCGACATCGAATCCCTGCGCCTGCTCGTCGATGTGGAGCGCCTGGGCAGCCTCGGCCAGGCAGCCAGGGCGGCCGGCGTCGCGCAGCCGTCGGTGAGCAAGCGCATCTCGCTGCTGGAGCGACGTCTCGGGCTGGAACTGCTGGAACGCACCCCGCGCGGCTCCGTCCTCACCCCGCAGGGCGCGATGGTCTCCGCCTGGGCCGCGCAGGTGCTGGCGGCGGCCGAGGAGCTCATGAGGGGAGTGGAGGCGGTCCGGCACGGCCGGGCCGCCCACCTGCACATCGCCGCCAGCATGACCGTGGCCGAGTATCTGCTGCCGCGCTGGCTGGGAGAGCTCCAGAACCGTGAGCCCCAGGTGCAGGTCGGCCTGGACGTACAGAACTCGGCGGAGGTGGCGAAGCTGATCGGCGGTGAGATCGAGCTCGGCTTCGTGGAGGGGCCCTCGGTGCCGTCGGGACTGGCGTCGCGGGTGGTGGCCACGGACCGGCTCGTGGTGGTGGTCGCGCCGGGTCATCCGTGGGCGCGCCGCCGTACCCCGCTACGCGCCGCCGAGCTGGCCGCCACCCCGCTGGTCGTGCGGGAGCGAGGGTCGGGCACTCGCGAGACGCTGGACGTCGCGCTGACCGGCTACGCCGTCGCCTCCCCGAAGCTGGAGCTCGGCTCCAACGCGGCGGTCAAGGGGGCCGCCCGTGAGGGTGCGGCCCCCGCCGTGCTCAGTGGCTACGCCGTGGAGGCCGAGTTGGCCACCGGCCGCCTGATCGAGGTGCCCACCAGGGACATCGACCTCGCGCGCCGCCTGCGGGCGGTCTGGCGCCGCGGTCGTACCCCCAGCGGCCCCGCCGCCACCCTGCTGAGAATCACCCTCTCCGCCGCCGGGCGGCAGGAGCCCCCGGCCCCGCCGTCCGCTCACTGACGTCTGGGGGAAGCCCCTTCCTGCTTCGGCTCGTTGTGCGGGTGCGGGTGCGGCTCGGTAGGGTCGGGGTGTTCCGCGATGACCACGTGGGGCATGTTTCTCCGAACGCCGCAGGGCGTGCCGTGTCCGCGCGGGGAGGCTTCGGGGATGTCCGGGCCGGTGAACCGCGAACCGGCAGATCCGGTCGGCAGGTCGGGTGCTGGAATCCCCGGCTCTCAAGCCGCGGGAGGACGTCAAGGGGAAGTCTCGTGCTCCGCTCTCGCTATGAAGCAGTGATCGTCGGAGGCGGCCACAACGGCCTGGTCGCCGCCGCCTACCTCGCCCGCGCGGGCCGGCGCGTCCTCGTCCTGGAGCGCCTCGGCCACGTCGGCGGTCTCGCCGTGTCGGCGCGGGCGTTCCCCGGGGTCGACGCGCGGCTCTCGCGCTACTCGTACCTGGTCAGTCTGCTGCCCGCCAAGGTCGTGGCCGACCTGGGGCTCAAGGTCACGCTGCGCCGGCGCCGTTACGCCTCGTACACGCCGGTGGGGGAGAGCGGGCTGCTGGTCGACAACGGCGACGCCGCGCGGACCGCCGCCTCCTTCGCCCGGATCACCGGGGGCACCGACGAGCTGGAGGCCTGGCGGCGCTTCTACGGGATGACCGCCGAGGTGGCCGGCAGGGTCGCGCCGACACTGCTGGAGCCTCTCGTCGACCGTGCGGCGATGCGGCGCCTCGTCGGCGACGAGGCGTGGCGCGACCTGTTCGAGCGGCCGATCGGTGAGGTGGTGGACGAGCGGTTCGCCGACGACACCGTACGCGGGGTGGTCCTCACCGACGCCCTCATCGGCACCTTCGCCGACCCCTCGGATCCGGGCCTGCAGGCCAACCGGTGCCTGCTCTACCACGTGATCGGCGACGGGACCGGCGACTGGAACGTCCCCGTCGGCGGCATGGGCGCGGTCTCCGGCGCACTCGCCGACGCCGCTCGCGCCGCGGGGGCGGAGATCCTGACCGGTGCCGAGGTGCTCGCGGTCGACGCCTCGGGCGAGGTCGTCTTCCGCGACGCGGGCGGGGAACACACGGTGGTGGGCGAGCGGGTGCTGGCCAACGTGCCGCCCGCCGTGCTCGCCCGGCTCCTCGGCGGCGCCGAGCCCGCCCCCGAGGGTGCCCAGCTCAAGGTCAACATGGTGTTGTCCCGGCTGCCGCGGCTGAAGGACCCCGCTGTGGACCCCGAGGCCGCGTTCAGCGGCACGTTTCACATCAACGAAGGCCGCGACCAGCTCGCCCGCGCGTTCGCGGAGGCGTCGGCCGGGCGTGTCCCCACGCTGCCCCCGGCCGAGGTCTACTGTCACTCGCTGACCGACCCCTCCATCCTCGGCCAGGGGTTGCGGGGGGCCGGAGCCCACACGATGACGCTGTTCGGCCTGCACATGCCGGCCAGGCTGTTCCGCGACGACCCGTCCGGGGCGCGCGAGGCCGCGCTGCGCGCCACGCTCGCCTCGATGAACCGGGTGCTCGCGGAGCCCCTTGAGGACTGTCTGCTGCGCACCCCGGACGGCGGCCTCTGCCTGGAGGCCAAGACTCCGGTCGACCTGGAGACCGAGGCGGGACTGCCGGGCGGGCACATCTTCCACCGCGACCTGTCCTGGCCGTACGGGGAGCCGGGGCGCTGGGGCGTGGAGACCGACCTTGAGCGCGTCCTGCTCTGCGGCGCGGGTGCCCGGCGCGGCGGTGGCGTCAGCGGCATCCCCGGCCACAACGCCGCCATGGCGCTGCTCGGCTGAGCACCTCCGGCCTGGGCGAAGACGGCCGGAGGTGCTCATCGGGTTCTCATGTTGAGCGTCTAACGTGAGGGGCATGGGTGACGGTGAGGCCGCGCGGGTGCTGGTCGTGGACGACGAGCCCGCGCTCAGGGAGGCGCTGCAGAGCAGTCTGGAGTTCGAGGGCTACCGGGTCGGTGTGGCCTCGGACGGCCAGGAGGCACTGGAGACGCTGGAGCGGGAGCCGTACGAGCTGGTCCTGCTGGATGTGATGATGCCCCGGCTGGACGGGCTGACCGCCTGCCGCAGACTCAGAGCGGTGGGCAACCACCTGCCGGTGCTCATGCTCACCGCCCGCGACGCCGTGGGCGACCGGGTCTCCGGCCTGGACGCGGGGGCCGACGACTACCTGGTCAAGCCGTTCGAGCTGGACGAGCTGCTGGCCCGGGTCAGGGCGCTGCTGCGGCGCGGCGCACTGAGCGCGCCCGCGGCCGAGGACGACGCGAGCCTGGTCTTCGGCGACCTGCGGATGGACACCGCCAGCCGCGAGGTCACCCGGGCGGGCGAGCGGCTGGAGCTGACCCGTACCGAGTACCTGCTGCTGGAGCTGCTCATGATCCATCCCCGCCAGGTGCTCACCCGCGAGCAGATCCTCAGCGAGGTGTGGGGTTTCGACTTCGAGCCCTCCTCCAACTCCCTCGATGTCTATGTCATGTACCTGCGCCGCAAGACCGAGACCGGTGGGCGTCCCCGGCTGATCCACACGGTCCGGGGGGTCGGCTACGTGCTGCGGAACTCGGCGTGAACGGTCGCCGCTCGCTGCGCTCACGGCTGACCCTGCTGGTGGCGGCGGCCGTGGCGCTGGCGATCGCGGTCTGCGCGGTGCTGTGCTGGTTCGTGGTCAGGGCCGAGCTGCTGCGGCAGGTGGAGCGTTCCCTGGAGGTGCCGAAGGGGCTGCAGGGCATCGAGTGGATCGAGTCGTACTGCGCGGGAGGCCCGGCGGGACCGAGGGAGGGCGGCGAGCACAGGACGCCGTTCCGCGTCCCGTCGGTTCAGTTGATCTACACCGGTGGCGGCAGGTGTGTCGTAGGCACCACGCCCGTCAAGGTCACCCCCGCCGACCTGGCCCTGACCCTGGCCCCGCCCGGTACGAGGAGGATCAGGGACGGGGTGACCGACGGCGGCGAGGAGGTCCGGGTGATGACGAGGAATGTCGGGCCCGGTATCGCGGTCATGGAGTCCCGGTCGCTGGAGGAGGTCCAGGCCACTCTCGCGGCCCTGGCCTGGATCCTCATCGGGGTCACCGCGCTCGGCGTGTTCTGCGCGGCCTCGGCGGGGCTGCTGGTCTCCCGCACCGCGCTGCGCCCGGTCGGCCGGCTGACCGAGGCCGTCGAGTACGTCGCCAGGACCGAGGACCTCGACACCAGGATCCCGGTCGAGGGCACCGACGAGATCGCCAGGCTCGGCGTCTCCTTCAACGCGATGACCGCCGCGCTGGCCGGATCCCGCGAGCGCCAGCGGCGGCTGATCGCCGACGCGGGGCACGAGCTGCGCACCCCGCTCACCAGCGTGCGCGCCAACATCGACCTGCTGCTGCGCAGTGAGAACACCGGGCGTCCGCTCGACCCCGCTCCCAAGCACAGGTTGCTGATCAACCTCAAGGCCCAGTTCGAGGAGATGTCCACGCTCGTCGGGGACCTGCTCCAGCTCTCGCGCGCCGAGGACGAGCACGAGCCGTACGTCGAGGTCGCCTTCCACGAGGTCGTCGAGGAGGCCGTGCGCCGGGCGCGGCTGCGCGCCCCCGACACCCCGATCGAGGTGGAGCTGCACCCCTGGTACCTGCGAGGTGATCAGGCCGCCCTGGAGCGGGCCGTGGTGAACCTGCTGGACAACGCGGTGAAGTTCTCGCAGGGACGACAGGGCCCGGTGCGGGTGAGGCTCCGGGGCGGCGAGCTGACGGTCAGGGACCACGGCCCCGGCATTCCCCGGGGGGAACTGCCGTACGTGTTCGACAGGTTCTGGCGGTCGTCCTCGGCCCGCAGCATGCCCGGGTCGGGGCTGGGGCTGGCCATCGTGGCCAAGGCGGTGCGCGACGCCGGGGGGGAGGTGGAACTGGAGAACGCCGAGGGGGGCGGAACCCTCGCGTGCGTCCGCCTGCCCGGCTCCCTCACCCGGCCCGCCGGGGCGTGAGCCACGGCTCGTCCGTAGCGGACAGGACCCGCCCCGATGCTCCGGGGCGGCTCGACGCGGTACGGCACGGCCGCCGCCGGTGCTTCGACGTGGGCGACTCCCAGGGGCCGTGGGCCCGATCGCCGCGTTGTTCCGCGACGTCGATTTCACCAATTGTGTGCAATCTCTTGTCATTGGATGATCGGATCTCCATCATGGTGGCAGATCAACCGGAGGAATGTACACATACCTACGGATGGCTACCTGTACGGGCGGATCCTCAGCAGGCGGTACGCCCCCTGAGGCCGAGCCGACCGCGCGGAACGGGGTCCTCAAGCTCTGCGACCACCCCGGGAAGCGTGCTCGACGCGTGGTGAGGAGTCCACGGCCGGCCGCTCGGTCCGACCGGCGAGGAGATCACACGGCTCGCCACGGCGGGGATCATCCGACCAAGGAGCACGGCATGCACTACCGGCTCGGGGTGGACGTCGGAGGGACGTTCACTGACATCCTTCTCATCGACCCCGCTACCGGGCGCACCTTCCGCGCCAAGACCCCTTCCACCCCCCACGACCAGTCGGTCGGCGTCCTGGCCGGTATCGAGAAGGTCCGTGCCGAGGCGCGGATCCCCCTCTCGGAGATCGGCCAGGTCCTGCACGGGACCACCGTCGCCACCAACGCCATCCTGGAGGGCAAGGGCGCGCGGGTGGGCCTGGTGACCACCGCCGGATTCCGGCAGGTGCTGCAGATCGCCCGCTCGTTCGTCCCCGGAGGTCTGGCCGGCTGGATCATCTGGCCCAAACCCGAGCCGCTGGCCGCGCTGGAGGACACGGTCGAGGCGATCGAGCGGGTCGCCTCCGACGGGTCGGTCGTCACGCCCCTTGACGAGGACGCGTTGCGTGCCTCTCTCGGGCGCCTGCGCGGCGTCGAGGCACTCGCGGTCTCCCTGATCAACTCTTACGCCTTCGACGGCCACGAGCGGCGGGTCGCAGAGATCGCCGCGGAGGAGCTGCCGGGCGTGCCGGTCTCCATCTCCTCCGCGGTCCTGCCCGAGCTGCGCGAGTACGAGCGGACGATCACCACCGTCGCCAACGCCTACGTCCAGCCCCAGGTCGCCAGGTACCTGGACAACCTCGCCGGCAGGATCGCCGAAGGCGGCCTGACGGGCTCCCTGAACATCCTGCGCAGTGACGGCGGCCTGGCCTCCGCCTCCGCCGCCGCGGGCAGCCCGGTCAACCTGCTGCTGTCCGGCCCGGCCGGCGGAGTCGCCGGTGCGACCTGGGTCGCCGAGCAGGCCGGCTTCCCGGACTTCCTCACCTTCGACATGGGCGGGACCTCCACCGACGTCGCCCTCGTCGAGGGCCTGCGCCCACGCGTCGGTCGCGAGACCAGGGTCGGTGACCTGACCGTCCGCTCGGCCTCGGTGGACGTGCGGACCGTCGGCGCGGGTGGCGGCTCCATCGCCCACGTCCCCGAGCTGACCCGGGCGTTGCGCGTCGGCCCGCAGTCCGCCGGTGCCGACCCGGGCCCCGCCGCGTACGGCAGGGGAGGGGAGGAGCCGACCGTCACCGACGCCAACGTGGTGCTCGGCTACCTGCCCGCCCGGCTGGCCGGTGGCGAGATCGTCCTGGACCGGGAGCGGTCGCGCGCCGCGGTGGCCAGGGTCGCCGAGGCCATGGGCCTGCCGTCGGTCGAGGCCGCGGCCCAGGGCATCGTCGACATCGTCAACGAGAACATGTTCGGCGCGCTGCGTCTGGTCTCCGTGCAGCAGGGCTTCGACCCCCGTGACTTCGCGCTGGTCGCCTTCGGCGGCGCCGGCCCGCTGCACGCCAACGCGCTGGGCCGGCTCACCGGCTCCTGGCCGGTCGTCATCCCGCCCTCGCCGGGCGTGCTCTGCGCGTACGGCGACGCCACCACGTCCCTGCGCGACGAGGCCGCCCGCACCTACATCCGGCGCTTCTCCCAGCTCACCGACACCGAACTGGGCGAGCTGCTGACCGAGCTGGCCGAGACCGCGGCGCGGACGCTGGAGACCGAGGGCGTCGACCGCGCGGACCAGAGCGCGACCTATCACGTCGACGTCCGCTACCACGGCCAGGGATTTGAGATCCCGATCCCGCTGACCCCGGACACCGGGCTCGACGCCCTCGGCAAGGCGTTCGACGCCGAGCACGAACGGCTCTTCTCGTTCCTGCTGGGCAACGAGCACGAACTGGTCAGCGCCCGCGCGGCCGTCAGCGGACCGCGCCCCAACGTCCAGGCCGTCTCGCTGGCCTCGGGCGGGGAGGACTCCTCGGCGGCCGTCACCGGAACCCATGAGATCTGGGTCGAGGGCGGCTGGACCGAGGCCGCCGTCCACGACCGCGCCGCCCTGCTCGCCGGGAACGTGGTACGCGGCCCGGCGATCGTCGTCGAGATGGACTCCACCACCCTCGTGCTGCCCGGTCACGCCGCGACGGTCCACGAGAGCGGCAGTCTGCTCATCCGTCCCCTGGAGGCATGATGGCCCAGATCATCGAGACCGCCACCGTGCCGCTCGCCGCGGTGGACGTCGACCCGGTGACCCTCGACATCATCGAGAACGCCCTGCGCAACGCGCGTCACGAGATGGACGAGGTGCTCTTTCGCACCGCGCTCTCTCCCGGCATCCGGGAGCAGCACGACGAGTTCCCGTTGATCGGCGACCCGCGGGGCCGCATGGTCGTCGGTCAGTTCGGCCTGTCCATCCCGGCGCTGCTCGACGGCTTCGACGGGACCATCGAGGAGGGCGACGTGCTGCTCACCTCCGACCCCTACTCCTGCGACGGCGCGATCAGCCATGCCAACGACTGGCTGGTCGTCATGCCGATCTACGTCGAGGGCCGGGTCGTCGGCTGGGCGTCGATGTTCGGTCACATGTCCGACGTCGGCGGCAAGACCGCCTGCTCCATGCCGACCGACGCGCGCACCATCTTCGAGGAGGGCGTGGTCATCCCGCCCTTCAAGCTCTACTCCCGGGGCGTGCTCAACGAGGACGCGCTGCGCATCATCCTCAACCAGGTGCGCCAGCCCGACTGGAACCGCGCCGACCTCAACGGCCTGATCGCGGCCTGCCGCACCGCCTCGCGGCGGATCCAGGAACTGTGCGCGCGCTTCGGGGCCGAGACCTATACCTCGGCGCTGGAGGCGCTGCTCCAGCGCAACCACGACGCGATGCGGATCCTCCTGGCGACGCTGTTCGAGGACGGGGAGACCCTCACCTTCTCCGACTACATCTGCGACGACGGGGTGGGGTACGGGCC
The DNA here is from genome assembly GCF_000721075.1 of Streptosporangium amethystogenes. Taxonomy (GTDB): domain Bacteria; phylum Actinomycetota; class Actinomycetes; order Streptosporangiales; family Streptosporangiaceae; genus Streptosporangium; species Streptosporangium amethystogenes. Next base: position 129,021 of record NZ_JOEQ01000005.1, read on the forward strand.
GTACCGGCTGACGTTGTCGCTGACCCGCACCGGAGAGAAGGTGCTGCTCGACTTCTCCGGCAGTGACCCGCAGGCCCAGGGGCCGATCAACTACTACATCAACGAGAACCTCGCCCGGATGTTCTTCGGCATCTACCTGATCACCGTGGCCGACCCGCAGATCCTGTGGAACGACGGCTTCTACCCGCTGGTGGACGTGCGCATCCCGGAGAAGAGCTTCTGGAGACCCGAGTACCCGGCCGCGCTCAACGCCCGCAACCACGGCATCGGCCGGATCTTCGACCTGTTCGGCGGGCTGCTCGGGCAGAAGACGCCGGAACTGCTGAACGCCGCGGGCTTCTCCTCCTCTCCGCACTTCATGTACTCGGGGCACAAGACCGGTACGGGAGAGTGGTTCCAGCTCTACTCCATCGGTTTCGGCGGCATCCCCGGACGCCCGATCGGCGACGGCCCCGACGGGCACTCGCTCTGGCCCTCGTTCACCAACATCCCGTGCGAGTTCCTGGAGTCCTACTATCCCCTGCGCGTCGAACGCTGGGAGACCGTCGCCGACACCGGCGGGGCGGGGCTGCACCGCGGCGGCAACGGTGTGGACGTCGCCTACCGGTTCCTGGAGCCCGGCACGATCGCCATCCACGACGACCGCTGGCTCACCTACCCGTGGGGCGTCAACGGCGGTGACCCCGGCGCCCGGGGACGCAAGTGGATCGAGCGGGCCGACGGGACCGTGCAGGTGCTGCCCAGCAAGGTGCACGACGTCCCGGTCGCCCCCGGAGACCTGCTGCACTTCGTCACCTGGGGTGGCGGCGGGTGGGGCGACCCGCTGGAGCGCGATCCGGACCTCGTCGGGCTGGAGGTGCGGCGCGGTCTGGTCACCCCCGGCGGCGCCCGCCGCTACGGCGTGTCCTGCGACGAGGCGGGAACCGTGGATGTGGAGGCGACGGCCGGGCTCCGCGAGTCCCTGCGCGCCGCCAGGCCCGAGCCCGCGGTGTTCAACATGGGGCCGCCGCTGGCGGAGATCCTCGCCCGCTGCGAGGCGGAGACCGGCCTGCCCGCCCCTCGCCCGCCGCTACGGGTGTGAACACGGAGCCTCCCGGCGACGCCGGGAGGCTCCGTCCTTTTCTCACCCGGTGTTAATGGTCGGCTCAGGATCACTCAAGGTCACCTCACGACCCTGAGGACATGACAGAACCGAGCCGCCGTCACCGGGGGGCAGCGTGAAGCAGGCGACAGCACCGGCGCGCACCCGAACGGTCGAGATCGTGGTCCCCGTCCACAACGAGCAGCGGGTGCTCGACGAGAGCGTCCGCCGCCTGCACACCTATCTCACGGGAACCTTCCCCTACGGCTTCCGCATCACGATCGCCGACAACGCCAGCACCGACGCCACCTGGCAGATCGCCACCGACCTCAGCCGCGAGCTGTCCGGCGTGCGCGCCCTGCACCTCGACGCCAAGGGCCGGGGCCGGGCACTGCGCAGGGCGTGGTCGGCCAGCGACGCCGACGTGGTCGGCTACATGGACGTGGACCTCTCCACGGACCTGGACGCCTTCCTGCCGCTGGTGGCCCCGCTGCTTTCCGGCCACAGCGACCTGGCCATCGGCACCCGGCTGTCCCGGGGGGCCAACGTCGTCCGCGGGCCGAAACGGGAGTTCATCTCGCGGACGTACAACCTGCTGCTCCGCTCGGCGATGGGGGCGCGGTTCTCCGACGCGCAGTGCGGTTTCAAGGCGGTGCGCACCGAGGTCGCGCAGGCGCTGCTCCCCGCGGTCGAGGACGAGGAGTGGTTCTTCGACACCGAGCTGCTGCTCCTGGCCGAGCGGCACGGTCTGCGCATCCACGAGGTTCCCGTCGACTGGGTGGACGACCCGGACAGCCGCGTCGACATCGTCAGAACCGTCAGGGACGACCTCAGGGGGATGGCGAGGGTGGCACGGAAGACGCTGTCGGGGGCGGCCAGGATCCCGGTCCCGCCGCGGGTGCGGGCGGCGAGGCTGCCCGGGGGCATGGTCCGCCAGCTGCCGAGCTTCGCCGTCATCGGGGTGATCTGCACCCTGGCGTACCTGGCCCTGTTCGTGACCCTGCGCCTGGTGATGCCCGCCGTCGTGGCCAACGGGGTGGCCCTGCTCGTCACCGCGATCCTCAACACCGCGGCCAACCGGCGTTTCACCTTCGGCGTCACCGGCCGTACCGGAGCTCTCCGCCACCAGCTCGAAGGCGGCCTGGCCTTCCTCGTCGGCCTGCTGCTGAGCACCGGCGGCCTGGCCCTGCTCGACCTCGTGGTACCCGCGGCGTCCACCGCCGCGGAGGTCGCCGCGCTCGCGGCGGCCAACGCCGTCGCCACCCTCGTACGCTTCCTGATGCTCCGCACCTGGGTCTTCAATCCCCGCCGCGCCAAGGAGGGCACCCGATGATCACCCACACCTCGCCGGAGGCGGGACCCGGCGCGCCGGCACAGCCTCAGAGCGGCAGGCACGCCGCCGGGCCGGGACGCGCGGGCCGGGACGGCGGACTCGGCGGTGTCGCGCGACGGGCGTTTCTCGGCCGGCCCGGCGACCCCCGCTGGGCGCGGCCAGGCCTGTGGGGCGTGCTCGCGCTGGCCACCGTCCTGTACGTCTGGGCACTGGGGCGCAACGGTCACGCCAACGAGTACTACGCCGCCGCGATCCTGTCGGGCACCCAGAGCTGGAAGGCGTTCTTCTTCGGAGCCCTGGACGCGGGGTCGTTCATCACCGTGGACAAGCCACCGCTCGCGCTGTGGGTCATGGGACTGCCCGCCAGGATCTTCGGGTTCGGCACCTGGAGCATGCTCCTGCCCCAGGCCGTCGCCGGGGTCGCCGCCGTCGCCGTGCTCCACTCGGCGGTGCGAAGAGCCATGCCCGGCGGGTACGGCCACGCCGCCGCACTGGTCGCGGCCCTGGCGATGACGCTGACCCCGATCACCGTGGCCATCAACCGGGACAACAACCCCGACACCCTCCTGGTCCTGCTGCTGGTGCTCGCGGCCTGGTTCTGCCAGGAGGCGGTACGCACCGGCCGGACGCGTACGCTCGTCGTCTCGGCGGCGCTCGTCGGCCTGGCGTTCAACACCAAGATGCTCCAGGCCTACCTGGTGCTGCCGGCCTTCGCCCCGCTCTACCTGGTCATGGCTCCGGGGACGTTGCCCCGCCGTCTCGGGCGGCTGCTCGCCGCGGGTGCCTCGCTGGTGGTCTTCAGCGCCTGGTGGATGGTGATCGTGGACCTGTGGCCCGCGTCGGACCGCCCCTACATCGGCGGCAGCACCGACAACTCCGTCTGGGACCTCGTCATCGGCTACAACGGCCTCGGACGGATCTTCGGCAACGGCGGGGGGCGGGGCGGGGGTGGCATGGGGTTCGGCGGCGAGGCGGGCGCCGGGCGCCTGTTCAACGACACCATGGCCGGGCAGATCTCCTGGCTGCTGCCCTTCGCCGTGATCGCCCTGATCACCGGCCTGGCCCTGACCGCCCGCGGCCCGCTCCGCGACACCAGGGTCGCCCTGCTGCTGTGGGGCGGCTGGCTCGCGGTCCACTACGTCGTGTTCAGCTTCTCCAATGGCACCTTCCACCCGTACTACTCCACCGCGATGGCCCCGGCCGTCGCCGCTCTGACCGGTCTCGGCGGGGTGCTCGGCTGGAGGGCCTACCGGCACTCCAGGGCGTGGTCGTGGGTGCTACCCGCGGGGGGCGCGGTCACCGGGGCGTGGGCGTTCACCGTGCTGCGCCGCGGTACGGACTTCGTGCCCTGGCTGGCCTGGGCGGTCGCCGCGATCACGGTGACGGCGGTCGCCGGGCTGTGCCTGGCCCGCCTGGGGCCGCGGCTCCGGCTGCGGATCGCCGCCGTCGCGCTGACGGCCGGGCTGGCCGCCTGCCTCGCCGGTCCCGCCGCCTACGCGCTGACCCCGCTCGGCTCGGCCGTCAACGGCACCAACCCCACCGCGGGTCCCGCGGGCAGCGGCGGCCTCGGCGGCATGCGGGGCGGCTCCCCCGGAGGCTCCCTCGGCGGCACGAGAGGAGAGGCTCCCGAAGGTGACGGCGGGCCTCCCGGCGGCGCACCGGGACAGAACCCGCAGCAGGGGACGACCGGTGACGCCGTTCCGCGGACGCGCTACGGCCTCCCGGCCGGCCCCGGCGGTGCCATGGACCAGCAGATGATCGAATACCTGAGGAGGAACCGGGACGGCGCGACCTGGCTGGTGGCGGTGAGCAGCGCGCGGGACGCCTCCGCGGCCATCCTGTCGACGGGGCTGCCCGTCATCGCGATGGGCGGCTTCACCGGGAGCGACCCGGCCATGACCGTGGACCGGCTCGACGAGCTCGTCTCCTCGGGGCGGCTCAGGTACGTGATGACCGGAGGCGGCCGGGGCGGGCCCGACGGGGGCGGGTCCCAGGTGACCGAGTGGGTGCGGGCCAACTGCACGGCGGTCACGGCGTCGGAGTACGGCGGCTCCACCGACCAGTCCCTGTACCGCTGCGGCTGAGCCGGCACGCCGGCCGTCCGGGACGGATGGAAATCCTGAGCGTCACGCCGGCGGCCGGGCGAGTTTGGCGGCCACGGCGTCGAGGACCCAGTCCAGGCCGGTCGCGAAGGACGCCTCGGCGTCCATCTCCGTGCCGTCGTGCACGGCCTTGGCCAGCGCCGGGAAGCGGCCCGTGGCCAGCATCCTCATCACATGCGGGCCGGAGGCGCGCTGCCAGTCTCGCTTGGACAGGCCTGTGGCGCGCTCGGCCCGCAGGTTCGCGATCTCGCGCCTGATCGCGCCGGTGAAGTAGGCACTGACGGTCTCCACGGCGCGCAGGACGGTGTCGAGGTCGGCGAGGCCGTCGAGGGCGGCCAGCGTGGCCTCGGTCACGGCGAGGGCGTTCGGGCCCAGGGTCGGACGGCCGCCGAGCAGGTCGGCCAGCCATTCGTGACGGAGGGTGGCCTGCCTGGTGCGGTGGGCGCGGGTGCGCAGCACCTCCCGCCAGTCGCCGGGCTGCTCCGCGGGGAGGATCTCGGTGTGGACCTCGTCCACCATGAGGTCGAACAACTCCTCCTTGGTGGAGATGTATCCGTACAGCCGCATCGGGCCGGCGTCCAGCCGGGCGGCGACCTTGCGCAACGACACCGCCTCCAGCCCGCCCTCGTCGGCCAGCGCGATGGCGGCGGCAACGATTCGCTCCCGGTCGAGCGGCACGGGGCGAGTCGGCGGCTCCGGCCGGTCCCACACAGTCATGGTTACATCGTACTGTTGCGATACACTGTAATAGTTAAATACGGTATATCGCTATGAGACACCGTATCGCCGTGATCGGGGGCGGCCCCGCCGGCCTCACCTTCGCCTGCGTCCTGCGCCGCCGCGGTCACCCTGTCACCGTCCTCGAACGTGATCCCGCCCCCGACGCCCGGCCCCCGGGCGGCACGCTCGACCTGCACGAAGGGATGGGCCAGCTCGCACTGGGCAAGGCGGGGCTGCTGGCGGAGTTCCAGGCGCTGTCCCGTCCCGAAGGGCAGGCCATGCGCATCCTGGACGCGGACGGGACCGTCCTTCGCGACTGGCGACCCCGTCCGGGTGATCGGGCCAATCCCGAGATCGACCGGGGGCAACTCCGTGACCTGCTGCTCGGCCCCCTCGACGTTCAGTGGGGGCGGGGCGTGACGGAGGTGGTGCCGGGGACCCGGGACGGCGTGCTGGTCCGTTTCGCGGACGGGCGCCAGGAGACGTTCGACCTCGTGATCGGCGCGGACGGCGCCTGGTCCCGGGTCCGCCCGGCGATCTCGTCCGCGACGCCCTACCACACCGGCGTCACCCTGGTCGAGACCTCCCTGGACGATGTCGACATCCGCCATCCCGACCTCGCCCGGCTGATCGGCGACGGTTCCATGGCCGTGTACGGCGTGAACCGCGCCCTCGTCGCCCAGCGCAACAGCGGCGGCCACGTCAAGGTGTACGCCCAGTTCCGCGCGCCGCTGAACTGGCACACGAATCTGGACCTGGCCGACGTCGAGGCCGTGCGGTCAAGCCTGCTGGCTCTGTTCGACGGCTGGGCCGCTCCCGTCCTCGACCTCCTCCGCCACGGCACCGCTTTCGTCCACCGCCCCCTCTACGTCCTGCCCGTGTCCCACACCTGGGCCCACGTCCCCGGGGTGACGCTACTGGGCGACGCCGCCCACCTGATGCCCCCATTGGGGGTGGGCGCGAACCTCGCGATGCTGGAAGGCGCCGAACTCGCCGAGTCCGTCGCCGCCGCCCCCGGCGATCTGGACGAGGCCGTCCGCGCCTTCGAGGAACAGATGTGGGCACGGGCCGGCAGGTGGGCGAAGATCACGATGGCCGGTCTGGAGCGCCTCGTGAGCCCGGACCCCACCGAAGCCCTCGCCCTCTTCGACGAAGTTCAGCCATCCTGACCGCCGAGCGCGAGAGTACCGGCGGTCCGCCGCGACCTGCTGCAGGCCAACCCGATGGACCGGATCGACGCCGTCAAGGTGCCCAAGACCTTGCCCCGTCCGGCCGCGGCGGCCGATATCGAAATGCCAACGGCTGTCCGTCGACTCCTCACCCCGCTCCTTGCCCGTACGACAGGTGCGAAATCATTGACTGATTGACCAATCAGTAGTATGGAGGCGGTGCGCGCGCGCTGCTGTAGTCTTGCGCCGTGCACAGCGGAGGAGGGGCGCGCAGCAGCCGCGCCGACCAGGCCGACCAGCGCCGAGCGGAGCTCCTTGAGGCCGCCAGGCGGGTCGTGCTCGAGCGCGGGCTGGCCAGCACCCGGGTCGCCGACATCGCCAAGGCGACGAACGTGAGCGGTGGCCTGATCCACTACCACTTCGCCACCAAGGACGATCTCATCACCGAGATGCTCCGCAGCACCAGCGACTCGGAGATCCAGCGGCTGAAGGAGATCGTCGCGGGCCCCGGCACCGCCGTCCAACTCCTCGACCGGGTCCTGCGCTTCTACATCCCGGCCTCCCGCTCCGACCAGAGCTGGATCCTCTGGGTCGACGCCTGGGCCGTGGGAGTGCGCGAGGAGCACGTCCGCACCATCCTGCTGGAGCTTGAGGACGCCTGGATCGAGATCCTCAGCCAGGTGATCTCCGCCGGCGTGGCCTCGGGTGAGTTCACCTGCGACGACCCCCTGGGGTCGGCCGAGCGGATCGACGGCATGCTCGACGGCCTCGTGGTCCGGTACACCCTGCACACCGGCAACCTGTCGCGGAGCCGGATGCTCCATCACGCCAGGGTCGCCGCCGCCAGGGAGGTCGGCCTGCGCCTCTCGGACTTTCCCGACGAGCCGGCCGAGGCCCCGTAGCGGCGGGGCTACCGGATCAGACCTGGGGGGTGGGCAGGGCCGCGAGGAGGAAGGCCAGCCGCGCCGCGGCGCCGTCGATGTTCTCGCTGGTGCCGAGCCGGTAACCCCACGAGGTGATGAAACGGCCGTCCTGGGAGCAGGTCACGGTCTCGGCCAGGGTGTTGCTGAAACGGTTGCGGACGTACACGTACGCGGGATCATCGAACGAGATCCGCTGTACGGAAAGGTCGGCGTGCAGCCGTATCGCAGCAACGAACCTCTCCAGACAAGACAGCGTGTCCAGCATCGTGTGTCACCTCCGTCTCGACAGAGAATTGCACGATCTTGGGATGCTAATCAAGCAATTGCGGTGTTTAGTCCCTTGGCTGCCCGGAGAAATCGTTGAGTACCCGGACGATCACCGACCTGGCGTCCTCCCCGAAGGCCGCGACCTCGCAGAGTTCCTCGAAGGTCCGCGCGTAGAAGACGACGTCGTCCGGGTCACGAAGAAGCAGGTCCCTCGTCCTGGTCGGCACCGCGACATGGTCGTCGTCGTACATCCAGAAACCGTTGAGCGGTGCCGAGGGCAGGGGCGCCTCGAAGGGGATCACACCGAACTCCACGTTCGGCAGCGCGGTCACCGCCAGTAACCGGTCGAGCTGCCCGCGCATCACGTCCAGCGGGGCCAGCCGGTAGCGCAGCACCGCCTCCGGCAGGACGAACCTGAACCGCCTGCTCTGGTCGTAGAGGATGTCCTGGCGCCGCATGCGGACCCGGATGGCCGCGTCGATCTCGTCGGGGGACCGGTAGAGACGCTTGATCCGAGTGAAGATGCTCCGGGCGTACTCGGTGGTCTGCAACAGGCCGATGACCACGCCCGGCTCGAACACTCGCAGCAGCGTGGTCCGTGCCTCCATGTCGAGGACGTCCTCCTGGAGGGCGGCCAGTCCGCCGCGGTGCCGCTGCCGCCAGGGGTCCTGGCGATCCAGGAGTCCCAGTGCCCGCCCCACCAGCTCCTCGACCACCTCGGGGGCGGCGTCTGTGGCCCGCGCCCACTGGACGATGTCGTCCTCGGTGACGGTCTGGCGGGCGTTCTCGATCCGGGAGACCTTGGAGGCCTGCCACCTCAGCCGTTCGGCCAGTTCCTTGCCCGACAGGTGAGCGGTCTCCCGCAGGTGCCGTAACCGCGCGCCGAGTTCGGTCCTGGCCTGTTGGAACCCGCCCACACGATCTCCCCGGCCACTCTCGCCCGCCTGCTCCTCCCGCGGGTTCACGTCATCCCCCGCGTGGTGCGCACGACGCTAGACCCGGGCATGTGGATCAAGCCAGAGAGCACTCCTAATCGTGACCAATATTTACAGAAAGTACTCGGCGCGCGATGTCCACGAGCAACTCGCGGGGCACCTCGACGGCGGTTTCACCCTCCAGGACATGACGCAGGTCGGCCAGGGCCTCCGCGTCGGTCACCCGAAGGCCCTGCACCACGACGGTCCCGCGATCGGTCTCGTAGAGGGAGGGGCAGGCGCCCGCTTCGGAGGTGGAACCAAGGAACCGCAGGCGCATGACTGAATCCTTCCCCGAACCACACTCATGGAGCAATTGCGAGCAATCCTAGATTTTGGAAGGTTGCATGAAGGTTTCAAGCACCAGATAACGCACATTCCACTTATTTCGTCTTATGTCACATGAACGTGCGAGCACGGGCGAACAGGTTCAGCGTGGTCGCGTGGAGCAGGTCCCCGAGTTCCCTGGACGCCTTGCCCGCGCACGCGCGTGCGTGCGTACCCTCCAGCACGATGCCGAGCTTGAAGCAGGCCAGCACCGCGTACCAGTCGACGGCGGACAGGTCGCGGTCGGACAGGGCCGCGTAGCACTCGACGAGCTCGGCGGCCGGGGCCAGCCCGGTGACACCGCCGGAGATCACCCCCACGCCGTCGGGGGTCGGCCAGGTCGCCAGCAGCCACCCCAGGTCCAGCAGCGGGTCGCCCACCGTGCACATCTCCCAGTCGACGATCGCGGCCACCCTGGGCCCGTCGCAGGCGAACATGAGGTTGGCCAGGTGGTAGTCACCGTGCATGATCCCCGGGGTGAACTCCTTCGGCCGGTTGCGCTCCAGCCAGCCGGCCGTCTCCGCCAGTCCGGGGATGTCGGGTCCCGGATACCCGTCCAGGGCCCCGTAGCCGTCCAGTTCGCCCATCCAGCGCGGTACCTGCCGCTCCAGGAACCCCTCGGGGCGGCCGAACCCGTCGAGCACGCCGTGGTCCACCCGTCCCAGGTCGGCCAGCGCCGAGGCCGCCTCCAGGCCCATCCGGTGCCGGATCGCGGGATCGCTCGCGTGCGGCTCGGGCAGCCCGACCGTGGGGTTGAAACCCCGGACCGGTTCCATCAGGTAGAAGACCGCGCCCATGACGCTCTCGTCGGTACAGGCCGCGACGAGGCGCGGCGCCGCCACCGGCGTGTCGCGCAGCACCGCCAGCACCCTCGCCTCCCGGCGGAGCACCTCGTTGCTCCTGGCGCGCGGATGCAGCGGCGGCCTGCGCAGCACGTACCGAGCCCCGCCCCGCTCGAAGCGGACCATGACGTTCTGCGTTCCGCCCGCCACCGGCGCGACCCGCTCGAACGGCCCGCCGGGCAGCCCCTGCGCGTCCATCCACGCACCGAGCACGCCGAAGTCGATCACATTGACGTCGATGTGCGCGGCCGTCATGCACCCTCCTCAACCGAATCATATTCTAGTCAGGGTGAATCTATGATCCCCGCCTGCGACGGTCAACACCGCCCGTACCACGCCGGCCGTTCCGATCGGGGGATCAGAGCAGGCGCCGCGGGATGTCGGTGAGTACGGCGCGGAGTTCCTCGCCGAGGGCCTTGGCCTGGGCGTCGAGGCGAGGGCTGGCGGCCACACCCCGGCCGAGGAGGCCGTGGACGACGAAGTTGACGGCGAGCAGGTTGGGCAGCTCGAAGCGCTCGACGTTCAGTTCCGCGGTGCCGGGCAGGAGCTCGGCCAGGCGCTCGACCGTCAGGTGGCTCTCCAGCCAGCCGAACTGCTCGGGGGTGCGGACCCAGACCCCCAGGTTGGCGTTGCCGCCCTTGTCCCCGGACCGGGCACCCACGATCGAGCCCAGCGCGACCCGTACCGTCCCGCCGCCGCCGTCCGCGCCCCGTGGACCGCCCGGCGCGGCTCCCTCCGGCGCTCCGGGGCGGGTGACCGGGGGAGGGGGCGCCTGCCCGGACCGCTCCCGGCCGTCGTCCTCCGAGTCGTCCGGCACCGTGGGGAGCTCGCGGCCGTCGAGCCAGACGCGGGCCCGCACCGCCTCCGCCGGGATGAGCGTGGGCCAGTAGACCCCGTACGGTGAGGCGTCACCGGGAGGGGTCAGCCCGTAGAAGCCGGGGTAGCTCGCCAGGCCGGTCTCGACCACGGCCGAGGAGAAGGCACGTCCGGCCCTGCGCCGGTCGGCGTCCATCACGGTGACGCGCAGCAGGGCGGTGCCCGCCAGCGGGGTGAGCTCGACGTGGACCTCGTCGAACGACTCCCTCGGCACCCGGGCCCAGATGGCCTCCTGGGCGAGCCTGGCCTTGGCCTCGATGTCCAGGCCGGTCAGGACGAGCGTCATGGTGTTGCGGTAGCCCGCCAGGTAGTTGACGGCGACCTTGAGCGTGCCGGGCGGGGCCTCGCCGCGCACCCCCGAGACGCGGACCCGGTCGGGGCCCTGCTGCTCCAGCCGGATCGTGTCGAAGCGCGCGATCACGTCGGGGCCGAGGTAGCGGGGGGAGGCGATCTCGTACAGCAGCTGCGCGGTGACCGTGCCGACCGAGACCAGCCCCCCGGTCCCGGGATGCTTGGTGACCACACTGGAGCCGTCCGCCTCCAGCTCCACCAGCGGAAACCCGCAGCGAGCCAGGTCGGGCACCTCGCCGAAGAACGCGTAGTTACCGCCGGTCGCCTGGCAGCCGCACTCGATGACGTGCCCGGCGACCACGGAGCCGGCCAGCGCGTCGAGATCGCCGGGCCCCCAGCCGTACCGCCAGATTCCCGGCCCGGTGACCAGTGCGGCGTCCGTGACGCGGCCGGTCACCACCACGTCCGCCCCGGCGGACAGGGCGGCGGCGATCGGGCGGCCCCCCAGGTAGGCGTTGGCGGTCAGGGCGGGCGCGGGCAGCGGCTCGCCGGTGTCGGCGTTCGGCGCTCCGCCCAGGTCGTGGCCGGTGAGATCGTCACCGGTGACATGGGCGACCCGCACCGGCAACCCGAGGCGCGTCGCCAGCTCGGTCACCGCCCCGGCGCACCCGGCGGGATCCAGCCCGCCCGCATTAGAGACGATCTTGATGCCGCGTTCCAGGCAGGTCCCGAGGACCTCCTCCAGCTGCTTGAGGAAGGTCGGCGCGTAGCCGGGGCGGCCCCTGAGCCGGTTCCCGGCCAGGATCAGCATGGTCAGCTCGGCGAGCCAGTCGCCGGTGAGCACGTCGATCGGGCCGCCCTCCACCATCTCCCTGGCGGCCGACAGCCGGTCGCCGTAGAAGCCGGAGCAGTTGGCGATACGCAACATCGGATCTCCTCGGGCGGGTGTCCGGCAGGCGGTGTCAGCCCACCTCGGAGGCGGGGATCCAGGACGCGGGCCGCTTCTCCATGAAGGCGGCGATCCCCTCCTGCCCCTCGGCGGAGGTGAAGCGCCGGGCGGACAGCTCGGCCATCTGGCGCATGCCCTCCTCGACACTCAGCTCGGGCACGGTCCGCACGAGCTGCTTGGTGAGAGCGAGCGACTCGGGGCCGCCGCGCAGCAGCATGCCGGTGTAGTGGGCGACGGTCGCGTCCAGCTCCTCCTCGGGCACGGCGCGGGTGAGCAGCCCGATCTCCCTGGCACGGGCGGCGTCGAACGTCTCCCCGGTGAGCAGGTACTCGGCGGCGGCGCGCGGGTCGAGCCGCCGCAGCACGGTCACCGAGATCATCGCGGGCACCACGCCGAGCCGCACCTCGCTGAAGGCGAACGAGGCCGAGTCGGGGGCGATCGCGAAGTCGCAGGCCGCCACCAGGCCGAGCCCCCCGGCCCTCGCGGTGCCGTTCAGCCTGCACACGACCGGCTTCGGGCTCTCCCAGATCAGGCTCATGATCTCCGGAAACGACGCGGTCACCGGCGCCTCGTGCGCGCCGCGGGGGGTCACCCGCTGCTCCTTCAGGTCGGCGCCCGAGCAGAACACCGGCCCGGTCCCGGTGAGCACGATCACCCGGACGCCCTCCTCGGCCAGCGCCCAGTTGAGCCGCTCCTCCAGGTCGCCCAGCAACCGCACCGACAGGGCGTTGCGGTTGCGGGGGGAGTCGAGAGTGATCGTCGCCACCCCTCCGGACACCTCCCCGTGCACCAGGCGCTCCACCGGCCAACCCCCATCGGTTCTCATCTGAATCCTTCCAGCCGCACGACCCCGTACTCCGGCTCCGGAGAGCCCGGGGAGGGGATCAAGTCTGCCCCTCGATCACGACCAGCACGAACCCGGCCTCGACCTGTCGGCCCGGCGTCACGTTCACCGCCGCCACCGTGCCCGGCGCGGGGGCGGTGATCCGGTGCTCCATCTTCATGGCTTCGAGCACCACGACCACCTGCCCTTGCCCGACGCTCTCGCCGGGTTTGACGTCGATCCGCAGCACGGTACCGGGCATGGGGGCCAGCAGGGAGCCGGGTGGCACCTGCTCCACCGGCGCGGGCAGGCGCTCCAGCGGGGTGAGCCGTACGGAACCGAGCGGGGAGTCCACGTGCGTCACGCCGTCGTAGCGGGCCACGGCGAACCTGTGCCGCACGCCCGAGGTCTCCAGTACGACCAGCGAGGGCGTCGCGCCGACCAGAACGGTATCGGGGAACCCTTCGGCACGCAGGCCGTCCCTGGTGATCCGGTAGAAGATCTCCGCCTCCGCGAACGCGGTGCGCTGCGGCTGCGACACCACGTTGCGCCATCCGCTCGGCAGTCCCGCCTGCACCGTCGCCGCCGCGCGGTTGGCCGACGCCCGCGCGAGTGCGGCGGCGAGGGCGGACAGGCGCACGACCCCCGGCCCGGCTCCGGCGGCCTGCCGTCCGAATGCCGGCCCGGTGAGGCCGTGCTCGGTCAGGAAACCCGTATGGGTCTCCCCGGCGAGGAACGCCGGATGGCGCAGGACCTCGACCAGCAGGTCCCGGTTGGTGACGGGGCCGTGGATCCGCGCACCCGCCAGCGCGAAGGCCAGCCTCCGCACGGCGTCGGAGCGACTCGCGCCGTAGGAGATGACCTTGGCGAGCATCGGGTCGTAGTGCACCCCGATCGCCGAGCCGTCCTCGACGCCGGAGTCCAGTCGCAGCCCGTGCCGCCCGCCGGGCGCGGGCGCGAAGCGGGAGTCCACGCCGGGGATCTCAAGGCGGTGCAGGGTGCCGCTCTGCGGGAGCCAGTCACGGGCCGGATCCTCGGCGTACAGGCGAGCCTCGACGGCGTGTCCGGACGGCTCGGGCGGTGACGCGGGCAGCCGGGCGCCCTCGGCGATCCGCAACTGCAACTCGACGAGGTCGACACCGTGGACGCACTCGGTCACCGGGTGTTCCACCTGCAGGCGGGTGTTCATCTCCAGGAAGGCGATCGTGTCGCCCCTGACGAGGAACTCGACGGTTCCGGCGCCGACGTAGTCGATGACCCGCGCGGCCGTGACCGCCGCGTCGCGCAGCCGCGCCCGCGCCGCCGGGGAGATCGACGGGGAGGGGGTCTCCTCGATCACCTTCTGGTGCCGCCGCTGGATCGAGCACTCCCGCTCGCCCAGCGCCCACACCGTCCCGTGCCCGTCGGCCAGGATCTGCACCTCGATGTGCCGGGCGCCCTCCAGCAGGGGCTCGACGAAAACCGTGCCGTCCCCGAACGCCGACATGGCCTCGGCGCGCGCCGAGGCGACCGCCTCCGGCAGGTCGCCGGTCAGCCGTACGACGCGCATCCCGCGCCCGCCGCCCCCGGCCGACGCCTTCACCAGCAGCGGAAGGGGGCCGCCCATCGGGGTGAACACGGCGTTCAGGTCCCGTTCCAGGTCGTCCGCCGAGTGGCCGGGACCCGTGGTGAACCCCGGCAGCACCGGGATCCCCGCGGCCGCCATCAGTTCCTTGGCCTTGATCTTGGAGCCCATTGCGGCGACGGCCTCGGCCGGTGGACCGACCCAGGTCAGGCCGGCGTCCGGCACGGCCCGCGCGAAGGCGGCGTTCTCCGACAGGAAGCCGTAGCCGGGATGGACCGCGTCCGCCCCCGATCTGCGGGCCGCGTCGACGATCTTCTCCGTGGACAGGTAGGTGTCGGCGGGTCTGACACCGCCGAGCCGCACCGCGTGGTCCGCCTCGGTCACGTGCGGGGCGTCGGCGTCGGCGTCGGAGAAGACCGCGACGGTCTCGATACCGAGGTCGCGGCAGGTACGGAAGACGCGGCGGGCGATCTCGCCCCGGTTCGCGACGAGCAGGCGGCGGATCGGCGAGGCGGTCAAGGGCATGTTCGCGGGCATGTTCGCGGGCATGGTCACATCCGGAAGACGCCGAAGCCCGCGGGCTCCGGGACGGGGGCGTTGTGTACGGCGGACAGGCACAGGCCCAGGACCGTCCGGGTGTCGCGGGGGTCGATCACCCCGTCGTCGTAGAGGCGGCCGGAGAGGAAGAACGGCAGTGACTCGGCCTCGATCTGCGCCTCGACCATCCGGCGCATAGCCGCGTCGCCCTCCTCGTCGTAGACCTGTCCCCGGGCCTGGGCCGCGGCCCTGCCGACGATGGACAGCACTCCGGCGAGCTGGGCGGGCCCCATGACCGCCGATTTCGCGCTGGGCCAGGAGAACAGGAAGCGAGGGTCGTAGGCCCGGCCGCACATGCCGTAGTTGCCCGCACCGTACGAGGCGCCCATGACGATCGTGAGGTGCGGGACCGTCGAGTTGGACACCGCGTTGATCATCATGGCGCCGTGCTTGATGATGCCGCCCTGCTCGTAGTCCTTGCCGACCATGTAGCCGGTGGTGTTCTGCAGGAAGACCAGGGGGGTGCGGGCCTGGTCGGCGAGTTGGATGAACTGCGCGGCCTTCTGCGCCTCCTCGCTGAACAACACCCCCCGGGCGTTGGCCAGTATCCCGATCGGATAGCCGTGCAGGCGGGCCCACCCGGTCACCAGGCTCCCGCCGTACAGGGGTTTGAACTCGTCGAACTCGCTGCCGTCCACGATCCGCGCGATCACCTCGCGCGGGTCGAACGGGATCTTCAGGTCCTCGGGCACGATGCCCAGCAACTCGTCCTCGTCGTACAGCGGGTCACGCACGGGCCCGGCGGAGGCGCCGAGCCTTCGCCGGTTCAGGCCCCTGACGATCTGCCGCCCGATCCGCAGCGCGTCGTGCTCGTCGGCGGCCAGGTAGTCGGCCAGCCCGCTGACCCGGGCGTGCATCTCGGCGCCGCCCAGCGACTCGTCGTCGGACTCCTCCCCGGTGGCCATCCTGACCAGCGGCGGCCCTCCGAGGAAGACCTTCGCGCCCTTCTTGACCATGACCACGTGATCGCTCATCCCCGGCACGTAGGCCCCGCCGGCGGTGGAGTTGCCGAAGACCAGGGCGATGGTGGGGATACCGGCCGCCGACAGGCGGGTCAGGTCGCGGAAGATCCGGCCGCCGGGGATGAAGATCTCCTTCTGGGTCGGCAGGTCGGCCCCGCCGGACTCCACCAGATTGATCAGCGGCAGCCGGTTCTCGAAGGCGATGTCGGCCGCCCTGAGCGTCTTGCGCAGCGTCCACGGGTTGGACGAGCCGCCCCGCACCGTCGGGTCGTTGGCGACGAGCACGCACTCGACGCCCTCGACCACCCCGATCCCGGTGACCACGCTCGCCCCGACGGGGAAGTCGCTGCCCCAGCCCGCCAGCGGTGAGAGCTCCAGGAACGCCGAGTCGGGATCGACGAGCAGCTCGATCCGCTCCCTGGCCAGCAGCCTGCCCCGTGCGCGGTGCCGGTCGACGTACTTCTCGCCGCCGCCGGCCACCGCCCTGGCCTGCTCGGCGTCGAGCTCGGCCAGTTTGGCGAGCATCGCCTCGCGCCGGGTCAGGTAGTCGTCACCGGAGGTGTCCAGCCGGCTCACGAGCCCGCCTCCTTGATTGACGTTGGCGTCATGTTGTTGCCTTGGCTCGTGGGCGTCAGGCCGATGGCCCGGGCCCAGAGCGTGGAGAGCATGGCGACGGCGGTCCGCTCGTCGGCGTGCTCGCCGAGGTCGAGCCAGACGTGGGCGAAGTGCTCGACCATCCCGCCCAGCATCACGGCGGTCAGCCGGGGGTCCAGCGACGGATCGGCCAGGCCCTGCTCCTGCAGGCGCCGCAGCCCCTCCGCGCCGCGCCGCACGAAGACCTCGCGCAACTCGAGCAGCAGGCCGCGGAACCCCTCGTCGGCGATCGCGACCTGCTCCAGCATCCTCACCAACCGGGAGTTGGTGGCCCAGGCGCGCAGGTAGAGCAGGTTGGCGGCCTCGATGCGGGCGTACGGGTCGTCGGGAGCGGCGGGCCCGACCACGCTGGCGGTGAACATCTCGCCCACCACGGTGGCCGCCACCTCACGGAACAGCTCCTCGCGCGAGCCGAAGTAGGTGTAGAAGGTGCCGTGCGAGACACCGGCGCGCGCGCAGACGTCGTCGACGCGCACGGCGTCGTAACCGCGCTCCTCGAACATCTCCCGTCCGGCCTGGACGAGCGCCGCCCGCGTGCGGCGGCCCCGGCTGCTGAGCGTCTCAGACTTGACGATCACGTCAATTACGGTAGCCCAGAACCCACGCGCCTGCCAGAGGGCGGGATGGATTCGATGCCGCCCTCACCCCGGATCAGGGCGAGACCGCCGCTGCCGGCTCTGACCGCGCCGGCCCACCCGTTTCTTTGGGGCAAGCCCGGTTTCGGCAAGTGTCATCGGAATCCCGAAGATTAATGGAATGTAAAGGATTTTGGTGCGATCCAGAGCGTTGACCAGCCGCGTAGGCGGTGCGAAGACGCACCGGAGACCGGTGGACGACGTTTTTCGAGACGGTGCGGAGATGACCCTTCTGTTCACTCGTGGCGTTGTCAAACGGCTCTCAGAAAGGGGCTTGCCATGTCGCACGCGGACACTTCCGAAACGCTCGACCTTGTAGCCGAGGACGTCACCGAGCTGAGCTGGGAAGAGCTCACCAAGGAAGTGGTCAACTACGTGTCGCCGTGCAGGGGCGGCTGCGGCACGAGCCTTCCGAGCACCATCAGCACCAACTGCCGGTAGAAGCACTCGATCCTGTTGTCACCGTCCGCCAACGGCTTCGGTCAGGTGAGTCGGTAATCCTCTGACAGCGGGTCGGCGAGTACTGGTGACCGTCGCCGTCGCGGCGGCACCAGTACTCGCGACAGCCCGGAAGGCGACCGAGATGGGAGGCACTTCCCGCCATGCAGGCAGATCTCGCCAACAAGGTTTTCAGGCCGGACCTCGAACCGCTGCTCTCTCCCTACGGTGTCGTCTCACGGGTGTGGGAGGTGTTCGGGACAAGAGGCCTGGACCGTGTTTCGACTCACGCCTCTTCGGTCGGGAGTGCCTGGCCCGGGCTGGTGGGGCCGGCGGAGACCTACGGTTGCGGCCGGGCGATCGACTCCAAGGATCTGGCGCGCTTCATCGCCATCGCGGAGGGCGCGGAGCGCAGCGCGGGTTTTCTGACGTTCGAGGGCGTCGAGGCGCGGTTCGACGAGTTGAACGGGAAGGCCATCGACATGTCGAGCATTCCCCGGTGCTCGGAACGGGAGTACGCGGACCGGGGGTGCCCGCTGCGCCCCTATGACCCCGAGCTTCCGATCAGGTGGGTGCGGGGGCTCGAGTTGACGACCATGGAGGATCGGTGGGTGCCGGCCGTGATGGCACACTATGGCGCCCAGAACCACTCCGAGGGAGAGATGTTCTGGAACGGGATATCCACCGGATACGCCATCCACACCGATCCCGTCGAAGCGATGGTGCGAGGCGTCTGCGAAATCATCGAACGCGACATGGTGGCCCTCACCTGGTCCCAGATGCTGAAACTGCCGAAACTGCGAATCGAGCACCCGTCCGAACAGCTCGGCTATCTCCTGGAATGGAGTGGCAGCCATTTCATCGACACCTATCTCTTCGACGCCACGTCCGAGCTGAACGTGCCGACCGTCTACTGTCTGCAGCGCGCACCGCACGACGTCCGTGCGCAGCACGTGGTCGGGGCGGCCGTTGAGAGGACCTTGCCCGAGGCCGCTTTCAAGGCATTGCTCGAAACGATTATGGTCAGAGCCCTCTGCTACGACGAAGGCGCACAGGTCAAGGATCCGAAAGCCGCGGGGTTCGGGGGCGTCGAGGACGGGATCAGATACATGGGTGTCCCCGAGCGGGCCGCCGCCTTTGATTTTCTGACCGATGATCTGGCGCATCGGAGGACGAGCTCCGACGCAGACTCGACGCCCCTTCCGGAAGACGCGGCAGCAGCACTCCAGGTTCTCGTGGAACGCTTCGGCGCCAAGAAAATGGAAGTGGTCGTGGTGGACAGTACTCCCAGAGAGTTGCGACGTAACGGGCTCAGCGCCGTAAGCGTGGTCATTCCGGGACTTCAGCCCATATCTCTTGTGCCGTCCGCACAGTATTTCGGGCATTCGAGATTGTATACGGGGCCTCGGGCGATGGGTTACGAGCCCAGAGCGGAAAAGGATCTCAATCCGTGGCCCCAGCCGTTCGCCTGAGGAGGACAGTTGTACAAGAATCTCACGGCTCTCTTCAGGGAGACCGATCCATGCAGCGGTTCCGCTCGACCGGTCCGCAGTGCGGTCGACTGCCACGGCATCATCGACACGGACCATCTTCTGACATGCCTGAGAATCGGTTCCCTGCGGTATCCGTACTTCTCCGTCTTCCATGTGGACGATGCCGTGGGAGAGGTTCCCGCGGTCGAGACACGAGTGGTGGCGGGCGGGGGTCTGTGCGCGGAGTTCGCCGATCTCGACAAGGTCGAGCAGGAGTTGGGTGAGGGTGCTTTCCTGAAACTCAGCCAGTTGTCCCACTGGCACCCCCAGGTACGGGCGATAACCCAAGGGCTGTCTCGGGATCTTTCGGCCGCAGTCGCCTCCAGGATGTACTGGGCGCGTATGGACGGCGCGGTGATGACCTCCTATGTGAACGCTCCGGCTTTCATCGTTCAGCTCCATGGCGAGGCAATTATCAGATGTGGTTCAGCTGACCGGGGCGCTACTGAAAACGGTTCATGGGAAGTGAACCTTAAATGCGGGGAACTGGCGTTTCTGACCACACCGTGCTCCTTTTCCGCACAAGCTCGCGGAGAGTCGTGCCAGTTGCTGATACAGATCTCCGCACCACGGGTCCGAGATTATCTGAAAGCTCTGAAGGCGTGCACGATGGTAACCAACTCGGACCTTGTCTCGTGCTATCACACGATGAGCGTCGACGAGCGTTCCATTGAGACGAAAAAGGCGCTGATGGCCACCGCGGGAAAAATTTCCAGCGAGAGACTGCTCGCGCTGACCCTTTCGATGATGAAAGAGGAGGCGGGATGACCGGCGGTCCGGGAACGACTACCGGCCGACTGGACTGGCTGGTCTCGAACACCGCAGGATTCTTCGACTCCGTCTGGGCCAGGCGTCCGCGGGTGTTGCGGGCGGAGGGCGTCGCCGGCCTGCTGACCGAGGAGCAGATCTGGCATGAGCTGGACTGCGGCCAGTTGACTCTTCCCTACGTAACGGTGTTCGGCGGTTCGAGCCCCGGCGCGAGGATGGCGCCGATCCGGTCCAGAACGGTGAACGGCTTCGAGGTGGACGGGTTCGTCGACCGCGGACGGTTGCGCCGCGAATTCGACGCCGGAGCGACGCTGAAGTTCAACAGGATCGACCACTGGCACCTGCCCGTCCGGAAGATCACCGATGAGATGTCGGAGATATTCGAGAGCGGGGTCGTGGCCCATGCGTTCCTGAGCCCGCCCGGCGACGAGCCGGTCATCACCGCCCATCTCGACGGCCTTCATGTCTTCATCCTGCAGACCTCGGGCACGAAGGACTGGGTGGCGGGGGCCGTCGATCCGGTCTCACCGAGCGGTTCGGCTTTCTGTGAGCACACCGCCATCACCGAGCAGGGCCGGCTTGAGACGCGGCTGACGCCCGGTGACGGGCTCTACCTGCCGCACGGCAGCCCACACTACGCGTTGGCGAGGTCCGAGACGTCGCTGCACATCGCGATCGAGGTCCAGGATCCGACGCCGTGGGATTTCATCGAGGCCTACTGCGCACGGGTGGAGGGCACGGCGGACTGGCCCTCGGAGGTTTCGAGGGATCAGGCGGCCACGAGCGGCGCGGACAGGTTCAGGGAAGTCTTCCTGGCCGCACTCGATCCTGTTTCGCACGATGACGTCAAGGTGGCCGCGGCGAGAATCGCCCAGACGCGCACGGTGTATCCGGCGCACCGGCGCACCTGACGTTCAGGAACCAGTCCAATTCCCCAGGCGACGGCTGGACACACCAGGCGACGCGACCCAATGAGATGGAGGAAAGAAAGATGAACACAGGAATCTCGGAGTTGACGACGGACGCGGTGCCGGCCCACCGCGGCGTCATCGACAGAATGCCCAGCTCGGCGAACCCCATCACCACCATGGCGCTCAGCTCGGCGAACCCGATCACCACCATGGCGCTCAGCTCAGTGGTCAGGGGCTGAAAGGCGGCCGGACGGGTCCGGGCCTCTGCCCGGATCCGCCCGGTCGGGCGGTAATGGATGATCTGCAAGAAGGGATGGCTGATGCTGAGCGCCGGTCCGAACGAGACACGGTCGGTCCTCTTCCGCCAGGAGTTGAACGCCGGAGTCCATGACATCCGCACGGCGGTACGGCAGCTGGACCTACCGGTCCGGCCGGAGGATCCCGACACCTGTATCCGGCAGATCGTCGACGCCCTGTCGGTGAAGCTCGACCGGGCGGTCCTCCCGGTGGTCGCCCACGAACTGGCCGTGGCGAAAAGCGCGGGGAAGCTGGCGGGAGCCGACGGGCGGGAACGCTACACGGATTTCTGGCGCGGGACCGACCTGCCCGAGCGACTGGCGGATCGCTACCCCGTGGTGGCGGCGATTGTGTCGGCACTGATCAGGAGCAGCGTGACGGCTGTCCGATCAGCCATCGAACGCCTGGGCCAGGACTTTCCTGCCCTTGTCACGTCGTTTCCCCGGCTGGCCGGTCCGCTCAGGAGCATTCACCTGGCGGAGAGCGACCGGCACGCGGGCGGTGGTCAGGTCATCGTCTTCGAGTTCTCCGGTGGGCGTATCTTCTACAAGCCGGTGTCGCCGACCGGAACGGGATTTCTGCACACCTTCATGGCCAGGCTGGAGTTGCCCGTCAGGCTCCCGCGAATCCTTGACAGAGGGTCGTACGGATGGGTTGAGGAGATCCAGTTCAGGGCCTGCGCGAGCAGGTCGGAAGCTCAGGCGTTCTGGTGGAAGAGCGGAGCCCTGCTGGCGGTCTGCTGTCTGCTGAACTTCGTCGACGGGCACTGGGAGAACGTGATCGCCGCGGGTGGCGACCCGGTTCTGATCGACACCGAGACGCTCCTGCACAATTTCTCGTGGTATGGCCCGGAGGGGGCTCTCACCTCGGTGTTCGACACCGGACTTGTCGAAGCCACCGACGCGGAGCGGCAAGGGCTGGGCAGGCACGCGGCGTTCCAGGTCGTGGGGAGTGAGAAGAACACCGTGTTCGTTCCCTTCCCCGTTGACGACGGGACCGACCTCCTCGCGGTGACATTTCGCGGAACCGTCCGGGAGGTGCCGAGGAACCTGCCGGTCCTCGACGGTGTCTATCAAACTCCAGGAGGTTATCTTCCGGAGATCCTGGAAGGTTTCCGGACGGTCTTCGCGCGGGTCCGGCAGATCAGGCACGACCTGCTCTCGGACGATTCGCTGTGGGATCTCGCGCGAAACTGCGAAGGCCGCCAGGTGATTCGGACCACAGGCTACTACGCGTTGCTTCAGAGGCTGATGGAACAGCCGTCGCTCGCCTGCTCCTGGTCGCTCGTGAAGGTCGAGCTGGAACGCTACCTCCGGTTTCCGCAGCAATCGCGATACAACGAGCTCGTCGACGAGGAACTGCGCTCGCTGCTCAGCTGCGATGTCCCCTACTTCCTGAACGACCCCGCAGAGACGAGCATCCGCCTCATCGACGGGACCAGGCGCGACGGCTTCTTCCGCAGCAGCGCGCTGGAACAGGTGATGAGCAACATTGAGCATTGGGACGAGACCTTCGTGGCTTCTCAGTGCGAGCTGCTCAAGGAACACCTCGGATACGCAACCGGCCGCCACGAGCTGAGCCAGACCGAACTCCAGCTGTTTGAGAAGGCGGGGGTCGCCCTGTGACCGGCGGAGCAGCACAGGAAGAAGAACACGTCATGACGAGAACCGTGCACGCGTCAGTGGTCGCCACGGGTGAGTTCGGCTCGCGAGTCCGGGACGCGCTCGCCGCCCTGCCGGGCACGACCGTGGAGGCCGCCGCCGACGTGGGTGAGGCTTTTCGGTCGGTGACGGCGGACATCGTGGTCGTGGTCCTCTCCCGTCCTGACCCGTCGGTCTGCGAGGCGGCGGATGCGCACGCCGTGAGCACCGGAGGAAAGTGGCTTCCGATCGTCATGGACGGACTGACCGTCAGGATCGGCCCATCGGTCACCGGGGGACGGTCACCCTGCTTCGAGTGCTTCCGCAGGAGGCAGATCCAGCACGACACGCAGAAGCACATCAGCGCGATCTTGACCAGGCCCGGTACGACCGGCCATGCCTTCGGAGCGCAGGGGTTTCTGCCGCACCACGTCAGGATGGCGGCCTCGGTCGCTGTCGCGATCATGAAAGATCCCGGCGCGACCGGCGAGGTCGTCTCGATCGACCTGCACGGCGGCGGCCTGGTGAAGCACAAGGTCATCGAGTGCGACGACTGCCGGTTCTGCGGCCGGCCGCCGGACCGAAGCGTGTCCGCACTCCGCCTGACCGTGGCATCGGCTCTCGGACACCGGAGCGATACCGTTATGGGGACACGGACATGAGCGACTCTGCCCGGCCGGCGGCCCGCTGGGGCGACGGCTATCTCGGCTTCTGCCGCGGACTCGCCACGGTCGAGGCCGAAGAGGGGCTGCTGATCGACGGCGGGGTCCGGCGATACCTGTTCTCCGGCACGTCGGCCGGATCGTTCCTTCCCAGGCTCCTGCGAGCCCTGGACGGTGAGCGAACCTTCGACGAGCTCCGGGAACACCTGAGCCTGCCGGCGGCCCGGCTGAACGCGGCGCTGCGACTCCTGGACGATCGTGGCCTGCTCGAGATCCACCGCCGACCTCGTTCGTCGGGCTCGGCCTGTGCCGACCCGCAGGTCGTCGCCTACTTCTCGCGGACGTTCAGCACGATGCGGGAGCGCTTCGCGAGTTCCACCGACATGCTGGACGTGCTCGCGGAGGCCGGCGTGCTGGTGGTCGGCGACCTCACGATCGGCGAGGCGTTGTCGCGGGATCTGCGCGGCAGCGGTGTGGGCCGGGTCGAGTTCCTGGACGCGGCCGAGGAGTTGCCAGGCCTGCTCGCCGATCATGCCCCCGATCTCGTGCTCGTCGATGACAGCGCCGGGGGGTCCGGTCTGGTGATCGGGCAGGAGGCGTGCGCCAAGGAGGACATCCCTCTGCTGAGATTCGCCCAGCGCGAGGCGACGGCGGAGATCGGGCCTCTTTTCCACCGGGGGGTGACCACCTGCGTGGCGTGCTTTCGTGCCGCGGACCCGATCGACGAGACCGTGCCGGTCAAGGCGCCCCGGACGCTCGACGGTGTGGCCGTCGGCATGATCTGCACAGAGGTGATCTCGATCCTCGGCGGCATGGCGGTGGGGAGATCTCAGAAGGGCATGAGCCGCCTGTCCCTGCGGGACCACCGGGAGGAACGCCTCTACGTCGTCCCGGAAGCCGGCTGTGTGAACTGCGGCGACCTCACACCGCCCGCCGTCTACGAATGGCAGGAGGAGATCCTTCCCCGGAGGATCGCCGGATCGCGCTCCACCTCCCCGGAGGCACAGGCCAGGTACGAGAAGTCACAGGGCGCCAGAGCCGAGTTCCCGTACTCACCGACCTGGGCGCTGCCCCGTTGGCCCGACTGCCCAGCCCCCGGCGGCTCGGCGTCCGACGATCCATCGCCGATGAGGACACCTGCCGGTCCGGGCCTCGACCCCGCCGTTGTCAGCGCGATCCTCGCCAGAGTCGCGGGTTTCCGGCACCAGGACGGTGGAGAAGAGGGAAGGTCCTTCGACAGGTGGGTTCCCAGCGCGGGGAACCTGGCCTCGGCCGAGATCTACGTCCTCTGCCCGGGGGGCGCGCTCGACCTCCCAGGAAACCTGTTCAGGTACCGGGACACCACGCATTCGCTGATCCGCGTCAGAAACGACGAGACGGATGTCCGGCGGATGCTCGAGGGTGTCGATCTCCAACTGTCCGAGGAGCCGGAGGCCGTGCTCTTCCTCGTCGGCGCCGTGGGGCGGCTGAAGGAGAAGTACGGCGCGTTCGCCTACCGGCTCGCGCTCCTCGACGCGGGATGCGCCGCGATGCAGCTGGCCATGGTCGCCGGCGCCTTCGGCCTGGCAGCGCGATTCGCGTCCGCCTGGCCGGAGGATCTCGGCACCCGGCTTGAGCTTCTGGACGGCGATGAATTCGTCACCGCGGTGGCCGCACTCGGCGGCGTCGACCAGGGAGGGCGACCATGGCATTGATCAGAATGACGGATCCGGTTGAGGCGACGGCGAAGGCGATGCGTGCGCGTCAACCGCTGCTGACCGGTTCGGGCACTCAGGTGGACGCGACCAGGACAGCACCGCGCCCGCCGGCCGAGGAAATGCTCAGGGCCAGGGTGAGCTGCCGCGACTTTCGTGAGAGCGAGATAGGGCCGGCGGTGCTCCAACGCGTTCTGGCTTCCGCCTACGCGGCGGAGGCGGGCGTCTGGCCGATGAGAGTTCACGGCGATCCGGGCTTCCTGACGCTGCTCGGTGCGTCGGCGGTCAGCGGGCTCGCTCCCGGCATCTACGCCCGCACGCCCGATACGGCCGGACCCACCGCGTACTCGGCACTGGGGGGAGCGGAGCTCCTGGCGGATCTGCGGGAGCAGTACGCGGACGCGCCGGCACTCATGTTCGTGACCGGCGACTTCGCTCGAATCCCGGCGAACGCGAGCGGGTACGGCGGGCTGGTCTCCCGTGCCGGAGCTCTCGGGTACGCGATATGGCAGGCCGCGCTCGCGGAGGGACTGTCCGCGTCGGTCTTCGGGCGGTCGTTTCGTGAGGTGACAGACATCAGCCGCTCCCTGCGACCTGGACAGCGCCATCTTTTCACCGTCGCGCTCGGCTATTCCGAAGGCGCCATTTCCGGAACCGACCACCCCTGACTGCTTACCACGGAGGGCGCTGACATGCCCAGCTCGCGACAGCCGGTCTTTCTCCTGGCCCCCGCCAGGTCGTATTCCACCGTTTCCCTGGCATTGCTGTCGGGCCATCATGATCTTTTTGGGTTCCCGGAGATGGTCAGTTTCAGCGGGACGACGGTCGGTGACCTGTTCGTCGCCGTCGATGGGGCGAACGAGAGATATCGGGACTTCCATACGGTCCGGCTGAGTGGGATCAGCCGAGCCGTCGCGGAAATAGAGTTCGGCGATCAGGAGCCTCAGGCCATCCAGGAGGCGCACGCCTGGATGCGCCGGCGTTCGTCCTGGACCATGGGGGAGCTGTTCGATCACCTCCTGGACGGGATCGATCCTCTGATCGGCCTGGAGAAGTCACCGGAGACCGTGCTGAGTGATGAGGCGCTGCACAGGTGCCTGGATACCTATCCCAATGCGCGTTTCATCCACCTGACCCGGCATCCGATCAGCACCCAGCGCTCCATGATGAGCCATCTCCGGGCGCTCACCGGAATCACGGGCACCGCGCTGGCGGTCCGTGCCGCCTCGTCGTGGTATCTGGCGCACCGCCGGATCGTGTCCGTCACCCGCGACCTGCCGGAGCATCAGGTGATTCGGGTTCGAGCTGAGGACCTGCTCGGCGAACCTGTGGTGCGGCTTCCCCCGATCCTCGACTGGTTGTGCCTGCCCTACGACGCGGAATGCCTCGCGCGAATGACCAGGACTGAAAAATGGCGTTTCGCAGGTATGGGCCGGGACCGGAATCTGTACGGCGGGGACTGGAAATTCATGAAATCCCCCGAGTTGAGGCCTGTGGAGAGACCGGGTCCGGTCGCCTTCGATGACGACTGGGGACTATCTGCCGAGATAAGGCGACGAATAATTGAGCTGGCTCAGGAGTTGGGTTATGAATAGAAAAACGACCACCCGGACCAGGCTCCGAGTCGTCCATCGGCTGGTTCGCGTTTTCGCCCCGCATTTCCGGCTGCTCGTGCTGTCCGCCCTTCTGGTGCTCACGTCGGTGGCCCTGGGCGTTGTCGCGCCGCTGTTCCTGCGGATGATCCTCGATGACGCCCTCCCCGCGCACGACACCGCTGAGCTGCTCCTCCTCTGCGGCGGCATGATACTCGCGGGTGCTCTCGTGAGTCTCGTGTCCCTGCAGCAGGGGAAGCTGACGCACCGGGTGGGCCAGCGGGTCGTGCACAAACTGCGCATGGAGGTGTTCGACCGGGTTCAGCGGTCGCCGCTGCCGTTCTTCGCGTCCGAGCCGAACAGCCGCATCCAGTCGATCCTGATCAGCGACATCGGTGAGATCAGCGATGTGGTCACCTTCTCGATGCAGGCCGTCCTGATCTCGGGCGTCGGCATGCTGGCGGCGATCTGCGTCATCATGGCGTTGAGCTGGCAGCTCGGGGTGCTCTCGATCCTGCTGGCGCTGGGGTTGAGCATCGTCAACCGCCGGCTGGCGAAGCGAAGGTTCGGACTGACGAACGAGCGTCAGGACCGTATCGCCGACATGATGCGGTACACCGGCGAGGACCTCTCGTATTCGGGCGTGGTCGTCGGCCGGACGCTGGGCCGTACCGGCGCGCAGCGGGCGCGGTTCCTCGCGGCCTCCCAGGACACGGCCGACCTGACCTTCCGGGAGCGCATGGCGGGGCGCGCCGGGTACGCCTGGATAGGGGTGGCGCTCTCCTGCGTCCCTCCGGTGATCTACGGGGTGGCCGGCACGGCGTTCCCCGAGGTCTCGATAGGAACGATCATCGTCATCGCGATGCTGCAGATGCGTCTGACCGGTCCCATCGAGAACCTGATGGAGGTCAGCGCCGACATCCAGAGCTCGCTGGCCGTGTTCAAGCGGGTCTTCGAATACCTGGATCTCGAAGACAGGGTTTTCGAAACCGACGCCGCCGTGGAACCTGCGGAGTCCGGTGCGGCCTCGTCGCCCGCGGCCCCGCTGACGTTGAACGACGTCGGCTACGGCTACCCGGGGGCGGACCGGACCTCTGTCTCCGAGGTGAGCCTGGAGATCGCCGGAGGCGGGGTGACCGTGCTGGTGGGGGCCTCGGGCTCGGGCAAGAGCACCCTGGGGCTGATCCTGGCGGGACTGCTGTCACCGACGCGGGGATCGGTGTCCTGCGCGGACCGGACGCTGACCGAGGCGGAGTTGCGCCGCCGGGTGACGCTGGTCCCGCAGGAGGCGCCGATCTTCAACTCATCGGTTCGCGAGAACCTCCTCTTCGGCCGACCGGCCGCCAGCGAGAAGGAGATGCTGGACGTTCTCGGCATCGTCCGGCTGGACGCGTTGATCGACAGTCTGCCCGACGGTCTCGATGCGATCGTGGGCGAGCGGGGATACGAGTTCTCCGGAGGGGAACGACAGCGTCTGGCGCTGGCCAGGGCGTTGTTGTCGCCGTCTCCCGTCCTGGTCCTTGACGAGGCCATCAGCGCGCTGGACGCCGTGACCGGCAAGGAGGTGTACGAGTCCCTTCAAAGATATCGCGGTGATCGTTCTCTGGTCTTCATCGCTCATCGGATCCCGGCCCTGAACGACGACGACACGGTGGTGCTCCTCGACAAGGGGCGCGTCGCCGAACGCGGGACCCACGGGGGGCTACTGCTCGCCGGAGGCGCCTACTCCGGCCTCGTCGGATCCCAGATGGTCATGCCGGCGGCAGCACGCTGAGTCAAGGAGACGGTGGATGATATCGATCGCTCTGGTGTCGCATGTGGGCATCGAGAACCCGGACCCCGGTGTTCTGATCTTCAATCTCGATGATCGCAGGTGCAGGCTCTCAGGCCTCGGAGGGGCCGACTCGGTCCTGATGGCGCTGCGCCTCGGTCCGGTGGACGTCGCAACGCTGTCCGCGGCCTCGGACGTCCGCCTGGCCAGGGGCGCGTTGAGCATGATGATGCGGAGGCGCCTGATCGAGTTCCGCTGCGTGGACGCCGACGGCGAGCCGATGCGAGCGGTCCCGACGTCTGATCTCTCGAAGTTTCTCGCCAGATCGCTGGACCCCGCGGACCGCTATCAGCTGTCGCGTTTCACCCACCTCAGGCGTTCTGCGGACTCGCTGATCCTGGAGTCGGTCCGCAGCCTGTTCAGAGTACGGATCGAACGCCCCGCGGTTTTTCAGGTGATCGGCATGCTGGGCCGCCCGAGCCGTCCGAAGGATCTGGCCGCGGAGTCGGGTGTCCCGGTCGAGTCGGTCGAGTGCTGGCTGGAGTTCCTTGTCGCGGTGGGGATCGTCGTCCCCCTGGCAGGGAAGGACGTCGTCGACGAGGACACCGACCCGGATCTCGTGCATCGCGAGTTCCATGACGTCCTGCTCCACACGCACAGCCGGTACGGGCTGACCGATCAACGCACCGGCGCCGTGTTTCCGTATGCCGGGATCGTCCCGCCCAGCCCGGCGGTGCGGCACCGGTTCGATGGCCCGGTGGTCCCGCTGCCGCGGGTGGACCTCGACAAACTCGCGGAGAACGACCCGCCGCTGACGCGGGTGATGGAGGAGCGGGAGTCCGTTCGCCGATTCGGTGACCGGGGCCTGTCGCTGGAGGAGCTCGGAGCCTTCCTGTTCAGGACCGCACGAGTGCGTGAGTTCTGGCCTGCCGACGAAGGCGACGAGCGCGGCTACGACGTCACGCGCCGGCCGTATCCGAGCGGAGGAGGCGCCTACGATCTGGAGATATATCTGGCGGTTCGTGACGTCGAGGGGCTGGTGCCGGGGCTCTACCACTACGATCCCGCCGAGCACGAGCTCTCACTGGTCTGCGACGACCGGGCGGTGGTCGACAAGACCTTCCAGAACGCGCGCTACGCCAGTCAGAGCCGGTCCACACCAAGCGTGGTGTTCACCATCACCTCACGCTTCTCGCGGCTGAGCTGGAAGTACCGGGGCATCGCCTACGCCACGACCCTGAAGAACGTGGGCGTTCTCATCAGCGCCATGTACGCCGTGGCAACGGCGATGAAGCTGGCACCCTGCGCGCTCGGCGACGGTGACGCCGCGTCCTTCGGACGGGTCACCGGAATCGATCATCTCGTCGAGTCCCCGGTCGGCGAGTTCATGTTGGGCACGCAGGTCTACTGATCCCTTGCACCGTCATATACAGAACAGGCGACAAATGCCACAACTATCAACGTTCATGGGTCTGCCCTACGAGCCCGCCCCCCAGGGAGCCGACCTGGTGATCGTGGGCGCGCCGTACGACGGTGGCACGAGCTACCGCCCCGGTGCGAGGTTCGGGCCCCGCGCCATCCGGGAAGAGTCCGCCCTGCTGCACGGTACGGGCCTGGACCGCGGGCCGAGCGTTTTCGGCGCCATCGGCGCGGTGGACGCCGGCGACCTTGACCTGAACCGGTTCTCGATGGAGTCGGCGATGAGCACGGCCACCGAGCGGCTCACCGAACTGGCCGAGCGCAACCAGGCCCTGCTCATGCTGGGCGGCGACCACTCGATGACCCTGGCCGCCCTGCGCGCCGCGCACAAGGTCCACGGGCCGGTCGCCGTTCTCCATCTGGACGCGCACAGCGACACCTACCCTCCCGTGGACGGGGGGCGTTACCATCACGGCACTCCCTTCAGATGGGCGATCTGGGAGAAGCTCGTCGACCCCGCGCGGATGATCCAGGTGGGGATCCGTGGCCATGTGCCGTATGCGGGCGCGCTCGAATTCGCCCGCGCCCGCGGCGTCCGCATCGTGACGGCACCCGACATCGACCGAATCGGCGTGGGCTCGTTGATGTCCATGATCCAGGAATGCGTGGGTGACGGCCCGCTGTACGTGTCCTGCGACATCGATGTGGTCGATCCGGCCTTCGCTCCGGGAACCGGAACCCCCTCGCCCGGCGGGCTCAGCTCACGAGAACTGCTCGCCATTCTCCGTGGCATCGGTGATCTACAGCCGATCGGCTGCGATGTGGTCGAGGTGGCACCCGCGTACGACCACGGCGGAGCCACCGCGCTGCTCGCCGCGGAGATCGGATACGAGCTGATCTACCAGTACGCGCGATCAAGACGTGGCAGGTAGCCCGCGGGTTCCGTGCTTCAGAAGAGCTCGGACGCATTCGCCATGACGATGTGCCGGAACTCAGGGGTGGGGCTGGCGCCCAGCTCAAGCCGGAGCAGCTCGGAGTAGCTCGCGTAGATCTTCCGTGCCCCGTACACGTCGCCAAGCTCCAGATGCGCTCTGGCGGTGATTCTGTGCGAACGCTCATTGTAGGCGTCGACATCAACGGCCCGCCGGGCGAAGTCCAGGGCTGAGAGGGGGTCCTTCGCCGCCAGATGCAGTTCCGCGAGCCGCTGAAGGGCGATCAACCTGACCAGGTTCCAACGCTCACGAACCTGCTTGATATCGCCGCCGTCCCATCCGGGGAGCAACTCCAGTTCCAGGAAGTTCAGGTTCTGGGCCGCCATGACATCGCGGGCGGCCCCTTCCTGAGCCGGTGTGACACGCGCCAGCTTCTCGGCCAGCGAACTCGCGACCGCGAGGTCCACCGTGATCTGGCTCCGGAGCCGGAGCCGGTCTCCATGGGTGTCGAGCAGGGCGTCACCGGTCGCCTGACGCGTCCTCCACAGAGATTGACGAAGCCTTTTGGCCGCTTGGGAAGGTTCCGTCTCAGGCCAGAGCAGTCTTTCGAGCGTGGATCTGGCTGTCGGTCCGCGAAGCGTGAGGAGTATGACCAGTCTCTGCGCCATCGGGGTAAGCGGCACGATCCGATCGTCGATGACGCAGGCAAACGAACCGAGGAGTTCCATTTGAACGGCCTTGTATTCGGCGATATTCAGGTGCATGCCGTCATCCTCGTCGGTGCTCACTTGATACGAGGGATCGGTCTTTCATCTCCAACCATAAACGCATGGGGTTAAAATATATTAACGGTCATTGTCGGTGGTATACCGCACCTGGTTGACTTTAAATCAACCTCCGATGGTATGTTCGCCGGATTCATACATCATCCGCAGTAGCAGGCATTCGCGATCGGCGCATTCCGGCAGCGCATGATCGCGGTGAGTGATCGTTTTGGGGCGTGGGTCACCGCGGACCGTGGTGAGATCAGCTCGGTGTCAGGCCGGGGGCATCCAGGCACGGTCGAGCGGCGCGTCGCGAATTCTCTCTCGCGCCCGCCGAGTGCCGGTGGGGGCGGACGATGGTGGAATCGACCGGGACGGGTCGATCGATGCCGGCCCGGGCGCCGGCCTGTACCGCCCGCGGCATCCCGGTGAGGGTGTGCCATCCGGCGCCCGGTGGCGAAAGCGGAGCTGGACACTCCTCCGGGGCCGGACACGGGGCCGGCCGATTCGAAGGTGGACGCCCCGCCGGCCTTCGGAGCCCGGACGGCCACGGCGTCAGGCTCCGAAGGGGGCCGCCCGGAGATCCCCTACCGGGTCTGGGCCGGCCGGATGCCGTGGTCGTCCTGGTGGTGATGGGCAGGACGCTCACGCGGTGGGCGAAGTGCGGCGGCGACGTCACACAGGTCACCGAGGAATATGCGACAGTCCTCGTGCTCAGCCACAGTGGCTCCAGCCGCTCTTCCACGACAGCGACCCGTACGTGCCGCCCCAGATGACGCACTTCTTGACCGCGGACAGGCGTACCGGGCCCGCGTAGACGGTGAACTTGCCGGGGTTGCTCCCGCTGGAGCCACCCTTCACCTGGAGTATCGCGTTCATCGAGATCTTGGCGGGGATCACGTACCTGGACATGGTGACGACGCAGTTCTTGCCCGCGGCGGAGCTGTAGAGCAGGTAGATCGTCGCGACACTGCCCAGGGCCTTGGAGTTGACGACCTTGTAGCCGCTGCCGCAGACGCCGGTGGCCGTGTAGGGATTGGGCTTCTGCGGGGTGGGCTTCGGAGTCGGCTTGGCCGTGGTGGTGGGCTTGGTCGCCGAGGTCGGTTGGGTGGTGGCGGTGGGCTTGGCCGCCGTCGGCTCGGGAGCCGATGAGGGCTCGACGATGCCGCTCGGCTTCGCCGGCGGGGTGGGCTTGGCGGTGGTGGCCGCCGGGCTGGAGGTCCGGGAGGGGGGCGTGCTCGGCTTCCCCGTCGACGCTCCCGCAGGGCGGCCCGGATTCTCGGCCGGCCGGGATGACGGCCGCGCGATCCGCCGGGACGGGTGGGGAGTGCTGGTGAGGAGTTCCTTGTTCTCCGGAGGCAGGGAGGGCTCTTCCCCGGCCGTGGGCGGATCGCCGGGAACGGTCGTCGAGCCGGGGCCCGCGGTCTCCGTCGCGATGGACGCCGCTCCGGCTCGCGCCATCGTGGCCTTCTCGTCGTTTCGCAGGGCCACCACGGTCCCGGTGGTCACGCCGAGCGCGGCTACGACCGCCACCCCGGTGAGCAGGAGCCCCACAGGTCCGCGCGGCC
The DNA here is from genome assembly GCF_000721075.1 of Streptosporangium amethystogenes. Lineage (GTDB taxonomy): Bacteria > Actinomycetota > Actinomycetes > Streptosporangiales > Streptosporangiaceae > Streptosporangium > Streptosporangium amethystogenes. The sequence goes on from NZ_JOEQ01000005.1 coordinate 162,098, forward strand.
TCCTCCCACCCGGTTCCCCGGTCCGCCGGGGGCTGTTCTGTCCCGGTCCGCCGTGTCCGGGCGCGGCGCCTCCCGGCCCGCCCGCCGGCGGTCCGTCCTGATGTTGCCCGCTCTGCCGGGTGGCTGCCACGGACACGTGACCGGGGCCGGGCACAGGGCCGGGCACGGGACTGTGCCCGGGGCCGGACACCGGGCCGGGGAGGGGTGCCGAGCGCTGGACCGGGGTGGTGGAGGCGGCGCCCATCAGGCGGTTGACGAGTTGCTCGGCGGTGGGGCGCAGCGCCGGGTCCTTCGACAGGCAGGCCGCGACCAGCTCGCGCAGCTCTCCCTCCAGCGCGCTCAGTTCCGGCTCCGCGTTCAGAATCCGGTTGATCACGATGGGGATGGAATCCTGGCCGAACGCGGGCCTGCCGGTCGCGGCGAAGACCATCGTGACGCCCCAGGCGAACACGTCGGCCGCTGATGTCACCTCGCCCGACCCGAGCTGCTCGGGCGCGAGGTAGGAGGGGGTGCCCATCGCCACCCCGGTCGCGGTCATCCCCGGAGAGTCCAGAGCCCTGGCGATGCCGAAGTCGATCACCACCGGGCCCTCGGGCCCCATCAGCACGTTGGCGGGCTTGAAGTCACGGTGCAGGATGCCCGCGCGGTGGATCGCCGACAGCGCGGTGGCGGTACTGATGGCGAGACGTTCCAGGGAGGCGCCGCGCCGTGGCCCCTGGTTGTCGACCAGCTGGCGCAGGGAGGGGCCGGGGACGTACTCGCTCACGATGTACGGACGGCTGCCGGCGAGGTCGGTGTGGAGCACGGAGGCGGTGCAGAACCGGGCCACCCGTTGCGCGACCGACACCTCGCGCAGGAAGCGTGCCCTGGCCTCGGGGTCGCTGACCAGTCCGTGGTGGAGGAGCTTGACGGCGACCTGCTCGCCCTCGGGCCCCCGCCCGAGGTAGACGATCCCCTGCCCGCCCTCTCCGAGCCGCCCGGTCAGCTCGAACGATCCCAGGCGTGGGGGATCCTCCGCTGTTAGTGGTTCCACCAGATTCCCCCCGACAAAACCCGAAAAAATGGTTTATGTGGAGCAGAACGCTACCAGCGCGGGAGAGAGGGCGAACGGCCATGGAGATTCGGGGAGCCGCGGATTCCCGTGCTCGGCCTGACGGGAATCCGCGGAGGTCCCGTCTCTCTCCCTGGTAGGACGGGATCCGGGGTGGCGGGAATCCGCTCAGATGGCCTTGCCGGGGTTGAGGATGCCGAGCGGATCGAAGACCTGTTTGATCCCGTGGTGGATCTCCTCGGTGACCGGCCCGGTCTCCATGGCCAGCCAGCGCTGTTTCAGCAGCCCGACGCCGTGCTCGCCGGTGAGCGTGCCCCCCATCTTCAGGGTCTCCCTGAAGAGCTCGTCGGCCGCCGCCCACACCTCGGGCGGCGGTTCGCTCAGGGTCCTGTCGAAGACGAAGACGGGGTGCAGGTTGCCGTCGCCCGCGTGGGCGACCGTGGTGATCAGCACGCCGTGCTTGACCGCGATCGCCTCGATCTTCTCGATCATGTCGGGCAGCAGGGAGCGCGGTACGCACACGTCCTCCACCAGGCACTTGCCCAGCCGCTCCTTGGCCTCGTACGCCATCCGCCGGACCTCGATCAGCTGCGCGGCCTCCTGTGCCGACGACGACACCGCCACGAAGGCCGCGCCGTTGGCGGTGCAGAGTTCCGCCATGCGTTCGGAGACGGCCGGGCCGTCCACCGCGTCCGACTGGGCGATCAGCATCGCCCGGGTCGACTCCTCCAGCCCGATGTTCCGCCAGTCGTCGATGGCCTTGAGCGTGTTCCGGTCGAGCAACTCCAGCAGGGACGGCTGGCAGCCGGCCGCGATGATCGCGGAGACGGCGGCGGCCGCCTCCCGGAGGGAGGTGAACTCGGCCGCGATCGTCGCCGGATAGACCGACGGCGCCCTGCGCAGCCGCACCGTCGCCGCGGTGATGACCCCGAGCGTCCCCTCGGAGCCGACGAACAGGCCGGTCAGGTCGTACCCCGTCACGCCCTTCACGGTGCGCCGGCCGGTGTTGATCACTCGCCCGTCCGCGAGCACGACCTCCAGGCCGAGCGCCGAGTCGCGGGTCACGCCGTACTTCACGCAGCGCAGGCCGCCCGCGTTGGTCGCCAGGTTGCCGCCGATGGTGGAGATCTCGTGGGAGGAGGGGTCGGGGGCGTACATCAGCCCGTGCTCGCGGGCGGCCCGGTCCAGGTCGGCGGTGATGACCCCCGGCTCGACCACGGCTATCTCGTCGTCGGGGGACACTTCCCTGATGGCCGCCATTCTGTGCAGCGCCAGCACGACGCACCCCTCGACGGCGGTCGCCCCGCCGGCCAGGCCGGTCCCGGCCCCCCGGGGCACCACGGGAACCCGGTATCGGGTGGCCCACCTCATCACGGCGACCACGTCGTCCCTGGTGTGCGCGAGCACCACGGCCAGTGGTCTGCCGGGCTCAAGAAAGGTTCGGTCCCGGGCGTAGGAGTCGGTCACGTCGGAGTCCGTCAGCACCTTCTCCGGTGCGAGCGCGGCGACGAGTTCGGAGATAGCGGTCACAAGTGGACTGTACGGCCTGACCCCGAGTAGACGTTCGGCGGTACGCCGACCCCCTCGTCCGGCAATTCCGCACCTCAAAGGGCCTTCGGAGGCGGTTTCAGGCGGCGCCGAGCCAGAGGGTAGTGAAAATCACCACCATTCTCGGCAAAAGACCTTTTATTTCATTTTTACAACATCATTTGGCGCTTTGACTTCGGCTTGACCTTCTCGTCTAACGTCCCGGTTCGGTGCGCTCATCCGGCGCGCCGGAGATGTCCGCGCCCGGAAAACCCGGGCGCAGGGAGGGGACACGTTGTCCGGCAGACTCAGCAGAGGAGGCGCTCCTCGGCGCCTTCTCGCGATTGTTCCCGTGCTCGGCCTGGCCGTCACGGGACTGGCTGTGAGCGGTGCGTCGGCCGAGAGCGACTCCTCGGTCGCGCGGTACCAGCCGACCGCGGCCGACTACTACATCAACTACGCGCCGCCCAGGGACGAGCCGGAGGTCGGCGACCCGGCCGTGCCGTCGGCCAAGGCGCGCAAGACCACTCCGTCCAGGAAGATCGACCGAAAGTACTCCGAGGGCAACCCCGCAGCCGCGCGGGTGCTGGCCGCCCGCGAGGCCGAGGCGATCAGGACGGGGCTCAACCCCGCGGACCTTCTTTTCAAGAAGGCGAAGACCCCCAAGACGGCCAAGCTCCTCACCCTGCTGGTGGAGTTCAACGACCAGGCGAACGACGACTTCTCCGGATTCTCCCGTCCGGCGAGCGTGACCAGCGAGGACCCGGCCGAGTGCGTCACCGAGCCGCCGGGCACGCGGCTCAACGGCCCGCTGCACAACAAGATTCCCAACCCGGCCACGCTGTCCCACAAGGACAACAACAGCTTCTGGGTGCCCGACTTCAGCCCCGACCACTTCAACAAGATGCTTTACAGCACCGAGGGCATCACCCAGCGCGTCCGCACCGACCTGACCGACCCGCGGGACGGCCGCAAGGGCATAGACATCTCCAAGCACACCCTGAAGAACATGTACGAGGAGATGTCCAAGGGCGCCTACACGGTCACCGGGCAGGCGAGTCCGTGGATCAAGGTCCCGCACTCCGAGGCCTACTACGGCGCGCGCGCCTGCGGCCAGCCGGTACAGGACATGAGCGGTCACCCGGACAACCCGCGCGGAGCCGGCCAGCTCGCCATCGACGCGGTGAACTCCCTGGCCGCCGCCGACCCGAACTTCCCGTGGGCCGACTACGACCTCGAGGACGTCGGTGACGCCGACGGCGACGGGAACTTCGCCGAGCCCGACGGCGTGATCGACCACCTGGTTCTGGCCCACGCGGGCAAGGACAAGTCCTCCGACGGCGGCGCCGAGGGCACCTACGCGATCTGGGCGCACTCCAGCGCGGTGGCCGGTGGCTACCAGGTGCCCGGCAAGAACGTGAAGATCTCCAACTACATCGTGCAGCCCGAGGACTCCGGCGTCGGTGTCTTCGCCCACGAGTACGGCCATGACCTGGGCCTTCCGGACCTCTACGACAGCAGCGGCCAGGCCTCCCCCGCGGTGGACTTCTGGGACCTGATGTCCAGCGGATCGCACAGCGGCCCGATCTTCCAGTCGATGCCCACCCACATGAGCATCTGGAGCAAGTGGGTCCTCGGCTGGGCCAACCCCAAGGTCTTCAACCCCGGTGACCGCGCCGGCGCGGTGACGATCGGCCAGGCCTCGCGCACGCCCAAGCTCACCGAGGACGGCGTCCGGGTGAACCTGGCCAGCCCGCCGGTCACGATGGTCGAGCCGCACAGCGGCACCAAGACGCTCTGGTCCAACTTCGACCAGGAGTGGGCCAACGTCAAGATCGCCCGTGACGTTCAGGTGCCCGCGGGGACCGACCTGAAGTTCTGGCTCTGGAACAACTACGAGATCGAGGAGGACTGGGACTTCGGCTTCATCGAGACCTCCGTTGACGGCGGTACCACCTGGACCCAGCAGAAGGTCTACACCGACGGCGGCGCCCTGGTCTCCACCGACGACGACTACACCGACCCCAACGGGAACCTTGCCGCGTTCGGCGACAAGAAGTACGGCCTCAGCGGCACCACCGACGGCTGGCGGCACGACTACGTCGACCTCACCCCCTTCGCGGGCACGACCGTCAAGCTGCGCCTGACCTACAACACCGACGCGGCCTACACCCCGCGCGGCTGGCACGCCGACGACTTCGCACTCACCAACGGCACCCAGACCGTCTGGAGCGACGATCTGGAGGGCGGCCTCAACGGCTGGACGGCCACCGGCGGCAGCTTCAACAACACCAACGGCCAGGGTTGGACCCTCAACGACGGCAAGCGGGAGGTCTCCCGCTTCTACCTGGCCGAGTGGCGCAACCTCGACGGGTTCGACAAGGGCCTGCAGTACACCTACACCACCAACTACTCGCGTGACGGCGCGTGGAAGGTGGAGAAGGTCAAGTACAACGCCCCCGGCCTGCTCATCTGGTACCGCGACTCGAACTACACCAACAACGCGGTGGCCAACAACCTCGAACTGGCGCCGAGCATCGGTTCCAAGGGCAGCCTGATCCTGGTCGACTCCCACTTCGACCCGCTGCGGCGGACCGGCGTGGCGGCCACGAAGGATCCCACCACGCTCAAGAACATGTCGGGACGCGTGCAGAGCTCGAACGCGGCCTTCTCCTTCGCCAAGACCTACCCCTTCACCGATTGCATCGAGGGGCCGGACGAGCCCTTCAGCGCGTACTGCACCAAGGTGGACGGGCTGAAGGGAGTCTCGGAGTTCACCGACGCCAAGACCTGGTACCCCGGCTTCGAGGCGCGCGGCACCAGCCTGTACTACCGCGACTTCGACGCCTCGGTGGTCGTGCCCTCGGCGGGCGACCAGATGTACAGCACCCGGGTCGTCAACGCCGACGGCACCCCGGCCAACGACTGGTACGGGACCGACATGGGCGGCGGCCACGTCCTCGGCTCCGGAAACCCCGGTGACGAGGGCAAGGCGCTGGGCGTGAAGCTCAAGCTCGTCACCCCGCTGCCGGGTAACCTCGGCGCGATCGTTCAGGTCACCCCGCCCAAGAAGTAGACCCCCGCAGGAGTATGGCCCCGCCGTCGCCGACGGCGGGGCCATACCATTTGAACGGGCAACCACCCGATCGGATAGGGGCAGCGTGGGAGAGCTTCGAAGCAAGGCCGAGCACACCGAGGCCATCAGGACCGAGGGCAGGGTCTGCGTGGTCGTCAACACGCGCTCACGCCGAGGCCGGCGCCACTACCCGGAGGTGGTCCGCGCGCTGCGGGCCGCGGGGTTCGGGGCGATCCGCTTCTTCCCCGTGGTCGATCCCAAGCGGCTGCGCGCCACCCTGGAGGAGGCCCTGGCCACCGGGCCCGACCTGCTGGTCGTGGGCGGCGGTGACGGCACGCTCAGCTCCGCCGTCAAGCACGTCGCCCACCGTGACGTCGCCCTCGGCGTGCTGCCCCTGGGCACCACCAACAACTTCGTCCGCAGCCTCGGCGTCCCCCTCGACCTCGCCGGAGCCGTCGAGGTGCTGCGCACCGGCAAGGTCGCGGACATCGACCTGGGCATCGCCGGAGACCGCGAGTTCGCCAACCTGGCCAGCTTCGGGGTGTCGGTGGAGGTGGCGGGCAAGGTCAGGCACGGGGTGAAACGCCTCCTCGGCCGCGCGGCCTACCCGCTCACGGCACTGACGGTCCTCCCGGGCCACCGGCCGTTCCGGGCCTTCCTCACCGTGGACGGCCGCCGCCACGAGCTGCTCACCCACCAGCTCAACATCGCCAACGGCCGCTTCCACGGCGGCTGGCAGGTCGCCAAGGACATCAGCATCGACAACGGTCGCCTGGTCGCCTACCAGCTCGGCTCGGGCAAGCGCCTGCGCCTGCTGGTGGAGACCATGATCCGGGCCGGCAGCGGCCGCTGGCGCAGTCTCGCGGGAGGTCCCTTCGTCGTGGGGCGCGAGATGCACCTGGAGACCGACCCGCCGCTGGCCGCCGACGTCGACGGCGAGGTCCGCCTGATGACCCCCATCACGATCCGCACCGTCCCCAACGGGCTGCGGGTGATGGTCCCCGAGGACTTCGTCGACTCCTGAGCCGCGTTGAGCGTCGCGGCCGTGCCATCAGCGCAGCGTCGTCGACTCCCGTCGGCACGCCGGGGAGAGCGGCCATGTGCCGGGCTGCGGGTCGGCCCCTGCTCCGCCGCGGGCCCGGCCCGCCTTCACGACTGTTTTCCGGTGATCCGCCGGAATCTCATCCTGAGCCTGTCGAGTAGCGGCTCCTGCCCCGAGCCGCTCCCGTCACGGGGGCTCTCCACGCGCTCGTCCCCGTGCCACGCGGGCACCTGGGCGTTTCGCGGCTCGTGCCGCTCCGGGCGTTCGGGGGCCGCCCCGCCGGTGTTCGCCGTGTCAGGGGCCTGGGGGCGGGGGTTCGGCGCGGTGAGGGCCGGTGGGCGAGGGCGCCGCGCCCGCCGCAGGTCGGACAGGGCCTCGGCGGCGTCCGGACGCTTGTGCGTCGCGTGGTCGCGCATGCGCCGGAGCAGGTCCATGATCTCGGCGGATGCCTCACTGGAAGCGGGTTCGGCGTCGGGATTGGCCGGTGGGAGCTCCCCGGTCAGCAGTTGGAAGGCGATCACCCCGGCCGCGTACACGTCGGAGGCGGCGGTCATCCGCTCGGGCATGGCCTGGCACTCGGGGGCCGCGTAGTGGGTGTCGAGCACGTTGGGCAGCTCGTTGGCGACGGTGTGCGCGCGGGGTCCCGGCTTGGCGTAGTCGAACCCGGTGAGCATCGCCCGCCCGTTCTCCGTCACCAGCACGCACGCGGGACTGAGCGCCCGGTGGATCACGTTGTTGGCGTGCACGTGGGCCAGGCCCAGCAGCATGTCCTCCACCACGTCCAGCCGGGCGGCGGTGGAGAGCGTACGGGGGGAGGCGGTGAGGTGCAGGTGCAGCGCCTGACCGTGCACGTCGTCGAGGACCAGTACGAACCGGCTCTCGTCGTCGATGGCGAAGAAGTCACGGGCGCGCACCACGCACGGATGCGCCGGGATCCTGGTGAGAGCCTGGTAGGCGTTGGTGATCAGCCGTCGTTCGGCCGCTCTCGGCTCCTCCTCCGCCAGGGGGTCGGCCCGGTAGACGCGCAGCAGGACCGTCTCGCTGCCGGGAACCGTCGCGTTGATCGCACGGTACTCGGTGACCCGGTTGTCGCCGCCCAGCTGTTCCTCCACCTCCCAGCTGCCGAAACGCGGTGGCGCCGTGGAGCGTCGCACGCTCCCGTTGAGCGCCTCGATGATCGCGGTGCCGTACGGCGCGGTGTCCGTGGTGTGGCCGCGTCTGACCCGGGAGGCGTCACTCAGTGTGCCGACAAGCCCGGCCAGGTCGGTGACGTGGCGCGAGTCGCGGCCGGCCGGGTCGACCAGCTCCGCGCCGGCCCCGGTGAGCACCACCAGGCTGTCGACGTAGACCCGGTCCAGCTCGCGCCGCTCCTGGGTGAGCAGCCCCTTGAGCGCGCGCCCGTTGCCGCGCAGCTTGGCGACGGGGGAGCCGAACGCCTCCCGTCGCAGCGGGAACCAGCGGTTTCCCGCGACCTCGATCCTGCCCCGGGTGCCCTTGACGTCGATGACGCAGAGTGAGTGGCCGGTCAGGACGATCACATCAACCTCGAAGGTGTCGTCGCCGCGGGGCACCTCGATGTTGTGCAGCAGTAGCCAGTCCGGTGGGGCGTTGTCTCGCAGGTGTGCGATGACCCGTCGCTCGGCGTCGTTGACCGGGCTTCCGCCGCCGACGATCTGTGCCATCTCTAGCGTGCCGCCTTCCTGATCGTGCTCATCGTGTCACGCAGTATCTCAAGAGGCTCATCTTCGCCCGTACCTTTACTTTTCCACCACTCGGACACGCGGGCCTCCCTATGATCATGGCCTAGTCCTGGCCGGGAGACGTGATCGACGTGTTCGGCACGTCGGGCGTCCGCCGGGCCCCGAGGTGACAGGCGGGGCATCGCGGCCGATCAGGATGCCGAACGCGACTCCTGCGGGTCGTGGTGGTGAGGCGGTGTTATCCCTGTGGCTCCCGTGGGCATCGCCGCCGGGCCGATGTTTGCCACGGTGAGACAGGGTAGGCGTCCTTTCCTGTAGGGGAGGAGGCAGTCCATGGTCAACACCAAGGAGTCACTGCCGACGTCCGAGCTGATCCGGCAGATGTCGGAGCAGGTCTCGCGTCTGGTCAGGGACGAACTCCGCCTGGCCAAGGCGGAACTCACCGAGAAGGGCAAACACGCGGGAATCGGCGCTGGGCTGTTCGGCGGGGCGGGAGTCGTGGCCCTGTTCGGGACAGGCTCTCTGATCGCCGCGGTCATCCTGCTTCTCGCGTACGTGATGCCCGCCTGGGTGGCCGCGGCGGTCGTGGGCGTGGTGCTGCTGGCCTTGGCCGGCGTGCTCGGGTTCTCCGGCAAGCGCCAGGTCGCAGAGGCGGCCCCGCCGACGCCCGTGCGGACCATCGAGAGCGTCAGGGACGACATCTACGCGGTAAAGGAGAGGGCCCACCGATGACTGAGACAGACCCGGGGGGACCCGACCGGCCCCGGGCCGAGGCCGGAATCACCGGATCCCGAAGGAAAAGGGTCGGTGCCCCGATAACGCCGGATGAGAGGGAGTCGCTGAACATCCCGCCGAAGCAGCCGTACGGCACGCCCGGCGAGGATCTCGGCCTCCCGGAGCCCGAGCGCGACGGCACGCCCCGGCTCCCGGAGAGCGTGGCCGCCGGCGCCACCCCCTACGCCGACACCGTCGACACCGGTGTCGGCGAGACGAAGACCGGCAAGATCATCACAAAGGATGAGAACGACGCGGAAACCCTGCGGCGGGATATCGAGGACGCCCGCCGCGAACTTGGCGACACTGTGGAGGCACTGGTGCACAAGACCGATGTGAAGGGCCGTTTTCAGGAGACCGCCGCCCACGTGGGTGAAGATCTACGTAAGGCAGGGGCGGCGACCGCCAGCACCGCCACCGAGATGATGGAGCGGGTCAAGACGGCCGCCCCGGAAATGGTCGGACGTATGAAGGAGACCGCCCCCGAGATCGTCGGCCGGGTCAAGGAGGCGACCCCCGTCGAGATCAAGGACGCGGCGGAGAAGGTCACGGCCGAGGCGGGTAAGCGCCCCGTTCTGACGATCGCGGCGGTGGCCGCGTTCGCCCTGGTCGTCTTCCGGGTCCTGCGGAGAGGGAAGAAGAGGTAGCCGTCCGGCGACACCGGCAGGGCCGTCCCAGACGATTCACGGGGGGCGGCCCAAAGCCCTCAGAACCACCCTGACGGGAGTCTCGAAGGGGCTGACGGGGGTGGCCTTCGACGCCGCCGGGGCGACGCGAACCGCCGGATCTCCAGCAGATCCGGCCAATACCCGTGCGCCCAGGCGAGCCAAACTCAGCTCTGCCGGGGTAATCTGACCGTTTCCGGGTGGGCGGCGGACCCCCTCCTCTCCGCCTGCCCGGACCTTCCCGCCGCTGATGTCCCGCAGAACCGCCTTCGCTCCGCCTGGACCTTCACATCGACCGGGCCATATTTTCATAGCGAAAGGCGAAGTATCCGGACTCAGGAACATGCGTGCCCGAGCGCATGTAGCGTTCTTGGGCAGGACATGTTCTCGGGGCAGAACACACGGGAGGTCTCATGCGCCACGCTCTGGGGATTGCCGCGGGCCTCGCGCTCATCGCGGCGGCCCTCTCCCCGCTGCCCCAGGCCCAGGCCAGTTGCGTCAGCGTGACCAGGAAATGCCAGGCCCAGCCACTGATCGATATCAAGGTGGCGGCCAGGGCCACGTCCCCGGCGGCCCCGAACGGGCAGGTCTCCTACACCCTTGACTACTCGATGACCCTGACCCCGTCCTTCGCCCCCTACTGGGGCACCTTCTGGGTGGGCGGCCGCTTTCCCGCGGGGCGGGGCCCCACCAGGGCGGTGCTGCTCGACGCCGCCGGCAAGCGGGTCGCCGTCCTGCGCTGCCGCGAGCACTCCGACGGTGTCTGGTGCGCCGCGGGCAGCCACATCCCGAACCGGGGAAGGGTGGTCCTCACCGCCCGTACCGGGGGCAAGGGCGTGACCAGACTCGGTTTCGACAGTTTCGAGGAGCTCGACCGCAAGGAGTCCGAGCGGCGCTTCAGCCGGCGGGAGGCGCGCGCCCGATTCTGCAACCACCGTTTCACCGCGACCGTCACCACGACGCGGGACTCCTGAACGGCCTCCAGATCCGGCTGTACGCCCCGGACGAGGAGGTCCACGCCACCCAGGTGGGCGCCGGAAGGCGTCTACCGCTCGGGACCGGGCCTGAGTGACCCGCTGCCGGAGCGGCTCCAGGCCGAGCGGGATCCTTCCCGTGATCACCGGGGAGTTCCAACGGGGGCCCATGGCCCCGGCCCGGACGATGCGAGATCATGTCCTTGCGGTACCTGGTGAGGTACCTCCCGCAGGCCAGGACCGGCCCGCTCACCCCCCCCCGCGGGACCGCTTTTCCCGAAAGGACCTCGTGATGGACTTCGAACTCAACGAGGAACAGCAGCTGTTCCGCCGGACCCTGCGGGAGTACGTCGACAAGGAGATCGTGCCGGTCGCCCCGGAGTGGGAGCGGACCGGCCGCTACCCCACGGAGATCGTCGAGGGCTTCAAGCGGATGGGGCTGTTCGGGATCACGATCCCCGAGGAGTACGGCGGGCTGGCCCTGGACCGGGTGTCGTTCGCCCTGGTCTTCGAGGAGATCGCCCGCGGCTGGATGGGCGTGGCCGGGGTGCTCGGCTCGCACTCCCTGGCCGCCTGGATGATCGCCACCTACGGCACGGAGGAGCAGAGAGGCACCTACCTGCCGGACCTGGCCACCGGTGTCCGCCGCACCGGCATCGCGCTGACCGAGCCGGCGGCCGGCACCGACCTGCAGGGCATCCAGACGCGGGCCGTCCGCGACGGCGACCACTACGTGATCAACGGCACCAAGACCTGGATCACCAACGCCCGGCACGCCGACCCGATGCCCGTGCTGGTCAAGACCTCTCTCACCGACCCCGCGCACCGAGGCATGTCCCTCATCCTGGTCGAGGCGGGAACTCCCGGCTACACGGTCAGCCGCGACCTGCCCAAACTCGGCTACAAGGGCACCGAGACCTGCGAGATCGTGCTGCAGGACGTGCGCGTCCCGGCCTCGGCGCTGCTCGGCGGGGTCGAGGGGCGGGGTATGCAGCAGGCGCTGTCCGCCCTGGAACTCGGCCGGGTCAACATCGCGGCCCGCGCCGTCGGCGTCTCCCAGTGCGCCTACGACGCCGCGCTGAGCTACTCGCGCGAGCGCCACGCCTTCGGCCGGCCCATCTCCGACTTCCAGGCCATCCAGCTCAAGCTCGCGGACATGGCCACCGACATCCAGGCGGCCCGGCTGCTGACCTACTGGGCGGCGGTCCGCTCCGAGAACGGCGCGGTGAACTCCGAGGCCGCGATGGCCAAGTACTTCGCGTCCGAGGTGGCGCTGCGCACCACCATGGAGGCGATGCGGATCCACGGCGGTTACGGCTACTCCCAGGAGTTCGTCCTCGAACGTCTCTACCGCGACGCGCCCCTGATGGCCATCGGCGAGGGCACCAACGACATCCAGCGGATGGTCATCGCGAAGTCCCTCGTCTCGGGTACCGCTAAGGTCGGATGGTGATGCGATCTGCCCTTTATGTACCAGGTGACCAGCCCGAAAAACTCGCCAAGGCGCTCGGCAGGGGAGCCGACAGCCTGATCGTGGACCTTGAGGACGCGGTCCTGCCCGTGCACAAGGAGGCGGCCCGCGCGGCCGTCGCCGCGTGGCTGCGCGGGCTCGGCCCCGACACCCCCGAGATCTACGTACGGATCAATCCCGGCCCGGCCGGACACGACGACCTTCGGGCGGTCGCCCTGCCCGGGGTGCGCGGAGTCTGTGTGGCCAAGACCGAGTCGGCCGCCGAACTGGAGGCCGTCGACGCCGTGCTCACCGCCGCCGAGGCGGCCCAGGGAGTGCCGGGCGGCTCCATCGTGGTGTGCCCCCTGCTGGAGAGCGCCGCCGCGATCCTGGCGGCCCCGGAGATCGCCAGGGCGCCCCGTGTCTCGCGCCTGCAGGTCGGCGAGGCCGATCTCCGCGCCGACCTCGCGGTCGAGACCGGCCCCGACGAGCGGGAACTGCTGTGGGCTCGCTCCCAGGTCGTCCTGGCCTCGGCGGCCGCCCGACTCGCCCCGCCCCTCGCCCCGGTCAGCACCGACTTCCGCGACCTCGACGCCCTGCGGGTCTCCACCCTCGCCCTGAAACGCCTCGGTTTCCGCGGCAGGGCCTGTATCCACCCCGCCCAGGTGGCCGTCGTCAACGAGGTCTTCACCCCCTCGCAGGAAGAGCTCGACCGGGCTCGTGACCTGATCGCCCGCTTCGAGGCATCCGGATCAGGTGTCGTCACCGACGCCAGGGGCCAGATGGTCGACGAGGCGGTGGTGAGGGCCGCCCGCCGCCTCCTATCCTGACGTGGTGCCAGGTGAACGGTGTCTGTTCTGCGCCATCGCGACCGGGGAGCGCCCGGCCCACATCGTCCTCGCGGACGGCGTGGCCGCGGCCTTCCTGGACACGCGCCCGGTCTTCAAGGGCCATGTCCTGGTGGTCCCGCTGACCCACGTCGAGACGCTGGCGGACCTGCCGGTGCCGATGGTCGGCCCGTTCTTCGAACGCGTCCGCGCCGTCGCCGTCGCCGTCGAGTCGGGCCTGGCGGCGGCCGGCACGTTCGTCGCGGCGAACAACCGCGTCAGCCAGAGCGTCCCGCACCTGCACGTCCACGTGGTCCCCCGTAACCGCAAGGACGGCCTGCGCGGCTTCTTCTGGCCCCGTACGAAATACGACGATCCCGCCGAGGCCGAGAGCTACGCCCGTCGCGTCCGCGAGGCCCTCGGCCCGCCGGCCTCCTGAACCGCCTGACCGCCTCCGGTTCCGGGGGCGGCGGTGAGGAGATCCGCGGGTACACGTCCGCCTCGCCTGCCGGAGTGGGCTCCCCGAGTGGGTTCGCCCGGGACGGGGGCCTGTCCGAGGAGCGAGGGCCGGTCGTTCGGAGAGGCCCGTCAGGCTATTTGATCTACAGCGTAAAGGCGCCCGGGATCGTCGCCGGCCTCACCCCGGAAGGGCGCCAGGCCGCCGCCGAGCGGATCCCGCCCCTGTGCTGACCGGATACGGAAGGCCGGTGTGATCCGCATGGGCCGGGCGCGGGTGGGGCTGGGCGTATAAGGTCCGGAGCGTGGAACCCGTCATCGCCGTGTTGCTGGTCGTCGCCCTGATCGGGGTACCCGCCCTGGTGCTGTGGCGGGTGCTGCGAGGGCGCAGGGAACTGGGCAGCAGCCCGGCCGAGCGGGCCACCTTCGAGACCCTGCACACCGCCTCCCTCGCCGCGCCGCCGCTGCGGGCCGGGCTGACCGAGGCGGGAGCGCAGAAGGCGTCCCGGCACCTGCGGGAACTGCTGGGCTCCCCGGCGCTGGCGGTCACCGACGAGGAGAGGCTGCTGGTCTACGACGGCGAGGGCGACGACCATCACGCCCGTGAGGCGTTCACCCACGCCGCCAAGACGCTCAGCGGGGGCCGGACCCGGGTCCTCGGTCCCGAAGTCGTCTGGTGCGACCTTCCCGAGTGCCCGATCAGGTTCGCCGTGGTGGTGCCGCTGACCACCGACGGGCGGGTGGTCGGTTCCCTGGCCGCGTACGGCGGGCACGCCTCGGCGGGGCTGGTCAGGGCCGCCCACGAGGTCGCGAACTGGGTCGACTCGCAGCTGGAGCTGGCCGAACTCGACAGGTCCAGGACACGCCTGATGGAGGCCGAGGTCCGGGCGCTGCGCGCGCAGATCTCCCCGCACTTCATCTACAACTCGCTGACGACCATCGCCAGCTTCGTCCGTTCCGATCCTGACCGCTCCCGTGAGCTGCTGCTGGAGTTCGCCGATTTCACCCGCTACTCTTTCCGGCGGCACGGGGAGTTCACCACGCTGGCCGAGGAACTGCGTTCCATCGACCGCTACCTCATCCTGGAACGTGCCCGCTTCGGCGACCAGCTTCAGGTGACGCTGCGCATCGCCCCGGAGGTGCTCGCGGTCGCGGTGCCGTTCCTGTGCCTGCAGCCGCTGGTGGAGAACGCGGTCCAGCACGGGCTGGAGAGCAAGCCCGGGATAGGGCGCATCTCGATCGTCGCCGAGGACGCCGGGGCGGAATGCCGGATCAGCGTGGAGGACGACGGCGTCGGCATGGAACCGGACCGCCTGCGCCGCATCCTGGCCGGTGACGCCGACGAGCGCTCGGGGGCGGGAGGAGTGGGACTGGTCAATGTGGACGAGCGGTTGCGCCAGGTCTACGGGGACGAGTACGGCCTGGTGGCGGAGACGGCCAAGGGGGCGGGTACGAAGGTCAGTGTCCGCCTGCCGAAGTACCACCCGGGTGTCTCCGTCCGTTGAACCGTGCCCGATCGGCCGTCCCGCTCGCGGTCGGACTCCTTCGGCGCTCTGCCCGTCCGCCCGCCGTGCCGTTCACCGGCTACCGGGCTCTCCGGTCTGACCGGGCGCCCATATCCGATTAAGTCTTCCCCTGAATATGAAAAAGTTGACAGGCGATGTCTAATTCATCACCCTCTAGAAATTCCCGCGTGAACGACCTGGAGGAATGACCGTGACCGGCCTGCGTGTCCTTGCGGTGGACGACGAGCTTCCCGCGCTGGAGGACCTGGCCTACCTGCTCCGGGACGACCCCCGCATCGGAGAGGTCTCCCTGGCCAGGGACGGGGCCGCCGCGCTGCGCGTGCTGGACCGGGCGATCGCCGACGGGCGGCCGATCGACGCGGTCTTCCTCGACATCCGGATGCGCGGTCTGGACGGGGTGGTGCTCGGCCGGCTGCTCTCGCAGTTCGCCAACCCGCCCCGGGTGGTCTTCGTGACGGCCTACGAGGAGCACGCGGTGGACGCCTTCGAGATCAAGGCGGAGGACTACCTGCTCAAGCCGGTGCGGCCGGAGCGGCTGGCCGAGGCCATCCGGCGGGTGTTCGTCTCGGCGGAGCTGCCGGAGAGCGAGGGCGCGGGCCGTACCGACCCCGACACCATCCCGGTCGAACTGGGCGGTGTCACCAGATTCGTGGCCAGCACCGAGGTCCGCTACGTCGAGGCGCAGGGGGACTACGCCCGCCTGCACACCGCGGGCGGCAGTCACCTCGTGCGCATCTCGCTGGCCACCTTGGAGGAGCGCTGGTCGCTGGCGGGTTTCGTCCGGGTGCACCGCAGCCACCTGGTCGCGGTCAAGCACATCGACGAGTTGCACATCGACTCGGGCCGGTGCGTGGTCCGCATCGGTGAGACCGAGATCCCGGTCAGTCGCCGCCACACCCGCGAGCTGCGCGATCTCCTGGTCCGCCGGGCGCGCAAGGGCAGGCCGGAGTGAGCCGCGACCCAGGGGCCAGGGAGGAGGCCGAGCCGCGCCGGTGGATCACCGACCGGTCGCGCAAGGATTCCGAGCGACCGGGTAAGGAGCCCGACCGCTCACGCAGGGAGCCCGAGCGGCCGCGGCGCGAGGTGGTGACCAGCCCTCGCACCATGGCACCCCGCCACCTCCGCTACCCGGTCACCCGAGAGATCGACGAGCAGACCCGGCTGGGTGAGATCTACATGCGCTCGCTGGTCCGCACCCAGTTCCGGCTGGCCCTGTTCGTCTGCACGGTGCTGGGCTGTGTGGTGGTGGGGCTGCCGCTGCTGTTCCTGCTGGTGCCCGAGTTGCACGCGGTCCGCCTGCTGGGGATCCCGCTGCCCTGGGCGGTGCTGGCCGGTCTGATCTACCCGGCGTTCGTGATCGGTGCCTGGCTCTATGTCCGGCAGGCGGAGCGGAACGAGCGCCACTTCGCCGAGCTGGTGGACAGGGCACGTTGACCCCCCTGCAGGGCCGGGAGCCCGAGGTCTGCACACCGGGAGGCGTCAGATGAGCACCGCGTACGGTGTGACGGCGGTCGTGCTGGTGGTGCTGGCCGCGGTGCTGATCGGCGCTTTCGGGATCCGGCTGTCGCGGACCACCTCCGACTTCTACGTCGCCTCCCGCACGGTCTCCCCGCTGTGGAACGCCTCGGCCATCGGTGGGGAGTACCTGTCGGCCGCGAGCTTCCTGGGCGTCGCCGGGCTGATCCTCACCTATGGCGCGGACATGCTCTGGCTGCCGGTCGGCTGGACGGGCGGTTATCTGGTGCTGCTCGTGCTGGTCTCGGCTCCGCTGCGCCGTTCGGGCGCCTACACGCTGCCCGACTTCGCCGAGGCGCGGCTGGAGTCGATGGCGGTGCGGCGGATGGCCGGGGTGCTGGTCGTGCTGATCGGCTGGCTGTACCTGATGCCGCAGTTCCAGAGCGCGGGCCTGGTCCTGCGGGCCATCACCGGCGCCCCGGAGTGGGCGGGGGGCCTGCTGGTGGCGGCCGTGGTCGCGGTGAACGTGATGTCGGGGGGTATGCGGTCGATCACGTTCGTGCAGGCCTTCCAGTACTGGCTGAAGCTCACGGCCCTGGCCGTGCCGCTGGCGTTCCTGTTGCTGGCGTGGCGGAGCGGGGGAGCCCCGGGGCTGAGTGAGCGGGATGTGGCCACCTGGGCGCTGCCGCTCTCCAGCGGCAGGGAGTACGGCCTCTACTCGACCTACTCGTTGATCCTGGCCACGTTTCTGGGCACCATGGGGCTGCCGCACGTGCTGGTCCGCTTCTACACCAACCCCGACGGCCGGGCCGCCCGCCGTACGACGCTGGTGGTCCTGTCGTTGCTCGGCGCCTTCTACCTGCTGCCGGCCGTCTATGGCGCGCTGGGCAGGATCTACGTCCCGGAGTTGGAGGGCAGTGACACGGTGGTGCTCACACTGCCGGGACGACTGATCGGCGGTGTGGCCGGCGACCTGCTGACGGCGCTGGTGACGGCCGGGGCGTTCGCGGCGTTCCTGTCGACCTCCTCCGGGCTGACGGTCTCGGTCGCCGGGGTCATCGGGCAGGACATTCTCAAGGGAGGAGTGCGGTCGTTCCGGGCGGCGGCGGTGCTCGCCGTGATCGTTCCGCTGGGCCTGGCGGCCCTGGCCCGCTCGCTACCGGTCGCCGACGTCGTCGGCCTGGCGTTCGCGGTTGCGGCCTCCTCCTTCTGCCCGTTGCTGGTGCTGGGCATCTGGTGGCGGCGGCTGACTCCCGCCGGGGCGATGGCGGGGCTGCTCGTCGGTGGTGGCCTGGCCTGCGGCGCGGTTCTGATGACGATCGGAGGGGGGCCCTATCCCGGTCTGCTGGGCGCCATGCTGGCCCAGCCCGCCGCGTGGACGGTGCCGATCGCCTTTCTCGTCATGGTGCTGGTCTCGCTGCTGACGCCGGGGCGTATCCCGCCGAACGTGGCCCGTACGATGGTGCGCCTGCACACCCCGGAGATCCTCGACCTGGACCGGGGTGACTGGCGGCCCCGCTCCTCCTGACGGGACCGGCGAGTCGCCCGGCCGGGTCTCCTCGGCGGTGACCGTTCGTCGCGCGGGACAGACCTTTCACCGCAAGCCACGTCCAGCTGAACGCGACGCGGCGGCGCCTCGGCGAAGAGTCCGCGAGCGGGTCTCCACGAAGGGTGCTGTCCCCTCCTACGTTATCCGTGATCCAGATCACATTTGTGGGAGGTCTTGTGACCGCCAGGCAACATGACTCATCGGTCTACGAAGAGATTCAGGCCGGTGAACAGTTCCAGGAGTTGAAGAGGCGTTTTCGGGCCTGGGCGTTCCCGATGACTGCGGCGTTCCTCGGGTGGTACCTGCTCTACGTCGTCCTTTCCGGCTGGGCACGTGACTTCATGGGCACGAAGGTCCTGGGCAACATCAACGTGGCGCTGATCTTCGGTCTGCTCCAGTTCGTGTCGACGTTCGGGATCGCCTGGGCCTACTCCCGTTTCGCCGAGAAGAAGCTCGACCCGCTGGCTGACGAGATCCGTCACCAGGCCGAGGGGAAGACCGAATGAGCCACCAGACCCTGTCCACGATCCTGTTCCTGCTCTTCGTCGCGGGAACGCTGGGGATCACCTTCTGGGCCAGCCGCAACACCAAGGACGCCACCGACTTCTACGCCGGTGGCCGGTCCTTCAGCGGCGTGCAGAACGGCCTCGCCATCGGTGGCGACTACATGTCGGCCGCGAGCTTCCTGGGCATCGCCGGGATCATCGCGCTGTCGGGCTACGACGGCTTCCTGTACTCGATCGGCTTCCTGGTCGCCTGGCTGGTGGCGTTGCTGCTGGTCGCCGAGCTGATGCGCAACTCCGGCAAGTTCACCATGGCCGACGTGCTGGCCTTCCGGATGAGCCCCCGCCCGGTCCGTACCGCGGCGGGTGTGTCCACCATCACGGTGTCGATCTTCTACCTGCTGGCCCAGATGGTCGGCGCGGGCGCGCTGGTCGGCCTGCTGCTCGGCGTCACCTCGCCGGCGGGCAAGGCGCTCACGATCGTCGGCGTGGGTGTCCTGATGATCGTCTATGTGGTCGTCGGCGGCATGAAGGGCACCACCTGGGTGCAGATCGTCAAGGCGGTGCTGCTCATGAGCGGCGCCACCCTGGTCACCCTGCTGGTCCTCGGCCACTACGGTTTCAACCTGTCCGGTCTGCTCGGCGACGCCGCCACGCAGAGCGGAAAGGGCGACGCCTTCCTCAACGCGGGCCTGAAGTACGGCACCGAGGCGCAGGGTATCGCGGGCAAGATCGACCTGATCAGCCTGGGCCTGGCACTGGTGCTCGGCACCGCGGGCCTGCCGCACATCCTGATCCGCTTCTACACGGTTCCCACCGCGCGGGAGGCGCGTAAGTCGGTGCTGTGGGGTATCGGCATCATCGGCGTCTTCTACCTGCTGACCCTGGTGCTCGGCTTCGGCGCGGCGGCGCTGGTCGGCGGGGACGCGATCGTGGCACAGGACAAGGCGGGCAACACGGCGGCGCCGATGCTCGCCGAAGCGGTCGGCAAGGCCATCTTCGGCGACGTCGGAGGCACGATCCTGCTGGCCGTCATCGCGGCGGTCGCCTTCGCCACGATCCTGGCGGTCGTCGCCGGGCTGACGCTGGCGTCGAGTTCCTCCTTCGCCCACGACCTGTACGCGCACGTGTTCAAGCGCGGCAACGTCACCGACAAGGAGGAGGTCCTGGTCGCCCGGATCTCGGCCTTCGTCATCGGCGCGGTCGCCATCGGGCTCGGCATCCTCGCCCAGGGGCAGAACGTGGCCTTCCTGGTCGCGCTCGCCTTCGCCGTGGCGGCCTCGGGGAACCTGCCCGCGATCCTCTACAGCCTGTTCTGGAAGCGGTTCAACACCGCGGGCGCGGTCTCGGCCATCTACGGCGGCCTGGTCTCGGCGCTGGTCCTGGTGGTCTTCTCGCCGGTGGTGTCCGGCAGCGCCACCGCGCTGTTTCCCGACGCGAACTTCGCCTGGTTCCCGCTGAGCAACCCCGGCATCGTCTCGATCCCGCTCGGCTTCCTGGCAGGGTTCGTCGGCGCGCGCCTCAGCAAGGAGTACAGCGCCGGCAAGTACGCGGAGATCGAGGTCCGCTCGCTCACCGGCATCGGTGCCGAGCAGGCCACCTCGCACCAGCCTGTCGGCGGGGTCCAGCGGCAGCCCGGCACCGACCCTGAGCTGGAGCCCAGTACCGACTAGGTGCCGGCCCGGCACAGCTCCCGAACCCGACCGGGGTCCGGCCGCACCGCGGCCGGGCCCCGCCGTGTCCTTCTAGCGGGACGCCTCGTCCAGCAGGGCCAGCTCGTCGGCGGACAGCGTCAGGTCGGCGACCGCGAGCAGCGGCCGAAGCTGCTCGACGTTACGGGCGCTGGCGATCGGCGCGGCCACCGTGGGCTGGGCGGCCAGCCAGGCGAGGGCGACGGTGGCCGGGGCGGCTCCGTGGGAGGCGGCGACCTTGTCCAGGGCGTCGAGCACCCTCGGCCCGCGCTCCGACTTCAGGTATCTCGCCGCCTGTCCCGCGCGGACGCTGTCCACCGTGACCCCCGGCCGGTACTTGCCGGTCAGGAAGCCGCGGGCCAGGCCGTAGTACGGCGTGCTGGTCAGCCCCGCCTCGGCCACCACGTCGCGCAGTGCCCCCTCGTAGTCGCGTTCGAGAAGGTTGTAGTGCTGCTGCAGCACCCCGTACCGGGCCAGGCCGTCCCGTTCGGAGATCGCCAGCGCCTCCGCGAGCCGCTCGGCGCTGTAGTTCGAGGCGCCGATGTTCCGTACCTTGCCTTCGGTGACCAGGTCGTCGAACGCGCCGAGGGTCTCCTCCAGGGGCGTGGCCGCGTCGTCGATGTGGGCCCAGTACAGATCGATGTAGTCGGTACGCAGCCGCCGGAGCGAGTCCTCGGCCGCCGCTCGGATGTTGGCCGCCGACAGCCCGGTGCGGCCGTTCAGTGAACCCACCTTGGTCGCCACCACGATCCGGTCACGGTTGCGGCGGGAGGCCGTCCACTCGCCGATGACGGTCTCGGACTCCCCGCCGACGTGTCCGGGCACCCACGCGGAATAGACGTCCGCAGTGTCGATGAAATTGCCGCCCGCCTCGGCGTAGGCGTCCAGGACCGCGAAGGAGTCGTTCCGGTCCGCGGTCCAGCCGAATACGTTGCCGCCGAGACAGAGAGGAAACAGGTTCAGCTCAGAAAAGCTCATGGGCTAACTCTATTTCTAGAGTAATCGCGCGGGTGCGGGGCATCGGTGACAGCCGTCGGAGCGCTATTATGTGCGACGTCAATAAGACTGTCGGAGGCTCCCATGGCACCCGGTTCACGGTTACGCGGACTCCTCATCGGTGCTGTGGTCGCGGGCGGTCTTTTCGTCCTGGCGGTGGCCGCCGCGATCGCCCTGATCTCCAACCAGAGCGGGACCGTCGCGGACCCGCCGGGCCCTTCCACTTCGGAGCGGCCCGCGACCTCGGAGCGGCCCCGCACGCCGGACGCGTCCAGGAGGCCGGGAGGGGTTCCCGACGGTGTCAAGGTGGTCGGGGAGAAGCGGTCCGGCGGTCGCCGGATGGACCTGACCCTGCGCTCGGCGGCCCTCGACGACGTCACCCGGGTGCGGCTGCTGCTGCCCAAGGGCTGGTCCAGGGACGCGGGCAGGACCTGGCCGACGCTCTGGCTGCTCCACGGGGGGCTCGACGACTACACGGGATGGTCGAAGTCCGACGTCGAGAGGTTCACGGAGAACGATCAGGTCATCGTGGTCATGCCCGACGGCGGCAAGTGCGGCAGCTACTCCGACTGGTACAACGGCGGCGGGGGCGGGTCGCCCAGGTGGGCGACCTACCACCTCAAGGAGTTGCTTCCGCTGCTGGAGAGCAGGTACGCCGCGGGCAAGGAGCGGGCCATCGCCGGATACTCCATGGGCGGCCAGGGCGCGATGCTGTACGCGGCGGACGGTGGTTTCAAGGCCGCGGCCTCCTTCAGCGGCGCGGTGCACATTCTCATGCCCGGGGTCGAGCTGGCGGTCATGCTCGGCACCACGGCGGGCTGTTTCGGCACCGACTGGAAGCGGATCTGGGGTGATCCGCGGGAGAATCGCGAGGTGTGGGAGCGGCACGACCCGTACCATCTGGCGGGCAGGTTGCGCGGGGTCCGCCTTTACCTGGCCTCGGGCGACGGCGGCAAGGGGGACGGTGAGCTGTTCGGGGACATCACCGAGGAACTCGCCCACAAGGCGACGCTGGCCTTTGCCGGCCGCCTGCAGTCGCTGGACATCCCCTTCCAGCCGCACTTCTACTCGGGGCGTCACAACATGACCTACTGGAACCGGGAACTCCGCCGGGCGCTGCCCATGCTCCTGGAGGCTGTCGGAGCCCGATGAGCCCTTTCCGCTCCTCCCGCCGACCGCGAGGACGGATATTGGGCATAAGGGGGCATAAAGGAAGAGGGGGAGGCCGCCCGAACGCTTCGCCGTCCGGCGGCGATGTTTCTCCGGGAGGCACCGACGGCGATTCTCCGGGAGGCACCGATGGCGATCGCGACGATCAACCCGGCCACGGGCGAGACCCTCAGGACGTTCGACCCGATCGGCGAGGAGGAGGTGGAACGGCGGCTGGCACTCGCCGCCGCCGCGTTCCACGAGTACCGGAAGGTCGACTTCAAGCAGCGGGCGGTCTGGATGCACGCCGCCGCCACCCTGTTCCGGGCCGAGCAGGAGCGGCTGGCGCGGCTGGTGAGCACCGAGATGGGCAAGACGCTGGCCGCCGCCCACTGCGAGGTGGACATGTGCGTGCGGGAGATGCGCTTCTTCGCCGACCACGCCGAGGAGTTCCTCGCGGACGAGTCGGTAGACGGGCCCGCCGTGGGCGCGCGGCAGGCGTACGTGCGCTACCAGCCGCTGGGCCCCGTCCTCGGGATCACCTCGTGGGACTTTCCCCTCTGGCAGGTGGTCAGGTCTGCCGCGCCCGCCCTGATGGCGGGCAACGTCTGCCTGTTCAAGCACGCGCCGAACGTGCCGCAGACGGCGCTGCACCTGGGCGGGCTGTTCGCCAGGGCCGGTTTTCCCGAGGGATGCGCACAGGTCCTGCTGATCGAGCCCGAACAGGTCGAGCCGTTGTTGCGCGATCGGCGGGTGGCGGCCGTCACCCTCACCGGGGCCGATCGGGAGGGTCGCTCGGTCGCCGCGATCGCGGGCTGGGAGATCAAGAAGACGGTCCTGGAACTGGGCGGCTCCGACCCCTACGTCGTCATGCCCTCCGCCGACCTGGACGAGGCCACCGCCGTCGGGGTCACCTCGCGGGTGCGCAACAACGGCCAGTCCTCCGTCGCGGCCAAGCGGTTCATCGTGCACGAGGAGGTCTACGACGACTTCGCCGGGTTGTTCGTGGCGCTGATGGAGTCGCTGCGGCTCGGTGACCCCGCGGACGAGGCGACGGACGTGGGACCGCTCGCCACCCGGCAGGGCCGCGACCACGTCGAGTCGCAGGTCGCCAACGCCGCGGGGCTCGGCGCCCGGGTGCTCTGCGGGGGAGTGAGCCCGGATCGGCCCGGCTGGTTCTACGAACCGACGGTGATCACCGGCATCACCTCGGAGATGCGGATGTTCCACGAGGAGGTCCGCGGCCCGGTGGCCGCGCTGTACCGGGTCGCGGACATCGACGAGGCGATCGCCCTGGCCAACGCGACCCCCTTCGGGCTCGCCGCCGCCGCCTGGAGCGGCGACGTGGCGGAGCAGGAACGCCTCGTCTCCGAGATCGAGGCAGGCATGGTGTACGTCAACGGGATGGTCTCCGCCTACCCTCAACTGCCGTTCGGCGGTGTCAAGAGCTCCGGGTACGGACGCGGGCTGTCGGCGTACGGCATCCGTGAGTTCTGCGACGCCAAGACCGTCTGGATCGGCTGATCGCCCGCCGCGCCTCGGCGCGGAGTCCTCAGGCGGGCACCATCTGCCTGGCCGGGAGGCTGTCCACCGGGGCGAGCCGTCCGGCGGGCTCGATCTGCTCCATCAGCTCGTCCATGGCCTCCTGCAGGTGGCCCATGAGCCGCCACACATCGGCCACCCGGTCCGGGCAGGACAGGATGCCGAAGTCGAGCGAGCCGTCATAGGAGAAGCAGGTGATGTTGACCCCGCCGCTCACGTCGGTCAGCACGGACATGGGGTGGTAGGCGAGCACCCTGGCCCCGCACAGGTACAGCGGGAGTTGCGGTCCAGGCACGTTCGAGACGATCAGATTGATCGGCGGCAGCATGATCGAGGCCAGCCGGAACACCCTGGAGGTCGCCAGCGCGGTGACGGCCGCGGGCAGCATCGACGACAGCTCGCTCAGCCAGCCGGTGGGGGAGCCGGCGAACCGCCGCTTGGCGGTGTGCATCGTCCGCGCCATGACGCGCAGGCGCTCGCGGGGACAGGCCAGGTCGGTCGGGATGGGGGTGACCATGACGGAGATCTGGTTACCGACCATGTCCTGGGCGCTCGCGGTGCGGACCGCGACCGGGACCGCGGCGATCAGCGGCCGGTCGGGCAGCGCGTCGCGCTCATGTAGCCAGGCGCGCAGCGCCGAGGCGCACAGCGTCATGACCACGTCGTTGACGCTGGCCCCCGAACTCCTGGCCACCCGTTTGACGTCCGCCAGCGGGATCGACCCGTAGGAGAAACGCCGCTCGGGGCCGATCGGGCCGTTGAACGGTGTGCGCGGCGCCGTCAGCATGGGCAGTTCCGGCAGCTCCCGCACCCTTCCGGTGATCATCCGGGTGGCGGCGGCCACCTGCCGGGCACCCGGCAGCGCCGAGGCCAGCGGCATCGTGTCGAGTTCGGTCGCCATGCGGCCCAGCGAGTACAGCGTTCTGGCGGGCTGCATCACCGACCTGGCCACGGCCCCGGCGAGCATGCCCGCCAGACCGGGGGCGGTGGTCCGCGGCGTGGGCGCGGGCCGCTCGACGACGCGAGGCTCGGGCGTCAGATCCAGCAGCGCGGCGAGTGTCTCCGCTCCCGAGACCCCGTCGATGGCGCAGTGGTGGACCTTGGCGTACAGGGCGACCCGGCCACCGGTCAGTCCCTGGATGAGATGCATCTCCCAGAGCGGGCGGCCCCGGTCGAGGCGACGCTCGTGGATCCGGGCCACCTCTTCGGCAAGCTGGGCGTCGTCGCCCGGCGCGGCCAGGGTCACCTCGTGGACGTGGCCGGCGACATCGAGATCGGGGTCCTCCGTCCAGTAGGGCCGGTCGAGGTCGAACGGCACGGTGGCCAGGCGAAGCCTCAGCGCCGGGGCCAGGTGCACCCGCTCGCGGAGCAGCCCGATCAGGCACTCGCGGGTGACGGCCCCCGCCCGGGAACAGGCCGGGTCGAGGATGGCAAGTCCCGCGACATGGGCCGCCGTGGTCGCCGATTCTGCGTGAAGGAACTGCGCGTCGAGCGCGGTCAGCTGGCGCATCGGTCGAGCCTCCTGGCGGAAGATGGGAGAACACGTATTGCCATCATCAGGTCGGCACGTTTCCCTCTCGTTTCCTCCGTGGGACCGCGGATGTCTTTCCGGCGAGGCATGGAGGCCCAGTCGATCATCGCGTTAGGTGACATTCCCATTTCGCTCGGTAGTCACGCCTGTCGGATGGAGGTGTCCGGGGGATTCTTTCCGAAGGTGATACCGGGGCGCGGGCATCCGGAGCCGTGGGCCGAGCCGTTCGGCCGGATCGGGCTCCCGGTCAGCCGCTCACGACGGTCACGGGGTGGCAGACGACGGCGTCGAAGAGGTAGCCGAAGTCGTTGTGCGTGGTGTGCGACGGCTGGACCACGCCGGTCTCGTCGGTGGCGCGGGCGAGCAGGAAGTGCCGGCCGCTCTCCGCGGGTTTCCAGGTGACCTGCCAGCGGGTCCAGGTGGATGCCACGTGCGGTCCGCGCAGCGGAGCACGCTGCCAGGTGGCGCCGCCGTCCAGGCTCACCTCCACGTCGGCGATCCGGCCGTTGCCCGACCACGACCGCCCGCGCAGCACGTAGGGGCGCCCGGCGACCAGGGTGGCGTTCCAGGGCAGCTCGAAGGCGCTCCTGACTCCCTGCGTGGTCAGCGGGGCACCGCCCTGCGGCGGGTAGGCGTCGCCGAACATCCGGTAGAACTCGGTGTTCCAGGGCGAGGACAGCGGCGAGGTGGACACCTCGATGTCGCCGACCCACTTGACCGAGGCCAGGCCGATCCAGCCGGGGACGACCAGTCGCACGGGGTGGCCGTGGTCGGGCGGGAGCGGCTCGTCGTTCATCTCGTAGGCGAGGATGACGTCCCGCAGCGCCTTGGTCGCCGGGATCGGGCGGCGTACCCGGCCGTGGTCGACCCCGTCGGCCACGTAGGCGGGGTCGAGTCCGCGGGCCATGACGTCGACGGCGTCCGGGGTGATCCCGGCCCGTTCCAGCACCGTGGCCAGCGGCACCCCGCGCCAGCGGGCCACCCCGATGCCGCCGAGCAGCCACGGGGTGCCGGTGACCTCCTGGTGCTGCTGGGTGGTGAAGAGGCTCCGCCCGTTGCCCGCGCACTCGATCGCCACGTCGCGTGTCACCGAGGGCATCGCGAGTAGTTCCTCATAGCCGAAACTCCGGGGGGCGCTCAGGCCCGTGCCGTGCAGCCGTAGTCGCCAGGTGGCCGCGTCGATGATCGGGGTGGTGGTGTGGTTGCGGACGAAGAACCGGTCGTTGGGCACGTGGAACCCGACGTCGCCCATGGCGTCCCAACGCATCTCGGCATTGGTCTCGTGCTCGACGAACAGCTCCGGCGGCAGCGGCTTGACGATCCCCGAGGCGGACGGCCCGTCGCCCGAGGCCCCGCCGTCGCCGCCCCTGTCGTCGAGGGTCCTGCCGTCGACGGTGGCCAGCCGGAGCCGGTCGGGGGCCTCCTGCGGGATCTGTCCGGCTCGGGCGCGCCGACGGCCGGCCTCGTCGTCGAGGTTCTCGTACGGCATCCGGCACCGCTCCTCTCTACACCTATTTCCTACCAGTAAACTATGTAATGCACGATGGGTGTCACGTCCTTGCCGTTCTCAATCATCCCCTCAACGACCGAGGAAAGCCAGCAGCCGCTCCAGCGGCCAGGTGTTGATCACATCGTCGCCGGTGAGCCAGCCGCGCTGGGCGACACCGATGCCGAACCGCTGGTTGTCGAGATGGGGAACCGCGTGGGCGTCGCTGTCGATGGAGAATCTCACACCGTGGTGCCGCGCCAGCCGCACCAGGTCCGAGGGGAGGTCGGAGCGGTCGGGGAAGGAGTCGATCTCCATCGCGGTGCCGGTGCGGGCCGCAGCGCGGAACACCTCGTCCCAGTCGGCGTCCACCGGTCCTCGGGCGCCGATCCTGCGGGTGGTCGGGTGGCCGATGATGTGCACGTGGGGGTTCTCACACGCGGTGACGAGGCGCCGGGTCATCTCCTCGCGGGACTGGGTGAAGTGCGAGTGGACGCTGGCCACGCACACGTCGAAGCCCGCCAGCACCTCGGCCGGCCAGTCGACCGAGCCGTCGGGGGCGATGTTCAGCTCGCTGCCGTGCAGCAGCCGCATCCCCGGATATCCCTCCTGCAGCCGGTGCAGCCGCTCGCGCTGCTCCAGGGCCGCCTCCAGCGTCATCCGCTGCATCGCCAGGTCGGGCGCATGGTCGGTCACCGCGTAGTAGGAGTAGCCGCGAGCGTGGGCGGCGGCGACCATGTCCTCCAGCGAGGCGATCCCGTCGGTCAGGTCGGTGTGGGTGTGCAGGTCGCCCCGCAGATCCTCCAGGGTGACCAGCTCGGGCAGCTCGCCGGCGAGCGCGGCGGCGATCTCACCGGTGTCCTCGCGCAGGGTCGGCGGGATCCACTCCATGCCGAACGCGTGGAACACCTCCTCCTCGGTCGCGGCCGCGATCACCCGCTCCCCCTCGAAGAGGCCGTACTCCGACAGCTTCCAGCCCTTCTTCACCGTGATCTCCCGCAGGTGCACCGTGTGCTCCTTGGAGCCGGTGAAGTACATCAGTGCGGCGCCCCACGACTCGGCGGGGACCAGGCGCAGGTCGACCTGGACACCCTGGGCGGTGCGGATCGAGGTCTTCTTGTCGCCCGAGGCGATGACCTCCGCGACATAGGGCTGGGCCTTGAAATCGTCCATCAGCGACTCGGGGCCGACCGCGAGGATGTCGATGTCGCCGATGGTGTCCTTCATCCGGCGCAGCGACCCGGCGTAGGCGATCCGCTCGGCACCCGGCAGTGAGGCGATGACCCGCTCCGCCAGGTCCATGGCGACTCCGATGTGCATCCTGGCGCTGTTCTCCGCCAGCTGCTCGACCCCCTTGAGCAGGTTCTCCACGGTCTTGGCGCCGAAGCCCCTGACGCCCTCCAGACGCCCCTCCCCGATGGCCTTCACCAGTGCCTCGGGGGAGTCGATGCCCAGCTCCTGGTAGAGGAAGACCGCCTTCTTCGGCCCGAGCGAGGCCACCCGGGTCAGCCGCCGCACCCCCTGGGGAACCTTCCCCCGCAGGTCGTCGAGCTGCCGGAAGCCGCCCCGCGCCAGGTATTCCTCGACCTTCTTGGCGATCGCCTCACCCACCCCCGGCACGCTTCGCACGGGCACGGTCGTGATGTCCTCGGGAAAGCCCGCGATCGCCTTGGCCGCCTTCTGGTAACTGCGGACCCGGAACGCGTCGCCGCCGGTCATCGCGAACAGCTCGGCGTACTCCTCCAGAGCGGCCGCGACGTCGTCGTTAGCTCGTGCCATGAGGCCAGCCTAGAAGATCGCACCGACAGTTCCCGCTCCCGGCCGGCCTCAGGCCCCGTCCAGATCGGGAAGGTCCGCCGGATAGGTCAGCAGATGGCCGCACATGCCATCACGGGGCACGGAGGGCAGCCGGGTGACCGCCGCCTCGCGCAGGTGGGCCAGGTCGCCGGCGCGGAGCGCGGCCAGCCGGGCGCCCGTCGTCTCCGCCGCGCGCAGCGGGCCCTGGCGCCAGCGGGACTCGAAGGCGTCCAGGTGGGGGCCGACGAGGCGGGCGGCGGCCTCAAGGAAGGCGGCGAAACCGGGACGGCCCGCGGCACGGAGCCGCAGGAACCCCTCGACGGCCAGGTCACGGCGCTCGCGCGGGGCCGAGCGCGCGGCCCCGGCGTAGCCGGCCGGATCGGCGAGGACGTCGGGGGGGAAGGTCAGGACGGCGTCGCCGGCCTCGGGCAGGCCGCTGTTCTGCATGAGCACCACGATGCGCAGATCACCGCCGTTGACCAGGCGATGAACGGTGCCGGGGGTGAACCAGACGACGGAGCCGGGGGCCAGCGCCGTCTCCTGGTAACCGTCCCAGGTCAGGGTCTGCACACTGCCGGAACCGGCCACCACGGCGTACGCCTCGGCACACACGGTGTGCAGGTGCGGCGAGCCACCGCGCAGGCCGTCGGCGGCGGGCCAGTCGTAGACGGTCAGATCGCTCACGCCGGTGCCGAACATGGGTGCTCCCTGGGTCTCTCACGCCGGTGCCGGACACGGGTGCCTCCGGACGTACGCCTCCAGCCGGGGACGGTCCCACGCGCCGGTGGCCACGACCATCCGGTAGCGCAGCCGCAGCGTCGCGCCGGGCGGCAGGATCAGTTCGCGATGGAACGCGATGGACGGGTTGACCGCCGCGAACGGCGTCGTGCGGACGAACCAGACGGTGGGCTGGGCGCTCTGGAACAGCAGGGTGGAGGAGCGGTCGACCTCGTCATGGGTGCCGCCGTAGGCCAGCCACGCCGACTCCCGGCCCATCATCTCCGGCCCCTCGCCGCCTTCGGCGATCACCCGGCCGTGCTCGAAGGAGCGGGGCCCGCGCCAGAACAGGCCGCAGTACCCGGCCATCGGGCGGCCGGAGGTGGTGGGACTGCCGAAGACCAGGTCCCTTCCGCGTACGTTGGTGATCGCGGTGGACAGCTCCAGCGCCCATGAGTCGTCGCCGACGTCGCCGATCTCGAAGGTCCGCACCTCGTCCACCCAGTGCTCGCCGCCCTGGGTGTGCCAGGTCAGCCGCTCCACGCCCGGGGCGGGGAACTCCTCGTGCCGCATGGTCCCGTTGTTCGGCAGGTCCACGTATCCGGCGGCCGCGCGGACGTAGCTGCCGCCGCCCCAGAAGTTCTCCCCCGACAGGTCCGAGACGGTCAGCTGCAGGCCCCGGTGCCAGCGGTGGTCGTGCGGGCGGTAGGCGCTGACCACGTCGCCCGCCAGGGTCCTGATCGGGTGGAAGTAGGGCTTGGGCGATTCGAACACCGGCGTTTCCGGCCGGTGGACGTAGCGCAGGATCTCGACGCCGCGCTCGGTGAAGGTCAGCTCCATGCGCGTCCGTCCAGGCGATGGTAGAAGGGGTGGTCGGGGGTGAGGTCGGTGCGGAGCACGGGCCGGCCGGTGAACGCCGAGGCGTACAGGCCGGTGATCAGTTCGAGCGACCGGCGCCCCTCGGGGCCGCTCATCGGCGGGCGCTCACAGCGCTCGTAGGCGTCCAGCAGCTCCGCCAGCTGCGCCTCGTGCGAGCTCGGCAGGTCGCTCGGCGGGTTCCAGCGCTCCGAGGTGGACCTCCAGTCGGCGTTGCGGTAGCCGTACAGGTGGCGCAGCTCCACCGTCGCCTCGGCGTAGTCGAAGCGCAGGTAGCTCTCCTCGCGCCGGGACAGCACGCTGTTGACCACCGAGGCCATGGCTCCGGAGGCGAAGCGGACGGCGGCCATCGAGACGTCCTCGGTCTCGATCCGGCGGTCCAGCGTGCCGGTCATCGCGCGGATCTCCGACCAGTCGCCCAGGATCGACAACATGAGGTCCATCTGGTGGATGCCGTGCCCCATGGTGGGGCCGCCGCCTTCGGTCTCCCAGCGGCCGCGCCAGGGCGCCTCGAAGTAGGCGTGGTCGCGGTACCAGGCGGTCACGCAGAGCGCGACGAGCGGGCGGCCCAGCTCGGGGGCGAGGGCGCGCAGGTGGCGCGCACCGGAGCCGAACCGGTGCTGGGAGACCACCGAGGCGTAGCCGGGCCCCTCGGCCGAGGTGATCAGGTCGTACTCGGCCAACGACCGGCAGGCGGGTTTCTCGATCCACACCCAGGCGCCGGCCTTCAGGCAGGCCCTCGCCTGGGCGGCGTGCAGGTGCGGCGGGGTGCACAGGTGGACGAGGTCGGGCCGCTCGGCGTCGAGCAGCGCCTCCAGGGAGGGGTACGCCCGCGGGATCGCGTGCTCGGCGCAGAACGCCCTGACCCGAGCCTCGTCGGTGTCCGCGGCGGCCACCACCCGCGCCCGGTGCGACTGGGTGCGCAGCGCGGGCAGATGGCAGATCCCCGCGATGCCGCCGGTGCCCACGACCGCCACCCGGATCATCCGCGTCCTTTCCACGGGGAGGCCGTCTCCGGTACCGGGCGCGTCAACGTACGACGACCGTGGTCAGGGAACGCGGAGGGAGGGTGAGGGTCCGCTCCGGCCGCAGACCCGCGAGCGGCGTGGCCGCGAGTGAGTGGTCGCCGTCGGTCAGGTAGGAGGTGGCCCGGCCTGCCCGGGTGGTGATCCTGGTGGAGACGGGGACGGTGGCGGTGTTGAGGATCTCCACGACCTCCGAGCCACCGGCGTTGCGGAAGGCGGTGACCTTCAGCGCCGGGTCGGCGGCCGTGACGGCGAGCCGGGCCGCGCCCGGCCGGATGAAGCGGCTGTAGGCGGCCAGTGCCCACAGGCGCTTGGAGACGCGGTAGGTCGAGGTGGCCTCGTCGATCTGGATCAGGCCCCGGGTGGCACCGCGCGAGGCGCCGAACCAAAAGACGTAGCCGTTCGCCTTGCCCAGGGTGAGCGAGTCGTGGATCTGCTGGGCGACCGCGAGGCCGTCGTAGCCGCTGCCGTCGTCCCACGCCTCGTTCCAGGTGCTTCCGTTGGGCGACCACTCCGACATCCAGACCGGCCGGCCCGTGGGCAGCGGGCCGTCCACCGGGCTGACGTAGGGATGGCCGGCGTGGGTGGCGACCCACCGCCGCGCGGCGGGGTCGGCCTCGATGGCGCGGGTGTACTCGCGCTGCTCGGCCCAGCCGGCGGCATCGCAGCAGATCACCTTGAGGCCGGCGCGGGCCGCCGTGGGCCCGAGGACCTTGACGAACTCGGCGGCCTGGTCCGGGGTGAAGCGCATCGAGGCGTACGAGACGGTGAGGTCGGGCTCGTTGGTGAACCCGAGGTCGGTGATCTTGATGCCCTCCCGGGCGTAGAACCTCGCGTACTGCACCAGGTAGTCGGCGTACGCCTGCCGCCACGCCGGGAGCAGGGTGCCGCCGTCGCTGTCGGAGCCGTTGTCCTTCATGTAGCCGGGGGCGCTCCAGGCGTCGGCGTAGAAACGGTTCACGCCGTAGCGTCTGGCCTCCTTGGCCAGCCAGACCTGGCCGCCGTCCTCGCCGTCCCAGACGTACTTCGGCGGCGCGTCCGGGCCGCCGGGATCCTCGGGCTGGATGGAGGTCATCAGGTCGTACGGGCTGCCGGCGGGGGAGGAGCCGATGCCCAGGCGCAGGATGCTGAGCCCGGCGCCCTTCTCCGGGCTCAGCCAGAGGTCGAGGATCTCCCGCTGCTTGGCGGCGGGCAGCGCGCGGACCAGTTCGTTGCGCCGGAAGGCCTGGGAGAAGCCGAAACCGTCGATCCGCTGGAGCACGCCGTGCTGATCCACCCGGATTGGGGAAGCGCTTTCCTTAACGGCAGGGCCAAGCCCGAGAAGGGGGAGCAGGAGGATCGGTGTCAGTAGTGCCCTGTGACGTCGTGACATGCGGGAACCCGCTTTCCGAAAGTTTCACAAGATTACCGAGACTTTTCGTGTCGATCACCGTAAATGTTTCGGAGGGCGGCAGTCAACAGCTGTCAGGACGGGCGGTGCTGTCGCGGACCACGAGGTCGGTGGCCAGCTCCACCCGCCGGGGCTCGTGCCCGCCGCGGTCGAGGCCGAGCACCATCCGGGTGGCCAGCGCGGCCATCTCCTGGAGCGGCTGGCGCACGGTGGTCAGCGGCGGCCAGGCGGAACGTGCCAACGGCAGGTCGTCGAAGCCCACCACCGACAGGTCCTTCGGCACCCGCAGGCCGCGCTGCCTGGCCGCCTCGAAGACGCCGAACGCCTGCATGTCACTGCCGGCGAAGATCGCGGTGGGCGGGTCCGCCGCCGACAGCAGCGCGTGGCCCAGGTCGCGGCCCGAGCCGACCAGGAAGTCGCCGTACCCGATGAGCGAGGGGTCCACCGCGATCCCCGCGGTCTCCAGCGCGGCGCGGTAGCCGTCGATGCGGGCCCGGCTGCACAGCATGCCGGCCGGGCCGCCGATCATCCCGATCCGGCGGTGGCCCAGTTCCAGCAGGTGGCGGGTGGCGGCCAGGCCGCCGCTCCAGTTGGTGGCGCCGACCGAGGCGACCCCCGGCGGCGGCTCGCCCTCCGGGTCCACCACCACGAAGGGGATGGACCTGGCGGCCAGCTGGCCGTGCTGGGCGGCGCTGATCCGCGAGCCGATCAGGATGGCCCCGTCGGTGCGCCGGGTGGCGATCCGCTCCACCCAGTCCCGGCCCGGGCCCGCGTGGCTGTGCAGTACCGAGACGACCACGCCGGCGTCGACCTCGCGGGCCGCGGTCTCCACGCCGCGCACCAGCTCCATCGCCCACGGGCTCTCGATCTCGGTGAAGACCAGGTCCACCAGGCCGACGGGCTCGTCGCCCTGGCCGGTCCTGCGGATGTAGCCGTGCTTGTGCAGCAGGCGCTCGATCCGCTGCCTGGTCTCGGAGGCGACCTCGGGCCGCCCGTTGATGACTTTCGAGACCGTGGGCGCGGAGACCCCGGCCTCCTCGGCGATCAGGGCGATCGTCACCCGCCTGTTGGATGGCATGCGGCGAATACTAACCGAAAACTTTCGGAGGCCCGTAAGAGGGCCGTCTTCGTTGCTGTTCGAGCTCGCTACCACGGTGGCTATTGACGCGTAACCGGCAATTTACCTATCCTCCGGGTCACGAAATGTTCGGGGAACATATGAAACTTTTCAGACTCACTCCCGAAAGGGGAACCCCCATGCTGAGTCGGCGAGGCGTGGTGGCGCTGGCGGCATCGGTGCTGCTTCTTGGAGCCTGCGGTACGAGCGCGGACAATGACGGGACACAACCGGGCGCGAGCACCGGCTCGGAAAAGGTCACCTTCGAGTTCTGGAACCTGGCGACGGCCGAACCGCTCAAGTCCTTCTGGGCGGATCGTGTCAAGGAGTACCAGGCGGCTCACCCGAATGTGACGATCAAGAACATCGGCATCGAGAACGACTCCTACAAGCCGAAGCTCGCCACCCTCACCCAGTCGGGGAAGGCGCCCGATCTCTACTCCACCTGGGGTGGCGGTGTGCTGAAGCAGCACATCGAGGCGGGCCTGGTGAAGGACCTGTCGTCAGAGGCCGGTGACATTCTCGGCAACTTCACCCCGGCCTCCCTGGCCGCCTACCAGTTCGACGGGAAGACCTACGGGCTGCCCACCGACATCGGCATGGTCGGCTTCTGGTACAACAAGTCGATCTTCACCAAGGCCGGCATCTCCACTCCGCCCGCCACCTGGACCGAGTTCCTGGACGCGGTGAAGAAGATCAAGGCGACCGGGACCACCCCGATAGCCCTCGCCGGCAAGGCCAAGTGGCCGGGCCACTACTACTGGGCCTACCTGGCCATGCGGGTGGCGGGCCTGGACGCGCTCAGTCAGGCCGGCACCACCAACGACTTCACCGGACCCGACTTCGTCGCCGCCGGGCAGCGGCTCAAGGAACTCGTCGACCTCCAGCCGTTCCAGAAGGGTTTCCTCAACGCCGACTACTCCACCCCCGACGGACAGGCCGCGACCGTGAGCAACGGCAAGGCCGCCATGGAACTGATGGGCCAGTGGGCGCCGTCCGTGCAGAAGGACTCCGGCAAGGGCCTCGGGGACGACCTCGGGTTCTTCACCTTCCCGTCCGTGGACGGGGGCAAGGGCTCCGCGGGCGACGCGTTCGGCGGCGGCGGTGGCCTGGCCGTGGGCGTCAACGCCCCGCCCGCCGCGCTGGACTTCCTGAAGTTCGCGCTCAAGCAGGAGAACCACTCCAAGGCGGTCGCCGCGGGAGGCGTGCTCCCGGTGCTCAAGGGTGAGGAGTCGGCCGTCACCGACCCCAACATCAAGGTGGTCTCCGACGCCCTGTCGGCCGCGACCGGCTTCCAGCTCTACCTCGACCAGGCGTACCCGCCGGCCGTCGGTCAGGAGGTCAACGACGCCGTGGCCGAGTTGATCGCGGGCAAGAAGACACCGGAGGAGGTCGTCAAGGTCATCACCGAGACGGCGAAGTCGGAGTCGGAGTAGCCGCCCGGATGAAGGTGACAGAGCCGATCGAGGCCGGGAAACCGACGGTGAGCACGGTGAAGGGGCGAGGTCGGTGACGACGATGACCGGGCCGGACGCACGTCCGGCCCCTCCCGGAGGAAGACCCGCCGAGCGGCGAGGACGACGCGAGGGGCGGCGCCGGGGAAGCGGCTGGATCACCGCGATCCTGTTCGTGCTCCCCGCCCTGGTCCTGTTCACCCTGCTGGTGCTGACGCCGATCCTGGTCGCCGGCTACACCAGCCTCCACAAATGGAACGGCATCGGGCCGCCGAGCGACTTCATCGGCCTGGACAACTTCACCCGGCTGCTGAACAGCGACATCTTCATCGGCGACCTGCAAAACGGCGGCATCCTGGTCGTGCTCTCCCTGGTGGTGCAGCTGCCGCTCTCGCTGGGTCTGGCGGTGATGCTGAACCAGCGGATCCGGGGGCGCGCCCTGTACCGGCTGCTGTTCTTCGCGCCCTACATGCTCTCCGAGGCGATCACCGGCGTGCTGTTCTCGCTGATCCTCTCGCCCGAGGCGGGTCTGGCCAACCGGCTGCTGACCTCCTGGGGGCTGGAGCCGTGGAGCTGGCTGTCGGAGCCGGACACCGTGCTGTTCTCGATCTTCCTGGTGATCACCTGGAAGTACTTCGGATTCCACATGATCATCTATCTGGCCGGGCTGCAGGGCATCCCCAAGGAGTTGCACGAGGCGGCCAGGATCGACGGCGCCGGTGGCTGGAAGGTGTTCCGGCACGTCACCCTGCCGCTGCTCGGCCCCACCATCAGGGTCAGCGTGTTCCTGTCCGTCATCGGCACGATCCAGCTCTTCGACCTGGTCTGGATCCTCACCGGCGGCGGCCCCTCGCACGCCTCGGAGACCATGGCCGTCAGCATGTTCGAATACGGTTTCAAACGGACCCAGATCGGTTACTCCAGCGCGATCAGCGTCGCCATGTTCCTGATCAGCCTCGTCTTCGCCCTCGGCTACCAGCGGTTCGTGCTGCGCCGGGACCTGGAGGGGGCCAGCACCACGATGGGAGACCACCGATGATCGCCCGGTTCCGGACGGTCCCGATCCACGTGATCGTCTGGGTGGCGGCGGTCTTCATCGTCGTCCCCTTCGTGTACGGCCTGTTCGGTGGTTTCAAGACCACCGCCCAGCTGTCGGAGAACCCGCTCGGCCTGCCCTCCCCGTGGGTCACCGAGAACTACACCGACGTGATCACCACCGGCGCGTTCTGGCGCCAGCTCCTCAACAGCCTGTTCATCGCGGTGGCGACCACCGTGCTGGTGGTGTTCCTGTCGGCGATGGCGGCCTTCGCCTTCGCCCGGTTCGCCTTCCGCGGCCGCGAGTTCCTGTTCACGCTGTTCGCCATCGGGCTGATGTTCCCGTTCGCGGTGGCGATCCTGCCGCTGTTCATCCTGCTGCGCACCTTCGGCCTGCTGGACAACCCGCTCGGGGTGATCCTGCCCCAGGCCGCGTTCGGGCTGCCGCTGACGATCATCATCCTGCGCACCTTCTTCCGGTCCATCCCCAACGAGGTCGAGGAGGCCGCCACCCTCGACGGCTGCACCCCCTTCGGATTCTTCTGGCGGGTGCTGCTGCCGATGGCCAGGCCCGCCCTGGCCACCGTCTCGGTGCTGGCGATCGTGGCGAGCTGGAACAACTTCTTCCTCCCGCTGGTGGTCTTCAACGACCCGAACCTGTGGACGCTGCCACTGGGCGTCCAGCAGTTCCAGGGGGAGTACGCGGCGGACACGGCCAAGATCCTGGCCTACGTCATCGTCTCCATGGTCCCCGCCCTGGCCTTCTACGCGGTCGCCGAGCGTCAGCTGATCAGCGGCCTCACCGCGGGCGCCACCAAGGGCTGAGCCGGGACCTCATCGCTGTGTCCAACGACCGTTGTGGAGAGTGAGAAACATGACCCTGAGTGTCGCCGGATCCCGTCTCGTCGATTCGGCCGGCACCCCGGTACGGCTGCGCGGAGTAGGCCTCGGGGGCTGGCTGAACATGGAGAACTTCATCACCGGATATCCGGCCAACGAGGCCACGATGCGCGCCGCGGTCCGGGAGGTGCTCGGCGACGACCGGGCCGAGCTGTTCTTCGACCGCCTGCTCACCTCGTTCTTCGGCGCGGACGACGCCGCACTCCTCGCCGATCTCGGCACCAACTGCGTCCGAATCCCGATCAACTACCGCCACCTGGAGTCCGACGACCGCCCCTTCGAGATCATCGAGCAGGGCTTCCGCCACCTCGACCGGGTGATCGGCCTGCTCGCCGAGCGCGGCATCTACAGTGTCATCGACCTGCACGCCCTGCCCGGCGCGCAGAACCAGCACTGGCACTCCGACAACCCCACGCACATAGCCGCCTTCTGGCAGCACCGGCACTTCCAGGACCGCGTCGTCCACCTGTGGGAGGCCGTGGCCGACCGCTACCGGGACAATCCGTGGGTGGCCGGCTACAACCCGGTCAACGAGCCCGGCGACTCCGGCGGGCGGGTCGTCGGCCCCTTCTACGACCGCCTGGTCAAGGCGGTCCGTGCCGTCGACCCCGGACACGTGCTGTTCCTGGACGGCAACACCTACTCCACCGACTTCTCGATCTTCCGCGAGGTGTACGAGAACACGGTCTTCGTCTGCCACGACTACGCCCTGGCCGGCTTCGCGCACGGCGGCCCCTACCCCGGCCACACCCGAGGTGAGTGGGTGGACCGGGCCCAGCTGGAGAAATCCTTCGAGCGGCGGACCGTCTTCCAGCGTGAGACGGGCACGCCCCTGTGGGTCGGCGAGTTCGGTCCCGTCTACACCGGCGACGCGGAGATCGACCGGCAGCGCTACCAGATCCTCCGCGACCAGCTGGAGATCTTCGACTCCTACCAGGCCGGCTGGTCGCTGTGGACCTACAAGGACGTCGGGCTGCAGGGCCTGGTCAGCGCGGGTGAACCCTACATGGGCCGGTTCGGCGACTTCATCGCCAAGAAGGGACGGCTGGGCGCGGACCGGTGGGGTTCGACGATGGAGGAGTCGGCGAGTGAGCTGGCGCCGCTGCACCGGCTGGTGGAGACCGAGTTCCCCTCTTGGAACCCCTACCCGTGGGGTGCCCGATACCAGACCGACGACCTGATCCGGCACATCCTCATCGCGCAGGCGCTGGTTCCCGAGTACGCCGAGCTGCTGCGAGGCTGTTCCGACGAGGAACTGACCGCCCTCGCCGACTCCTTCGCGCTCACCCGGTGCGTCCGGCGGCAGCCGCTGCTCGACCTGCTCGCCGAGAACCTGCTCGCCGAGAACCCGCTTGCCGGGAACCCGGGCGGCGACGCTTGACGAAGCCGTACGGCGGTGACGTCTGAGTACCCACTCCTACCTGACCGAGGAGCCCAGGAGATGCGCACCCCCCGGCCGCGAACAGCGGTCCTGGCCCTGTTGTCCCTCGCAGTGTCGTTCCTGACAGGCGCGTCGACCGTCCCCGCCGCGCACGCGGCCGCCGCCACCGTCGTCACCTACGACTTCGAGTCCGGCACGCAGGGCTGGGAACCCCGGGGCTCCGGGGTCTCGGTCATCGCGACCACGGACTCCGCGCACGGCGGAACCCGGTCCCTGCTCATCACCGGCCGCGGCGCGACCTGGCACGGAGCGGCCGTGACCCCACCCTTCGAGAAGGGCGTCGGCTACGAGGTGACCGCGTGGGCACGGGCCGCCGCAGGCCAGCCGTCCTCGACGGTCGCGCTCACCATGCAGCGCACCCCGGCAGGTGGCACGACGGTCTACGAGCGGGTCGCGGCGGCCACCGTCACCGACACCGAGTGGGTCCGGCTGTCCGGCACCTACACCTACGCGACCGACTCGGCCCTGTCGCTGTACGCGGAGAGCTCGGGTGAGACCGTCGCCTTCCAGCTCGACGACATCGTGGTCACCGCCGACACCGACCCCACCCGGTCCGGCCTGACCAGCGACTTCGAGACCGGCACCGCGCAGGAGTGGACCGCGCGCGGCGGCGCCGCCCTGACCCCGGGAGACGGCTTCGCGCACACCGGGGCCTACGGCCTGGGCGTGACGAACCGGCAGGCCTCCTGGGACGGCCCCGCACGGACCATCCTCGGCAAGATGGCCAAGGGGTCGAAATACGAGCTGTCGGTGTGGGTGCGCACCGACAGCGCCCAGAGTCTGGGCCTGTCCGTCGAACGGAGGCTGGACGGCACCCCCGCCTACGAGCGGGTGGCCGCGCCCAGGGCACCGGCCGCCGGCGAGTGGACCAGGCTCGCGGGTACCTACACCCTGGCCCACGACGTGGACTTCCTGAGCGTCTACGTCGAGTCGGCCGCAGGGACGGAACCGTTCGCCATCGACGACTTCCAGCTGACCTACGTCGAGCCCAAGCCCGTCCAGACCGACATCCCCTCGCTGAAGGACAGGTTGCCGTTCACCGTCGGCGCGGCCTTCTACCGGGGCGCCACCCTGGGCGAGCACGCCAAGCTGATCACCAAGCACTACGAAAGCGTCACCCCCGGCAACAGCCTCAAGTGGGACGCCACCGAGCCGGCCGAGGGCGACTTCACCTTCGCCGACGGCGACTACCTGGTCGACTGGGCGACCAGCAACGGCCTGGAGTTCCGCGGCCACACCCTGGTGTGGCACAGCCAGACCCCCGACTGGGTGTTCGAGGGCGCCACCAAGGAGATCCTGCTCCAGCGGATGGAGAACCACATCCGCGCCGTGATGGGCCGCTACAAGGGCAGGATCGGCACCTGGGACGTGGTCAACGAGGTCATCGACGAGAACCGGCCGGACGGTCTGCGCCGCTCCCCATGGTTCGAGATCGCCGGCCTCGACTACATCAGGACCGCCTTCCGGGTGGCCCGCGAGGTGGACCCGGACGCGACGCTCGTCATCAACGACTACAACACCGAGTTCCCGCGCAAGCGGCAGGCGCTCTACGACCTGGTCAAGAAGCTGCGCGCCGAGGGCGTCCCGATCGACGCGGTCGGTCACCAGCTGCACGTCAACGTCGAGCAGCCGCCCACCTCGTTCATCGAGGACACGATCGAGAAGTTCGCCGGGCTCGGCGTCGAGCAGCAGGTCACCGAGCTGGACGTGAGCGTCTACACCGACTTCGTGACCTCCTACGACACGGTGCCCGCCGAGATCCTGGCCCTGCAGGGCCATCGGTACCGGGAGATCTTCGACGTCTTCCGGCGGCAGGCGGACCACCTGTCCTCGGTGACGATCTGGGGCGTCGCCGACGACGCGACCTGGCTGTCGTCCTTCCCGATCACCCGGACCAACCCGCCGCTGCCGTTCGACGACGAGCTCCAGGCCAAGCCCGCGTACTGGGGCATCGCCGACCCCGACAGGCTGCCCCCGCTGACCCGTAGCCTGAACGCGCCCGCGGGCACGGTCACGGTGGACGGCAAGCGGGACGACGAGTGGAACCTGCTGCCCGACGCGCCCATCGCCAGGATCGGCGACCTGTCCGCCGGTTGGCAGGCGCGCACCACACCGGCCGGCCTGTACGTACTGGCCGAGGTCAACGATCCGACCGACAACAGGAACGACACGGTCACCCTCACCGTGGGCGGTACGCCGTACCGGATCCAGCGAGGTGGCACGCATGCCCACGGTTTCAGGGCGCACACCAGGAAGACCGCCACCGGCTACCGGGTGGAGGCGCTGCTCCCCTCGGGGACGGCCACCGGCGTCAAGGTCGCCGTGGCCGACGCGGGTGGCCAGGAAATCTCCTGGACGGGTGAGCTGACTCCCATCCCGGCGATCCGGACGACCCGCGCGCCGAAGAGGACCCCGGTGGTGGACGGCATCGTGGACGCCGCGTGGAACCAGGCGCCGGAGATCACCACCGGCACCCGGATCCAGGGCACCTCGGGGGCGAGTGCCAAGGTGCGGGCGATGTGGAACTCCGGCACCCTGTACGTGCTGGCCCGCGTCACCGACCCCGAGCTCAGCGAGGAGTCGCCCAACGCCTGGGAGCAGGACTCCGTCGAGATCTTCGTGGACCCGCAGAACAACAAGACCAAGGGCTACGACGATGACGACGGCCAGTACCGGATCGGCTTCACCGGCAGGCAGAGCGTCGGCGGCACCTTCGACGCCTTCGCGGTCAAGGAGAACCTGACCGGCGCGGCCACCCGCGTCCCCGGCGGTTACGTGGTCGAGGCGGCGATCAGGCTGCCCACGGTCACCCTGGCCAAGGACACCCTGCTCGGCTTCGACATCCAGGTCAACGACGCCGTCGGCGCCACCCGTGCGGCCGCCGCGACCTGGAACGACCCGACCGGGCGCGGCTACATCGACACGTCGAGGTGGGGGGTGCTCCAGCTCGTCAAGTAGGCACACTCCGGGTCGCCGGGCCCGCACGCGCCACGGCGTGCGGGCCGGCGCACCCCTCTTCGGGTACGCGGGCCTTTCGGAGGAGACCGCCTGCCCCGGCCAGGAAGTCGCGCGGACGAAGGATCCGCACATGCCAACGGAGGACCCGTGTACGCCAACCCCGTCATCCCCGGTTTCCACCCCGATCCCTCGGTATGCCGGGTGGGCGCGGACCACTACCTCGTCACCTCGTCCTTCGAGTGGTTTCCCGGGGTCCCGATCTTCCACAGCCGGGACCTCGTGCACTGGCGGCAGCTCGGTCACGTGCTGGACCGGCCCTCCCAGCTCGACCTGGACGGCGTACGGCCGTCCGGCGGCATCTACGCCCCCACCCTCCGGCACCACGACGGCGTCTTCTACATGATCACCACGCTGATGGACGAACCGGGCAACTTCCTGGTCACCGCCACCGACCCGGCCGGACCGTGGAGCGACCCGGTCTGGTTCCCCGACACCCGGGGCTTCGACCCCTCGCTGTTCTTCGACGACGACGGCCGCGCCTGGATGACCGGCACCCGGGAGAAGGCGGCCAGGCGCTATGACGGCGACACCGAGATCTGGCTGCGCGAACTCGACCTCGCCACGCTCAAGCCGGTCGGCGAGGAGCACGTGATCTGGGAACCGGTGCAGCGCGGCGGAATCTGGTCCGAGGGCCCGCACATCTACCGGATCGGCGCCCACTACTACCTGCTGACCTCCGAGGGGGGAACCGCCGAGGACCACGCGGTCATGGTCGCCCGCTCCGAGCAGATCACCGGCCCCTACCGGGGCAACCCGCGCAACCCCGTGCTCACCCACCGCCACCTCGGGCTGCGCCACCCCATCACCAGCGTCGGCCACCCCGACCTGGTCCAGAACGCGCAGGGCGAGTGGTGGTCGGTGCTGCTCGCCACCCGCCCCTATGGCAACCCTCCTGACAGCCACCCGTCCGGCGGCGGCTCCTTTGGCGGCCCATCCCTCGTGGGTCCCTCGGACGACCAGCCCACGACGGCGGCCGTCCGGGCCGCCGGCGGCTACAACCTGGGCCGCGAGACCTTCCTGACCCGGGTGCGGTGGGAGGACGACTGGCCGGTGTTCGACCAGGTCGAGTCGCGTATGCCGGCCCCCTCGACGCCGGTTCACCGCTGGCCCGCGGTTCCCGCCTGCGACCACTTCGACGCCGGACGCCTCGCGCCGGTCTGGAACCACCTGCGCACGCCCAGAGAGCCGTACTGGAGCCTGGCCGACAGTCGCCTCACCCTCCGGACGCTTCCGCAGACCGTGTGCGAGCGGGCCGCGCCCAGCCTGGTCGCCCGGCGGCAGCAGCACATCGCCTTCGCGGCCCGCACGGTGATGGAGTTCCGTCCGGAGGGGGAGGAACGCGCCGGGCTCGTCCTGCTCCAGAACGACGATTTCCACATCGCGCTCACCCGCACCGCACGCGGCCTGGAACTCACCCGCAGGGCCGAGGGCGTGGACGCCCTCCTGGCCCGCGCAGACATCCCGCCAGGACCGCTCTGGCTCGGCGTGGAGGCGCACGGCCAGGACTACCAGGCCCGGTACGCGGTACGGCCCGGCGAGTGGATCGACCTCGGAGATCCGGTGAACGGCCGGATTCTCAGCCCCACCGTGGCCGGAGGCTTCACCGGTGCCATGATCGGTCTGTACGCCACCTCCAACGGCCACCCGAGCACCAACACGGCCGCCTTCGACTGGTTCGAGTACCTGCCGTTGCCCTCATGACCGTCGTTCCGTGGTCACCTGGGCAGGGCTCGGCGCCGTGGGAATCCTTGAGCGGGGAGCCGCCCCGGAGTGGCGCGGTGCCCGCCTCAGCTCTCCGAGGGGCTGGGGCTCTCCGGCAGGCTCGGGCTTTCCGAAGGGCCGGCGCTTTCCGAGGGGCTGGGAGTGGAGGCCCTCTCGGCCTTGAGCAGCAGGTCTATGTGCTCCTGCACGATGGGCTTGGCCTCGGTGGCGAGCTTCTTCACCTCGGGTGAGGAACCGCTCTCGATCTCCTGCTCCACGGCGGCGAGGGTCTCGTGATGGGCGTTGAGCTCCGCGCTGATCCAGGCCCTGTCGAACTCCGCGCCGCTCAGGGCCGACAGGTGGTCGAGTTGCTTGCGCTGCTCCGTGCTGGGCGTGTCGGGAAGCTTGACGCCGAGCCGATCGGCCACCCGGCGGACGGCCTTGTCGAGCTTCTTGTGGTCCTTGATGAACTCCTTCGCCAGCTTGCGGACGGTCCTGGTGACCTCCCGGTCCTGCTGACCGGCGGTCTTCTCACGGGCGGCCTTGCCCGACTCGATCTCGGCCAGGTTGGACTGGTGCGCCTGGACGAGGAAGTCCTTGTCCTGCTGGGTGACGGTCTGAGGGGAGGGGGAGACGGTGGCGACGGCTGTGCCACCCATCGCGGTCACGGCGACAGCCACCAGGATGATCATCTTTCGAACCATCGGATCCTCCGTCGATCAACCCACGGTCGGAACTGCTATCTCCCCCTCATATGCGCGTATCTCTGGAGATATAGCGCCACAGGCGGTAAATCATGGCAAAAGGTCACAGGTGGTCCTGTTGAGTAAGGCGGCCGGTCGGGCGCCCGCCGAACCTCGTCCGTCCCGCCCGGTACGAACGCGGACGCCCCGCCGCTCGGATCTCCTGGCGGGGCGTCATGTCGTGATGTCGGGCGGGCACGGGGCCGGTGAGCGCCGGGCCGCCCGCGTGGGCCTTTCGGACATCGGGCGGCCCACACGGGTGAGCCGGAAAGGTCAGTGCTTGACGGCCCGGGGGCGGTACGGCTCGGCGAGGAAGGCGAGCTCCTTCTCGCTCAGGGGCAGGTCGACCGCGGCGACCGCGTCGTCCACGTGCCTCTCCTTGGTCGCGCCCACGA
This sequence comes from Streptosporangium amethystogenes, assembly GCF_000721075.1. Taxonomy (GTDB): domain Bacteria; phylum Actinomycetota; class Actinomycetes; order Streptosporangiales; family Streptosporangiaceae; genus Streptosporangium; species Streptosporangium amethystogenes. Next base: position 206,677 of record NZ_JOEQ01000005.1, read on the forward strand.
TCGGCGCCGACAGGCCGGGCTGGTGGAGCAGCCAGGAGAGCGCCACCTGGGCGGGAGGGACCTCACGCTCCCCGGCCAGCTGGGCGACCCGCTCCAGGATCAGCCGGTCGTTGTCGGCGTCGTAGAGGGCCTCGATGCGCGGGTCGCTGCCCGCGCGGGTGGTGGCCTCCTCGGCTCCGGCACGGGCGAGCAGCCCCCGGGCCAGCGGGCTCCACGGGATCAGGCCCACCCCCTGGTCGAGGCAGAGCGGGTTCATCTCCCGCTCCTCCTCGCGGTAGAGCAGATTGTAGTGATTTTGCATTGACACGAACTTTGTCCAGCCGTGGATCTCGGCAACGTGCTGGGCCTTGGCGAACTGCCAGGCGTACATGCTGGAGGCACCGATGTAGCGGGCCTTGCCCGCACGGACCACGTCGTGCAGGGCCTCCATGGTCTCCTCGATCGGGGTGTCGGGGTCCCCGCGGTGGATCTGGTAGAGGTCCACGTGGTCGGTGCCCAGGCGGCGCAGCGAGGCGTCGATCGAGGACAGGATGTGCTTGCGCGACAGGCCGCGGTCGTTGACACCCTTGCTCATCGGCATGCACACCTTGGTGGCCAGCACATAGTCGTCCCGGTCGGCGAAGAGCCTGCTCAGCAGCCGGCCGGTGACCTCCTCGCTGCCACCGAGCGAGTAGACGTCGGCGGTGTCGAAGAACGTCACCCCCGCCTCGACCGCCCGGCGCACGATCGGCTCGGCGGCGGCTTCGTCGAGCACCCACTCACCCCACTTGGCGGCCTCGCCGTAACTCATCATGCCGAGGCAGACCCTGGACACCTTCATACCGGTGGACCCCAGGCGCACGTACTCCATGTCAAACCTCCAGATCTTCACAACCCTGGGCCCCACGATACGACCGCCGACGACACGGCTCCCTCGGCCGCCAGGCACCAGCGGCCTACGCCACGTCGTGCACACCGATGAGTCGCCCGTCGTCGACCGCGGCCAACATGGCCACGCGCGGCAACCCCTGTGACGTAAGGTCCCGGGTGTGGATACAACAGCCCCGGTACCCCGCGTCCTCGTGATCGGCCTTGACCCGTATCGGGTTCCCGGGTCCTGGGACCCGAAGCCGGTAGCCGACGCAATCGAGGTCGGCATGGCTCGATTCGCCGAGCACGGCGTCGGCGTCGAGACCTGCCTGTTCGGCCTCGACGGCAGCGACGACGTGGAAACGATCGTCAGCCATACCCTGCGCGCGCGGCCCTGGGAATGCGTCGTCATCGGCGGCGGCGTACGGAAACCCGAAGATCAGCTTGACTTGTTCGAGCAGGTCGTCAACCTGGTGCGACGACACGCTCCCAACGCGGCGATCGCGTTCAACAGCACCCCAACGGATACCTTCGACGCAGCCGCCCGCTGGATCGACACTCCCAGGCCGACCGGTTCCGGCTAACCAGCGCGGCACCTGACCAAAGCACACCCCGGCCGCTGGGCTTCGGGGCGAAGCACCACCGGACCGCCGGCTCCCACCGCGTCCGGGTCACTTCTCGGGGTCCGGCGTGTTCCGTTCAGCGGTCGTCGGCCAGTGGCTGGACCCGGTGGGGGACCACGGTGGACAGGGTGATCACCGTGCTGCTCCGCCGCACTCCGGGGATGGCCAGGGTCTGGTCGATGACCTGCTGGATGTGCTCGTGGTCGCGTCCGGCGATGCGGCACCAGACGTCGCCGGGGCCGGTGACGATGTGCGCTTCGAGGACTTCGGGGATCGCTGTGAGGGCGCTGGAGATGTCGGCGCGGGAGGCCTGCTCCACCTCAAGGGTGGTGAAGGCCTGCACCGGATAGCCGAGGGCGTGCGGAGACAGGTTGGGGCCGAAGTCGGTGATCACGCCGTCGGCGATCATCCGGTCCAGGCGGGCCTGGACGGTGCCCCGGGCGACGCCGAGGAGGCGGGCGATCTCCAGCAGGCCGGTCCGGGGGCGCTCCCTGATCAGCCGGAGCACCTTACGGTCGAGCTCGTCCAGGCCGTTCCTCCGAGCTGCCAATCTGTCCACCCTCCGGAGTGCGGGGCGTGCCCGGCACTGACAATCTGCCAGTGAATCGGCCGCTGTGTTGCCCTCCTTATAACCATAATTCAGACTACGCCTGCATATATGTCAACCATGGAGGCGATCGTGGCACGGGAACATTTCCATCCATTCATTCCGTACCGGCCCGTGCGTTATCCCGAGGCCGAGATGGTGACGCGGGGCCGGGAGTTCTACGAACATATGGACCTGCGCCGCAGTGTGCGCTTCTTCAGCGACGAACCGGTGCCGCGCGAGTGCGTCGAGCTGGCCGTCAGGACGGCGAACACCGCACCCTCGGGAGCCCACCAGCAGCCGTGGAAGTTCGCCGTGATCGGCGACCCGGAGACCAGGAGGCGGATCAGGGAGGCGGCCGAGATCGAGGAGCGGCAGAACTACGAGGGCGGGCGGCTGACCCCGGAGTGGCGTACGGCCCTGGCCCACCTGGAGACCGGCTCCGACAAGGGCTACCTCGAAACGGTGCCGTGGCTGGTGGTCTGTTTCGCGGAGAAGTACGGCGTACGCCCCGACGGCACCAGGGTCAAGCACTACTACGTCAACGAGAGCGTCGGCATCGCCTGCGGGTTCTTCATCGCGGCCCTGCACGCGATGGGCCTGTCCACGCTCACCCACACTCCGAACCCGATGGCGTTCCTGACCGGCATCTGCGGACGGCCGGGCAACGAGCGGCCCTACATCCTGTTCCCGATCGGCTACGCCGCCGCCGACGCCGAGGTCCCCGACCTGGTCCGCAAACCCTTGTCCGAGGCCATGGTCTGACACGGGCTCCACAGAGCGCGCGCCGAATATCCAACGAATAGTGCGACACGAACGCAGAGAGGAGTTGGAGTGTAGGAAAAGCTTCTTGATGCGGTGCTGCGTGAGAGATGGAGGACTCCCGGCCCTCCAATGTCGCCCTGCGCGGGGAGGCATTAAACCGCCCTCTGCTGCGTTAGCTGAAGACTGTCGTGGTGTTGTGAACATGAACGTGGAAGGTAGGTCGGGCTGGGTGATTGGCTCGGTGTGCCGACTGCGGTGCTGTACGAAGAGATGGAGGTTGTCTGGCCCTCCGGAGTCGTCCTGCGGGGGATGGCTTCAAACCGCCCACCGCCACCGGGGCCTCCTACACCTGGTCCGGTGAGGCCGAGGCACTGGCCAAACGCGACCGCTGCTACGGTCCGCGGCAACTCGCGGACGAGCAGGTGGAGTCCGCGATGGCTTCGTAGGAGCAGCCGAACCGCAGCACCTGCAGCAGCTTCTCGAAAACGATCCGGTCGCCGACCCGGCGCCGGTGGCAGCCCAGCGGATGCGTCGGGTCGAACTCGAGCCGGTGCGGCAGCAGGGCAAAGAACTGGTCCCACAGCGGCTCGGTCAGCCATGATGGCAGCGTAGGCACAGGGCTCCTCAGTGATCACAGAGCGTCGCAACTCCATGATCGCAGAACCTGTGCCTGCCCCGTCTGTCAGCCGACCGCTGTCTGCCGCCTATCTGCGCGACCCCTAAGTCACGATGTGTGCTCATCGTCGTCACCTCCGCCGCGACAGTGACAGCCGCCATGTGAAAGGTGGAACTTCTGTTGCTGGTATCGGGATGGGCGGCCTCGACGGGTCCATGGAGTCCACGCGATCGCCTCGGAGGCTCAGCCGGATGCGCCGCACCTGCGGCGCATCCGGCTGACGGCCGAGGACTCCCGACGCGCGGGGGTTGTCCGATGGGGCCGTGGTTCAGGGACCTTACTGGAGCGAGGCACTGCTACCCGAGCTTCGTCGACACCTCAGGGTCGAGCCGGATCTTCTCAAGCCGGCCGCACATTCCCAGTGCCGTTGCGGTGCCCGCCCGGCGCAGGCCGGCCTCGCGTAGGTGGCGGGTGTCGCCGTGGCCGAGCCGGTCGAGCAGGTCGCCGGTGCGGGCGGCGGCGGTGAGGGCGTCGGTCCGCCACCTGTCCCGCCACGCGTCGAGCCGGGGCGCGGCCAGCTCGGCCGCGCGGCGATAGAAGCGGTCGAGCGGCGCGCGGTCGCCTTCGGCCAGGCTCTCCCGTAGTGCGAGGAACCCCGCCACGGCCAGGTCGCGGCGGAGCCGTGCGGCCTCCTCGTATGCGGGCGGGCGTGCCGCCTCCGCATAGGTGTCCAGGTCGTCCAGCACCTCTGGTGGGAACGGGAAGAACGCGTCACCGGCCTCGGGCAGGCCGTCGTTTTGCATGATGACGAGAACGGTCAACCGGCCGTCGTCGTTGACCAGCCGGTGAATGGTCCCTGGCGTGAACCACACCACCGCGCCGGGTTCGAGTGGCGTCTCCGTGAAGCCGTGCTCGCCGATTGTCTGTACGGCTCCGCGCCCCTCGACCACCGCGTACGCCTCTGTGCACGTCAGATGCACATGGGGCGTGCCACCGGACCTGCCGTCGGCCGCGGGCCAGTCGTAGACGCGCAGCCAGGAGAGCCCCACCGCGCCGGGCAGCGCTTCCCGGGCGCCCGCCGCGGTCACCACGGACGGTCCCGCAGGTAGCTCTCGATCCGGTCGGCGGTCCAGGCGCCGGTCGCGACGACGACGCGGTAGCGGCGGTCGAGCGTCTCGCCGCATGCGAGCTCGAACTCCTCGTGAAAGGCCCAGGACGGGTTGACGGCGGCGAACTCGCCGCTGCGTACGAACCAGTGGGACACTGGGCCGGGCTCGGGGACGAACACCAGCGTGGAGCTCCGGTCGACCTCGTCGTGGACGCCGTGAAAGGCCAGCCAGCGAGCCTGTCGCCCCATCATCTCCTCGCCGGCCAGGCCGTCGGGGCCGATCACGGCGCCTCCGGTGAAGGATCGGGGGCCGCGCCAGAACAGGCCGCTGTACCCGGCTTGGGGGCGGCCGTGGGTCGTCGGGCTGCCGAAGCGGAGCGGCTCGGCTCGCAGGCCGGTGATGGCGCTGTGCCATTCCAGTTCCCAGGAGCCGTTCTCGGGGGCGACGTGTCGGACGGCGATCTCGCGCCGCTCCTCCGCCCAGAGTTCCCCACGCCCGCTGCGCCAGGAGAGCCGTCCGGACAGTGAGCCGTCCTTCACGTCGAGGCTGTCGTGGCGGATGGAGCCGTTGTTGTCGAGCTGGACGTAGCCCCGTGACTCGTGCACGTAGGTGCCGCCGCCCCAGAAGTTGTCGCCCGACAGGTGCGACGCGGTCATCTGGAGCCCCTTGTGCCAGCGGTGGTCGTGCGGGCGGTAGACCGTCACGACGTCGTCGGCCAGCGTCCGCAGCGGATGCAGGTACGGCTTGGGAGACTCGGTGGGCTCGGGATCGGGGTCGTGGACGTACCGCAGCAGCCGTACTCCGTGCGCCTCCATGGTGACGGACTGCTCATCGGTGTGGACGATCATTCAGGCCTCCAGCCGGGGGCATCGCCGTGCAGGCTCCGATAGAAGGGGTCGCCCGGGGCGATCGTGCCGGCCCGCACAGTCGTGTCTGTCAGCGCCGCCCGGTACATGGCCGTGATCAGCTCCAGCGAGCGGCGGCCGTCCGCGCCGCTGGCCCTGGGGCGCCTGGCCGCGCGAAGGTCGGCCACCAGCCCGCGCAGCTGGGCCAGGTGCGAGCTCGGCACGTCCGCGGCGGTGGCGTGCCACTCCTTGACCCGTTCGGGCTCCACGTGCGAGGCGGCGGTGTACGTCCAGTCGTCGTCGGCGTAGCCGTACAGGTGGGTCAGCTCGACGGTGGCGTCCGCCAGGTCGATGCGCAGGTGGCTCACCTGGCGTGGGGCGAGGCAGGTGCTGACGACGGTGGCCAGCGCGCCGGACTCGAATCGGACCAGGGCGGTGCTGATGTCGTCGGTCTCGATGTCGCGGCTGAGCCGGCCGGCCATGGCTCGCACCTCGTTCCAGTCTCCGAGCAGCTCGAGCAGCAGGTCGATCTGGTGGATGCCCAGGCCCAGGGCGGGGCCGCCGCCCTCTGTCGCCCACCGGCCCCGCCAGGGAGCGGCGTAGTAGCCGGCGTCTCGATACCACGTGGTCTGGCAGTGCGCCGCGTAGGGAGCGCCGAGCGCTCCCGAGGAGATCAGCCGCCGCGCGCGCTCGGCGCCGGAGCCGAACCGCTGCTGGAAGACGATGGCCGCGTACGGGCCGCCTTCGCGTTCGGCCGCGACCATGTCGTCGTATTCGGCCAGGGACAGGCCCGGAGGCTTCTCGCACCACACCCACGCGCCCGCGCGCAGGGCGGCCAGGGCCTGGGCGTGGTGCAGCGCGGGCGGGCTGGTGATGTCGACGAGATCGGGGCGCAGCTCGTCCAGGACACGGTTGAGATCATCGGAGGCGTAGGGGATGCTCCATCTGCGGGCGAAGGCGGTGGCCGCCTCGACGGTGGCGTCGACGACGGCGACGACCTCGATCTCGCCCGGCAGTCCGCGGAAGGCGGGCATGTGCACGGCGTCGGCGATGTGCCCGCCGCCGACGACGACGACACGGAGGGGGGATGAGGGGTCCGTGGTACCGCTCCTCACGTGAAGGCCTCGAGGAAGGCCGCTCCGAACAATTGCCTAGCACGCTAACGCGTTATTACTTGCCCACGCAAGCCTCTGCCGGACCGGAGAACCGGGCCGCGCGGGGGCACTTCCTGAGCGCGAGGCGCCCTGATCGTGTGAGTCGAGCCACGTGGCCCCGGAGGACCGGCGCAGAGTGGCGCGGACTGTGGAGAGGTTCATGGGTGGCAGGTGTCGTCCGCCTGGTCTTCCTGTGCCTACCCCTGTGCCGCGTAGGATCGATGGGGAAGATCTCTGACATATAGCGTATTAATGTGCTAATTTCTGCCGCATGCTCGCGCGAAGAGATCATGGATAGGCGGGTCCTCGCCGTGGACATCGGCGGCACGAAGATCGCCGCAGGTCTGGTCGACGGCGAGGGGAAAGTGCTCCGCGCGCTACGGCGGCCGACTCCGGCGGCGGATCCCTCGCGGGATCCCGCCGGAGAAGCGGCGGAGCGGGTGATGGCGGTCGTGGCCGACGCGGTGCGCGAACTGCTCGCCGCCGATCCCGGGGTACGGGCGGTGGGCGTGGCCAGTGCCGGGCCGGTGGACGTCGGCCACGGGACGGCCAGCCCGGTCAACATCCCGGCATGGAGGGACTTCCCGCTGGCCGAGCGGGTGCGGGAGACGGCGGGCGGGCGCCCCGTGACCCTGCTCGGCGATGGCCCGGCGATCGCGCTGGGCGAGCACTGGCGAGGAGCCGCCCGGGGGCACCCTGACGTGCTCTGCATGGTGGTGTCCACCGGGGTCGGCGGCGGCCTGGTGTTGGGCGGCTCGCCGCACGCCGGGCCGAGCGGCAACGCCGGGCACATCGGTCACGTATGCGTGGACCTGGACGGCGACATGTGCGCGTGCGGTGCCCGAGGCTGCGTGGAGACGATTGCCTCGGGGCCCGCGATCGTGCGCTGGGCCCTGGCCAATGGGTGGTGCACGCCCCTAACGGAAGCCGCCTCGGACGGCTCCACGATGACCGGAGCCATGCCTCCCGACAGCGGGACGACCGGAGCCGCCATGGCGCGTATCGGGATGGCCGGCGTGGACGGCACCGCGATAACGGGCAGTGGGACGGTCGACGCCGCGGCGGTGGCCCGGGCCGCGGCGGCGGGGGACGTGACGGCACGGGCGGCGTTCGCCCGGGCTGGGCGGGCGCTGGCCGCCGCGATCGCCGCGGCAGCCGCACTGGTGGACCTGAGGCTCGTCGTCGTGGGCGGTGGCGTCGCGGGTGCCGGACCGGTTTTGTTCACGCCCCTGCGGAAGGCGCTGCACGACTACGCGGTCCTGCCGTTCATTCGGGAGGTCCAGGTGCGCCCGGCCCGACTGGGTGGGGACGCCGGTCTGGTCGGTGCGGCGGCGGCGGCCGTCCGGCTGATCGATGGAGCACCGTGGAGAACCACCGATGCCGGGCGCCCGTCGACGCCCCTGGGCCCGCCGATGCAGGGAGCAGACGCATGGCTGATGGATGGAGGAGTGGCATGACGGTCGAGGAGAGCAGACCCTGGGGGCGCTACGTGGTGCTGGAGGAGTCCTGCGCGCACAAGATCAAGCGCATCGAGGTCGATCCCGGAGCGCGGTTGTCGTACCAGCGGCACGCGCGCCGGGCGGAGCACTGGTTCGTCGTGAGCGGCACGGTCGAGATCACCCTGGAGGGGGAGAATCGTCACCTGTCACCCGGCGACGTGGCGGACATCCCGTGCGGCGCCGCTCATCGCGCGGGCAATCCGGGTGATGTCCCGGCTGTCTTCATTGAGGTGCAGACCGGTGACTACTTCGGCGAGGACGACATCGAGCGGCTGGAGGACGACTACGCCAGAGCATCCTGGAACTTGTGAACCTCGGCCTCTCCCCGAGCCCGCACTATCGGAATCTCGTGACTCGCGAGCCGCCCCCTGCGGCCGTACACGGCTCCCTTCCCACCCATGATCATCTGGAGACACCGTGCCCCTGTTCGACCTTCCGCTCGACCAACTGCGCTCCTACCGGCCCGACACCCCCGAGCCGGCCGACTTCGACGACTTCTGGACGCAGACTCTCGCCGAGGCCCGCAAGTTCGACCTCGACCTCGGCGTCGTCCCGGTCGACACTGGCCTGACCATGATCGACTCCTTCGACGTCAGCTACGCCGGATACGGTGGGACGCCGGTCCGCGCCTGGCTGCACCTGCCGGTCGACCGCACCGGACCGCTGCCTGCGGTCGTCGAGTACATCGGCTACAACGGAGGACGCGGGCTGGCGCACGAGCGCATCCTGTGGGCCGCAGCCGGTTACGCCCACCTGGTGATGGACACCCGCGGCCAGGGGGCGGCCGGAAGCTCGAAGGGCGACACGCCCGACCTCGAAGCCGCCGGAGACCCCGCTCATCCCGGCGTGATGACCCGCGGCATCCTCTCCCCTGAGACCTATTACTACCGGCGGGTCTTCACCGATGCCGTCCGCGCGGTGGACACCGTGCGCTCCCTGCCCGACGTCGACGCCAGGAAAGTGGCGGTCACCGGCGGCAGCCAAGGCGGGGGCATCACCCTGGCCGTCGCCGGGCTCGTCGAGGGCCTCGCCGCGGTCATGGCCGACGTGCCGTTCCTGTGCGACTTCCCCCGGGCGGTGACCATCACCGACGTCGCGCCGTACGTGGAGATCGTCAACTACGTGAAGACACACCGGGACAAGCTGGACACTGCCATGTCGACGCTCGGCTACTTCGACGGCGCGGCGCACGCGCGGCGCGCCACCGCTCCCGCGCTGTTCTCGGTGGCGCTCATGGACCGGGTCTGCCCACCGTCGACGGTGTACGCGGCGTTCAACCAGTACGGCGGGCCCCGGCAGATCAAGGAGTATCCGTTCAACGGGCACGAGGGCGGCCAGGCGTTCCACGAGGTCGAGCGGCTCCGGTTCCTCGCGTCGCTGTCGCGCCGCGGCTCATGACGTCCATGACGTCCTCGGAGCCCGCGTCCAGATGATCGGGCGCATCGCCGCGCTCTCTTCGCGAGAGCGCGGCACCGCCGGTCGAACACGGTCACAATGGGACGGCCCCCGACGAACCGAGGAGCCGCGGTGATGACAACTCCGTACGAGATCCGGCCGATCGGGCACGTCGAGTCGCCCCTGGTCGATCGCGAGGCCGTGCCGAAGCAGGGGTTCGAAGTGCGCCGGAAGTGCGACTGGTGTTCGACCCCGGCGTGGCGGAGGGCATCTGCGACCTCGCCGTCGGCGCCGACGTCCTCGTGCTGACCTGGCTTCATCGGGCACGGCGCGACGTGCTCGCCGTACACCCGCGTGACGACCCGCGGAATCCCGAGACGGGAGTGTTCAGCACCCGCTCCCAGGACCGGCCGAACCCGATCGGGCTGCACCGGGTGAGCGTGGCCACGATCGACGGACTCCGCGTGCTCCCGGGGATCTCGAAGCCCTCGACGGGACGCCCATCGTGGATGTCAAGCCGGTGGTCGCCGGTGGCAGGTAAGGCCGCCGGCTGACCCCGCCACCTCGCCGACGCGCCCAAGGGAGCGGGGCCGACCGGAGGAGCGTTCAGCCGGCGACCACGCGCAGGTAGGCGGAGGCGCTCTCGCGGGTGCGGATCTCGATGGGTAGCACGACGTGCTGCACCTCGCGTGGGGTCTCCGGCTGGTCGATGCGTTCGGCGAGCATCCGCATCGCCCTGCGACCCATCTCCTTCGACGGGAGGTGGGCCGCGGCGATGGTGAGTGGGAGCAGGTCGAACGGGCCCGCGTCGTCCATGCCGGCCAGTTCGATCTGGCCGGGGACCTCCACGCCCAAGGCAGTGAGGTTGCGGGCGGCGTGGGCCAGGACGTATCCGTTGGCGCACAGCAGCGCGGTGGGCGGCTCGGGACGGTCGAGCAGGGCGGCCAGCATGTCGAGCCGCCGCTGGTCGGGCAGCCTGAGGTAGGTGGTGAGGGCAGTGAGCTCGGGCGAGATCGGAATGCCGTGCTCGCGGAGCGCCTGGACGTGCCCGGTCAGCCGCTCCTGGACGCTGGTGCAGTCGGTCGCGTCCCACAGCGCCGTGATGCGGCGGTGCCCCTGGCGGACGAGGTAGTCGGTCAGCCGGTAACCCACGGAATAGTTGTCGAACAGGACGGCGTCGGTCGGGAACTCGGGGTTGTAGCGGTCGACCATGACCACGGGCACGCCGCGCCGCTTGAGCTCGGCCAGCGCCGGCGACTCCGCGCGTCCGTCGACGGAGTAGAGAGCCACGCCGCCCGCCTGGGCGTCCAGTGCCTGGCGTAGTGCCCGCTCCTGGAGCTCCATCGAGCCCTTGGTGTTCGAGAGGAACATCCGGTAGCCCAGCTCGGCGCAGACCGACTCGATGCCCTCGATTATGTCGGAGTTGTGTGGGCCGCTGCCGTGCATGATGTACGCGATCGACCGCTCCCGGGACCTGGCGGGCTCCGACGGCCGTTCGGCCACGAAGGTGCCACGGCCGCGTTGCCGTACCAGGTAGCCCTCGGCGACCAACTCGTTGAGCGCGCGCACCGCCGTGGTGGTGCTGACGCCGAAACGCTCGCAGACCTCGCGCTGGCTGACGAACGGCTGGTCCGGGACGTAGTCGCCGCGCGAGATGGCCGCCACGAGATCCCGCTTGACCTGCTGGTACAGCGGCTCCTGGCTGTCGGCCATCTCGTTCATACCGCCCCCCGTGGTCCCTTATTGCGATCATTGACACGTTAACACACTAAAGCTAATCTCGGGCGGCATTCGCTGAAATCACCGAGAGGCAGCGCACCTGTGAACTTCGCAATGTTCCTGGCGGCTCAGGACGCACGCTACGACCCCGAGGTCCGCATGCCGTGGCGCCCGTCCCGCAGCAACGGTTACCACACGGCACTTCCCGCGGGTACCAGGGTGCATGAGACGCGTGAATCCACCGACTACGCGCTCGCCCTTTTCCAGACGGGACAGGCGGACCGGGAGAAGCGGGCGTGCGACGTGCTGGACGCCGTGATCGGGCTCCAGGTGACCGACCCGCTGGCCGAGCACTACGGCATCTGGGGCTACTTCCTGGAGGAGCCGCCACAGCGGATGGCGCCCGCCGACTGGAACTGGGCCGACTTCATCGGCGTACGCCTGGCCCAGGTGCTCGCCGTACACGGGGGGAGGCTCCCCGGCGACCTGCGGGAAAGGACACGCGAGGCGCTGCACCACGCCGCGATGTCGATCTTCCGGCGCAACGTCGGGTCGCGCTACACCAACATCGCACTGCTCGGCACGGTAACCACGGCTGCGGCGGGGGAGCTGCTCGCCGCGCCGCACCTGCTGGACTACGCCCGGCAGCGGCTCGGCGCGCTGCTGGAGCTGCTGGAGCGCGACGGCGGCTTCGCCGAGTACAACTCCCCCGCCTACAGCCCGTTCCTGCTGGAGATCGTGGAGCGGGCCGCCCTGATCGTGAAGGACGCCGAGTTCCTGGAGGCGGCCGAGCGGCTGCGCGTGCAGGTCTGGGAGACGCTGGCCGAACGCTTCCACCCGGGCACGGGACAGCTCGCCGGGCCGCAGGCCAGGGCCTATGCCGACTGGCTCAGGCCTGACCTGGTCAGCTACCTGGCGGAGCAGACGGGGGCGCCGATCCAGGCGCGCGGCGACGGGCCCGGCGAGGAGGCGCCGCGGCTGTTCCCGTCGCTGCCCTGCCCGGCGCACGTGGCCGCGCGCTTCCTGGCGCTGCCGGACGACCCCGTCGAGGTCCGCACCCGCTTCGACGCCGACGTGATCGGCACGACCTGGCTCACCGATGACGCGTGCCTGGGCAGCGTCAACGAGGAGTTCGCCTGGATCCAGCGCCGCCCGCTGCTCGGCTACTGGCGCACCCCGGACGACCCCGCGGTGGTGCTCAGGGCCAGGATGATGCACAACGGCCACGACCTGACCGCGGCGTGGTGCCGCCAGGTCCAGGAGGGGCCACGGGTTCTGTCCGGCTGGTGGCTCAGCTACGACTCGGGCGACTTCCATCCCAACCTCGACAAGCCGGAAGGCAGCGTCTTCGACGTCGGCGACCTGCGCCTGCGGGTGACGCTGCGCGGGCGAGGAGTCGAAGGGAAGAGCCTCGGCGACGGCGTCTTCGCGCTGGCCGCGGGTGACCGGCGCGCGGTGGTGCACACGGTCCCCGCCGAGTTCCTCGGCCGGACCGCGACCTGGGCCCTGGTGGAAGAGGGTGACGAGGTGGCGGTCGAGGCCGTCCTGTACGGCGGGCCGCGCCGCCCCGTCGACTTCCATGAGGCGGTCCTGCGCGCGGCGTTCGCCGTCGAGCTGCTGCCGCCCGGCGAGGAGCCCACCCCCGCGAGTCTGCGCGGCGAGCCGTACGGCGACGGGCTGATCCAGTGGAGCTGGGCCGGTCTGACCGTGGCCACGCCGGACCACCCGACCTCCTTCGAGAGAAGTTAACGCGTTAAATGTGAGGGCTACTACAGGCTAGTTACGGATTCGTGCTTTACGTGTTAACGCCTGATTGCTAACTTCAAGCCAGCCCCGGGGGAACGCAGCCGCATGAACGGAGTTCCGATGAACAGAGAACTGGCGAGAGTGGCCACCGCCGGCGCCGCGGGAGCGCTGCTCCTGGGCCTGGCCGCCTGCGGTGGCGGCAGTGGCAGTGGCGGCGCCGATGGCGAGCGGGCGGCGGACGGCAAGGTCGAGATCACCGTGGCGGGCATGCCGCCCAGCACCCAGCCGGCGAGCCAGAAGGATTTCCTGGCCGATGTCGCCGCCTTCGAGCAGGCCAACCCGACCATCAAGATCAAGCCGACCGACACCCAGTACGACGTCAAGACCTTCGCGGCGCGCCTGGCGGCGGGCCAGCTGGAGACGGTGTTCCGGGTGCCGCTGACCGACCCGCCCTCCATGATCAAGCGTGGCCAGGTCGCCGACCTCACCGCCGACCTGAAGAGCCTGACCCACGCGGATTTCGACACGAGGCTGCTGGCTCCCGCCAGCGGCCCCGACGGGAAGGTCTACGGCCTGCCCACCGAGGCCTACGCGGCCGGTCTCGTCTACAACCGCGAGCTGTTCACCAAGGCCGGACTGGACCCGGACAAGCCGCCCGCGACCTGGGAGGACGTCCGCGCCGCCGCCAAGCAGATCAACGACAAGACCGGCGTTCCCGGGTTCGGCATGCACTCCACCAGCAACACCGGCGGCTGGATCCTCACCACCATGACGTACGCCTACGGCGGCCGGATGGAGAAGGAAGAGGGCGGTACGTACGTGCCCGCCTTCGACGACGCGTCCACCAGGACCGTGCTCGACCTGCTCAAGGCGATGCGGTGGGAGGACAAGTCGATGGGCACCCAGCAGCTTCGCAACTTCGACGACATGCTGCGCGACTTCGCCTCCGGCAAGATCGGCATGATGGTGGGCGCGCCCAACCTGTTCTCCGGCTACAAGCTCAAGTTCGGCGGCGACCCCGACAAGTTCGGCCAGACCACGCTGCCCATGGCCCCCGGGGGCGGGGCGCTCCTGGGCGGCACGGTCGCCGTCGTCTCGCCCAAGGCCACCCCCGAGCAGCGCCAGGCCGCCGTGAAGTGGATCGACTACTACTACCTGCGGCCCAAGTACGACGTGGCGCTGGCGGCCAAGCGGGCCAAGCAGCGGAAGGCCGACAACCTGATCGCCGGCCTGCCGGTGCTGCCGTTCTTCACCCAGGCGATCTCCGGCCCGGTGATCGAGGCCGAGCGGGCCAACTCCAACGTGCCGTGGGCCAACTTCGACACTTACATCAACGGCGTGGCCTCGCAGGAGTTCGTCCCCGAGCCGCCCGTCGCCGCCCAGGAGCTGTACGCCGCCCTCGACACCGTGGTGCAGGCCGTACTGACCCGCCAGGACGCCGACCCCGCCGCGGAGCTGAAGAAGGCGGTCGAGAAGGTGACACCGATCCTGGACAGGTCGCAGCAGTGACGGCGGTGCTGCACAAGGCGGAACGGGACGCGGTGGTCCGGCCGCGTCCCGCCCGCCGGGCCCGCCACCCCTACGCGCTGGCCTCGGCGCTGTTCCTGGCGCCGATGGTGATCGTCTTCGGCTACTTCTCGTGGTGGCCGATCGTCCAGAGCGCCCTGCTGGCCTTCCAGCGCACCAACCTGGTGGACCCGGCCCAGTGGGTGGGCTGGCAGAACTTCGCCAACCTCTTCGCCGATCCGCTGCTCGGCACTGCTGCCCTGAACACGGTGTGGTTCACCGTACTGGCGCTGATCTTCGGTTTTCCCGTGCCGGTGTTCCTGGCGGTGGTGATGTCGGAGCTGCGCAGGGGCGGCGGGCTGTTCAGGGTGCTGGTCTACCTGCCGGTCGCGGTGCCGCCCGTGGTCGCGGTCATGATGTGGAAGTTCTTCTACAACTCGGACTACGGCCTGCTCAACGGCATGTTCGGCCTGGTCGGGCTCGGCCCGTTCCCGTGGTTGCAGGACACCGCGTGGGCGATGCCGTCGCTGGTGCTCGAGGCCACCTGGGCGGGCGCGGGCGGGACGGTGCTGATCTACATCGCGGCGCTGACCTCGGTGCCGAAGGAGCTGTACGAGGCGGCCGAGAGCGACGGCGCCTCCATCTGGCGGCGGATCTGGCACATCACGCTGCCGCAGCTGCGCGGCGTACTGCTGCTCATGCTGCTCCTGCAGATCATCGGCACCTTCCAGGTGTTCACCGAGCCGTTCGTCATGACCGACGGAGGGCCCGAGGACTCCACGGCGACCGTGCTACTGCTCATCTACCGGTACGCCTTCGTCTACGGCGACTACGGCATGGCCGCGGCGCTGTCGGTGCTGCTGGCCGTGGTGCTCGGCCTGCTCTCGGCGGTGTACCTGCGCGCGACCAAGACTTGGAGCTCGACGTGAGCGGACTGATCTCCGACTCCGACAGGAAGCGCCGCACCGTGCGGGCGGTGCTCGGCTCGACGCAGTTCGCCGTCTTCCTCGGCATCCTGGTGCTCGGCCTCGGCCCGATCCTCTGGACGGTCAAGGGCGCCCTCTCGCCCACCCAGGAGCTGCTGACCGATCCGCTGAAGCTGTTTCCCAGCCAGCCCGACTGGGCGGCGCTCGGCGAGGCGTGGAGCCGGCTGCGCATCGGCCATTTCATGCTCAACACCGTCATCCTGGCGGGCGGCTCGTGGCTGGCCCAGATCATCGTGTCCACGATGGGCGCCTACGCCCTGTCGGTGCTGCGCCCCCGGTACGGCAAGTACGTCTACGGCGCGATCCTGGCCACCCTGTTCCTGCCGGGCAGCGTCTCGCTGGTCGCGCTCTATCTCACCATCCTCGACCTGCCGCTGACCGGCGGCCTGTCGATCGCCAACACCCCGTGGGCGGTCTGGCTGCCGCACGCCGCGCACGCGTTCACGATCCTGCTGATGAAGCGGTTCTTCGACGGCATCCCGCGCGAGCTGTTCGGCGCGGCCCAGGTGGACGGCGCGGGGCCGTGGCGGATGTTCTTCCTGATCGTGCTGCCGATGTCCAAGCCGATCCTGGCCGTCGCGTCGCTGCTGACGCTGATGAGCGCGTGGAAGGACTTCCTGTGGCCCATGGTGGCCATCTCCGACGGGGAGGCGCACCCGATCTCGGTCGCGCTGCCCAGGCTGGCGGAGTTCTCCGAGGAGAACATGGTCATCGCCGGGATGTTCCTCGCGCTGATGCCGCCCGTGCTGATCTTTATCGCCTTCCAGAAGTACATCGTGCGCGGTGTGGGATTCACCGGACTGAAGGGGTAACACGTCTTGTCGACATGCATCACCGCCGTGGAGTCCACCGATCTGTTCACGGCGTCGGGGCAGGTGGTCCGCGTCCATCTGTCGGGCGGCCCCGTGACCGTCACCGTCAACGGGACCGGCCTGTACGGCACGGCCGACGGCTCCGGCGTCGTGGAAGTGCCCGTGGAGACCTCGCTGCCGCCCGGCACCGCCGTACCCGTGGTCGTCACGGCGGGGGAGGCGCGGGCGGAGGCGGTCGTCACCGTGGAGGAGCCGGGGTGGACGATGTTCCTGGTCTCGCACTTCCACTACGACCCGGTCTGGTGGAACACCCAGGCCGCCTACACCTCGCCGTGGGAGATGCTCGCCGGTGACGCGACGACCAGGCCGCTGTGGGAGCGCAACGGGTTTGCTCTGGTGGAGGCGCACATCGACCTGGCGCTGCGGGACCCCGTGTACACGTTCGTCCTGTCCGAGATCGACTATCTGAAGCCGTTCTTCGACACCCACCCGCACCGGCTGGCGGACCTGCGCGCACTCATGGCCGAGGGGCGGGTGGAACTGGTCGGCGGCACGTACAACGAGCCCAACACGAACCTCACCGGGGCCGAGGCGACGATCCGCAACATCGTGTACGGCATCGGCTACCAGCGCGACATCCTCGGCGGCGACCCGGCCACCGCGTGGCAGCTGGACGTGTTCGGGCACGACCCGCAGTTCCCCGGATACCTCGCGGCGGCCGGCCTGACCGGGTCGGCGTGGGCGCGCGGGCCCTTCCACCAGTGGGGACCGATCGAGGTCGTGCCGCACGAGCTGCGCGGGTCGGCGCGGGCGATGCAGTTCCCGTCGGAGTTCGAGTGGATCTCGCCGTCGGGGCAGGGCGTGCTGACCCACTACATGCCGCACCACTACTCGGCGGGATGGTGGATGGACTCCGCGCCGTCCCTGGAGGAGGCCATGGACGCGGTGTACGAGCTGTACCGGCGGCTCAAGCCGGTCGGCGCGACCCGCAACCTGCTGCTGCCCGTCGGCACCGACTACTCCCCGCCCAACAAGTGGGTCACCGCGATCCACCGGGAATGGGCCTCCCGCTACGTGTGGCCGCGGTTCGTCTGCGGGACGCCGCGGGACTTCCTGTCGGCGGTGCGCGCCTCGGCGACGTCGTTCAGCCCGCAGACCCGCGACATGAACCCGATCTACACCGGCAAGGACGTCTCCTACATCGACACCAAGCAGGCCCAGCGGGCGGGCGAGGTGGCGGCGGTGGACGCGGAGAAGCTCGCCACGCTCGCCTCGCTGCGCGGCCTCGGCGCCTACCCGCACGCCGCGCTGGACAAGGTGTGGCGGCAGCTCGCCTATGGCGCGCACCACGACGCGATCACCGGCTCCGAGTCCGACCAGGTCTACATCGACCTGCTGTCCGGCTGGCGGGAGGCGTACGACCTGGCAGCCTCGGTGGTGGACACGTCGCTGGCGGCGCTGGCGGGACGCGTGGACACCTCCGGCGAGGGGACCGCGGTGGTGGTCACCAACACGCTGTCCTTCGACCGCACCGCCCCGGTCTCCGTCCCCCTGCCCGTCCCCCTTCCCGATGGCGCCGCGCCGCCGCTGGTCGACGACACGGGCACGCCGGTCCCCGCGGTGGTCGACCGGGGCACGCTGCGCTTCCTCGCCGAGGACGTCCCCGCCATGGGCTGGCGCACATGGCGGCTCCTGGGCGAGGACACCGGGACGGCGGCCGCCGATCCCGTCTGGACGCCGCTGGCGGGATCCACGATCGAGAACGCCCGCTACCGGGTGACCGCCGACCCTGCCCGCGGCGGCGGCCTGTCCGCCGTCACCAACCTCGTCACGGGCCGCGAGCTCCTCCAGGACGGTGCGGTCGGCAACGAGCTGCGCCTGTACGCGGAGTACCCCGAGCACCCCCGGTTCGGCGAGGGCCCCTGGCACCTGCTGCCCACCGGCGAGGTCACGGGCACCGCCGAGCACCCCGCAGAGGTACGCGCCGAACGCTCCGTCCTCGGCGAACGCCTGGTGATCACCGGCACCCTGGAGGGGCTGTCGTACGAGCAGACCGTCACCCTGTGGCACGGCGTGGACCGGGTCGAGTGCTCGACCCGCGTGGTGGACTACGCGGGCGCCGACCGCCTGCTGCGGGTGCGTTTCCCCATCGACCTGCCCGGCGCCCTGCCGGTGTCCGAGGTCGCGGGCGCGGTCGTGGGGCGCGGTTTCGCCCTCCCCGACGTGGACACCGCCGACGCGCCCTGGACTCTCGACAACCCGGCCAACACCTGGTTCGCCCTCAGCTCCACCGCGCGCGTGGACCTGGGCGAGGCCGGTCAGCGGGCGCTCGGGGTGGCCGAGGTGGTGGTGCCCGACCTGGAGGACGCCTCCGGCCTGGCGCGCGATCTGGTGGTCGCGCTGGCCCGCGTGGGCGTCACCGCGACCACCTCCAGCGCCGACTGGTCCCGGTACGGCTGGCTGGAGGTCGACTCCAACCTGCCCGACTTCCGGATCGTGCTGGGCGGCCCGGAGACCAACGACCTGGCGGCCGAGCTGCTCGACCGCGCGGGACCCGGCTACGCCGAGACCCTCACCGAGCACGGCCGCGTCTGGATCCCGGCCGAGGAGCCGCTGGCCGAGGTGTGGCGGCCCAACGCCGACCTCCGCGACGCCCGCGCCCTGCCCGCCCTCGTCGTCGTGGAAGAGCAGGTGGCGACGGTGGCCGCTGAGCTGGCCGGCGGGCGGATCGGCGCGCCGTGCCCCGGCGACCTGGCGGAGTCCGAGCGGCTGACCGATCACACCGTCGCGCTGCTCACGTACGGCCTGCCGGGCTTCGCGGTGGACCCGACCGGGGCCATGCACCTGTCGCTCATGCGCTCCTGCACCGGCTGGCCGTCGGGTGTGTGGATCGACCCGCCCCGCCGTACCGCTCCCGACGGGACCTCCTTCCAGCTCCAGCACTGGACCCACGAGTTCCGGTACGCCCTGGTGTCCGGCGACGGTGACTGGCGCGCGCTGCGGCTGCCCGCGCGGGGCCAGGAGTTCAACCACCCCCTGTACGGCAGGGCGGAGCCCGAGCACGGCGGCGACCTGCCCGCCGTCCACTCCTTCCTCCGGCTGGAGCCCCAGCGTGCGGTCCTGATCTCCACGCTCAAGCCCACCGGCAACCCCATCGCCCACGGCCGGATCCCGCAGGAGGGGCGCGAGGTGACGCTGCGGGTGGTGGAGGCCACCGGGTTCGGCACCACCGCCCGCGTGTCGGGTGAACTTCGGGTGGCCGGGGTACGAGAGGCCGACCTGCTGGAACGGCCGGGCGAGCCGGTGGCCGGCTTCCCCGAGATCGTGCTCCGCGGTGCGGAGGTGGCGACGTTCGTGATCACCCCGGAGGAAGGACGGAGTGGCGGGGCGGCGCTCGGGCCGGTGGCGGAGGTGACGCAGCCCGTCTACAGCCGGTACTGGCTGCACAACCGGGGGCCCGCACCCATGGGGTACCTGCCGGTCAGCGTCACCGTCTCGCCCGGCCTGGCCACGGCGACCGACGGCCCGGTCCTGGTCGAGGTGGTCGTGGCCACGCACCTCACCGGTGCCCGGGCCGAGGGCACCGTCGAGCTGATCACGCCCGACGGCTGGACCGTGTCGGAGACGCGCCTGCCGTACAAGGTGAGCGCGGAGGAGCCGGCCGTCTTCCCGGTCACCGTCACCCCGCCCCCGGGCGCCGAGCCGGGGTCGTACTTCGTCGCCGCCCGCATCCGGCACGAGGGCCAGGCGTTCGAGGACGTCGTCACCGTGGTCATCGGCGACCTCCCCCACGGCGAGGCGGTACGGCCGGACGGCCAGGCGGTGATGCGCGGCACGACGGCGGAGACGGGCAGGGACACCGGGCTCTCCGTCGCGCCGACCACCCCTGAGATCGTCCTGAGGCCGGGTAGCGAGGCGGCGATCACGATGGTGCTGGCCAACCGGACCAGGGGCGAGATCAGGGGCGAGGCGCAGCTGGTCTCCCCGTGGGGCACCTGGGAGCTGCTGCCCGACGCGGTGACCGGGTTCGTGGTGGGCGCGGGGGAGAGCGCCGAGCTGAGCTTCCCGATCAAGGTGCCGCTGGACGCCGCACCGGGACACGCGTGGGCGCTGCCCAAGGTCATGTGGTTCGGCCGGGCCCAGTACGCGCCCGCCATACGCCTGGAGGTGACCCGGTGAGCCGCGGTCACGGTCATGGTCACGGGCAGGATCACGGTCACGGGTACGGCGAGGACGCGGCGGGGTTCGTCGACGGCCGGGCCGTCCCCAGAGCCCTGGTCGACGACCGCCTCGGCGCGCTGCGCAGGGGGCCGCGCGCAGCGGCCCTCCCCGTGGAAGGCAGCTCGGAGGACCGGCAGCTGGCCCGCTGGGTCGCGCAGGTCGTGCTGACCGAGCGGCTCTGTGCCGCCGAGGTCGTGAACAGGGGCCTGACCGAGGAGCCGGAACGCCCGCTGGACCAGCGGGCGGCCGTCGAGCTGGGCTCCATCAACGCCGCCGCGTACGCGGGCAGCGCCGACGTGCGCGCCGTGTACGCGGTGGTCACCGCCGACGTGGACGCCGACGAGGCCGAGGTCGCCAGCCTCGGCAGGTACCGCCCGGACACCCCCGTCACCGACCTGCGCGACCAGGTACGGCAGGCCGCCCGGCGCCGTGCCTTCGCCCACTGGCTCGACCGCCAGCGAGCCACCCGTCTCACCCTCGTCTCAGGCCTCGAACACCCAGGAGATCCCACCCAGCCGGATAACCGTCACCGTCACTGAGAGGATCGACACCCCCTATGAGATCCGCCCTCCGCCGCCTCGCCGCGGCGCTCCTCATGCTGCCCATCGTGATCGCCCAGCCCGCGCACGCCGCCCAGCAGCAGGCGACCGTGACGTTTGGCACGACGCTTGAGCGCAGCGGCGTCTTCCCGGCGACCGGGCCGATCACCGTCGTCGACGCATACGGCCGTGGCTCGACGCTCCCCTCGACGGCCACCTTGTCCCTGGGGCCGTCACCCGTCTTCGTCGACGGGCCGATCGCCGGCATCACCGGATAGCGGAGGACCCATGCACCGCCTGCAGCGCTGGAACACCCCGTCGGTCTACAACGGCTGGGAACAAATCACCCGCCACGACGTCGCCGCCGACGGCTTCAACCTGGAGGAGACCAGGGACTTCATGCCCCAGATGGGGCCCATGGTCGGCCGGGCCGTGACCGTCGTGGTGGAGCCGAGCAACCCGGCCCATCCGAAGGACGTGTGGGCGCAGTACCGGCGCTACGTCGCCTCCGTCCCCGGCCCGAAGATCGTCGTGGTCCAGGACCTGGACAAGCCGCGCACGATCGGGTCGTTCTGGGGCGAGGTCAACAGCAACGCCCACCGCGCGCTCGGCTGCGTCGGCACGATCACCGATGGCGCGATCCGCGACCTCGACGAGATGACCGGCGCCGGGTTCAAGGCCATCGCGCGGCGGCTGTGCGTGGGCCACGCCCACGTGGTGCCGGTGCGGTGGGGCGTGCCCGTCGAGGTGTTCGGCCGCGTGGTCGAGCCGGGACGGCTGGTTCACGCCGACAAGCACGGCTTCCTCGCCATCCCGCCGGAGGACGAGGCGGGAGTCCTGGAAGCCGTCGGGTTCATGGACGCCAACGAGTGCGCGACCGTCATCCCGGCGGCGCGTCAGGCCGGGCGGTCGCTGGAGGAGGTGATCAAGGACCTGGAGGCGGCAGGCACGGCATTCGCCGAGGCCGCGCGCGACAGGTTCGGCGGACACGGCGAATGGTGAGCCGACAACCAACGGTGAGCCGAAAACGAAGGTCAGGTGCCGCCCGCCACGACGGCCAAGAAGGGGCGGGCGGCCGCACACGAGAAAGGACTCGTATGAAGAGCATTTTAGGGCGGACGGCCGCGGTCTGCGCGGCCATGCTGGTCGCCGGGCTGCTGACGGCCCAGCCGGCCGCCGCCGCGACCCCCGCGGCCGGCGCCGTGCTCGGTGCGAACCCCGTCTACACCGGCGTCACCCGGGCCTGGCCCGGTGACGCGGACAAGAACCCGGCCACCGCGGTGAGCGAGCGCGACGGCGTCTCCTGCTGGCAGACCTCCGGCACGCCGTACAACAGGTACGTCTATGTGGACGTCGCCGACTCCGCCATCCCGGCGGGCGCGACCACGGCCTATGTCGTGGTCCGTTACTTCGACGCGGGGCCCGTCGGCGTGGACGTCCACTACGACTCCACCTCCGGCGCGTTCACCGGCTCGGCCAACCTGGCGCTGACGGGATCCGGCACGTGGAAGACCGGTCAGTTCCAGCTCGGGAACATCAACTTCAAGAATCGGACCAACGGCGCCGACTTCCGGCTCAACGTCAAGGCGGACGCGGGCGCGATGCCCGGAGTCTGCTTCTCCCGGATCGACGTCCACTTCACCGACCCCTCCCAGCTCACCGTGACGAACCCCTCGCTGGTCTTCACCAAGGGGGGGAACGCCATCACCTTCGCCGCCGCCGATGACCAGATCGCCTGGACGATCGGTGACCCGGCCGGTGTCCCGCTGCGCTCGGGGACGCTGCCCGTCGCGAACGGCGCCGCGTCGCTCGACATCTCCGACCTGGGTCCCGGCTACTACACCCTGACGGCGAAGACCGCGCTCACCACGAGGACGACGTCGTTCGGCGTGATCACGCCGCTCGCCGCCAGGGACCCCTTCTTCGCCGTCGCCATGCACTACGGCTGGCAGCAGGCCACCGAGGCGGCCATGCTGGAGACCGCGGGCCGGATCGGCTGGACCGAGGTGCGCTCCGACGCCAACTGGTCGGCGATCGAGAAGCAGGCGGGCGTCTACGAGTTCGCCGGCTACGCCTTCGACAAGGGCATGCGCGAGGCCGCCAAGCACGGCATCACCTCGATGCCGATCCTGGGCTACCGCAACCCCCTGTACGACGGCGGCAAGACGCCCAGCACGCCGGCGGGGCTGGGGGCCTTCGCGAACTTCGGCGCCGCGACGTCCACGCAGTACGCGGCGCTGACCAAGGACATCTCGATCTACAACGAGTACAACTCGACCGGCTTCAACGACGGCGCCTGCGGCATCACCCCGCAGTGCTACCTGAACATGGTCAAGGCCGTCCATCCGGCGATCAAGCGGGCCAACCCGGCGGCGAACGTCGTCGGCCCCACCTCGGCGGGCACCCAGCTTTCCTGGCACCAGGGCTTCTTCGACCTCGGTGGCCTGGACTACCTCGACACCTTCAGCGTCAACTTCTACGGCTACAGCGACTCCGGCCCCGGCACCCCGCCGGAGAAGACGGCGATGACCGGCGACTTCCCGAAGCTCGTGGGGATGGTGAAGCAGAAGAAGGACATGCCGATCTGGATCAGCGAGAACGGCTGGCCCACCCACACCGCCGGCTCGACCGAGGCGCAGCAGGCCGACTACCTGATCCGGGCGCAGACCCTGGCCAGGACGGCGGGCGCGGACAAGTACTTCTGGTACGACCTGATCGACGACGGTGACAACCCGGGCGAGCGAGAGCACCGGTTCGGCCTGTTCCGGCGTCCGGGCGCGGGTGTCGCCGCGCCGTCGCCCAAGCCCGCCGCGATAGCCAACGCGGTGCTGATCAGGCAGGTGGCGGGCCGTACGTTGGGGGCGCGCGAGGACGCGGGCGACGCCGCCGTCTACTCCTACCCCTGGAGCGGCGGCGTGCGGGTGCTCTGGGCGACCGACCCCCGCACGGTCGAGCTGCGCACCGACGTGCCGCTGACCGTGACCGACCAGTACGGCGCGGCCACCACGTACGCGCCGAACGCCGGAAAGGTCCGGCTCGACCTGGACGGCAGCCCGGTCTTCGTCAACGGTCCCGTCCGGAGCGTCACGACGGTGACCCCGGCGCTGTCGGTCTCCGCGTCCGCGCAGTCGGTCACCGGCGAGAAGCTGGCCGTCACGGTCACCGCCGACCGCACCGACGGCGCGAAGCTGCCCAAGAAGCTGGCCGTCGCCGCCGGTGACGCCCGAGCCACGCTGGTCACCGAGAAGGGGCGGAAGACTTCGGTCACCTTGGAGCTGCCCGCGACCGGCTCGACGGGCAGACGCGCGGTCACCGTCGCCGCGGCCAAGAACCACGACCCGATCGCCCGTCTGCGCGGCGGCACCCAGGTCGTCAAGCCGTACACGGTCGTGGGCCGTCCGATCATCGACGGCAAGCGCCTGAAGATGACGGTCACCAACAACAGCCCCACGACCACGCTCGAATCCGGTCCGGTGACCTGGCGGGTGGGGGCGTGGCAGGGGACGGCGACCGCTCCCGAGGTGCCGCCGCTCGGCTCGGCATCGGTGGAGGCCCCGGTCAGCGCCGCGGCCCCGTACGTGTCCTATTCCTACGCGGTGACCGCGGGAGACGCCGTCGACAGCGGGTCGCTGAGCTTCAGCCCCATTGAGGAGGCCGGGGCGACCACGCTCGACGCCATCGACCTCGACATCCTGGGCAGGTGGGTGGGCCTGCGGGGCGGCACCCGGTCCGGCCCGGAGGATATTTCGGGAAATATCAGGTTCACGCACACTGATCAGGCGCTCATCCTCGACGCGGTGATCAAGGACGATGTGCACAACGCCGCACGTACCGACCCGTCGCTGGCCTGGCAGACGGACTCGATCCAGTACGACATCTACTCGGCGTTCCCCGGCGAACTCGGCGGCACCAGGGTCGAGGTCGGCGCGGCGCTGCTGCCGAGCGGTCCCGCCGCCTACACCTGGACGGCACCGCCGGGCGGGCAGGCAGGGCCGACACCGGGCGCGGACGTCTCGATCGTGCGCGACGAGACGGCCAAGACCACGACGTACCGCCTGGCCGTACCGTGGGCGTCGCTGGGCTTCGACGGACCGCCGAAGGGCGTGATCGGGCTGTCGTTCCTGGTCAACGACGCCGATGCGGGCACCAACGGCGACGCCCGCGACGGCTATCTGGAGTGGGGCGGCGGCGTCGGCGCAGCACCGAAGAACCCCGCTCTCTTCCGCTCGGCCCAGCTCGTGAGCGGCTGATGCATATCGTCGCCACGGGTGCGCACCTGACGTACCCGCACGCCAACGGCTTCCACGACGACCGGCTCGTGCTCGCCCGCTACGAGCCGGGGGTCGGGGCGACCGGCCTGGTCAGCGTGCGCCGGCGTGAGGAAGAGCGGGGACCGGGCGGGGGCGGGGGACTCGACGAGTGGCCCGTGGCGACGATCGCGCCGCGGCGCGACGGCGTGGTACGGCCCGCGTACCCCGACGTCGCCCGCGGCACCGGCCGGACCGTCTGGATCTGGGACGACGTCCTGTACATCGCGGACCGCCCGGGTTCGGTGGAGCGGGTGTACCAGGCTCCTCCCGGCAGCGCCCTGCAGGACCTGTGCAGTGTGACCGCCGACGGCGGCCAGGTGGCGATGACGCTGGAGACAGGGGACGAGCGCACCTGCCTCAGGCTCGACCTCGCCACCGGCGCGCTGACCGAGGTCTTCACCATGTCCTGGTTCGCCAACCATGTCCACCACTGCCCGTACGACGAGTCGTGGCTGGCCTTCTCCCACGAGGGACCGGCCCGCGACACACCTGACCGGATGTGGGCCTGGCACGACGACACCGCCCGGTGCGTGCTCGACCAGGCCGCGATCTCCGACACCACCGGCGCCTTCGTCGCGGTGGGACACGAGCGGTGGTTGTTCCACGACCTCGGCGCGGCCGTGATCGGTTACGGCGAGAGCGCGGCGGGCCCGCGCGGCCTCTACTTCGTCCACCCCGACGACCGCCCGCCCGTGCTGGTCGGCGCGGGCGACCGGTTCTGGCACTGTGACGTCAGTCGCGACGGCCGCTGGGCGGCCGTCGACACCACCGGCCCCTCCGACCTGCCCGGACGTGGCTGGCAGGACGCGGGCGGCGTCTCCGACGTGCTGCTGATCGACGTCGCCTCAGGAGACCGGGTACGGCTGGCCCGCACCCCGGCCTCCTCCCACCCCTACCACCCGCATCCGGTCTTCTCGCCCGAAGGCGACGTCGTGCTGTTCAACAGCACGGAACCGGATGGCGCCGTAGCCGTGACAGCTGTGAGGAATCCACTTTGTACGTCAACGACCTGAGCTTCGATCCCCGCCACGCCTGGCACCCCGTCCCCTGGCTGGCGGGCGCCGAGTGGACGGTCGAAGTGTTCACCACCCAGGACGCCTGGGGGCTCGACCCCGCCCGCACGTCCTTCGACGGCCACCGGCTGACCGCCGACCGCCTGCAGTGGCTCGGCGGCCAGCGGCAGGCGCCGGGGCACGTCACGGTGACCTTGGAGGAGGGCTCCTGGCAGATCACCGCCGAGCACGCGGACGCGGTCAAAGGGGTGAAGCTGCTCCTGCGCGGGGGTTCGGTGCCAACGGAGCGCACGTCGCCCGCTATCCGGACTGGGAGTGCTCGGCCCTGCGCAGCCCCTCCGACCGGTACTCGGCGCTGGTCAACACCCCTGACTGGGACAACGACCGGGCAGTGGAGGACGACCAGATCTTCCTGAACCCCGGCGAGCCCGCCTTCCAGCGGCACCTCGTTGAGCAGGTCGGCTCCGTGGTCGAGCGCTAAGGTGTCGAAGGGGTTTTCCTCGACACCAGCGCGTGCTGGTTCAACGACCCGCGCCACGAGGTGTACGTCGGGTACCGCGATCTCGTCGCCGAGCTGCGACGCCGCCATCCCGGCCTGCTGGTATGCGGCGAGGGCTGGTACGACGCGCTGCTCGCGATCTTCCCGATGAACCAGACCTGGCTGGACATGGCCGCGCCACCGCGCTTCGACGAGCTGCCGATGAGATACGCCAGGGTGCTCGGGCATCTCCTGGACGGCGCTCCCGGCGCGGGCAGCACGGGCGTCCACGAGGGAGGAACGCGGCCGCTCGGCCTACCGCTGCGGGTGGACGGGTACGTGCCCGTGCTGTCCATCGTGGACGACACCTTCCCCAAGCATCACGACGCGGTGCGCGCCTTCTGCCGCGCCGTCGCAGGGCCGTGACACCCCTTCGACCCGAGGAACCCCCCATGACCGACGTCACCCGCCGATCCTTCCTCGCCACTACCTCCGCGGCGGCCGCCACGGTCGCGCTCGCCCCCATCGTACTCGCCGACGCCTGGATCAGGCCCGGTGAGACGGCCGCGCTGCCGCCCGCCCGCGTCGTGCACGGCGGCAGCGCCTTCGACCTGTTCGCGCGCTACCGGGCCGACAACGGCATCGACACCTGGCCAGGGCTCAGGGAGAAACTGTCCGCGCCGATCCACGCCACGCTGGCCAGGTCGGTGCACCTCAAGGTGGACATGTGGCAGCCGACCGGCGGAACGTGGGCGACGGGCAAGCCTGAGGTGGCCTTCGACTGCCTCAGTGCGGTGCCCGGCGGGCCGTACAGCGTGGAGCTGGCCAGCTACTACGCCGACGGGCGGCACGACCACAACTATCCCGACTTCCTCACCTTCGACTACCTCGGCGGCTCGGCCCGGTTCAAGGAGCCGGCACCGAGGGGGTCGGCGGCGACCGGCTGTTCCGCCACCTCAGCTCCAGCCTCGGCTTCTTCCTCAGCACCATGCAGCAGGACAGGGCGAACGTCTACGACAACCCCAACAGGAACGGCGTCGTCGTCCAGCAGTGGCCGCTCGGCACCGCGGTCATGCACGACAGGATCGCCTTCTACCCGCACAACCTGGACAGGGGGATCGATACCACGGAGAACCTGAGCTGGGCCCTGGCGTTCGGGCTGAACATGCATTACCAGGCCCAGCACATGGAGGGCGACTTCCGGATGGGCCGCGGGTTCGAGGCGCTGAAGGCGCTCTCGATCGTGCAGCGGGAGATCGCTCGCCGCTACTTCGGCCGGGCGATGACCGGTTTCCGGTACGTCAGCGAGGATCTGAAGGTGTCGCGCACCACGTTCGACGGCGTGGAGATCATCGCTTCGCACGACCTGGCGCCTCGCTCGCTGGACCTGCCCGGTGGTCTCGCGCCCGTCGCGGTCGCGCCGCACGGCTTCGTCGCGCTGTACGGCGGGGCGCCGCTCTACGCCCTCACCGCCGACGAGCACCACGCACCCGGGTATCTGTCGCGCTGGTCGGCGGGCCGGTTCGTGCCGAAGATCGCCTGGTACCCCGCCGACCTGGCCGGATGCCGATTCAACGTGATCAAGTCCGATCTCAGGCTGACCGTCTCCGCCGCCGAGCTGCCCGCCGGCGAGCCGCGGGCCGTCTCGCTGGCGATCACCGACTGGGCCGGTACGCCGGTCGACCTCGCCGGGGCCGAGGTGACCTACGAAGTCAGCGACCACGGCCTGGCCCGGGTTCGCGACGGGCGGCTGGTGACGCGCGGGGACCGCAGGACGGGCTGGGTGACCGTGCGGGCGGTGGTGACCCGGTCGGGTGTGCCCGCGTACTCCAGCATCGAGCTGGTGAAGCTGGTGTAAGCCGGATCTCAGCCGTCCAGGTCGTCGAAGCCGAGGCTGCCCAGGCCAAGCTCGGAGGCCTGGGCGAGGATCGCCTCCACCCGTCCCGGCGCGGTGTGGTTGGCCTGGTGTCGGTCGGCGATCGCGTGGGCGTAGAAGGTGACGGCCTCCGCCCGTTCCGCCGCGCGGACGAGCGCCGACCGCACCGACGCGTCGCTCACGCCCGCGGGCCTGAACTCCTTGCCGGTGTCGACACCTGCGCCCAGCAGCACGCGTCTCCCGGCCGCCTCGGCCGCGGGCACGAAGATCGCGTCGGCGGAGGCCAGATCGGTGCCCGGATCGATCCTCGCTCCGCCGCGCAGCCGGGTGAAGATCCGGCCCAGGACCTCGTCCGAGGCGCCGTCGCGGCGGCTCACGGGATAGGCGAAGCAGCGTGGCTCGAAGCCGTGTCCGCGTAACGCGTCCAGGCACGGGTCGACGTCCTCGCGCAGGTAGCCGTCACCGCCCAGCGCGGCGATCCGGTCCGGCGCCCACAGGTGCCGGTAACCGTGCGCGCCGACCGTGTGGCCGTCGTCGGCCAGCTCGCGGAGCCCACGCCAGTCGTCGGCGCCGAGCTTGTACGGCTCGCTGATGAAGAACGTCACCCGGGCGCCGTACCGGGTGAAGATCTCCCTGGCCGCGCTCCACTCGGGGACGAAGTAGTCGTCGAAGGTCAGCAGCAGGATCCCGCCGCCAGCTCCGGCGTCGGCGGCGATCGGGGCCGTCCCGGGTTCGCCGCGCGTCATGGCCGCACATTCCGCGGCTCGGCGCCGCCGCCGGTTCCGCACGCCTCAAGCAGGCCGAGCCTGTCGAGTTCGGCGCGGAGCGCGTCCCTGTCCACGGGGCGGAGCGGGGCGCGGCACGGGCCGAGCTCGGGGCCGAGCATCGAAGCGGCGGTCTTGAGCGCGGGCAGGCCGCCGAAGGTCTCGCAGACGTCGACGGCCTGCCGTACCAGGCTCTGCAGGCGCCGGGCGGTGACGAGGTCGCCGTCGGCGTGCGCCCGCGCCAGGCGGTGGAAGAGCGGCGCGGCGAAGTTGTAGGTGCTGCCGACCGCCTCGGTGGCGCCGAGGGCGAGGGCAGCCAGCAGGATCTCGTCGCGGCCGAAGCAGAGCCGTACCGACTCCTGGAGGCAGCGGTCGAAGTCGGCGAGCCGGTAGTCGGTGAACTTCACGCCGGCGAAGGTCGGGATGTGCTCGCGGGCCGCCCTGACGAACTGCGTGATCGGCAGGTCCACGCCGCTCATCGAGGGGATGTGGTAGTAGAGGAACGGCAGCGTGGGGGCCGCGCCGGCGATCCGGCCGCACAGTTCGACCAGCTCGGCCACGGTGCGCGGACGGAAGAAGTGCGGCGGCAGGGCCGCGATCGCGTTGGCTCCTGTGCTCTCGGCGTGTGCGGCCAGCGCCCGGGCCTCGCGTACGTTGTCGTGGCCGACGTGCACGATCACCTCCAGACCGTCTCGAAGGTCGTCCCGGGTGCCGTCGTCGTCTCGCACGCCGGCCCGCGAGCTGTCCCGTAGGTCGTCTCGTGCGCGGAGCCAGGACACGGCCAGCCGCGTCCGTTCGTCCACTGTCAGCGATGGCCATTCGCCGGTGGTGCCGCCGACGAAGACGCCGGCGACGCCGGATCCGGCCAGGTGGGCCGCCTGGGCGGGGACCACGCTCAGGTTCAGCGCGCCGTCGGCGCACATGGGCGTGAAGGGGGCCGCGATCAGGCGGACGGGAGGTGGAGGTGCCATGCGGCTGCTCCTCTCGCGGAGGCGGACGATCATCGGCAAGGCTACCGGAAAACGGCTCCATATAACGCGTTAACACTCTAAATACCTGCGATATCCGCCTGACGACGCCGACGGGTGCCCCCGGCTCGGCGGATCGTGCGTGACAGCGGATCGCGCGTGACAAGGGAACGTCATGGTTTTCGATGCGGCGAGGGCGGGGGACTGGGGCGCCCCCAGTGGCCTGCGGAGCTCCCCATGGGCACGCCGCTGCGCTGGATGTCGCGGTACCCGGAAAGGCCGTCGCGTGATCACCTGCTTCACCCAGGCCATGCTCATCCTGCGCTGGCTCCTGGACAACACCCGAATCACGCAGCTCGCGATCGATCACGGCGTCAGCCGCACGACCGCCTACCGCTACCTGCACGAGGGCATCGTAGTTGCAAGGTATGTGCAACAAGGGGAGACGTGCGGCGATCTTACAAGGGCGGGATGATGGCCCGGCCGCGGGTCTTCGGCCCGCGCTCGGAGAGCCTTGGCCGTCGTGGGAGACGCTTCCATGGATTGTCGAGTCGCGGCTCGTCGCCGCGTGGGAGGAGCACACCCGCCGACACCGGACCCCGACGACCAGCGTCGCCACTATCGCGAGCTCGGCCGAGACCAGCCCACGGTCAGGTACAGGCCGCCGAAGACGCCGATCGCGGTGGCCTGGGCGAGCATCGGGCCGGTGGACGCGACCAGGATGGTGATCGACGGTGCGAGCCCGCACAGCGTGGAGGCCGCGGTGAAGGCGGCGAAGGTCTTTCACCCCCACTCGAATCACAGCGCCTCACGGCGCAGGCCGAAGACCGTACAGTCCCCGCGCGCATGACTGCCCGCGATGGCATGTGATGGTTGTCGTTGACGGTCTCGGCGAGGGAGAAGTTGTCAGCGTCGTAGCCGAAGCGCGCCATGACCGACAGGTCGTCGGCGCCTCCGTAGGGGCTATAAGGACCTGGTCGTCGGGCAGCGCGTCTGCCCCGATGTGAGTGGCAACAACGGGAGGTAGGTGCCCGCACCCGTCTCACCGATCAGGTCCGATAGGGCGAGCAGCGTGGAAGCGGCTGATACCTGGGCAGGAGAGAGCAGTGGAGCGGCGACCGTGGCGAGCGCGCCTGTATCGAACAGCCGGAAGTCGGCGCGTCGGGACATGGTGGGATTCATGTTGACTCCGCTACTCAGCCAGGACGAGTGGCAGGTACTGGCCGATGTCCTTGGTCTTTCCGATGCCGGAAGCCCACTCGATGTAGCCCGTACGGCCGTGCCCGTCGTCGTCGTTGACCAGGAAGGAGAAGTCGACGACCGTGTCCGTGGTGGACACGCCGATCAGCTCCTTGGGCAGGGTGACCGCGTAGGCCGTAGTCTTCGCCGCCTTATCCCGGGTGATCACCGCCGTGGCGTCCGTGATCCTTCCGCTTCGACCGGCGTAGCCGTAGACCGTGGCCGTGCCATCGGTCAGCCGGGCGGCGCCGAACTCGAATCTTTCCTTCGTGGCGAAGGCGAACTGGATCGAGTCCTTGGTCCAGAGGCTCGTCGCATCGGCGGTCGACGTGTGCACGTCGTCGGTGACGACCGCGTGGATCGTGATGGTGTCGCCCGTGTGGCTCGCCCACATCCGGCCGGAGAGGTCGGCTGCTCCGGCGATGCCGTCACCTGCCAGGTTGACGACCGTTCCCGACGTGGCCAGATCCGCGACGGGCGGGTTCGCGGTTCCGTCAGGCAGCACGGGAGCGAGGGCGGTGTTCCCGTTCACGGTACGGGTGATGCCGTCGCTGAACCTGACCTCGGCGCTCATCGGCAGCCGCGTCCACCCGGGCAGGCCAGTCACATCGAACGGCAACGTCGCGGACCGGCCCGGCGCGATGTCCAGGCGCTTCCGGAGAGTGACCGGATGTTCTCCTATTCGTGCGGCGACATGTGTCGCGCTGAGCGTCGTCGACGCGCTCGCGTTGCCAATGACGACCTGAGCACCCGGGGCACCTGCCGTGAAGGCGGGTCGCACATCGACGGACGCGCGATTGTCCACCACCGGCACGTCGCCGGTGAGACGCGCGACCACCTCTCCCTTGACCAGCACGTTGATGGTGTACGGCGAGCTCCCCGTCGTGTCCGGCGCCGGGATGCTCAGCGTCGCCTTGCTCAGCTTCCGTGACACCGACGGCACGAGCACCCTGTGGGCGCCGTCGGGGGTGGCGAACGTGACGGTCACGGGTTCGGCGTTGCGCTGCGAGCGGCAGTCGACCTTGACCGTGACGTCGATGGACTCTCCCGCAGCGGCCACCGCGGGGTAGCCGGCACGATAGACGAGGGCGGCAGGCCCGCACGGCTTTCTCAGGACCGGTGGAGGATCCTCCCCGCCGGCGGGCACGCCGGGACTGGTGACCGCTGAGACGGCACCGGAGAGGTAGACCGGGTGCTCCGTCAGCGCGAGTCGCATGGAGCCGTCTGTGGTGTTCGACACCCCCCAGCGATCGGTCACGGTCACGGCGCCGGCGGCGGTCACGTTCACCGCCTGCGGGCTCGTCGCCCAGAGAACCCGGGTCGTCGCGCCGGAGGAGTTCGTGAAGAGCGCGGAGTACGCGCCGGAGGCGAGGGCCTCCAGCCTGGTCGGCCGGTATCCGGCGAGCCGGCGGGTGAGCACGGCGTAGGTCACGTAGGCCGGTTTGGGCGCCGCGACGGACTGGCCGCTGTTGATGTCGCGAAGCAAGCCGTACCTGCATTCCTTGTCGTCGGCGTTCACGCAGTCGTCGAGGAAGTCGTACCAGTACTCACGGGTGACGCCCGTCTGGATGTTGAGCACTAGGTCCCGGACGAGGTAGTCGGCCTGCTGTGCTTCGCTCACCCCAGCGTTCGCGGTGTTCCACCCGGTCTCGCTGAGCCACAGCGGCTTGTCCTGCCCGTTGTTGTACTGCCGGATCAGTGCGCGCAGCGAGGCCAGTTGGGGCGCGGTGACACCCTCCGGCGCCGCGTTGCGCGCGTAGGTGTGGACGCTGACGGCGTCGACGTAGTCGAGGCCGCCCAGCTCGAACAGCCGCTTCAGCCACGCGAGGTCGACGCCGGCGAGCACGGGACCGGCGACCACGGCGCCCGGCACCGCGGCGTGGATCGCCTCGGAGGTGGGCTTGAGCAGTTGCAGGTAGCAGTCGGCCGTCGTGCCGCAGGCGCCGTCGTTGAAGCCGGTGCCGTTGTACTCGTTGTAAACCTCGTAGTCGGCGGCCGTGCCGAACTGCTGGGCGACGAAACGGGCGTACGCGGCGAAGGCCGCGATTCCCTCCGGAGTGCTGGGGGTCTTGCCCCCGTCATAGAGCGTGTTCCGGTAGTTGAGGATGACCAGCGGCCGCAGGCCCATCGACACGATCTTGTCGAACCTCTCCTGGATGAGCGTGGGGATCGCGTAGACCCCCTTGGCCTTCTCCACGGAGCTCCACGAGACGTCGAAGCGCACGTAGGAGACTCCGAGCTCGTCCATGGTCGGCAGCTGGTTCAAATTGAGCGCCGCGGCGTGCCAGGCAATGCCGAAGGGGCTGCCGACGTTCTGCGCGTTGTCGTTTTGCGGCGGGAGGACGGCGAACGACGTCCTTCGAGTGATCGGGTCGGAACCTGCGGTCGTCAGTTCGAGCCCGTAGTAGCCGTTGCCGAGGCCGGGGAGGGCCAGGGCGCCGACGCCCCCGCTGATCGCCGTGGTGCCGCTGCGCACGGCTTGCCCGGCCACGTCGGTCACCTTCCAGTCGATGCTGGGCCGGTTACTCGTCATGGTGATCGAAGCGGGGCCGGTGGTGAAGACGAGGTCCGGGTTGGTGATGCTGAGCTCGGCGGGGATGACCGGCGGGACCGTCGTGTACTGCTCGAAGCCGGGGTTGGCGGCCAGGTTGGCCGACGAGCCTGGCGCGGTGATCGTCAGGTCGTCCAGCCAGAGGGCGCCGGCGTCCTGGAGCAGCAGGCGCAGGGCGAGACTGCTCTGCGTGGCCGTCGTGGTGTAGCTCCAGGTGAACCGTGTCCAGTCATAGCTGCCGGCCGGGAACGACTGCCGCACGCTCCAGTCCGGGCTCAGCACGAACTGGGCGGCCGAACCGGAGGGCAGGCCGCCCGCCTTCACCCAGGCGCTGAACTGGTAGGTGGTCGACGGCGCGAGGGTGACGGCCTGCACGATGCCGCCGTAGACGTTCGAGGCCTTCGGCGTGGCGTTGACCACCTTCACCGCGGCCGCGCCGCCGTGCGGGGTCTGCGTGTCGGCCGTGACCGTGAGGTCGGTGCCTCCGGTCGCGTATTGTGTCCACGACGCGAAGGTGTGCGAATCGGCCGTGCCGGCGGAAGCCGTGGCCGTGGATCCGCCCCAGGCCAGCACCGCGGCGGCCAGGGCGGCGAGTAAACGTGGCGATGTCATGGTCGTCACCCTTCAGAGCCCGCTGGTGAGTCGCACGGGGAAGTGCTGGCTGGTGTCCTTGGTGTGGCCGATGCCGGACGACCACTCCAGGTAGCCCTTCCTGCCGGCACCGTCGTCGTCGTTCACCAGCAGGGACAGCGCGAACATCCCTGTGGGCGGCCCGTTGAGTCCCAGGCTCTGCCACGGCAGGACGACGTCGTAGGTGGTCGTCATGCCCGCCCTGGTCACCGTGAGCCGTTCCGTGGGCGTCGACCCGGGGATCGCGATCCCGAAGGCCGCGAACGTGTAGGCGGCCGGCCCGCCAGGCGTCAGCGCCAGGCCGATCTCGGTCCGCTCCGTCGAGGCGCCGGGCAGCGCGGGCGAGAGGGAGAGCTGGATGGAGTCGCCGTTGTACAGGTTGCCAGCCGGGTTCTTCTGGGTGAACACGTCGTCCTCGACCGTGGCCTGGACCCTCAGTCCCGTCGCGGTCTCGGTGATCTTCACCGGGCCGCTGAGGTCGGCGGCCCCGCCCCAGTCCGCGGTGTAGCGGAACCACTTCGCGTCGGTGGACAGGTCGATCGGCGCGACCGCGGTGGCGCTGTCGGGCTCGATGGGACCGGCGCCGACGGATTGCCGGAGGGACAGGTCCGCGCGGCCCTGCAGGCCGACCGACACGTCGAGGTAGCCCTGCTCCCACACGCGCAGCGACGGGAGCGGGATGGTGTGCTCGGCCTGCTTTCCCGGCTGCAGCGTGGTGGTGTCGGCGATCGTGCCCGACTGCTTGCCGAGCGTCCAGGTGAGGCCGTCGAGGGTCACCGGGGTCTTGCGCGAGGTGTTGGTCAGGGTGACGGACGCCTCGCCCCGGTAGCCGCCGTCGCGGACGAGGTCGACCCCGACGGCGGCGACGACCGGGGTGGTGATCCTGATCGTCGGTGTCGCCAGGCGCGCCAGCTTATCGGCCCCGGCGGAGGCCCAGCCGGTGACCCAGCTCGCTTTGCCGCCCGCGGGGGTGGGGACGTCGAAGACGGCCTCGCCGGTGCCGCAGCCCCTGACCTTGACGTCGCGGCGCTGCCCTTCCAGGGTGATCGCCACCTTGGCGGGGATCGCGCGGCAGTTCTGGCCGGTGCGGTCGACAGCCGCGTGGACCTCGATGCTCTCGCCGTCGGCGACGGTCGCCGTGGTCTTCAGCGTGATCGCGGGAGCGGGGGCGACCGTGAGGGAGTCGACCTGGCCGCGGACGTAGACCGGGTGCTCGGTCAGCGTCACTTCGACGGCGCCCGCGTGCGGGGTCAGCGTGGTCCGCACGCCGTACTGGTCGGTGAGCGTGAGCGGCTGGCCGGTGCGCAGGGTCACGGTCTTGGGACTGTTCGGCGCCCACATGACGCGGTTGAGGTCGTCCACCGCGTTCTTGAAAGGGAAGGAGTAGGTCGTCGCGTCCAGGGTGTCCCGCTTGGTGATAGTGCGCCCGGCGAGTTCGGCCGCCATCACCGCCTGCGCGACGGCGGCGGGCTTGGGCTCGGCGGCGTAGCGGGCTGTCGCGCGCCGTACCTCGAAGACGCCGAAGTTGTGCTCCTGGTTGTTCGGGTCGGTGCCGTCGTCGCGGGCGTCGTACCAGTAGAGCCGGTCGGCGCCGCCGGCCAAGGAGAGCACCGCTGAGCGCACCAGGTAGTCGGCCTGCATGGCGTCGGTCGTGCCGCCCGCGGTGTGGGTCGGCCAGCCGTACTCGGTGAGCCACAGCGGGAGCGGGCGGCCGGCGGCGTCGTCGATGGTCTGGCTCAGCGACGCCATCTGGGTGTCCATCCCCTCGGGCGGGGTGGGGTGGCGGTACGGGTGGACGGACACCGCGTCCAGTACGGCGGCGCCGCCCAGTTCGAGCACCTGGCGCACGTAGTCGGCCGAGGCGCCGGAGATCGCCGGGCCCACGAGCTGGGCCTGCGGGTTCTGCGGGTCGACCCGGTCGGCGGCGGCCTGGAGGAGCTGGGCGTAGCAGGCGGGCGTGCGCCCGCAGAGGCCGTCGTTGAAGTTGATGTTGAACTCGTTGTAGACCTCGGTCGCCTGCGTGTAGCTCTTGAAGTGCTGGTTGACGGTGGCCGTGAAGCGTCCGTAGGCGGCCAGGCCCTCAGGCGAGCTCGGCGTGCGGTTGCCGTCGTAGAGCGGGTTGCGGTAGCTGGAGATCGGCAGCGGCTCGATGCCGGCGGCGTGCAATGCGGCGAACCCGCCGTCGTACCGGTCGAAGGTGTAGACGCCCTGCTGCTTCTCGACGGCAGACCAGGACACGTCGTTGCGCGAGTGGGTGTAGCCGATGCGCGCGATGCCGTCGATGAGCTCCTGCTCGTAGCCGTGCAGCCCGACCCCGAACGGCGAGTCGGCCGCGGCGGCGGGCATCGGCGGCACGATGCCGAAGCTCGCGCTCAACGTGCCCGACACGAACGTGTAGAAGCCGTTGGGCAGCGAGGCGAGGTTCACCACGCTGCTCCCCCCGGTGAAGGTGGCCGTCCCGCTCGCCACCTGGGTCCCGCGCACATCCCGTACGGCCCAGCCTGCGGGATCGGGGTTCTGGGCGTCGGTGAACAGCTCGAGCGAGGCCGTGCCGGGATCGAAGAGCAAGGAGTCGTTCATGACCCCGAAGTAGGTGGAGTGCTGCTCGAACCCGGCGTTGGCCAGCAGGTTCTGCCCGCTGCCGTCCTCGGTCATGGTCAAGTCGTCAAGGCGCACGCCAGGCGTCACGTCCTGCGACACGAGGCGGAGCGAGAAGCTGGTCTGCGTGGCCAGGGTCGTGTAGGTCCACGAGACCTGACGCCAGTCGTAGACGCCCATCGGGAAGTTGTAGCGCTGGGTGGTGTCGGGGCTGAGCACGGCCTGTAGTGCGGCCGTCTTCGACAGGCCCTCCGAGGCGATCCAGGCGGTGAACCGGTAGAGGGTGCCCGGCTTGACCGGCACCGTCTGAGCGATCTGCCCGAAGGTGTCCGGGCTGCTCGGCGTCTGGTTCACGATCCGCAGCGCCGACCCGGTGTGCCCCTGGGGCGTGGCGGTGAAGGCGACCTCGGCGGAGCCGTTCCTGCTGATGCTCCACGCGTCGAAGGTGTTGGAGTACGGGAGCCGAGTGTCGGCGAGAGCGGCGGTGCCGCTCCAGACCAGCACCACGGAGATCAGGGCAGCGAGCACGCGACGGGTTAACTGTGGGTTCATCGGGTCACCCCTTTACGGCGCCGGCCCGGCCGGCGCTGCGGAGGAACTGCTTCTGGAACAGGAGGAAGAAGACCAGCGGAAGGATCACCGCGATGAACATGGCGGCGATGAGCGTGCTGGTCTCCGCGGTGGCCGAGATCTTGTAGAGCACCACGGACAGCGGCTGCAGATCGGGTGAGGGCAGCACGAGGAGCGGCCAGAGGAACTCCTTCCAGGCCGACACCAGCGTGAGCAGGGAGACGACGGCGATGATCGGCCGCGACATCGGCAGCACGATGCGCCAGAACACGTCGAAGGAATTGGCCCCGTCGACCTTGGCCGCCTCGAAGACCTCCTTCGGCAACTCGGCAAAGAAGTTCTTCACCAGCAGCACGTTGAAGGCGTGCGCGGCGGCGGGCAGCCACACGGCCCAGTAGCTGTTGATCAGGTTGGCCCCGAGGCCAGGCACGTCGATCACGGTCAGGTACAGCGACACGAGGGAGACGACACCGGGGATGAACAGCGTGGCCATCACCGCGGCCGAGACCGCTCCCGCGTACCTCGGCCGCAGGATCGCCAGCGAGTAGCCGCCGGTCAACGCGACGAGCAGGCCGAAGAACCAGTTTCCCGCCGCGATGTAGACCGTGTTGGCCAAGGCGCGCCCGATGTCCATGCCGTTCCAGGCCTCGGCGAGGTTGCCCCACCGGATCCCGCTGGGCCACCAGCCGAACGGGTCGCGCAGGATGTCCTGCGAGGTCGACACCGCCGACTTGGCCAGCCAGAGGATTGGCCCCGCCGCGACGATCGCGAGGCAGGCGAGCACGGCGGCGATCAGCCCCGTGAACACCACGCGGGTCACTGGCTGGCGGCGCTCGCCGGTGGACAGGATTCCACGCTCGTTCATGAGGGTTTCCACTCCCTCGTCGCCCGCAGGTACACCGCGGACAGGGCGGTGAGGAAGACGGCGAGCATCAGGCTCAGCGCCGTCGCCTTGCCGAAGTCGCCGACCACGAACGCGTACTTGAAGATCAGCATGAGCAGCGTGATCGTGCTGTTGTCCGGCCCGCCGCCGGTCATGACGTAGGGCTCGGTGAACACCTGGAAGGTGCCGATCACCTGGAGGATCAGCATGAGCAGGATGACGGAGCGCAGCTGCGGCAGCGTGATGTGCCAGACCCGCCGCAACACCCCGGCGCCGTCGAGTTCGGCCGCCTCGTAGAGCTCGGGTGGCACCGACATCAGCGCGGCGACGTAGATGATCGTTGTCGTGCCGAAGCCCGCCCAGGTCGCCTGGACGACGATGCTGGGCATCGCCGTCTCGGCGCTTTGCAGCCAGGGAAAGGGTCCCAGCCCGGCCCAGCCGGCCACGGTGTTGAGCAGGCCGTGCTCGCTCGGGTCGTACAGCTGCTTCCACAGCAGCACCGCCACCACCGGGGGGATGATGATCGGGATGTAGACGAGCACGCTGGTGATGGTCCTGGTACGGCGGAGCTCCCCGATGAACACGGCGAGCAGCACCGGCACGGGGAAGCCGATGACCAGGGCCAGCAGCGTGAACCACGCGGTGTTCCAGGCCGCGGTGACGAGCAGCGGGTCGGCGAGCACGCGGCTGAAGTTGCGCAGCCCGACCCAGGCGGGATCGGCGACCAGGTTGGTGCGCTGGAAGCTGAGGACCAGGCTCCGCAGGATCGGCCACCAGGCGAAGAGGCCGAACACGATCAGCAGCGGGGTGGTGAAGAGCAGCTTTCCCGCGCCGCCGTGCCGTACCCACCTGGTCATCGCGCCCTGGAGGGTGTCACTGCGTGGCATCGATCAGCGCCTGCGCGTCCGTCTGGAGCTGGGTGAGCGCCGCGTCGACGTCGGCGTCCTGCTTCGTGAGCACCTGCTGGGTCACGGCGTCGAGCAGCGCGTAGGTCTCCTGCGCTGCCACGGGAGGCTCGCCAAGGATCGGGAGGGTGCCGAGGCTGGCGAAGTACGCCTTGTAGTTGGCCCGGTCGACGTTGACGTAGCCGGAGACCCAGGACAGATAGCGGTCGTAGATCTCCGGCGAGAACAGCGGCACCTCGGGGGCGCCCACGGGCAGGCCACCCGCCTTGGAGGTCTCGGCCCACTCGACCGCCGCCTGCTTGTCGAGGAAGCGGCCCAGGTAGCGGAACTTCACCCACTCCAGCGCGGCGGCCGCCTCACTGGCGCTGGCCTTGGGGCTGGCGACGGCGATGTCGCCGCCGCCCAGGCTGCCGATGCCGGAGGCCGACTGCGGCAGCGGCGCGATCCCCAGGTCGGAACCGGGCATGTCGCGGTTGCCGACGAGGTCGCGGTAGAGGTCGGCGCCGAGCACGGTCTGCCCGATCCGCCCGGCGGCGATCGCGTTGCGCATGTCGTCCTGGCTCATCAGGAAGTTCTTGCCTGCGGCCTGGTCGGTCCACCGCACGTCGTGCAGGAACGTCAGCGCGTCCTTCACGCCGCCGGCGTTGATCGTGGCCTTGACGGTGTCGCCTTCGCGCTGCTGGATGGCGCTGCCGTTGGCGTAGGCCATCGTGGTGAGGATCCAGCCGCCGGAGTTGGTCGTCGTCGCGATCATGAAGCCTGCCGCGTCGCTCGCCCTGCTGATCGCCTTGGCGTTCTCGCGCACCTGGTCCCAGGTCTTCGGCGGGGCGTCGGGGTCGAGGCCTGCCTTCTTGTACAGCGCCCTGTTGTAGATGAGGGCCATCGTGTAGGCGGCGGAGACGACGCCGAAGGTGCGGCCTTCGGCGTTCTGCGTCTGCTTGGCGACGGCCGGGTTGAGCTTCGAGAGCATCACGTCGCCCTTGACGAGGTCGGTGATGTCGCGCACCTGGCCGTTGAGGGCGAGCTGCTGGATGTTGGTGTACGGCACCTGCATCGTGGTCGGCATCGAGCCGCCGGCGACGAGGGCGGCGAACGTCTGCGGGTCGAATTTGGTCTCCTCGCCGACCACAGTGACGTTCGGATGGAGCTTCTGGAAGGTCGCGACCTGCTTGTTGAACAGGGCGAGGTTGTCAGGGTTGTCCTTGGTGGGCATGTTGCCGACGTGGATCGTCACCTTGGCGTTCGGGTCTGCCTCGGTGCCGGGCCGGCCGGACGAACACGCACCGGCGGTGAGAGCTATGATTCCGGCCATCGCGAAACTGGCGAACCGATTTTTTTGATGCAGCATGACGAACCCCTTTTTGCGGGCATGGTGGCGCAAACGGCGGTCACGCTCGGGCGTTGTCGTGACCGCGGCGCTCACGCGGGCAGCAGTGGCGTGCCGGCGAGTTTCGTGGCAGTGGTCAACCGTTTGACCATCGTCATGGTCTTGTCGTTCCTGCTACTTTGTCAAGTATCCGGAGAAACATGATTTAACCTGTTATCACCGAGATGGAAAGGAACTCATGGCACGCAAGGCCGCTACTCTCGCGGATGTCGCCGCGGCCGCCGGGGTCTCGGTGTCGCTGGTGTCGAAGGTGCTCAGCAACACCGGACGCGCCTCGGAGGAGACCCGCCGGCGCATCTTCGATGCCGTGGAGCGGCTCGACTTCCAGCCCAACGCGCTGGCCAAGTCCTTCGCCCGAGGGCGGAGCGAGCTGGTCGGGATCCTCATCGAGGACGCCTCGGAGATCTTCAGCAGCATGGTGCTGCGCGGCGCGGAGCGCAGGCTGGCCACGGGCGGCCTGGCCACGCTCGTGTGCGACGCCGCCGAGAGCGACCAGCGGCGATCGCAGTTCGTCCGCGCGCTCGAAGCGCGCCACGTCGACGCCGTGCTGGTCATCGGCTCCGGGCCGTCGGGTCTCTACCCGTCCATCTCCGACAGGTTGTCCTGCCCCGTCGCCTACGCCTTCTGCGAGTCCGACAACCCCGCCGACGCGTCGTTCCTCCCCGACGACTACGGTGCCGGGCGGCTCGCCGCCGAGCACCTGCTGTCGCTCGGCAGGACGAAGATCGCGCACATCGCGGAGGGCAGCGAGCGGGGCGCCGAGCTGCGCACGCGTGGTTTCGTGGAGACCCTCGCCGCCGCGGGGCAGCCGCTGGAGCCGCTCTACGGCGACTGGTCCAAGGCCTGGGGTCTCCAGGCGGTCAACCAGCTGATCGAGGCGGGCACCGAGTTCGACGCGATCTTCTGCGCCAACGACTTCATCGCCTACGGCGCCTACGTCGGCCTACGCGCCCACGGCATGCGGATCCCCGAGGACGTGGCGCTCGTGGGCCACGACCACTTCTCCATGGACCCGCCGGAACGCCGATCGGGGTTCCTGACGAGCATCGACCCCAACCTGCCCGCGCTCGGCAACGCGGCGGCACAGCACCTGATCTCGCCGGGCATGGCGGGCGACTTCGCGCCGAAGCTCTTCGTCGGCCGCACGACGGCGGGTGGTCAGGCATCCGCCGACCTGACCACCCTCCTGGAGTTCATCGACCAGTTGCTCTGAAGCGGCCCACAGCTCGGCCTCGCGCAGCAGGTGCTCGTCGCGGCGGTTGCCCTGCGTGGTCAGGTGCCGGGTGGTGAGGGATCCGCGGTGCAGTTCGAGGTGGAGCTCGCCCGACCACACCGGCAGGCTCTCGTACTCGCCCTCCGCGCACTCGAAAAAGGGCTGCGGCGAGTCGATCGTGACCGCCGGCGAGCCCTCCGGCGACCTGAGCCGATTGGCGGCGGCGAGCATCTCGCGGGTCGGCCCGCCGCCGTCGCCCCAGCCGAACGGTACGAGCGAGGTCATGGGTGGTGTACGAGTTTGACCTGGTCACTAGCGTAGCGGCCGAGAAATGAAGACGGCGGGCCAAGAGCCGCCACCAGCATCTGGCCGGCCTCGGCCGCTACGTGCTACTCGGCGAACAGACCTCCGCGCGCATTACCGCCAAAGCAGCCCCGCCCAACGTCGCCGCACCCACTAGTTTGGCGACCTTTCACCCTCGCCTCGTACGGCCCGGAGCTTTTCGACAGCTTCGAGAGAGTATTTCCCAGCCGTGCTCTGCCGCCCGCCAGCCGAGGCGCCGGCCAACGGTTGCGGAGCGAAGCGAGCCGCGCGGCGTCCGTTGACGAGAGGCGGTTCAGATCTCTAATCTCCGCTTAATCCGGAAAATGGAATTAGTTACCCGTGGCTTGATCGTGTCTACGTCGCCGCCGTTCGAAGGAGAACCCGTGACCGCAGCCCCCCACTCGAACGTTCCTCACGCCGTGCCCCGGCGTGCCGTCCTCGCGGGCGCAGGTCTCGGAATGGCCACCGCCGTACTCGGGCTCCCCGGACCGGCGCGACCCGCGAGCGCGGCCGTGACACCGATGCCGCTGGGGACACTGCTCGGGACCAACCACGCCGCCGCCGCCGGCCCCAGCATCGGCGCGCTGGCGGGGATGTCATGGGATCGCAGCGACATACTCTGGGCCGCGGTC
This sequence comes from Streptosporangium amethystogenes, assembly GCF_000721075.1. Classification (GTDB taxonomy): domain Bacteria; phylum Actinomycetota; class Actinomycetes; order Streptosporangiales; family Streptosporangiaceae; genus Streptosporangium; species Streptosporangium amethystogenes. Next base: position 249,988 of record NZ_JOEQ01000005.1, read on the forward strand.
GAATCGACCCAAGGGACGTACGACGACAGCGCCATCCACGCATTCGGCACCCGGTTCGCCGCCGCCGCGGCGAACGGCGTAACCCTGCTCCCGGTGCTGGCCTACTCCGCTCCGTGGGCCGCGCGGACGACCGCGTACGGATGGTCGCATTGGGACGTGCAGTACGCGGTCGGTGCGGCCCAGGTCGACGCCGGATCGGGTTGGTCGCGCCGGGTGACCCGAACCCGGATCAGCACCGGCGAGGTCCTCCAGGACGAGGACCTGGTGCTGCCCAAGGACAAGACGCCGCCGGCGGATCCGGCGAGATGGCTCGCGTTCGTCGACCACGTGGTGACGATCCTCCGCAGCACCTACGGCGTCGAGTACTTCCAGGTGTGGAACGAGACCTACTGGTCGGCGGGGTTCTGGTACGGCAGCCCGTACGAGTACATCGACCAGATACACAAGCCGGCGTCAACGGCGATCCGCAACCATGGTGGCAAGGTCGTCTACGGCGGCTGGCCCTCGCTGGCAGCGATCGCGCGGTTCACCGCGCTCCTGAACGAGACGAACGCGTGGTCCAGCGTCGACGTGCTCGACGTGCACTACTACAAGCCGTCCGACCTGGAGTCGCTGCGCGTCGCGTGCGTCGCCGCGCTGGGGTCGTCGCTACCGATCTGGCAGACCGAGATCGGCTACTCGACCAGCCCGGCGGCGGCCGCCCTGGTGTACCCCGGACTCCTGCACTGGGCGATCACGCGCGGCCTCGCGCAGCTGCCCGACGGGTTCAAACTTCTCTGGTACGCGTGGCAGGCGCCCGCTTCGGCGCCGGCGACCGGCGCCGGTCGATACCTCCGCAAGGCCGACGGTTCGCTCACCTCCCACGGCGTCTGCCTCAGCACCATCGCGGATCTCTTCGGCGGCGTGGTGCCCGAAACCTACGACGACCACACCAACGACGCCGGACTGACGACGGCCCGGGACTGGGCTTCCGGTTCTATCGAAGGGTTCCTGGTCGGCGGCATCAAGATCATCATCGCCATCCACACCCCGGCCGGCTGGGCCGGCACGAACGTCACCGTCACCCTGGCGACGCTGCCGCCCACGGCCGGCGCGGCCCGGGTGGACCTGACCGGTCAGCGCGCGCCGCTGGCCCTCGCCGGCAATGCGGTCACCGTCGCGTTGGCCGACGAGCCCGGGTCGGTCGCCGCTTCGTACAACGCCGCATCAACCATCCGCACCTGCTATCTTGAGGTCTCTCTGTGACAATCTCCCGCCGTACCTTCCTCCGTGGTGTCGGCATCTCCGCCACCGCCGCCATGCTTCCGGTGGTCACCGCCCAGTGGGCCGCCGCCGATCCGCAGACAACCCTCCTGACCCGCGAACAGCTCACGGCATTACTCGGACGGGGCGCGCACCTCCCGCTCACCAAACTCACCACAACGCCCGCCGGTAGCGGATCCGGAGCCCTCGCCGACGCGTTCGGCGCCCATCTGCCGAGCCGCGACAACCAGGTTTCGATCACCGGGTGGGCCGGCGAGGACGACCTGTCGACCGACCTCGCGCTCGGCTATGACGCGGAACGGCTGTACGTCGCGGCGACGGTGACCGACAACGTCCACCGGCCGATCGGTGGCACCAACCAGTGGCAGGGTGACGGGTTCCAGATCGCCTTCGGGGACAGCAACGGCGGGTACGGTCCGGAGTACGGCCTCGCGTTGCTCGACAGTGGTCCCGAGGTCTACCGATTCAGCGACGGTTCGGTCACCTCGCCGGTCAGCGACGTCACCCTGACCGCTCGGCGTGACGGCACCCAGACCCATTACCTGGCAGCGTTCCCGTGGGCTTCGACCGGCGTCGGCGCTCCCGGTCCCGGCGGCTCGGTGCTGTTCAACGCGATCATCAACGACAACGACGGCGCGAACCGGCGGGGCTGGATCCAGTGGTGCCCCGGCATCGCCACCGGCAAGTCGGCGCAGGAGTTCGTCCGGCTCGCGGCGCTGCCCGAGTCGGGTGCGTGCCAGGCCTGGATCACCCTCGACGAGGACCAGGTCGAGGTGGGGGCCCAGGTCAAGGCGGCGATCTTAGTACTGAACTGGGACGATGCCGACCGCCGGGTCGAGGTGAGCATCCGCTCGAACGCGCGCAGGATCTCCCAGCGCCGCGAGGAGTCGACGCTCAGCTCGCGCATCAGCCCGTCCAGCGTCCACACGTCCTGTGCGAGCTCCCACACCCCGACATCGAGCAGGGCGAGGTCGAAGCTCCTCAGCCGGTAGATCGGGTCGGTGCCCGCGGTGGTCCTGTCCCCGAGCGCGGTCGGCTCGTAGGTGTACTCACCCGCGACGTCCGGATTGGCGGCCGCCTCGACGTACACGTCGACGACGGGCTCGGCCAGGCTCCACGGCAGGTACTGGCTCAGCGGCGCGACGGCCTTGATGAGGCTGCCGTCGGCACGGTAGCCGAGGCCCTCGACCTGGAAGCCGGGGCGGCGGCCGTGGAAGCCGAGATCGACGACGATCTCGAGGCGCGTGCCCTCGGGAAGCTCGTCAGGCACGCGTCCTGTCGCGTGGAACCACGTCGTGCCCCAGGGGGTGCCCCAGTTGTGCGGGAGTGTGATGGGGTGTACCTGGCCTGGAACGCCTCGGCCGCGGGCACAGGCTCGCCGGGCACGTTCCACGCCTCGACGGCCAGTGGTCGCCGCTCGCGGTACAGCGCGGCGGGCAGGAACTGCTGAACGAAACGGGCCAGCCGCTCCTCGACGATCAAGCGGTTGTCATGCACAGTGAGTTCTCTCTCCGTCAGTCAGTTCTCGAAGACGCGCACGGCGGCGATCATGGCGCGTTCGTCGCCGTTGGTGGCCGTGACCACGACCCGCAGCGCGCCCGCCCGTACGGCCTGGCCGAGCGCGTGCACCCGGCGGCGTAAGCGGTTGCCCGTGACCTCCACGACCGGCGCCCACCCGGCCGCCGTCTCCGCCTCGATCCGGTAGTCCTTCACGAGTTCGGGCATGACCAGGTACGGCGTGCGGTGGTGGTGCAGGTTGACCAGGTCCTCATCGACGTCGTCGTTGAAGATCAGCTCGACACGGCCGATGGTGCGCTCCTCGGGCCAGCGGAGCTCGACGTGCTGCTCGCCTCCGGTCTCCGAGGCCCACAGGTTGGGGCCGTCGAACGGCCGGGCCAGCCCGCCCGCGACCTGGTCGGGCCGGTAGGCCGCGGTCGCCGGCTCGACCTCGAACCGCGGCGTGCGCCTGCGCAGCTCGAAGGCCGACCACGCGTTGCTCTGCGGCGTCCCCAGGTCGAGTGCCGGGTCCCTGCTGAGTAGGCCCAGCACGCCGTACGGCGGGCGGCCCGCGCCGACCAGGACGGCGAGATCGTCGTTGCGCCGGACGACCACGACCACCTCGCCCCCTTCCACGGGCACGTCGTCGAAGCGGGCCTCCAGCCAGCCGCGCCCGGCCTGCTCGAGGCTCGCCTCCCTGGTCGCGAGCAGCGTGACCGGGATGTGGTTCAGCCCGCTGCCCGTGCTCCACAGCTCGACCGTCGCGGTGGTCGCGCGGGCGGCCTCGACACCGATGCGCACGACGTCGACCCGGGGGTCGGCGGGCAGGAGCAGACCGAAATCGGCCTCGCCGATCGGGAGCAGCTCCGGCTCCGCGCCCGCGTCACCAGCCAGCCGGGTCAGCGTGGACGACGCCGTGACGGTGGCCTTCAGCGCCAGGTCGCGCGGATCCTGCCAGGGCACGCCCAGCAGCGAGGCGTCCTGCCGGACGAGCATGGCCTGGAGTTCGTCCAGGTGGGCGGCCGCGATCTGGCGCGGCGTGACGCTCCTGCGCACCGCGAGCGCGGCAGCCGTACCCGCCGCCTCACCCACGACGGCGCAGGTCGCCATGACCCGGGTGCTGCCGAAGGCGACATGGCTGGCGGATATGTCGCGGCCGGCCATGAGCATGTTGCGCACGTTCACCGAGTACAGCGAGCGGAACGGGATGTCGTAGAGGCCGGGGCCGAACAGGTGCTTGGAGGGGCTGTCGGCGGCGTAGATGCCGCCTGGCGGGTGCAGGTCGATGGACCAGCCGCCGAAGCCGATCGTGTCGGGGAAGCGGGTCTGGCCGGTGATGTCCTGCTGCGTCAGCACGTGGTCGCCGATGAAGCGGCGGTACTCGCGCTTGCCGGGGAGCGTGCCCACCCACTCCAGGGTGAGGTTGTCGGCGGCGAAGCGGCCGGAGTTCTTGACGTAGTCCCAGATGCCGAAGACGACGCCCCACAGCTCGTCGCGGATGCGCTCGTTGTCGGCGACCGCGTCGAGCTCGCCGCCCCACTCGATCCACCAGTAGTCGCAGCCGTTCATGCCGGGGTCGATGTGGCGGCGGAGCGGCAGGTTGAAGGCCTCGATGTCCTTGGTGATGCCGGGCGGAACAAACCGGACCGGCTGTCCTGCGTCTTTGGTGTAGAAGAGGATCGTGCTGCCGAGCATGTTGTCGTCGGCGACTTCTGGCGCCCACTCCTCGCCGTGGACGCTCCTGTCCTCCCTGCCGGTCGCGAACCTGGCGCCCGCGAGCAGGCCGACCAGGCCGTCACCCGTGCAGTCGAGGAAGATCGGCGACTCGAACCTGATCAGCCGCTCGGAGCCGGACTGCCAGCCGGTGACCGAGCCGATGACTCGGTCGGCCTCGTCGCCATCGGCCTCGACCTCGCGCACCTCGGTGTTGAGGAAGAGCGTGATGTTCGGCTCCGCGCGCACGAGGTCGAGCACGACGTGGTCCCAGAGGATGGGGTTGCCCTCGGGGTTGCGCCACTGGTTCTCGGTGAACAGTTCGCCCATGAGACCCGTCTCGCGGGCGAACTTCTGCGCGCCGTGCGCCGTGGCGCCCACCACCCACACCCGGATCTCGCTGCTGGAGTTGCCGCCGAGCACGCCCCTGTTGTTGATCAGGGCGACTCTCGCGCCGTTGCGCGCGGCGCTCACGGCTGCGGTGACACCGGCCAGACCACCGCCGACCACGGTGACATCGGCGGTGTAGCTGAGCTCGATCATGAATGCCGACTTTCTGCTCGACTCCGACGAAGGACTCCTAGAATATTTCCGACATCCTGAATAAATCAATGTGCGGGTTGGCTAGGGTAGACGGAGAGCGGAATGATGGGCGAGGGGGCACGGAGACCAGTGGCAGTCGGGCGGGAGTCCTCCACAATCGGGAAGACCGGCAGGCGGGAGGCCAGGCTTCCGGCCGGTTCCTCCGGCCTTCGGCGCGGCTCCAATCTCGAACACGTCGCCGACTTCAACGACTCCGTCGTTCTCGACGCGATCCGGCGCTCACGCACGGGGAGCTCACGCGCGGAGCTGACGGCCGAGACGGGGCTCGCCGCGCAGACCGTCTCCGACGTGTGCCAGCGCCTGCTCGACCAGGGGCTCATCGCGGAGACCGGGACGACGTCGACCGGCTTCGGGCGGCCCCGCCGTACGTTGGAGCTTGTGCCCGCGAGCCGTTATGCGCTCGGCATCCACATCGACCCGGCCACGATCACGTATGTGCTGCTCGATCTCAGCGGCAATCTGGTGGCGCACTTCAGCAGGCAGACCTCGAGTCCCCAGGATGCCGATGTCATCCTGGCCGGGATGACATCGGCGCTGGACGTGCTGCTCGCCGGATCGGGGATCGAGCAGGACCGGATACTCGGGCTCGGTATCGCGGCGCCGGGTCCCATTGACATCGCGGGCGGGGTCATGGTCGATCCGCCGCACCTGCCGGGGTGGCATCGGGTCGAGCTGGTCGACCGGCTGCACCAGGCGACCGGGCTGCCCGTCGTGCTCGGCAAGGACGTCACCGCCGCGGTCGTGGCCGAGCGGTGGGCGGGGGCCGCGATTGGCAGCAGCGATTTCGCGTTCCTCTATCTGGGCACTGGTGTCGGGGTGGGGCTTGTCAACGGCGACATCGTGGTGCGCGGCCGGTCCGGCAACGCGGGCGACATCGGACACCTGATCGTCGACGTGGACGGGCCGCCATGTATCTGCGGGCAACGGGGGTGCCTGGGTGCGGCGTGCTCGCCGCTCTTTCTCATTCAGGAGGCGGTGGCGGCGGGCGTGTTGCCCGCGTCGCCTGACGACGGGCAGCTCGTGCAGGCGGTCAGGCGGGTGGGGACGTTGTGCCGGGCGGCTGACGATGGTGACGAGCGGGCGGTGGCGGTCCTGCACCAGTCCGCGCGGCGGCTCGCGCGGGCGATCACGACCATCGGCGGCATCCTGGACACCGAGCTCGTCGTGTGCGGGGGGCCGGCCTGGGCTCCTGCGGCGCACCACTATCTTCCACTGCTCAAGCCGATGGTCGCCCAGCAGTTCGTGATGCGTGAGATCCACGGCCTAAACGTGGTCGGCACCGCGCTGGGCGCCGACGTGGCGGCGATCGGCGCGGCCTGCCTGATACTCGACGAACGTTTCGCGGCCAGGCCGTAGCGGCGGCTGCTCGCTGCAGGCCAGGCCTCGGGGGTCGGCTCCCCGGCGGGCGGGGTCGGTGAGACCGGCCATCGACTCAGGCCGCGGCGGCCGGTTACTCGGGCAGCAGGCGCGCGACGAAACCGCCGCCCGCCGACATTGCGGGAACGCGGACCACCTCGCCTGCTGCGACCTCCGACACCGCGACCTCATCGCGATCCGCACCGTCCGCGACCACGCGCCACATGCCGCAGAGCAGCCCCAGGCGTCCGAGGTCAAGCTCAACCTCCGGACGCGGCGCGGGACCGTTGATCCCCGCGAGCCACCACGTCCCACCCGTACGACGAGCCAGCACAATGTGCTCACCCGGCTCACCAGCCAGCCCGACCGTCTCGTCCCACGCCGCCGGTACGGCGCGCAATACCTCACGCACCCCCTCCTGCTGCCCCTGATAGGACTCCGGCGAGTCCGCGAAGTGCACCAGCCCCGACTCGTACACCACCGCCAGCGCCAGCTCGTGCGCCGCCGTGGTCAACCGCGGCCGCAGCGCGTCGCCGAAGGTGACCGGCGTGTAGTCCATCGGCCCGATCACGTTGCGCGTGAACGGCAGAACGGTGTTGTGCCACACCGCCTCCTCCGCGAACGACGGCCCGAACAGGTACCACTCGGCCCCCCGCACCGCCTCCAGCGTCATCAGGTGCGGCCAGGTCCGCTCCCACCCCCGCGGGATCGTGCTGCCGTGGAAGTTGACCATCACCCGTGCCTCCGCCGCATCCTCGAGAATCCCGAGGTAGTGCGCGATCCCGTCCTGCTTGTCCGAGTGGAAGAAGTCGACCTTGATCCCGGCGATCCCCCAGCTCGAGATCTTCGCCAGCTCCGCCCTGCGCACCTCCGGCAGGTGCATGAGGTCCCGCGGTCCCTCCGTCGAGGGGTTGTTCAGCCCGGCCGAGTTGTACCAGAGGAACAGCCGCACGTCGCGCTCGGCTGCGTAGCCGACCAACTCGCGGATCTCCTCCTCCGCGTGCACCGTCCAGTTCGCGTCAACCAGCGAGTATTCCCATCCCATCTCGGCGGCGAGGTCGACGAAACGCCGCAACGCGTCCAGATCGCGGGGGCTGGCGTTCTCCGACCACCAACTCCAGGAGACGCGTCCAGGCCTGATCCACGCGGTGTCGGCGATCCGCGCGGGCTCGGCCAGGTGCCACACCACCGTGGACTCGACCAGTTCGGCCGCGGTGTCCGCGAGCGCGACGAACCGCCACGGCAGGGTCCACGGCAACGCCGAGGTGGCCAGGACGTCGCCATGGCCCAGTCCCTCGTCGGGGTCGGGCCCAAGCACGCCATACTCACGCCCCACCGGCGAGGGGTCGAGCCGCGTACCGTGGTAGGTCGCGTCGAGACCGGCCTCGGAGACGAGCAGCCAGTGCCCGTTCACCTCGAAGGTCGCGGGCAGGTCGTACGAGCGCGCCACTGTTGGGGTGCCGATGGGCACGCCGTTCGTGTAGAGGTTCTCGTGCGCGGGTCCGCCCCCGTCGGAGGGAGACGTCGGCTGCAGCCACCCGCGCCCTTCGGCAGCGAAGGCGAAGGTCGTCAGCTCCCTGGTGACCGTCGCGTCGCCAGGTCCGTCAGACGAGCAAGGAAACCGGTAGCGGAACGCGACGGCCTCGTCGAAGACGCGGAACTCGATGTCGAGCGGCGCCCCGTTGCGCCCTCGCACCGAGAGTGTTGCGGCGGTGGAAAGCTCGTGGAGCGCGCTGCGCTTGCCGTGTACGGCGGCGTAGCTCTCGTTGCGCGCCTCGGGCACCGGTTCGGCGACCAGCGCGAGCCCGCTGTGGAAGGACGCGTCCTGCCGCTCGACCCCGAGCCTGGAGCGCTCAAGGAGCACGACACCGCGCCGCCGCACGTCATACCAGAGCCGGCCCTGCTCATCGAGTGACACATCGAGCTCTACCGCGCCGTCGGGCGAGTTCACGGTCCACTGCACGCCTATGTCTCCTGTCTCATTACTCCGATTTCCGGAATAAATAGTCCCATCAAGGATGGGAACCGTGCAACCGCGGTGCCGGTCCGAACCACCGGAGAGCTCAGACCGGCACCCGTCACCATCGGTTCGTGACCCTGGCGTACGCCTTGGCCAGCTTCATCCAGATAACGCCCGCCTCGCTGGTCGACCCCAGCCGGTTGGTAACGGCCGTGAGTGACAAACCACGCGCCATGTCCGTCGCGCCGATGACGGTGAAGCCGCCGTAGTAGCCCGAGTAGCCCTGCCACTCGCGGTCGCCGCGCACTGCTCCCCGTCCACAGCCGAAGCGGGAGCCGGCACGTGGGGCGACGATGCTAGCGTCGAGCACGCGTCCGCCGCCCAAGCCGGCCCCGGACTCCTATCTCTGACCCCAGTCGCAACTTAGAACGAGATCATGAGCAGCCATATGATCGCCGACCGCCTCGCCCGGGCCATCGAGCGGAACCGAGTGCCCGATCTCCACGCCGTTGTCGCCCTCCACCACGGCCAGGTGGTCATCGAGCACTACGGCGAAGGTGAGGACTTCAGGCTGAGCGAACCCCTCGGCCACGTGCGCTTCACCCCCGACACACTCCACGACATCCGCTCGGTCACCAAGAGCGTCGTCGGCCTCCTGTACGGCATCGCCCTGGCCGACGGTCGGGTGCCGGAGCCGCACGAGCCGCTGCTACGGAACTTCCCCGAGTATCCGGACCTCGCGGCGGACCCCCGGCGCGCCGCGCTGACCGTCGAGCACGCGCTCACCATGACGCTCGGTCTGGAGTGGAACGAGAACGTCCCATACACCAGTACGGCCAACAGCGAGATCGCGATGGAGGCGGCCCCCGACCGTTTCCACTACATCCTGAGACAGCCGATCGTGGAAGAGCCCGGCGTCCGATGGTCCTACTGCGGGGGCGCCTCGGCGCTGCTGGCGCGGCTCATTGAGAAGGGCACGGGAGTGGCACTGAAGGAGTACGCGCGTGCCAGGCTCTTCGAGCCACTGCAGATCGAGCGTTCCGAGTGGTCGGCCGGTGAGGACGGGGTGGCCCTGGCGGCCTCGGGGTTGCGACTGACCCCTCGTGGTCTCCTCGCGATCGGACGGCTCGTGCTCGCCGGGGGCGCCGGCATCGTGCCCGAGTCCTGGCTGGCGGAGGCCCTGCGTCCGCGGGTACGGATCGACGAGGGGTTCCACTACGGCTACCAGTGGTATGTGGGAGACACCTGGACGGGCGGGTTCGGCAACGGCGGTCAGCGGATCTACGTGGCGCCCGCGCTGGACCTCGTGGTCGCCGTCACCGCAGGTCAGTACGACAGGCCCGATCAGCCGACCGCCTCGGTCGTGCTCGACGAGGTGATCCTGCCGGGGATCGTGAGCTGAGGCGCGCTCACCGCTCCTGCGGGGCGTGCCGTGCCGTCCGGCGGGACACCAAGAAAGTCACAAGTCCGCTGTCCTATATTGCGGCTGACGGCCTGCCCGGCAGACGTGAACCGCCCCCGGCGTGGCCCTGGCCATGCCCGGCGGTGAACCGTCCGCCCCTACTCTCCTGGTTCTTTTCGCGATATGGCGACGTCCTCACCGGCGGTCACGATCTCGGGGTTCCCGGAACCCCGGTCGACTCGCCGCCGGACGCCTCCAGCTCGCGTGAGCGGTTCGGACGCATCCACTGAGAGGTCTTTGAGCATGCACAACGGAAGTGACATCGAGGTCCGCTGGCTGAAGTGGGAAGAGGCCGCCGAGGAGATCCTTGATCTACGGCGGCGGGTGTTCATGTCCGAGCTGGGGTGGAGCGAGGAGAGGGTGCACCACGACAGCGACCCGGAGGGTTTTCACCTGTGCGCCCTGTCCGGGGGGAAGATCGTGGCCGCCATCTCCGCGTACGTCTACCGCCCGGGAGCACCGGGGCTGGCCGCTCTGGAGCTGCCCGACCTGGACGGGCCGACCGTCGAGATCGGCAAGCGGGTGGCGCTCCAGACCCATCGGGGCCGCCTGATCAGCACGCGGATCGCCAACTCGATGGTGCGGCAGCTCTGCGAGTCGCTCTGCCCGTCCCGGTTCTTCCTCATCGTCCGGCCGAGCCAGTACGACCACCTCCTCGATCGGTACGCCAAGCGGGACTTCGTGGTGCGCGGTGAGGTCGGCTCGGGCGACGACGCGGTCACGGTGATGACCGTGGAGGGTGGAGAGGCGCTGGAGGGGTTCTACCTCAGGCATCGGGAGCTGACCTGGGAGTCGCCGTCCGGCGACGAGCGGTTGGCGATGCCCTCGCTGGTTCGGTTTCTCGCCGACGAGGGGTGCGGTGACCTGCTGGCGGTGGAGCGACTCGGCGCGGAGAACTTCTACCTGGACCTGCTGTCCCTGCAGGAGGAGGCGCCGCGGCTGGGCGCACAGGGACGGCTGGTACTCGCCGAGCAGCGGCCACGCCTGGCCTCGACGCCCTTCCCGCCCGCGCCCGCGTCGCTGCTCGACGTCGGCAGCGGACCCGGGGACTATCTGGCGGCGGTCGCCGAGGAGGGCCCGTTCGCCGGATACGACGTGCGGGGCGTCGAACCGGCTCCCCGGTTGCTCGCCAGGGCCCGCTCGAACCACCCCGGCCTCACGTTCCGTCAGGGCACCGCGTACGCCACCGGTGAGGCGGACGCGTCGCACGACGTGGTCACGGCGAGCTTCCTCTTCGTCCACCTGCGCAGTCCGGACCTGGCCCTGCTCGAAATGCGCCGGGTGCTGCGGCCCGGTGGGCTGCTGTACGTGGTCGACGTCGACGACACGGCCTTCCGTGGCCCCGATGTGGCTCGCCGCATGCTCGAGACCTACGACCGTAACTACGCCGCCGACCGTACGATCCTCGGCGACCTCCCGGAGCGCGCCGCGGAGTTCGGCTTCCAGCCCGTCCGGAGCTTTTCCACCACGCTCCGCTACGCGGTGGACGCAGAGCCGGGGTTCGGCCCTGACGAGATCCGGCTCGGCAGGGAGGAGGCGTGGAGCCTGCTCTCCTTCGTGAGGTCGCAGCGCGGTATCGAGGAGAGCTTCCTGGAGGCGCGCGACCACTACTTCAGCGTGGAATGCGAGATCGGGGTGGACATCAAAACCCAGGTCTACCGGAGATGCCCCTAGACGTACCGCCGCTCCGCTCCGGCCGAGGGCACGGCGGCCGGAGCGGAGCAGGGTCAAACAGGCGGTTCCGTTTCCCGGACCCGGTTCGAGGAGCTACAGGCGCGCACCGGAGGCCAGCGGGGTGGCGTCCAGGCGGCCGTCGTCGCAGACGGCCGCCTTGAACGGGATCTCCAGGTGCGCCACCTCGTCCGGCGGGATGATCATCAGCCGTGCGGAGGCCGGGCAGGGCCTGCTTCCGCCGGGCACCTCGCTCCAGTGCAGCCTGGCGTGCGCGCTCGCTCCGGGGCGCAGGGTGATCCGCCGGGGCTGGAGGCTCTCCCTGCGCGTCCTGGTACGCATCGCGTCGCCGCTGCCGTCGATCATGATCAGGCCGACGAAGCCGTACACCCAGCAGGTCCTGGTGGAGGTGTTGGTGAACACCAGTGGCGCGTACCGCTGTCCCGCTCCGGCGTCCACCCTGCCGACGCGTGCCGCGAGCGCCTCGGTGCGGCAGCGCCCGGCGGCGGTGCCGCCGCCCGCCACCCGCAGGCCCGCGGCCTGGACGGCGACGGCGGGGCGCGCGGGGGCGGAGCTTGGAGACGAGGAGGCGGGGGCGCTGTCCCGTGCGGGGGAGAAACTCGCGGGAGCGCCGCCGGCAGCCGGGACGGCGCCCCGGGGGCGGGCGGCGGGTGGGGCGCACGCGGTCGTGGCCGCCAGCATGGCCAGCGCCGAGGTGGCGACGAGCAGTCCGGTGCCGATGGATTGTTTCATGGTCCGTTGGACGCGCACCGCGCCTGCTTTGTTGTCGTACTGTGCATTCGATCGGGAGGCCGAGTGGGTATTTTTTTCATTCCGAAACCGCCTGAGAGAGGGCAGACCTTCTTTGGGGGCCGGCCTCTGACCTGCCTGGCCTGACCCGGTTCCGGGCCTACCGGGGCGAGGCGGACGGGTGTCGCTCGGCTCCGCTGCGCGGCGACTCTCCGGGAGGCTGTGGAAACGATGCGGCGGAACTCCCCGGCGTCTCACCGCCGGGGAGCAGGTCCGGTCAGGACAGGTGGCGAGACCACCACTCCAGCACCGCCTCGAAGCGCTGCAGGCGGTGCTTCGGACGCCCGCCGCGGCTGAGCTCGTGGCCCTCGCCGGGAAAGAGCAGGAACTCCACGGGGGTGCCGTTGCGGCGTAGCGCGACGAACATCCGCTGTGCCTGCTCGACCGGGCAGCGGATGTCCTCCTCGGAGTGGACCACGGCGAACGGCAGCGTGATCCGGTCGGCGTGGTAGAGCGGGCTCATCGCGCGCTGCGTCTCGATGTCGGGACCGCAGTAGGCCTCGGCGAAGAACCAGCCGATGTCGGAGGAGCCGGTGAAGGAGTCCCAGGCGTTGACCGCGCGCTCGCTCCAGGCGGCCCTGAACCGGCCCCCGTGCCGGGCGGCCAGCCAGCTCGTCATGAAACCGCCGTAGGAGCCGCCCATCACGCCCACCCGTCCGGCGTCGCACTCGGGTCGCTCCAGTGCGGCGTCGAGCAGGGCCAGCACGTCGTCGGCGTCCACGGTGCCCAGCGCGCCGATCACCGACCGGCCGTGCGCCTGTCCGTATCCTGAGGAGCCGCGCGGGTTCGGCAGGACCACCGCGTACCCGGCGCCCCGGTAGACCTGGGTCTCGTCCAGGAAGGCCCACCCGTGCTGATGGAACGGGCCGCCGTGCACGTTCAGCAGGACGGGATGCGGGCCTTCGCCCTCGGGCAGGGCCAGCCAGCCGTGGACCGGGTAGCCGTCGGCGGAGACGGCGGTGATCTCCAGCAGCGGGCCGATCCCGGCGAGGGCGCCGGAGAAGTCCGTCAGTGGCCCGTCAGGGGTGACCACCTCGCCGGGGCTCGCGGGGGTGGACACCACCGCGACCACCTGCTCGCCGCAGGAGGTGAAGGATTTGACGCTCGCCCGCTCGCCCAGGATCGGGACGAGTTTCTCCAGTGGCGCGTCGAGGGCGCCGGAGGGGACCAGTCGCAGTTCGACCGCGCCGCGCACCCGCACCGCGACCAGGACGCCGTCCCGCAGCGGTACGGGGGGCAGTGGCTCGCAGTCCACCGACTCCTCCTCGGTCAGCCGGGTCCCGGCCACTGCCCCGGCCACCGTCTCGCCGGCGATCCGCAGTGGCGCGCGGTAGAGGCCGAGGTTGTGGGCCACCGCGTCGAGTCCGGAGAACTCCATGCCGAGGTAGAGCACCTCCCCGTCGGGCAGGGCGACGGGATGCTCGGCGGAGCCGTCGCTGCGTACCGCGAGGACCGGGGCGCCCCCGCCGGCCGGGACGGCGTACACGTCCGTGTGCAGGCTCTCACCGTCGAGGTCGCGGGGGGCCGAGACCAGCACATGCTCGCCGTCCGGTGTCCAGCAGGGGGAGTCGACGTCGTAGGGTCCCTCGGTCAGCCGTACCGGCACCGGGATGTCCGCGAGGGCGTTGACCGTGAACAGGCTCTGCCGCCGGTCGAAGGTGAAGCCGATTCCCTCGGTCCGGTAGCGGAACCCGGTGATCCGGCGCGGTGCCTCGGCCTCGGCGCTCACGTCCTTCTCGGTGCCGTACCGGCCCGGTTCGGCGACCCGGGCGACGAACGCGATCCGGCGCGAGTCCGGTGCCCAGACCGGGACGCCCGCGCCCAACGGCAGGTCGGTGACCGGCCGGCCCTCACCGCCACCGGTGGGCATCACGTGCAGCTGCGGGCTGCCGTCGCCGGCGCGCAGGAAGGCGACCCAGGCGCCGTCGGGGGAGATGCGCGGCGCGCTGTCGCGGTCGCCGAAGGTGAACCGGACGGGCGGGCCGTCCTGCGGCACCCGCCACAGGCTCCCGGAGTAGGCGTCGGCCTCCAGATCGGGCCGGGCCACGTCGACGAGAAGGAGATCGCCATGGCGGGTGACGCTGCCGGGTACGTTGAGCAGGGCGAGATCTTCTGGACGCATGGTTAACGACGCTATCACCGCTTTAATCGTTTATATAAGTATTTAAAGCTCTGTGGCTGCCCCGTTTTGGCTGGTCGTTGCGCTGTTCCCTGTTCTTCGGGGAGGGGGATTTTTTTTATCGGGCCTCATTGAATGAAAGGACAGGCCGGCCATTGATGGCGGGTGCCGCTTTTGCCGGAGACCCTGATTTCACCCGGCCGGTGACAGCCGGGGAGAGAACCGGCCGGTGCTCTCCCCGGCTGTCACCGGCGGTGGGTCCGTCTACCAGGGGATGGGGCCCTCCTGCGAGCTGAACGTGCCGGTCGGGCCGTCGCCGTCGAGGATCGCCATCCGTACGGCCACCGCCGCGCCCTCGGCCGCCGTACGGGTTCCGGTGTGGCCGGTCAGATCGGTGGCGCAGTGGCCGGGATCGACGGCGTTGACCAGGATCCCGGACCCGCGCAGTTCGTTGGCGTAGAGCACGGTGAGCGCGTTGAGCGCGCTCTTGGCCGAGTTGTAGGCCAGCATCGGCCATGCGACGTTGAGGTCGTCCCCGGCGGAGGTGAGTCCGACCGAGGCCAGCCGGGTCGTCATGTTGACGATCCTGGCCTCGCCGGACGCCCGCAGCAGCGGGATCATCGCGTGGGTGACGGTGACGACCCCGAAGACGCCCACCTCGTAGGTGACCCGCATGTGCTCGGCGGTCACCTCCGCCGGTGCCACTCCGAAGTCACCGCAGGTCGCGGCATTGTTGACCAGTACGTCCAGCCGCCCGAACTCCTCACCGACGATCTTGGCCGCACTCGCGGCCGTCGCCGGGTCGGTGACGTCGAGCAGTATGGGACGGGTGCCCTCGGGAGCGTGCCCCTCATCGCGGACCCCGGCGAACACGGTCATCCCGCGCTCGGCGAGCTGCCGGGCGATCTCCCGGCCGATGCCCCGCCCGGCCCCGGTGACCAGTGCGATTTTCACAGGTTCTCCTTCTGTTGAGTACGCACAGTCTGGGTGCAGCCTCTTGTAAGTGACCTGTGGATCAGTGGTGGCGCGGCCGGGCGTTCCGGATCGCCGCGAGCCGGTTCAACGGCGAACGGGACGTGGCCGCCGGGTGCGCCTGTTGGGCTCGGTGTTCATGGCCTGCCGATCTGCGACCGGGCTCCCAACCGGTGGAAGGCGAAGGCGGCGCCGCCGCTGAAGCGGGCCAGGCGCACCTCGGGCTCCTCGCGCGCGGGCTCGGCGCCGGGGTCGATCACGGCCTCGTAGGCGTGGCGCTCTCCCTCGCGAGGTGGAACCGGGACGCACCGGGCACGCGGGTTGACCGCCTGGACCACCGCGTCCAGGGCGCGGTCGCCGTCGCCGCCGAGCTCGGCCAGCCAGGTGAGCGGGTCGGTCTCCTGGAAGATCGGCGAGTCGGTGAAGCCGAACCTCACCCGGAGCGGCCCGGTGACCTCGACCTCCAAGCCGACGTAGGAGCCGGGCTGGAAGGTCGGATGCAGTTGCAGCACCCTGCCGATGGCGGCGGCGTCGTCGCCGGGGACGTTCATGGCCGCACGGACTCTGCCCGAGGTGAGGCCGGCCAGCCCGACGAGCACCCGGGACCCCGCGCTGCGGGCGGCCGGCTCGCCGTAGTGGTCGCTCATGCTGAGCAGGTAGCCGCGGAAGAGCAGGTGGCTTTGAATCGCCACCTCCTCCAGCGCGGTCTGCAGCGCCGCATGCGAGAGGTCCTCCAGCTGGAAGTCCGTGTCGAAGGGGCCACCGTAGCCGTCCAGCCCGCCGGGCTCGGCGGAGATCTTGCCCGAGGTGATCGGCAGCCGGGCGAGCAACGACCTCGCCACCGAGGCCTGGTTGGGGTGCGGAGCGAGGGGCTCGGCGGCGTCGGAGATCTCGACGCGCCAGTGGCAGTGCGGCGTCCGGCCGGGTGGCACCCGGGGCGGGCGGTGCAGCGGCAGGAACCTCGCGCGGGGGTTGGTGGCCGACCCCGTCGCGTCGAAGGTGGGGTCCTCGATGGTGTGGCACATGCCGCGGACCCAGTCCTCGCCCATCGGCTCGACGTCGAGCAGTGCGCCGCAGTGGGCCAGTTCGAACTCACCGTGCCGCTCGTCGATCAGCCGCAGCCGGAAGTCCATGAACTGCGGCGGCGCCCCGATGTCGAGCTGGAGGTTCTTCAGGATGGCCGAGACGGTGTCACCCCGGAAACCCAGGGCCTCCTGCATCCTGACCGAGTAGATCGGGCTGGCGGCCGCCCACTCCTCGATGGCGACCCGCTCGGCCTCCTGCCTGTCGCCGAGCTCCAGGACCATCGGGACGCCGACGCGGTCCTGCAGGTGGCCATGGAGCAGCCATTCTCTGCCGAGGACGGCGAGTGCTCCGCGAGAGAGGCGTTCCAGTCGGAAGCCGGGATCGAAGGGGCCTGAGTAGTCGGGCAGCACTGTCACGTCGTGTCCTTCGCCGAACCGGGACCCTCAAACTAGACACGTGTCCAGGGCTCGGTCAACAAAAAACTGAAACGCGTTCTCTTTTGGTTCGCGGCCCGCGCCGTCAGCGCAGGGACGGGATGATCATTGTGATGCCGGGGACGGATCCGATCGAGGCGAGCGCACCTCCCGCCTCCTGGAGGCCGATGGAGCGGGTGACCAGTGCGTCCGGGCGAAGGGTGCCGTCGACGACGGCCGCCAGCATCGCCGGATAGGCACGCGCGGCCATGCCGTGGCTACCGAGGAGTTCGAGCTCGTAGCCGATCACCCGGCCCATCGGGATCGCGGTGAGCCCCGGCAGCAGGCCGATCTGGACGTGGCGTCCCCGGCGGCGCAGACTCTCGATCGACGCCGTGCACGTTTCCGGGCTGCCGAGCGCGTCGATGGAGACGCAGGCGCCCCCGGAGGTGAGCTCCACGACCCGCGCGGGGACATCGGCCTCGGCCGGGGCGGCACCGACGCAGGCGGTGGCGCCGAACGCCCTGGCCATCTCCAGGGCACCCGCGGAGACGTCCACGGCGATCACCCTGGCCCCGGCCGCGACCGCGATCATGATGGCGGACAGGCCCACACCGCCGCAGCCGTGCACGGCCACCCATTCGCCGGGCCGCACCCGGCCCACGGTGGCCACGGCCCGGTAGGCGGTGGCGAAGCGGCAGCCCAGGCTCGCGGCGGTGCTGAAACTCATCTCCTCGGGGAGCCGCACCAGGTTCACGTCCGCGTGATCGATCGCCACGTACTCGGCGAAGGAACCCCAGTGGGTGAACCCCGGCTGGGTCTGACGCTCGCAGACCTGCTGCTCACCGGCCGCGCACGCCGCGCAGGAACCGCAGGCGCAGACGAATGGGACGGTCACCCGGTCGCCGGGCCGCCACGAGGCGACGCCCGCGCCCACCGCCTCGACCACCCCGGCGAGCTCGTGCCCCGGCACGTGGGGGAGGACCCGGATGTCCGGGTCGTGGCCCTGCCAGCCGTGCCAGTCGCTCCGGCAGAGCCCGGTGGCCTCCACCCGGATCACCGCTCCACCGGGCGGGGGTTCGGGGGCGGGCACCTCCCGAACCTCAAGCTCGGCTCCAAAGTCGTCGAAGACCACCGCTCGCACCCGCGCACACTCTCTTCCGGCTGTCGGCCGCCGCTTTTCGGCCCCACTCGAACCTGACACTACTCAATCCGGTCCCGGGCACCGTTCCCTTCTCGGCGCCCGCGAGGCATCGTGGGAAGCCAGGGGAGACGCGGCGACGGGCTCCGGACGTGCCGCGTGCCCTCGTCCGCGGAGGGCTGTGACGAAAGCCCTGATTAGAAGGCGCAAGCTGGGAGAGAGGAGGGAGCACGAGGACCGACTGATCGGACGGTGTGATGGGGCAGAAAGTCGACAAGGACCGTTATTCCGAGGCGGAGTTCGTCCGCTTCGGGGAGAGACTCGTGGAGCAGATCGACACCCTCCGCGAGGTGCTCGCGCGGCCCGGTTTCGGGGCCGGTCCCGTGACGATCGGGGCTGAGCTGGAGATGTTCCTCGTAACACCCGACGGCCGGCCGCTGCCCCGCAACCAGGAGGTGCAGGCGGTCGCCGCCGACGACCGGCTCACGCTGGAGCTGGGCAGGTTCAACCTGGAGGCCAACCTGACCCCGCTGCCGATCGCCGGGCGGCCGTTCACCGCCATGATGCGCGAGATGCGGGAGATCATGGCCGTGGTGGACACGGCGGCCGAGACGCAGGGCGGGCAGGTCGTGATGATCGGGATCCTGCCCTCACTGAGCGAGTTCGACTTCACCCACGAGGCGCTGAGCGGTGAGGGGCGCTACCGAGCGCTGGCCAGGGGCATGCGGCGGCTGCGCACGGAGCCCTTCCGGGTGCGCATCGAGGGGGTCGAGCTGCTGGAGCTGGAGGTCAAGGGGGTGATCCTGGAGAGCGCCAACACCTCCTGGCAGGTCCATCTCCGCACGCCTCCCGCCGACTTCGCCCGCGTCTACAACGCCGCCCAGCTGGCCATCGGCCCGGTCCTGGCGGTCAGCGGCAACTCACCCGCCTTCCTGGGCAGGCAGCTCTGGGAGGAGACGAGGATCGCGCTGTTCGAGGAGGCCGCCGACGACCGGGACGTCGAGCGGCTCGACCGCAGGGTCCGGCGGGTGGCGTTCGGCTCCGGCTGGGCGCGGAGCGCCGAGGAGCTGTTCGAGGCATGCGTCCGCGACTACGAACCGGTGCTGCCGATGAACTCGGTGCCGGAGGAGGTGCCCGAGGGCGGCGTCCCGAAGCTGGCCGAGCTCCGGCTCCACCAGGGCACCGTGTGGCTGTGGAACCGGCCGGTCTACGACCCGGCCGGCGGCGGCCATCTTCGGGTGGAGATGCGCGCTCTGCCCGCGGGGCCGAGCGCGGCGGACATGGCGGCCAACAGCGCGTTCCTGCTCGGGCTGACCGCGGCCCTGGCCCTCCAACCGGTGGAGGAGTTCCCCTTCGCCGGGGCCTACCGCAACTTCTACCGAGGCGCGATCCACGGCCTGGACGCGCCGCTGAGCTGGCCCGGCCTGCGCGAGGAGGTCCCGGCCTGGCGGCTCGCCCTGGACCTGCTGCCGGTCGCCGAGACCGGTCTCGGCAAGATGGGCGTGGAGCCGGATGAGATCCGGTGGGCGCTGGACATCGTGCGGGAACGCGTCACGCGCCGCCGTACCGGTGCGATCTGGCAGCGGAAGGCGCTGGCGGGCATGGGGGGCGACCACGCGGCGCGGGCGCGCCTGGTGAGCCGGTACCGGGAACTGTCACGGACCGGGGAGCCCGTCCACACCTGGCCCTTTTAGCTACAAAAGGGATTTGAGTAAAGGCATACTCATGAACTCCGTATCTTGATCCGCCGATCCTGGCGAGACCGGACGAGGAGACCCCCACATGAGTCAGATGAAGGCCGCACCGGCGGAGCCGTTCGGGTTGAAACGGGACGCCGGCGGCCTCGCGGCCGGGATCAAGGTCCTGGAGAAGGAACTGCAACGGGTCTCCCTCGACACCGTGCTGGCCAAGGCCAATCGCGTCGCGGCCAGGAAGGGATCGACCGGTGCCGGGGCGTTCGCCAAGATGACCCCCAGACCCGTCGACTGGTACTGCTTCGACGCGGACGACAACGTCACCAGGGAGTGGTACCCCCAGGGCCTGACCTCCGCCTCCGACGCCGGGATCGCCGGGAGCACGTTCGTGGTGAGCTGGTACCACTCGCCGACGACGGGGGCCGAGCGGGGCGCGCGGCTGACCTTCCTGAACACCGCGACGCTCCGCTACCGGCACGTCCTGCTGGTGCGGGTCGCCGCCGACGGGAACATCACGCCGATCAACATCCACGCCGGCGGCGTCGCCTGGTACGGCGGCCTGCTGTACGTCGTCGACACCACGCGGGGCCTGCGGGTGTTCGACACCCGGCAGATCTTCGAGGTCAACGGGGACGGCACGGCCGAGATCGGCAGGAAGGGCGGCAGATACGAGGCGTTCGGCTACCGGTACGTGATGCCGCAGACCGACGCCTGGACCACCACCAGCGGCACGGTGCGCTTCTCCTACGCCGCCGTCGACCGCAGCACCGTCCCGCACACCCTGATCTGTGGCGAGTACGTCGACACGGCGGGCACGGTCGGACGGGTGGCCCGCTGGTCGCTGACCGCGCAGGGGGCACTGAACGCCCCCGCCGGCGGCGTCGTCCAGGCCGTGGACGCCCACGCGCTCCCCGTGAGCAAGGTCCAGGGCGCGCTCTCCTACAACGGCACCTGGTACCTCAGCCAGACCGCGGGCGCCACGGGGAACGGCACCCTGGTCGTGGTCGGCGACACGGTGCGCAGACGGCCCTACCCGGTGGGGCCCGAGGATCTCACCTGCGTCCGCGACAAGAAGACGCTGTGGAGCGTGACCGAGTTCGCGGGCCGCCGGGTGGTGTACGGCGTGCCGCTCTGACCGGCGGGCCGCCTGTCACCGGACCGGGGACGAAAGGAGCGGCCGGCCTCGGCGCGGGGCGCCAGGTCAGTGCAGGGAGCCACCGACCAGGCGGAGATCACCGCCCAGCGAGACGGAGACGGCGGTGGTCACGATCGCCGTGAGCGCCTGGGCGGACACCGGGACGGGCATTGAGGGTCTGGCCTCGCCGAGGACCTGCTCGGGGCTGTACGGCAGGTGCACGAAACCTCCGCGGACCCCCGGCCGCTCGGTGGCGATCAGGTGCATCAGGCCATAGAAGAGGTGGTTGCACAGGAACGTTCCGGCGCTCTGTGAGACGCTCGCGGGCACCCCGACCGCCCGTGCCGCCGCCACGCACGCCTTCACCGGCAGCGTGGCGAAGTAGGCGGCAGGGCCGCCGCGTACCACCGGCTCGTCGATCGGCTGCCGCCCGGCGCTGTCGGGGACGCACGCGTCGTCGAGGTTGACGGCCACCCGCTCCACGGTCACGTCCGGCCGCCCTCCGGCCTGCCCGACGCACACGACCACCGCCGGGTCGTGCTCGGCCACCGCCGCGCGCAGTCGCTCAAGCATCTCGCCGAACCGGCAGGGGAGCAGTGCGGTCCGCACCCCGGGCACCAGGGAGATCGCCTCCCACGACGGGTTGCCGCCGCCGTCGAGCGGCTCGAACCCGGTGAGCAGGACGCCCTTCACCGGTGGTCCGGAGGCAGGGCGCAGGCGGGGGTGCCGCCGGGCAGACGGTGCCGGTTGCCGGCGATCAGGCGGTAGAGGCCCTGGGCCGCCCAGCGCAACGGCGGGACCCGCAGCGCGAACCCCAGCGGGCTCCACGGGAGACCGGCGGCGATCAGCAGCCTGGCCACCGCCTGTGCCCCGCCGTACACCCCGCCGTCCTGGACCCAGAGCACCTCGCGCTCGGCCCGCTCGCGGGTCACGCCCAGCGCCGGAAGATCGGTGAACTGCCAGG
Source organism: Streptosporangium amethystogenes (assembly GCF_000721075.1). Lineage (GTDB taxonomy): Bacteria > Actinomycetota > Actinomycetes > Streptosporangiales > Streptosporangiaceae > Streptosporangium > Streptosporangium amethystogenes. The sequence goes on from NZ_JOEQ01000005.1 coordinate 271,787, forward strand.
GGACGACCAGGGCGCGAACCCCGATGCGGCGCTCGGCGAACCTGACGCTCGTCGTGCAGAAACCGCAGTCGCCGTCGAAGATCAGTACAGGTCGTCCTGTCATGCACCCGACACTACCCAGCGGAACCCGATCAAGGCCCGGCGACCAGGGTGACCGCGATCGGGCGGTGGTCGGAGTGCGGGACATCGGGGTTGGCCTGGTCCTTTCCGGTGAGACCCGGGGTGACGAGCACGTGGTCGATCTGCTCGACAGAATGTCCCCGGGACGGAATGGTGTTGAACGGCCTGACCGGGGCGAGGGGGTCGGTCAGACCCGCACCGGTCAGCACCTCCCAGGCCCGCTCCCCGGGCTGAAGGTTGAGGTCGCCGGCCACGATCACCGGGGCGCCGTTCCTGGCGGCCTCCCTGACGATTCCGCCGAGCTGCTCGACCTGGTCGAGCTCGCGCCAGCCCGGCGGAGGCTGCAGGTGGGTGCCGATCACGGTGATGTCCTGGCCCTGCCAGCGCAGCCCGACCTGCAGCGCCTGCGCGCCGGTCGGTCCGCCCCGGACCAGCACGTGGTTCCTTATCGAGGTGATCGGCAGCGTGGTGAGCAGGGCGTCGCCCCACACCTCGTCGGTCGCCGGGGCCCAGATGTAGTGCATGCCCAGCCGCTCGGCGATCAGCCGCACCCCGTCGTGGCCGCCGTTGAGCAGCCAGCCCCGGTCGGCCTCGCTCAGCACCACCACGTGCGGCCGCAACTCCCTGAGCGCGTCGGCCTGCTGCTCCAGGGAGAGCCTGCCGGACTCGCCGTACCCCATCCTGATGTTGTAGGCCGCGACCCGTAGCCCGTCACGCGGCGCCTCCCAGCGGGGTCGCTCCCCCTGCCAGAGGGGAACGGCCGCCACCAGCACGACCGCGGCCACGGCGGCCGCCGCGAATCGCCGGTCGTAGGAGCGGCGCGGCAGACCCGTGCTGCCCACCAGGCTCAGGACCGCGACGATGAGCGCCGCGCCGACCGGCACCCACTGGTTGGAAAGGTAGAGGTCGTAGGCGGCGTAGTAACCGAAGACGAACACGACGAACAGCAGCATGCCTCCTGCCGCGGCCAGGCCTCGCCGCGCCGCCCTGTCCGGGCCGAAGGTCGCCGCGGCGTGCGCCAGACAGGCGCCGAGCGCGAGCTGGCCGATGATCTGCGCGGCGATCGTCCAGCCGGGTGCCACACCGTGGACGCCGCCCACGGTGGCCCTGCCCAGGGTGAACGCCACCGCCGAGGCGACCAGGGCGATGGCGGGCGGAAGCGGGCGGCGCAGCACCGGCAGCGCGGCGGGCGCCGTCGACACCACCGCGAACGCCGCCACGATCACGGCGGCGGCCTGCTGGGCGGAGACGGTCGCCGCCTGGGCGTGCGCGGTGTTGCCCGTGTAGAGACCCCAGAGCAGCAGGGCGGGGCCGATGGCCAGCCAGGCGCGGGGGGCACCGGAGTACTCCTCGTCCGGAGGTTCCGCCCGGATCAGGAACAGGCCGAAGAGCCCGAGTTCCACGGCCAGCAGCGCCCACGGGATCGCTCCAGGCCGCCACATCAGGTCGATGCCGTCCAGCGCCGCGTGGATCACAGTGGAGGCCGCCAGGCCGGTGATCACCCCGGCCATCACGGGCCGGGCGTCCCGGCCGCCCGTCGCGGTCGCCACCAGCCAGACCAGGCCGGCCAGCAGGCCGAGGCTGGCCACGTACAGCTGCGGATCCCCGCCCCCGGTCAGCTGGAGCGCCAGCCTGGCCAGGAGCAGCAGGCATCCGGCCCCGAGGGCGATCAGCCGCGGCTGGACGAGCCTGGCCAGCGGGACGGTCAGGAAGGCCAGGACGAACCAGGAGAGGGCGTACAGGCCCATCATCTCCGCGGGAGTGCTTCCCGCCCGGCCGAAGAGCGTGATCAGCGAGGGCAGGAAGACCCGTAACACGTCGACCAGTACGACCACGCCGAGGGTTGTGTCCAGGCGGATCCGCATGCTACCTCCAAAGAACGCGAGCTATCCTCGTCTTCTTTGGGATGCGTGACAAGGCCCGGTCCGCCCGCGGAGGGAAATTCGTCCTCAGGGAGCCGAAGGTTCCTGCCCGATGTCCCCGGACTTTGGGGGATGGGCGGGCCCGCTCGGGGAGGACGAGGGGCCGGTGGTCCCGTCGGAGACCCCGTCGAGGTGGCGGAAGGCCTCGTGTGCCGAACGGACACTGTCGCGCAGCGCCTGCTCCAGGTGGCCGGCGTCCTCGGTCAGCTTCCCTATCTCCGGTACGGCGAAGGCGTCCGCACCCGACTCCGCCAGGAGTTCCTCATAGCGGGGAAGCCGTGAGCGGAGTATCTCGATCTGCTCGTGGGCGCGTAGCGCCCGCTCGGCGTCGGACACGTGGCCCGCGTAGCGTTCCAGTGCCTCCACCCGCGCGAGCACGGCGGCCTCGCTGGCGGCCAGGGCACGCTCCAGCGGTGCCATGGCCGCGGTTGACCCGGGAGCGCAGGATGAAGTCGATCGCCCGCTGGGCCCGTTCGAGCAGCCGGCCGGCGTTGTGGTCGAAGTCCTCGGCGGGCAGCAGGTAGCGGCCCTCGTACCAGCGGGCCTCGCGATACAGCTCGTGCTCGGTCGCCTCCAGCTCCAGCGGCTCACGGACGGTGAGGAAACCGACGAGGATCACGAGGGCGAGCAGGGCGAGTACGAAGAAGAACAGCTGCCCGGCGTCCGCGAGGAGGAGCAGGCAGGCCAGCAGGAGCGCCGACACCGCCCCTCCGGACCACAGGAAACGGACGGGCAGTCGCGAGGCGGGCTCAGCAGGCTCGGGGCTCCAACCGGCGCGGATGCGCGACAACAACGACGCGTGCTGGCGAAAGAGATCGGCGGTCCGGGCGGGAACCTCGGGATCGACCACCACTCGCCGCACAGGCTCGCCCCTCCGTCCGGTCGGGTTCTCACATCATCGGTCGAGATAGCGGAACGCCTCGTGTGCCGAGCGTACGCTCTCGCGGAGCGCCCGCCGGAGCATGTCGGCGTCATCGCTGAGATGCCCGATCTCCGGTGCGGAGAATCTGGCCGCGCCCGTCTCGGCGACGAGCTGCTCGTACTCGGGCAGGTGAGCTCGCAGGGCCTCGATCTGTCCCTGGGAGAGCAGGGCGCGCTCGGCCTCGGACACGTGGCCCGCGTAGCGTTCCAGTGCCTCCACCCGCGCGAGCACGGCGGCCTCGCTGGCGGCCAGGGCACGCTCCAGCGGTGCCATGGCCGCGCGTTGCGCACGCTGTCGAGCATGCCCATGGCGTTGACCCGGGAGCGCACGATGAAGTCGATCGCCCGCTGGACCCGGCCGAGCAGGTTCCTGGCGTCGTGGTCGAAGTCCTCCAGGATCAGGAAGCGCCCCTGCCACTGCAGGGAGTGCCGGTACAGGACCCGCTCGATGGAGTCGGCGGGTGAGGGCTTCCTGGCGAGGTAGATCACCGTGAGGATGAGGAGGTAGAAACCGACCAGCATGGTGAGCACGGCCACGGAGGCCGGGAGCGGGATGCCACCGAGTGTCAATCCGGCCGTCGCGACGGCGGCCGAGCCGCCGAAGAGCCCGATGAGCACTCCCGGAACCCGGGGCTCGTCGTCCCTCCTCGGGACACGTCCGGTGCGAAAGCGGTAGAGCAGGGGCCCGTTACGACGGAGGAGTTCGGCGATGTCCCTTGGCACCTCAGGATCGACCACTACGCGTTGCACAGGCTCGCCCCCTTTGCCACGTTTCAAAAGCATAGCGATTAATGGTGTTTCAGGTCATGCGTCCTCCCATGGTGCCTCTTTGCCCGCCGGTGACGCGGGCCAAAAAGGTGATCGTGATGATTGTTTCGGCCCCGAGGCCGCGTCAGGCGGGGTTCGGCCGGGGAAGTCCGGGGGCGAGCGGGCAGGAAGGGAGGACCTTCCCGGGGCGCTCTGGCGGACCTCGCGCGGCCGGGGTTGTCGGAGGGTGACCGGTTACGACAAAGTGATCACAATGAAGGAACGGTTCGTTTCCGTCGCACTCCTCGGGCTGGTCGTGTCCGGTTGCGGCTCCGAGGCGTCGCTCGGCCAGAGCGTGCTGGACCAGGTGCGGCGGCAGGGAGCGGCTCCGGAGCTGATCTACGCACTGGATCTGCCGGGATACCAGCTGGCCGAGCAGTCGGCCGGGGTGATCGGGAACGACGGGTTCGGAGCCTTCTACTTCTCCGGGAGCGCGCGCGTTCAGCTGAGGGTCGACCGCGGCACGTTCAGCGACGCCCTGTGCGCGGACACGCCGTTGATGGACGCGGAACCGGCGTCGGCGCCGGTGAGGTGCGAGCGTGACGAGGTGGGCTGGTACCGCTCGGGCGGGGGCCGTCATGAGTACACGGCGGTCCGGGCCGATCACTTCATCCGGTTGAACGGCGGCATCGGTGAGGTCGACCGGACCGTGCTGAAGGCGGCCGTGGCCGGAGCGCGGCACGCGGTCCCGGACGGTTCCGGGACGTCCTCGCCGCCGCCCGGCCCGGTGGAGCGCGGCGATCTGCCGACCAGCGGTGACGGTGCGCCGAACAACGAGGTGGGACCCGGCGGCTGACCCGCGGGCCGTGCGGGATCCGGACGCCGGGGCGCCGCTCCGCGCGGGCGGCACGGCGCCGGGAAACAGAAAATCCCAGGCCGAGGGCCTGGGATTTCTCCGGTGGACGATACAGGGATTGAACCTGTGACCTCTTCCGTGTCAGGGAAGCGCTCTCCCGCTGAGCTAATCGTCCTCGGGTACCACCAGAGCGGAAGACGGGATTCGAACCCGCGACCCTCACCTTGGCAAGGTGATGCTCTACCACTGAGCCACTTCCGCGTTTTGCTTCGGGTTTCCCCTTGGCGCTCGCACCACCCTACCGGATCCCGGGGGTCCGCAGGTCGTGCGCTGAGGTGGAGACGGGATTTGAACCCGTGTAGACGGCTTTGCAGGCCGTTGCCTCGCCTCTCGGCCACTCCACCAGCCAGATCCCGAAAGGATCTGCCGGAGCGGAAGACGGGATTCGAACCCGCGACCCTCACCTTGGCAAGGTGATGCTCTACCACTGAGCCACTTCCGCGTGCTCCCCGGAGTCGTCTCCGGGGCACGTGAAAACTCTAGCGCCTCCGCAGGGCGGATGCGCGCAAGGCTCGGATCTTCACCTGCTGACCGGTTGGACGTCGGAGGCCCGGACGAACATGACCCGGTGCCCGAACTGGATCTGCCGGTAGCGGGTCTCGCCCCTGACGACGCGGTGCTCGGCAGGATCGAAGGCGGCCGCCCGCAGATAGGAGGCGCGGGTCGTCGGGCCGGAGCTGTAGACCTGCCCGGCGGGTATCGAGTACTGCAGCGGGGTCAGGGCCTGCACGGGGACGCCCACCGGGTAGGCGTGCGCCTTCGGATAGGCCCTGCCGTACACCCTGATCGGGGCTCGGCCGGGTCTGGGCGTCACCAGGGGACCCGACGCGGGCAGGGAGGTGGGGGCCTCGGCGGGGTCGCTGAACCACGCCTTCCGGCCGAGGTACCAGATCGCGGTCCAGCCGTCCCTGCGCTCGGCGAGCGCGTACCGCTGGCCGCTGGAGGCGCGGGCGGCGTGGTCGTAGACGCTGTAGGTGGATTCGCCGGTGGGGTGCTTGCCGATGTCGGAGACCAGTGGCGCGGTGAGGGAGGGGCGGGTGTGCAGCCAGACCGAGGAGGCGCCCAGGCCGCGGCACCCTCCGGGACAGCCGGTGAAGTTCGGGCTGTTGGTGCCGTAGTCGGGCTTGATCAGCACCGAACGCGCGGCGGCACCGCCGGAGGCGCGCAGCGGGCTGCCGAGCAGTTCGAAGTAGTGGCTCCAGTCCCAGTACGGGCCGGGGTCGTCGTGCATGCCGCCCACGGTCTCCGGGGTGGTGCCCGGCACGTTGTCGTGGCCCAGGATGTGCGCCCGGTCGAGAGGGACGTCGTACCTGGCCGCGAGGTGGCGTACCAGCCTGGCCGAGGCCCGGTACATCGCCTCGGTGAACCAGGATCCGCCCCTGGCCAGGTATCCCTCGTGTTCCAGGCCGATGGAACGGGAGTTGACGTACCAGTTTCCGGCGTGCCAGCCGATGTCCCTGGCCCGTAGGTGCTGGGCGATGTGGCCGTCGCTGGAGCGGATGGTGAAGTGCCAGCTCAGGTATTCGGGATTCCTGACCAGGCGGGTCATCGCGTCGTAGCTCGTCTCGCCGTCGTGGATCACGATGTAGTCGATCTTCCGGGGACCGTCGGAGCGGTCGTGGTTGCCGTAGCCGCCGTCCTTGAGCCGCCGGTAGACGGCGGGGAGCCACTCGCAGGAGACGTTCCTCGGGCAGTCGGGCCCCGCAGTGGTTTTCACAGTGGCTCCCGCGGCGGGAGCCGCCGCGAGGGCCGCCGGTCTCGCCGTGGGCAGGGGGGAGGGGGCCGCGGCGAGCACCGTGGAGGTCTTCGTGGCAGGCTCCGTCGCGGGTTTCACGACGATGTCCGTGACGGGTGCGGGGGTGGGGGTGGGGCCGTGCGCGCGGCGCTGTGCCGCCGGACCGGGCGGTTCGGCGAGTGGTGCCCGCGGGGTGGAAAGGTCCGGCGTCGCGGGCAGCGCCATCCGTTCGCCGTCGTCGGTCACCCGCGCGGCACCGGTCTGGATCGTCGCGTAGACCTCGTCGGCGAAGGACCGTGCCGCCTCCGTCCCCGCGGCGCCCTCTTCCGGTACGCCGGGATAGCGGGCCACCGCGTCGTACCAGCCCGCCGGGCCGGCGTCGGGGCTCCCGCCGGTGCGGCGCCGGTAGTCGGCGAGCAGCGCGGCACCGCCCATGATGTTGGCCGAGGGGTCCTCGCGCAGCCGGCGGAGGGGCAGGCCGGTCAGTTCCGAGGCCTGTCGCAGGGTGTCCTGGGGCGGGGCCGGCGCGACGGGCGGAAGGGCGATCACGCGCGGCCGGGTCTCGTCGCCGCGCGGGTCCTCACCGACGCCGTGGGGCCGGCCCGGCCTGGCCCGGCCGTCGACCAGATGCATCGGGCCGTAACCGGCGGAGACGCTGGGCAGCCCGCGGTGGCCCTCCCAGCGGGACTCCAGATAGGAGACCGCGAGCAGCACGCTCTCCGGCACCCCGTACGTCCGCGCCGCCTTCGCGAAGGCGGCCTGCCTGCCGGATCGCGCGTCCGTTCCCGCCGATGACGGCGTGCCGGCGACAGCGCCGGGGGAGATCGTGGTCGTGGCGGGTGCCGGGCGCTTCCGGGGCCATGTCACCCGATCTCCCGGGTATGCCGCCTGCGCCGGGACGGCCGAGACCAGTACGGCGAGAGCGGCGACGGTGATCCCCGGCAGACGGCGCATGATGGTTCCTCCCCCTCTGGTGGCTACTTAGAGTTATCAGAGATTGCTGATTGTCGCGCGTTGTGGCGGGGTTACGGCATTGTGGAGATTCTCTGCCCGAAATCGGGCAGAGAACTTGGTGTGCTCCCTCCCGGATGCGTATGGTCCTGCTCTATGCCCACGACACGGCATCCGTATGAGGATCTGATCACCTACCTGACCCGGACGAGCGCGCTCGGCCCGGGGGAAGCGGCGCGAGTCGTCGCCGATGTGCTGGCCTACTTCTCCGAGCCCCTTGAGGAGTTCGTCAGGCGGCGTCACGCGGAGCTCAAGGGGAGGGGGCTGGTCAATGACGAGATCTTCCCCAGGCTGGTCGCCGAGCTGGCGGTACGCCGTGTCGCGGCACCTGAACTCTCCCTGCGCCAGCTGCGCCGGATCGTCTACGGATAAGGAGTGGTTACATGTGTGGAATCGTGGCCTATGTAGGGCCCAAGGACGCGGCCCCCATCCTGCTGGAGGGTCTGCAGCGTCTTGAGTACCGGGGCTACGACTCGGCCGGGGTGGTGGTCTCCAACAAGGGCCTGAAGATGCGCAAGGTCAAGGGCAGGGTGGCCGACCTGGCGGCGGTCGTGCCCACGCGGTTCAAGGGCGGGCTGGGCATCGGCCACACCCGCTGGGCCACCCACGGCGCGCCCAGCGACGTCAACGCCCACCCTCATCTGTCCACCGACGAGCGCATCGCCGTCGTGCACAACGGCATCATCGAGAACGCCGACGAACTGCGCGCCAAGCTGGAGGCCGACGGCGCGATCTTCCTGTCGGAGACCGACACCGAGGTGCTCTCGCATCTGATCGCTCGTACGGTCAAGGAGGCCGACTCCCTGGAGGAGGCCGTCAGGACCGCGCTCAAGCGGGTCGTCGGCACGTACGGTATCGCGGTGATCGACTCCGAGCGCCCCGGCGAGGTGGTGGTGGCCCGCAACGGAAGCCCGATCGTGCTGGGCATCGGGGAGAAGGAGATGTTCGCCGCGTCGGACGTCGCCGCGCTGGTCCGCTACACCCGTCAGGTGGTCCACCTGGAGGACGGCGAGATCGCCGTGCTCAAGGCGGACGGGTTCAACACCTTCGCCAGCGACGCGCGGGAGACGTCCAAGGAGACGCTGACCGTCGACTGGGAGGCGGGGCACTACGACACGGGCGGTTACGAGCACTACCTGCTCAAGGAGATCTCCGAGCAGCCCGACACCGTGGCCAGGACGCTTCGCGGGCGTCTGGACGACCGCTTCCACATCGCCCACCTGGGCGGCCTCAACATGGACGCGCGGGAGACCCGCTCGTTCCGCCGGGTGAAGATCATCGGCTGTGGTTCCGCGTACTACTCGGGCCAGATCGGCGCGCAGCTCATCGAGGAGCTGGCGCGTATCCCGGCCGACGCGGAGCCGGCCAGTGAGTTCCGCTACCGCAGCCCGGTGGTGGAGGCGGACACCCTGTATGTGGCGATCAGCCAGTCGGGGGAGACCTATGACACCCTCGCCGCCGTCCAGGAGCTCAAGCGCAAGGGCGGCCGGGTGCTCGGCATCGTCAACACGGTGGGCAGCGCGATCGCCCGCGAGTGCGACGGCGGCGTCTACCTGCACGCGGGTCCCGAGGTCTCGGTGGCGAGCACGAAGGCGTTCACCTCGACCGCCGTGGCCTTCGCGCTGCTCGCGCTGCACCTCGGCCGGGTGCGTGACCTGTCTCCCGCCGACGGCCGCCGGATCTGCGAGGGCCTGCGAAGGCTGCCGGACCAGATCAAGGAGATCCTGGCGCTGGAGCCGCGGCTCAAGGAGCTGGCGCAGAAGTACGCCGAGGCGCCGAGCATGATGTTCGTGGGCCGGGTCCGAGGATATCCGGTGGCTCGCGAGGGCGCACAGAAGCTCAAGGAGATCTCCTACGTGCACGCCGAGGCGTACCCGGCCAGCGAGCTCAAGCACGGGCCGCTGGCGCTGATCGGGCCGGACATGCCGACCGTGGCGATCGTCCCCGACGACGAGCTGCTGGACAAGAACCTCACCACGCTGGGTGAGATCCGCGCCCGGGGCGGCCGGGTGCTCATGGTCGGTCACCGCACGGCCGACCCCAAGCTGGCCGACGACTGCGTCGTGGTGCCCAGGAACGAGACCGAGCTGGACCCGATCCTGCTGTCGATCCCGCTTCAGCTCTTCGCCTACCACGCCGCCGTGGCGCTGGGGCGGGACGTCGACAAGCCCCGCAACCTGGCCAAGAGCGTCACGGTGGAGTGAGGCGGCTCCCGGGGCGACCGCCGACGGTGGTCGCCCCGCCAGGGGGCGGTGACACCCCCGGTCTGTAACAGATAGTGATAAGGCGGTAACCTATGGTATAGGGGGTTCTTGGGGGAAGGGGCGCTTATGCGCCGTAGGAGGTTTTTCGCGCTGGTCGTGGGTGCCATGGTCGTGGCGGGCTGCGACCTGAACGGTGACTCCGCGGACTCGGCCGTGGGCCGCCTGAGCATCCTCGAACCCACCGCCGACGGCCACGGCTGGGACGGGATCGCGGGCAGGCTCGCCTCCGTCCTGGTCCTGTCGGGGCTGGCGCGCTCCGCCATGGCCGTCGAGCGGCCGGGACCCCTGGGGTCGGTCCCGCGTGACGCGTTCGGCGCCGTGCGCGGCTCGTTCGCGCGCGAGGGCAGGCTGCTCGTCACCGCGATGCCGATGGTGGCGGCCGCGGAGATCGCCAACACCGCCGCGGTGGTGGACGCCGCCACCCCCCTCGCCCGCCTGGTCGGCGACTGGACGGTCCTGGTCGTCCCCTCGGACTCCCGCCTGCGCACCTTCGAGGACTTCGCCGCGGAGCTGCGGCGCAACCCGGCGGCGCTGACGGTCGGCGGCCGGCCGGAGGGCGGTTCCGACCACGTGCTCTACGGCATGATCGGCAAGTGCCTCGGGGTGGACACCCGGTTGCTGGAGTACGCGGGGTTCCTCGGCGCCGAGGATGCCGCCGAGGCGCTCCAGATCGGACGGGTCGCGGCCCTGCTGGGGTCGGCCCGCGCCCTGCGACCCGAGATCGCCGCGGGCCGCCTGCGCCCCCTGGTGGTCTCCTCGGGCAGCCGGATCGACGGGATCGACGCCCCGACGCTCCTGGAGGTCGAGGTTCGGCTGGAGTACAGCGACTGGTGCGGCCTGCTGGGACCCAAGGGCATGAGCCAGGCGGACCGGGACGCCGCGGTCGCCCTGTGCGACAGGATCGACGCCGCGCCGCGCTGGCGCGCCCTGTGCGCGGCCAATGGATGGAGCCGGGTCTACCTCAGCGGTGACGACTTCCGTCAGTGGCTCTTCACCGAGACGGCCCGCACCCGCGGGGTGCTCCACGAACTCGGGCTACTGAAGTCCTCCGACACAACTTGTTGGGGTAGTTGCGTCAGACGCCCCTAGATGTAGGATCCTGCTCGTTGCTGGTTCGCCCCGGGAGGGGCGAGGCAAGAGGGAACCCGGTGAGATTCCGGGACTGCCCCGCAGCGGTGAACGGGAACGAAAGCCGTCAGGTGAGCACTGGGTGAACCATGCCCGGGAAGCGACGGCCGGTAGGCACACGCAGGGCGCCCGTGAGTCCGAAGACCTGCCGGTGACGTGATTGTCCAGGGCCTCGTGGGAGGGCCCGCGGAACGAGGCGGTCCGGCGTGCCCGGGATCGCTCGCGGACGCGTGCCTCTTCGGCGGAGCCGTACGGGGAAGTCAGAGCGAGCGAGGAACACCACGTGACACAGGCCTTGGCAGGGATCTCAGCAGGGACCGCGGCAGTCGATCGCAGGCAGGCCATCGACGAGGCGGCGGCCCGAGTGATCACCGACCCGGAGAACTCCAGGGTCGCCGCCGCGCTGCTGGCCGAGCTGATCGCCGACGAGGCCGCCGAGCACGGCGTCCGCGACTTCTCCGAGTCGGTCGCCGCGACGCACGAGGCGGGGCTGATCGCCGACGGGCTCGCGGAGTTCGTGGCCGCCCATGCCGGAGTCCTGGACGCGCTCATCGAGCCGGACGCCGACGCCAGATTCGAGTACTTCGGGCTGCGTACGGTCTATGACCGCTACCTGCTGCGTCACCCGCGTACCCGCAAGGTGCTGGAGCGCCCGCAGCACTTCTTCCTCCGGGTGGCCTGCGGCCTGTCCGAAACCGTCGAGGAGGCCGCCGAGCTGTACGCGCTCATGGCCACCCTGTCCTACCTGCCCAGCTCGCCCACGCTGTTCAACTCCGGCTCGCGCAGGCCCCAGCTCTCCTCGTGCTTCCTGCTCGACTCGCCCCGCGACGAGCTGGAGGCCATCTACGAGCGCTACGGGCAGGTCGCGCGGCTGTCGAAGTACGCGGGGGGCATCGGGATCGCCTGGAGCCGGATCCGCTCTCGGGGCTCGTTGATCCGCGGTACCAACGGCCATTCCAACGGCATCGTGCCCTGGCTGCGCACCCTGGACGCAAGCGTCGCCGCGGTCAACCAGGGCGGCCGCCGCAAGGGTGCGGCCTGCGTCTATCTGGAGCCCTGGCACGCCGACATCGAGGAGTTCCTCGAACTGCGCGACAACACCGGCGAGGAGGCCCGTCGCACGCACAACCTGAACCTGGCCAACTGGATCCCCGACGAGTTCATGCGCCGGGTCGAGGCCGACGGCGTGTGGTCACTGTTCGACCCCAAGGAGGTCCCGCACCTCACCGACCTGTACGGTGCCGCGTTCGACGAGGCCTACCGGGCCGCCGAGGCCGAGGGCCGGTTCACCGCGCAGCTCCCCGCCCGCACCCTGTACGGCCGGATGATGCGCACGCTCGCCCAGACCGGCAACGGCTGGATGACCTTCAAGGACGCGGCCAACCGGACCTCCAACCAGACGGCCAGGCCCCAGAACGTCATTCATCTGTCGAACCTCTGCACCGAGATCCTTGAGGTCACCAGCGACGCCGAGACCGCGGTCTGCAACCTCGGCTCGATCAACCTGGCCGCCCACCTGTCTCCGGACTCCGGAGACGGGATCGACTGGGTGCGGCTGCGCGCGACGGTCCGCACCGCCGTGCGGTTCCTCGACCGCACCATCGACCTGGGCTTCTACCCGACCCCCGAGGCCCGGGCCGCCAACCAGAGGTGGCGCCCGATCGGGCTCGGCGTGATGGGTCTGGCCGACGTGCTGTTCACGCTGCGGCTGCCGTTCGACTCGCCGCGGGCGCTGCGGCTGTCCACCCGGATCTCCGAGGAGATCGCGCTGGCCGCCTACCGGACCTCCTCGGACCTGGCCGCGGAGCGTGGCCGCCACCCCTCCTACCAGGAGACCAGGGCCGCCGCCGGGGTGCTCCACCCCGACCACTACGGGGCCGCGACGTCCGAGGAGTGGACGGAGATCAGGGAGCGGATCGCCAGGACGGGGCTGCGTAACTCGCTGATGATCGCGATCGCGCCCACGGCCACGATCGCCTCCATCGCCGGTTGCTACGAGTGCATCGAGCCGCAGGTCTCCAACATCTTCAAGCGCGAGACCCTCTCGGGTGAGTTCCTCCAGGTCAACCGCTATCTCGTCGCCGATCTGCGGGCCCGGGGACTGTGGACCGCGCGGATCCGTGACGCGATCAAGCGCGCCGACGGCTCCGTCCAGGACATTCCCGAGATCCCCGCCGACCTGAGGCTGCTCTACCGGACCGCCTGGGAGCTGCCGCAGAAGGCGCTGATCGACCTGGCCGCCGCGCGCACCCCGTACATCGACCAGTCGCAGTCGCTGAACCTGTTCATGGCCACGCCGACCATCGGCAAGCTCTCCTCGATGTACGCCTACGCCTGGAAGTCGGGCCTGAAGACCACCTACTACCTGCGCTCGCGCCCGGCCACCCGGATCGCGCAGGCCACCGTGGCGGCACCGGTGGCCGGCGAGGTTCCCGACCCCGAGGCCGTCGCCTGCTCCCTGGAGAACCCCGAGTACTGCGACGCCTGCCAGTAGACCTGCCGGCGGCCCGTCCCAAGGCACCCCGCCACCTTTTCAGCCACCCCTCAGCCACCCCGAAAGGCGTTCTCCCGATGTTGCTCGACCCCGGCATGGATCTCACCCTGCGGCCGATGCGCTACCCCGAGTTCTACGAACGCTACCGGGCCGCGATCCGCAACACCTGGACCGTCGAGGAGGTGGATCTCGCCTCCGACCTGGCGGACCTGGCGAGGATGACGCCCGAGGAGCGTCACCTGATCAACCGCCTCGTGGCGTTCTTCGCCACCGGCGACTCGATCGTGGCCAACAACCTCGTCCTCAACCTCTACCAGCACCTCAACGCCCCGGAGGCGCGCCTCTATCTCAGCAGGCAGCTGTTCGAGGAGGCGGTGCACGTCCAGTTCTACCTGACCCTGCTGGATACCTACCTGCCCGACCCCGACGAGCGGGTCAAGGCGTTCGCCGCGGTCGAGCACATCCCTTCGATCCGCGACAAGGCGGAGTTCTGCTTCCGCTGGATCGACTCGCTCGGTGGGCTGACCCGGCTGGAGACCAGGGAGGACCGGCGGACGTTCCTGCTCAACCTGATCTGCTTCGCGGCGTGCATCGAGGGCCTGTTCTTCTACGGGGCCTTCGCCTACGTCTACTGGTTCCGCTCCAGGGGGCTGCTCAGCGGCCTGGCCACCGGGACGAACTGGGTCTTCCGCGACGAGTCCATGCACATGGAGTTCGCCTTCGGCGTCGTGGAGACCGTACGGGCCGAGGAGCCCGAGCTGTTCGACGACAAGCTCGCCGAGCAGGTCACCCGGATGATCGAGGAGGCGGTGGCGGCCGAGCTGGCCTTCGCGGCCGACCTGTGCGGCGACGGTCTGCAGGGAATGGGGGCGGAGCAGATGCGGCGCTACCTTGAGTACGTGGCCGACCAGCGGCTGGTCAGGCTCCAGATGCCCGTCCGGTACGGCACCGCCAACCCGTTCGCGTTCATGGAGCTGCAGGATGTGCAGGAGCTGGCCAACTTCTTCGAGCGGAGGGTTTCGGCCTACCAGATAGCCGTCGAGGGGAATGTCACGTTCGACGAGTCCTTCTGATTGGCTGATGGTCCGGGGAAGAGAGCGACGAGGGGAAGTCGTCAGTGTTCAGCTGGATCATCATGATCGTTTCCGTGGCCGCCGCCATCGTGGCGGTGGAGGCGGTGCGAAGGGTGCTGCGCTCACGGCTGATCGGCGAGAAGTGGGCGCTCGCCGGTCCGGTCGTGAGCCGCTGCACCTGGCCGGGGTTCGCCACGGCCGCCGTGGCGACCGCCTACACCGTCTACGAGCCGGGCATGGCGGAGGGCTCGGTCAGCCAGATGATCGACCGCGGCCTCAGCATGGCGATGATCGGATGCGCCACCTGGCTGGTCATCCAGGCCGCCTACGCCGTCACCGACGTGGTCCTGGACCGCCTGGTCACCGTCCAGGGCGAGCGCAACCGCAGGGCCCGCCGCATCCGCACCCAGATCACCCTGGTCCGCAGGGTGGCCTCGGCGGTGATCATCGTGGTGGCGCTGGGTGCGATGCTCTTCACCTTTCCGCAGGTGCGGGCGCTCGGCGCCGGTCTGCTGGCCTCGGCCGGGATCGCCGGAGTCGTCGTCGGCATCGCCGCCCAGTCGACACTCGGCAACCTGCTCGCCGGCCTTCAGCTGGCCTTCAGCGACGCGCTCCGCCTGGACGACGTCGTCGTGGTGCAGGGCGAGTGGGGTCGCATCGAGGAGCTCAGCCTGACCTACGTGGTGCTGCGGCTCTGGGACGAGCGCCGGCTGGTCCTGCCCGTCTCCTACTTCACCACCAATCCGTTCGAGAACTGGACCCGGCACAGCAGCAGGGTGATCGGCCACGTGTTCATCCGGGTCGACTGGTCGGTGCCGGTCGAGGAACTGCGCACCGAGCTCTACCAGGCCCTGCGCGTGCACCCGCTGTGGGACCAGAAGGACTGGACCCTCCAGGTCACCGACACCCTTCCCAACGGGCTGCTGGAGTTGCGCGCCCTGATGAGCGCCGCCGACTCGGCCAGCGCCTGGGACCTCAAGTGCGACATCCGCGAGCATCTGGTGGCCTTCGTCCGCGAGAAGTACCCCCAGGCCCTGCCCCGCTTCCGGGTCGAGAATCCGCCCATGGCCGCCACCCTTCCCGGGACACTCACCGGCCTGATGGCGCCGACGGCGGGGTGTTCCGGCGGTGAGGACGGCGACCGGCCGGTTCCGTCCTGAGGGCGGCCGGTTTCCTGATCCGGCCGCGCCGGGGTGCGACAGGGAGGCGTCCCGCGATGTCCGATGGGATGTCTCAGATGCCGCGGCTGTTTGGACGCGGGGCCGCGCAGGAGTGCTCACTGCGGGGGCGCATGATGCTGAACATGCGGTTTCTCGTGCTTTGGGGTGGTCTGATGACAAGATCATGAAGCGTGCCGGGAGAATCTAACCCGTGCAGATCTCCGAAGGCTTTGAACTGTCCGTTGACCAGTATGTCGCCACATTGAGGATCAACCGCCCAGAGAAGCGCAACGCGCTGAGCGCGGCCATGTGGCGGGCCCTGCCCGCGCTGCTCGCGCCGCTTGCGGACGATCCGGCCGTGCGGGTGCTGGTGCTCACCGGGGCGGCGGGTACCTTCTGCTCCGGGGCCGACATCTCGGAGCTCGCCGAACTCGCCGGCAACGGCGACGAGAGCGGCGACGACACGGGGGCGACGGTCGCCGCGGAGCGGGCGCTGGCGGAGTTCCCCAAACCGGTGATCGCGATGATCGAGGGCTTCTGCGTGGGCGGCGGCTGCCAGCTCGCCCTCGCCTGTGACCTGCGCCTGGCCGCAGAGGGAGCCCGTTTCGGCATCACTCCCGCCAAGCTCGGCATCGTCTACCCGCCGAGCTCCACCCGGCGCCTCACCGCCGCCGTCGGCCCGTCCACCGCCAAGTTCCTGCTCTTCTCCGCGGAGCTCATCGGCGCCGACCGCGCGCTGCGCACCGGCCTGGTGGACGAGGTCCTGCCGGAAGCGGAGCTGTCCGAGCGCGTGTACGGCCTCGCCCGCACCCTGGCCGGCCGCTCCCAGCTGACGGTGGCCGCCGCGAAGGAGATCGTGGACGGCCGCGCCGACGAGGCGCGCTTCCTGCTGTGGCAGAAGGAGGCGCATGAGGAGGTCGGCGAGGGCGTCGCAGCCTTCCTCGAACGTCGCCCGCCTCGCTTCACCTGGGCCGGGGGTGTCGCGGTCAGTCGGACATGACCTCGTAGAGGTTGCCCGTCTCGTCCGTGAAGAACAGGCCGCGCGGGCGGAGTGGATGGTCGATCCGCCCGTTGTCGTGGTGGGCGGGGTGGTTGCCGTACGGCACGCCTCGGTCCTTGAGACGGGCGAGGATTCCGTCGAAGGTGGCCGGGTCGACGTCGAAGGCCAGGTGGTGCCCTTCGGGGTCTTCCACGGTCATGAAGTCGAGGGTGAGGGACTCGTTCACCCGGACCGGGGCGAAGTGGGCGTGTGCCCCGGCGGGTGGCAGGCACTCCAGGTTCATGATGCCCGCGAAGAAGTCGGCCGCCCCCTGATTGTCGAGCGCGGGCACGATGGTGTGGTTCAAAGTGATCGTCACTGCGGGGCCTTTCGGTGGGGTCTTCTGAGATCGTTCGAGGACGGGTCGGACAGGGGAGGTGGCCGCCGGGCGTCCGGTAGGCCGCGACCCCCTCCTTCGGCCGTGACGCTCCGAAGCGGCGGACCCGGGTGTCGGCGAGTCCGTGTGACCCACGGGCGGATGAGGCCGAGCGAGACCGGGCCGGCCCACGACGAGTCAGCTCAGGTCAGGGCACCGTGGACGAACACGTCGACGAGGTCGGCACTCAGCTCGGGGGCGCCCTCCGGCTGGCGGGCGCTGGAGAACACCATGGCGAGGAAGAGCGCGGCCAGGCGTTCCGGGGGCAGCCGGAGGGAGTCGCGCTCGGGCTCGAACAGCTCGGCCAGCGCCGTGCGGGTCTCCCCGAACGAGGACTCCCGGTCAAGCCGGGCCGTATCCTCGCGCTCCGGTGACGGATCTCCCTCTCGGTCCGGGGCGGGCGTTCCGGCCTCCCGCTTCGGCGGAGGGGGCGTGCCCGCGGGGTCCCGGGACGTCGCCTCGGGGCCTCGCGGGGGAAGCGGCACGCCGGGGCGGTCGCGAGGGCGGCGCCCCGAGACGTGCAGGGCGGCGATGACGGTGCCGATCCGGGCCATGTGCGCCCGCATCGCGTCGGCGGCCTCGACGAGACGCTCGGTCAGTGGCTGGTCGAGCGGGATCGCGGCGAGTTGCTCCAGCACGTGGTCCGGGCGGAGCGCCTCGGCCATGCAGGCGTCGAGCAACTC
Organism: Streptosporangium amethystogenes; assembly: GCF_000721075.1. Taxonomy (GTDB): domain Bacteria; phylum Actinomycetota; class Actinomycetes; order Streptosporangiales; family Streptosporangiaceae; genus Streptosporangium; species Streptosporangium amethystogenes. The sequence continues at coordinate 289,376 of NZ_JOEQ01000005.1, forward strand.
GTCCTTGTCGGTGAACGCCCGAAAGATCGTGGCCTCGCCGATGCCGGCGGCCCTGGCGATCTGGCTGGTGGTCACGGCGGCGCCGTGCTCGGCGATCAGGGGGAGGGCGACCGCCACGATCATCTGGCGGCGCCGCTCCGGGCTCATCCCCGGCGCGCGTCGTCGGACGGTGGTGGTTTCCATGTGCCCAGTATGCGGAGTGAGTACTCACTCCGTCAATGGTTCCTGCACCCGCGGGCAGGGAAGTCGCCATCTGTGAATCCGTGCAAGTCATCGACGGTGAATGGCGTCGTTGTCGAGGGGAACGTCGGCCTGACTACGACACAGAAGGAGATCTTCAAGCCGCGGTCGAACCGCCTGATCGTCTGTTCTTGGGTATGCCGAACTGGTGAGCTCGTCGGTTCGTCGCTTCGGAAGAGGGCGTGGTGACTGTGGTCGCCAGGGGCGTAGCGGTTGTAGGTGGTCCAGGTCTTCCGGTGGGTGCGATCCGCCGCTCCTCGGGGGCCGATCGGGCAGCGGTCTCCAGCGTGGGCACCAGACCCCGCAGCAGGGCTCTTGATCGACATCAACATCGAGGTTCGCATGGGAGCCGGCCTTCTGGAGTGGGGCCGGCGCGTACGTGTTCCGGAGCAGTGTGAAGCCCGCGGGACCAGTCATCCTGGCCGGGTTGTTCCTTCACCTCTGGGTGCAGCACGCTCTGTGGGGGCGGACGCGCGGCAAGCGGCTGCTGGGTGTCCGGGTCACCGCCGTGCGGACGGGTGGACGGCTGGGCGCGGCCAGGGCCGCGCTTCGCATGATCGCTGGCCGGGCGCCGCGGTGGTGCGTGACCGGGTGAAGAACACTCAGACTCAGACCTGATTGTCGATCCCCTCAAAGCGTGGAGACGGTCACGCTACTGGGTGATGTGGTGCCCCCACTGATGAGGATCGTGGCGAGGGCGTCGGCCACGTGGGGCAGAGACGAGACGACGACCGAGCCGTTGATGCCGGTCCCGTTGAGCCCCACCAGCGCGACCGACGTGCCGTGCGGGATCGTCAGGTCGACTCCCCGCAGCACCCGCGGGTGGCTCTCGCCGTAGCGGAACCACACATCGCGCAGCTCGATACCCCGCCGCAGCGCGGGCAGTGTGGCGGCCGGCCCCTCCGTGGGGCGACGCGGTGGCGGCAGGTCGTCGGGCAGCGATGTCACCTGCTCGTGGTAACCGAACAGGGACAGCGCCTGACGGGCGTTGGCCACGTTCTCCACCACCGAGATCAGCGCACCCTGCGTTCCGGCCACGGCGGCGGCGAACGCGGTCACGTCGCCGAGGGGCAACCGGCCGTCCACCGCCGCGTACACCGCCCAGATCAACCCCACGCCGCTGACCGCGGCGGAGAGCGTCGCGAGCAGCGACTGGGTGAGCGCCTCCCGCCGGTCCAGCCGCCGCTCACCGGCCTGGACGGTGGCCAGCTCCCCGAACATCCGATCCTTGAGGAAGCCGCCCAGCCCGAAGAGCCGGACCTCCTTCGCGGCCTGCACGTCGGTGATCATGGAGGAGTAGAAGAGCTGCCGCCGGATCGAGGTGGACTGCCCGGCGATCATCATCATCCGTCGCTTCTCCAGCGATATCCGGGCGACCAGGGCGGGAATCGCCGCCAGCGCCACCAGTCCCGCCATGAGCGGGCTCAGCACGGCCAGGGCGGCCAAGAGGCTGACCAGCGTGATGGCATTGCGCCCGATGTCGAACAGCCCCGAGGTGATGGGCGCCAACATGCTTCCCGAAGCCTGGGTGGCCAGGCGCAGCCCGTCCAGGAACGCCGGATTCTCGAACCTCGACAGGCCCTGGAATCGGTTCACCGCCGTGTACAGGCTGTCCTGCATCAGACGATCCAGTCGGCGCTCCGACTCGGCCCGCAGGTACATGATGAGCTGCGGCAGCACCCCGGAGACCAGCCCGATGGCGGTGAGGCCGCCGACCGGCAGCAGTACGTGGTCGGGGTCCGGACTACGGGTTCGGCTCGGTCAGCGACTTCCGTGCTTCTCGCAGCCCTGCGCGCAGCCGGTCGTACCGCCGACGACGTAGCAGAGCTTGGCGTATCTGGTCGTCTCGTCCTCCCGGTTACCGGTCTCCCGGCAACGGCTCAGCGCGTCCTCGAACGTGACCAGTGCCTCGCCGCGCCGATCGAGCAGGCAGTAGGCGCGGCCGAGCGCGGCCAGGGTGATGCTCTCCCCGAACAGGTCACGGTCCGCCCTCCGGGCGGACAGGCACCGTTCGAAGCAGTCGGCCGCCTCTGTCGAACGGCCGAGCTGGAGCAGGACCTCGCCCAGGTTGTGCCTGACCATGCCGGCCCGGTTCGACCCATGTGCCTCGATCAGCCGCAGCCCCGCAGTGATGTGGTCGAGGGCGTCATCGAGATCACCGGTGCGCATGCTCAGCCAGCCGAGGTTGTGCAGCGCCAGCCCTTCGGCCTCCCGGTCGCCCAGGTCGCGCCGGAGTCCGAGGGCGCGACGCAGGCAGTCGCGAGCGGCGTCGATCCGGCCGGTGCGCCATTCCGCCACCCCCAGCGTCGTCAGGGTGAACGCCTCACCGGTCCTGTCACCATGCCGCCGCGCCACCTCGACGGCGAGCCGGGCCATGGTCTCAAGCTTCCGCCAGTGACCGCACTTCGTCGCCCTGGCCCTGACCAGCGGCATCAGATCGGTGACGAAGCGAGCGACTTCGGGCTCCCCGGTCGCCGCCTGGGTGACGGCCGCGACCAGGCACGGCAGCTCGGTCTCGAACCTACGCCGGAGGCAAGAAGATCACCCAAGGCCAGGAGCGACTCCAGCCGATGATGGGCTGGGTCGACACCGTTCCCATGCCGCTCGTCCGCCTGATCGGAGTCCTGGAAGTCCTCGGTGCGGCCGGTCTGATCCTGCCGCCGCTGACCGGGATCGCACCCTGGCTCGCCATCGCCGCGGCGATCGGCCTTGTCCTGATCCAGATCGGCGGCATCGCGGTCCACCTGAGCCGCGGCGAGGTCAGGAAGATCGGGCTCAACATCGCCCTGCTGGCGGCCGCCGCGGCAACCGCCTGGCTCGGCACCGTCTGGCGCTGAACCGGGCGGGGCCGGATCAGCGTTCGACGATCTCGTTCTTGCCGATGACGACGACACCGCCCTTGGTCACCGCGAACCGGCTGCGGTCGTACTCAAGGTCGAAGCCGATCCTGGCGCCGTCCGGGATGATCACGTTCTTGTCGATGATGGCCTTGCGGACGATGGCGCCCCGGCCCACCTTCACGTTGCCCATCAGCACCGAGTCCTCGACCTGGGAGTGGGAGTGCAGCACCACGCCGGGGGAGAGGATCGAGCGCTCCGCCAGCCCACCGGAGACGATCACGCCCGAGGAGACCAGGGAGTCGATCGCCCGGCCCACCCGGTCGCCCTCGTTGTGCACGAACTTGGCCGGGGGGAGCGGATCGTGGCCGGTGTAGATGGGCCAGCGGTTGTTGTAGAGGTTGAAGACCGGGTGCGCGGAGATGAGGTCCATGTGGGCCTCGTAGTAGGCGTCGAGCGTTCCGACGTCCCTCCAGTAGCCCCGGTCGCGCTCGGTGGAGCCGGGCACGATGTTGTCGGCGAAGTCGTAGACCTCTGCGCTGCCCGACTTCACCATCATCGGGATGATGTTGCCGCCCAGGTCGTGCTTGCTCGTCGGGTCGAGCGCGTCCTCCCTGAGCGCGTCGATCATCGCCTGGGTCTTGAAGACGTAGTTGCCCATCGACGCGTAGACCTGGTCGGGCGCGTCCGCCAGGCCCACCGCGTCCTTCGGCTTCTCGCGGAACGCGACGATCCGGCGGCCGGCCGGATCCGCCTCGATGACCCCGAACTGGTCGGCGAGGGAGATCGGCTGCCGGATCGCGGCCACGGTCACGTCGGCCCCGGTCTCGATGTGCTGCTCCACCATCTGTCGCGGGTCCATGCGGTAGATGTGGTCGGCGCCGAACACGATGACGTGGTCCGGCATCTCGTCGTAGATCAGGTTCAGGTTCTGGAACAGCGCGTCGGCGGAGCCGGAGAACCAGTGCGGCCCGAGGCGCTGCTGGGCGGGGACCGGGGTGACATAGTTGCCGAGCATCGCTGACAGGCGCCAGGTCCGGGAGATGTGCCGGTCGAGACTGTGGTTCTTGTACTGCGTCAGCACGACGATCTGGAGGTAGTGACCGTTGGCCAGGTTGGACAGCACGAAGTCGACGAGTCGGTATATCCCCCCGAAAGGCACCGCGGGCTTCGCCCGATCAGCTGTCAGAGGCATGAGCCTCTTACCTTCTCCACCGGCGAGCACGATCGCGAGGACTCTCATGTGTTGGACCCTAACCTGATGAACAGGGATGAAACACTAGGCTGATCGCATGCGAGTGGATCTGCTGACCCGTGAATATCCCCCCGACGTGTACGGAGGGGCGGGAGTCCATGTCGAGTACCTCGCCCGGGAGCTGCGCAGGCTCGCCGACACCCGGGTCCGTTGCTTCGGAGCGGCACGGCAGGAGGAGGGCGTCGCGGCCTACCGGGTGCCCGGCGGCCTGGAGGCGGCCAACGCCGCGCTCCAGGTGCTCGGTGTCGACCTGGAGATGGCCGCCGGATGTGAGGGCGCGGACCTGGTCCACAGCCACACCTGGTACGCCAACTTCGCCGGCCAGGTGGCCAAGATGCTGTACGGAACGCCCCACGTGGTGACCACGCACAGCCTGGAACCGCTGCGGCCGTGGAAGGCCGAGCAACTGGGCGGTGGTTACACGCTGTCGTCGTGGGCCGAGCGCGGCGCGCTGGCAGGCGCCGACGCGATCATCGCGGTCTCGGAGGGGATGCGCCGCGACGTGCTGGCGAGTTACCCCGAGATCCCGCCGGAGCGGGTCACGGTGATCCACAACGGGATCGACACCGCGGAGTACGCCCCCGACCGCGGTACCGGTGCCCTGGCCCGACACGGCATCGACCCGAGCCGGCCGTACGTCGTCTTCGTCGGGCGCATCACCCGGCAGAAGGGTCTCGTCCACCTGCTCCACGCGGCGCGTGCCTTCAACCCCGACGCGCAGCTGGTGCTGTGCGCGGGCGCGCCCGACACTCCGGAGATCGCCGCCGAGGTGACCGGACTGGTGCGCGGGCTCGATCGCGAGGGCGTCGTCTGGATCTCGGAGATGCTGCCCCGCCCGGAGGTGATCCAGATTCTCACCCACGCGACGGTGTTCGTCTGCCCCTCGGTCTACGAGCCGATGGGCATCGTCAATCTGGAGGCCATGGCCTGCGAGACCGCGGTCGTGGCCACCGCCACCGGTGGCATCCCCGAGGTGGTGGCCGACGGCACCACCGGCCTGCTGGTCCCGATCGACCAGGCGGCCGACGGCACCCCGCACGACCCCGGTGTCTTCGCCGCCGACCTCGCCGAACGGGTCAACCGGCTGCTGGCCGACCCGGCCCTCGCGGCCCGGATGGGCGCGGCCGGGCGCCTCCGCGCGGTGGAGCACTTCTCCTGGGAGCGCATCGCCGAGCGGACCATGGAGCTCTACCGGCAGGTCGCGCACGGCCGGACGACGGCTTCCGCCGGGGGATGAGGGGTTCCTCAGGCGGCGATGAAGTGCAAGATCACGTTGTGCACGTGGTGCGCCTTGTTGTCGCCCCGGAACTCCACCTCGTAGGTGTGGGTGCCCACGTGGATGGCGATGGCACCGGAGGAGAAGAAGGAACCGGCGAGCGACTTGTTGCTCACCACGCTCACCGCTGAGACCCTGGAGTAGGGAATGCTGGTGATGGCGACCCTCTTGCCGACGAACGACTTGTCCTGCACGATCACACGCTTGTCGGTGAGCCCCAGGAAGCCGGTGCCCGTGCCGATGGCGTCGTAGACCGCGATGATCTGCTCGCCGGGCATGAGACCGCTCGCGATCTGCTGGTACTGCTCCTTGCGGTCGTACACAACCTCCGCCATGACGCTCGCAATCTCTCGGGGGATCTGTGTTCCTGTGAAACGAACGTCCGAGGAACGAGGTTCCTGGGCGAGTAAGGTCGGGCCGTGAACTTTCAGATGAGGATCACCGATCGTCATGGTGGCGTCAGCGCCGAGCCGTACAGCAGCCGCAACCTCGGAGGGTTGTGCGGTGACGAACCGGGCGCGGTCGCGGCGAACAGGGCCAGGACGGCCGCCGAGTTCGGGCTGGAACGGGTCGTGTTCATGCGGCAGGTTCACAGCGCCGACGTTTGTTACGTCAGTGAGCCGTTCGGTGACGACCCGCCGCCGCTGGACGGGATCTGCACCGATGTGCCGGGTCTCGGTCTGGCAGCGCTCTGTGCCGACTGCGCGCCCGTCCTGCTGGCCGAGCCACGGGCGGGCCTGGTGGGGGCCGCGCACTCAGGAAGAGTCGGCACCGTGTCCGGTGTGGTGACCGCCCTGGTCGAGGAGATGGCCAAGCGCGGTGCGGACCCGGCGAGGATGACCGCCCTGATCGGTCCGATGGCCTGCGGCACCTGCTACGAGGTTCCGGCCGAGCTGCGCGAGGAGGTCGCGGTACACCTCCCCGAGGCGTGGTCGATCACCTCCAGGGACACCCCGGCACTGGACCTGCGGGCCGCGATCACCTCGCAGCTCGGCAGGGCGGGTGTCGGAGAGATCACCCACGACACCCGCTGCACCATCGAGACCGCCGACCTGTTCTCGCACCGCAGGGAGGGCACGACCGGCAGGTTCGCGGGTTACGTCTGGCTGGAGCCCTGACCCGGTTCTCACCCCGGTCACACCTCACAGGGTGATGCACTCCGGTGTGACCGAACGTGGTGGAACCCGACCGGTCGCCGTAACGCCGGTCATGAGGTGACGCGTTCCAGCACGACCACCGGAATCTCCCGGCTGGTCTTCGTCTGGTACTCGTCGTAGGCGGGCCAGGCCGCCGTCATGATCTGCCACAGTTCGGGCTTCTCCTCCGGGGTGGCGGTGCGCGCCCTGGCCGTGAAGCGGTCGCCCAGCACCTGGACCCCGACCTCGGGGTCGGCCTGGAGGTTGAGATACCACAGCGGAGGGTTGTCGGCGCCGCCCTTGGAGGCCACCACAAGGAAGTCGTCGCCGTGGCGCTGGTAGATGAGCGGGGTGTGGTGCCGTTCGCCGCTTTTGCGACCGGTGGTGGTGAGGATCAGGGTGGTGGTGCCCTGCCACTCGTGTCCTTCCGCACCATCGGTCGCCTGGTACCGCGCTACATGTTCTTTTCCGTACAGCATGATCTGTCCCCTCTGACAACTTACGCAGGTCATTACCCGTCAGAGGGGATCCGTCACGTCGGGTCGCTCAGTCCGCCGACAGGATGCTTCCGTAGGCGCGGGCGGCCAGTTCCGCGATCAGGTCGTGGGGGCCGAGGAGGTCGGCGCACTCGGCCCCGATCTCCTCGGCCGCCGCGCTCGCGAGCCCAGGGGCCGCCTCGGGACCCAGGACGCACGGGGACAGGGCGATCCGCTGGGCGCCGATGCCGCGGAGTCGGCCGGCGGCGTCGGCTACGGCGGGTGCGCTGTCCAGCGAGGCGACCAGGACGGGCAGCGTCAGCCGAGAGGCCAGCAGCACGGCCGTCGGCTGTGCCTCCGTCGCCGCGTTCTCTCCGCCGACGGTGGCGAGGATGACCGCGTCGACCGGGATGTCGACCGGGTTGGAGACGTTGAGTAGCCGCATCCGGTCGGCCCGGGCCAGGCTCTTCTCCGACAGCCGGATGTGCAGGGCCTCGGCGAGCAGCGGATGCGGCCCCAGCGGGTCGGTGACCGTCACCGGCACGCCGCTGGCCGCGACAGCCATGGAGATCAGCCGGTCCGCGACCGGGTGCGGGCCGGTCAGCAGCGGCACCACGATGGCGGCTGTGGCGTCCTCGGGCCGTTCCCTGGCCGCTGACTCCAGCTCGGAGGTCAGCTCCTTGGCGTCCTCGCCGAGCCCGGCCAGTCTGACCTGGATCTGCGGGTTGTCCACCCGGATGAGGGCCGCGAGCTCCGCGGCGGTGCCGGAGGCGTCGCCGAGCGCGGCCAGCACCAGTGCCGGCGCCTCGGGCGGGAGCTGGGAAGGCACGGGCCTGCGGTGCCTGCCGGAGGGCCGTACCGGGCGCCCTCGTACGGGGAGGATGGGACTCTCGCTCACATGCGCGGACTCTAGGGCCATTTGACTCTTCCCGTGACCGGAAACGGCAGCATTTCCGTCACAACATTCTGAAAGGCGAGGTGCACGGGATCATCGGGGACGGGCCTCCCGATGTCTTTCTTCGGTGCGTGGCAGGGGGGCTCCTTCGAGGTCAGACATCGCGGTGGCCTTCCCATTCGTCCTCCAGCGCCGAGTGCACGATGGAGTCGCGCCAGGCTCCGCGAGCCCGGACGTGGTGCCTGATCCTGCCCTCCTCGACCATTCCGGCGACCAGCATCGCCAGTTGGGCGGCGGTGTTGGCCGGGGAGCGGGCACCCCAGATGCGGTGCAGGCGCAGGTCGCGGAAGCCGAACGCGAGGATCAGCCGGATCAGGTCGGTGCCGATGCCCCGGCCCCAGTGGTCGGGGCGGAGGCCGAGGCCGATCTCCGCGCTGTGCGGGTGGTCGGCCTCGATGTGCAGTCTGGCGACGCCGAAGGCCTCGCCGCCGTCAAGGTCGGTCACCGCCAGTACGTAGAGACGCCGGGGCTCGGTCTCCGAGGACTTCATCGCCTCGATGATCGACTCTTCGACCTCCTCGCGTGTGCGGGGGTCGAACGGCAGGTGTTCGGTGGCAGTGGGGTCGCCGTACACCGCGTGCAGGGCGTCCACGTCCTCGATGGTGACTTCCCTCAGCCGGAGTCTCCTGCCCGAGATCTCAACGTGGCGCATGCGCAGACGCTAACCTCTCGGGAGTTCCAGGACCAGAGATCATTCCAATAAGCGGACATACCATCATTTAATGATCTTATATGTACCGCTTCGCGCCTGCCCAGGCCCAGGACGCCAGATGACTCCGACGTCGGTCTGCGCCGGCTTCGGCTCGGCCTCGGCGGTCCCCGCGGAGATCCACCAGGACGACGCCGGGGAGCTGCTGGTACGGGCGTATATCCCTGGACCGTAATCACGGAGTAATGCGGCAGAATAGGCGAATGATTCCCTCGAATCTACATGTGCTCGTGGTCACCGGCCCCGGCCTGGTCGCGGACCTTCGCCTGCTCACCGAGGTGGCCGACCGCGAGTTCGCGGCCCTCGGGGTCGGCGGGACGGTGTCGATGACCTCCGACCTGCCCGGCTTCCGGGCGGCGCTGGAGTCTCCCGGCGCCCTGGTCGTCATGCCGGGTCCGGATCCGGAGGCCCGTGGCCTGTTCGCCGAGTATCCCGGAGCGGTCTGGCTCGACCTGACGAAGTCCGAGGCCCCGCTCCCCGGGGCGGCGGACGGCGCGTCGGGCACCCACCTGCACGGGCGGGGGGTCTGGGGGCTGACCTGGGCGATCAGGCACGCCGTACACCGGCTGCGCCGACCGGCGCACCGGGTCGGCTACGGCGATCACCCCGATCAGTGGGCGGAGATACGGCCGCCGTACGGGACCCCGGGGCAGGCGCCCTCGCCCGAGGCCGATGGACGGACACCCGTCGCGGTGCTGCTGCACGGCGGTTTCTGGCGCTCGGTCTGGGGGGCGGATCTGATGGACGCGCTCGCCATCGACCTCGCCGAGCGCGGGTTCGCCGCCTGGAACCTCGAATACCGCCGCCCCGACCTGCACGGCTGGGAGGCGACCACCGCGGATGTCGCCCGGGGCATCGCCCTCGCGGCACAGGGCGCCCGCGGCCCGCTGGTGGTGATCGGCCACTCCGCGGGCGGGCAGCTCGCCCTCCGCGCCGCCGCCGACGACCGGCGGATCACCCTGGCGGTCTCTCTGGCGGGGGTGCTCGACCTGGCCGAGGGGGACCGCAGGCACATGAGTTCCGGCGCGGTCGCCGCGGCGCTCGGTGGATCCGCCGCCGAGGTGCCCGAGACCTACCTGCGGTCGGGGCCGCTGGAGCGACTCCCGCTGGGAGTGCCCCAGCTCATCGTGCAGGGGGGTGGGGACGACCTGGACCTGGTCGACTTCAGCCGTCGCTACGCGCGAGCCGCTCAGGAGTCAGGCGATCAGGTGGTATATCTCGAAATGTCGGGTGATCATTTCGACGTCATCGACCCCGCGTCGCCGATCTGGCGGGCCACCGCCGGGGCGATCGCCGAGCACGGCAAGGTCACCTGACGCGACGGTGGGTCTCAGCCGGACGACAGGGGGCGCCAGGGGACGGGGCTGGACAGCACCATCATGCTCGACGGATGGCCGTACGGAGCGAGCCGGTCGATCATCTCCTCGAATGTCGTCATCGAGGAGGTGACGACCCGCAGCAGACAGCAGGCGTCACCGGTCACCCGGTGCACCTCAAGGATCTCCGGCCAGGCCAGTGCCTGCTCGTCGCGGAGCACGCAGCGGGGGCCGTAACACGACATCCTGATCAGGGCGGCCACCCCGCGCCCGGCCCGTGACGCATCGACCCGGGCGTGGTAGCCGGTGATCACCCCGGTCTCCTCCAGCCGCCGTACCCGCTCCGCCACCGCCGGAGCGGACAGGTGCACCCGCCGGGAGAGCTCGCTGTAGGACAGTCGCGCGTCCTGCTGCAACTCGGCCAGCAGTGCCCAGTCCATCGCGTCCACGATCACGCTCCGTCATGCCGTAAGTTGATCTGCCGGATGCCTTCCGTTCCGAAGGCATAACCCAATAATCACCTTTCCCGCATTATTTTCGTACAGACCGATACAGAGCAGTATGGGGGTGTACAGGCGTAGGAGGAGCGATGACCGCTATCAAGCAGCTCACGGAGCAGGACCGTAAGGCGCGCGCGGAGGCCAACGACGGGCTGCCGACGCTGGGCTTCGCAGCCGGCACGCCCTACGACGAGTACGTGGGCACCGCCGCCCTTCATGATCTTCAGCACACCGTCACCGACGCCCCGGAGGAACTGGCGTTCCTGGTCACCACACAGGTGATGGAGCTCTACTTCGGGCTGCTCCGCTCGGAGTGGCGTCTGGCCCAGCGGCAGCTCGACGAGGACGACGTCAACGCCGCGACGTGGACGATCAGGCGCACGGTACGGCACTTCGAGGCGCTCAACGCCGCCTGGGCCGCGCTGAGCTGGCTGACCCCGGCGCAGTTCAACACCTTCCGCGACGCCCTCGGCGAGGGATCGGGCTTCCAGTCCGCGCTCTACCGCCATGTGGAGTTCCTGCTCGGCAACAAGTCCGAGGCGCTCATCAGGCCGCACCGCCGCAACCCCGAGGCGCACCGGGAGCTGGTGGAGGCGCTGCACCGGCCGAGCCTCTACGACTCGGTGCTCGCCATGCTCGCCCGCGCGGGCCACCCGATCCCCACCTCGGTGCTCGAACGCGACCTCGCCGCGGAGTACGAGCCGAGCGCCGAGGTCGAGGCGGTCTGGGTCGAGGTCTACGCCGGGCCGCTCGCCCCGCTGGCCGAGACGCTGACCGATCTGGCCGAGCAGTTCTCCGACTGGCGCTACCGGCACCTGATGGCGGTGCGCCGCTCGATGGGCGCCAAGCCCGGCTCCGGCGGATCCAGCGGCCTGAGCTGGCTGGAGCGGAGCATGCGGCGGGAGGTCTTCCCCGAACTCTGGACGGCCCGCACCCTGATGTGAGTGCGGCCCGACCAGAGCCTACGAGTCCCCTGTAGTGGCCGTCGTCGGCTTGCGGGACGACGCCTCAGGGGTCCGCGTGATGCCTCCACGACCCCCATCGGCCGTCCGGCCGCCCTTCGGGGGCAGGAAGGTTCCGTCGGGTGGGGGGCCGGTCTCAGCGCAGCAGGAACACACCGAAGCGGGTCGCGGAGGTGATGCCGACGCCGCCGGGGTGGACGACCTGGGCGCCGGTGGCGGAGACGCCGGTGGCCGAGCCGCGCAGGACGGCCAGCATGCCGACGTTGCTGTTCTTGCCGGGGGTGCCGACGATGACCTCGCCCTTGCCGTCGCCGGTCACATCGATGATCGAGACGTTGTAGCCGAAGCCGTCGCTCGCCTTGGACTGCTCGCTGACGGGGTCGACGAGCGGGGGAGCGGGGGCCGGGGTGGAGCCGAGACTGTCCTGGGTGATGTACTGCGTGCCGGTGAGCACCGGGCCGTTGGCGGAGCCGGGGATCACCGCGACCATGCCGGCGCCGGCCTTGCCGGAGACGGTGGCGTCGGCGACGCCGATGGCGATGTCGGCGGCGCCGTCGCCGTTGACGTCACCGACGGACAGGCCGCGGTCGGTGGCGAGGCTTCCGGTGTTCAGCCAGGTCAGCCCGTTGGCAGAGAAACCCGGAGCGGCGGCCAGGCCGGTGGGCGAGCCGTACCAGACCTGCAGGGAGCCGAGGCTCGGGGTGACCAGGACCACGTCGTCGTTGCCGTCGCCGTTGACGTCGCCCATTTCGAGGCGGGAGCTCTTCTGCGGGGCGCTCTGGCTGGAGGGCGTCGCCGAGGCGAGGACGACGTTCTGCAGCGGGGAGGTGTGCGGGGGGGACATGACGTCCAGGTCGATGGTGTCGCCGGCGTTGACGTACACCAGTTCCGTCTTCCCGTCGCCGTTGACGTCACCGGAGGCGCTCGCCACGACGGACGCGTAGGACGGGTTCGCGACGGGGGGAAGCGCCTGGTAGGTGGCCTCCGCGGCTCCGTTGTACCACCCGATCATGCCGTCGCCGGAGAAGTAGTACGCGCGCATCGGCTTGACGATGTCGGCTCCGGGCTGGTTGTCGAACTGACCGACCCGCAGCAGCCCTCTGTTCTCCCAGCCGTTGTAGCCATTGGCCGTGAAGTAGTGCTTGTTCTGGGCAATCCCCGCGGACGACCACGAGTTGACGATGGAGTACCAACGGCTGCCTGCGACGAGGTCGGTTCTGCCGTCCTTGGTGACGTCGCCGGCCGCCAGCTGCTCCCCCCAGAAGTTGCAGGCGTAGGGCGACCCGGCGACGCTCGGGACCGAGCAGTCAGTAGGGGGGCGAAGGAGCTTCTGGCCGCTGAACCCGTTCGGCCCGCCGTACAGGACGGCGACCATGCCCGTGTTGGCACTGCCGGTGGGGGCGGCCTGCTGCGGCAGGCCGATGGCCATGTCGTTGTAGCCGTCGCCGTTGAAGTCGAAGCTCTTCGGGGCCGTCGCGGCCGTGGCGGTGCCGGTGCCGGTCGAGACGGTCAGGTTCGCCGCCAGGGCGAGTAACGCCGCGGAGCCCATGATCCTCTTAGCATTCATGATCGGCAGTGTGGCCCGGGACACTTGTGAATTACTTAAGAGTAACTAATTCCGGTATTCGACTCCATGCCAAGTGATGGAGCTGCCGTACCGGTAAGGATCCCGGCCGGTGCGCCGCCGTCAGCCGGTCTGGCAGGCCGGGCACCAGAAGAGGTTGCGCCCGGCGAGCACCTGCGTACGCACCTCGGTGCCGCAGAGGAAGCAGGGCATGCCCGAACGCCGGTAGACGTAGACCTCGCCACCGTGGTCGTCGACGCGGGGCGGACGGCCCATCGCCTCCGGAGTGTGCTCGGGCCTGACCGTGTCGATGCGGCCCACCCGGACACCGTCGGCCATTAAGAGTACCAGATCCGCCCAGATCGCCTCCCACTGCTCGCGGGTGAGGTCGCGGCCGGGCCGTGACGGGTCGACGCCCTGCCGGAACAGTGCCTCGGCCCGGTAGATGTTCCCCACGCCCGCGACGACCGACTGGTCCATCAGCAGGACCCCCACGGAGGTGCGGCTGCGGCCGATCCGCCGCCAGGCCGACTCGGGATCGGCGTCCGCGCGCAGCGGGTCGGGTCCGAGTCTGGCGTGCAGCGCGGCCTTTCCCGCCGGGTCGAGCAGTTCGCAGGTGTTGGGGCCACGCAGGTCCGCGTACTCGCCGGTATTGCTCAGGCGCAGCCGTACCATCCCGGTCGGCGCGGGCACGGGAACAGGGCCGAAGGCGTACTTACCGTAGATGCCCAGGTGGACGTGGAGCCACCGCTCGTCGTCGAAGCCGAGCAGCAGGTGCTTGCCGTGGGCGTCGGCCTCGGTGAGCACCCGCCCGTCGATCCGCAGCGCCCCGGCGGTGAACCGCCCCTGGGGGCTTTCCGCGCGGACCTCACGGCCGCCGAACGCCCGCCGGTGCTCTCCGGCCAGTCGGTGAATGGTGTGTCCTTCAGGCATTCCACAGAGCGTAATTCATGACGACCTCCGCGACGTACGGTCCGTGGGAGGGCCCCATCCGGGGAGGCGGCCTCGACTCGCTCAAGTGATGTCGACCATTCCGCCATGACGCGTTGATCCTTTTGTCATGACCTTGTGGCCGTGGGACCGCTCCCGCGGAGCCCAGGGCCACCGGCATGCGCCTACCGCTACGCCTGACGGTAGCCGCCGAGGACATCCCCCGAAAGGCCGGTCACGCGGTCGGAGCCCCACCCACCTGCCGGTGGCCTGGAGCTGACCACCGCGGGTATGCGGGCCGGCCACCCGGCCGACGATCAAGGCGGCGTGGTCACCGGCTCGGGGCGGTGCTCGCGCCGCCGCCTGAGCAGGGCGTGGACCGAGGCGGCGAGGGCGGCCCCGGCCGCGTAGGCCACCAGGTCGGCCGCGCCGAACGTGCTGCCGAGCACCAGCCTGGCCACCACGCTCACCTCGGAGAGCGCGGCCGGAACGGGTGTCAGCTGGGCGAGCTCGACCGCCCAGCTGAACACCAGTGCGCCGAGCGCGGCCCGCGCCGGCGCGATCCGGGGCCACACCAGCACGATCAGCGTGTACACCAGCACGGTGTAGAGGGCGTCGCCCGCGTACTTGCCGAACCAGCCGCCGGTGACCGCGCGGACGGTCAGCCCGGCGGCGACGGTCAGGGCCGCGGCGAGCGCGACGAGCAGACGGGTACGGAGGGCGGGCGGCATCCAGCCACGATAGCGAGCGCGCCTCCCGGCCGCGCCGGGCACCGTTCTGAGGGGAGCGGGGCTCAGGGCAGTCGCCACACCGCGGGCAGGCCCTTGCCCGCGCCGTCCTCGGAGTAGTCGTGGGTGACCTCGAGCAGTTCGGCCATCCGGGCCTGCCAGGTGATGTTCACCGGCAGGCCGGCCAGCGACGAGAGCAGCGCCTCGTAGTCGTCGCACTCGATCACGTGGAACAGGTCCTGGCCACTGCGCCAGATCGTCCACTCGTGCGCGCCGCCCCGCTTGATGGCCTCGACCAGTTCGGCGGGCACCTCCCGGTGCGCCTGGTCGTACTCGGACTCCCTACCAGGCTTGACCCGGGTGTGCAGCGCGATGCGCATGTCGTACCTCCACAAAGTTGTAGACCGTTATAGCAGTGGTCCGATGTGTGGAGGCCGGGGAGGGGCGGCGTGCCCTGGTGGTGGCCCCGTACGCGCGCCTGCCATGCCTGATCCCCGGTCCGGTGGGAGGCGGAGCCGCCGTCACGGACGGGGCAGCCACCCTCTGGTGGCCGCGAGGTAGCCGGCCTGGAAACGGCTGCGGGCTTCGAGTCGCTCCATCAGGTCGGCGGTGACACGACGCAGGGTACGTACCGAGACGTCGAGCCTGCGGGCCACCGCCTCGTCGGTGAGTCCCGCGGAGAGCAGGCGAAGCACCTCGCGCTCCTGGTGGCTGAGGCCCTTCTCGTCGCGTCTGCGCTCCTCGCCGAGAGGGGTGGCGGCACCCCAGGTCTGCTCGAACAGCGCTACCAGGGCGGTGACGACGCCCGCGCCGCGGAGCAGGACCGCGCCGACGCTGCTGTCCTCGGGGTCCGTCGGCAGCAGGGCCACCCGGCGGTCGAAGACGAGCATGCGGAGCGGAAGGCCGGGAGTGGTGCGCACGTGGCCGCCGCGGTCGGTGAGCCAGGCCGCGTACGCGCCGGTCGGCGGGTCGTTGCGGATGCTGTCGGTGTAGACGACGCGGATCGCCACCCCCCGGTCGAGCAGCGCCTCGTCCAGAGGGCGGCTCGCCGCGATGTTGTCCGGCGTCTGGGTGCTCTTCGGCTCGAACCCGAGCAGCTCCTGCCGGCACTCGGCGACCTGCTCCTCGATCCTGGTGCGGATCGTGTCGATGCCGACGAGCGACTCGGAGTCCTCGCCGGAGCGCGCCGGGTTCTGGTCGGCGTAGGCCGCGATCATCTGGGCGACGGCCATCCGGCTCCGCTCGATCTCCTGCTGCTTGGCCAGCAGCGCGGCCTCCTCGCGGGCCAGCAGCGCGGCCAGCCCCACCTCCGGCCGGACCAGGCGCAGCACGTCCGGCTCCTCCCAGGAGGGGCGCAGCAGCGACAGCTTGGCCAGCTCGTCCAGTGTGTTGCGGATCTGGTGGACCGGCCAGCCCAGCTCAAGGCTCAGCTCCACCACGCCGTAGGAGGGATTCTCCAGGATGGTTCGGTAGACGGTTTCCTCGGCGGACCCGATGCCAAGCAGCATGAGCACGACTCCTCCACGGTTCGAGCATGACCAAGACCCGATCTGCGGGCAGGGCCCACGATGGTCTCAGCCTGAAACTAGCCAGGCGCAGTGACGACGGGGTTATGCGCTCGCCTCCGGGCACGCCGGGGGCCGGAAGGGTGGATGGCGGGGGCAGCGGGAGCCGGTCCCGGGCCGTACCGCGGCACGCTGGCATGACCCTGCCACGTTAGGGACCTGCCAGGGGAAATACCTGGTCTATTCGCCGCGTGCCGACCACTGTCGATTCATGTATCTCATCAACGTGCGCCTACGCGCCCCCGAGATCGCAGGCCGCCTGGCCCCACCCGGCGGCCGGATGTCCGCGCGCGAGATCCGGCGTCTGCTCCTGGTGCTGGCGGAGCCCGAAGAGGGGCTTGAGCACGTCTACGGCGAGGAACGTGCCGGCGGCGTGGACCTCGGCCTCTTCATTCGCAGACCCACCCTCGACGCCGCCGAGAGCGCGGCGGCCCGGCTCTGCGGGCGCTGTCTCGACGGCGTGCCCGAGCTCGCGGGCTGGTCGCTGCTGGGCTGCGGTACCGACCTCGCCCTCGCTCTCGCCCACTTCGAGGCCTCCGGCGGCCAGGCCTGTCAGCGTCCTGCCATTGCAGCGCGCTGACAGCCCCGAGGCCTTCCGGAATACCCAGACATCAACCAAGAATCGAAGCGTCAGAACAAAACGGGAAATGTCCGGTGAAAATAAGCCGGAAGATCGCCCGGGAAACAGCAAAAAGGGCGCCGATGATTACCGGCCGAAAGGAAGAAGAACAATGAATGCCGCGATCCGTCCAGTCGCCCTCGTAATCGGCGTCCTCTCGCTCACCGCCATCCTCACGACCGCCGTGGCGGCCGAGGCCGCGACCGGGAAGAAGGCCGGTGGCCCCGCGGCGACCACGGCCCTCATCCTGGCCGGCGGAGCCGGCTGGCAGTGAGCCGACCAGGAGAAACCCATTCGTAACGGGCCTAATGCCCGAAAGTCGTCCGGGAGGCGACCACCGTGAAGCACCAGGAAGTCGAGTTACTCGCTCTCGGCGCAGGGCCGTCCAACCTCGCCCTCGCCGTAGCTCTCGAAGAGCTCGCTCCGGAACTGGCAACCAGAACGCTGATCATAGAGCAGCACGAGAACGTGGCCTGGCATCGGGGAATGCTGCTGCCCTGGACGCAGAGCCAGGTCTCCTTCCTCAAGGACCTGGTCACCCTGAGGAACCCGCAGAGCAGATTCTCCTTCGTGAATCACCTGCATTCGGTGGGAAGGCTCACTGAATTCGTCAACCTGGGTAGTTTCACCCCGTACAGAATGGAGATCTCGAATTACCTGCTCTGGGTCGCGGAGTCGCTCGCCCAGGTGCGCATCGAGTACGGCCGGCGTTGCGTGGCGGTCGAGCCGGTCCTGTCCGGTGACGGCCAGGTCGAGCGGTGGATCGCCCGGCTCGCCGACGGCTCGACCATCGGCTGCCGCACCCTGGTGGTCGGCGCGGGCCGCGATCCGCACATCCCCGAGGTGTTCGAGACGCTCCCTCGCGAGCGGATCATCCACAGCACCGAGTTCAGCCAGAAGGTCGCCGGGCTCGACCACGCCGCCCCGCACCGGGTCGCGGTCATCGGCGGCGCGCAGAGCGCGGCCGAGATGCTGTGGGCCACCCACCAGGGCATGCCCAACGCCGAATGCACGATGATCATGCGCTCCATCGGTCTCAACGGCTACGAGAGCAGCAAGTTCACCAACGAGCTCTTCTACGCCTCCTTCGTCGACAAGTTCTACGAGTCGCGCCCCGAGGCCCGCCGCCAGCTGCTCAACGAGATGCACCGGACCAACTACGCGGGTCTCTCCCCGGGCATGCTCGAAAACCTCTACCGGCAGATCTACCTGGAGCGCCTCACCGGGCAGGAGAGGATCCGGATGATCACGATGGCCGAGATCTCCCAGGCCAGGATCGAGGGCGACGAGATCGTCCTCACCCTCAAGGACAAGAAGAGCGGCCGTCACGACGAGCTGCCCTGCGACGTCCTGCTGCTCGGCACCGGCTTCGACCGCCGGATGCCCTCGCTCATCCGCGACCTGGCCACCAAGGCCGGCCTCGGCGAGATCGGTGTCGACCGTGTCTACAAGCTGGCCCTGCCCGCCGGGTCGAGCGCCGCCTGCTACCTGCAGGGCGTCAACGAGGACACGCACGGCATCGCCGACTCCCTGCTCAGCACGCTGGCCAACCGGGCCGAAGAGATCGTCGGCGACATCCAGGAGAGCCAGGCCACCGCCGAGCTCCTGTCCCCGTTCGCTCTGCCGGTCGCCTCCTGATCCCCCAGAACCCCCCTGAAACCCACCGAGGAGAATCCCCGTGGACCTCCGTTCCTATGACCCTGCCCACCTGCGTCCGGACAACGGCCTGCTCGCCAAGAGGCTGCTGCCCTGGGAGACGCTGAACGCCCCGTTCGAGGGGGCCTGGTGCGTCATCGCGCCCGGCACCGCCTCTACCCGGCACGCCCACCACGAGTACGAGATCTTCATCGCGGTCTCCGGCGAGGCGATCCTGGAGAGCGAGGGCGAGCGCGCCCCCTTCGCCGCCGGGGACGTCGCCTACTTCCCGCCCGGCACCGACCACCAGGTGGTCAACGACGGCACCGCCGACTTCGAGATGTACGGCATCTGGTGGGACCACGACCTCGCCCGCGCGTTCGAGACCCGGCACCTGGAGGAGAAATGACGGGGACGATCGTCATCGCCGCCACCCCGACGCCGAACGGCGACCTGCACGTCGGCCACATGGCCGGCCCCTACATCGCCGGTGACGTCTACGCCCGCTACCTGCGGGCCGACGGCCGCGGTGTCAACTACAACACCTGCACCGACGACAGCCAGTCCTACATGATCTCGACCGCCCGCAAGCACGGCACCACGCCCGCCGAGCTGTGCGCGACCTCCACCGCGGCCATCCAGCGGTCGGTCGAGGCGATGGGCATCTCACTGGCCCCGCTGCCGCCCGTCGACGACGCCTACCGGCAGACCGTGCTCGACTTCGTCACCGCCCTGCACCGCCAGGGCCGCTTCGAACTCCGTACCGTGCGCATGCCGTACGCGGAGAACGCCGGAACCCACCTGTTCGACGGGCTGGTCAAGGGCGAGTGCCCGGCCTGCCTGACCGAGAGCTGCGGCGGGTCGTGCGAGGGCTGCGGCCACCCCAACCACTTCGACGATCTCGGCGACCCGCGCTCGGTCCTGGACCCCGACGACCCGGTGACCTCGCGCGAGGTCACCGTCCTGGTCCTGCCCATCGAGAACTACCGCCAGGAGCTCACCGCCTACTACGCCGCCCGGGAGAGCACCTGGCGTGGGCACAGCAGGCAGCTCATCCGCGAGATCCTGGCCCGGCCGCTCCCGGAGATCCCGATCACGGTGCCGTCACCGGGGTGGGGCATCGACGCCCCGTTCGCCGAGACCCCCGGGCAGATCCTCTACCCGTGGGTCGAGGCGATGCCCGCCTCGATCTACAGCACCTGGAAGGCGGCCGGCGAACCAGAGGGCCCCGTCGACAGCGCCTGGCGTGCCGAGAGCGGCAACCAGCTGGTCTACTTCCACGGCTTCGACAACGTCTACTTCTGGGGCATGGTCGACCTGGTCATGCTGCTGGCCCACGGCGACCGCTACATCACCCCGGACGCCAACGTCTGCAACGAGTTCTACGAGCTGGAGAACGAGAAGTTCTCCACCAGCCGTAACCACCTGATCCGCGGCGCCGAGCTGGTCGCCGAGGTGCCGCGCGACCTCGTCCGGTTCTACCTCGCGCTCACCTGCCCCGAGGACCAGCGGGCCAACTTCACCAGGGAGGGACTCGACAAGGTCACCGGCAGGCGGCTGCGCGAGCCGTGGAACGCGCTTGCCGACCGCCTCGACACCCTCGTCACCGACCCGGGGGAGGAGCTCAAGGTCACCGCCGCCGGTCGGCACCGGGCCGCGGTGATCGTCGAGAGGTTCAGGCTCTGCTACGACCTCACCTCCTTCAGCCTGACCAGGGCGGCGGACGGCATCGTCACCCAGCTCGGCAGGCTGCTGACCGCCGAGCGTGACGAGACCGGTGACCTGCTGATGGAGGTACGCGCCTTCCTGGCCTGCGCCGCGCCCATCCTGATCGACGTCGCGGCCGAGGCCGAGGCGGCCGGCGTCGAGCTCACCCTCGACACCTCGGCCGAGACGATCGACGCCTTCTCACTACCGCGACTGCCCGGGAGTCCCCGATGAAACTCCTCGCCATTGAAGCCAGACAGAACGCCACCTACTACCAGTCCCGCTACCAGCAGGTTCAGGACTTCGGTGCCGAGCTCTACGTGCTCAACGGCATCGGCACCCCGGACTTCTGGCCCAAGGACCGCTACCGCGTCGTGGGTTCCCAGCGCATCGACGACCTCATCACCGAGGCCAAGGACTGGCACGAGCAGGAGCGCTTCGACGGGATCATCACCTTCTCCGAGTCGGCCGTGACCACGGTCGCGGCGGTCGCGGAGGCGCTCGGCCTGCCGGGCGTGGGCGTCGAGGCGGCCAGGACCAGCCGTAACAAGCTGCTGATGCGTGAGGCGCACCGCAGGTACGACGCCCCGCATCCGGACTTCCGCTTCGTCACCGAGCTGCGGGAGGCGCTCGGGGCCGCGGACGACTTCGGCTACCCGGTCATCCTCAAACCCACCCTGGGCGCCGCGAGCAACTTCGTGTTCAAGGTCGACGACAGCGAGGAGATGGCGGAGCTGTTCCCCCAGGCTCTTGAGGGCATCGAGGGGATGTCGTGGTTCGAGATGGAGGCGCACGGCCTCGACCTCGGTCCGCACGGCCTGCTGATCGAGTCGTTCCTGGACGGCGAGGAGTTCCTCATCGAGGCCGTGGCCTGGGACGACGAGGTCTACCTCGGCTCCATCGTGGACCGGATCACCGTCGAGGGCGGCACCTTCGACGACGACGTGCACCACGCGCCGACCTCGCTCACCACCGAGCAGGTGGCCGCGGTCCACCGGGTGGTCAGGGCCGGCGCGCACGCCCAGGGGCTGCGGCGCAGCGTGCTGCACGCCGAAGTTCGCTTCCACCGGGGCGAGCCGTACCTGCTGGAGATCGCGATCCGGCCCGGCGGCGGGGGGCTGGATCTCATCGCCGGGATCACCGCCACGCACAACCCGATCCGCGCGGTCATGGACGTGGCGCGCGGCGCCACGCCGAGGGTGCGTCACTACCGGCCGACCGGCGTCCATGTCACCGCGATGTGCCTGCTCTGCGACGCCGGCCGGATCGCCTCGATCGAGGTGCCGGCCGAGGTCGCCGAGTCCGACCGGGTCTTCTTCCTCAAGATCACCGCCAGGCCCGGGGACGTCATCCGGCGCCCGCCGGAGGGCAACAGCATCCTCGGCTTCCTCGGCACCACCGGCACCTCCCTGGAGGACGCGAGGGAGACGATGCTCGACTACGCATCCAAGATCAACGTCACTTTCGTCCAGGAAGGAGAACTGACATGACACAGTTGGCCGCCGAGGCGTCGCAGCGGACCCGGCGGGTGGCGCGCACCCGTCGCTACCTGATGTGCCCGCCCACCCACTTCGACGTCGTCTACTCCATCAACCCCTGGATGAACCCGGACAAGCCGGTCGACGGCGCGCTGGCCAGGCTCCAGTGGGACGGTCTGCTCCGCGCCTTCCTGGCACTGGGCCACCAGGTGGAGTTCATCGAACCGCTGCCCGGCTACCCCGACATGGTGTTCGCCGCCAACGGCGCGACCGTCATCAACGGGAAGGTGCTGTCGGCCCGCTTCCGGTACGAGGAGCGGGCCGCGGAGGGCCCCGCCTACCTGGAGTGGTTCCGCGCCAGGGGCTACGAGACCCGCGAGGCGGTCCACGTCAACGAGGGCGAGGGCGACTACCTGCACGCCGGCAGGTACCTGCTGGCCGGCACCGGGTTTCGCACCGACATCCGTTCGCACCGCGAGGCGGAGCGGTTCTTCGGGATGCCCGTGGCGGGCCTGCGCCTGGTGGACCCGCACTTCTACCACCTCGACACCGCGCTGGCCGTGCTCGGCCACGACCAGATCATGTACTACCCGGGAGCCTTCTCCAAGGAGAGCCAGGGCGTGCTGCGCGTCCTGTACCCCGACGCGATCATCGCCACCGAGGCCGACGCCGAGGTGTTCGGGCTGAACGCCGTCTCCGACGGCCGCCACGTCCTGATGCCGCCCTCGGCCACCCACCTGATGGACGAGCTGCGCGAGCGCGGCTACGAGCCCATCGGTGTCGAGCTCTCCGAGCTGCTGAAGTCCGGTGGCAGCGCCAAGTGCTGCACCCTCGAACTCAGGGCGGGCCGGTCATGATCGACTACGACGGGCGCCGCTTCACCACCGGCGGCGTCCCCCCCACCGAGAGGCACCCGATCGCCCTGTACCGCCAGGACGGGGACCTGCTGTGGGGCGAGTTCTCCGGCGGGCACGCCCGCCGGGGGACCCTCACCGGGCTCTGCGCCCCCGACGGCACCCTCGACTTCGCCTACACCATGGTCCTCGACAACGGCGCCGTCGTGTCGGGCCACTGCCGCAGCACCCCCGAACTGCTCCCCGACGGCCGCGTGCTGCTCCACGAGACGTGGGAGCGCTACGGCGCCCACGCGGACAGCGGCGTGTCCCTGCTCGAGGAGATCGACCCGAAGACGTTCGCACAGAACCACCAGACGACGGAGAGCCGGACATGACCCTGAACACCATCGCCCGCCCGAACATGGAGAAGCCCGTCAAGGGCGGCACCGTGACCTGGGCCTGCGCGCCGGGATTCCCCCCGTCCATCATCTTCCCCTTCACCCCGCCCGAGCGCTTCGGCACCCGCAACCTGCTCGAGTTCCAGATCCTGATGTACCGGCCGCTCTACTTCTTCGGCACGCACGGCACCCCCGAGGTCGACTACGACCTCAGCATCGGTGAGCCGCCGCAGTGGAGTGAGGACGGTCTGACCGTCACCGTCACCGTCAAGCCCTGGAAGTGGTCCAACGGCGAGACGATCTGCGCGGACAACGTGCTGTTCTGGGTGAACATGATGGCGGTCAAGGGCGAGCGCTACGGCGAGTACGTCCCCGGCTGCTTCCCCGACAACCTGGTCTCCTACGGCAAGCTCGCCGAGGACAAGGTCTACTTCACCTTCGACAAGGTCTACTCCAAGCGCTGGGTGCTGATGAACCAGCTCAGCACCATCACCCCGATGCCCAAGGCGTGGGACCGCACCGCGGAAGGACCTTCCGACGCCTCCTACGGCCTGGAGAACGTGGCCGCGGTCTACGACTTCCTGATGGGGGAGAACGGCGGCGTCATCGAGGAGGACAACTCCGACCGGGTGCACTGGGCGACGAGCCCGGTGTGGAGCGTGGTCAGCGGCCCGTGGCGGCTGAAGAGCTACACCATGGAGGGCGTCGTCACCTTCGTCCCCAACGAGCACTACTCGGGGCCGAACAAGGCGCACCTGGACGAGTTCCGGCAGGTCCCCTTCATGTCCGACGGGGAGGAGTACCAGAAACTGCTGGAGGGACCGGACGGATCCAACGGCATCCAGGTCGGCTACCTGCCGCTGAGCTTCAGCGCCGAGCCGACGGACGACCCCACCAAGGGCGGCCCCAACCCGCTGGGCGAGAACTACACGCTGGTCCCGCAGGCGGCCTTCTGCATCCGCTACATCCCGCTCAACTACAACAACCCGACGGTCGCCGGCAAGATGCTCGCCCAGACCTACATCAGGCAGGCGATGCAGCACGCCCTCGACCAGGACCGGGCGGCCCGCGACATCTACCACGGCTACGCCTACCGGCAGGACGGCCCGGTGCCCCGCTACCCGGTGAGCGACCTGGTCTCGCCCACCCTGCAGGGCGCGCCGATCCTGCCCTTCAACCCCGAGCGGGCCCGCGAGCTGCTGGAGGCCAACGGCTGGGACACCAGCGTGACGCCCGCCGTCTGCGTCAACCCCGGAGAGGGGCCCGGCCAGGCCGGGGCGGGCATCCCCGGTGGTACCAAACTCAGCTTCTCCCTCAGATACGCCGAGGGCCGGCCCGCGCTCACCCGGGTGATGGAGCAGTTCCGCGACGACGCCGCCAGGGCGGGTATCGAGATGCGCCTCCAGGAGGTCTACGGCTCGGTCCTGGTGGCCGAGGACGCCCCCTGCGTCGCCGGACCCGACAGCCCCTGCCTGTGGGAGCTGAGCACCTGGGGCGGCGGCTGGGTCTACCACTATCCGAGCGGCGAGATCCTGTTCCGGACCGACGCCGGCGGCAACTTCGGCCACTACACCGACCCCAGGGCCGACGAGCTCATCGACCGTACCTTGACCAGCGACGACCCGGCCGCGCTCTACGAGTACCAGGACTACATCGCCGAGCAGGTCCCGGTCATCTTCATTCCGAACTTCTCCCTGCGGCTGTTCGAGGTCGCCAACACTCTCCGGGGCTTCGAGCCGATCAACCCCTTCGGGATGATCAGCCCGGAGAACTGGTACTACGTCGAGAACGGTAGCTGATTCCATGATTCTCGCCGTGGCCCCCGTCGCCGTCATCCCCGCGCAGAACCTCATGGTCCTGCTGCTGCAACTCGGACTACTCCTCGGCCTGGCCACCGTCCTGGGCCGCCTGTCCGTCAGGTTCGGGCTGCCCGCCCTGCTCGGCGAGCTCAGCGCCGGCATCCTGATCGGGCCCTCACTGCTCGCCAACGTCGCCCCCGACCTGTCCGCCTGGCTGCTCCCCACCGACCCGGCCAGATTCCACATGATCGACGCCGTCGGCCAGCTCGGCGTCCTGCTGCTGGTGGGCCTGACCGGCATGCATCTCGACCTCGGCTTCATCCGCCGCCAGGGCAGGAGCGCCGCCTGGATCAGCGGCATGGGACTGATCATCCCGCTGGCCCTCGGCGTCGGGATCGGCTTCCTGGCCCCCGCCGAGATGATCGCCGAGGGCGTCGACCACACGGTCTTCGCGCTCTTCCTCGGTGTCGCGCTCTGCGTCAGCGCCATCCCCGTCATCGCCAAGGTGCTGATGGAGATGCGCCTGTTGCACCGCGACATCGGCCAGCTCATCCTGAGCAGCGCGGTCGTCGACGACGTGGTCGGCTGGCTGCTGCTCTCGGTGGTCTCCGCGCTCGCCACCGCCGGGGCGCGCACCGGGCAGGCCGCGCTGACCGCGATCGCGCTGCTCGCCGCGCTCGTGCTGGTGGCCGTCCTGCTCGGCCGCCGGGTGGTCGCCAGGGTGCTGCGCGCCGCCGACCGGGGCGGGAGCGTCACCACCATCGCCGCAGTGGTGATCATGATCCTTCTCTCGGCCGCGGCCACCCAGGCGATGGGGTTCGAGGCCATCCTCGGCGCCTTCATCTGCGGCGCGCTCGTCGGTTCCTCACCCGACCTGAAGGTCGCCAGACTGGCCCCCCTGCAGACGCTCGTCGCCGCGGTGCTGGCACCGATCTTCTTCGCCACGGCGGGCCTGCGGATGGACCTGACCGAGCTGGCCAAGCCGCCCGTGCTGGTGGCGGGCATCGCGGTGCTGTTCGCCGCCATCGCCGCCAAGTTCGCCGGCGCCTACCTCGGGGCGCGCATTGCCAGGCGCACCAAGTGGGAGGCCCTGGCCCTCGGCGCGGGTCTCAACTCCCGGGGCGTGATCGAAGTGATCATCGCGATGGTCGGTCTCCGCCTGGGCGTGCTCACCACCGCGTCCTACACGGTCATCGTCCTGGTCGCGGTCGTGACCTCGATGATGGCGCCGCCCCTGCTGCGCTACGCGGCCGCCCGGATCGCCCCCACAGAGGACGAGACCGTCCGCGAGGAGTTCTTCGACACCCTGCAGGGCTCCGGCCAGGAGCTCGTGATCACCGCCAAGGAGGCATGAGATGACTACCGAGAGCAGGCCACTGATCCTGGTGGTCGCGACGGGAATGCGGCACTACCGCGAGTACCTGCTGCGCTCCATCGCCACCGAATACCGCATCCACCTCCTGGTGACCGCAGAACCCGGCTGGGAGCAGGAGTACGTCACCGGCTGGACCGTGGTCGCCGACACCACCGACGGCCCCGCGATGGCCGCCGTCGCACTGGAGCTGGCCGCCCGCGAACCCGTGCACGGCGTGCTCTGCTGGGACGAGGCCAGGATCCTGGCCGCCTCGTACGTCTCCGAGGCACTCGGCCTGCCCGGCGGCGACCCCGAGATGGTGCGCCGCTGCCGCGACAAGCACCGCACCCGCGTCGCGCTTGACGCGCTCGGCGTGCCGCAGCCCAGGTCGCTGGCCGTCGCCACGCTGGAGGAGGCCCTGCGGGCCGGGGAGGAGGTCGGTTATCCGGCCATCCTCAAGCCACGCGGCCTCGGCGGCAGCCTGGGCGTCATCAGGGTCGAGGACCCTTCGGAGCTGGCGGAGCGGTTCGCCTTCGTCCGGGAGCTGACGGTCCCCGACGGGGCGACCTACGAGATTCCCGTCCTGGTCGAGGAGTTCGCCGACGGCCCCGAGGTCAGCGTGGACGCCGTCGTCCAGGGCGGCGTGGTGACCCCGCTCTTCCTCGGCAGGAAGGTCCTGGGCTACGAGCCGTACTGCGAGGAGGTGGGTCACTTCGTCGACGCCCAGGACGCGCTCCTGCAGGATGCGGAGTTCTGCCGCGTCCTGCAGGACACGCACACCGCTCTCGGCTTCACCGACGGGTTCACCCACACCGAGATCAAGCTCTCCTCCAGGGGACTGCGCGTCATCGAGGTGAACGCCCGACTGGGCGGGGACATGATCCCCTACCTCGGGCTGCTCACCACCGGGATCAACCCCGGCCTGGCCGCCGCCGCGGTGGCCTGTGGCCGTACCCCCGCGCTCGCCCCCGAGCGCAAGCTCGTGGGCGGGGTGCGCTTCTTCTACGTCGCCGAGGACGACACCGTGATCGAGTCGATCGAGTTCGACGAGGCCGGCCTGCCCCCGGAGATCGACAGGGCGGTTGTGGTGGTCGCCCCCGGGGCGACCGTCTCGCCGCCGCCCAAGGGCACCCTGTGGGGGCGTATCGCCTACGCCACCGCGCTGTCAGAGACCGTCGAGGAGTGCCGGGCGGCGCTGGACGCCGCCGAGGCCGGCCTGAAGGTGAGGGCAACCGCGTGACCGCCGTTATCGAGAACGAGAAGAACGTGCCTCCGGGACCCCCGGCCAAGCCGGACGACGGGGTGTTCGTCACCCTGCGGGAGACCCCGCGCGCCGTCAAGGCGCTGCTCTTCGGCGGCTTCATCAGCAGGCTCGCCGCGTTCATCCAGATCTACCTGGTGCTCTTCCTGACCGACCGGGGCTTCTCCGCCACCCAGGCCGGGCTCGCGCTGGGCATATACGGAGCCGGTGCGGTGGTGGGTTCGCTGGCCGGCGGATCGCTCTCCGACCGGCTCGGCGCCCGGACGGTCACGCTGATCAGCATGGGCGGCTCCGCGCTCCTGATCGTGTCCATCCTGTACGCCCCGACCTACGCGCTGCTGCTCGCCGCGGTCTTCATGGTCAGCACGGTCGGCCAGTTCTACCGGCCGGCGGCCCAGACCATGCTGACCGAGCTGACGCCGAGGCACCGGGTCGTGATGATCACGGCGATGTACCGGCTCGGCCTGAACCTCGGCATGACCGCCGCACCGCTGATCGGCGCCGCGCTGCTCTCCTTCTCCTACAACGCGCTCTTCTGGGGCGAGGCCACCGCCGCGCTGATCTTCGGCGTCACCGTGATGTTCGCGCTGCCCAGGCGCGCCGCACACGCCGCGTACGTCGCGGAGAAGCGGGAGGCGGTGGCGGAGGACGCGGACCCGGCGACGCAGGGCCGCTCCGGCTACCTCGCGGTGTTCGCCGACTGGCGCTACAGCGTCTACCTGCTCGCGATGTTGCTCACCTCCATCGTCTACTGCCAGTACACGGCCACCCTTCCGCTGGACATCTCCGCCGCCGGGATCAGCCTGTGGTGGTACGGCGCGGCCGTCTCGCTGAACGGCTTCATCGTCATCACCTGCGAGCTGGCGATGACGAAGATCGTGCAGAAGTGGCCGATCCGGCTGACCGCGTTGCTCGGCCTCGGCCTGGTCTCGGTCGGCTACGCGATCTACGCGATATCCCCGCTGCCGATCTGGTTCATGATCGGCACCCTGGTCTGGACGCTCTCGGAGATCATCGGCGGGCCCACCACGTTCGCCTACCCCGCGCTGGCCGGCCCCGAGCGGCTCCGCGGACGCTACATCGGCGCCATGCAGAGCGTCTTCGGGCTCGGCACCGCGATCGGGCCGGTGATCGGAACGCTGGTGTGGTTCCAGGTCGGACGTTCGGTGTGGCTGTGGGCGGCCCTGGTCTCCGCGATCGCGACCGTGGCGGGCCTGATCGGCATGCGCGACCCGCACAAGGCCGAAGAGTCGCGGCCCGCGACCGCCTCGGCGACATGAACGGAGGAGTGAGATGCTCAGAATCGCTGTTGTGGGCGGTGGGATCGCGGGGGCCATGCTGGCCTGGCGGCTGTGCGAGGTCATCAGGGGCAGCGCCGTCCACCTGTACACCGGAGAGCCGCACAGGCGGGCCGATGCCAGCTCCGCCTCAGGCGGCCTGACCAGGGCGTTCGAACCAGACGCCGCGCTCTGCCTGGAGGCCGCCGACAGCCTGGCCGAGCTCCAGTCGAGTCCGGAGCTGCGCCAGTGGGCCTCCTACCGGGAGACCGGCTCGGTGTACCTGCTCCCCGGTCTGGGGCCGGGCACCGAGGGCCTGGTGGAACTGGTGCGCAGCCGCCTGCCCGGTTCGATCTCCCTGATCGGCGGTGAGGAGCTCAGCAGCCACGGCACGTTCCGCGAGCTGCCCGAGGGAAGCGTGGCCGTCGTCGAGAAACGCGCGGGTTACCTCTCCCCGAACGGCTTCCGCGACCGGCTCCTGGTCGAGCTCGCCCGGTCGGGTGCGTTCGTCACCGACGGGCAGGTCGACGGGATCACCGCGGAAGCCGAGGTTCGCCCCGCCGAGGGCAGCCCGGCCAGGTTCGACGCCGTCGTGGTGGCGGCGGGGGCCTGGACCCAGGACCTGCTCGCCCGTACCGGCCTGTCGGACGCGGGACTGCGCACCAAGGTGATCCAGTACGTGCTCGGGCCCGCGGCCGGAAGAAACCCCGGCGCGTTCGTCGACGATACGTCCGGCCTGTACGGCAGGACGTACGCGGAGGGAAGGATTCTGCTCGGACTGCCCACCGACAGATGGGACATCACTCCTGGAAGCGCGCCGATCGACCCCGTCCTCACCAGCAGGATCCTGGATGTCGCCGAGTCCAGGATCGGGTACCGCCCGCCGGGCGGGGAGGTCAGGGCCGTCACCGCGGTCGAGTGCTACCACCCCACGGGCGGGCTGTCGCTGCGCCCCCTGGCGAAGGGCGTCTACACCTTCACCGGGGGCAGCGGCGGCGCGGGCAAGACGGTGCTCGCCGCGAGCCGCACGGCCGCGCGAAGCCTGGTCAGGTCACTGCGCTGACCGCGAGCGAAGAACCTGGCCGGGGCGCGGTGAACGTCACCACGGCACCCGGTCAGGTCGTCGCGGTGAACACCAGATAGCAGTAGTCGTCCAGCATCTTCGTCAGCGGCCGGCCAGGCCGGCCCAGCCGCACCGCCAGCGCCTCCTCGCCGAGACCGGCCTCGGAAAGGAGGCGCCGCGCCCACCGGCGGCCCAGCCGCAGGTGTGCGCGGTAGGCGTCGGCGCTGCGGGCACCGTGCAGGGCGTCGGCGATGGCGGCGTCCCAGGGCATCAGCGCTCGCGGGCGCAGGGCGTGCAGCATCTTGGTCGCCGCGGTCGGCCCCAGCGAGCGGGGTCTGGATCCGGGGGCCGCCCGCATCGCCGCGAGGTCCGCGTAGCACTCGCCCACCGTGTCGATCTCGGCGTCGCCCAGCTGGGCGAGTGTGACGTCCCGGCCGGGAAGGCGATCCCGCCAGCGCTCCCACCAGGCGCCGGTCTCCGCGCAGAAGACGTCCGGCTCGCCCTCGCGCGGATAGCGCAGCCGGCACCCCCAGGCGTTCAACCAGGTCAGCAGTGCCCGGCGATGGGCCGCGAGCGCCGGGTCGACCCACGGCCCGGTCGCCAGCAGCAGTCGTTCCCAGGACCGCTCGGCCGCGGTGTAGCCGGCGAACTCGCCGACCGCCGCGCGCAGGCGCTCCAGGTCGGGCCCCCCGTCCGTGCCGGGAGCGGCGGAACGCGATCCCATCTCCCACGACGGAGTCGTCATGGTCACCGGCCGGTCAACGGCGGCCGGCTCCGGCCCCGCATCAGCGCGGCCAGCAACCGTTCGGTGCGCTCGTTCGGCTCCACCCCGAGGTCGGTGCGGAGCCGGTGACGGCACACCTCGTACCAGCTCAGGACGCGGCCGAGCTCGTCGAGCTCGCCGTGCATCATCATCAGGGTCTGGTAGGTGGCCTCGTGGTGGGGGTCGACGTCGAGGGTCCGGCGGCACCAGTGCATCGCGGCCGGCCAGTCCTCTCGCTCCAGCGACTCGCTGCGCAGCGCGGACAGCGCGCGCAGGGCGGTCCCGCGCATCCACTGCCGCTGCTCGTTGATCCAGCCGCCGGTCTCGCCGGTGAGGAAGTCACCGATGTAGAGGTCGGCGGTGCGCTGGAACCAGGCGATCGCGGTGTCGTGGTCCTTGGCGACCCAGGCGTCCCGGCCCCGGTCGAAGGCGCGCTGGAACTCCTCGATGTCCACCCACGCGCTGTTCGTCCGCAGCAGGTAGCCGTGGTTCTGGTGGAGCAGGGTGAAACCGTCCCGCTCCTCGAACTCGTTGAGCACCCGGCGTACGCCGTGCACGGCCACCTTGAGCGAGCTGGAGTGGTGGTCCGCTCTCTCCGGCCACAGCACCTCGTGCAGCCGGTCCCGGTGGACGAACCGATCACGGTTGACCAGCAGGTACTGGAACAGGGCCCGAGCCTTGCCGGCGCGCCAGTGTGACACGGCCTGCCCATCGACCTCCAGACGGAAGTTGCTCAGGCAGCGGGCGACGACCGAGGGTGTTCCCTCGTCGGCTCCGGGGTTGTGGGGGCCAGGTACCGCCAATTGTTGAACAGGCATGTTCGCTTCCCTCAGGAGAACGGACTCCGCCGCTCGCGGAGTCAACCGCGGACGCCGAAATACGTCGTGTACGAGTGCGGTGCCAGCACGACCTGGATGTGATAGGGCATGCACTCGTCGTGCATTCTGAACATCACCGTGACCTCCGGATAGGAGGTGGTCATGCCAAGCCCGGCGAAGTAGTGGTCGGTGGCGAGGATGAGACGATAGAGCCCGCGCTCCATGAATTCGTCCATCCATTCTTTTACGTTTCCCTCGATGTCGGTCTCTCCTTCGGAGACCTGCTGCCAGTCCGCGCCCACGGCTCGCTCCAGGCGAGCTCGGACACCGGCCGCGGATCGGCCGTAGACGCCGTCAAGTGCCTGCGTGGCGATGCTCATGGTGAGGATACCCATCTTCTGGTCGGGGCCGCCTGACCCGTATCACGCGACCTCGGTCCCATCAGGTTCCACCGGAGCGTTATCCGTCCGCTTTCGGCCCGCTATCCATCGGCTACCGCTCCCTATCTTTTCCCGGCGAATGGGGCGGATGCCGGATCAGAAGAGATCGGATAAAGGGCGAATAGGGGGGCTGCCTACGTTTTGAAGCAGACAGGCGAACAGCAGCCAGGAAGACACGACAAGAGGTGCAGAAAATGCAGAAATTCGCTAGCTCCAACGCTCTCCGGTCCATCATCGCCGCCGCCGCCATCCTGGGATGCCTCGGCCTCACCGCCGTCCTCCCCGCGGTCGCCGCCGGCGGGTCTCCGGAGACCGTGGTGCTCGCCAGCAACACCCCCTGGGGCTGAACTGCACCCCCCGCCCGGTGGTCATCGGCGGGGATTCGCCGGAGCGGTCGGAGCCGTCCAAGGCCCGGCCGCTTCTTCGCGTCTCAAACCCACCCGTTAGTCGCAAGTCAGGCCAGACCTTAACAAACCCCCCTGGTTCTCCACCCGGCGACGTTGTATGATCCCGGGCAGACAGCGGTTCATACACATAAAATCACCCGTCGTGGTCACTGGGTTATATGTTCAGGATTATGGGCGGTTGGGATTCGGTATATTTTCCCTGAGTTTAAGTTAATGGTCAGGTGCCTGACGTCTCTCTTACGCCAAACCATGCGGTGATTTACTGGACAGGCCGCGACTCTGTAAGGAGATTCGGGTGGAGTATCGGATCCTCGGTCCTCTGGAAGTCGTGGCCGGTTCCCAGCGCCTGGATCTGGGAGCACCCCGGCAGCAGGTGGTTCTCGCCTGCCTTCTGCTGGAGGCCAATCGCATGGTCACCATCGGGCGACTGACCGACGCGATCTACGGTGACGACCTTCCCAGCACCTCGCGCGCGCAGGTGCAGATCTGTATCTCCTCACTCCGGCGATTGTTCGCCGCCCACGGCAACCTCGACGTCATCGCGACCCATTCCCAGGGATACACCCTGCGGGTCACCGAGGGGCAGCTCGACTCCCAGAACTTCGAGAACCTGCTGAGCCAGGCCCGCCAGGCCCGCGAGAACCGCAACCCGGAGGAGGCGGTCAGACACTACCGGGACGCGCTCGCCCTCTGGCGGGGCCCCGCCCTCGACGGCCAGGAGAGCCGGCTCGTGCAGGCGGCGGTCAGCAGGCTGACCGAGCGCCGGATCAACGCCAACGAGGACTGCGTCGATCTGGAACTGGAACTCGGCAGGCACCACGAGCTGGTCGGCGAGCTCAGCGAGCTCGTCGAGGAACATCCGCTCAGGGAGCGGCTACGCGGCCAGTTGATGCTCGCGCTCTACCGCTCCGGGCGCCAGGCGGAGGCGTTGACGGTCTACCGCCGCGCCCGCCAGACGATGATCGACGAACTGGGCATCGAGCCCAATGAGAGCCTGCAGCAACTCGAGTACGCGATCCTCACCTCCGACGAGAGCCTGGACCCGCCGGAGCGCCAGCAGCAACAAACGCAGCAGCTCCAGCGCCACGGTGAGACGAACGAGGTGCCGGTCGCCCACCGGGCCGTACCCCGGCTGCTTCCCACCGACATCGCGGACTTCACCGGCCGGATCAAACTGGTCGAGGCCATCCGCAGGCAGCTCACCTTCGCCGCGGAGGACCGGCAGCGACTCGCCGTGCCCATCATCGCCGTGGTCGGCAAGCCGGGGATCGGCAAGTCCACGATCGCGGTGCACGTCTCGCACAGCGTCGCCGGCCGCTACGAGGACGGCCAGCTCTTCGCCGACCTGCACGGAGGGGAGTCGCGCCCGCTCGGTTCCGGGCAGGTGCTCGAACGCTTCCTGCGGGCGTTGGGCGTGCCGGGCACCGCCATTCCCGACGGGGTGGACGAGCGGGCGGAGATGTACCGCGCGCTGCTCGCCGGACGCAGGATGCTGATCGTCCTGGACGACGCCAGGAGCGAGAGCCAGGTGCTGCCCCTGCTTCCCGGAAATCCCGAGGCCGCGGTGATAATCACCAGCAGGACCCGGCTGGCCGGCCTGCCCGGTGCCGCCCACCTCGACGTGGACCTCTTCGACTCGCGGCAGTCGGTCGACCTGCTCTCCCGCATCGCGGGTGTCGAGCGGGTGCAGGTCGAGCACGAGGCGGCGGCCCGGCTGGCGGACCTCTGCGGCCACCTCCCACTGGCGTTGCGCATCGCGGGCGCCAGGCTCGCGGCCCGTCCGCACTGGACGATCGACCAGCTGGTGGGCCGGCTCGAAGACGAGACCCGCAGGCTCGACGAGCTCAAACACGGAGACCTGGGCATCAGGGCGAGCATCTCGCTGACCTACGAAAGCGTCAGCGAGGACGCGCGGAGGCTGTTTCGGCGCCTGGCCATCCTGGAGTTCCGGCACTTCTCCGGCTGGGTCGCCGCCGCGCTGCTCGACAGCGACCCCTCCGATGCCCAGGACCTGCTCGACGACCTGGCCGACACCCAGCTGATCGAGGCGACGGACACCGGGTACGGCGTGCACGGCCAGTACCGCTTCCATGACCTGATCCGCGTCTTCGCCCGCGAGCGCCTCGCCACCGAGGAGGCGGTCGCCGACCGCAAGGCCGCGCTGGAGAGGGTGCTCGGCGGACTGCTCTTCCTGACCGGGGAGGCGCATCGCCGCGAGTACGGCGGCGACTACGTACAGGTGCACAGCGACGCCCCGCGCTGGTCGCTGCCCGACCGGCTGGTCGAGAAGCTGGTCATGGCCCCCCTGCCCTGGTACGAGCGCGAGCGGCTGACGCTGGTCGCGGGGATCCGCCAGGCGGCGCAGGCCGGGTTCGTCGAGCTCTGCTGGGATCTCGCGATCAGCGCCGTGACCCTGTTCGAGTCGAGGATCTACTTCGACGACTGGCGGGAGACCCACGAGGTCGCGCTGGCCGCCGCCCGGCGGGCGGGGGACCGCAGGGGGCAGGCGGCGATGCTCTACTCGATCGGCTCGCTCTACATCGCCGAGCAGCGGTTCGGAGACGCGCGCCGCGACTTCGAGGCGGCCGCGGAACTGTTCGAGGAGGCGGGCGACGACCTCGGCGTGGCCCTTGTCATCCGCAACATCGCCTTCCTGGACCGGATCAGCGGTCGGCTCGACGACGCCGTGGAACGCTACGAACGCGCGCTGACGATCTTCCGCAGCACCGATGACCAGGTCGCCTCCGCCTACGTGCTGCACAGCGTGGCCCAGATCAGGCTGGACTGCGAGGACCTCGACGCGGCCAAGCGACTGCTGAGCGAGGCGCTGGAACTCAGCAGGGTCGGCGGCAGCCGGCGGGTGGAGGCACAGGTCCTGCACCGGCTGGGCGAGACCTACCTCCGCTCGGGAGAGCTGCCGTCGGCGGCCGAGGTCTTCGAGCAGACGCTCACCACGGTACGCAACATCGGGGACCCGACCGGAGAGGCGTACGCCCTGCACGGCCTGGGCATCGCGCGGCTGCGCCAGGGCGACTTCGCCGAGGCCGACCTCACGCTCCAGCGCGCTCTGGAACTGGCGAGCACCATGGGAGAGAAGCTGGCCGAGGCGCGGGTCGTGCTCGGCCTCGGTGAGCTGGCGCTGGCCACCGACCAGACCGAACAGGCCATCGGCCGCTTCCACCAGGCCCTCGGCCTGTTCCACAAGATCGACGCGCCGTTCCACGTGGTCCGCGTCCTGGTCATGCTCAGCGAGGCGTACTCGGCCGTCGGCGAGACCGAGGCGGCGCTGAGCGTCTCGGAGGAGGCACTCGAACTGGCCGACACGATGCCCCCCGCGATCGCCGCCCAGATCCGCACCCAGCTGGCGGACCCTCCCGTCGGCTGACCCCGGCCGTGCCCGGCGAGAGGCGACGGAGACGGTGCGGCGGGTCGGTCACCGGTGGCCTTCATGTGATGCCGCCCGGCGGCCGGTCGTCCGCCCTGGCCGGACCGGCCGCCGTCGGCGGCATCACACGAGGTGCGGGACCAAGGGTCAGCCGATCCGGCGCAGGGCGTCGGCCAGGCTGGACAGGCCGACCGGTCCGAGCTCCAGTGCGGCGGTGTGCCAGGCACGCAGGTCGAAGGCGTCGCCCTGGCGCAGCCTGGCCTCCTCACGGGCCTGCACCCAGGCCCGCTCGCCCAGCTTGTAGGCGATGGCCTGGGCGGGCCAGCCGAAGTAGCGCACCACCTCGGCCTCGACCCGGTGCGGCTCGCAACGGCCCCGGTCGCGCAGCACCTCGCAGGCCTTCTCGAAGGTCCACTTCGAGCCGTCGGGAAGTGGCAGGTCCAGGTGGACGCCCAGGTCGATGACCACCCGGGCGGCGCGCAGCGCCGACCAGTTGAGCATGCCCAGCCGGGTACCGGGGTCGGTGAACCAGCCCAGCTCGTCGGCCAGCCGCTCGGCGTACAGGCCCCAGCCCTCACCGTGGCCGTCCACCCAGGAGACCTTGGCGAACCTGGACAGGCGGTCCTCGGCCATCCGCATGGCGCCGAACTGCAGGTGATGGCCGGGAACGCCCTCGTGGAAGATCGTGGTCAGCTCGCTCCAGGTGGCGAAGCGGGTCCGCCCGCCGACCGGCCAGAGCGTGCGGCCGGGCCGCGACAGGTCCTCGCTGGGCGCGTTGTAGGAGGCCGCACCCGAGGTGGAGCTCACGTCGACCTCGGCCACGACGAGCCGCAGCGGCTCGGGGATGTCGAAATGGGTGCCGTTCAGCTGCTCGATGGCCCGGTCATGGCGCTCCTGCAACCAGGCCTGGTACTCCTCCAGGGAGTCGACGGCCTGGGTCTCGTTGAGGATCTGGGTGGCCTCCTCGATGGTCGCGCCCGGCTTGATCCGCTCGACCTCGGCGGCCATCTCGGTCCCGATGCGCTCCAGCTCGGCCCAGCCCCACTCGTACGCCTCGCGCAGGTCGATGTCGGAGCCCAGGCTGATCCTGGCCGCGACCGCGTAGCGCTCGGGGCCCACCGCGTCGGCCTCGTCCGCCCTTGGGGCGTACTCCTCGCGCAGGTAGCGCCCGGCGTCGGCGTACGCGGCGTGGGCCGCGGCCGCCGCGCTGAGCAGCTCCTCCCTGACCGGACCCTCGCCGTAGGTGGCGACGAAGGCGTCGTGCGCCGGGGGAGTCCCGCCCACGCCGGCGAACTGGTCGGCCTGGTCGGCCATGGCCAGCGCCTGCCTGCGAGCGCCCCGCAGACCCGAGGCCAGGCCGGCCTCCAGGCTCTCCCGCCATCCGGCGAGCATCGTGGGGATCGCCGCCAGGCGGGCGGCGACGTCGCGCCACTCGTCGTCGTTGCCGTGCGGGAGGAGGACGACGCTGGAGCGCACCCGGTAGGGCAGTCCGTACGGCGCGGCCACCCAGCGGAGCGGCTCACCCATGTCGTGCCAGCCGAGCTCGGCCTCCAGCCGCTCCCGCAGGTGGGCGGCCGCCCGGACGTCCGACTCCCCGGTCGGGACCAGCTCGTCGAGACGCTTGAGGGTCGTACGGATCAGCTCGGCCCTGGCGGCGCTTCCGGCGGGGCTGTGGTCGGTGGCGGCGACGAAGTCGGACACGATGCCCTCGGCACCTGCTGCGATCGGGTCGAGGGCCGCCCAGCGGGTGACGTACTCATCGCAAAGCGCAAAGATCGGAGTGCTCATGTCCGAAACGTAGGACCGCCCAGCATCCATGCCTTATCGCTCCGCTATCGAACCTGGTGGCGGGCTTGAGTGACCGGGGCACGTCAGCGAATGTGGTGTACGGGTACCCGGGGGTGGGGCTCGGTCACGTCCGGGCTCGGTCACCATCGGCGGCGGCGGGGGCGGTCCCCGAACCCTCACCTGCTCTCGCTGCGCCTTTGACCTTCTATCCCGAACAGGCCGCACAGATGAGCGGCTCTGAAACCGCACCTGCCCTCGCTGTGTTTTTTGCCGTGCGCGACACCGGGCTTTTCAGCGGATACCGGTCTCCGCTATTCACTTATGCCCAGCACGAAATGGCGAGGAGGCCGGCCTGTGGTGATACTCGTCCGGCGCCTCGTGCGCCTTGGAATTCTCTTCTTATTCTCTGGAATTCGTATGGCCAGCATGCCGGGAAATGACTACGCTTGGTAGTCGAATGGTTGCCGGATTCGATGGTTGGGGTTCGCGCCGCTGTCGTTGAACTCCGGCAAGGAGGGCATCGTGGTCAACCTCTACACGCCTCAGGCGATATGGGGCAGGGAGCTGAAGCACTACCGGAAGGCGGCGGGCCTCACCCAGGGGCAGCTGGCCGAGGTAATCCACTTCAGCGAGTCCCTGATCAGCGGCGTCGAGACGGGCCTGCTTCCGGCCAGTCCTGAGTTCGCCGACGCCTGCGACAAGGCCCTCAACACGGGCGGCGCCCTCCGTCGCCTCCTCGACTGGAGGAAAGGGCAGCAGATTCCTTCGTGGTTCGGGAAATGGCGCGACAAGGAGCAGGAGGCGATCACCCTGCGCTCCTACGAACCCCTGGTGTTTCCCGGCCTGCTTCAAACGGAGGGCTATGCTCGCGTACTGCTGCGCGATGACGAGGCGGCTGTGGAGGCCCGCCTGGATCGCCAGACCATCCTCGTTCGCGAAGACCCTCAGCCGCCGGCATTCCGCTGCGTGATCGATGAGGCGGTTCTCTACCGCCCGATCGGTGGTCCCCAGGTGATGCGGGAGCAACTGGAGCGTCTCATGTCGGCGATAACCCCGCGGCTAAGCGTTCAGGTGGTTCCGCATGGAATGCACTCGGGCTTGATGGGTGGGTTCGCAATCGCCACGCTGAAGGGAGGAAACGACGTACTGTATGCGGAGACGGCCGTGCGAGGTCTCACCACGAACGACCAAGAAGACGTCGCTGTAGCCGTAGAGCGTTTCGAGGCGCTTCGGAGCGAAGCGTTGCCGCTAAGTATGTCTATCGATCTCATTCAGAAGGCGGTAGCAGAAAAATGGACCTGAGTAGCGCCAAGTGGTTCAAGTCAAGCTTCTCCGGAGACAACGGCGGAAACTGCGTTGAGGTCGCGGAGCTCAGAGACATCGCCGATGGCCCCGATCACAAGGCCGAGCACCCCGCCCTGATCGCCGTACGCGACTCCAAAGACCCCGACGGTCCCAAGCTCTTCTTCACCCCCGCCGAGTGGGACGCCTTCGTCAGCGGTGTGAAGGCCAGCGAGTTCGACCTCGGCTGAGAGGTCCCCTCCCGGCCGCCTGGACATTCCCTCCTGGCGGCCGGTTGCCTCCCGGAGACGATCCGCGAGGTCAGACGGGTCTCGTCGGTATCGGGCAGGAAGACACGGGGCTGAGACGACGGTCTGTCAAAGTCCCAGGGGGAGGCCGCGTGCTTGCTGCGAACAGAAGGTCGATCTCAGGT
Source organism: Streptosporangium amethystogenes (assembly GCF_000721075.1). Classification (GTDB taxonomy): domain Bacteria; phylum Actinomycetota; class Actinomycetes; order Streptosporangiales; family Streptosporangiaceae; genus Streptosporangium; species Streptosporangium amethystogenes. The sequence goes on from NZ_JOEQ01000005.1 coordinate 328,567, forward strand.
CCCCGGTCTTGCCAGGCTCGCCGGTATGTGAGGCGACACCGCTGGTCAACGATGGATGGCCGACTTGATGGTGGAGAGCCGGGCACCTGTTCCGTTCCAGGTGAGGGCGATGATCTCGGCCGCGATCGCCACCGCGGTCTCCTCCGGCGTCCTGCCGCCGAGGTCGAGGCCGATGGGGGAGGACAGCCGGGCCAGGTCGGCCTCGGACACGTTCTCCTCGCGTAGCCGTGCCATCCGGTCGTCATGCGTGCGGCGGCTCCCCATGACGCCGATGTAGGCGGCGGGCGTTCGGACGGCGAGCTTGAGAAGCGGGACGTCGAACTTCGGGTCGTGGGTGAGCACGCAGATCGCGGTGCGCTCGTCGACGACCGTCTCGGACAGGAAACGGTGCGGCCAGTCGACGACGACGTCGTCCGCGTCCGGGAAGCGTTTCGCGGTGGCGAAAACCGGCCGGGCGTCGCAGACGGTGACGTGATAGCCGAGGAACTTGCCGATTCTGGCGACCGCTGCGGCGAAGTCGATCGCGCCGAACACCAGCAGGCGCGGCGGCGGGGCATAGGAGCAGATGAACACTCGCACGTCATCGAGCCGCCGCTCACCGCCGGGGCCGAAGGTCAGCACACCGGTCCGTCCGGCGGCCAGCATGCCGCGCGCGTCATCGGTGACGGCGTGGTCGAGCGGGTCGTTTCCCAGCGAGCCGGTGACACGGTCCGGCCAGATCACCAGCCGCGCGCCGACGCGGCCGTCTCCGGCGACGACCGTCGCGACGGCGACCGGCTCGCGTGCCTCGACGGAGGCGAACACCTCGGTCAGGGCGGGGAACGTCTCGGCGGACACCCGTTCCACGAAGACGTCGATGAGGCCACCGCAGGTCAACCCGACGGAGAAGGCGTCATCGTCGGCTATGCCGTAGTGCTCCTGCCGGGGCAGGCCCGAGGACAGCACCTCGCGCCCGGCCTCGTACACCGCGGCCTCCACGCAGCCGCCGGACACGGAGCCGACCGCCTCTCCGGCCGCGTTCACCGCCATGATCGCGCCGGGCGGACGCGGTGCGCTGCTCCAGGTGTCCACCACGGTGCACAGGGCGAACGGTATCCCGCGCCGGTACCAGTCTCCGAGTTCGGCCATTGCCTCACGCATCGGTCGGCCCCTTCCCAGGTGTGATCGAGGCGGCTACTTCGTGGACCACCAGACGATCAGCGCGATCGCGGCGACCCCGGCGATCGCGACCGGGGCGAGTCGCTTCAGGGCCGCGCCGCGGGCGGCGCCGAGCAGGTCCAGCGCCTCGACCGGTTGCGGTGCGGGCCGCACGGCCGCCACGGGCGCCGCGGCCGAGTTCAGGTGCGGGGCGGCGGGCTGTGCCGGGGCCGGCTGGTCGCCCGCGGCGAGGCTCGCGGCGAGATTGGCGGAGAACTGGCCGAGGACCTTGTTGCCGACCTCGAGCATCATGCCGCGGCCGAACTGCGCGGGCCGGCCCGTGACGTTGAGGTCGGTGACGATGGAACACCTCGTGCTCGACGCCGAGATCGCGTGCAGGGTGGCCGTCACCTGCGCGGAGGCGTTGCCGCCGCCCTTGACGTCGGCGCCCTTGGCGTCGATGAGGACGCGGTGGTTCGCGGCGTCCTGCTCCTTGAACTCGGCCACGCCGTTGTAGTTCAGCAGGACCGGGCCGAGTTTCACCTTCACCGAGCCGTTGACGACGTTCCCCTCTACCGACGTCAACGACATACCGGGAAAACACGGAGCGATCCGCTCCACGTCCAGCAAAACCTCCCAGGCGCGATCGACCTCGACGGGGATGGTGAATTCCTGCTCGAGCTTCATCGGGTACTCCAGACGAGGGTGGTGGGGCGGTGACAGCAGCGAATTCTGCACCCATAGAACGGATATGAGACCCGGTCAGCGAAGGCGATCCTTACTGCTTGGCCGTCAGGTGTTCCGTTGACATCGGTCGTTTGGTAAAGCTACTGTCCCTTCAGCGCATAGTATGTCCGTTCAGCGGATACGAGTCAATAGGAGCGATCACGTGGCCAATACTTTGCGGATCTCGGTGGACACCGGGGGCACGTTCACTGACGTGATCGGTATCGATGGGGAGACCGGCGACGTTCACGTCGTCAAGACCCCAAGCGACCGGGAGGATCCAAGCAGGGCATTGCTCACCGGTATCGAGAAGGTCCTCACCCAGGCGAACCGCGGCTTCGACAGCGTCGAGATGGTCGTGCACGGCACCACCACGGCGACGAACGCCGTCCTGGAGCACGAGTTCGGCGGCATCGGCCTGCTCGTCACCGAAGGCTTCAGGCACATCATCGAGATCGCACGCCAGTCCGTTCCCGACGGTTACGGAAACTCGTTCTTCTGGGTGAAGCCCCCGCGGATCGTGCCGCTGCACCTGGTGCGCGAGGTGCCCGAGCGGCTCACCTACGACGGCTCGGTCCATCGCGAGCTGGATGAGGCGGCGGTGCTGAGCGCGGTGCGGGAACTCGTGGACGCCGGGGTGACCCGGCTCGGGGTCTGCCTGCTGCACTCCTACGCGAACCCGATGCACGAGCAGCGGATCGGGGAGCTGCTCAAGGAGGCGTTCCCCGGCCTCTTCGTGTCGTTGTCCAGCACCGTGCTGCCCGAGTACCGCGAGTACGAGCGCGCCATGACCACGCTGCTCGACGTGATGGTCAAGCCGTACTGCCGCACCTATCTCGATCGGGCACACCAGGAACTTCGCGCCCGCTCGGGCGAGCTGCCCTTCCTCATCATGCAGTCCAACGGTGGCGTGGTCAGCGCGCGTGCCGCCGGGGAGAAGCCGGTCACCATGCTGCTGTCCGGGCCTGCCGGCGGCGTGCTCGGCGCCATCGAATCGGCGCGCGGCGCCGGTATCAAGAACATCATCACGCTGGACGTAGGCGGAACCTCGACCGACGTCGCGCTGATCGAGGACCTGACGATCAGGCTGACCAGCGAGACCGTGATCGAGAACTACCCGGTGAAGATCCCGATGATCGACATCGCCACGGTGGGAACCGGCGGCGGCTCGCTGGCATGGGTCGGTCCGAACGGGGCGCTCAAGGTCGGTCCGAAGAGCGCGGGTGCCGTGCCCGGGCCGATCTGCTACCGGCGCGGTGGTGAACTGCCCACGGTGACCGACGCGGCAGCGGTCCTGGGATACTTCCCGGCCTCCCTGGTGGGGGGCGATCTCCTGCTCGACCGGGCCTCGGCGCACTCCGTCTTCCATGAGTTCGGCGCCAACTGGGACCTGTCCGCCGAGGAGATCGCCGCCGGCGTCCTGGAGGTCGCGGTGGCCGGTCAGGTCGCCGGCATCCGGCAGGTGTCGACGCTCAAGGGCCGCGACCCCGGTGACTACACGCTGGTCGCCTTCGGTGGCGCGGGGCCGCTGCTCGCCACAGAGGTCGCCGACTTCCTCGGCATGACCTCGGTGCTGGTCCCGCCGAACCCCGGCAACCTTTCGGCCTTCGGCCTGCAGGTGACCGATGTCAAGCGCGACTACGTCAGGACGTTCGTCCGCCAGGTGGCGGACGGGGTCGACGCCGAGGTGACGCCGGTCTGGCAGGAGCTGGAGCGACAGGGCCGGGACGAGCTCTCAGAAGAGGGCATCAACGCCGCCGGCGTGGAACTGATCCGGGGCGCGGACCTGCGGTACGTCGGCGAGGGGTACGAGGTGTCCGTGTCGATCCCGGCCGGCGTCTCGAACGAGGACTCACTGGCCGCGGTGACGGCCGAGTTCCACGCCGAGCACGACCGGATCTACGGCTTCTCCTACGAGGGCAAGCAGGAGGTCGAGATCGTCAACCTCCGGGTGCAGGCGATCGGCCGGCTGCACCGGCCGGAACTGGTGGGAGTGCCCGCCTCGACCGGTCCCGTCGAGCCGGCGGCACGGCGCGAGGTCTACTGGCGAGGCGTCGGCCAGCAGGACTGCGCTATCTACCAACGCTCGGAGCTGGGCGCGGGCAGCCGGATCAGCGGCCCCTGCGTGGTCGAGGAGTACGGCGCCACAGTCGTCGTACCCGCGCACTGGGCGGCTTCGACGGACTCCTTCGGCAATTTGATCATGGTGAGGCGGCAGGCATGAAAACCACACTCGGACCCATCGAGCTCGAAGTCATCACCGGAACGATCCGCTCGGCCGAGGTCGAGATCGAGGCGGCCGTCGAGCGAGCCGCCCGATCCCCGATGATCCGGGACCAGCACGACTACCGGGTCGGTCTGTACGACGCCAAGGGGCGTAAGCTCACCGGCCGGTCGTACGGCTCGCTGGTCGAGCCGGTGTTCGAGTTCTTCGGCGACGACATCAACCCCGGAGACGTGTTCTTCTGGAACGATCCGTACAACAGCTCCGGTTCGTGCGGTCACGTCCCGGACCTGTGCACCACCGTGCCGATCTTCCACGAGGACCGGTTGCTGGGGTTCGCCCAGGTCTTCGGCCATCACGACGACATCGGCGGCTGCGTGCCGGGCAGCCTGCCGGTGCAGGTCCGTGACCAGTGGGGCGAGGGTCTGGTGGTTCCGCCGGCCAAGCTCTATGACCGGGGCGTGCTGAACGAGACCGCTTTCAGGATCATCGAGCGCAACTCGCGGCTCCCCGAGCACCTGCGCGGCGACATCGACTCCGAGATCGGCGCCTGCCAGCTGGGCTCCCGCCGGCTCATCGAGCTCGCCGAGCGGTACGGTGTCGAGACCCTGGAGAGCGCCTTCGACTCCATCATCGACAACTGCGCCGAGACGATCCGCAGAGAACTGCTGCCCAAGATAGCCGATGGGGTGTACACCTTCGAGGACTACATCGAGTCCGACGGTTTCACCCGCAAGCTGTTCGCGATGCGCATCACCATGACCAAGACCGCGGAGAAGATCACCCTTGACTTCACCGGTACCGACCCGGAGGCCGAGGGGCCGATCAACTGGGCGATCGACTACTGCGAGGGGCGTTTCGTTCGCAAGTGGCTGGGACCGGTGCTGCGCTGCCTGGCCGACTCCCCCGAGCGTGCGGCCGAGATCGACATCAACGAGGGGATCCTCGACGTCCTCGATGTGAGGTTCCCGGAGAAGGGCACCCTGGTCACCCCGCATTTCGGGCGTCCCACCGGGCTCCGGTTCTTCATCCTGATCCGCTCCCTGGGCATCTTCGCCGGAGTCCTCGCCAAGGCGACCGGCGGGAAGATGCCCGCGGACCACGAGACCATCCGCATCTGGGGCATGCACAGCCGCGAGACCGACGGCAAGCTGAGCCTGTTCCGCGAGGTGCTCGGCGGCGGCGGCCCGGGGCGCCCCTGGGCTGACGGCAGCGACGTGGTGCACATCGTGCCGAACTCCCGCAACCTGCCTGCCGAATTCTCTGAGCAGCGCTACCCCGTGCTGGTCGAGAGCCTCGCGCTGCAGACCGACTCGGCCGGCGCGGGCAAGCGCCGGGGCGGGTTCGGCTACGACAAGCGGGTTCGAGCGCTGCGCGACTGTTTCCTGCTGTCCAACGCGGACCGCTCTGAGCTCGCTCCCTACGGGGTGAACGGTGGAGTCGCCGGCCAGCCGTACGGGGTGTCCATCGAGAGTGACGGCGGCGGCCCGCGGTCGCTGCCGGGGATGGTCGACGACGTGCCGGTGCGCGCCGGTGATCTGGTGCGCCTGTGGACGACGGGCGGCGGTGGCTGGGGAGACCCGCTGGATCGGGAGACCGAGCTGGTTCACTACGACGTGCTGTGCGGTCTCGTCACTCCCGAGGCCGCCGAATCCGAGTACGGGGTGGTGGTGACCGGAACCGGAAACGATCTGGTGGTCGACGCCGACGCCACCGAGCGCCTCAGGGACGAACGGCGGCGGGGTCGTGACACGCTCGGCATGTTCGACCGCGGCGAGCACTTCCGCAAGGTACAGAGCGCCGGTGGCCTGGTCTGGCCCGAGGGGTGGTCCGATCCGGACGACTGGCCAGCCGTCACCGGATGAGCCCAGGTGGGGGAGGCGGCCCACACACGGTCCTCCCCCACCGGACTCCGTCCGTAGATCGTTGTCGTGCGTTAGAATCACCACTGCCACGGGCCGGGTCCGCATATCTACTGCTCGGGGCCGGGAAGGGAGTGGGTGAACGTGGCGCGACGCACCGCGAAGTCCTCTGGGCAGCCCACCGACTCCGCCGGTCGGGCGAAACCGACGCTACAGGGAGTCTCCCGCGCGCTGCGGGTCATGGAGTTACTGTCCCAGCAGCCGATGCGCGCCTCCGAAGCCGCCGAGGCGCTGGGCATGTCGTGGGCGACGCTGCACCGCACGCTGTCGCAACTGGAGGCGGACCAGTTCCTGGAGCGGGACGCGTCCGGTGTCTTCAGGATCGGCCGGCGCACCTGGTTGCTGGGCTCCACCTACCTGGTCGGGCACCGACTGCTCGAACTGGCCATTCCGTTGATGAACCGCGCGACCCAGGACACCCCGTTCGCCGTTTTCCAGTTGGTCGAACGGAGTGAGGGCACCGCGGTGGTCCTCTACTCCCATGAGGCGCTGTCCGGTGAAATCATCACCAGAACCACCTATGGTTACCATTTCCCGCTGCATACCGGCTCGAAAGGCCATGTGCTACTGGCCTACGAGCCCGATGAATTCATCGAGGAATATCTGGCCGGCGATCTCATCGCGCTGACTCCCGGATCGATCACCGATCCGAAGGAACTTCGCGAGGTGCTCGCCACCGTCAGGAAACAGGGCTACGCCGTCACCATGGGTGATGTGCAGACCTTCACCGGCTCGGTGTCCGCGCCCGTGTTCGACAGTGAAGGCGCGGTGGTCGCGGCGGTCTGCGCGGTCGTCTCGCGAGCCCATCTCGACGGTGGCCGGAACCAGGTCGTGGTCACCGACGCAGTCCAGCGACTGGCCCAGGCGCTCTCGCTGGGCATCGGCTGGCAGCCGATGCGTAACCTCCGCTACCAGGCCTGATCCGCCGCCACTCAGTCTCGCTCCATCCTCGCCCCACCGGACCCGGTCGGCGGTGACGCCGTCGCGTCGTGACGCGACGGCCGCTGCCGACCGGTGATCGCGGCGTCCGCGTTGCGGGCATCGTCGCAGCGTAGCGGCCGCGTCCCTGGTCACAGGCGACCTCACCGGAAAAGAACTTCAGTGGTGAGACCTATTGACACGGGTACTTCTCGCCCTAAACTCTCATCATCGACTAGCGAACACAGTATCCGCCCAGCGAATAAGGGGTATGGCATGCGCGCCACGCTAGAACTGCGTAATGTGGAAAAATCCTTTCCTGGCGCGCGAGCCCTCAAGGACGTCTCGCTCACCGCTTTCGCCGGCCGCGTTCACGCTCTGCTGGGTGAGAACGGCGCGGGCAAGTCGACGCTCATCAAAATCGCCTCCGGCGCGCTACAGCCGGACGCGGGTCAACTCCTGGTGGACGGTCGCCGGCAGCGGTTCACGCCGCGGTCCGCCAAGGCCGCCGGGGTACGGGTGCTGCACCAGGAACGCCAGATCGCGCTCACCCGGTCCGTCGCGGACAACGTTCTGCTCGATCTGCCGCCTCGGGGCAGGTTCGGCCTGGTCACCGGTCGCGGGGTGGCCCGCGAGGCCGGTCGGCGACTGGCGCGAGTCGGGGCCGACCTCGATCCCGACGCCCCCGCCTGGACCCTCAGCGTCGCCCAGATGCAGCTGCTGGAGCTGGCCCGGGCGGTGTGTGCGGACGCCAAGTGCATCATCATGGACGAGCCGACGGCGACCCTGCACCGCGCGGAGATCGACCAGCTGTTCTCGGTCGTACGGCAGGTGCGCGACAGCGGCATCGCGGTCATCTACATCAGCCATCACCTCGACGAGGTGATGGAGCTCGCCGACGACTACACGGTGCTGCGCGACGGGACGAAGGTCCACGACGGCCTGGTCGCGGAGGTGACGACCGGCGAACTGGTCAGCCACATGTTCGGCGACGAGGTCTCGATGCGACGTGCTGACATTCACGAGGGCGCCGCGACCCCCGGCCCGGTGGCGATAGAACTCAAGGACGCCTGCTTCGGTGGAGCCGTCCGGTCGGTGAGCCTGAAGGCGCGCCGGGGCGAGGTGCTGGTGGTGACCGGCGCGGTCGGCTGCGGCAGCCGCGAGGTCGCGCGACTGATGGCGGGCGCCATCCAGCCGACGTCCGGCACGGTGCGGATTCTGGACGGGCATCGGGGCGGACGCCGGGCGGCGACCCGCGCGGGCGTCGGCTTCCTGCCGGCCGACCGCAAGCGCGAGGGCCTAATGCTGGATCGCTCCATTGTCGAGAACGCCCTGCTCGCCGAGAACGGCATGCTGCGAGCTCCCGCCTTCAACCCCCTCTCGGCGGCGCGCAGGGCAACCGAGGTCTGCCGGCGGCTGTCCGTCAAACTCTCCGACGTCCGCGCGCCGATCCGGGGGCTGAGCGGCGGTAACCAGCAGAAGGTCATCCTCGCCCGCTGGCTCCAGGTCGGTAGCGACGTCCTGGTCCTGGACGAACCCACTGCCGGAGTCGACATCCCGTCCAAGTCCGAGATCTACCGACTACTTCGCGAGCGGGCCGCCGCGGGTGACGCGGTGGTGGTGTTCTCGACCGAATACCAGGAGATCTGTTGCATCGCCGACCGCGTCGTGGTGATGCGGGACGGCCGGATCGCCGGTGAGCTTGACGGCGAGAGCGCCACCGAGCACCGAATCTTCGAGATGGAACTAGGAAGCTGATATGTCGGCAACGCAGACTCAGGTGGTCCTCCCGACGACCGCCCGGCGAAAGTGGCTCACTCCGGCGGTTCGCGAGCACCTCCAGGTCTATCTGCCGCTCTTGGTGATCGTCATCGCCCTGTCGGCGCTCGCCTCCTCTCGCAACGGCGCCTTCCTATCGACCATGAACCTGGAGCGGATGCTGGTCGCCAGTTCGGTGCTGGGCATTCTCGCGGTGGGCCAGACCTTCCTGCTCGTCGGTGGCCAGCTGGACCTCTCCGTGGGCAGCCTGGTCTCGCTGGGCAGTGTCCTCACCGCGAAGCTGGTGGCGGGCGAGGTGCCCGACGTCGTGATCGTGCTGGTCGCGGTCCTGGTCGGTGCGGCCTCCGGAGCGCTGTGGGGCCTGCTCGTGTCGCTGCTGCGGGTTCCACCGTTCATCCTGACGCTCGGCGGCCTGGCGGTGTTCGCCTCGATCGCGCTGACCGTGGCGAAGAGCACTCCGATTCCGCTGCCGACCGGCCTGGACTGGCTGCAGACGGGCAGCTTCCTCGGCCTGCGTACCCCGACCCTGATCTGGCTGCTCTGCGTGATCGTCGGCGGTGTACTGCTGCATTTCACCCGGTTCGGCCGTAACGTCTTCGCGCTCGGCGCGAACGAGGAAGCTGCCTTCCTCTCCGGTATCGCGACCACCCGGACGAAGATCGCGATTTTTGTCCTCAACGGCACGCTCGCCGGCCTAGCCGCGGTTGTTATCACCGGCAGGGTCGGCGCGGGCGATCCTCGGGCGGGCATCGGGCTCGAACTCGTCGTCATCGCGGCGATCGTGCTGGGTGGCGCCTCGCTGGCCGGCGGCCGCGGCTCGATCCTGGGAAGTCTGCTCGGTGTGCTCGTGCTCGGTGTCGTCACCAGCTCGCTGACGTTCCTGAGCGTTCCCGACTCCTACGACCAGTTCGTCTTCGGCGCGATCCTCATCGCGGCCGTGTCGGTGACCGCCGGGGCCGACTTCCGCAGACGCCGCAAGGTCCAGCGACGTGCCTGACCCGGCTGGCCCGAACGAAACGGAGAAAGTAATGACCCAGCAAGAACCCGCATCCGGTGCCGCGATGACGGGCATCAGCCGACGGACACTGTTCACCGGCGCCGCCGCACTCGGCGGACTGGGACTGCTCACCCCGATCCTCAGTGCCTGCGGGTCGTCGACCGGCTCCGCGCCGACCGGCTCCGCGGCGGGGATCGGTTCCGGCAAGACGATCGGGGTATCGCTCAACGGCCTCGTCGAGTACACCAGGTACGTCGCCGAGGGCGTCGCCAAGGTGCTGGACGGCACCTCGTACAACCTCAAGATCGTACAGGCCAACTTCGACGTACAGACCGAACTGAAGAACCTCGAAAGCCTCATCTCGCAGGGCGTCGCCGGGCTGGTGGTGCTGCCCAACACCGTCGACACCGTGCTGTCGGCCGTGAAACAGGCCAAGTCGGCGGGCATCCCGACCGGCATCGCCCTGTGGGCGGCGCCGGGTCCGCTAGACGAGTACGCCAAGGGCGTCGCCCACGTCGACTCCGTCGGCGGCGGCCGGCTGATCGGCGACTGGCTCAAGAAGAACGCCAAGCCCGGCAAGGTCGTGGTGGTGCAGGGCGTGGTCGGGCAGGGCTTCTCGGAACGGATCGACCAGGGCCTGGACGAATCGCTCAAGGGGAGCGGATTCCAGATTGTGCTCCGCGAACAGGGGTACTTCGACCGTAACAAGGCGGTCGGTGTCGTCGAGCGCGCTCTGCAGGCGCACCCGGACGTGACCACGATCGTGTCCTACGCCGCGGCGATGGGCAACGGCGTCTCCGCGTACCTGAAGCAGAACGACATCAAGAACATCACCCACGTCACCAGCGACGCGGATGCGGAGATGCTGACCTGGCTGGGCACGCCGTACCTGGCGGCGACCCGCTACTACTCGGCGGCCGAGACCGGGGTGCTCGCCACCAAAGCAGTGCGCGCCGCGATCGAGGGCGGCGACCCGACTTTCAAGAACACCGTCTTCCAGGACATGATGACCGGCGAGAACAAGGATTCGATCGTGGCGAAGTCACCGATGAGCTACCCGGAGTACGAGGGCAAGCTGACGGACCTGTGACGATGGCACCGTACCGGGTCGCCGGAGGTGCCGATCGATTCGACCCTTGTAGGAGTGACAGTTGAAACCATCCGCTTTTCGATACGCGTTGCCGTCGACGTTGCGGGATGCCATCGACATCCGGGCCAGGTTCGAGGACTCGGTGATCCTTGCCGGTGGACAGAGCCTCATCCCGACGATGAACTTCAGGCTGGCCAATCCGGAGGTTGTCATCGACCTGCGGAAACTTGACGAACTCAACTATGTCCGGGTGGCGGACGGCGTCGTGCGGATCGGTGCGATGGCTCGGCAGCGAGTGGTCGAGCAGAACGACGAGGTCGCCGCGGCGAACCCGCTGATCCGCGAGACCCTGCTGAACGTGGCACACCCGGTGATCCGCAACCGGGGCACGGTCGGCGGCAGCCTGGCGCACGCCGATCCCTCCGCGGAGTTGCCGACGCTGCTGACCACGATGCGTGGCGCGATCACCGTCTGCGGGCCGTCGGGCCGCCGGACCATCGCGGCCGAGGATTTCTTCGAGTTCATCTTCACCACCGCCATGGAGCCCGACGAACTGCTCGTCGAGGCGGCCATACCGGCGCTGGAGCCCGGTGAGGGCTGGGCCTTCGCCGAGTTCGCCCGCAGGCACGGCGACTACTCGGTGGCCGGGGTCGCCGTCACGCTCAAACTCGGTGCCGACCGGAGGATCGACCGGGTACGGCTCGGCGCCTGCGGAATCGCCACCACGCCGGCCCTGCTGACCGAGTGCGAGCGCTTCCTGACCGGCAAGTCGCCGTCGCCGGAGCTGTTCGCCGAGGCGGGGACACTGGCCCGCGACGCGGTCACCGTTTCCGACGACAGCGCGACGAGCAAGGTGTACCGGCAGCATGTACTCGCCGGCCTTGTCGCACGAAACCTCACAACGGCAATGACCAGAACAGATGGTGCGTGATGACCGAGACCACTGAATTCGAGCCGAACGCCCTCGTCCGGATCAACGTCGAGGTCAACGGACGCGCGGTCAGCGAGGAGGTGTCGACCAGGCTGCTGCTGAGTGACTTCCTGAGGCACCAGCTCCGGCTGACCGGTACGCATGTCGGCTGCGAGCACGGGGTGTGCGGCGCCTGCACGGTCCACATCGACGGCACCCCGGCGAGGTCGTGCCTGACGCTGGCCGTCCAGGTGGACGGGTGCTCCATCCGCACCGTCGAGGGACTGGCGAACGCGGACGGGAGCCTGCACCCGGTGCAGCAGGCGTTCAAGGAGTGCCACGCACTGCAGTGCGGGTTCTGCACCCCGGGATTCATGATGGCGGTCGCCGGTCTCCTCGATGAGCGGGACGACCTGCGGACCGCCGAGGACGACTCGATTCGTGAGGACATCGCGGGCAACGTCTGCCGGTGCACCGGCTACATGAACATCGTGTCGGCGGTGCGGCGTGCTGCCGAACTCACCAACGAGAAGGGGTGACGGCCGGTGTCCACCCGCCAGTTCGGCGCTCGGGTACAGCGCAACGAGGACGACAGGCTGATCCGGGGTAAGGGCCGCTACGTCGACGACATCCCGCTGGAGGGCGCGCTGCACGGCGTGTTTGCACGCAGCAACGTCGCGCACGCGAAGATCACCCGCCTGGACGTCTCCAGAGCCGCGGCGCTGCCCGGCGTGCTGAAGGTATACACCCACGAAGACCTCGGCAGCCTCGATATGAAGATGCCGCTGCTGATCCCGCACCCGTGCATCACGCACGGCCGGACCCAGTATCCGCTCGCCCGCGACGAGGTGTTCTACGTCGGCCAGGCCATCGCGTTCGTCGTCGCCGTCGACCGCTACGTCGCCGAGGACGCCGCGCTGCTGATCGATGTCGAGTACGAGACGCTGCCCGTCGAGATCGACCTGCGACGCGCCGCCGAGCCCGGGGCGCCGCTCGTGCACGCCGACGTCCCGGGCAACATCGCGGCGAACCTGGTGCAGGAGAGCGGCGACGTGGCATCGGCGTTCGCCAAAGCCGACCACATCACGTCGATCACCGTGCACTGCGAGCGGAGCACCGCCGCCCCGATGGAGTGCCTGGCGACCGCGGCGCGCTGGGACGAGGTGTCCGGCGAGCTGACGGTCTGGGACGGGACCCAGGCACCGATCGGGCTGCGCGGGGCACTGGCCAGCCTGTTCGATCTGGACGAGCACGCGGTACGGGTCATCGCTCCCGACGTGGGGGGCGGCTTCGGCCCGAAGATTCACTTCCCGTACGCGAACGAGGTCCTGGTGCCCCTGGCGGCCCGTGAGTTCGGCCGTCCGGTGAAGTGGATCGAGGACCGCTCCGAGAACTTCGTGCACATGACCCACGAGCGGCTGCAGATCCACGACATCGAGCTCGCGGCCACCAGGGACGGAATCGTGCTGGGGCTGCGGGACCGGTTCCTGCACGACACCGGGGCGTTCATCCCCTACGGCATCGCGGTCGCCCAGGTGGCCTCCTGCCAGATCGCCGGTCCCTACCGGATCCCCAACATCCTGGTCGAGTTCTCCTGCGTCTACACGCCCACCGTGCCGGTGACGCCCTACCGCGGCTGCGGGCGGCCCCAGGCCAACTTCGCGATCGAGCGGGCGATGGACCAGCTCGCCGACGAACTTGGGCTGGATCGGTTCGAGATCCGCCGGCGCAACTTCATCCAGCCCGAGGAGTTCCCCTACACCCGGCCGAACCTCATCTTCGCGGACGGCCTGCCGGTGACGCACGACTCCGGTGAGTACGAGCAGGCGCTGCGGGCGCTGATGGACGCACTCGACGTCGACGCGTTCAAGGCGGACCAGCAGGCGGCCCTGGAACAGGGACGCTACCTGGGCCTTGGCCTGTCCTTCTACGTCGAGGGCACCGGCCTCGGCCCGTACGAGGGCGGCCACGTCCGCGTCCATCCGATCACCGGAAAGGTGTTCGTTAACACCGGCCTGACCACCCAGGGACAGGGCCACGCCACGGTGTTCGCGCAGATCGTCTCCGATCAGCTCGGCGTGGCGGTGGAGGACGTCATCGTCGTCGAGGGCGACACCGGGGTGTACGACTGGGGCGTCGGCACCTTCGCCAGCCGTGCCGCGGTCGTCAGCGGCAGCGCGGTGCACAAGGCCGCCGTACTGGCCAGGAAGCAGCTGATCGACGCCGCGGCCAACATGCTGGAGGCGAACCCGGACGACATCGAGCTCTCCGACGGCCGGGCCTTCGTCGCGGGCTCCGGAGTCGACGGGGTGACGCTGGCCGAGATAGCGACGGCCAGCAACCCGCTGCGCTACGCCTTCAACAAGGCCGCCGAGCGCGCGACCCAGTTCGCACCGGCGGCCCGCAGCGATGGCCCGCCGCTCGCCGAGGGGGCACACCCGGGCATCGAGGCGACCGACTACTACGCGCCGCCGCACGCCACCTGGGCCTACGGCGTGCACGGTGCGATCGTCGAGGTCGACCCGATGACCTACGGCATCAAGATCCACCGTTACGTCTGCGTGCACGACTGCGGAAACATGATCAACCCGATGATCGTCGAGGGCCAGATCGCCGGCGGGGTGGCCCAGGGGATGGGCGGTGCGTTCTACGAGAAACTGGAGTACGACGAGGACGGAGCCCTGCGCAACGCGAGTTTCATGGACTTCCTGATCCCCTACGCGACCGAGATTCCGCACGTGGAGATGATCCACCAGGAGACGCCGTCGCCGCTGAACCCGCTCGGCATCAAGGGCGTCGGCGAAGCCGGCACCATCCCGGTGGCGCAGGTGATCGCCTCGGCGATTGAGGACGCGCTGCGACCGCTGGAGATCGCGCCGATCAGGAAGGTGCCGCTGAGCCCGTCCCTGCTCCACTCGTACGTCACCGAGGCCGGGCTTCGGAAGTGAGCGAGGTGCGGGCACCGCGACGCCAGGAAACGGAACTCACCGACCTCTCGGCGGTCGATCTGCAGGCGCTGCTGCGGTACGGCGAGGTCTCCGCGACCGAGGTGCTCGACGCGCACCTGGCGCGGATGGCGGAGCTGAACCCGATGATCAACGCCGTCTGCTCGGTCAGCGAGGATCGCGCGCGGGCCGAGGCACGGCGAGCCGACGACCGGATGGCTCGCGGCGAGTACCTTGGCCCGCTGCACGGCCTGCCGATCCTGCACAAGGACCTGATCGAGACCGCGGGGGTGCGTACCACCTTCGGGTCGGCGGCATACCGTGATCATGTCCCTGCCCAGGACGCGCTGATCGTGCGGCGGGCGGCCGACGCCGGAGCCGTGATGCTCGGGAAGACGAACACCCCGCAGTTCGGCACCGGCGGCCACACCTGGAACGCACTGTTCGGCACGACGGTGAATCCATACGACACCACCCGGAGCGCCGGGGGCAGCAGCGGAGGCTCGGCGGCGGCGCTCGCCGCCGGAATGGCACCGCTGGCGACCGGTACCGACATGGCGGGATCGCTCCGGATTCCGGCGGCGTTCTGCAACGTGGTCGGGATGCGCCCCTCACCTGGCCGGGTGCCGTGGCTCCCGTCACGGATGGGGTGGTTTCCCTATGTGGTGCCGGGGCCGATGGCACGGACCGTCAACGACCTCGCGCTGCTGCTGTCGGTGACGGCCGGGCCGGACGCCCGGGCGGCGATCTCGATCGAGGAGCGGGGCGACCGGTTCGCCCCGCCGCTCAACGCCGCCCTCTCGAAGCTCAAGGTCGCCTGGGCGCCCGGCATCGCCGGGCTACCGGTGGACGCCGACGTCCATCTGGTACTGGAGCGGCTGGGTGGCACGCTCTGCGGACTCGGCGCCGAGGTGGTCGAGGCGGAACCGGACCTCACCGGCGCGGACGAGGCGTTTCTCACCTGGCGGTCCTGGTACTACGCCACCAGCTACGGAACGTTGCTGCGCGAGCGCCCCGAGGTGCTTGACGAGTTCACCGCGGCCAACACCCGGGCGGGCCTGGCCGTGAGCGGCGAGGATCTCGGACGGGCCGAGGTGCTGCGGACCGCTCTGCACCTGCGGATGGCGGACTTCTTCGCGGAGTACGACATCCTCGTCATGCCGTGCGTGCCGGTCGCGCCGTTCGGCGCGGACAGCCGCCACCCCGAGACGCTGGGCGACGCGCCGGTGGTCTCCTACCTGGACTGGATGCGGCACCTCTACTACATCACCGCCACCGGGTTGCCCGCGGTGAGCCTGCCGGCCGGTTTCACCGAGCGGGGGTTGCCGGTGGGGGTGCAGATCGTGGCCGGACCCAGACGCGATCTCGACGCGCTGAGGTTCGCCCGTGCGCTGGAGATGGCGACCGGGTTCGGTGCCGTCCGGCCAACCGGCGTAGCCCACAATTCTGCTCGAAAGGTATTGAAGTGACTGGACCGCTGGCGGGCACCGTTGTCGTGGATCTGTCGCGGGCGCTGGCCGGGCCGCATGCCGCGATGATGCTGGGCGACCTCGGAGCCCGCGTGATCAAGGTGGAGAGCCCGGGGACCGGCGATGACACCCGGGGCTGGGGCCCGCCGTTCGTCGGCTCCGAGCACGCTCGCGAATCAACATATTTCCTGAGTTGTAACCGGAACAAGGAGTCGATCATCCTCGACCTGAAGTCCGAAGACGGCAGGGAGACGCTGAGCAGGCTGGTCCGCCAGGCGGACGTGCTGATCGAGAATTTCCGCACCGGCGTGCTGGATCGCCTGGGATTCTCGATGGACGCGCTGCGCGAGCTGAACCCGAGGCTGGTGATCCTGTCGATAACCGGATTCGGCCACGACGGTCCCGAAGGCGGCCGGGCCGGCTACGACCAGATCGCCCAGGGGGAGGCCGGCCTGATGTCGCTCACCGGCGCCTCGCCGGACGAGCCGACCCGGGTGGGGGTGCCGATCGGTGACCTGCTCGCCGGGATGTACGGGGCTTACGGAGTGGTCTCCGCACTGCACGAACGCACCGGCACCGGCACCGGGAGCGTGGTCAGGACCAGCCTGCTCGCCGCCCTCGTCGGGGTACACGCCTTCCAGGGCACCAGGTACACGGTGGCCGGTGAGACACCACGCGCCACCGGGAACCACCACCCGTCGATCTGCCCCTATGGCCTGTTCCGCTGCGCGGATGGCATGCTGCAACTGGCAGTCGGCTCCGAGGGCCTGTGGGACACCTTCGCCGCGGCGTTCGGCCTGCCCTCGGGCGAGGACGGCTTCGCCGGCAACGCCCAGCGGGTCGAGAACCGCGAAGCCGTGATCGCCGCGGTCAACGCCGCGTTCGCCCCCTGGAAGCTCGACGACCTGCTTGCCAGGCTCGCCGAGCTCGGCATCCCGGCAGGTGAAGTCCGCACCCTCGACCGCGTCTACGAGTGGGAGCAGACCCGATCCCAGAATCTGCTGATCGAGGTCGATCATGCCACCCTCGGGCGGGTGACGCTGCCGGGATCGCCGCTCCGATTCGACGGGGCGGCACTGGTCGAGCATCTGGCGCCGCCCACGCTCGGACAGCACAACGAGTCGGTACGGGCCTGGCTCGACGACGTCGACGCGCGAGGCAGGGGAGGGGACTCATGACCCCGCGACCGACCTCGCACGAGCTGATCGAGCAGGTCCTGGACCCCGGAAGCTGGATCTCCTGGGACCTTCCGGTCAGTGATCGACGCGACAACGACGCCGAGTATCGCGAGACGCTCGCCCGCGTCCGGGAGTCCACCGGGCTGGACGAAGCGGTGACGGTCGGCGAGGGCACCATCCGCGGGCGCAGGGTCGCCGCGCTCATCGGCGACTTCCGTTTCCTGGCCGGTTCCATCGGCGTCACGACGGCCGAGCGGCTCGTCCGGGCCATCGACCGCGCCACCCGGGAGGGCCTGCCCCTGCTGGCCGCGCCCGTTTCCGGAGGCACCCGGATGCAGGAGGGCACGGTCGCCTTCGTGCAGATGATCAAAATCACCGACGCCATCGCCGTGCACCGTGCCGCGCGGTTGCCCTACCTCGTCTACCTCAGGCATCCCACCACAGGAGGCGTGTTCGCCTCCTGGGGCTCGCTCGGACACCTCACCGTCGCCGAACCGGGCGCGCTCGTCGGCTTCCTGGGGCCGAGGGTGCACGAGGCGATCAACGGCGAGAGGTTTCCCGAGGGGGTGCAGACCGCGGAGAACCTGTTCGCGCACGGTCATCTCGACGCGGTCCTGCCGGTCACCGGCCTCGCCGAGATGGTCGATCGGGCGCTCAACGTGCTTTGCGCGCCGACCGGGCGCCTGAACCGGCCATACCGCTCGGCCGATGAGGAGATCGCGGACACTCCCGCCTGGGATTCCGTGACGCGATCGCGCCAGGCCGACCGCCCCGGAGTCCGCGCGCTGCTGGAGAGCGCCGGACAGGATGTGGTCCGGCTGGGCGGCGCCCGAGGGGACGGGATCCTGCTCGCCCTGGCCCGTTTCGGCGACGCGCCGTGCATGGTCCTCGGACACGACCGGAGCATTGGCCGACAAGGCGGGCCGGTGGGTCCGGACGGTCTGCGGATGGCGCAGCGCGGCATGCGGCTCGCCCGGGAACTTGGCCTGCCGCTCGTAACGATCGTCGACACGTCCGGGGCGGAACTGTCCAGGGAGGCCGAGGAGGGCGGCCTCGCCGGGGAGATCGCGCGGAGCCTGCACGCTCTGATCACCCTGGAGTCACCGACGCTCTGCGTCCTGCTGGGCCAGGGGACAGGCGGCGGAGCACTTGCCCTGCTGCCGGCCGACCGCGTCGTCGCCGCTCAGCACGCCTGGCTGTCGCCGCTGCCTCCCGAGGGTGCCAGCGCCATCCTGCACCGCACCGTCGACCGGGCGCCCGAACTCGCTTCGGCACAGGAGATCCGTTCGACGGACATGTTCCGCCATGGCATCGTCGACCGGATCGTGGGGGAGGACTCAGGGGACCCCCAGGAGTTCCTGTCGCGCCTCGGCCAGGTCATCGAGGACGAACTCGCCGGACTGCTCAAGGTCCCGACCGCCTCCAGGCTCGCGGACCGCCGCGCTCGCTTCCGCCGGCTCGGTAACGAGGTGCTCAGCGCGTGACTCCGGTGATAGCTCTCACCGGCGCGGCCGGATACACCGGCCGCGCCGTCACGGCCGCGCTGTCGCGCCAAGGTGTCGAGGTGATCGCGCTGGTGCGTCGTGCGGAACAAGGGCCCCAGGTGCTCGCCGCCGGTGCCAGGCGGGCAGCGGCGGTCGACCTCGCGGACCTCTCATCGCTGACCGACGCGTTCAGCGGCGCCGCCGCCGTCTACCACATTCCACCGAACATGCATCCGGCCGAGGACATGCTCACCGCCGTGGTGATCGACGCCGCGGAGCGGGCCCGGGTGCCGAGGTTCGTGCTGCACTCGGTCCTCGCGCCGTACCTGCCCCGGATGCCGCACCATCTGCGCAAGGCGAACTCCGAGTTGACCCTGCGCGAATCAGGCCTGACCTGGACGATCCTGCAGCCGGGGTGGTACGCGCAGAACCTGCTGCCGTACGCGGAACAGGCCCGTGACACCGGGCGGATCGCCGTGCCGTACTCGGTCTCGGCCCCGTTCGCACCAGTGGACGTTCACGACGTCGCGGAGGCGGCGGCCGTCGTGCTGACCGAGAGCGGTCACGACTTCGCCACTTATGAGCTCAGCGGGCCGCGACTGCTGGACACCCGCGAGATGGGTGCCACGCTCGGCGAGGTGCTCGGCATTCCGGTGGTCGCGGTCGAACAGACCCTCGAAGAGTGGCGGACCGGCGCGACCTCGCTGCCGGACTCCACGGCTGACGGCCTCGCGGCGATGTTCCACTACTACGACGACCACGGCCTCCCGGGCAACCCCCGGGTGCTCACCATGCTCCTGGGACGCGCCCCCACCGAGCTGAGCACCGTCCTCGCCCGCGACCTCCCAGGCGCACCCTGACAACAAACTGATCTTTCTCGGATGAACGCCGGTTGATCCAGGTGGAACACGTGCCAGGACCGGGGGCTCGTGCACCACGCACCAGGTCCGGACAACCGTTCCACTACGGTTCTCAGAGCGGGTTCTTCTTCCTCACCCGCCGCCCGAGCCCAAGGGAGGACAGTATGGAAATCTGGATCAATCCCGACTGTTCCAAGTGCCGCTCCGCGCTGTCCGTCCTGGATGCGGAGAAGGCCGAGTACACGGTCCGGCGCTATCTGGAGGACCCGCCCGACGAGCGGGAACTCCGCGAGGTGCTGACCAGGCTCGGCCTCGAACCCTGGGACATCACCCGGACGGGGGAGAGCGCGGCCACCGAACTCGGCCTGGCCGACTGGCCCCGTACTCCGGAGAGCCGTGACCGCTGGATCCGGGCGCTCGCCGACCGCCCGATCCTCATCCAGCGTCCCATCATCACCGCCGATGACGGACCGGCCGTCGTCGCCCGAACCGAGGAGGCCGTCCGTTCACTGCTTCCACCTCGGTAGGCACCGGACACCGGCCCGCGGTACCTCTTCGCCCGGTTCACGAGGTGGGCGTCGGGTGCGGAATTCTGTTCTGAGCCGGACGCCTCCCACCGTGGGAAGGCGATCGACGACCTCGCCCGGGAGTGTCAACCGGTGATGGTGCCCAGTGCCGCGACGAGGTAGAGGCCGCCGGCGGAGGAGACCGCGAGGCCAGCGGCGGCCGGGGCCCAGGCCATCACGGTGGAGGCCAGTGGCCACCTGTGCGTTCCGTGGGCCAGCAGGGTGTAGCCCCGGATCGTCACGACGCCCACGCCGGTCAGGGTGAGGGCCATTCCCACGCCGAAGGCGGCGACGAGCGTGACGGCGTCGAAGGCCCGGCCGGTGAGCAGCCCGCTCATCAGGACGACGAACGCCGACGGCGAGGGCAGCAGCCCACCGGAGAGGGCGAGCGCGACGAGACCCCGGCGCGACCAGGGGTCCGGTCCGTCCTCGATCTGATGCCCATGTCCGTGTCCGTGTCCGTGTCCGTGCCCGTGGCCATGTCCATGCTGGGTCTGCGCCTGAAGCCGACGTCCTCGCAGGTGGCGGTAGGTCAGGTGGACGCCCACGCAGACGGTGACCAGTCCGGCCAGCACCTGCATCCAGGCGGTGACGCTCTCCGTGCCGAAACTCGCGGCGCTGCTCAGCCCCACCCAGGCGAACGCCAGCACCAGCACCGAGAAGGTGTGCATCAACGCGACGATGACTCCCAGGCGCAGCGCGTCGCGGTGGTTGCCCCGGGTGCCGACCAGGTAGGCCGCGGTGACGCTCTTGCCGTGGCCGGGGGCGACCGCGTGCATCGCTCCGGCGACGAGGGCGACGGCGAGGGCCGCCCAGAAGACGCCCCTGTTGTCGAAGAGCGAGATGAACCGGCTCTCGAAGCCGCTGAGCTCCGTCACGACCGGGTACCCGTCGTGCTCACCCTGCGCCGGGTGCGCAGCATGACGAACGCGCCCGCCCCGGCCAGCAGTACGGCGGTGCCGACGGCGACGCTCGTCGTCTGCCCGGACATGCCGTTCCCGCCCGAGCCGGAGAAGCTCAGACGCCGGGTGCTGACGGCCTCGGTGAAGAGTGCCTGCCCGGGGGTGGCGGGAGTGTCCGCGATGAGCATCGTCCGGTACGCCGTGTTGAGGTCGGTCAGGGCGGCGACGGTCACGTCCACCTCGGTCACCGGGTTCCGGCAGTCGAAGACGAACCGGGCGCCGTCGACGAGCAGCGCCCGGAGTTCCTCCAGCCTGCTCTCGCACGGCCGGCCGGCCTGGGCGACCGTGATCTTCTCCAGCAGGTAGTCACGGAGGGCCGTTGAGCGCTCCAGCTTCTGCTCGCCGGTCAGCTCCGTCGAGACGGTGCCGGTGGCCGGGTCCTCGAACGCGCCGAGCGACTGGCCGAGCGCGACCCAGTCGTCCTCGGCCGGGAGCCACGAGATGGTCACGCGCGAGCCGTCGGCCTCGATCCGCGCGGTGGACGGAGGTCCGAAGGGGTGGGCGGCGGCCGGGGTGGCCCAGCCGGCCAGGACGCAGACGAGCAGCGCGCCCGCCAGCGTGCGGGCATGGATTTTCAATGGATTTCCTGTCCGACAAGGTTCCGGCACGTCCGGGCGCGGGGCCGCCGCCGTAACGGCGGCCCCGCGCCCGGCGGGCTTACTTCTTGTTGACCGTGACGGCCGGGCTGGTGATCTTCTGGTTGGCACTGTCCAGGTGGACCACGTAGGTCTCGCCCTTCTTCACGTTGGCCGGAAGCCTGAAGGTGTAGGTCAGGCGGCCCAGTTCGTCGGCGTCCCGCACGCCGACCGAGACGCTGTCCTTGTCCTTGCCGCGTGCGTTCGCGTCGGCCTTCCGCAGGGAGACGGAGACGCGCTCGGCCGGGTCGTAACCGTACGCGGAGATCGTGAGCTCGCCGCGGTGGTCGACGGTGGTCTTGTCGACGGTGACCTGCTCGCCGACGGTGTTCTCCGCGGTGCGGACCTCGTTGACGGTGCGCTCGCCCTTGCTGTTCTTCCGGACGACGAAGCCGTCGTGGTGCTCGCCGTTGGCGTAACGGGCCTCGAACGTGATCTTGTCGGCCTCGATGTCGATCAGCTGGTAGAGCTGGGTGTTCTGGCTCTTGCTGACGACCTCGGCGCCGTTGCCGGTCCAGTTCTCGCCGTTGTTGAGGGCGTACATCTTGCCGCCGGAGACGGACACGACGTAGGCGACGCCGTTGTTGACCGTGACCGACTTTCGGGCGGTCGCCACGTTGCCGCGGCCGTAGGAGTGGTCGTGGCCCTGGAGGACCAGGTCCACGCCGTACTTCTCGAACAGCGGGCCCCACTGGGCGCGTACGGCGGGGTTGTTGCGGGTGCCGGTGGTGGAGTAGACGGGGTGGTGGAAGGTCACCACGGTCCACCTGTTCGGGTTGTCCTTGAGCAGTCCCTCCAGCCAGGTGGCCTGCGTGGCCATCAGGGCGGCGTTGCCCTGCACGTTGGAGTCCAGGCCGATGAAGCGCACGCCCTGGTAGTCGACGGTGTAGGCGGTCTGCTTCAGCTCCGGGTTACCCGGTCCGTTGTCCGGATAGGGGAACTGCGGACGCCAGAAGGCGGACAGGCCGCCACTGTACTCGTGGTTGCCGGGGATCGAGAGGTTGTTGACCTGGCCGTCGATGAAACCCGCGGCCTTGTACCACTGGCCCCACTGCTCCTCGCTGTTGGCGGAGTCGATGAGGTCACCGGCGTTGACGATCATCTTGGCCTGCGGGCGCTCGGCGAACGCCTGACGGAAGACGCGCGGCACCGCGGAGTCGATGTAGTTCTGCGCGTCGCCGTAGTAGATGAACGAGAACGGCTGGAGGTCGGCCGCCGCGGTGGTGAAGTCGCTCCACTCGGCCCAGTTGGTGCCGTCGCCGACCCGGTAGCTGTAGCGGGTGTTCGGCTTCAGGCCGGTGAACTCAACGGTGTGGTAGACGGAGGCGTACCCCAGCGTGGTGTTGACCGGGGTGGTGCTGATCGCCTTGA
This sequence comes from Streptosporangium amethystogenes, assembly GCF_000721075.1. Classification (GTDB taxonomy): domain Bacteria; phylum Actinomycetota; class Actinomycetes; order Streptosporangiales; family Streptosporangiaceae; genus Streptosporangium; species Streptosporangium amethystogenes. The sequence continues at coordinate 351,740 of NZ_JOEQ01000005.1, forward strand.
CGTTGGTGACCGCGCCCGCGGGCGGTACGACCCCACCGAGCGCGCGCGGGGCCTCGAGGATCTCGGCCTGCGCGGACTCGGCGTCGGTCACGGCCCGCCAGGTGACCTTCTGGCTGGCCGACGGCGTGGTGGTCGGGGTGAGGATGACCCGGTCGGGCATGGGGGAGGGCTTGTGGATATCGGCGGCGGGGTACTTCGGCGGCGCGGCCGCGCCGAACGCCACCGGGCTGAAGGCGAGGCCGCTGACGATCAGCACGCCCGCGCCGGCCGCCGTCAGCCTGGTACGCCGGGATCCGGCGGATCGGGGCAGCTTGACTTTGCCCATCATGAGCTCTTTTCCAGGGAGGATCACATTCCACCGAGGGAGTGCGGTGGACGTCGGTATTGATCCAGAAAAGATGGACAAAAACTCGTATAGGGCATTACGCCCGGATGAACACCTCCTCCCTGGTATCTCTGGCCCCAACCGCACCATTGATGTCGCCGGAAGGCCGTGCGCCCGACACTTTCCGTTGCCCTCGCGTTCGGTGGCGCGCGCCTAACATCGTGCGAACGGGCGTCGTCTCTCCTTTTGGGCCGAGGCCGAGGTCCTCGAACGGGAGGTATTCGATGACGAGCCCCCGGCAGGCCGGCGGCCGGCGACCTGCCCGCCGCCGGACGCTGCTTCCCGGCTTCGTGGTGCTCGGCATGCTCTTCCTGCCGCCGTCCATGTCGGGGCCGACGGGGCCGACGGTCAAGGACGAGACCTTCGTCACCGCGGAGACCGGCGGGCTCCTGCACATCGAGGCGGGGGAGTGTTTCACCGACCCGGCCTACTCCCCGGAGGCGGCCGAGGTCGTCGTGCTCTACACGCCCTGCAAGGAGCAGGCGGCCAACCAGTCGTACGGCTTCGTGCACGCCCCCGACGGTGAGTGGGATCCGGCCGCGCTGACCACGTTCGCCCGGGAGAGCTGCCGGCGGGGGTTCGACGGCAACTGGAGCGGTGAGTCGGCTTCGGGACTGGATTTCTACCCGGTCATGCCGACCCGGAGGACCTGGGCCGACGGCGACCGCGACGTGATGTGCGTGGTCTACAGCCCCGAAGGCTCGATGAACGGCTCGGCGCTCCCCCTGGCAAGGTGGTGACGCGCCGCCGGGCACCGTGCACCAGCCGGCCGGGCGGTGCCCGCCTGGTCCTGGCGGTCTTGTCCCTACTCCACCTCGGTGAGGGTGAGGGGACGGGGGAGCGCTTCGGGATCCGCGGCGACCACGCCGGAGAAGCGCTCGGGAGCGAGGAACTCCTCGGCCACCGCCACCACGGCGTCCGGCGTCGCGGCGGCCAGGCGGTGCGAGAAGCCGAGCAGCCAGAGCGGGTCCATGCCCTTGGCGGCCAGGTCGGCGAGTGAGGAGGCGAAGGCGGCACGCGGGGCCAGGCGGGTCGCCATCGAACCGAGGGCGTAGGCGCGGGCGGCCTGGATCTCCTGTCTCGTGGGGGGACGCGTCCGCATTCCGCGGAGTTCGGCGGCCAGCGCCTCCATCGCGGCGCTCGTGGTGCCGGCCGCGGTATCGGCCTCGATCGCCAGAAGCCCGCTGCCGGGCCGGAGGTCGAAGAACGTGGTGACGCCGTACACGTAGCCCTTGTCCTCGCGCAGGCTTCTCGACAACCGGGAGGAGAGGTAGCCACCCAGGACGTCGCAGGTCAGGAAGAGCGCCGGATAGCGCTCGTGCTCTGTTGTCACCGCCTGCGCGCACAGCCGGACACGGGACTGCGGCGCGCCGGGCCGCGGCAGCAGCGCCAGCCGGCCGCCCTCGATCTCGGGAGGCGGCGGCAGCGGCGGTGCGCTCCGTGCGAGCGGCCGCCAGCCGCTCGGGGTCGTCCGGCGCGAGGATCCTCAAGACGGACGCTTCACCGGACGCGACCGGGACGCGTTCGTGGGGTGCGGCGACTGGATCCGGCCTTCGCCGCCGAGGGCAGGGCGATCTGGTCGCGCAGAAGATCAAAAGGCTGTTCTCCGCAGCACTCGGGGCACATCAAGATCTGCGGCCAAGCCGGAGCGCCGCACGCCAGACGTCGTGGTAGCGGTACTGGCGGCGTCCGGCCGCATCGGTGCCGACGGCCTGGATGTGGCCGTTCGGGTCACGGCAGATCCACACCTCCCGCCAGGCCGGGGGAAGGACCGGCGCCTTGATTCTGCGCAGGGTGCGCAGGTCCTTCACGGGGCGGCCGTCGGCGTAGGCGTACGAGAACGACCGCCCTCGGCGGCGTCGCGTGATGCCGGGTCAGGCGGGCTCGCTGGGACGCGGTTCGGCCATGTCAGCCGGGGAGGGTCTCGCCGCCGATCGGCGCCAGCACCTCGCCCGTGTAGTACGAGGACAGGCGTCCGGAGGCGAAGAACACGTAGGACGGCGCGATCTCGTCGGGGTCGGCGGCGCGTTTCATCGGGACCTGCTTGCCGAACTCGTCGACCTTCTCCGGCGGGAGGGTGGCCGGGATCAGCGGCGTCCAGACCGGGCCCGGGGCGACCGCGTTGACCCGGATACCGCGCTCCACCAGGTTCTGCGCCATCGACTGGGTGAAGGCGTTGATCGCGCCCTTGGTGGCGGCGTAGTCGATCAGGGTCTTGTTGCCGCGCAGACCGTTGATCGAGGACGTGTTGATGATCGCCGAGCCGTCGCCCATGTGCCGCAGAGCGGCCTTGGTGACCCGGAAATAGCTGTGGATGTTGACGGCGAAGGTGTGCTCCCACTGCTCATCGTCGAGTTCGTCGAGTGAATCGACCGGCTCCTGGTAGGCGACGTTGTTGACCAGCAGGTCGAGCCCGCCCAGCTCGGCCACGGTGCGCTCGACCACCTCGGCGCACTGTTCGGCCCGGCTCAGGTCGCCGGGCAGTAGCACGCAGCGCCGCCCCTCCTGCTCGACCAGCTTGCGGGTGTGCCCGGCGTCCTCGCTCTCGCTCAGGTACGCGATCGCGACATCGGCCCCCTCCTTGGCGAAGGCCACGGCGACCGCCCGGCCGATACCCGAATCGCCGCCGGTGATCAGAGCCCGCTTGCCCTTGAGCAGGTCACGGCCCTGGTAGTCGCGCATCTCGTCCCGGGGCTCGGGGACCATGTCCCCGCTGCTGCCCGGATAGTCCTGATGCTGTGCCGGCGGTGTCTGGTCTGCTTCCTCAGGCATTTCCGGTCCGTGCCCGTCCAACTGATCGCCTGACACCCGTTGAGGAAGCCGTAGATCTGCCTTGCCGGAAAGGGGACAGCAGGGTCGTATCAGAAGGGGGGAACGATGACCACCGCACGCGAGATCCTGCGCACCACGGGTTCCCACAAGGTGCGCCGGCTGCCCCTGATCGACGGCCACCCCCTGGTCGGCATGGTCGCCCGGGCCGACGTCGCCCGAGCGCTGCCCGACACCTCGGTCGGTGATCCGATGGAAACCCTGATCACCAGCTGACTCTTCACCGTGCGGGACCTGGCCATGCGATACGGCCGGGTCTTTCGCGTTTCATGAGGTGGCGGTGGGTAGGGAGGCGGCGGAGGTTGATGCAGAGCCAGAGGAGAGGTGACGATCATGCCGGCCCGACAGGAGCTTCCCGCCACCCTGAAGCGCTCTCCCGAGAAGACCCAGGAGGCCTGGATCAAGGCCCACGACTCGGCTGTCGAGCAGTACGGCAAGGGTGAGCGAGCCCATCGGATCGCCAACTCCGCTCTCAAGCATTCCTTTGAGAAGGCCAACCGACGGGCATCGGTCAAGGCCCGGTCCTAAGGAGGAAATGTGCCACAGAATGTCATCGATCTGATCATGGCGGATCACCGAGACGTCGAGATGATCTTTGAGAAGTTGAAGAAACAGCCGGAGGACCGTCCCGCGCTGGTGGCCGAGCTGGCTGCGAAGTTCGTCGCGCACGCCCGCGCTGAGGAGGCCAAGGTCTACCCCGAACTCGCCAAGGCCGCCCCCAATGAGCAGGGCGAGGTGCGCCACGGGGTCGAGGAGCACCACGAGGCCGAGGAACTGCTGGTTACGCTGATGGAGACCGACCCGGACCGGCCGGAGTTCCTGACGGCGCTGGAGCAGATGGTCAAGGCCGTCAAGCACCATGTCGAGGAGGAGGAGAGCGACATCCTCCCCGCCATGGCCAAGGCGATCCCCGGTGACAGGTTGGTCAAGCTGGGCCGGGTCTTCAGCCAGGCCAAGGCCGAGGAACTGGCCAAGCCGCCCAAGCCGAAGGGCCGCACCAAGGAAGAACTGGTGGAGCAGGCCAAGGAGAAGGGCATCGAGGGCCACAGTTCGATGACCAAGGACGAACTGGTCTCGGTCCTCGGGAAGTGACCGTCATCGGCGGCCGGTGGTGGTGATGCCCCGCAGGAAGTAGCGCTGACCGAGAGAGAAGATCACGATCAGTGGCAGGGGGCACCACACTGGCCGCCAGGACGATCTCCCATGGGGGGGATCCCCATCCTGGTAGAGCCGGTCGACCAGGTCGCCGCGCCGAAGGCGCGGCCATTAAAAAAGTGGACGATACAGGGATTGAACCTGTGACCTCTTCCGTGTCAGGGAAGCGCTCTCCCGCTGAGCTAATCGTCCGCATGGGGAAAGACCAGAGGTGGAGACGGGATTTGAACCCGTGTAGACGGCTTTGCAGGCCGTTGCCTCGCCTCTCGGCCACTCCACCGGAGTGAGAGCCCTAAGACCCTTCGAGCGGAAGACGGGATTCGAACCCGCGACCCTCACCTTGGCAAGGTGATGCTCTACCACTGAGCCACTTCCGCGTGTTTCCTCCGGGTTTCGCTCCCGGTGGCGACGAGAGAACTCTAGCGGGTTTTCCGCGCGGTTGCGTAACCGTGCGCTCAGCCGCCCGCCCGGTGGCCGTAGGGCGGCTCAGCCGGTCTGGTCGGTCTGGTGGCGCAGCTGGCGGACGACGGCGCGTTCCACCGCGGGCAGGGTGAGGAAGATCTCCAGGATGCGGGTGAGGCGGTGCACCTCGATGCGGTGGAAGGCGGGGCCGTCGGCGCGGGCCAGCAGGAAGGTCAGGGCCAGCGGGGGCAGCGGGGCGGCGATCACGTGCAGGCCGGAGTCGAGGGTGAGGGAAGTCGGGCGGGCGGGGGTCTCGGCGGGGAAGGGGACCTGCTCGGGAGCCCGCCAGCTGGAGTGAACGGTCGCGCGAGGGACCTTCTCGGTCGCCGCCGCGGCCCAGTCGGCGCTGAACAGCACGGGCATGGAGTCGATCAGGGTGGCCAGCGCCCGATCGCCCGCCGTGGTGATGTACTTGAGGATCTCCAGCTCAGGGTAGGTGCCCGGTGCCTCGCGCGTGCTCCAGACACCCTCGATCGTCACCCCTGGCACGCTCTCCAACCCCTCGACCAGGGTCTGTCTGGGAGCTGAGTCGGGCCAGTAGACGGTGATGTCGTCCAGCGCCCGGCCCTCGCCGCGCTCCAGGACGACCACCTGGGTGATGTCCGCGCCCGCGACGCCGAGGACGCGGGTGACCTTCCCCAGGGAGCCCGGCTGGTCGGGCAGTGCGATCCGCAGTCGCAGCAGCATCCGCGGCCTCCCATGTCACGTCGGGTTACGCCAGGTACACCATATCCAGCGGATGATTCGTCCCGCTCGTCGCGGTGCGGTAGAAAAGCCAGGTGGAGTCGTTGAAACTGGGATCGCTGGAGGTGTGGCCGCCGGTCGTCCTCGCCCCGATGGCCGGGATAACCAACACGGCGTTCCGCGCCCTCTGCCGGGAGCAGGGCGGCGGTCTGTTCGTCTGCGAAATGATCACGACGCGGGCGCTGGTGGAACGCAACCCCAAGACGTTCAAGATGATCCGGTTCGAGCCGGACGAGCGTCCTCGCAGCCTCCAGCTCTACGGGGTCGACCCGGTGACCGTCGGCCGGGCCGTCCGCATGATCGCCGAGGAGGACCTGGCCGACCACGTCGATCTCAACTTCGGCTGCCCGGTGCCCAAGGTGACCCGCAAGGGCGGCGGCTCCGCCCTGCCGTACAAGCGGAACCTGCTCCGGGGGATCCTGCGCGAGGCGGTGCGCAACGCCGGGACGCTGCCGGTGACCATGAAGATGCGCAAGGGCATCGACGACGACCACCTGACCTATCTGGACGCCGGGCGGATCGCCGTGGAGGAGGGCGTCTCCGCGATCGCGCTGCACGGCCGCACCGCGATCCAGCACTACGGCGGAACCGCCGACTGGGAGGCGATCGCGCGGCTCAAGGAGAGCGTGCCGGAGATCCCGGTGCTCGGCAACGGCGACATCTGGAGCGCCGGCGACGCGCGCCGCATGATGGACGAGACCGGGTGCGACGGCGTCGTCGTCGGCCGGGGATGCCTGGGGCGCCCGTGGCTCTTCGCCGACCTGGCGGCCGTGTGCGAGGGCGGCGACGCGCGGCGCCGTCCCCGGCTGGGCGAGGTCGCCGCGACCATGGACCGGCACGCCACCCTGCTGGCCGAGTGCTTCGAGAGCGAGCCGCACGCCGTGGCCGACTTCCGCAAGCACGTCGGCTGGTATCTCAAGGGCTTCACCGTCGGTTCCGCCCTCCGTCGCCGCCTGGCCACCTCCGAGACCCTGGCGGGCCTGCGGGAGGGCCTCGCCGAACTCGACGCCGACCAGCCCTGGCCCGAGGGCGTGGACGTCCCCCGGGGTAAGACCAACCCGCGCGACCGCGTTCACCTGCCCGCGGGCTGGCTCGACGATCCGTACGACCTCGCCGTCCCCTGCGCCGACGCCGAGACCGACACCTCGGGCGGCTGACCGCGTCCTCCTGCCCGGCGGCCCCATTGCCGCCTCGCCGTGTGCCGTCCGTGTGCCGTCGCTGTGGCGGACGGTCGACCGCCATCGGTGGCCGCGCGTCCCGATCCTGCCCTCTGACACCCGCCTCCCCACGCCGCCGGAGCAGAGGTCTCCCGCGGAACGGGCGTGACGCGAATGTGACCCGTTCTGACAGATCAGAGTCAACCTTCTGGGTAATCTGCAGTCGAATATCGCGGCTCACACGTGGAGACGACGGTTGACGAGCACCACATCAGCGGATGAGTTGATCGCGGAGTTCGACGCGGAACGGCCCGCCCGGCGCCTTTCCGGCAGGGTGGCGCAGGCCGTCATGCTGGTCGCCCTCGGCCTGTCGCTGTACGTCCTCTACCGCGCGTTCCGGCCCGGCCCCGTTCTCCCGTACCGGATGCTCTTCCTCGCGGTCGTGCTGCCGCTCACCTTCGTCTGTTACAAGCCGGGGCGACGGGGCACCGACCGGCCGGGCGCCGATGACTGGGCGCTCGCCGCGCTGGCGCTCGTGGCCTGCCTCTACCCACTGGCGGTCTTCGACGACTTCATCCGGCGCGCCTTCGAGCCGACGACCCTCGACGTGGTGGCCGGGGCGGTCATCGTCCTGCTGGTGCTCGAGGCCTGCCGGCGCACCGTCGGGTGGATACTGCCCGCGGTCTGCGTCGGGTTCGCCGCCTACGCCTACTACGGCGGCTACCTGCCCTTCGACTGGGTCGTCGGGCACCGCGGCTACGACCTCGACCGGATCGTCGTCTCGTTCGTGATGGGTACCGACGGCGTGTACGGCGTGCCGCTCGACGTGGCGGCCACCTACATCATCCTGTTCACCGTCTACGGCGCCGTCCTCGACCACTCCGGGGCGGGCAAGTTCTTCGTGGACGTCTCACTGGCCGCGTTCCGCCGCTCGCGCTCGGCGCCGGGCCGCACGGTCACCCTCGCCGGGTTCCTGCTCGGTACGGTCAGCGGCTCCGGCGTCGCGACGACGGTGAGCGTGGGCAGCGTCGCCTGGCCGATTCTGCGCCGGGCCGGATACCCGCCCGAGCAGGGTGGGGGAGTGCTCGCGGCGGCGGGCATCGGAGCGATCCTGTCGCCCCCGACTCTCGGCGCCGCGGCGTTCATCATCGCCGAGTACATGCGGGTGAGCTACCTGACGGTGCTGCTCTACGCCACCATCCCCACCGTCCTGTACTACCTGGGTATCTTCCTGGCCATCGAGATGGACGCCCGCAGGTACGGGACACGGGCGGTCGGGGTGGACGCGCCGAACCTCTGGCCGCTGATCAGGCGGTTCGGCTACCACTTCAGCTCGCTGTTCGTGATCGTCGTCCTGATGGCGCTCGGCCAGTCGCCGTTCCGCGCCGTGGTGTACGCCACGCTGCTCGCCCTCGCGCTCTCCTTCCTCGACTCCGAGCACGCCCTGACCCCCCGCAGGGCGGCGAGGGCCCTGGCCGCGGGGACGACCGGGGTGCTGCCGGTCGCGGCGACCTGCGCCGCCGCCGGGCTGATAGTCGCCGTCGTCACGCTCACCGGGTTGGGACTCAAGGCGAGTTCCCTGATCGTCGGCGCCTCGGGCGGGATCCTCGCCGTCACCGCGCTGCTGTGCGCGGTCGCGGTGCTCGTGCTCGGTCTGGCGGTGCCGGTGACCGCGTCGTTCGTCATCGCGGCGGTCGTCATCGGACCCGCGCTGACGGATCTCGGTGTCAGCCAGGCCGAGGCCTACATGTTCATCTTCTACTACGCGGTGCTGTCGGAGGTCAGTCCGCCCACGGCGCTGTCGGCCTTCGCGGCCTCGGCCATCACCGGGGGCAACGCCTACCGGACCATGATGACCACCTGGAAGTACACCCTTCCCGCGTTCTTGGTGCCTTTCGCCTTCGTGCTGACCCCCGGCGGGGCCGGGCTGCTGGCCCAGGGCACGTTCGGGGAGATCCTGGCGGCCACGACGGTCTCGGCGGTGGCGGTCGCCGCGCTGGCCGCAGCCACCGGCGGGTGGCTGATCGGTCCGGCAGGGCCGGTCGAGCGGGTGCTGTGCGCGGTGGCGGCGATCCTGCTGCTGTTCCTGTCGCCGCTGCCCGCGCTCGCCGGAGCGGTGCTTCTGATCGTGGTCGTCTCCCTCCATCTGATGACACGCGAACGAGAGGCGGAGCATTGACAGTCAGACGTGGGGCCGCCCTGCTGGCGGCGATCCTGCTGTTCTTGGCCGGCTGTGGCGGAGACAGGTCGGCCGACCAGGCCACGGGCAAGAGGTTGTCGATCGCCACCGGCAACACCACGGGCGTCTACTACGTCCTCGGCGGGGGCCTGGCCGACCAGATCGGCAGGAACATCCCCGGCTATCAGGCCACGGCCGAGGCGACCGGCGCCTCTGTGGAGAACATCCAGCGGGTCGTCAGGGGTGACTCCGACATCGCCTTCACCCTGGCCGACTCCGCCGCCGACGCCGTCGCGGGCAAGGGCGCCTTCAGCACGCCCCAGCCGATCCGCGCCGTCGCCCGCCTCTACGACAACCACACCCAGGTGGTCGCCACCGCCGGCTCCAGAGTGAGGTCCGTCGCCGACCTCAGGGGCAAGCGGGTCTCCACCGGCTCGCCCAACTCCGGCACCGAGGTGATCGCGCTGCGCCTGCTGAAGGCGGCCGGTCTCGACCCGGAGGAGGACGTCACCCGTCAGTCGCTGGGACTGCCGGAGAGCGTGCAGGCCCTCAAGGACGGCGACCTCGACGCCCTGGTCTGGTCGGGTGGCCTGCCGACACCGGGCATCACCGATCTGCTGACCTCGCTCAGGGGCCAGGTCGCCTTCGTACCGCTGGACGGGGTGCTGCCCGCGATGCGCGCCGAGCACGGCTCGGCCTACGCCCCGGGCACGATCGCCAAGGACGTCTACGACACCCCCTCGGACGTGTCGACCATCTCGGTGCCCAACCTGCTCGTGGTGCACGAGAGGATGGACCCCGCCCTGGTGGAGAGCCTGACGAGGCTGCTCTTCGAGCGCAGAGCGGAGCTGGAGAAGATCCACCCCGTGGCCAGGGAGATCAGCCGGGACAACGCGCGGAAGACCGAGCCGGTGCCCCTGCACGACGGCGCGAGGAAGTACTACGGCTGATTCAGGCCTCGACGGAGCCGCCGCTGCGCCAGTAGACGTTGTTCTCCCTGGTGAGCATGCCCTCGTCGACCAGATAGCGGCGCAGCGCCGCGTAGTCGTCGTGGAAGGCGCGCAGCGCGACGTTGACCTCCTTCTCCGGGTAGCGGACCCCCGGCTCGAAGACCTGGACCACGTAGTCGAGCACGACCAACTGCTTGTCCCGCTTGCTGGGGATCGCCCGCAGTCGTCCCTCGACGAGGAAGGAGCGCAGCACCTTCTCCTCGGGAGAGACCGGGGCCGCGGGCTTGGCCGTGGTGTGCAGCAGCTCGCGGAACCGCTCGCGCCGCACCCGCCACTCGCCGCCCTCCCCCCGCACGGCGAGCCCGCCGCGTTCCAGGCGGTCCAGCGCGCGCCTGACCACCTCCCTGTCGAGGCCGGACTCCTCCTCGGGCTTGCCGCCCAATGCCAGAGTCGCCAGCACCCGCAGCGTGTCCTCCTGGTAGAGCAGGCCGAGCACCTGCCTGATCGCTTCGTCGCTCATCCCGCCATTCTTGTCGGTCCCGTCTGATATTTCTGCGCCCTGGACGGCCGGGGAGTGAGCCCGGAGGAGTTTCTGCGGATCGCGGCCCCGTCGCACTCTCCGTCCCAAGGTCGTCAGAGGCGGTTCAGGCCGATGACGTGGACCACGGCGCGGCCCTCCTCGTCGGAGGCGGCCAGGTCGACCTGGGCGTCGATGCCCCAGTCGCCGTCGCCGGCCGGGTCGGAGACGACCTGGCGGACCCGCCAGAACTCTTTCTCCTCCTCGATGCGGAGCAGGCCGGGACCCCGGGCGTCCGGGCCGGTGCCGATCTCCTCGTGGTCGGCGTAGTAGGCGTCGAGCGCGGCGCCCCAGTCGACGTCGGGGGCCAGTTGCTCCAGCTCCTGCTCGTTCTCCAGGGCGGCCAGCTCGATCAGGCGGAACATCGCGTTGCGGACCAGCACGCGGAACGCGCGGGTGTTGGCGGTGACCGGCTTGGTGCTCTCCTCCAGGGAGGGCGCCTCCAGCTCCCCGGTCGGGTTCTGCAACTGCTCCCACTCGTCCAGCAGGCTGGAGTCGACCTGCCGGACCAGTTCGCCGAGCCACTCGATGAGGTCGACCAGGTCCTCGGTCTTGAGGTGCTCGGGGATGGTCCGCGACAGGGTTCGGTAGGCGTCGGCGAGATAGCGAAGGACCGTGCCCTCGGACCGGGTCAGCTCGTAGAACTGCACGTAGTCGGCGAAGGCCATCGCCCGCTCGTACATGTCGCGGATGACGCTCTTGGGACTGACCGTGTAGTCGCCCACCCAGGGGTGGCCGCGCCGGTAGGTCTCGTACGCGCCCAGCAGCATGTCGGCCAGCGGCATCGGATAGGTCACTTCGTTGAGGAGCTCCATCCGCTCCTCGTACTCGATGCCGTCGGCCTTCATCTGCGCCACCGCCTCGCCGCGCGCCTTGTTGAGCTGCGCGGACAGGATCTGGCGGGGGTCGTCGAGAATCGACTCGATGATCGAGACCATGTCCAGGGCGTAGTTCGGAGACTCCATATCGAGCAGTTCGAGGGTGGCCAGCGCGAAGGTGGAGAGCGCCTGGTTCAGCGCGAAGTCCTCCTGCAGGTCGACGGTCAGGCGGGCCATCCGGCCGTGCTCGTCGGGTTCGTCCAGCTTCTCCACCACGCCTCCGGCCAGCAGCGACCGGTAGATCGCGATGGCCTGGCTGATGTGCCGCCGCTGCCACCTGCGGTCCTCGTGGTTGTCGGTGAGCAGGTGGCGCATGGCCGCGTAGCAGTCGCCGGGCCGGTTGATCACCGCGAGGAGCATGGCGTTGCTGACCTTGAACCGGGAGTTCAGCGGTTCCGGTTCGGCACTCTGCAGCTTCTCGAAGGTCTCCTCGCTCCACCCCACGAAGCCCTCCGGCGGCTTCTTGCGGGCGAACCCACGTCGCCTCTTGGGGTCGTCGCCGATCTTGGCCAGTGCCTTCTCGTTCTCCACCACGTGGTCGGGGGCCTGGCAGACGACGTAACCGATGGTGTCGAATCCGGCGCGTCCGGCCCGCCCGGCGATCTGGTGGAACTCGCGGGCGCGCAGCCGCCGCACCTTGTTGCCGTCGTACTTCGACAGCGCGGTGAAGAGCACGGTCCTGATCGGGACGTTGACGCCGACGCCGAGCGTGTCGGTGCCGCAGATGACCTTCAGCAGGCCCGCCTGGGCGAGCCGCTCCACCAGCCGGCGGTACTTCGGGAGCATCCCGGCGTGGTGCACGCCGATGCCGTGCCGCACCAGGCGGGAGAGCGCCTTGCCGAACTTGGTGGTGAACCGGAAGTGGCCGATCATGGAGGCGATCGCCTCCTTCTCGGCCTTGGTCGACATGTTGATGCTCATCAGCGCCTGCGCCCGCTCCATGGCCGAGGCCTGGGTGAAGTGGACGACGTAGACCGGGTACTGGTTGGTGGTGAGCATCTCCTCCAGCGTCTCGTGGAGGGGGGTCATCCGGTAGGAGTAGACCAGCGGGACCGGGCGCTCGGCGTTCTTCACCACCGCGGTGGGCCTGCCGGTGCGCCGGGTGAGGTCCTCCTCGAACCTGGTGACGTCGCCCAGCGTCGCCGACATCAGAATGAACTGAACGTTCGGCAGCTCCAGGAGTGGCACCTGCCAGGCCCAGCCGCGGTCGGGCTCGGAGTAGAAGTGGAACTCGTCCATCACCACCTGGCCGATGTCGGCCCGGGCGCCGTCGCGCAGCGCGACGTTGGCGAGGATCTCCGCGGTGCAGCAGATGATCGGCGCCCCGGGGTTCACACTCGCGTCGCCGGTCATCATCCCGACGTTCTCGGTGCCGAAGACCGCGCACAGATCGAAGAACTTCTCCGACACCAGTGCCTTGATCGGGGCGGTGTAGAAGGTGCGGACGTCCTTGGTCAGCGCGGTGAAGTGGGCTCCGGCGGCGACCAGGCTCTTGCCCGAGCCGGTGGGGGTGGCCAGGATCAGGTTGTTCCCCGAGACCACCTCGATCAGCGCCTCCTCCTGCGCGGGGTAGAGGGTCAGCCCTCGCTCGGAGTTCCATTCGACGAAGGCGTCGAAGATGGCATCGGGATCGGCGTCGATCTCTTCTGGCAGGCGGTCTACAAGGCTCACAGTCCAATACTGCCGAAGAACTTGTGGTGGTCGAACCGGAGGCGGCGATGGATGACATTACATTTAGCGTAAAATATGTAACATTATGTAGTTATGATCACTTTTTTTGGCATAAACGGCTACTAAAAGGACTTGGCATCGGCTGGAGTGCCGGAGCCGTCAGACGTGCCGAGGGTGATCCGGGACCGGACGCGCCCCGGGAACGCCCGCCCGCGAGGCGGGTGAGGTGCGAAAGGACGGCCCGGTCAGCGCCAGGCCCGCCACGATCGTGCCCGCCCCGAGCAGAGGAGCCGTCCCCGGGACGAAGCCGATCGCGGTGAGTGTGAGCAGCCCCAGTCCCACCAGCACGGTGGCCACGACGATCCTGGCCGTCCCCCCGGTGTACGGCCTGCCGGAGGGGGGCGTCTCGAACCGCCCGAGACCCCGCAGCATCGGCCATATCGCCAGGGTGAGCATGAGCAGCCAGTGCGGCCAGCCGGAGACCCAGGCCGAGGTGCCCGGCTCGGGGGTGGAGACTCCCAGGCCCACCACGACCATCGAGACGATGACGAACAGCGCGCTCATGTGCCACAGATAGAGGGTCATCATCCGGTCGCCGGCCCAGCCGAGCACCCTCGACACCCCGGGCCACTCCGCGAATGAGACGATCCAGCGGCGCAGCGCCAGCGCCAGCCCGATCTGGCCGATCCCGACCGAGAACAGCGCGAGCGTGGGCGGTGCCATGTTGGAGACGGCGGCACCCGGCATCCCGATCATGCTGAGCGGGTAGGGGCCGAAGGTCACCAGCACCGCGGCCAGACCGTACCCGGCCAGCGCCAGGATCCAGGGGCGGCCCAGCCGCCCGTCGATGTACAGGAAGCCGAGCTGGTGCACCGCCAGCCAGATCAGCACGATGTTGGGGAGACCTGTCACCTCCAGGCCACTGGTGAAGCGCAGGAGATCCACCGCCACCGCCCCCGCCGCCAGCGTGGCCGGCACCCGCCAGCCGTACGCCATGTTGAGCCTGAGCATCGGCGGGGTCAGTGCCACCGCGACAAGATAGATCGCCAGGAACCAGAGAAGCTGTCCGGCCAGCCGTGAGGCGGTCATGACCGGCTGCTCCGGCATGCCGAGCGTCAGGAGCAGGTGGGGGAGGGGCAGCCAGACCGCCGCCAGCGGCACGACCGGCCAGGCCAGGCGGCGCAGGCGCGTCGCCAGCCAGGCGGGAGTGGCGTCACCGCGCCGTACGGCGGCGCGCCTGCTGATCGCACCCGCCGCGCCCCCGGCGAAGAAGACCAGCGGCATCACCTGGCTGATCCATGTGATCATCCAGCCGTTCCCGGTGGCGAGCGCGTTGCCGGTGGTGATCCGACCGTCGGCGAAGGAGAGCACCGGCATGCTCCAGTGCTGGAGCACCACCAGGGCCATGCCGAACACGCGGAGCACGTCGATGAACGGGTCGCGACCGGCGGGCGCCGGTGCCGTGCGGGCTGTCGGACGCGTTGCCGGGCCGGGGATCACGGCGGTCAAGGGGGGCTCGATTCTTCGGGAGGGCGAGTGGAAACCTTGGGAAAGGCCGTGTGAAAAGCCTTCCGCCGGGACCCCGGCGACGCAGTGACGCACGCGGTAGTCTTCTCGCCAGATCTCCTCACCCTCGGGGGTAGTGCTGGCCCCACCCCGGCAAGCAGGTGCGCAGGGTCGATTGCCGTGCCCCGTGCTCATAGCGTTAGCGGTATGAGAACCCTCCTCAGCCGCATCGGCTCCGACACCCGCTACCTGGTCGTGGGCTTTCCCCTCTCGGTCATCTGGTTCGCCATCATGGTGGCCGGTTTCTCCGCCGGGACAGGCCTGGCTGTGGTGTTCGTGGGCCTGCCCATCCTCGCGACGACACTCCTGGTCGCCCGGGGCTTCGCGGACGTCGAGCGGCGCTGGCTGCCCGAGGTGCTCGGCCGGCCCGTCGCCAGACCGAGGTACCGGCCCGCCCCGCAGGACGCCGGGTGGTTCCGCAAGATGATCAATCCGCTCACCAACGGCCAGTCCTGGCTCGACCTGCTCTACGGCATCGTGGCCTTCCCGATCTCCATCGTGACCTTCGTGTTCGCGGTGGTCTGGTGGGCCGGGACGATCCTCGGTCTCACCTATCCGCTCTACGGGTGGATCGTCTACGCCATCCCCGGCAACGACGGCGGGCTCGGCCCGCTCCTCGGCCTGGGCGGCAGTCTCTGGATCGAGGTGGTGATCAACACGGTCATCGGTGTGCTGTTCGCGATCACCCTCACGCCGGTCGTGCGGAGCGCCGCGCTCATCCAGGCCGGGCTCGGCAGGGCCATGCTGACCGGGGTGGCCGAGCTGCACGATCGCATCGACGACCTGGCCGAGGGCCGGGCCGCCGCGGTGTCGGCCGAGGCCAACGCGCTGCGCCGGCTGGAGCGCGACATCCATGACGGGCCGCAGCAGCGCCTGGTCTCCCTGGCCATGGACCTGTCACGGGCGCAGCGCCAGCTCAGGCGCGACCCGGCGGGGGTCGAGCAGATGCTCGGCCAGGCCATCACCTCCACCCGCGAGACGCTGGACGAGCTGCGTGCCCTCTCGCGCGGCATCGCCCCTCCGATCCTCAGTGACCGCGGCCTGGCCCCCGCGCTCGCCGCGCTCGCCGGGCGCTGCACCGTCCCCGTCGAGCTGGACGTCCAGGTGGAGGGACGGTTCCCCGCCGCCGTGGAGAACAGCGTCTACTTCGTCGTCGCGGAGTGCCTCACCAACATCGCCAAGCACAGCCACGCCACGATCTGCACCGTGACACTGACCAGGACGGGTGGCTTCCTGATGCTGACAATCGGGGATGATGGGGTCGGTGGCGCACATGTCGCCAAGGGACATGGCCTGTCCGGTCTCGGTGACCGCCTGAAGGCGGTCGACGGCGAGCTGGCTGTTGATTCACCCGTCGGGGGGCCGACGGTCATAGTGGCGGAGGTTCCGTGCGGGTAGTCGTGGCCGATGATGCGGTGCTCATCAGGGAGGGCCTGATCAGGCTCCTGGAGGAGTTCGGCTGCCAGGTGGTCGCCGCGGTGGGGGACGGTGACCGGCTGGTGGCCGCCGTCGCCGAGCACAGGCCCGACGTCTCGGTGGTGGACGTGCGGATGCCGCCCGGCTTCACGGACGAGGGGCTGCGGGCGGCGGTGGAGGCGCGCCGGAGGGTGCCGGGCGCGCCGGTGCTGATCCTGTCCCAGTACGTGGAGGTCTCCTATGCCGACGACCTGCTCGCCGACGCCAGGGGCGCGGTGGGATACCTGCTCAAGGACCGTGTCGTGGATGTGGACGACTTCATGGCGGGCCTGCGCACCGTCGCGGCCGGCGGTACGGTCTTCGACCCCCAGGTGGTGGCCCAGCTGATGGTGCGGCGCCGTCGTGACGACCCTCTCGCCCAGCTCACCCCGCGCGAGCGCGAGGTGCTCGGCCTGATGGCCGAGGGCAGGTCCAACCCCGCGATCGGCCGTCAGCTGGTGATCAGCGACGGGGCCGTGGAGAAGCACATCCGCAGCATCTTCGCCAAGCTCGGCCTGTACGCCGAGGACGGCGACCAGCACCGCCGCGTCCTCGCGGTCCTGGCCTACCTGCGTTCCTGACCGCCGCCCCCGCCCGCCGGCTGGAACGCCGCGACGGCCGGGCCGCCATCCATCGTGCGCGCTGTTACTTGATCGTGACTTGACGTCCTCTGTTGCCTGCGAGTTACATGCCTCTAACTCCGTAAACGTTTTCAGTAAATCATCAGGATCACCGTAATCGTTTACAGAAAGGCGTGGTCTCTGTGAGCGACGGGCCGACGATCACCACGATCGCGGAGCGGGCGGGCGTCTCGATCGCCTCGGTCTCCCGCGTCCTCAACGGTCTGCCGACCCGCGAGAACACCGTGCGCCGGGTGCTCAGCGCGGCCGAGGAACTGGGATACGTCCCCAACTCGGTGGCCCGGTCGCTGAAGTCGCGCCGGACCAACCAGGTGGCCTTCGCGATGGCCGACATCGGCAACCCGGTCTACCTGGCGATGGTCCGTGAGATCCAGCCGGTGCTGAAGGCCGCCGGGTACCGTCTCGTACTGCACTCCACGGACGCGGACGTCGCCGACGAGATCGACGTGCTCCGCGGCCTCGGCGAGCGCTACGTGGACGGGCTGATCATGATCCCGCTCAGGGTGAGTGAGGCGCATCTGAAGGCCGTCGAGGCGGCCCGCGCCCCCGTCGTCATCATCGGCTCGGTACCGGACGGCACGCGGGTGGACAACATCCGCGCCGACTCCCGCACCGGTGTACGGCTGGCGCTGGACCACCTCCACTCCCTGGGACGCCGCAGGATCGGGTTCGTCAACGGCCCACTGGACACGGTCCCCGGTTCGGCCCGGTCCATCGCCTACGCCGAGGCGCTCACCGCCCTCGGCCTGCCCTATGACGAGAACCTGGTGGAGATCGGTGACTTCTACCGCGCCGAGGGCGCGGCCGCGGTAAGCCGACTGCTGGCCAGGGCACCCGACCTGGACGCGATCATGTGCGCCAACGATCTGATCGCGCTCGGTGCCCTGGAGGTCCTGCGCCGGAACGGCCGCCGGGTGCCCGAGGACGTGGCGGTGGCAGGCATGGACGACATCGACATGGCCGCGGCCGTCTGGCCCGCCCTGACCAGCGTCTCCCTCGGCTCGGCCGAGCGGGGCAGGGCGGCGGCGGAACTGCTGCTGGACCGGCTGGGCAACGGCGAACGGGAGCCCAGAGTGGTCACCGTACCGCCCCGCCTGGTGGTCAGGGCATCGACCACGGGAGAGGAGACGCCGTGACCCTCACCGCGGACCGGCCGGTCAGGACGGCGAGCCCGAGGAAACCCCAAAGGGGCGGGCGGCAGGGGCGTGAGGCGCTGCTGCTGATGCTGCCCGCGCTGGTGCCCGTGCTGGTGTTCAGCGTGGGGCCGCTGCTTTACGGGATCTTCCTGGCGTTCACCGACGCGCGCTCCGGGCGCAACTCGGTCACCTCGTTCGTCGGGCTGTCGAACTTCGGGGACCTGCTCTCCGACGGGGACTTCTGGGCGTCGTTCCGGATCGGGATGATCTGGGCGGTCTCGGTGACGGTGCTGCAGTTCCTGGCCTCGCTGGGGCTGGCCCTGCTGCTCAACCAGGATCTGCGGTTCCGGGGGTTCGCCCGGGTGCTGGCCATGGTGCCGTGGGCGATGCCGCCGGTGGTCATCGGGCTGATGTGGCGGCTGGTCTACCATCCGGACGCCGGGATCCTCAACAGCATGCTGGGCACCGAGATCGACTGGCTCAACGACTTCTCCATCGCGCTGCCCGCGGTGATCGTCGTCGGGATCTGGACCGGCATGCCGCAGACCACGGTGGTGCTGCTGGCCGGGCTGCAGAGCGTTCCCAAAGAGCTGTACGAGGCGGTCGAGGTGGACGGCGCGGGTGTCTGGCGCAGGTTCTGGAACATCACGCTGCCCCAGCTCCGCCCGGTCATCGTGGCCATCACCTCACTGGACTTCGTCTGGAACATCAACCAGTTCGGGCTGGTCTACGTTCTCACGCAGGGCGGTCCGGGAGGCCAGACCCGCCTGCCGATGCTGTTCGCCTACGAGGAGGCCTTCCGCTACGGCTTCTTCGGCTACGCGGCCACCCTGGGGGTGGCGATCGTGATCGTCGTGCTGGCCGTGCTCGGCGCCTATCTCTGGCGGCAGATGCGGGAGGCGAGCTGACATGGGCAGGTCACTGCGTTATCTGGCCCTGGCCGGTTACCTCGTCTTCCTGGCGTTCCCCCTGGTCTGGCTGCTGTCCACGGCGTTGAAGACGCCGCAGGAGATGGCGAGCCTGGACCCGACGTGGATCCCGCGCTCACCGACGCTGACCAACTTCGCCGACGCCTTCGCCGAGCAGGACCTGGTCGGCAGCGGGGTGCGCAGCCTCGTCGTCGCGGTGGTCAGTGCGGTGCTCACCGTGATCCTGGCGCTGCCCGCCGCCTACGCGCTGGCTCGGCACCGTTCGATGGTCAACCGGATCGCGATCGGGTGGGTGCTGGTCAGCCAGGTCTTCCCGTTCATCCTGATCATCATCCCGCTGTTCATGGTGCTGCGCGGGCTGGACCTGGTCAACACGCTGCCCGGCCTGACCGTCGTGCACGTCACCTTCACGCTGCCGTTCGCGCTGTGGATGCTCCAGGGATACGTGCGTGCCGTACCGCGTGAGCTGGAGGAGGCCGCCGCGGTGGACGGGGCCGGGCGGGTGCGGTCGCTGCTGAGCGTCGTCGCCCCGCTGCTGGCCCCCGGTGTGGTCGCGACCCTGCTGTTCTCGTTCATCTCCTCCTGGAACGAGTTCCTGTTCGCCTTGATCGTCCTTAAGGACCCGGATGTGGCGACCCTGCCGCTGACGCTGGTGAAGTTCACCGGCGCGGAGGGGGTCGTGCGCCTCGGGCCGCTCGCCGCAGCCTCGCTTCTGGCGACGATCCCGAGCCTGGTGTTCTTCGCATTCATCCAGCGACGGCTGAAGTCCGGCCTGATGGCCGGAGCCGTCAAGGGATAGCCCCACCCCCCGATAGGAGAAGTCATATGCGCATGAGGGTCGTGCTGGCCGCAGGCCTCCTCGTTCTGGCCGCCGGATGCGGTTCGGAATCGCCAGCGGCCGCCCCCGACGAGCCGGTGACGATCAAATTCCAGAGCCTCGCCTGGCAGAAGGAGTCGATCGCCGCCAACAAGCAGCTCGTCGAGGAGTGGAACAAGGCCAACCCCAAGATCCAGGTCGAGTACATCCAGGGAAGCTGGGACAACGTCAACGACCAGCTCGTCACCTCCTTCGAGGCGGGCGACCCCCCGGACGTCATCCACGACGACTCCCCGGCTCTGTCCGGCTTCGCCAGCCGCGGCTACCTGCTGGACATCAAGGACAAGATCCCGGCCGAGCTGAAGGGGGACATCCCGCAGCCCGCCTGGGACACCGTCACCTTCGGCGACGGCAAGGGCGGCCAGGGCGTGTACGGCGTGCCGTTCCTGCAGGAGTCGCAGGTCATCATCGGAAACAAGAAGCTGCTCGCGGCGGCCGGCGTGCGGATCCCGACCCCGGACAGTCCGTGGACGTGGGACGAGTTCGCCGAGATCTCCAAGAAGCTCACCAAGGGTGACGCCTACGGTGTCGCCTGGCCGATGAAGTCACCGGTCAACAAGGTGCTCAACCTTGCCCTGAACTTCGGCGGCACCTTCTTCCAGACCGACGCCGGCGGCAAGACGACGGTCAAGGTCGGTGCCGAGGAGCGCGAGGTGCTCCAGCGCATCCACGACCAGCTCCACAAGGACAGGTCCGCCGACCCGTCCGCGCTCGGCATGGGCTCGGCCGATCCGCTGCCCGGTTTCTACGCCGGCAAGTACGCGATGCTGCCCGCAGGCGTCTACCTGCGCCAGCAGGTCGTGGAGCAGGCGCCGGACGGCTTCGAGTGGATCACCCTCCCGCCGCTGAAGGGCGTCGGCTCCGAGCAGGGAGCCGTCTCGCAGACGCTGTCGGTCGCCGCGGACAGCAAGTATCCCGAGCAGTCGCTGAAGTTCATCTCCTTCTTCCTCAACGGTTCCAACCAGGTCAAGCTCGCCAAGGGCGACTGGCTGCTGCCGACCTCCGTCAAGGCCGCGGGCGACCCCGCCATGACGGTCGAGGAGAACGGATGGAACGTGGCGACCGCGTCGGCCAAGAATCTCGTGGTCGCGCCGTTCCTGAAGGTCAACGGCTTCGACGAGTGGAAGAGCAAGGTGGCCACGCCGGCCCTGCAGCAGTACTTCGCCAACAAGATCACCCTCGACGAGACGGCGAAGAAGCTCGTCGACGAGGGCAACAAGGTGCTGGAGCGGTACAACCGGTGACATTGACACATCGGGGGCGCGCCCGGGGGTGTCTGCTCGGCCTCGCGGCCGGCGACGCCCTAGGGCGGCCGGCTGAGAACCTCTCGCCCGAACAGATCGCCGCCCGCTGGGGGAGGCTGACCGAGATCGACGGCGGCGGCACCGACGACACCGAGTACACCATCTTCGCGGCCTCCCTGCTCATACGGCACGGGCACGCGCTGACCTCCCAGGACGTCGCCCAGGCCTACCAGCAGGAGATCATCCCGCTGATCGACGGACCGATGAAGGGCGCGGGCTTCTCCGAGCTCGGTGCCATCCAGGCACTCCGGCAGGGACTCCGGCCACCGCTGACCGGCCAGTGGCACCGCCACGGCTGGTCGGACGGCCTGGCCATGCGCGCCGCACCGTACGGGATCTTCGCCGCGGGTGACCCCGGCGAGGCCGCTCGTCTGGTGGAGGTCGACGGCAGCGTGAGCAACGCGGGGGAGGGCATCCTCGGCGGCCGTGCGGTCGCCGGGGCGGTGGCCGCCGCGATGGCGGGCGCCTCCCCGGACGAGGCGGTCACGGCCGGCCTCGGCGTGATCCCCGAGGACTCGTGGACCGCCCGCAGCGTCAACCGCGCCCGCGAGGCCCTCGGCCCCGGGTCCGGTGACGTCGCCGGGCGGTTGCACGAGGCGGTCGTGGTCCGGCACTACCCGTGGACGGACCTGGCTCCCGAAGCCGTCGCCCTCGCCTTCGCCGCCTACCTGATGGGCGGCGGAGAGGTCGAGGAGTCCGTGGTGATCGCGGCGAACCTGGGGCGGGACGCCGACACCACCGCGGCCATCGCCGGCGCCCTCGCCGGGGCGGGGCGCGGTGAGGCGGCGGTGCCGGAGCGGTGGGCACGGCAGATCGGCCCGGTCGAGGGGCGCTGCCTGCCGGTGACCGCGGGACGGCATGTGCTCGATGTGGCCGATCAACTCGTGGAAGGGACGTAGGGCGATGACGTCGGGGGACAGGATCCTGGGGGCGTTCGCCGGTCTGGCGATGGGCGACGCGGCGGGATGGCCGTCGTCGCGGCACAGGGCGGGGGTGCACGCACCGTGGAGCAGACGCCTGCACCGCGAGCTCGACGCCTTCGCCGAGGAGCATCGGGTGACCACTCTGCCGGTGCCGTTCGCGCTCAACCAGCCGGTCGCGCCGCTGGTGATGGGGCCGTCCGACGACGCCGAATGGCTCGCCTGGACCGTGCTCACCATCGACGAGGACCGCGCGGCGGCGTTCGCCGGCCTGACCGGCAGGGACGATGTCAGGGCGCGGATCTCGGTGCGGACCGCGCTGGACAACCTCGCGCGCGGTCTCGGCCCTCCCGCCAGCGGGCACGACAACCCGCACTTCTTCGACGACGCCGCGGTCGTGCGGGCGGTCGCCTTCGGGGCCGCCGGGCTGGATCCCACGGCCGACGCCCAGGTCACCAACGCCGGTGACGGTGTGCTCGGAGCCGTCGCGATGGCCCGGGCGATCGGCGTCCTGGTGGACGGCGGTCCGATGGGCGACGCCGTGCGGGCCGCGTTGGAGGCGCTTCCCGGCGACACCGTCATCGGCCGCGCGACCCGCGTCGCGCTCGCGGTCGCGCGCGAGGCGGGCGATCCGTTCGCGGCGGTGCCCGCGCTGGACGAGGCGCTGTTCGACCACGTCTACAGCTACGGGGTGGCCGCCGCCGAGACGCTCCCGGTGGCTCTCGCCCTGGCGGAGGTCTCCGGCGGCTCGATACGCACCGCCGTACCGGCCGCCGCCTGCCTGGCCGCCGCAGCGGACTCCGCGCCCGCGCTGACCGGTGCGCTGACCGGCGCGTTCACCGGCCATGACGCGCTGCCGCGGGGATGGAGCACCACCCTGACGGGCTGCTGCCTACCCGAACTGGCGGGAATCGATCTACTGGACATCGTGAGGGGACGGATCGGATGAGTACAGCGGGCAGGGGCATGCTTGAGGACAAGGCCGTGGGATGCGTGGCGGGTGCCGCGGTCGGCGACGCCCTCGGCGGCGCCACCGAGGGCTGGACGCCCGAACAGATCCACGAGCGTTACGGCGGATACGTCGAGGGCCTGGTCCCGCCGTACTTCGAGGACTGGCGGAACGCCCGCCCCATCGCGCCTTACCACAAGGGTGACGGCCACATCACCGACGACACCCTGATGACCCACGCGCTGATCCGGGTCTACGAGCGGGTCGGGGGCCACCTGGACGCCTACGCGGCGGCCGATCACCTGGTACCGGAGATGATGGGGGAGAAGCGCTGGATCCCGGAACTGGAGGCCGAGGCGCTGCTGCTGCAGCGGGTCTTCCTGGCGGAGAAATGGCTGGTGCTGCGGCTGCACCACGGTCATGCGGACCCGCGTGAGGCAGGCGTGGGCAACATCGTCAACTGCGGCGCCGCGATGTACATGGCACCGGTCGGCGTGGTGAACGCCGCCGACCCCGACGCCGCCTACGCCGAGGCGATCGAGCTTGCCGGCGCCCACCAGTCCAGTTACGGCCGGGAGGCGGCCGGGGTGCTCGCCGCCGCGGTGGCCGAGGCCATGCGCCCGGGCGCGACGCCCGACTCGGTGGTCGCCACCTGCCTGCGGCTGGCACGCGACGGTACCAAGGCGGCCATCGACGCGGTGTGTTCGGTGGCCCGCGACCTCGGCCACTGGGACGGCTCCTTCGAGACACTGCGCGCCGCCATGAAGCCCTACGACACGGTCGCCGACACCTATCGTGACCAGGGTCTCGGCGCCCGCCGCCCGAGCCGCCTGCACAGCATCGAGGAACTCCCGCTCGCCCTGGCCTTCCTGCTGATCGCCAAGGGCGACTACCGTGACACCGTCCTCGGCGGCGTCAACTACGGCCGCGACGCCGACTCCATCGCCTCCATGGGCGGCGCCGTCGCCGGCGCCCTCGGCGGGCGCGGGGCCGTCCCGGCCGACTGGGTGGAGCAGATCTCCACCGCCAGCCGCACCGACCTCCTCACCCCCGGCCTGAGCCTGGCCCGCGTCGCCCGACGCATCCACGGCGCGGACCTGGAACGCCGCCGCGCCCACGAGTCCGCCTTCGCCGCCCTCGCCGGGGACGCCGGATGATCAGGCTGACCTGGGTGCAGCCGGAGGACCTGGTCGGCCACGAGCTGCGCCAGGCCGCCGAGGACGGCCGCGAGGTGACGGAGATCGCCGCGCGCTGGCAGGCCGCGGGAGGACACGGCGCCCCGACCCGGGCGGGAGCCTCGCAGCAGGCTCCTCCGGTACGGCTGCGCCGCCTGGCCGAGGACCTGCTCGACGAGCTGGCCGCGATCCCGTCCCCGCTCGCCGAGCCCTCCACCCTGGCCGAGATCGTCACAGCCTGCCCGAGGTGGCCGTCACAAAGGGGCACGGCCACCTCGGGCACACCGGACATGGACCGGATGCTCGGCGCGTGGCTCGGCCGGGCGGTGGGCTGCGTGCTGGGCAAGCCGGTGGAGAAGATCCCCCGGGAGGGGATCAGGGCGATCGCCGAGGCGACGGGGAACTGGCCGATCCGGGGATGGTTCACCGCCAGGGGACTTCCCGCCGAACTCGGCCGGCGCTGGCCGTGGAACCGGCGCAGCGCCGTCAACAGCCTCGCCGAGAACATCGACGGCGTCCCCGAGGACGACGACCTCAACTTCGCGCTGCTCGCCCTGGCCCTGCTGGAGCGGCACGGCCGGGGGTTCGGCACCGACGACGTCGCGCGGCTCTGGCTGGACGAGTTGCCCGGCGGCCGGGTCTTCACCGCCGAGCGCGCCGCTTACCGCAACCTGCTGGCCGGCCTGGAACCGCCCGCTCCCCATGACTCGCGGGCTCTCTCCACGGCGACCTTTCGCAACCCGTTCCGGGAGTGGATCGGTGCGTTGATCAGGGCCGACGTCTACGGCTGGGTCAACCCCGGCGATCCGGCCACGGCCGCGGAGTTCGCCTGGCGCGACGCGCGGCTCAGCCACACCGCCAACGGGATCTACGGTTCCATGTTCGTGGCGGCGATGTGCGCCACGGCGCTGACGGCCTCCTCCGCCGAGGAGGTGGTCGCGACCGGTCTCGCCGTGATCCCGCCGGACTCCCGTCTGGCCGCCGCCGTACGGCAGGCCGCCGAGGACGCGCGCCGGGAACCGGACTTCGAACGGGTCGTCGACCGGCTCCACGTACGCCACGGGGAGCTGCACTGGGTTCACACGATCAACAACGCCGCACTGATCACGGCGGCACTGGTCCACGGCCGGGGTGACTTCACCGCCTCGATCGCCGGCGCCGTGGCGGGCGGCTGGGACACCGACTCGGCGGGGGCGACCGTGGGCTCGATCGTCGGCGCGCTGCGCGGTGCGTCGGGGATCCCGGAGGGGTGGTCGTTGGCGAACCGGCTGTCCAGTAGCATCAGCGGGTTCGACGGCATCGGCCTGGACGAGCTGGCCCGCCGTACGCTGGCCCTGAGGGCGGAGGAATCATGATCTCGGTGTTCGGCAGCGTCAACATGGACC
Organism: Streptosporangium amethystogenes; assembly: GCF_000721075.1. Taxonomy (GTDB): domain Bacteria; phylum Actinomycetota; class Actinomycetes; order Streptosporangiales; family Streptosporangiaceae; genus Streptosporangium; species Streptosporangium amethystogenes. The sequence continues at coordinate 377,064 of NZ_JOEQ01000005.1, forward strand.
TGGTGGCCTATGTCGATGTCGCACCCGCACTTGGCGAGACCGTGACCGGCCGCGCCTTCAGCACGGTTCCCGGTGGCAAGGGTGCCAACCAGGCCATCGCCGCCGCGCGGGCGGGTGCCAAGGTGGCCTTCCTGGGGGCGGTGGGCGACGACGACTTCGGGACCGAGATGCGCAGGACGCTCGCCGAGGCGGGCGTCGACGTGACGGACCTGCGCACGGTCCCCGGGCCCTCGGGCATCGCCCAGATCGTGGTGGACGGCGGCGGCGGCAACTCGATCATCGTGGTTCCCGGTGCCAACGGGACCGTGACCGCCCCCACCGAGGCCGAGATCGAGGTCATCTCCCGCTCCGACGTGCTCCTGCTCCAGCTGGAGCTTCCCATTGAGGCGGTCACCGCCGCCGCCAGGGCCGCCCGTGCCGCGGGGACCACGGTGGTCCTCACCCCCGCGCCCGTCCAGCCCCTGCCCGCGGAGCTGCTGGAGGCCGTGGACATCCTGGTGGCCAACGAGCACGAGGCCGTCGCGATCACCGGCCAGGCGGACCACGAGCGCGCCCTGGAGGAACTGAGGGGCGCGGTCGGATGGGTGATCGTCACCCTGGGGGCGCGCGGCGCGCTCACCGCCTCCGGAGACGAGGCCGCCGTGTGGGTCGAGGCACCCAGGGTGAACGCGGTGGACACCACGGCCGCGGGTGACACCTTCGTGGGCGCCCTCGCCGCGGCCCACCTCGAGGAACAGCCCGCTGATCGGGCCGTTCGCTTCGCCACCGCGGCGGCGGGCCTGTCCGTCCAGCGTGCGGGCGCCAGCAGTTCGATGCCCACCCGCGCCGAGATCGACCGGAGCCTTTCCACTGCCGGTGCCTGACACCCGTGGGGATCTCCCGGCCGATCTCGGCGCGGGAGCGCTAGCCACCGATGAGGGAGGTCCCCGACAGGGTGATCAGGAACGCGCCGGCCGAGAGCAGCGCGATCGCCCAGGACCGGCTGATGGCAGACCAGATCGTGGCGGCCAGGAAGCAGATCAGGGCGAGCAGCACGAGAACGTCCACGAGAATCCTCCAAAGGGTCGGCCCCCGGACGATCACTGTCCGGGGCAAGCCCTCACTGCCCCGCGCGCACCGGGGGTAACACGTCGTGCCTCCGTTTCATGGGAGCGGAAACTTCGGCCAGCCCGCCTTTTCCTGATATATCCAGCTATGTCCCTTCCCAGAGAGCGGCGGCGGCCTCAGCGCAGGCCACGTCCTGGCCGATGGTGCCGCCGCTGACGCCGACCGCACCCACCACCCCGCGGCCGTTGCCGGGCTCCCCGAGCGGGATGCCGCCGCCGAAGCACACGTACCGGTCGCCGGCCAGACCGTGCAGTTCACCTCCCGGCAGGACCAGCGGCGCGAGGTCGGCGGTCGGCATGTGGTGGGCCACCGCGGTGTGGGCCTTGCCGGGGGCGAGGACGGGGCCGGAGATCCGTGCGCCGTCCATCCGCTGGAACGCCACCAGGTGTCCGCCCACGTCGACCACCGCGACCGAGATGATCGCTCCCTCCCGCACGGCCTGCCGCACCGCGGCCTCACACATGCGCAGCGCGAGTTCCAGGTTCACGAGGCTCCTCACTGTTTCGAAAACCTCCGGCGCGGACGATCGGATGCGTACGTGTCGCCGCTCGGGGGTGCGAGGTGTCATAACGATCCGACGCTCATGTGCGCTCTGCGGAGGACCGGGGTGGGCCGGGATTGTCGCCCGGTGAGGAGAGGAGCACGCGCGGCGACATTCCGACGACCCTTACAAAGAGTGATGTTTGTCTTACCTCAAGCTACGATCTCGTCACTGGCGGAATCGTTGAGGTGTCGCCTCGACGTGGGGAGAGGCATGCACAGCCACAACCGTGCGAACATCGTCCACCAGCTCAAATACGCCCTCAGCCATCCGGGGCGAGTCCCCAGGCACCTGAGCCGGCTGAGCAGGAACACGTGGCTGCGCCTGAGCACCCGCGACCATGTCTCCTACTACCGGGCCATCATGAGGTCCGACACCGCGCGCAGCCCCCACGCGGCCGTGGGCAGCAGGTCCTACCGGCGCTGGACGATCCTGGGGAAGATGCAGTTCGACTACCTGGTGCGGCACGGACTGAAACCCGAGCACCGCATGCTGGAGATCGGCTGTGGCAACCTGCGGGCCGGGCGCCTGTTCATCGGTTACCTCGACGACGGAAACTACTACGGTCTCGACATCTCCCCGGACATCCTGATCGCCGCCCAGGAGACCCTGGTCTCCTACGATCTGCGGGAGAAACTCCCCCACCTCATGCTGGTCGGGGACCTGCGCTTCGCCGCCCTGCCCGGTGAGATGTTCGACGTCGTGCACGCCCACAGCGTCTTCTCCCACTCCCCGCTGCCGGTGATCGAGGAGTGCTTCCGGAACATCGGCCGGGTCGTGAAGCCGGGAGGCTGGTTCGACTTCACCTTCGACCGTACCGAGGGCAAGGAGCACCAGGTCCTGGGTGAGGACTTCTACTACCGCGCCGAAACCCTGCTCGACCTGGCCTCCGGGTACGGCCTGCAGGCGACTCTCATGGAGGACTGGGAGCGGCTTCCGCACCGGCAGTCCAAGATCCGCATCAGGTTTCCCGGGCCCGAGCCCTCGGCGGGGCGCGTCGTACGTGATCAGGACCGGTCCGAAGCGGACCACCGGAGAGAGTCGGACCGCGAAGCCGGGCAGGCGATGTCGGATCTCGGATAGGATCTGGCGCCCTGTGCGACCGAGCTGGAGGAACCGATGCGGGCCCACGACCTGTCCGCCGGGGGCGGCGTGCTGGCCCGCGCGCATGACGTGGCCCGTGCGGCGGCGCGGATCCACGGACTGCCCGACGCCGAGGTCACGCTGATCAACGTGTCGGAGAACGCCACCTACCGGGTGGACGACCCGGCCACGGGGAGGCGTTCCATCCTGCGGGTGCACCGCCTCGGCTACCACTCCATCCCGGCGATCCTGTCCGAACTGGCCTGGCTGGAGGCGCTCCGCGAGCAGGAGGGGATCCGCACCCCCCGGGTGCTCCAGGCTCCCGACGGCTCCCGGGTGCTGACCGTCCCCGGCGCGGAGCCCCGAGAGTGCGTCATGTTCGAGTTGCTGCCCGGTGCCGAGCCGTCCCTGGAGAACCCGGTGCCCGGGTTCGAGCGGCTCGGCGCGCTCACGGCGCGGATGCACCGGCACGCGCGCCGCTGGTCACGGCCCGAGTGGTTCACCCGCTTCCACTGGGACTACGAGGCGGCCCTCGGCGCCGGGGCACGATGGGGCCGCTGGCAGGAGGGCCTGGGCATGGAGGCCGAGGCGCGGACCGTGCTGGGGCGGCTGGACAAGGAACTGCGCGAGCGGCTCCACCGCTTCGGCCGGGGGCCGGAGCGCTACGGCCTGATCCACGCCGACCTGCGTTCCGCCAACCTGCTCGTGGCGGATGAGGGACCGCCCAGCGTCATCGACTTCGACGACTGCGGCTTCGGCTGGCACCTCTACGACCTGGCCGCGGCGGTCAGCTTCATCGAGCACCTCCCCGAGATCCCCGAGCTGATCGACGCGTGGGTGCGGGGTTACCGGACCGTCCTGGACCTTCCGGCCGAGGACGAGGCGGAGATCTGGACGTTCGTCATGTTCCGCCGCCTGTTGCTGGTCGCCTGGATCGGCACCCATACCGGCGCGGACATCGCCGTCGAGCTGGGCTCCGGCTACACCGAGGGCGCCTGCGAGCTGGCCGAGCGCTATCTCGGGGGCTCGCTCCGCTGACCCGGTCCGTCCAGTGCACGCGCGGCGTTCTCGTACGGGCCGCTCGGCGAAGTGGCGCGCTGTGACCGCGCATCGGGAAATCGTCCCTACCCACTCCTGAGGCACGGCGGGTCCGCGGTGGTGAATACGCGTCGGCCTCCGCGTCGCCGTGCGGGTAACGCGTAATCCGATAATGAGATTTCCGCGATGGGGATTCCATCGTCCCAGCCCTTGTTTTCCGCCCCTTCGCCGAATCCGGAGGGCTTTCCTGCGGTCTTCGTCTCCGTGGCCGCGGGCGACGGTCCGGTGGGGGCGGGACTGCGGGGTCAGGACTGCGGGGTCAGGACTTCAGTTCGCGCCTGATGTCCTCGTCGTCCGGCGCCAGTTCCAGCGCCCGGGTGAGGTCGGCGACCGCCTCCGTCTCCCGCCCGGCGGCGCGCAGCGCCATCGCCCGGTTGAACAGCAGTGCGGGGTCCGCTCCGGGTTCGAGGGCCCGGGTGAAGTCCGCGACGGCGCCCTCGGGGTCACCGGTCTCGAACGCCAGCAGTCCTCGGTTCGCCCAGGCGGCCGCCAGCGAGGGGGCGAGCTCCAGCGCCCTGTCGAAGGCGGCACGCGCCCTGTCGTAGCGACCCTCCGCGGTTTCCACCTGGCCCAGCGCGCACAGCAGGTACGGGTTGGCCGGATCGATGGCGAGCCCGGCCTCCGCGTCCACCCTGGCCTTGCCGTACTCACCGAGGGCGGCCAGCAGCCCGGCCCGGTTGGCCAGGCCGTCCACGAACTCCGGGTCCAGCTCCAGCGCGTGGTCCAGGTCGCTGAGCGCACCCCGGTGGTCCCCCCGGGAGAAGCGGATCTCGGCCCGGTTGTAGTAAGGCTCGGGAAAGGGCGGGCCGACCCGCATGGCCGTCTCGTAGTCGTCGATCGCCGCGTCCATCCGGCCCAGCCGGTGCAGCAGGTTGCCCCGGTCGATGTAGTAGTCGGGGTAGCCGGGGTCGGCTGCGATCACCGCGTCCAGGTCCTCCAGCGCCTCCTCGGGGTGGCCCAGCATCACGGTGAGCTGCGCCCTGTTGGCCAGCAGCACCAGCCGGTGTATCGGGTGCTCGCCGGGACGCAGGTCGCGGTCGGCCAGGGCGACGGCCTCGGAGACCAACTCCAGTGCCTTGGCCGGGCGGCCTCGCCGTACCTCCACCAGTGCCCGGCCGTTGAGGTCGAACCCCAGCTTGAACGCCCGCTCGCGCGGGTCGGGCAGCAACGAGGAGATGGCGATCGCCTGGTTGACCAGTGCGAGCGCGGCGTCCGGGTCACGCCGGGCCTGGTCGTGGTGGCGTACCTTCAGCATTCCGGTGGCGTAGGCGACCGAGGCGTGTACGGCGGGGGAGACGCTCTCCCGCCTGGCCAGGTCGAACAGGTCCTCGGACTCGTCCTCCCTGCCCAGCGCGGCCAGCGCGGTCGCGGTGCTGTGCAGGAGCCGCCACCAGGTCCCGCTGTCGTCTTCGGGATCGGCGAGACGCAGGGCGCGCCTGCCGAGATCCACCACGGCGTCATGGCAGCCCGCGTCCAGACACCACTGCACCGCGAACAGGAACGCCTCCACCGCCTTCGACGTGTCGCCGCCGCGCTCGCGGTGGTAGGGGACCGCTCCAAGTCGCGCGCCGATCGTTCCCTCCCGCTCCAGCCTGTCGGCGAGGGCGCGGTGCTCCTCCTCGCCGAGCGGATCCTCGACGGTGGTCCCCCGGCGGGTCACCACGGTCAGCGACTCCGCCGGGACACGGCGCCGCAGCACCGTCAGGAGTTCGAGGTCGGTGGGGTCGGCCCGGTCGACGTTCTCGACGACCAGCGTCCGTGGGCCGGTTTCGGCCAGGTACTCACGGACGAACTCGGCCAGGCCGTTAGCCAGGCGCAGCGTGCGTCGCGGCGCGTGCACCAGGATCCGCTCCGCGCTGGGCAGGCTGGCGGCCACGGAGCGGCGCCGGTCGGGAACCAGGTCCCGCAGGTCGGGGGCCGCCGCGCGCAGCTCGATGTCGTAGCGGGCGACGAGCTCGGGCCGGGCCGTGGGCACCAGGGCGGCGACGAGCGCGCCCCCCGCGGTGTAGGGGCCGCGCAGGTGCCGGTCAGCGTCCACCACGAGCGGCGGCGACACGGGAAGAGACGGGCTTTCTGACGGTTGGGCTCCCCGACTCACCGGACTCCTCTAAGTCGATTTAGATGATATTCGATGATATATGGCTATGTTGTGTTGGGGGGCCGGCGCCCACTGCTGGACGCCGGTACTGCGATTCGTCTCAGCCGACATGCTTGGCGCTTGCGGTGCCACTGAGTGTGACGGTGCCAGGTTTGTGAACAATGACGTGCTTCATTACCAGCCTCTCTCGCGAATAAGAGCAAATCGCAAGTATTCGCAATAATCGCCCATATTGACAAGATCTGTTTCTTATAGTGGCCGCATCCGGACAGTCCTATGGACAGGGGGCGTGTGGTGGTATCCACGAACGCCGTCGCGGGCCATGTCCGGTCCGGCCGCTGTGCGCGGCTCCTACCGGGGATGGGACCCTGGCCTGATGGAACAGAGAAGCCGCTGGGCGGACATCGCGGGAGACGACGCCGGGGAGCGGTACGCGGCGAGGTTCGCCAGGCTGGCCGAGTCGGGGGCGGACACGCACGGCGAGGCGCGGTTGTGCGCGGGGCTGCTGCCGCCGGGCGCGCGGGTGCTGGACGCCGGGTGCGGTACCGGGCGGGTGGCGATCCGGCTGGCGGAGCTGGGATACGACTGCGTGGGCGTCGACCTCGACGCGTCCATGCTGGAGGTCGCCCGGCGGGCCGCGCCGGAGCTGCCCTGGATCCTGGCCGACCTCAGCGACCTCAGCGACCTCGGTGATCTCGGCGGCTCCGCGGAGCGGGCCGTGCCCGGCGAGCGGCGTGGGCAGGGCGAGCGCTTCGACATGGTCGTCGCCGCGGGCAACGTCATCCCCCTGCTGGCCCCGGGGACCGAGGCGCGGACCGTCGCCGGGCTCGCGGCACTGCTGCGGCCCGGCGGGCTGCTGGTGAGCGGGTTCGGGCTGGACGCCGCGCACCTCCCGCTCGCCTCCGCCACGGTCACCCTGGACGACTACGACGCCTGGTGCCGGGCCTCGGGGCTCGCTCCGCTGCGGCGCCTGGCGACATGGGACGGCGCACCCTACGACGGTGGTGGATACGCGGTGAGTGTCCACGTACGAACCCCCAGCGGGCGAGGCTCCGAGAGGTAGTAGCTTCGTCCCATGCGACTGGGCGTTCTCGACATCGGTTCCAACACGGTTCATCTGCTGGTGATGGACGCACATCGGGGGGCCCGGCCGCTACCGGCGTACTCCCACAAGGAGGAACTGAGGCTCTCCGAGCACATGGACGAGGGCAACCGCCTGTCGGCGCGGGGCGCGACGCGGTTGCGGGAGTTCGTCGAGGAGGCGCTGCGGATCGCCGAGGACAAGGGGGTCGAGGACCTCATGGCCTTCGCGACCTCCGCGATCAGAGAGTCGGTGAACGGTGAGGAGGTCCTCGCCGGGATCAAGGCCGACACGCAGGTCGACATCGAGGTGCTGTCCGGCCAGGACGAGGCGAGATTGACGTTCCTGGCGGTGCGCCGCTGGTTCGGGTGGTCCTCCGGGCGGCTGCTGGTACTGGACATCGGCGGCGGGTCGCTGGAGATCGCCTCGGGGATCGACGAGCAGCCCGACGTGGCGGTGTCGCTGCCGCTGGGGGCCGGCCGTCTCACCCGCGACCGCTTCACCGCCGACCCGCCGCCGGCCGACGAGGTACGGGCACTGCGCAGGCACGTGCGGGCCGAGATCGCCCGCGTGGTGGGCAAGGTGTCGCGGTACGGTCAGGCCGATCACGCGGTGGCGACGTCCAAGACGTTCAGGCAGCTCGCGAGGATCGCCGGCGCGGCGCCCTCGCACGAGGGGGCGAACGTACGCCGGGTGCTCGGGCACGCGGACCTGGTCGAGTGGACCGATCGGCTGGCCAGGATGAGCACGGGGGAGAGGGCCGAGCTGCCCGGGGTGTCGGAGGGGCGGGCGCCGCAACTGCCCGCCGGAGCCATCGTCGCCGACGCCACCATGGACCTGTTCGGAGTGGCCCAGCTGGAGGTGTGCCCGTGGGCGCTGCGCGAGGGGGTCATCCTGCGCAGGCTGGACGCCATGCCCGAGCAGTAAGGTTTATCCGGCCTTGCGCAGGTTAGTGCGCATAGCTATGAACAGCCCTCAGACTCAGGTGGCAGGTGCCGCTCACAGAGCGGCCAACAGTCAGACGCTGGACAGGTTGGCGCGGGTCGGTTTGGCCTGCAGGGGGGTCCTTTACGGGCTGATCGGTTTTCTCGCCCTGCAGATCGCCTTCGGCGGTGGAAGCGGTGGCAAGGAGGCCGACAAGACCGGGGCCATCGAGACGGTGGCCGAGCAGCCGTTCGGCATGGCGCTGCTCTGGCTCATGGTCGTCGGTTTCACGGCCCTGGTCCTCTGGCAGCTGTCGGAGGTCGTCATCGGCCGGGGCCAGGCCAAGGACCGGGTGGAGGCTGCGGCGCGCACGGCGGTCTACGGGCTGATCGTGGCCACGCTGCTCGGTGTCGTGCTGCGCGGAGACTCGGGAAGCTCGACGGACAGTCAGTCCAAGGACCTCACGGCCAAGCTGATGGAGCTGCCCGCCGGGCAGTTCATCGTGGGCCTGGTCGGGCTGGGCGTTATCGCCCTGGGGGCCTACTGGATCCACAAGGGCTGGAAGAAGAAGTTCCTCCAGGACCTGCGCACCGGCGAGATGCCGCCGAAGGCGCGTGACCTCGCCGAGAAGCTCGGCATGGCCGGCTACCTCGCCCGCGGTGTGATCGCCGCGGTCGCCGGTGTCTTCGTCATCCAGGCCGCGATCACCTACGACCCCGACAAGGCCAAGGGCATCGACTCGACGCTGCGCTCGCTGGCCGACACCCCGGCGGGTCCGTGGTTGCTCGGGGTCGTCGCGATCGGCCTGCTGCTGTTCGCGGTCTACTGTTTCTTCGAGGCCCGCTGGCACCGGATGTGACGGGTGAAACCGCACGGTACGGCAGGTGCGGGCACGCAGCCGAAGGCCCGCCTGGCAAGCCCCATCTGTCTATCCGGTAAGTGATCGCATTCCTACTTTTCCGAGACATCTTCCCTTTCGAGCTCCGCGTCTTCCCAAAGGCAGGAACGGTATCGGAGGGGGCATATGGACTCGTCGGAGTACGACGGCAGCGAATGGGTTCTCCGCCTTGCGGGTTCCCCGGACCAGGTGATCAGAGCCCGCCGCCTGGTCTCGATGACCCTGGGGCGAGACCATCCCCTCCATGACGACTGTGTCCTGCTGACCAGTGAGATCGCCACCAACGCGGTGATCCACTCCCGGTCCGGGGACGGCGGGGCGTTCACGGTCACCGTGGCCTACTCGGCGACGGGCGTGCGGGTCTGCGTCCAGGACGAGGGCTCCGCACAGGCTCCCTGCGTCTGCCACGCCTCGGCGGACGCGACGGGGGGCCGCGGCCTGCCCCTGCTGGAGGCGCTGGCCCACCGCTGGGGCCTGGTCAGGGAGGCGGGGGGCAACAAGGTCTGGTTCGAGCTGGTGCTCGAACTGGCCGGGATGCGCGCGGGCAGCCTGGCCGGTGCCAGGTGAGGGTTCGGGGCTCGGCCGGACGTCGAGCCAGGATGAGGCGCAGCCCGCCCCCGGCACCCTGGCGCCCGCCCGCGTGGTGGAGATCCCCGGCGACACGGCCCGGCCTCCCCGAGAAAGGAGGCCCGCGACTCTAGGCCGGTTGTTGCGACGCCGTGAACGGACGGGTGGCGGGGCGGACGTCGAGTTCGGTCAGCAAGCCGGCCATCCGGACGGCGCGGAGCGGGTCGACGGGCAGGACATGGCCGGTCCACCACCGGGCGATCTCCGAGGTCGGCCCCTCGGGCACCAGCTCCAGGTAGTCGTCCAGCGGAGGGTCGTAGATGAAGCCGGGCACCACGCCCCGGCTCTCCAGCCGGGCGACCACCTCGTCGCGGTTCTCGACCAGCAGGGGCACCCGCAGCAGCGGCTGCGGCACCGCGTCGCGGACGCCCTCGGCCGCCCAGGGCAGGGTGCGCAGTAATTCGACCCCGGCCACCCGCCGGTCGCGCTCGCGGTCGATCACCCGGAAGCGGGAGCGCTGGTAGCGGCGGAGCAGCGGCCCCTGGCGCATCCGCCAGTCGTCGAGGTCGATCCGCAGCCAGTGGTCCAGGGCGCGCAGGTCCACCGGATCGCCGGCGAGGGCCGCGCGCAGCTCCTTCTCGCGGGGCGGGCAGCGGTGACCGGTCCACTGGACGAGGCCGAGCGCTTTAAGGGCGTGCCACATAGGCCGGACCAGCCCGGTGCGATAGATCGTCTCGCGCAGCACGGGCCGTAGCGTGCCGAACAGCTGGGCACGCGCCCCGCCGGGGAGCAGCGACTCGTCCCTGGCCCGGGCCAGCTCGGGCAGCGCGGCCGGGTCCCGCGCGGTGAGGAACCCGCCGGACATCGCCCGCCCGTGCTTGGCGAGGCTGAACACCCCGGCGGTGCCGAACGTGCCCGCGGGGCGGCCGTCCACCGTCGTCTGCATGGCGTGCGCCGCGTCGTCGAGGAGGATCACGCCGCGCCGGTCGCACTCGGCCCGCAGCTCGGTCACCCGGTCGGGCTGGCCGTACAGGTGCGTGGTGACGACACCGGCCAGGCCGCTCCAGTCGATGTTGGGGACGTCGATGTTGCCGTCGCGCCAGGAGACCGGCGCCATCACCGGTTCCAGCCCGGCGGCCAGCACGACGAACAGCACGGTCTCGCAGTTCGTCGGTGAGATGAGCACCCTGTCACCGCGTTCGAACCAGTGACGCAGCGCCAGGAGCAGGCCGAACCTGGCGGAGGGCACGTGCAGGCACTCCTGGCCGATCCGGTCTCGCATGGCCGTCTCAAGCTCGCGGCTGCCGTCCTGACCGCTCACTGGGCCCTTCCTCGGGTGCGCAGCCGCCCGTACCGCTTCATGGCCCTGTCGGCGGCGCCGTACAGGGCCGGGCTGTCAAGGATGAACCGCCGCACCCGGCGGACCGGTGTGGTGCGTAGCCAGTGCGCCGCCGCGCCGGCCGAACGGCGGCGCACGATGCCCTCGGTGACGGGAACGGTTCTGCTGCACAGCGCGTCCTTGTACTCCGAGCCGTTGCTGATGCCGAGGTCCAGCGAGCTGACACCGATCTTCGCGGCGGCCTCGACCATGTGCAGGTGCTGGATCAGACCGGGGGAGTACTTGGCGTAGTCGGGGTCGTACGCGGGGAACCAGCCGATCATCATCGTGCCGGTGCGCAGCCCGAAGTGGCCCGCGACGGGTCTGCCGTCCGCGTACAGCATGGACAGCGGCCCGGCGAAGTCGGGGGTGTCGATGGCGTGCAGGCGCTCGGCCAGCTCCACGACCCATGACTTGGCGAAGCGGTCGGGGCGGCCCATCCGCTGGTACTGGGCCGATTTCCACTCCCGCAGCAGCCGGAACTGCTCCGCGTCGCGCACCGCGAACTCGGAGGTGATCTCGCCCGCGTCGCGGCCCAGCTTCCGTTCCTTGTACAGGGTGCTCTTGGCGAACTTCGGAGAGCGTTCGCGCAGTTCGTCGAGGAAGGCCGGGTAGCCGTTGGCGAAGTCGAGGACCACGGCATTCTGCCTGAGCGTCTCGAACGGCTGGAACCAGGGCTGCTGGTCGACCATGCAGCCGAACTCCCACACGCTCAGCCCGCACTCCTTGAGCAGGGTGTTGGAGTCGAATTCGGCGCCGGGCACGTGGATCACGCCCTGGGAGAGCGAGACCCATCCGCCCAGTGCGGCGCCCACCCCGCCGCCGTGCCGCTCGAAGGGGAAGAACCCGACGGGTCCGTCCGACTCGGTGATCACCGCCACCCGCGCCCCGGTGTGGACCTCACCCATCGCGATCGTGAAGTCCGGGCTGAGGAAGGGGTTGGCGAGGTGCGCGCTGGAGCGTTGCATCTCGCGCCAGGCCGCGACCTGGCCCGGGCCCAGCTCCGCAGGCCGGATGACGTCGACCCTCATACGACCCCTCCCGCGGCGCCGGGGCGACCGGCGACCGTGTCTGCGGTGCGCGTCAACCTACCGTTCACGAGGAGGCGATCCTTTCTCGAAGCCCGGGTCAGGAAACTGAACATCGTCCTCGGGGCGGAGCACGCGCGATCCGACCGGCCCGTGGAGATGAGCGGCATGCGTCACGGAGTGCGGAACCGTCCCGGAACCGGGCGGCGATCCCCCTACCGCCGCCACCCGATGCAGTAAATCTACCTAAATATTACTTTACCTGCTAAGCGATATCGAAAATGGTCGAACTCGGCAGCACCGGGGGAACCCGGGGAGAGACGGGCGGGACGGCCGGGACGAGCCGTTCGACGACCGGCAGGGCGCGATGGGCGTAGAGCGGATCGACCGGCAGCACGTGCCGGCCCCACCAGTGCGCGATCTCGGGCTCCGGCGAGGGGCTGGTGAACCCGGGCAGGTAGCTGTCGTACGGCGGGTCGTAGAGGTATCCGGTGGCGACCCCGTGTCGCTCCAGCTCGGCGATGGCCTCGTCCCGGTCCGAGACCAGCAGCGGGACCCGGAACAGCGGCTGATCCAGGTGCTGGTGGACGGCCGGTGCCACGGTGGGCAGCGCGGCCAGCGCCGAGACGCCGGCGATCCGCCGCGACCGCTGCCTGGGCAGCGTCCGCAGGCGCCTCGACTGGTACCAGCTTGAGAGGTGGCCGCGCCTGGCCCGGTAGTCGTGCAGGTCGGCCTGGACCCAGGAGTCGAACGCCGGTAGCTGCGGCGCGTACTCCAGCGCCCTGACCAGATCCGCCGGGCGCGGGGCGATCCGGTAGCCCTCGCGCTCCTCCTCCATGCCGAACGCGCGCATCGCCCTCAGCGCCGGGCGGACCATGTTCAGGCGCAGCGCGGCGTGCCGGCCCATCGAGGTCAGCACGCTGTGGATCTCCTTCCTGAAGGCACCCGGCTGCAGCAGCCGGTCACGGTCGCGCTCCAGGGTGCGCAGGTCCTCCAGGTGCTCGACCGCGATCACCCCGCCGGAACCCGCGCCGGCGTGTTTGGACAGGCTGAACACGCCCGCCACCCCGAAGGTGCCCAGCGGCCTGCCGTGCACGCTCGTCTCCATCGCGTGCGCGACGTCCTCGATCAGGATCTTGCCGGTGAACGCCGTTACCCGGTCCGGCAGGCCGTACAGGTTGGTGGTCAGCACCGCGTCGACCGCGTCGAGGTCGACGGCGCCCGCGTCGATGTTGCCGTCGTCGGCGGAGAGCGGGGCGATGACCGGGCGCAGTCCGGCGGCGAGCACGAGAAAGAGGATCTCGTCGGCCGACAGCGGCGACATCAGCAACCGCTGGCCGGGGCTGCACCAGTGCCGCAGGGCCAGATACAGACCCAGACGGTTGGAGGGCAGCGGAAGGCAGCGGCGGCCTGTCCGCTTCGCCACAATGTGCTCAGGAGTCACTGGAGACCGTCTATCACGTATGAGATCAAGACTGCAAACAGAGCCACGCCGTCCCTAACCTGCGGCAGCCTGGGACGCCTTGCCGTGATTGATCACTCTGCGGATGTTCGGGAAGATCAGTAGTGCGACCAGGAGCTGGCTGCCGAGCATCGCGTAGCCCACCGCGGCGATCCCGAAGAGGGGGAACAGCAAGGCGATTGAGGTGAGGACCAGCACCGCCATCCCGATCTGGATGAGTGCGAGCTTGCGGGCCTCGCTCTGCGCGCGCAGCATGCTGAGGCAGATCTCGATCACCGTCTGGGGGAGCACGGCGATCGCCATCAGGCGGAGCAGCGGCGTGCCCGCCTCGGCGAACCCGGGGCCGAACACGCTCAGGATCAGGGGCGCGCCGACCACGACCACCGCGATGACCGGTCCGACGATCAGGAAGGTGCGGCGCAGCGCGTTGCGCACGCTCTGCGCCAGCCGGGCGGCGTTGAAGGATCCCTCGACCGTCAGGGACACCGCCATGTTGGCCGCCAGCAGCCCGATCATGGAGCCCAGTGTGTGGGCTATCGAGAAGTAGCCGAACGTCGGCGCGTCGTCGAGCCAGCCCGCGATGATGACCGGGACCAGATAGAGGATCAGCAGGATGGAGAACGCGCCGGGGAAGTCTCCGGCCAGGAAACGCCCCACCTCGCGCAGGCGCGGCGGGTTCGCGGCACTCTCCTCGGTGTTCTTGACGTGCTTGGGGATGATGACACCGAAGATGAACCAGCTGATCGGGATCAGCGCCATGGCCGTCGGCACGATCCACGAGACGAAGATCCCGCCGAAGAGGCCGCCCTCCGGCAGCGCGACCGCGAGCGCGGCGAGCATGCCCATCTTGACCAGGCCGAACGCCAGGCTGTTGACCGGCACCCAGACGGCCTTGCGCAGCCCGGCCAGGGTCACGTCCTGGAGGGTGAAGACCGTCCAGACGAGAACCGAGACGAGGAAGAAAAGTCCGGGTCCGAACCCGGCGAGATCGGCATAGACCGCACCCCAGGCCGGCAACGTCAGCAGGAACCCCAACGCCGCCACCAGGCCGGTGGCCCCGGCGATCGCGTAGCCGCGCAGGACGAACTCGGCGGTGCGGCGGCCTGCCACCGGGATGAACCTGGCCAGTGCGCCCGCGAAGGCGAGCCCGGTCAGAGAGGCGAACAGCCGCATCGCGCTGATCACGGCCTGGCCCTCACCGAACGCGGCGGCGGTGTACAGGTGTGTGGCGAGGAACCAGTAGCCGAGGCCCAGCACAGCGGTGATCCCGGTATTGATCATCAGCGCGTAGCCCTGGAGGAACAGGGGGTTTCTCAGATCCTTGCGCAGGCGGTCCATCAGCCCGGTCCTGCGCTCCTCGGTCACTGTCCGGCCCATCGCCTGGTCGCCTCCGTCGCGCGTCACCTCGTCATCATCGGGTGGAGCGCTTGCAGCGACCTTGCCGTCGGCTGCACGCAGGCCGGTGGCCGAGTCAGGTCGCGCCCCCGGCAGGTCCGGCAGGGGGCCAGACGGGGGGGTGCCGCCCTCGTGCCAGGCGGGCAGCCCCGTGCCGTTCTCATTCACCGCGACGCTCCCGATCCGCACCGCTCTCCGGGGCGGTGCCGGAGGCCCGCCCGTCGCTCGCACGGGATGGTTCGGCGACGTCCCCGAGGGGAGTGGGATGGCGCCGCACCAGCGTTCGCGTCTCGTCACGAGACCGGCCGGTCACCGAGGGGTAAATGAGAATCGGCACGTGAGCCATGATGCCCCAGTTTCAGGCGGGCCGTGTCCGGCATGTATCCGGAAGTGGCCGGCAGGGCTCGATCGTGGTGAGGAGCGCCCTGTTTTATCCGGGATTGTTGCTGTCAGCCGCGGAGGCGGCAGGGGAGGCGAGGAGGCGATCCAGGACGCGGACGCCGAACTCCAGACCCTCGACGGGAACGCGTTCGTCCACGCCGTGGAACATGCCGAAGTAGTCGAGCTCCGGGGTGAGCATCAGCGGAGCGAAGCCGTACCCCCTGATGCCGAGCCCCGCGAAGGACTTGGCGTCCGTGCCGCCGGACATCACGTACGGCACCGGTCGCGCCGCCGGGTCCTCGGCCACCAGGGCCGCGCCGAGCCGCTCGAAGAAGGGTGAGTCCATCGGGGCGGAGGGGGCGTCCTCCAGATTGACGAACTCCCGCCTCACCCGGGGGCCGAGCAGGCGGTCGATCGTCTCCAGGAACTCCTCCCGGCTCCCCGGCAGGAACCGTCCGTCGACGTGGCCCACGGCGGTGCCGGGAACCACGTTGACCTTGTAACCCGCCTGGAGCATCGTCGGGTTCGCCGAGTTCCGGATCTGTGCCCCGAACAGGGAGCCGACCCGGCCGAGTCGTTCGGCCTCCTCCTCCAGCCGGTCGAGGTCGATGCGCTCGCCGAGGATGTCCGACAGGCTCTCGATCAGCGTCGCCACCTCGGGGGTCAGCCGCACCGGCCAGCGGTGAGAGGCGATCCGGGACATGGCGTGGCAGAGCTCGGCCACCGCGTTGTCCACCGGCGGGCGGGAGCCGTGGCCCGCGACGCCGGTCGCGGTGAGTCTCATCCAGGCGGTGCCGCGCTCGCCCACCGCGACCGGGTAGATCCGCGCTCCGGGAGCCTCGACGCTGTAACCGCCGGACTCGCTGATCGCCTCGGTGCAGCCGTCGAACAGCTCGCGGTGGTGTCGCACCGCGTATCGCGCGCCGTACTCGCCGGTGGCCTCCTCGTCGGCGAGGAAGGCCAGCACCACGTCCCGCCCGGGCCGTACCCCGCGCCGCGCCCACTCGCGGACCAGGGTGAGCGTCATGGCCAGGGTGCCCTTCATGTCGACCGCGCCCCGGCCCCAGACACAGCCGTCGGAGACCTCACCGGAGAACGGATGAACCCGCCAGTCGGAGGCGTGGGCGGGGACCACGTCGAGATGACCGTGGATCAGCAGGGCGTCGGATGAGTCGCCGGGGATCCTGGCGACCACACTGGTCCTGTGCCTGGCCGACTCGAACACCACCGGTTCGACGCCGGCCTCCGACAACAGGGTGGCGACGTGCTCGGCCGCCGGACGTTCGCCGGAACCGGGATTGGTGGTGTCGAATCTGATCAGGTCCGAGCAGATCTGTGTGACCTCACTCATTGAAGAACGCCCCCTGGAGATGATGGCCCAAATGTAGGACCAAAGGTGCATACCCCTCCGGAGTGGGAGGGGCACCTCGGGGTTCGCTCTATGTACTCCCGGTCGGCTGTGACGCCGCTACCTCCGAGAGGGGCCGGGAGCCTGGCCGCTACTGGCCGGACGTGGTCTGCGGGGTCTTCTTGGTCGCCGCCTTGGCCACGCTGGGGTCACCCGCCGCGAAGGCCTCGGCGACCTTTCCTCCGATGCGCCCGCGCTCACTTACCTCGATTCCGTGGGATTTCGCCCATGCCCGGATCTCGGCGCTCCGCTCGCGGTTGCCGCTGGAACCCTTCGCCCTGCCCTTGCGGCCCAGGGGGGTGCTCGCCTTGCGGGCGGCGGACTGGAAAGGCTTAAGGGCCTCGCGGAGTTTTGTGGCGTTCTTCGTGCTCAGGTCGATCTCGTAGGCGGTCCCGTCCAGGCCGAACGAGACGGTCTCGTCCGCCCGCTTCCCGGTGATGTCATCGGTGAACGTGACGACTTGCTGACGTGCCATTGTGTCACTCCTTAATCTTGGCGCCAGAGTGTGCGGCTGTGAACCCGGCCGACGATGGCTACCGCGTCTCTTCCCCGGTGGTAAAACTCTAGCCCCTCCTTTCGCTGTCGCGCCGGGAAACCCTGTCCGCCGGAGATCCACTTGCTCGGGTTAATTACCCAAGGCTGAACTCCGGCGTCTCCACGTCATTGGGAAATGCTTCCCGCTCACGAGAGATTAAAAACGACGGCGGCGTCGGGATCCCCTTGGTGTCTTGTATACCGAGATCTGTCGGTTGCCCCGGCGGGTTTTCTGGATGGAGGTGTCCGAGCACTTTGGAGTTTCATGACCTCCGGGTGGTTTCCACCCTGGTCGCTACGAAAGAATCGACTTCGGCTGCTTGGGGGTGTTCCAGTCCATCGTTCCACTACCGTTCGTTTCGAGAGTCCGACCGGGTGGGCCGGCCGGCCCGCAGACCGCCGCCTCCCGGTGCCCGGGGCGGCCATCCGTTTCTTTTTCGCTGGTCATGGCGGTTGCCGGGGTGAGGTTGCGGGAGAGGGAACGGGGAGCGAGCGGGGTCGGAGGAGAGAGCGGGGGCGGGGGAGAAGCGCCGTGGGACTCGCTCCGGACGTTCACCGGACAATTCGCACGTGCCAGCTGCCTGTCGCCGAACGTGTTCCGATATTTTCGTAGGGCAAATGACTTCCGTGCGCCCCGGAATACGGGCCGCACGTCCCCGGGTTTGCCGGTACTCGAGATCGGGTGCGTTCGAAGATGTTCGCCGACACGTGGCCGATCACATTGGGGCGCGGTCCCGACACTCTCAGGTGCGGTGAGACGCGGCTCACGGACCGTATGATTCCGGGCGTCTCGTATTGTGGGAGCGGAGGAGCCGCAGGCCCCGTTTGTGTCTTGACCTTCATTGGCCCGTTCCATCGTCGGGGAGGATCGAGAACCGGCGTTCCCTGAATTGTTCGGGTAAGGGCCGAAGGGCGGGTGCGGGATTGCCCGCTCCCTCCGGACGGACGCTCTCGCCCGTCCCGCCGATCTCCCGCACCCGGGACGAGGTCCGCGAAGCCTGACCTCACCCACGGGGAGCGGCCGGGCGCCGCCCGGCCACCCACAGGGAGAGACCGGTTGCGGCGAGTTTGCGGATCACCACCGTGAGCGCCGCCGTGGCGATCGCAGTCCAGGTCTGGGCCTGGGAGAGACGGAGAAGTCCCGCCGCGAGCAGGAAGTCCAGCAGCACCGCCAGCGCACCGCCGGGACCACCGCCGAAGAGCAGCACGACGAGCGCGGCGGCCAGCCCCATGACGACGATCAGAGGAACGACGGCCTGGGCGAGGTCAGCCATCCCCGGTACCGGATGGCTCGCGCCTGCCGGGGGCGTCCACCGTGCGCCCCTCCCGCTCGATCTCCCGGCTCAGGAAGAAGTTCAGCGCGGTACGGATGGTCGCGATCGCCGCGAGCTGCCCGATCTGCGTGAAGCTCGGTGCGATGGCCGTGCGCAGCACGTCGCCGGCCAGCTGGAACTCCAGGCCAAGTGCCAGGAACCGCCCCAGAAACAGCCGTATGGTGACGAACCCATCGTCCTGCCGTCGCACGGCCACCAGGATGAAGCGTACGAACGCCACCGTCGCTCCGACGAAGATGACAGTCGCCCCGGCCGCCTCGACGAGGCGGACCAGCAGATTGACGACCTGCCGGAGGATTTCCTCCGGTAGAAGATCGAGCATGTGCTGCTGTTACCCGGTGACTCCTCGCCTATGCGCCCGAGGCCGCGGGCGCCGGTCACGCCCACGGAGGTGAGGTACGGGCGCCCGGGGTGGGCCCGCGATCGTACGCCACCCGGGCCCGTATCCTCCGCGGGCCGGAGGTCAGAGGTAGAGGCCGGTGTTCTCGGGGACGGCCGTACGGCTGAACGCACCGTCGCGGAGCGCGAAGAGCTCGGCGAGGGTCGCACCGGCGGGCGAGAGCCCCTCGGTGCCGCCGAGCCAGTGGGCGGCCTCGTCGTAGGGGAGAGAACCGATCTCGATCTGGGCGAGGCAGCGGCCCGGACGGATGACGGCCGGGTGGAGACGGGCCAGATCCTCGTTGGTGGTGATGGCCACCAGGACGTCACGGCCCTGGCCGAGGAGCCCGTCGGTCAGGTTGAGCAGGCGTGACAGGCCCTGTCCGGTGGCCTCCTTGGCACCGGATCTGATCAGTTCGTCGCAGTCCTCCAGCACCAGGAGCCGCCACCGCTTGCCGTCGTCGTCGTCAAAGCCGACCGCGACCTCCATGAGGTAGCCGGGGGAGTGGAACAGTTGCTCCGGGTCGAGTACACAGTCGACCTGGCACCACGACCGCCACTCGTGGGCGAGCGTGCGCAGCAGCGTGGTCTTGCCGGTGCCCGGCGGGCCGTGCAGCAGGACCAGCCTGCCGTGTGCGTCGGAGGCGGTGACGGACATCAGCCGCGACAGCCGCTCGCTGACCGACCTGGCGTAGTTGCCGGAGATCTTCGCCCAGGGGGAGACGGTGATCGGCTTCTCCGAGCGGCGGCTGCCGTGGGGGCCCTGCCACCAGAAGCCCATCTCGACGTGGTCGCTCTCGGGGGCGGGCTCCTCGGCGTCCTTGACGATCTCGTCGATCACCGAGCGGGCCAGTTCCTCGGCGACCGCGGTCACGCTGACCGTGGCGGCGCGGTTGCGGTAGCGGACCACGCGCAGCGTCCAGCCCTCCCCGCACAGCAACCGCGAGTCACGCCCGTCCTTCTCCGTCGCGGCCCGAAGGAGCGACCCGGAGGCGGGGGTGAGGGAGGCGTCGGGACGGACCCGTTCCAGCTCCGCGGTGCACGACCACGGCTGGACCCCGGTGGCGAACGGCGACAGCGCGAGGGCGTCGATCACATCCACCGCGGAGTCGGTGTCGTCGAGCCAGATCTTCATCGGCAGCTCCGCCGGGCGGGGCTCCGAGGAGAAGCGGACCTCCTTGAGTACGGACATGGCGGTAATGATCCTCCTGGCGTGTCCGCCGGTCGACGGGTTTTCGCAGGGGGACCGGGCTCAGGGGGTCGCCGGCGGCGCGGGAGCCTCGGGGGCGGTGCGGAGCAGGGCGTCGACCAGGGGGCTCGGCGGGCGGGTCAGCGGGCCGGTGAGGACGAGGGCGCGGGTCAGGGACGGTTTCAGCGGGATCATGATGAGCCCCGGGGTGAGGAGACCGCGGCCGAGGTCGGGAACCGTCGAGACGCCGATGCCCGCGGCGATCATGCCGATGAGCGTGCCGAGCTCGCGCACATGCTGGGCCGGAGCATAGGGGACGCCGGCCAGGGAACACAGGATGCGGGTCTGCGGCTCGCAGCCCCCCTTGGAGACGAGCAGCGGATCCTCCACCAGCTCGGCCATCGTGATGTGTGCCTGGCCGGCCAGGGGGTGGTCGGCGCGGACCACCGCGTGAAAGGCGTCGCGGCCCACCACCACATGGGCGGGAGGGGGAGGCAGCGGATCGACGAGGATCGCGGCGTCGACGACCCCGGTCTCCAGCCAGGGTGACAGCTCGTCGTCGTCGCCCTCGAAGACCTGCACCTCGACACCGGGGAGTTCCGCGCGCCACGTCCGCATGAGCTGGGGGAGCAGCCCGCAGCAGACCGTGGGCGGGGCGGCGACGCGGACAACTCCGGTGTGCTGTCCCAGGTGTGCGGAGGCGGCCTCGTCGATGGCGGCGACCGAGGCGAGCGCCGCCTGGGCGTGCGGCAGGATCGTCGCCCCCAGGGCCGTGGGCCCCGCGCCTCCGTGTCGCAGCACCAGCGGTGCGCCGAGAGCGCGCTCAAGCGCGGCGAGCGCGTGGGAGACCGCCGACTGGGACATGCCCAGCTCCTCGGCGGCCACGCCGAAGCCGCCGTTCGCGATCACGGCGGTGAAGACTCGGAGCTGCGCGACCGTGGCACTCATGAGGACATCTCATCACATTGCCAGAGCAACTCATTGGACACATGATCCAGGTCTGACAAGACTGTTTCGGTGACCCGTGAAGGAACCACCTCAGCATCTCCGCAGGTGCGGGCGGCCGACGCCGCGCCGCCCCCGGCGAGCCGGTCCGTGCTTGCCCAATATCTCGCGCTGGCCCTGACCTGGGGGGCCAGCTTTCTGTTCATCAAGGTCGCTCTCACCGGCCTGTCTCCCGTCCAGACGGTGCTGGGCCGTCTCACACTGGGAGCACTCACCCTCAATGCGATCATGTTGGTCACCCGCCGGAGGTGGCCGAGGCAGGCGAGACTCTGGGCGCACCTGGTGGTGGTCGCACTGCTGCTGTGCGTGGTGCCGTTCCTGCTGTTCGCCTGGGCCGGGCAGCACATCCCCTCGGGACTCTCCAGCATCTACAACGCCACGACGCCGCTGATGACGATGTTCGTGACCCTGGCCGCGCTCCGCCAGGAGCGCCTGGGGGCGGCGGGGGTGCTCGGCCTGCTGCTGGGCGCGGCCGGTGTCGTCGTCGTCCTGGCCCCGTGGAACCTGACCGGGGCCACCGGCCCCGGGTGGGCGCAGGCGGCCTGCCTGGGGGCGACGTTCTGTTACGGCCTGGCCTTCGCCTACACGCGGCGCTTCGTGGTCTCCTACGGCTACGACGCCCCCACGATCGCCGCCGCCCAGATCAGTGTGGCGGCCCTGGTCATGCTCGCGCTGAGCCCGCTGCTGGCAGGCGGTCCGGTACGCCTGGATCTGCCCGTCGTGGCGAGCATGGCCGCCCTGGGCATCCTGGGTACGGGGCTCGCCTACATCTGGAACACCACGGTCATCGTCCGTTGGGGGGCGACGGCCGCCTCGACGGTGACGTACCTGACCCCGCTGGTGGGTGTCGTCCTGGGGGTGCTCGTCCTGGGTGAGGCACTGACATGGAACCAGCCGCTGGGAGCGGTGGTGGTCATCGTCGGCATCATGACCGGCCAGGGCATGTTCAGCTCCTGGTCAGGTCGCCGGTCTCGGTGACCAGGCCGGGTCCGGGGACGTCCTTCCAGGTGTAGGTCAGGGCGTTGCGCTTGCGTCTGAGCCACACGGTGCCGGGGACGCAGCCGGTGCCGGAGCCGAGGGTGAAGGTCAGCTCGTCGGCGCCGACCTCGGTCAGGGTGATCCGTCCCTGGCAGCCGTTGACCGGCTCCGCCCAGTCGGCTCCGCCGTCGCCCTCCCTGAGGGTGACCTCGATCCGCTTCTTGCCGGGGGAGAACGGGTTGGTCGAGGTGACGCCGTCACCCGCCCACGCGCCGGCGAAGGAGGCCGGGACCTTGTCGGCGGGCTCAGGGGTGGACGAGGCCCCTGCCCCTGCCCCTGCCTCGGCCGAGGTGGAGGGAGAGGGGCCGGACGGTGAGGATGACGGTGTCTCCCGGCCGGGGGTGGGGGTGGCGATGTCCCAGGTGACGACCGTCGCAGGGGCGCGCAGGGCGAACCAGGCGGCGGTGCCCGCGGCGATCAGCAGTGACGCCGCGACGAGGATCGCGCCGACGACCACCCCCCGGGAGCCGCGTCCGTTCGGCCGGGTCGCGAGCGCCGATCGCCCCGGATGGGTGCCGACGCCGGGAGGGGTGGCGATCCGGCTGCCGATTCTGGCCAGATCCTCGGTGGACGGATCGGCCGCGCCCGGGTCGACGAGGCCGACCATCAGGGCACGGGCGGTGGGACGCCGGGTGGGGTCCTTGTCCAGACAGGAGGCGATCAGCCCCGCGAGGGGGGAAGGCAGGGCCGACAGGTCGGGGTGGTGGTTGAGGATCCGGTTCAGCACGGCGGGCACGGTGTCCGCCCCGAAAGGGGGCCTGCCGCTCGCCGCGCAGAGCATGGTGGCCGCCCAGCCGAACACGTCGGAGGCGGGTGTGGCGGGAGCCCCGTTGATCTGCTCGGGAGACAGGTACGCCGGGGTGCCGACCAGGCCGGAGGCGGTGGTGGCCGCGCCCTCGGCCCTGGCGATGCCGAAGTCGACGACTCGCGGGCCGTCCGGGCCGAGCAGCACGTTGCCCGGTTTGAAATCGCGGTGCACGACCCCGGCGGCGTGGATGGCCGCCAGCGCGGTCGCCGTACCGATCACCAGACGCTCCAGCTCGCCGCCCCGCAGCGGACCCCGTTCGCGGATCCGCTCCTCCAGCGACGGGCCGTCGACGAACTCGCTGACCACGTACGGAAGGGGGCCGTTCACGGAGGCGGTCAGCACGCGCGCCGTGCAGAAGGGCGCGACGCTCTCCAGCGCGGACAACTCGCGGGCGAGCCGCGCCCGCGACTCGCTGTCGCCGCGGAACAGCACCTTGACCGCCACTCGCTCGCCGCTGGGGGCGTGCGCGAGGTAGACGACGCCCTGACCGCCCTCGCCGATCCTTCCGGCCAGCCGGAAGGCGCCGAGCTGGACCGGGTCGTCAGGGGTGAGGGGGGTCGCGACCATGAGGGTAAGGCTATCCACGCCCACCCGAAATGGGAGGGGGGCAGATGGATGGGGGCTACCGAGAGGAGCGCGGTGGTTTTTCTGGTTTAGGGCACCCGGTTGCGGTTAGGGGGCGGCTGTTTCGCTGCCCGATAACCGTCTGGAGTGTTCCCATGTCACGATGTGATGGAAGATCAGTTGATTAACAGCGGCATACGGTGTCATGTCAACCATTACGCTCCGGTAGGGCAGTATCCCCCAGACAGTGGAGACGTTCCGTGGCCATCGATCTTGTTACTCGCCGCGAGTGGGGCGCTCGCCAGCCGCGCGGTTCCTACAGCAGGCTCAGCTCCACCAGGGGAGTGAAGGTCCACTACACGGGAGGCCAGGTCAGCCCGGACATCGTGAACGACCACGCCAAGTGTGTCGCCATGGTGAAGGCCATCCAGAACCACCACATGGACGGTAACGGCTGGATTGACGTGGGGTACTCCATGCTGGTCTGTCCGCATCGGAAGGTCTTCGAGGGCCGGGGCCCGAATCACGTGCCGGCCGCCAACGGCGCCGGTCTCAACAGCGGTCATTACGCGGTGCTCGGCCTGGTCGGCTCGTCGGGGCTCACCAAGCCGACCGACGGCATCCTGCACGGCATCCTCGACGCCATCGAATACCTCAGGGACAAGGGTGGGGCGGGCAAGGAGATCAAGGGCCATCGCGACGGCTACTCGACCAGCTGCCCCGGCGAGCCCCTGTACACGTGGGTCAAGCAGGGTGCCCCCCGTCCCGGCGGAGGGACCACCAACCCGCCGGAGCCGCACCCCTCCTTCCCCGGCCGCACACTCAAGCAGCCGCCGGTCATGAAGGGTGAGGACGTCCGCACCTGGCAGCGGCGGATGCGCGACCGAGGCTGGAACATCGACGTCGACGGTCTGTACGGCCCCGCCTCCGGCGATGTCTGCACGAAGTTCCAGAAGGAGAAGGGGCTGCCCGTCACCGGCGTCGTCGACCGCGCCACCTGGGACGCGGCCTGGCAGGAACCCGTCAGCTGACCGGCGGCCCCTGTTGCGTGGGGGCCTGCGGATGGTGACAGGCCACCCACTGGTCGGGACCGATCCGCCGCATGAGCGGTTCCTCCGCGGCGCACCTGGGCGCCGCCGCCGGGCAACGGGTCCGGAAGCGGCACCCGCTGGGCGGCGTCACCGGGGACGGGGGCTCCCCGCTGATCAGCCGGTCCGCCGGGGGCAGATCCAGGCCGCTCCGGGGGACGGAGGCGAGCAGCGCCCGTGTGTAGGGGTGGGCGGGCCGCCTGACCAGGGTGTCGCCCGAGGCCAGCTCGCAGGTCTTGCCCAGGTACATCACCAGGACGCGGTCGCTGATGTTCTTGACCACCGCCAGGTCGTGGGCGAT
This sequence comes from Streptosporangium amethystogenes, assembly GCF_000721075.1. Taxonomy (GTDB): domain Bacteria; phylum Actinomycetota; class Actinomycetes; order Streptosporangiales; family Streptosporangiaceae; genus Streptosporangium; species Streptosporangium amethystogenes. The sequence continues at coordinate 401,752 of NZ_JOEQ01000005.1, forward strand.
GAACACCAGCGTCAGCCCGTAGCGCTTCTTGAGCTCCTCCAGCAGGCTCAGGATCTGGGCCTGCACCGACACGTCCAGCGCGGAGACCGGCTCGTCGCAGATCACCACCTCCGGGTCGAGCACCAGCGCCCGCGCGATGGAGATCCGCTGGCACTGCCCGCCGGAGAACTCGTGCGGGCGCCGGTCCGAGGCGGTGGCCGGGTCCAGGCCCACCGCCTCCAGCATCTCGTCGACCCGATCCTCCCCCGTCCCCCAGACGCGTGGTCCCTCCGCGACGATGTCGCGGACCCGCCGCCGGGGGTTGAGTGACGAGATCGGGTCCTGGAAGATCATTTGAAGTCGCCTGCGGGTCCTGCGCAGCGTCTCGCCGCGCAGGCCGGTGAGTTCCACGCCGTCCAGTCGGATCGAGCCGCCCAGCGGTGCGGGAAGCTGCATCAACGCCCGCGCGGCGGTGGACTTCCCGCAGCCCGATTCGCCCACGATGCCCAGCGTCTCCCCTCTGGCCACGTCGAAGCTCACCCCGGAGACCGCGTGAACGCGGCGGCCGCGGCCGGCGGGGAACTCCACGACCAGGTCCTCGACCCGGAGCAGCACCTCCTCGGGGGCACGGAGATGAGCGCTTCCGCTACCTGCCACGGGTGTCCACCCCTTCGGTGTCGATCTCGCGGTCGATTTCACGCTCCCGGCCCACCAGCTCCGGATACCAGCAGGCGTACAGGTGGCCCGGGGTCTCCGCCTCGGCCAGTGGAGGCGCCTCGGTCCCGCACCGTTCCCGCGCGTACGGGCAGCGAGGGCTGAACGCGCACCCGGAGGGAGGGTTCGCCAGGTCCGGCGGGCGGCCGCCGAGGAGCCGGAGCGGCTGGTGGGCGGGGTCGGCGAGCCGCGGGACGGCCCGCAGCAGCGCCTCGGTGTACGGCATGCGGGTGCGCTCGAACAGCGCCTCCGCGGGCCCGCGCTCGACCACCCTGCCCGCGTACATGACGAGGACCTCGTCGGCCCACTGCGCCACCACGGCCAGGTCGTGGCTGACCAGCACCATGGCCATGTCGTGTTCCTGGCGTTGGCGGTGGATCAGCCGCAGCACCTGGTCCTGGATGGTGACGTCGAGCGCTGTGGTCGGTTCGTCGGCGAACAGCACGTCGGGGCCGCAGGACAGCGCCATCGCGATCGTCACTCGTTGCCGCATGCCGCCGGAGAGCTGGTGCGGGTAGCGGCGCAGCACCCGCGCGGGCTCGGGGATGCCGACCGAGGAGAGCAGTTCGGCGGCTGCGGCGCGCGCCTGCCTCCGTTTCATGCCCAGATGTACCCTGAGCGGTTCCATCACCTGGGTGCCCACGGTCCTGACCGGGTTGAGCGCCGTCATCGGGTCCTGGAAGACCGTAGCCAGCCGGGTGCCGAGCACCCCGCGCAACTCCTTCGGAGGCAGGGTGGTGAGGTCGCGGCCCTCCAGCAGGACCTCTCCGTCGCGCAGCACGCCCGCGCCGGGCAGCAGGCCGAGCACCGAGCGGATCAGCACGGTCTTGCCGGAGCCCGACTCGCCCACCACGGCGAGTGTGCGGCCACGTTCCAGGGTGAAGGAGACGCCGTCGACCGCCCTGACCACACCGCGCCCGGTCACGAAGTGGGTGCGCAGGTCGCGGACCTGGAGCAGCGCGTCCCCTGCCCGCTCCACTACGGTGGTGCGGCTCCCGGCGGCGGGCGCGAGCGCGGGGGCGCGCCGCCCGGGTTCCAGACCGCTCTGCCGTACGTCGGTCAGTGCCCGGAGCCGGTCGCCGACGACGTTGAACGACAGCACGGTCAGGAACATGACGAGCGAGGGGGCGAGCACGACGAACGGGGCGTTGTCCATCACCGCGCGGCCCTCGTTGATCAGCCCTCCCCAGGTCGGGGTGGGCGCCTGGACCGACAGCCCGAGGAAGGCGAGGCTGCCCTCGGCCACCACGGCGATCGCCATGCCGATGAAGGCGTAGGAGGCGGCCGGTACGGCCACGTTGGGGGTGATCTCCCGCAGGAGGATCCGCCGATCCCGCGCGCCCAGGGCACGGGCCGCGATCACGAACTCCCGGCCGGCGAACGACAGGGTGGCGCCGCGGATCAGCCGGGTCCAGGCGGGTACGCCCAGCACGCCCAGCACGATCAGCACGTTGGTCAGGCTCGCCCCGGCGAAGGCGACCACGGCCAGCGCGAACACCAGCGAGGGGAAGGCGAGCGCGATGTCGTTGAAGGCCATGATCACCGAGTCCGTCGCCCGCCCGCGGTATCCGGCCAGGACACCGAGCGGCGCGCCGACCAGCAGGCCGAGCAGCACCGCCCCGACGCCGACGCCGAGCGAGACCCGCGCGCCGTACACGACCCTGCTGAGCACGTCGCGGCCGAGGCCGTCGGTGCCGAACGGGTGCGCGAGGCTCGGCCCGGCCTGGGGCGGCCCCACCAGGGTCTCGTCGTAGCGCGGCAGGGGCAGCAGGTCGGCGGCGAGGGCGGCACCGAGCACCAGGGCGATCCAGGCGGCCGAGATCCAGAACCCCCACCCCAGCCGCCTAGGCATGCCGGATCCTGGGGTCGACGGCCGCGTAGACCAGGTCGACGGCGAAGTTGACCAGCACGTAGCCGACCGAGATCAGCACGACGCCTCCCTGCACTGTCAGGTAGTCGCGGGAGAAGATGGAGTCGACGATGAGCCGTCCGACCCCGGGCAGCCCGAAGAGCGTCTCGATGATCACCGTTCCGCCGATGAGCGCCCCGAGGTTGAGGCCGACGGCGGTGACCAGTGATATCGCGGACGGCCGCAGCGCGTGCCGCCACAGGATGCGCCGGGGCGACAGGCCCCGGGCGCGGGCCAGGGTGATGTAGTCCTCCTGGAGGGTGGCGATGAGATCGGTGCGCAGCAACCGCGCGTAGACGGCCATCTGCCCGCAGCCGAGGGTGACGGCGGGCAGCAGCACCGAGGTCAGGTTCCAGCCCAGGTCGAGGGAGATCGGGGTCCAGCCGGTGGCGGGGAGCACCTGGAGCTTGACGGCGAAGATCAGGATCAGCACCACGCCCAGCACGAACACCGGTGTCGACAGCAGGCCGAAGCTCAGCGTGGTGAGCACCTGGTCCAGCGTCCGCCCCGCCCGGCGGGCCGCCGCGACCCCGACGGGCACGGCGAGGCCGAGCGCGATCAGCTGCGCGGCCACCAGCAGTTCCAGCGTGACGGGCAGCCGCTCGGCGAGAGCCTCGGCGACCGGGACGCTGGTGATGTAGGAGGTTCCCAGATCCCCGGTGACCAGGCCGCCGAGCCAGCCCAGGTACCTGACCGTCAGCGGCTGGTCGAGGCTGAGCTCCGCGCGCAACTGCGCGCGGGCCTCCTCACTCGCCGACAGGCCCAGGATCTGCGTGGTCGGGTCGCCGGGGAGCAGGTTGAGCAGCACGTACGACAGGAAGGTGACGACGAGCAGCACGACCAGCAGGCGGACCAGCCGGAGCAGGATCACGGGTTGCCGACCCAGATCTGCGAGAACGGATGGGAGGGGATGGGCGCCCCGGTCAGCGGCACCCCCGCCTCGCCGTCGGGCAGGAGGTAGTCGCCGACGCCGCGGACCTTGGTCTTCGCGATCACCGCTCCGGTGTTGAGGTGGTCGACGAAGACGTACGGGACGAGTTCGCGCAGCCGCTGCTGGACCGTGGCGTAGGCGTCCTTGCGGATGTCGTCCTGGGGGTTGCTCCGGCCACTGTCGAGGGCCTGGCTGAGCCTGGAATCCTTGAGCCGGCTGAAGTTCAGCGAGATGCTCCCGACGGGCATGGCGTAGTTCTGGTGCATCCAGACGTACTCGCCGTCGGGGTCGGGCATGGAGAACTGTGTCCACACGGTGGCCTGGAAGTCACCGGTCACGGCCCGGTTCACCAGGTCCGCCTGGTCGACCTGCTTGATCCGCACCTCCACTCCCGCCTTGCGCCACATGTCCTGGGCCAGCTCGATGCCCTGCATGGTGTTGGGGTCGGGCGGTGTGATCACCTCGAAGGTGATCTCGCCCTTCTCCGCCTCGACCTCGCGGATCAGGGCCTTCGCCTTGGCCAGGTCGTAGGCGGGGTAGTCGCCGCCGGGGGCGTACCACTTGGAGTCCTTCGACCAGGGGCCGTCGGCCTCCTCGGTCAGCCCGCCGCGCAGTGTGGAGATGACCGCCTTGCGGTCGGTGGCGTAGGCCAGTGCCCGGCGCAGCCGGAGGTCGTCGAAGGGCGGTGCGGCGGTGTTCAGCATGAACATGTACTCGGGGACCGCCATGCCGGTGGTCCGTCTGATCGTGTAGGCGTCCTTGAGCGCGCCGAACTTGGTGATGTCGTCGTCGCGGCTGGTGCCCATCGCGTCGATCCCGCCGGCCTCCAGCGTCTGCGCCCGGGTCTGGCTGTCGGGCAGGATGCGGAACTCGACCTCGTCGAGGTAGGGAAGACCCTTGCGCCAGTAGCCGGGGTTCCTGGTCACGACCATGCGGCTGCCGGGCGTGTACTCCTTGAAGAGGAAGGGCCCGGTTCCCACCGGCTTGCGGCTGGCCGCCTTGGGGTCGGCCAGCGCGGAGGGGGGAACCATCATGCCGATCTGGGTGGCGAGATGGTAGGGATAGGCCACCCACGGGCCCTTCAGCTTCACCTTCACGGTCATCGGGTCGATCAGCTCGAAGGAGTCGACCGGGGTGAGGGCGGTGCTGGTCAGCGGGGACGCCTTCTGCGCGTCCAGGTTGGCCTTGACCGTCCGCCCGTCCAGCGGCTCCCCGGTGGAGAAGGTGATCCCCGGACGCACCTTGATCGTCCACTCGTCGGCGTTGGTGTTGGGGGTCAGCGACCGGGCCAGGACTGGCTGCCAGCCGCCGTCGGCGTCCACGCCGACCAGGGTCTCGATGATCGTTCCGGCCATGCTGTAGCTCGTGGTCGCGAACTGGTCGGTCACCGGGTTGAAGCCCGCCGCGTCGGCACTGAGGCCGTAGACCAGGCGCCCGCCCCGCACCGGAGAGGCACCGGTCGCCGCCGGAGCCTTGTCCGAGGGCGCGGTGGGCCGCTCGCCGCTGCAGGCGGCCAGCACCGGTGTCAGCGCCAGTGTCAGCGAGGCGAGCCACGCCGTGGAAAACGTCAGGCGTTTCACGTGCATCTCCTCCAGGTAGGCCCCCCGAGAGCGATTCACCGATAGTACTATCGGTGAAAAATCGCACAAGTCCCTGAAGGGGGTTGTTTGCACCGGTTGTGAGTGGTAGTTCGCCGGTAGGCTTATCGGTGAACAGGAAGCGAGGCGGCAGTGACGAGCACACCCCTGAGCAGGAGCGAGGCCAAGGATCTGACCAGGCGTCGCCTCATCCGCGCCGCGTTCGCGATCCTCGACGAGGAGGGTGAGGCGGGGCTGACCACCGTCAAGGTCTCAAAAGCGGCGGGAATCGCCCAGTCCAGCTTCTACGTGCACTTCAAAGACAGGCAGGAGTTGCTGCGGGCGCTCGGCGAACAGGCGGGGGAGCGGCTGCGGGGGGCGATGCGCGAGGCGCGGCACAGGGCCCGCGAGGTCCCCGGCGACAAGGAGCGCCACCGCGAGGCCTTCCGGATACCGCTGGAGGCCATCTGCAGGCATCCCGCGCTCTTCCGCCTCGGCCTGCGCGCCCGGCACGACCCCTCGTCGCCGCTCCAGGAGTTCGCCGTCGAGACCGCCGCCGCCTACCGGGCACACCTGGTCGCGGACCTGGCCTCGTTCGGTTTCCCGACCGAGCGGGAGAGCGACAGGCGCCGCCTGGAGATGATCGCCGACGGGATCGGCGCGCTGACCAACGCGATGGCGATCGGCCACATCGACGGGCGCTACCCCGACCTGGAGGAGGCGGTCGACGTGCTGGTCGCCTTCTCGTACGGCTATCTCAGGCTGCTGCGCAAGGATTCTTCGGCATGGTCCGGGAATCCCCCTTCGACTCCCTCCGACGCCCCTCCTGCTGAGGTTTGTCCGGAGCCCGGGGAGAGTTCGAAAAAAGGCAACCTTTAGTATCCGGTGCATGACGGTGTCGCCTGAGGAACCCCGACCGGCCGCCGAGTTCCCACCGACCACGCGTGAGCGATGGCGGGAGCTGGCGCTCGGGGTATTGCGCAAGTCCGGGGTCGAGACCGGCTCCCCTGAGGAGGCGCTGGCCTCCATCACCCATGACGGTGTGACGATCGCGCCACTCTACGACGCGTCCGATCTGCCCGGCGATCCCGGCCTTCCCGGATCCGCCCCCTACATCAGGGGCTCCGTCCCCGAGGGGGGCTGGGAGGTGCGGCAGCGCCACGAGGTGCCCGATTCCGAGGCGATCCTCACGGATCTGGAGAACGGCGTCACCTCACTGTGGCTCACCCTCGCCCCCGAGGACCTGCCGCGAGCCCTGGAGCGGGTCCACCTGGAGCTGATCTCGGTCACGCTCGACGCGGGCAAGCGGACCCGCGAGGCAGCCGAGGCGCTCCTCGGACTGGCGGGCGAGAACGCCGGCACGCTGAAGGGGAACCTGGGAGCCGACGCGCTCGCCGACGCGGAGACCGCGATCGAGCTGGCCCGCCGCTGTGTTCGGGACCACCCCGGTCTCAGGGCCGTCACGGTGGACGCCACCGTCTATCACGACGCGGGAGGCGGTGACGCCGAGGAGCTCGGTTGCTCCCTCGCCGCCGGAGTCGCCGCGCTGCGTACCCTGACCGGCGCCGGCCTGACCGTGCCCGAGGCGTTCGGGCAGCTGGAGTTCCGGTACGCGGCCACCGCCGACCAGTTCCTCACCATCGCCAAGCTCCGGGCCGCCCGCAGGCTCTGGGCGCGTGTCGCCGAGGTGTGCGGCGCCCCCGACGGGGGACAGCGGCAGCACGCGGTGACCAGCTCGGCCATGATGACCGCCCGCGATCCGTGGGTGAACATGCTCCGCACCACGCTCGCCTGCTTCGCGGCCGGGACCGGCGGGGCCGACGCGGTGACCGTCCAGCCCTTCGACGCCCGACTCGGTCTGCCGGACGCCTTCGCCCGCCGTATCGCGCGCAACACCCAGTCGCTGCTCGTCGAGGAGGCCGGTGTGGCCCGGGTGATCGACCCGGCCGGCGGCTCCTGGTACGTCGAGCGGCTCACCGAGGACCTGGCCGCGCGCGCCTGGGAGTGGTTCCAGGAGATCGAGCGCGCCGGGGGCGCCGGGGCGGCCGAAGGCTCCGCGCTCGTCGCCGGACGGCTCGCCGCCACCTGGGAGCGGCGCTCGGCCGACATCGCCAGGCGCCTCGACCCGATCACCGGCGTCAGCGAGTTCCCCGACCTCGCCGAGCGGCCCCTGGTCAGGCAGGCCCGGCCCGCCGGGAGCACCGGGGTGCACTACGCGCAGGAGTTCGAGGCGTTGCGCGACCTGGCCGACGCTCAGGCGAGCCGGCCGAAGGTCTTCCTGGCGACCATCGGCCCGGTGGCCGCGCACACCGCCAGGGCGTCGTTCGCGGCCAACCTGTTCCAGGCGGGCGGCATCGCCACCGTGGCCGGTGGCGCCGCGACGGACCCCGCGGAGATCGCCGCGGCGTTCTCCGCGGCCGGCACCGAGGTCGCGTGCCTGTGCTCCAGCGACCGGCTGTACGCCGAACACGCCGAGGCGGTGGCCGCCGCGCTGAGGGGTGCGGGGGCGCGCAGGATCTGGCTGGCGGGAAAGGGCGGGTTCGAGGGCGTGGACGCCAACCTCTACACCGGATGCGACGCGCTCGGCGCGCTCCGGACGACCTTCGACGACCTGGGGGTGGCTCGATGATTCCCGACTTCTCCGAGATCGAACTCGGTGCGCGACCGGCGGTGCCCGGCCCCGCCGCGGGGGACGGACCTCGTGGCCCGGTATGGGAGACGCCCGAGGGGATCGACGTCAAGCCGCTCTACACCGCCGCCGACCTGGGCGGTCTCGACTTCCTGGAGACCTATCCGGGCGTCGCGCCCTATCTGCGCGGCCCGTATCCGACCATGTACGTCAACCAGCCGTGGACCATCCGGCAGTACGCCGGCTTCTCCACCGCGGCCGAGTCCAACGCCTTCTACCGGCGTAACCTGGCGGCCGGGCAGAAGGGACTGTCGGTCGCCTTCGACCTGGCGACCCACCGGGGCTACGACTCCGACCACCCGCGCGTCGCCGGGGACGTCGGTATGGCGGGCGTGGCCATCGACTCCATCTACGACATGCGGCAGCTGTTCGACGGGATCCCCCTGGACAGGATGAGCGTGTCGATGACCATGAACGGTGCGGTGCTTCCGGTGCTCGCGCTCTACGTCGTGGCCGCCGAGGAGCAGGGGGTGGCGCCCGAGCAGCTCGCCGGGACCATCCAGAACGACATCCTCAAGGAGTTCATGGTCCGCAACACCTACATCTACCCGCCGGGCCCCTCGATGCGGATCATCTCCGACATCTTCGCGTACACCAGCGAGAGGATGCCGAAGTTCAACTCGATCTCGATCTCCGGGTACCACATCCAGGAGGCCGGGGCCACCTGTGACCTGGAGCTCGCCTACACCCTCGCCGACGGGGTGGAGTACCTGCGGGCGGGTGTCGAGGCGGGCATGGACATCGACAGGTTCGCACCGCGGTTGTCGTTCTTCTGGTGCATCGGCATGAACTTCTTCATGGAGGTCGCCAAGCTGCGGGCCGCCCGGCTGCTCTGGGCGCGGCTGGTGTCCGGGTTCGGGGCCAAGAACCCCAAGTCGCTCTCGCTGCGGACCCACTCGCAGACCTCCGGCTGGTCGCTCACCGCTCAGGACGTCTACAACAACGTCGTCCGAACCTGCGTCGAGGCGATGGCCGCGACCCAGGGCCATACCCAGTCGTTGCACACCAACGCGCTGGACGAGGCACTGGCCCTGCCCAGCGACTTCTCCGCGCGGATCGCCCGCAACACCCAGCTGCTGCTCCAGCAGGAGTCGGGCACCTGCCGGGTGATCGACCCCTGGGGCGGTTCCTACTACGTCGAGCGGCTCACCCACGAGCTGGCGACCAGGGCATGGGCCCACATCGAGGAGGTGGAGGCCGCCGGGGGCATGGCGAAGGCCATCGACGCCGGGCTGCCCAAGCTCCGCATCGAGGAGGCCGCCGCCCGCACCCAGGCGCGCATCGACTCCGGGCGTCAGCCGGTCATCGGCGTCAACAGGTACCGGCCCGATGCCGACGAGCCCATCGAGGTGCTCAAGGTCGACAACACCTCCGTACGCGCCCAGCAGCTCGACAAGCTGCGCCGCCTGCGTGCCGAGCGCGACCCCGGGCGGGTGGAGGAGGCACTGACCGCACTCACCAAGGGGGCCGCGGGCGACGGGAACCTGCTCGCGCTGGCGATCGAGGCGGCCCGTGCCATGGCCACGGTCGGGGAGATCTCCGATGCCCTGGAGCGGGTGTTCGGACGGCATGCGGCACAGATCCGTACGATCACCGGTGTGTATCGCGAGGAGGTGGGATCCGGCGTGGACGCGGTCCGCGAGGCGTGCGCCGAGTTCGAGCGGCTGGAGGGCCGCCGCCCCCGCATCCTGGTGGCGAAGATGGGCCAGGACGGTCACGACCGGGGCCAGAAGGTGATCGCCACGGCCTTCGCCGACCTCGGCTTCGACGTGGACGTCGGCCCGCTGTTCCAGACGCCCGAGGAGGTCGCCCGGCAGGCGGTCGAGGCGGACGTGCACGTGGTCGGCGTGAACTCGCTGGCCGCCGGCCACCTCACACTCGTGCCCGCGCTGCGTGAGGCGCTGGCCGAGCTGGGCGCGGAGGACGTCATGATCGTGGTCGGCGGGGTCATCCCGCCGGGCGACTTCGACGAGCTGCGCGCCGCGGGCGCGAGCGCGATCTTCCCGCCCGGCACCGTCATCGCCGACGCGGCCAAGGGGCTGCTGGCGGACCTGCTCATCCGGCTGGGCCATGACGCGAACGCTTGACGACTACGTCCAGGGGGTGAAGGAGGGCTCCAGGGTGTGGATCGCGCGGGCGATCACACTGGTGGAGTCCTCCAGGGCCGACCACAGGGAACTGGCCCAGCGGTTGCTGGTCGAGCTGACCCCGCTGGCCGGCGCGGCGCGCAGGGTCGGCATCACCGGCGTGCCCGGTGTCGGCAAGTCCACGTTCGTCGACGCGCTCGGCACGCGGCTGACCGGGGAGGGTCACCGGGTGGCGGTGCTCGCCGTCGACCCGTCCTCGACCCGTACCGGCGGGAGCGTCCTGGGCGACAAGACCAGGATGTCCCGCCTGGCGGTCGACCCGGCCGCCTTCATCCGCCCCTCGCCCACCTCGGGCACCCTGGGCGGGGTGGCCAGGGCGACCCGTGAGGCGATGGTCGTGGTGGAGGCGGCCGGGTACGACGTCGTCCTGGTGGAGACCGTCGGAGTCGGCCAGTCGGAGACCACCGTCGCCGACATGGTCGACACCTTCCTGCTGCTCACCCTGGCCAGGACGGGCGACCAGCTCCAGGGCATCAAGAAGGGCGTGCTGGAGCTGGCCGACGTGATCGCGATCAACAAGGCCGACGGCGCCGAGGGCAGCTCCCACGAACTGGACGCGCGCAAGGCCGCCAGGGAACTCGCCGGAGCGCTCCGCCTGCTGGGCGCGGAGCGGACGCCTCCGGTGCTCACCTGTAGCGGGATGACCGGTAACGGCCTGGAGGAGGTCTGGCAGCAGGTCGTCAGGCACCGCGACGCGCTGGAGGCCTCGGGGGAGCTGGCCGAGCGCCGCCGCCGCCAGCAGGTCCGCTGGACCTGGGCCATGGTCACCGACCGGCTGCTCACCCGGTTCCGCGAGCACCCCGAGGTCGCGGCGATCATCACCGAGGTGGAACGCGAGGTCCAGGCGGGTGACCTCACCCCGTCTCTCGCGGCCGACCGTCTGCTGGCCGCCTTCACCCGCTGACCGGCGCCGCCCGTTCTCCCGCCGACGTCCCGCATGCCCGCATCCGCTCGGCGTGTACGGCCGGGAGAGCGGGCCGGTCTTCGGAGTGCTCCCGCGTTCGCGCCGTCGTAACCGCAGCCTGACTCCGCACCCACCGCCGGACGGTTGGACCGTCCCATCTCCCCGTTCGCCTGGCGAGGTCGAGTGCGGAGGCGACAGGGGGCGGCAGACGGAGGCCGGGGGCCGAACACGGGCCGTCACCATCACACGCGATATTAACTATGTCAAGCGGGTGGTCGATGATTTTTGTGTTAATAGCACATTTTTTCGGTACTAAGGCGAAGTGTTTCGCGGCATGGGTTGATCGTTCCGGGGTGATCATGTGATAATTCGCCCTAACAGTGATGAACGTTGCAATAAATAATGCTTTAGATATGCACCGTATGAGAGAGCGCGATAAGGCATGCGAGGGCTACCGGGGTGACCGGTTCCAGGCTTTTCTCGTACGCAAGCACAGCCATGACGCGATGGCCCGTTCGCGGATCGCGTCGCCCCGCCCGCGCGTTCCGGCGCGGGTGGTCGTTCACGCTGCGTTGGCTCACGCGGCGCGAGGTGGGAGAACATACCGATGTCGATCGACGCGAGCGCTCAGACGCTCCGCCGTGTCAAGACCATCCCCGTCCACCGCGTCCTGCCGGACTTCGCCCGTGACCCTGTGAACGCCCTGGCCGATATCGGCGGGCAGGTGGGTGGCGAACTCGTCCGGTTGAGCCTCGGCCCGTTCCGTCCCTACCTGGTGACGCATCCGGAGCACGTCCAGCAGGTGCTGAAGGGTGACTGGACGAACTACCAGCGTGAGGGCATGTTCTGGCGCCCCCTACGACGCCTGCTTGGCGCCAGCATCCTCGGAGAGGGCCGGCCATGGGAGTCCAGCAGGAAGGCTCTGCAACCCCTCTTCACCACGCGCTACGTCGCCTCGATCGCCGACCGGCTGGCGGAGACCATCACCGCGCGGATGGATGAGCTCGACGAGTACGCCGGAAAAGGACAGCCGGTCAACGCCGCGGAGGAGATGGCCGGCATCGTCAACGACGCCGTGGTGAAGGTGCTGTTCGGAGACAAGATCAGCCGCGCGGACGGCGAGCGTCTCGCGCCCGCCTACCACACCGCGGCCGGCTCGATCACCTTCCGCCTGCTCATGCCGTTCATGCCCTACTCCGTCCGGGTACCCGGCGACCGGGCCTTCATGAAGGCGGTCAAGACGATCGACGACGTGGTCTTCCCGGTGATCAGGAAGGCGCGGGCCGAGCCCGGCGACGGTTCCGACGTGATCTCCGCGCTCTGCGGGCTCCGTGGCGACGACACGGAAGGGGCCGGTGACCGGCAGATCCGCGACGACCTGGTCAGCGTCTACGGGGCGGCGTCGGAGTCCACCGCGACGACCCTGACCTGGCTCTGGCCGCAGCTGGACGCGCACCCCGAGGTGGCGGCCAGGCTCTATGAGGAGATCGACCGGGTGGTCGGTCCCGGTCCCGTGAAGCCCGGGCATGTCGCCGAGCTGCGCTACACCCGGATGGTCCTCCAGGAACTCCTCCGCCTCTATCCGGCGGGCTGGATCTTCCCCCGGATGGCGATGCGGGACGGCGAGGTCGACGGGGTGCGGATCAAGGCGGGTTCCCAGATGCTGATCAGTCCCTACGCCACGCACCGGCTGGAGAGGTTCTGGGACCGGCCGCTGGAGTTCGACCCGGAGCGGTTCGCCCCCGAGGAGCAGCCGCGCCGGCACAAGTACGCCTACTTCCCCTTCGGGGGTGGCCCGCACCAGTGCTTGGGCCAGCACCTCTTCTACGTCGAGGCGCCCCTGCTGCTCGGGGCGATCCTCAGTCGCTTCCGGATGAGAGTCCGCACCGAGGGGCCCTTCATCCCGGCCCCGGCCGCCTCGCTGCGGCCCCGGAAGGACATCGAGCTGGACGTCGTCCGGGTCGGGCACGTCACCGGAGGCACACGATGACCGCTCTCCAGAGCCTCGAAGGTTTCAGTGGTCAGGGCGGTCCGCCCGACGCCGTCGGCAGCGGGATGGTCTGCGCCGTGGCGGGGCAGTCCCAGCGGGACATGCGCGGTTGGGCCGCCACCTACCCCGAGCTGTTCTCCGCCAAGCCTTTCGACGCCGCCCTCTACAGCACGCTCTCGCTGGCCATGGCGTTCAGCGGACCCTGGTTCGACGCCGAGCGGCTGCGGATGGCCAATAAGGCCTGCCTGTGGGCTTTCGGCCTGGACTGGCTCGTCGACTACGTCGCCACCTCGCACGCCGAGGCCGAGGCCATCGCCCGGCGGAGCCTGGCCACGGCCGAGGGTGCGCCACCGGTTCCCGGCGACGACCTGACGCGGATGCTGGCCGACATCCGCGACGAGCTCGTCGCCTCCCCCGTGTTCCCGGTGCTTGGGCCCGTCTGGCACGAGGAACTGCGGCTCATGCTGGACGCCATGTTGCGCGAGTGGCACTGGAAGAGCGGGGGAGGCCGGCCTTCGTTCGAGGAATACCTCGGCAACGCCGACAACCTGGGCTTCTCCTTCGCCTTCACCTCGCACTGGATCCATACCGGCGGCCCGGTCACGAAAGCCGACCTCGCGCCGATCCGGGAGGCGAGCCGGGCGGTGCAGCGGGTGATCCGGCTCCTCAACGACCTGGGCACCTACGAGCGCGACCTGAACTGGGGCGACCTCAACGCCCTGCTGCTCGGCGTCGACCGACCCGAGGTCGAGCGGCACGTCGCCGCACTCGCGGCCACGAGCCGGGAGCTGATCGCCCCCCTACGCTCCGGGCACCCGGAGATCGCCGGCTACCTGGAGCGGCAGATGGACTTCTGCGCGGGGTTCTACCGGGTCGGCGACTACTGGGGAGCGCTGTGAGCGTCCCCGAGCTTCTCGCGCCCGGCCCCGAGCAGAAGCGGGTGACCGCGCGCGTCGACGTGGCCGCCGAGGCGCGCGACCTGGTCGCCGGGCTCGTGGCCGCCCCCTGGGGGCAGGTTTCCGCCTCGGTGTACGAGACCGGGCGGCTGGTGAGCGCGGCACCGTGGCTGTCCGGCCATGCCGGCCGCGTACGTTTCCTGCTCGACTCCCAGCGCCCCGACGGCGGCTGGGGCACTCCAGGCGGCTACGCCCTGGTCCCCACGCTGAGCGCGACCGAGGCGCTCCTCGCCGAGCTGCGCCGCAGGGCCTCCGCACGTCCCGCAGGCATCGAACGCGGCGTCACCCGGGACGCCGAACTGCTCCCCGGCCCGAGTTCCCACGTCCTGGCCGAGGCCACCGCGCGGGGACTGCGGATGCTGGAGCGCTGGTCGGGTGAGGAGACGCGAGCGTCCCTGCCCGACATGCCGGCGATCGAGCTCATCGTGCCCACCCTGACCTCCATGATCAACACTCACCTGTTCCCGGGCGGCGAGAGACTGGAGACGCCCGCTGGCATGGACGGGGTGAAGCTGGCCGCGATCCGTGAGTGGCTCGCCTCGGGCGCCGCCGTGCCCCAGAAGCTCGTCCACGCCCTGGAGGTGATCGGCGAGGTCGCCTCGGAAGCGGCGGGCGTCAGTCCCGTCCCGGTCGGCGTGGCACGGTTCGTGCCCGAGGAGGCCACCGGAGACGATGGTCCGACGACCGCGCTCCCACCGGAGCCGATCGCGGCCGTCGGCGCCTCGCCGGCGGCGGCCGTGGCATGGCTCGGGACGCGGGGCGCCACGGAGCCGGACGATCCGGTGCTGCGCTACCTGGAGGAGGTCGTGGGCAGGAGCGGTGGTCCCGTGCCCTGCGCCACCCCGATCACTGTGTTCGAGCGGGGATGGGCACTGAGCTGGCTGCTACGCGCCGGGGTCACCCCGGTGGTGCCCGCCTCCTTGACGGCGAGCCTGCGCGAGGCGCTCGGCTCCGGCAGCAGCGCGGCCGGCCCGGGACTGCCGCCGGACGCTGACACGACCTCCGTCGCCTTCTACGCGCTGGCCCTGCTGGGAAGCCCCCTCGAACCCGCCGGGTTGTGGGCGTACGAGACGGGCACCCACTTCTGCACCTGGGAGGGGGAGGAGGGGGCCTCCCCGACCGTCAACGCGCATGTCCTGGACGCCTTCGGCGAGTACCTTCGGCGCGGTCCGGGCATCCCTGACCCCCGCTATGCCGAGGCCGTGCGCAAGCTGTCGACCTGGCTGCGAGACCAGCAGGAAGCAGACGGGAGCTGGCTGGACCGCTGGCACGCCTCGCCGTACTACGCGACGGCCTGCTGTGCGATCGCCCTGGCGGACTTCGGCGGGGAGGAGTCGGCGGTCGCGGTGCGGGCGGCCGAGCGCTGGGTGCTCGACACACAGTGCCAGGACGGATCCTGGGGACGCTGGGGGGGGACCGCGGAGGAGACCGCGTACGCGTTGCAGACCCTGCTGCTGGCCGCAGGTCCCCTGACACGGCACGACGACGCGCGCGCTGCGGCCCTGGAGCGGGGGCATCGCTACCTGCTGGCCTCCGTCACCGACAGGGGCGAATCCGTCGACGCCTCGCCGCTCTGGCACGACAAGGACCTCTACCTGCCGGTCGCCATCGTGCGGGCGGCGGTGCTGGGCGCACTCCATCTCGTGCACCAGGCACTGTCCTCCACGGCCCGGCGCCCCGCACGGTCCGATGCCCCCACGCTGTGACGGAAAGTAATCAGGATTTAACGGAGGAAAGCTGGCCGGAAAAGGACAAATGAACACAGGGTTCCGGCGTCGCCTTGAGTGTATTTGGGTACATTGCTAGGGTTCACCGGGTGTGTGCGGGATGCCGCCGATATGCGTTGTTGGCTGCGATGTGGCGTCCGGTGATTCACGCGCGCCGATCGCCGTGAAACGCACCGCGAATTTATTTCACTTTCATCGGGATGGATGCTATGCGCGTGCGCAACGGGCGATTGCGGGCCAAGGTAACGGCACTGCTGGTGTCGCTGACCGCGCTCTGGGCGTTCACCGCATGGGTCACGGTGCGTGAGGGGGTGAACATGCTGGGCGTCACCACGCTCGACTCCAACGTCGCCCAGCCAAGCGAGAAGCTCCTCGGCGAACTGCAGGCCGAGCGGCGCCTCACCCTGGTCATCCTGGGAGATCCGGCCGTCGGCCGCAGGTTGCGCGAAGCGCTCTCCGCCCAGCGCAAGCAGACGGACGCGGCCGGCGCGGAGTTCCGTGAGCTCGTCGGCAGCAACGGTGTGCGCACGCTCGGGAGCGCCGAACTCGGCGAGCGCATCACCGACGCGCTCAAGGACCTGGACGGCCTCGCGGCCGATCGCAGGGCGATCGACGCGGCACGGGTCGACAGGACCAGGGCGGCAGCGATGTTCACCGGAGTCGTCACCTCCCTGTACCGCATCTACGACTCGATGGCGACGCTGGACGACGAGGAGGTCGCCAACAACACCCGCACGCTGATCGACCTGAGCCGGGCGCTGGAGACGCTCTCCCAGGAGGACGCCCTGGCCGCAGGCGCCCTGGCCGCTGGCCGCTTCACCGATGTCGAACGCGCCGCGTTCACACAGATCGTCGGTGTGCAGCGCTTCCTGTTCCGGCAGGCCGTCGACGAGCTTCCGGAGGCCGACCGCGTCCCCTTCGAGGAGCTGGCCTCTGATGAGCTGTACACCCGCATGCGGATCGCGGAAGACCAGATCATCCAGGCGAGGACGGCGGTGAACCTGCCCGAGCCCGTGGAGGCCACGCGGTGGGCCTCCACCGCCCAGCCCGTCCTGGCCAGGATGCAGCAGGCGATCCTGGCGGCGGGCGACGGGCTCGTCGAGCGTTCCACACCGGTGGCAGTCGGCGTGATCGTGCGGCTCGCGCTCGCCGGCGGTCTGGGCCTGGTGGCCGTCATCGCCTCGGTCGTCCTGGCCATCACCACGGCCCGCGCACTGGTCCAGCAGCTGGAGAAGCTGCGGGCCGCCGCCTGGGAGCTCGCCAACGAACGGCTGCCCTCCGTGGTCGAGCGGATCGGCCACGGGCAGGTGGTGGACGTCGCGGCCGAGGCGCCGCCCCTCAAGTTCGGCGACGACCAGATCGGCCAGGTCGGCCAGGCGTTCAACGCCGTGCAGCAGACCGCCATCAAGGTCGCCGCGGAGCAGGCCCAGCTCCGTCGCGACATCGCCGACATCCTGCGCAACCTCGCCCGCCGCACCCAGTCGCTCGTGCACCGCCAGCTGAGCGTGCTCGACGTCATGGAGCGGCGCGAGAACGACCCGCAGGAGCTGCGAGACCTGTTCCGGCTCGACCACCTGGCGACCCGGATGCGGCGCTACGCGGAGAACCTCCTCGTGCTCTCCGGCGCCGCGCCCGGCCGAGCCTGGCGCGACGCGGTCCCGATGATCGACGTGGTCCGCGGCTCGCTCGCCGAGATCGAGGACTACACCCGGGTCGACGTGATGCCTCTGGGAGAGGTGGCGCTGGACGGCCGGGCCGTGAGCGACGTGATCCACCTGATCGCCGAGCTCGTCGAGAACGCGGCGTCCTTCTCCCCGCCCTACACCACGGTCCAGGTCGGCGGCCAACTTGTGGCCCACGGCTACGCGCTGGAGATCGAGGACCGGGGACTGGGCATGAGCGCCGCGGACATCGCGAGCGCCAACGAGCGGATCGCCAATCCCCCGGAGCTCAAGCTCTCCGGCAACGCCAGGCTGGGCCTGTACGTCGTCAGCCGCCTGGCCGAACGGCACGACATCCGGGTGACCTTCAAGACGTCCCCGTACGGTGGCACGACCGTCGTCGTCCTCATCCCGCAGGACCTGATCAACGAGGAGGAGCCGGAAGCCTCCGTCGGCGTCGGCGTGCCGCAGGCGCGCCCGGCGAGCACCGGCGAGATGAACGGCACCACCTCCGCGGTCGCCGCGGTCCGCGGCCGGGCCGGCGATCCCCTGGGCGTCGCCGGTGGCCCCGCGCGGGCCGGCGCCGCCGAGGGAGAACCCGTCGGTGAGTCCGTCTCGGGGGCCTGGCCCGAGATGTGGGAACCCGCGCCTCCCGGCCGCTTCGCCGACCCGGACCTTCCCACGGATCTCGCCGACCCCGCGGCCCCCGGCCGCTTCGCCGATCCCGCGGCACTCAGGCAGCTGCCCGACTCCGGAGCACCTGTGAGCCTGCCCGACTTCACGAACCCCGGACCCCCCGCCTCCCCGGACGCGCCCGCTTCCGAACGTTCGGGGGGCCCGGGGGCGGCGCTGCCGCCCGTGCTGCCCCCGCCCGACAGCAGTCACACGCCGGGCGGCCTCCCGAGGCGTGTTCCCCAGACGCATCTCGCCGCCCCGCTGCAGGAGGACGAGGTGGCTGCGCCGGTGCCTCCGGACGACGGCGCCGACGAGCGCTCCCCGGAGATGATCCGCGCGGCCATGACGTCCTTCCAGGTGGGCACGCGCCGCGGCCGCGACGACGCGGCCCAGCTGACCAGGCAGGTGGGCGATCCCGTGGACGAGGACGGGCCCGCCGTGTGACCCCCATATGTGAGCGCGTGCCGGGTCGGTGCCGATGAGGCGCCGAGAACCGGCGACGGAACATCGGCAGGCAGAAGGAGAGGACAACGAGTGGTGCAGGGAACAGGATCTTTCACGGACCTGGCCTGGTTGCTGGACGACCTGGTCTCGCGGGTGGAGGAAGCTCAGCACGGAATCGTGTTCTCCACGGACGGCCTGCTGCTCGCCGCGTCGGCGGGATTCTCCCCCGCGGACGCCGAACATCTGGCCGCCGTCGGATCGGCGATCCAGAGTCTGGGCCGGGGGGTCAGCGACCGGGTCGGCGGCGGGCCGATGCGTCAGACCATCATCGAGATGCGGACGGCGTACCTGATCGTGACGGCCGCCGGGCAGGGAGCGTGCCTGGCGGTACTCTGCGGCGCCGAGGCCGACGTCGGCCTGGTCGCCTACGAGATGGCCATGCTCGTCACCCGCGTCGGACAGTACCTCACCTCGCCCACCCGGATCGTCGACTCCTCCTTCAGAGGCGACGGGACGCGATGAGCATCTTCGACGAGCAGCCCGAGGCCCAGTGGGTCGGCGACGAGGCGGGGCCGATCGTCAGGCCGTACGTCCTGACGCGGGGCAGGACCGAACCGACTCGCGGCAGGTTCGACCTCATCACCCTGGTGGTGACCATTCGGCAGGTCTCGTCGAGGGAGTCGGGCCTGGACCCGGAGTGCCTGGCCATCGTCCGGCTCTGCCGGCAGGCCCAGTCGGTCGCGGAGATCGCCGCCCACACGAACCTTCCGGCAGGCACGGTCCGTGTCCTGCTCAGTGACCTGCTCGACCAGGGATTCATCGCCATGCAAGAACCGCATTCGGAGACGGACATGCACGACGAGATGCTGTACAGGGCGGTGCTCGATGGACTCCGTGCGCTCTAACCGCGACGCCGGGCGCGTGAAGCTGCCCAAGGCGATCAAGATCCTGGTCGCCGGAGGGTTCGGCGCGGGCAAGACCACGCTGGTCGGCGCGGTCTCCGAGATCGAGCCGCTGCGCACCGAGGAGACCCTGAGCGACCGGGGTATCGGTGTCGACGACCTGTCGGGCGTGGAGACCAAGCAGACCACCACTGTCGCGATGGACTTCGGCCGCATCACCATCGGCGACGACTACCGCCTCTACCTGTTCGGCACGCCTGGGCAGGAGCGCTTCTGGTTCCTCTGGGACGAGCTGGCGCTGGGCGCGCTGGGCGCGGTGGTCCTCGCCGACACCCGCAGGCTGGCCGACTGCTTCCCCTCGCTCGACTACTTCGAGCGGCGCGAGACGCCCTTCATCGTCGCGGTCAACTGCTTCGACGGGGCTCGCCGCTACGAACTCGACGAGGTCAGGCTCGGGCTGACCCTCCACGAGGACATCCCGATCGTGCTGTGCGACGCCAGGCAGCGGGAGTCGGGCAAGGAGGTGCTCATCGCCCTCGTGGAGCACGCGATGCGGATGCGGCTGGGCACGCGGTCCTCCGCGGGGAGCGCCGAACCCGCCGCGGAGCGGACCGGGACCCGCTGACGCCTACGCCCCCTTCCGGGGCGGACGGGCTCCGCCGGGACCGTCCGCTCCGTGGAGCGGGTGGTGGGCACGCCCGCCTCCGGGGCGGATCGTCACCGTCCCGGGAGCGTTTTTGTCCCTCCGGCAGGGATGAATCCCTCCCCCTCGGACGGGTGTGCGCGATGCCCCGTGCCTGGCGTGTCACGATAACGGCGATCACCGGGAGTCCTACCGCGCGGAGAGCCCTATGTGTGACGATCCGAACATGCCTCTCACCGTGGCGCGGGCACTCGGAGAGTACCGGGTGCTGCTGGCCGAGCACGGGGTCACCTGGGGTGAGGACCCCATCTTCTACGTCAGGTCGATGGCCACCGACGCCTACCTGATGGGCACGACGACCTTCTGGGAGGTCTGCTACGGCATGCTCGGCGCCCGCTACCCGGGAATGCCGTTCAAGGAGCTCAGGGACCGCCTCGACGAGCTGGACATGGACGAGGTGGTCCGCGGCGTCCTGGCGGGCAGGGTGCTCGACAACCTCGCCGCGCTCCGCCTCACCAGGGAGGGCGCCGCGGTCGAGGCGCGGGCGCGGGCCGTGCTGGACGGCAGCCCCCTGCGCACGACGCTGCTGGTCGACTCCACCAGACCGGAGCCGGTCACCGTGCTGGTGGACGGGCGGGCACACGTGGTCGGCCCCGGCGGCGCCCGGCTCATCAAGATCACGAACCGGAGCGAGGTGGTCGCCGACGGCCTGCCGGTCGACCTGTCGTCACTGGCGCGCCGGGCCCCCGCGGCCCGCCTGCGGGTGCGCGCGGGCCTTTCGTGCAAGTGGAGCGTGTACGGCGAGCACGGGCAGGGCTGGTATCCCGAGGGTGCCCCGGACAGGTACGACTACCACGTGATGCCCTACTTCCACGGTGACGACCTGGTCCTGGACGTCCCGGCCGAGACCCTGACGGTCCGGGTCTCCAGAGGCATGGAGTACGGCTCCGCCGAGGTCACACTCATCCCGGCGGCGGGGGAGGAGACCCTCGTCGAGCTGACCCCCGAGCGGCTCTACGACGCGGCGGCCCTCGGCTGGTACGGCGGGGACATGCACGTCCACCTCAACTGGGCGGGCGACATGGTGGGCACGCCCGAGCTCGCGGGGGCCATGCAGCACGGCGAGGACCTGCACGTCCTCAACCTGGTCGCGGGGAACGTCTCCTCCGAGCGGGTCTACGACTCCGAGGCGCTGGAGCACTGGGCGGGTCGTGACCTGCCCTGGTCCGACGCCTCGCACGTGGCCAGGATCGGCGTGGAGTACCGCAACGACCTGCTCGGCCACCTCTACGCCTTCGGCGTCTCGGCACCACCCGCACGGTTCCACACAGGTTTCCTCGGCACCGCCGACTGGCCGCCCAACAGCGTCGCCTGCGAGGAACTCCGCGGCCTCGGTGCCGTAACCGGCTACAGCCATCCCTTCCACACGCCGTTCGCCGACGCCGACACACCGGACAAGGCGCTGCTGTGGGGACGCAACTGCTCCTCCAGGGAGATCGTCGCCGACGCGGCCCTCGGCCTCGTCGACACCCTCGACGTGCTCAGCCAGACCTCGATCACCGCGACCGCCGCCGTCTACCGGCACCTGATCGGGGCGGGCAACCGCATCGCGGTCACCGCGGGGACCGACGCGATGGTCTCCTTCGCCCGGCGGGGAAACCAGTCCAACCCGCCCGGCTGGGCGCGGGTCTACGCCCGGGTGGACGGAGCACTGAGCGCCGCGTCGTTCGCCGAGGCGGTCAGGCGGGGCCGTACCTTCGGCACCACCGGGCCCTGGCTGGAACTGTCGGCCGGAGGCCACGGCCCCGGTGCCACCCTGGACCTGTCACCGGGCGAGCGGATCACCGTCACCGTCCGGTCGGTGGGGCCCGAGGTGGAGCGGCTGGAGATCCGCACAGCCGACGGCGTGCTGGCCGAGGGACCGCCCGGCGAGCTGACCGCGGAACTGGTCGTCGGCGACCCCACCTACGTGGTCGCCCTCGCCACCGGTGGCCCGCACGAGCGGTCCTTCACCGGCGAGGTGTACGCCCACACCAGCCCGGTCTACCTCGACGTGGGCGGCCGTCACGTGGCCAGGGCAGAGGACGTCGGCTGGTGCCTGGAGTGGCTGGACACCCTGGAGACGCTCCTTCGCGAGGAGGGCGTCTTCGAGACGGCCGGGCAGCTCACCGACCACCTTGACCTGATCGGCCGGGCCAGGGAGGTCTACCGGGAACGCCTGACCTGAGCCGCTCCTCGGCAGTGCCCGCGGGACGGGACATGCGAGGCTTGTCAGCATGAATCGCCTGGCTGAGGTTGACCTGTCACGGAAGCTCACCAAGAACGAGGCCTCCGGGCGTCTCGACGCCGCCCTCGAACGCCTGCTCCACCTGCGGCTCACGCTCGGAGGTCAGGTCGGCGAGCAGCGCATCGGTCCGCCGCTGTGCGTGGTCTTCGAGGGGTGGGACGCCTCGGGCAAGGGAGGGGCCATCAAGCGGCTGGTGCGCCCGCTGGACCCGCGCCACGTTCGCGTCGCGCAGTTCGCCGCGCCGACCTACGACGAGAAGCGCCACCACTTCCTGTGGCGGTTCTGGCCGGTTCTGCCCGGCTGGGGCGGGATGACCGTGCTCGACCGCTCCTGGTACGGCCGGGTGCTGGTGGAGCGGGTCGAGGGCTTCGCCACCGAGGAGCAGTGGTCCCGCGCGTACGGGGAGATCGTGGAGTTCGAGCGGACCCTCACGGCCGAGGGCATGATCCTGGTCAAGTTCTGGATGCACGTCTCCGAGGACGAGCAGCTACGGCGCTTCCAGGACCGGGCCGGTGACCCGCTGCGGGCGTGGAAGCTCACGGACGAGGACTGGCGCAACCGTGAGAAGCGTCCGCTGTACGAGGCCGCGGTGGAGGACATGCTCGCACGTACCGACCACCCGAAGGCGCCGTGGCACGTGGTCCCCGGCGACGACAAACGCCTGGCCCGTGTCACGGTGGTGGAGACCGTCTGCGCCGCGATCGAGGCCGAACTCGCCGCCCGGGGCTACGAGGCGACGATCCCTGCCGCGCCGGAAGCCGCGCCGGAGGGTGTGGACGACTAGCGGGACCGTGTCGTTAAAGCCGTTCTGACGAGAAGTATGGAAGCGGTGGGGGCGTGCCAAGCACCGCCTATCGGGGTAGACGGCAGAATCAAATGACTGTCCGTTCGTCGGTCATCGGTCTTCGTCGTCGCGGAAGGGTGTGACGCATGCGGTTGAGCTCGCGGCTGAGCAGGCTGGACCGGAGGGTGTTCGCCATGGTGGCGAGCGCGAGGTTGCCCGGTCTTGAACGTGTCGTACCCGCGCTGTCACGCGCGGCGGACAACTCCCTGCTGTGGGCCGGGGTGGCCGGAGCGTTCGCGGTCAGCGGGCGCCGGCCGTTGCGCCGCGCCGCGACCAGAGGGCTGCTCGCGGTCAGCCTGGCCAGCCCGCTGGTCAACCTGGTCGGCAAGCAGGCCTTCCGCCGGAGCCGGCCGTCGGCGGAGGGGCTCCCGCTCGCCCGGCTGATCAAGATGCCCACCTCGGCGTCGTTCCCCTCGGGTCACTCCGCCTCGGCCGCCGCCTTCGCCGCGGCCGTGGCGATGGAGGCGCCTCGCGCGGTCGCGGTCCCCGTCGCGCTTCTCGCGGCCGCAGTCTGCTTCTCCCGCGTCTACACCGGCGTGCACTATCCGGGCGACGTGCTCGCGGGAGCCGGGATCGGCGTGGCGGCGGGCCTGGTCACCCGCCGCATCTGGCCCGACGCCGGGGAGGCGGGGCACGCCCGCGCCGCCCTCACGGCGCCCTCCGCGCTGCTCGACCTGGAGGGCGAGGGGACGGTCGCCGTGGTCGACGGCGCGGCCGACGCCGCCGCGGGAACGGCGGAGACGCTACGCGCGGCCCTTCCCCGGGCCGAGGTCGTCGAAGTGGCGCCGGGGGCCGACCTCGGGGCCGCCGTGCGGGACGCCGCTTCGCGGGCCAAGGTACTCGCGGTGGCCGGAGGGGACGCCGTGGTCAACCTCGCGGCACAGGAGACGGTGGGTGCGGCGACCCCGCTGCTGGTCGTTCCCACGGGCGTCCGCGACCGGTTCGCCCGCGCGCTCGGAGTCGAGACCGCGCAGGAGGCGGCTGAGGCGTACCGCAACGGTGACCTCGTGGCCGTCGACGTCGGTGAGGTCGCGGGCCGGACATTCGTCAACTCCGTCAGTGTGGGCCACTACCAGGCACTGGTGGAGAGCAGGGAACGATGGCAGAGCCGGATCGGTACGTGGCCCGCGCTGTTCTGGGCCATGGTCGAGGTACTCGGCCCCGGGGGCGCACGGCCGGTGGATCTCATCGTGGACGGTGTGCCCAGGCGTGTCTGGACGGTGTTCGTGGGCAACTGTCGTTACGAGGCACGCGGTGGTGCTCCCGCCAGGCGGCAACGTCTGGAAGACGGTCTGCTGGACATCCGGGTGCTCGGCGCCGCCGACCGGCTGCCCCGGGTACGGGTGTTCCTCAGTCTGCTGGCCGCACGGGTGAGGCTCTCACGCCACTACCAGCAGTGGCAGGCCGACACGCTGTGCCTTTCGGCCCCCTCGGGCCGGCTGCCGCTGGCGCGTGACGGTGAGAGGTTCACGGTCACGGGCGAGGCGGAGTTCACCAAGCGCCCGCGCTCGCTCCTCGTGATCCGGCCGTCCGGCTGAGATCCGGGTGACGTCTCGGCCGTGATCGGGCTCCGCACCGGCCGCGGAGGGCTACCGGTGCGGTACATCCCGATCTGTTGACGCGGGCTCACTGCCGGAGCCGTCCCGATCGTTGGGCGGGCGCCGGTTTTTCCGGCGCCTCATTGCTCGGCATGTGCGGTCTCGGGTGCATCTGGCGATGGTCTCCGAGACTGTCGGTGGATCAGCCGCCTCCGCCGCCGCCTCCGCCGCCTCCGCCGCCTCCGCCGCCGCCTCCGCCACCGCCGCCACGGGGACCGCCGCCTCCGCCGCCGCCTCCGCCGCCACCGACGATGTTGGTGTTGGTATTGGTGTTGGTGACATTGGCGCCTCCGCCGCCTCCGCCGCCACCACCACCACCACCGCCTCCGCCGCCACCGCCTCCGCCTCCGCCTCCGCCTCCGCCGCCTCCGCCGCCGCCTCCGCCACGCCTGGCGAAGCATCTCGCGGGATTCTTGTGTTCCCTGCAGGGCTTCTGAGCGGAGGTGAGGGCGGTCGTGACGACCTCCTGGGCCACGGTGCCCGCGCTGGCGGGCTGAGCCGACAGCGCTACGGGGGCGGCGAGGGTTGAGACGACCATCGCGCCGGCTGCGAGCATGTTCCTAAGGATGATCATGAGAGATCACTCCCTGCCGAATTGGTGGAACCCTGGGAGATACCCGGGCTGCCGAGACGCCTGACCGGTATCGAGGACGACACCCGCCTGGCGTCCGGATCTGACTCACGCTAGGTGCGAAGCGTGAGAGGGGTCATCTCAGAGAGGCAAAGGTAGCGGTTCAGTCTGATTGCCCTAGGGTTTCCGACAAGAATTAATCGAAGGTGTTTAATCACTCTGGGCTACCCCTCAAGTGGCGAGGGTAGTTGTTTTCAAAGGTCTCCCGATCCGACGGCATGCTTTTCCGGGAACTCCTCATGGCGTGGGTGGCCTTCGGAGGTGAAAGACCCGCTTTAGGTAAGCGTCCAGGCTTTTCGCCGTTTCTTCGGTGTATTCCGGTGGGAGCCGGGTCGAGGATGTTCACCCGTACTGGTCGGTATGAGGGGATAGGTCGGCCTTTGGTCCTTTAGGTGGTGCGGGGGTAGATCATGATGTTCCGTCCGTAGTGGCGGACATGACCTCGCGCCGCCATATCGGCCGCCGCGAAGCACCCGAAATCGGTTCGGGGCTCCATGACCTGCCGTTCCCCGGCACCGTTTGACGGACAATGAGTGATGCGGCAATAGTTTGGTGAGTGACTACCCCCCGTATCCTCGCCTGTGCCGTGGCAACCCTGGTGGCCCTGACCGCCTGCACCGCATCCTCGGATGAGAAGGTGACCGGCCCGGCCACCGCCGGTGGTGTGGCCGGAGTGGGCCAGGGGACCGGCGGCCAGGCCTCTTCTCCGCCCACCGGCTCACCCGCCCCTGTGGCACTGACGCCTGAGGAGTACCGGGCCGAGTTGGAGAAGGCGCGCGGCCCGGTGCGTGCCGCGGTGAAGAAGCTGGCCGCGACCGGCGGGCTGAAGACCCTCGACAAGCGGCTGGAGCAGACCTCCGACGCGGTGGACGGCGCGGTGAACCGACTGGCCGAGCTGGCCCCTCCGGCAGAGGTGAAGGTCCAGCACGACGACTACGTCGAGGCCCTGCGCGCCCTGTCGACCGCCTTCGGAGGCGCCCGCCAGGACGCCGAGGCACAGCGGTTCTGCACCGGCCCCGCGGTGCTGACCGGCATGGACAGAGCGGGGAGTCTGTCCGATGTGGAGAAGGCGGCCGACGGGCTGAGCGGCTATCCGGCGAGCGTCATCTCGGTCAAGGCGCCCAAGCAGCGCACCCGCCGACTGTCCAACGGCAGGTTCATCGCCTCCGAGGGGCGCCCGAGTCGCGCCTATCTCCAGCTGAGCAACGGCACCCGGCGGGACGCCGTCATCGTCCTGGTGCGCGGCAAGCGGAAGGCCGTCACCGTGTACGTCCGCAAGAAGTCGAATTTTAAGATTCAGGGGGTGCGGGACGGCAACTACAAGATCTACTACACCTTCGGCGAAGACTGGGACTCCAAGGCCCGCAGTTTCACCCGATCATGCGACTTCGAGCGGTTCGGCAAGTCGGTGCGGTTCCGCACCACCTATGCCGGGAACCAGATCCGTTGGACCAACTGGAGGATCACCCTGCACTCCGTCACCGGAGGCAATGTGAAGCCGAAGCGGATCAAGCCGGGCGACTTCCCCAGCTGACATTCGTTCCGCCGGCCCGCCAGGGACGCGAAGACCGCGATCTCGTCGTGAGATCGCGGTCCCTGTGTCCCCCCGGCTCCGATCAGGTCGAGAAGAGCATTCCCACCCAGCTGCGCTGGCGGTGGTGACCGTAGTGACCGTGGTGCGGTGCACCCCAGGCGGGAGCGCCGTAGCCGGGAGCGCCGTGCACGGGCGGCGGAGGAGGCGGCGGAGCGGCGTGGGACTGCTGCGACCACTGGCTCTCCATGCGGGTCAGCGTCTCAAGCTCGCCGTAGTCCAGGAAGATTCCGCGACAGCTCTCACACTGGTCGATGTGGACGCCGTTGCGCTCGTAGGTGCGCATGGCACCCCGGCACTTGGGGCACTGCATCTGGCTGGTCTCCTTGTTCGGGCGCGATTACCGAGTAACCACAACCTACTGCGTGGGTACAGCATGGCAGGCGCTTCTGTGCCGGATAATTCTCAGGCACGCCTCGACGAGGATCTCCTCGACCTCGTCCAGCGGACGCCCCGCCCTCCCGGCGGTGGACACCGCCGCCGCCGCGAGCTGTATGGTCATCGCCTGCGCCGGGATCTCCAGCCGTTCCCACGGGTCACCGTCCGGTGGGACGGCGGTCCCGCCCGCGGCGCGGTAGGCATCCAGGAAGCGGTGCCACACCTGCGGTTCCAGCAGTCCGGCCGCGAACCAGGCGGCGGGCCTGGACAGGTCCCACGCCTGGTCGCCGACGCCCAGGTCATCGTTGTCGATGAGGATCCACTCGTCCGGCGCGCGGACCATCTGGCCCATGTGCCAGTCGCCGTGGGTCAGGCCGCCGGGGCCCGCGGAGGGGGAGGGCAGGCAGCTGAAGGCCCGGCGTACCGCCAGCTCGGCGGCGGAGCGGTCGCCCAGGCGGGCGACGGTCGTGGCCACCCGGCCCGGCCCTCCCGCCTCTCTCAGCGGGGGCAGGGTCCGCGCGGGTACGGCGTGCAGCCGTGCCAGCAGCCGGGCGGCGGCCTCCCAGGGCGCCGCGTCCGGATCCGCGGGGTTCACCGGAGTCCCGGCCGGCCAGACGGTGACCAGCCGGTCCCCGGCGGTGATGACCTCCTCGGTCACCGGCTGGAGCATGATCTGGCGCAGCGCCGGGTGGGCGGTGGCCCGCATCCGCTCCACCAGCGGTTCCCGCTCCGCTCCCGGTGCGTGCGCCTTGACCACGACGGAGCCGGCCCGCATGATGATCACGTCCGGTCTGGTCGGTAGTACGGTGCCGGCCACACCGCCGTACTCGATGCCGATCCGGCGTAATGTGTCGATCAGGTCGTCGCTGTCCACCGGCCAAGTGAACCACTCGATCCAGGATCTTGCCGGGCAGCCGCATAAAGTACGGGATATGAGGATCGGTTTTGCGGTGCCGGTGTCGGGATCATGGGCGACGCCGGGCAATATGACGCGGGTCGCCCGCCGGGCCGAGGAACTCGGCTACCACGAGGTGTGGACCTTCCAGCGTCTGCTCTATCCGCAGGGGCACCAGATGGGTCCGATCTACCGCAGCGTGCACGACCCGGTGGTCACGCTCGCCTACCTGGCGGGGTTGACGAGCCGGATCAGGCTCGGGGTCGCGGTGCTCAACATCCCGTTCGCCTCGCCCGTGCTGCTGGCCAAGCAGCTGGCCAGTCTGCAGGCGGTCTCCGGCGGGCGGCTGGACGTGGGACTCGGGCTGGGCTGGCTGCCCGAGGAGTTCGCCGCCTCGGGGGCGTCGTTCGAGCGGCGTGGGCGGCGCGGGGAGGAGTTCGTCCCGCTGCTGCGGCGCCTGTGGACCGAGGAGGTCGTGGAGCACAGCGGCGAGTTCTACGAGCTGCCGGCCGCGTCCCAGGATCCCAAGCCGCCCACCGTGCCGCCGATCCTGCTGGGCGGGTCGGCGGAGGTGGCGCTGAGGCGCGTCGGACGGCTGGCGGACGGCTGGATCAGTTCGAGCCGCGAGGACCTCGACGAGATCGACAAGAAGATCTCCATCGTCAGGGAGGCGGCCCAGGACGCCGGGCGCGGTCCCGAGGCGCTGCGCTTCGTCACCCGGGGCGTCACCCGCATCCGCCCCTCGGGGGCGGATGGACGAGAGCCGCTGACCGGCTCGTTCGAGGAGATCAGGCAGGACGTCGACAGGCTCGCGGCCAAGGGGGTCACCGACGTCTTCCATGACCTCAACTTCGATCCGGAGATCGGATCGCCCGACGCCGACCCCGAGGAGTCGATGCGCAGGGCGGAGGCGGCACTGGAGGCACTCGCGCCCTGAGCAAGCGTTTGGTTCGATAGGGGCATGAGGGCACAGGAGATGGCGGATCGGCTGGAGATCGGCGAGTTGCTCGCCAGATACGCCTACGCGGTGGACACCGGAGACTGGGAACGGCTCGACCTGGTCTTCACCCCGGACGCGGTGATCGACTACACCTCGGCGGGCGGTATCAGGGGCAGCAGGGACGAGGCGCGGCGATGGCTCGCCGAGGTGCTGCCGACCTGGCCGGGACGCCAGCACCTGATCGGGACGATGACCATCAGGTTCGACGGGGACGAGGCGGCGGTCACCGCCTCGTTCACCGACACGCTCGCGCCGTCCAGGGACATGATCGCCGCCGACACCGCAGGGCTCATCCGCGGCGGCGGCTGGTACCACCACCGTCTGGTCCGCACCATGTACGGCTGGCGGAGCAGGGAACTGATCGAGGAACAGACCTGGCGGACCGTGTCCTAGGCCACGCCCCCCGGGTCTCTCGCCCACCGTTCCCCACCACGGCAGGATCTGCGGGCAGGGGCGGTCGCCGGACCGCTTGGGCGGCTGTTCATCCGCGCGATGCGCCGATGTACGGGTCTGATGGCGCGTCGCCGGTCTCGCCCTGTCATCCTTGTTCTCGTACATATACGGCCGGAACAGGGGAGAACGGTGGACGAGCGCAAGCCGATCGAGTGCTGGCTGTCGGACATGGACGGGGTCCTCGTCCATGAAGGACACCCGGTGCCCGGTGCAGACGAGTTCATCCGCCGGCTGCGCGAGTCCGGCAAGCGGTTCCTGGTGCTGACCAACAACTCGATATACACCCCGCGCGATCTCGCCGTGCGGCTGCGCGCGGCCGGTCTGGAGATCCCGCCGGAGTCGATCTGGACCTCCGCGCTGGCCACCGCCAAATTCCTGGACGGCCAGCGTCCGGGGGGCTCGGCCTACGTGGTCGGGGAGGCGGGCCTGACCACGGCCCTGCACGAGATCGGCTACGTTCTCACCGACATCGCCCCCGACTACGTGGTCCTGGGCGAGACCCGCACCTACAGCTTCACGCAGATCACCCGGGCGATCCGGCTGATCGAGGGCGGCGCCCGGTTCATCGCCACCAACCCCGACGCGGTCGGGCCTTCCAACGAGGGGTCGCTGCCCGCCTGCGGCGCGGTCGCCGCGATGATCACCAAGGCGACCGGGGTGGAGCCCTACTTCGTGGGCAAGCCCAACCCGATGATGATGCGCAGCGCGCTGCGGGCCATCGACGGCCACAGCGAGAGCACCGCGATGATCGGTGACCGGATGGACACCGACATCGTCTCCGGCATGGAGGCGGGGCTGCACACGATCCTGGTGCTGACCGGGGTCGTCAGCAGGGACCAGATCGACCGTTACCCGTTCCGCCCCTCCCGGGTGGTCGACTCGGTCGCCGACCTGATCGAGCTGATCGACTAGGTCCTGCTCCTGGCCGGAATCCTGGTTTCTCGGTTCCGGCACGGAGCCGACCGGTGGCCCTGGCTTCTCGCGCGAGAACGCGTGCCGCACCAGCGACACCCCCGTGGCCTGTCCGCCCGGCAGGGAGTGCCGGAGGTGTCGAGGGCGACCGGGCTCCCGGTCCTTTCCGGCGGGAGACATTCCTGTCGTGATCTGTCAGGTATGGGTGCCATGCTGTCGCGCATGACGCATGTTTACCTGGAGATCGGACCCAAGAAGGTCTTCGCCTGTTCGGTGGACTGGCCAGGATGGTGCCGGATCGGCAGGTCCGAGGAGGAGGCGCTGGAGGCGCTGATGACGTACGCGCCGCGCTACCTGCTCGTCGCGGAGCGGGCGGGGCTGCTCTTCGAGCCGGCGGACCCGGTAGTGGTGGAGCGAGCCAAGGGCGGCACCACCACGGACTTCGGAGCCATCGAGGCGATCCCCTCGCTCGACGCGGAGGCGGTGGGCGAGGCCGAGGCGGCGCGGGCCGTCGCCCTGGTCCGGGCGGCGTGGGAACTCCTCGGCGAGGCCGCGGCCACCTCGCCGGAGGAACTGCGCAAGGGCCCGCGCGGCGGTGGCAGGGACCGCGACAAGATGGTCGCCCACGTCGTCGAGGCCGAGCGCGCGTACGCCCGTAAGATCGGCGTCCGCCACAAGCCCCTGCGCGAACCCGAGGACCTGGCGGCGATGCGCGCCGACCTCGCCGAGGTGCTGTCCCAGCCCTCCGACGGACGGCCACCGGTCCCCGGCGGCTGGCCCGTCCGCTACGCCACCCGCCGCATCGCCTGGCACGTCCTCGACCACCTGTGGGAGATGGAGGACCGCCGGACCTGACCTTCGGCGGGCGCCGTCGCCTGTATTGGAGTACGCGCGAACGTTCGTGGGAAGTCCTCCGCCACGGCCCGATCCGGGACCGACGAGATCCTGGGCTTCCGAGGGGATCAGGCGATCAGGCCGGGCAGGCGGGTGACGGTGTCCGCGAGGTAGGTGCCGAGCTCCGGGGGGACGAGGTTGATGGCGGAGATCTCGGCCGGATCGAGCGGGAGCCGCACCACCTCGTAGTGGCCACGGGCCGGATCGTCGAACTCCGGGCCGCAGCGCAGGGCGAGATCCATCGAGACCAGGCGGCAGCCGTAGACGTGCTGGGTCTTGATCCCCTCGTCGCGCACGCATTCCAGGGTGGTCAGCGGGGTGACGCCGGAGACCACGGCGCCCAGCTCCTCCATGACCTCGCGGTGCAGGGTGTGCTCCAGCGAGGCGTCCTCGGGCTCGACATGGCCGCCGGGGACGGACCAGTAGAGCTCCTTACCGGGGACCGTACGCCGGAAGACCACCAGCCGGTCGTCGTCGAGGAGGACGGCGCGAACACTCGGCACGTCAGACATGGGGCCCATTGTGTCACCGCCCCGGTGACGTGATCCGCATCCGGGGCCCCGGGGGCGGGATTTCCGTACGGCACGGGCGGCCGGTCGCCTCCGGGGGAGAGGTTTCAGCGTCGCGGACCCTTGATCCGTCCCGTGACTGGCCGAAGCCCGGCAGAGAGGGCCGGCCCCGGACCTTGCCGGTGCATGGCAGTGTGCCGTGGTGCGCCGTCGGTCCGGCAACGCGGCCCGCAGCCGCTTGTTCCAGCCCGGCTGCTTGGGCACGTACGGGAACATCGCACCCAGCCAGGAGTCCACGAACCGCAGCCATCGTGACTCCGAGGTGAAGCCCAGCAGCGCCTGCGCGACGGCGAGGCAGTGGCCAGGGGAGTGATGCAGCCGTTCGGGGTTGTTCTCGGGCAGGGCCTCGAAGGCCGCCAGGATGCGCGCCTTGTAGGCCTTGGTGAACGTCCGCCCCTTGGAGCGGCCCCGCTGCTGTTCGGCCACCCGGCCATCCTGCCCTGTCATGACGGCCTGGTCGGCGATGGCCACCGTCGTTGTCTCGATCGTCCTGCCTCGTACTACTTCATGACAAAAAGACTTATTCATCCCATGTATCGCTGAAGCCTGACAGAAAGAGGCCCCCAGTTCGAACGACTTGGGACCTGCCTGTCTAGTGGTGGTCCCTGCGCAGGCGTTTGAGGTCGGAGCGTTGTTTCTTGGCGGTGATCCGCCGTTCGATCGCGCCCCTGCTCGGTTTGGTCGGGCGGCGCTTCTTGGGAGGCGGGGCGATCGCCTCGCGGAGCAGCTGGGCCAGGCGCATCTCGGCGGCCTCGCGGTTGCGCAGCTGGGAGCGGAACTCCGAGGCGGCGATGGTGATCACGCCGTTCACCAGGCGGGAGGCGAGGCGTTCGAGGGCCCGGGCCTTGAGGACGTCGCCGAGCGCACCGGTGGCGGCCAGGTCGAAGCTGAGCTCGACCCGGCTGTCGGTGGTGTTGACCCCCTGACCACCGGGTCCTGAGGAACGGGAGAACCGCCAGCCGAGCTCGGCCTCGGGGACCGAGACCGAACCGCTGATCTGGAGCGGACCGGGCATGGCGCTGACTTCCTTCTCACAGGGGGTGTGTTCTTCAGGGTACCGAGTGAGCACAAGCCTGGATCAAATGGTTTTATGCCCCGTTTCTCAATGTGCGATGAGCTGTGAAGCGACACCCGGGTGATCTTCCGTCCCTTGGGGCCGCTCCCGGACCGGAGAAACCACAGGCCGCACCGGGCCGGCGAGCACCAGTCCGGCCGTACCGACTGAAACTTTCATCGGCGGTTGACGCGCGTGGCGCCAGCCCACAAGATCATGGTGCCTCCCTGGTCAGGAGGGGGCGTCGAATGAATTCCGCTACCTATGACTGAGGTGTGCCGATGCCCAAAGTCCCGTTACGGATCGCGTCCGCCGTCCTGCTGACGCTGGCCGCCCTGAACGTTCCCACCGCGTACGCCGCAGACGACGTCACCCCGGTCACGGTGACCGTCAACGCACGTGCCGCGCTCGCCGCCGTCCCCGAAACCGGTATCGGTGCCAACCATGCGATCTGGGACAGCCAGCTGGGCACCGACGAGACCGCCGACCGGCTCAAGGGTGCGGGCGTGAAGCTGTTGCGCTATCCCGGCGGCTCCTACTCCGACATCTACCACTGGGCCGACCACACCGCTCCCGGCGGCTACGTGGCTCCCAACACCGACTTCGACACCTTCATGCGCGGCGTGCGGCGCACCGGGGCGCAGGCGATGGTGACCGCCAACTACGGCACCGGCACCGCCGCCGAGGCCGCCGCCTGGGTCCGCTACGCCAACGTCACCAAGTCCTACGGCGTCAAGTACTGGGAGATCGGCAACGAGAACTACGGCAACGGCCACTACGGCGACCCCTGGGAGGCCGACGACCACGCCGACAAGAGCCCGGCCGAGTACGCCCGCCATGTCGTCGCGTACGCCGACGCGATGAAGGCGGTCGACCCGGACATCAAGATCGGCGCGGTTCTGACCACGCCCGCCAACTGGCCCGACGGCCTGGTCGTCGGCGGTGACGACGGAACCTGGAACAAGGTGGTCCTGTCGATCGCCGGGCCGAAGATCGACTTTGTGATCCTGCACTGGTACCCCGGCGCCTTCGACAAGGCCGGCCACGTCCCCGACATGATCCATCTCACCCGCCGGCAGATCACCGAGTACGCGGGGCCCGGGTCGGAGCGGATCGGCATCTCGATGACCGAGTTCAACACCGGGAGCAACAGCAACGGCACGAACACCCAGCCCGGTGCGCTCGCCGCCGCCGACGCCTACGCGACGCTTCTCGCGAACGGTGTGTTCACGGTCGACTGGTGGAACACCCACAACGGCATCGGCAAGGTCACGCAGGTCGAGGGACATACCGACTACGGCGATTTCGGCCTGCTGTCGAGCGGGACGTGCACCTCCGACGGCAGCGTGTGCGAGCCGGCGATGAACACGCCCTTCGCGCCGTACTACGCGCTGCGGATGATGAGCGTGTTCGCCCGGCCGGGCGATCGGTTCGTCGGGGCCGCCAGCGACCAGGCGAAGGTCAGCGCGCACGCCGTCCGCCGCCCTAACGGCGATCTGGCGGTCCTGTTGATCAACACCTCGTCCGATGAGTCGCTCCCCGTCACGATCGACTACTCCGGCTTCAGCCCGGCCTCCGGGGCGCCGGCCGTGCTGACCCACACCAACGGCGCCACCGACCTCGCCGGCTCGACCTCGGGGAGCGCGACCAGCCGGACGCTGCCGCCGCTGTCGCTGACCACGGTCGTGGTGCGTCCCGCCTCGGCCCAGACCGGGCTGCCGGGCGCGCCTGGGCAGCCGACGGTCTCGAACGTGACGGACAAGACCGCCGTGATCTCCTGGCCCGCCGCCTCCGCCGGGACGCGTCCGATCGTGAAGTACGAGGTCCACCGCCACAACGGGGCTGTCGGCGAGCAGCTCGGTGAGACCGCCGGCACCTCCTTCACCGTCGGCAACCTCAAGCCGGGCACGCGCTACACGGTCAACGTGATCGCGCGGGACAGCGGCGGCGGTGTCTCGCCGGCCTCCCCGCCTCTCACGTTCACCACCGGCACGCCCGCCTCCAGTTCTTGCGCGGTCCGGCTGAGTGACCAGTCCGACTGGGGCAGCGGCTACGTCGGCGCCATCGACATCGTCAACAACGGCGCGCCGATCAACGGCTGGACCCTGAACTTCAGCTGGCCCAGGACGTGGCAGAGCCTGGGCAGTGGCTGGAGCGCCGTCTGGACGCAGAACGGCTCGAACGTCAAGGTCGTCAACGAGCCCGGCAACGGCTCGCTGCCCACCGGCGCGTCGACCACGATCGGCTTCGTCGGCAACTACAGCGGCCCGAACGTCCTGCCTGCCGTCTTCACCCTCAACGGAACCGTCTGCACGACGCGGTGACACCGTCCGGGGCCGTCCCGCGTGGACAGCCCCGGACACGCCCACGGCGTGTCGTAACCCGGTGAACCTATGTGGTCGGCGCAGTGGTGAGTTTTCGAGACCGCCGCGGTCAGGTCATGGGCCGATCCGAGACGGCTGCCCCTC
Organism: Streptosporangium amethystogenes; assembly: GCF_000721075.1. Lineage (GTDB taxonomy): Bacteria > Actinomycetota > Actinomycetes > Streptosporangiales > Streptosporangiaceae > Streptosporangium > Streptosporangium amethystogenes. Next base: position 437,174 of record NZ_JOEQ01000005.1, read on the forward strand.
GCAGGAAGAGGTCGACGACTTCGTGGACCAGCTGACCGGCGGGAGGCGGAACGGGACGCTCCTGCGGGGGCATCGCCACATCGGCGGGCATGGGCTGGAGCATGCCGGCCAGTTCCATGAAAGCCATGGCCAGGAAGCTCGGATCAGCCTTCCGTAGCTCGCCCGCCTCCACTGCTTGGGCCATCAGGTCGGTGACGGGCGTGATCAGACTACGCACGTAGGCGCGCGAGATGTCGGCGCGCTGTGCGTCCTCCAGGTGGCGGGTGGCGTAGTAGATCTGGTCACCGAGAACGGAGTCGTACGTTCCCCGCGCATAGGTGTCGGCGAGGGCGAGGAGGCGGTTGCGGAGATCGCCGTCGCCTTCCAGTGCCTGCTGGAGCGCGGCGGAGGTCTCCTCGATGTAGTGGTGGGCGACTTCCACGAACAGGGCGGGCTTCCCGCCGGGGAAGTGGTGGTAGAGGCTGGCCTTCCTCACGTCCACGGTTTTGGCGATTTCGTCGAGGGAGACCCCGAGGTAGCCGTGTTCGGCGAGGAGGCGGGCGAATTCATCGCGGGCGCGGACGCGGGTATCGGCTTGGCGTGGCATGGCGGTTCAGACTCCTGTACGGGTACGGCGGACAAGGGCGAGGCGGGCCGCGACAGCGCCCGCGGCAAGAATGCCGGCGGTGACGAGAGCGCCGGGGAGAAGGTTCTGCTCGCTCCAGGGTGAGGTGAGGGGGTTGATGTCGGCCGCGTAGGCCATCCAGCCGTCGAGTTGGTCACGCGGTACGAAGGTGGCGGTGAAGAACGAGAGAGGGAAGAAGATCAGGGTGACGGATCCGATCGCCGAGCCGCTACCGGTGTGGAGGGCGACTGCAGCCGTCAGCAGTTGGAATCCGGTGCCGAGGAGTACGGTCGCGCCGACCAGGGCGAGCAGGGCGGGGAGGCCGGAGAGTCGGCTGACCGGGTCGAGGCCGGTGGTGGGTTCGTCCAGGAAGAGGACCAGGGGGCGCTGGGCCAGCGCGACGGCGAGGTCGACGCGGCGGCGCCGGCCTCCGCTGAGCCGGCTGACGGGAGTGTCGGCGAACTCCTCCATGGAGAAGGACACGAGGAGTTCGGCACTGCGGTCACGGGCCTGCCGGGCGGTGAACGACTGCAGCCGGCCCTGCAGGTGTAGCAGTTCGCGGGCGGACATGAGGGGGTCGAGGGCTGTTTCTTGCAGGACGATTCCGATGCGGCGGCGCACGGTCTCGGGATCGTGGGTGATGTCGGCGCCCGCGACGTGGGCGGTGCCCCGGGAAGGGCGGAGCATCGTGGTGAGCATGCGGACGGTGGTGCTCTTGCCGGAGCCGTTGGGGCCAAGCAGTCCGTAGACCTCTCCAGCGTTCACCTGAAGATCGAGCTGGTGCACCGCGGAGCGGTCTCCGAAGTCCCGGCCGAGCCCGGCTACATGAATGGCCGGTGGGGTGGTTCTGTCCATTTGCAAAACCTACCTATTAATAGGTAGGTTTTGCAAATGGTCGCCCTGTGCCGAGGTAGACCGGCGGCCATCACCACCCGGCGAGTCGATGGCAACGGCGCAGGCGGGGTTCGCCGCGCCGGATGGCTCGATGGCGAGGTCGCGTAGCCCCGGAGTCACACTTCGCAGGGGAAGGAACAGACCGAAGTCCGAAAACAGGCCGGCAGGTCACGGGTGATCCGTGGTGTCAACGCCGACGGCGGCCGGACCGTGAAGGTCCGGCCGCCGTCGGTCTGACCGAGGGCTACTTCCAGGTGTCGTTGCTGGTGTGGGTTCCGCTCGTGGGGGTGGTGAAGGTCCGGTTGGCGCCGGACTCCCAGATGACGGTGCCGTCGGGGTTCTTCTTGACGTACTTGTACTCGACGGCGGTGTTGGGGGGCAGGTTGACCGCTACCCGCCAGATCGGGTAGTCGGCCGAGGAGAGGGCGATCGCCTGGCCGGGGTTCCAGCCGCCAAGGGCGGGGATGTTGCCGACGACGAAGACGTTCTGGCCGTACCAGGTGGTGACGCCGGCGTTGAAGGAGGCGGCGATCTGCGAGGCGGTGTCGCCGCGGAAGGCCTCGGTGACCGCGTGGGTTCCGCTCGCGGGGGTGGTGAGGGTCCGGTTGGCGCCGGACTCCCAGGTCACGGCGCCGGCGGTGGTCTTCTTGAGAAACTTGTACTCCACCGCGGTGGACTTGGGCAGGTCGATGACCCCGGAGTAGAGGTTGTTGCCCTGCGCGGTCAGCTTGATCGCGCCGGCCGGGGCCCATGAGCCGAGGGCCGGGATGCTGCCGACGACGTAGAGGTTCTGGTCGGTGGCCGCGGTGGCGGTGACGGTGAACGTGGTGGCGATCTTGTCGCTGACGGGGGCCGGCACGTAGGTGTCGGTCCGGGTGGCGGTGCCGCTCGCCGGGGTGGTGAAGGTTCGGTCGGCCACTTCGGCCTGGGCGACCGCCGAGCCTTCCCTGATCAGGTACTTGTAGGAGATGGCCGTGGAGGCGGGCAGCTGGACGACGCCGGTGTAGCCGCCGCCGGGGGCGGCGGCGAGCGCGACGGAGGCGGCGTTGTCGCCGCCGCCCAGCGCCGGGACGTTCCCGACGACGTGCAGGGTCTGCCCGGATTCGAGGTCGGCGGTGACGTTGAAGGTCGTGGCGACCTTCACCTCGACGGGCGGGGACACGTAGGTGTCGGTGCGGGTGGCGGTGCCGGTGGCCGGGGTGGTGAAGGACCGGTTGGCGGCCTCCTGCTCCACCACGGTCGCACCGTTCTTGATCAGGTACTTGTAGGAGACCGCGGTGGAGGCGGGCAGCTCGGCGGTGGTCTTGTAGGTGCCGTCGCCGTTGGCGGTCAGCGCGACCGAGTTCGCGGTGCTGCCGCCGCCCAGCGCCGGGACGTTCCCGACGACGTGCAGGGTCTGCCCGGATTCGAGGTCGGCGGTGACATTGAAGGTCGTCGCGATCTTGGTGATGTCCGCCTTGGCGTTGACGTGGATCGCGACCGCGTTGTTGGCGGGGATGGTCACGGTGGCCTGGCCGCCGGAGACCGTGATCTTCGTACCGGTGCAGCCGGTGGTGGTGGCGGCGCCGGAGATGACGTCGCAGTACTCGCCGTTGGCCAGGCCGGTGGTGAACTGCGCGGTGGTGGCGCTGCCGGAGTCGTTGATGCCGATCCAGGCGCGGTCGCCGCGGCGGAAGCCGATGACGTTGCTGTTGACGACCTTGAAGTCCGAGACGCTCTTGACGGACTTGGCGGCGTTGGCCCAGCCGACCATGCCCTTGATACCGGTGGACTGGGTCAGACAGTTCCAGCTGCCGCCGCAGGAGGTGTCGGTGACGAACCCGTTGCCGTCGGAGGGCGGGGACTGGTTGCGGTTGTTGTAGGTGAAGCTGTCGTAGACCGACGGCTTGCCGTGCGGGTAGGCCAGCACGAAGTAGTTGGCGAGGGTGTAGTCGGTGCCGTTGCGCCAGGAGAGGGTGACGCCGTCGCGTTCGAGGTCGTGGTTGGTGACCATCGCGAAGACGTTGGCACCGGGGGCGTCGAGGTTCCAGCTCGGAAGGCTGGCGAGGTTGGAGATCGAGCCCTGGAACTGGGCCTTGACGCCCTTGGCGTAGGCGAAGTCCAGCACATCGCCGTTGCCGATGAACGCCCGCGCCTTCAGCGCGTCGTTGCCGGCGCCGTCGAAGATCTCCTGGGCGACGTACGGGCGCCCGCCCTCGGCGACGGTGTTGTTCAGCTTGCCGAGGATCGCGGCGAAGTCGCTCTTCTTGATGTGCTTGACGGCGTCGACGCGGAACCCGTCCACGCCGAGTCCGACGAGGTCGTTCAAGTAGGCCGCGATCTTGTTGCGGACGGTTTCCTTCTCGGTGTACAGGTCCGACAGCTGCAGCAGCTCACAGCTGGCCACCTGGGCCTCGTTGTTCCAGTCGTTGATCCCGCCGCCGGTCGGGCAGTTGTCGCCCGGGTGGTGGAAGTCTTCGTACCCGTACGGGACGGCTGGATAGCCGTAACCGGTGAAGGACGTTCCGGCGTAGCCGGTCACACCGCCGGGGTTGTTCGTCCCCGCCATGTGGTTGACGACCGCGTCCACGTAGACGCGTACGCCCGCGTTGTGGCAGGCCGTCACCATCGAGGTGAACTGGGCCCGGTTACCGAGCCGGGAGTCGATCCTGTAGGAGACCGGCTGGTACACCTCGTACCACGGATGCACCCCGTCAATGCTGTTGGGGAGGCTGACCGACTCCTGTGGCGGCGCGACCTGGACCGCGCCGTACCCGGCCGGTCCGAGATGGTTCGTACACGCCGCGGAGACGGACTTCCAGTTCCATTCCCACAGGTTGGCCGTCACCTCGCTGTCGTTCAGCGTGACGGCGGCGCTCGCGGGAGATGTGGCGACCGCGACGGTCACCGGGGTGATGCCGAATGCGGCGACCGCGGCGGCGAGGAGGACATGACGAATCCTGCTGCGCAGGCGTGACCTAGCTCGTTCCATGGGGGGATGGACCTACTTCCGAGGACGAAGGTGCGCTTTGGGGCAGGGGACGGCCGTCCATCTAGCAGAACAATCTTTGATCTCTGCAAGAATTTCAAGAGATTTCAGAAAGATTTGTGAAACTTGCCGGTAATAGAGCCGTCGCTTACATTCCACGGTCACCGGTGACCCGAGTACGGTGCCGGGGTGAGCCGGGACGCCGTCGCCTGTACCGGTCCGGCTCGGGATCGGAGGCGGCAACGGTCCTCGGTTTGGCGGGTTGGGTGGTTCCATCGGGTCCTTCCGAGAACGGTGAGGACGACCTTCAGCTCATAGCCGTGCCGACACCTCGCTCACCACGCACCCAGGCGGGCGGGGTGACAAGGTGAACCGCTGACATTCACCGGTCATCTCATCGGTGCGCTTGTCGTTGGCCCTCGGCGCACAGACCTCGATCGCGCCGGCCCGCGTGGCGCACGGGGTCGCCGTCGAACTCGGCGTCTCGGGCGCCCGCCTGTTCGAGGAGGGGGGCCAATACGACAGTCACCCGGTGCCGAGTCGTCCCTGATCACCAGGTCTCAGGTGGAGTCGCGCTCGACCAGGGCATGGGTCCACAGGGCGAGGCGGGGCCGCCTGGTCGTGCCCTCCTTGACGAGCTGGTCTCCCCGGAGGCGGCCGAGGCCCTCATCTCCAAGGGCTTCGAGGTGCGCGTGGTGAAGGGCGCCGAGCACACGATCCATCGCCACCTGTTCGAAGACTTCATGGCCGGTCTCGACGGCTGGATCTAGATCTTTCCGACACGGCTGATCGCGCCGTTCGTCGTCATCGCCATCGTGGCGGAGCCGGCCGTGCTCCCGATCAAGTCCGTCCGCTGATCCGTACCGCTCCGCACCGGACGCGAAAACCCGGCCGCGCGGGGAGCACGACGAGTCCAGGGGTCTTCCGGATCCGCGAGTCTTCGGTCCTTCCCGGCCGGAGCCCCGCGCGGCGGCCGGCGGTGTCCCCACTCGCTCCTGGGTGACGCTCAGGCGGAATCGGTCTCGGAACTCGCGGGGTGGGACGCCGGACCCGGCCTCGAAGAGCTTGCTGAAACGGCTGGGGCACTGAATGCCCCAGCGGACGCGGGCAGATGGGCGGGGGCGGGAAACCTCGCGCTGCTCTCCTACAGGGCCAGGGCGGTGGTGAGGCGGATGTCGTCGAGTGAATGTCCGGTCTGGAGCACGTAGTCCCCGGACACCAGGCGCCATCCGTGCTCGCTCCAGACCTCGGCCGCGCGGCGTGGGATCTCGACGGACACCTCGGCGGTCTCGCCGGGGCCGGCCTCGGCGACGGCGAACCCGACCAGCCAGCGGGCGGGCCGGGACTCGTCGGGCACCGCGGGGGCCAGGTAGACCTGCACCACCTCGCGGCCGGGACGGTCGCCGGTGTTGCGCACCCGGACGGTGAGCGTCCCGGCGGTGTACCCGGCGGACTCGTAGTGCCAGGTCGTGTATCCGAGACCGGCTCCGAACCCGTAGGCGGGAGCCGTACCCGACCGCTCCCAGGCGCGGTAGCCGACGAAGACGCCCTCCTCGTACCACAGCACACCGTCGACGGGGGTGACGTCGATGACCGGACACTCCTCGAGCACCCCGGGCCAGGTGGTCGGCAGGCGGCCGCCCGGCTCCGTACGGCCGAGCACCACGTCGGCCAGCGCGTGGCCACCCTCCTGGCCGGGGAACCAGGTGAGCAGGATGGCCGCGACCTCTTCCCGCCACGGCATCTCCACGGGGGAGCCGGCGTTGACCACGACGACCGTCCGCGGGTTGGCGGCGGCCACCCGGGACACCAGCTCGTCCTGGCGGCCGGGCAGCTTCAGCGACGTGCGGTCGAAGCCTTCGCTCTCCACCTCCTTGGTCGTGGCCACGACGACCACGGCGACGTCCGCCGCCGAGGCGACCCGTACGGCCTCCTCGATCAGCTCGTCCGAACCGGGCGACGGCTCCCGGTGACCGAGCGTGGCGCCGACGAAGGGGAACGACAGCAGGTCGGACCGGGGCACCTTGTGCTCAAGGCGGACGTCGACCGGCTCCCCGGCGCGCAGCTCCACGTCGACGACGGTGTGCGGCGGCGCCATGAACAACGCGATCGGGTCATCGCCTTCCGGGGCCATCGTCCCGTCGAAGCGGGCCTGCCCGCCGACGACGAGCCGGAAGCGGCCGACTCCCTCGATCGAGAGCCGGTGCACGCCGCCGACCGCGGGAGTGAACGTGCCGGTGATCTCGACACTGCGCAGCTCTTGGAAGGCCACACCCTCCGGCATCTCGCCGAGCCACTGGATCGCTCCCTCGGACAGCGGGAAATCGCCGAGCACCCGCCCGTCCTCCGCCTGGCAGACCGCGCGCAGCGGGAAGCGCGCCGGGTTGAACCTGCCGCTGGGGTCGGCCCCGCGGGCGTACGCCATCCGGACCCCCGCGGACGCGAGCCCGTCGTACGGTGACACGACATGTGAGGGGAAGACCTGCGCGCTGCCCCCGCCCATCACGCGAGCCTCCTTCGCCGCTCCTCCGATGAGGGCCACACTCGTGTCCGGGCCGAAGGGCAGGACGCCGTCGTTGCGCACCAGCGTGAACGACGCCGCCGCGACCTCACGGGCCAGCGCCTCCCCGTCGACGGCCGGAAGGGGTTCGGCGCGGGACGCGCCCTCCAGGGCGCCCACCCGGCGGGCCAGGGTCAGCACCCGGCGTGCGTGCTCGTCCACGACCTCCTCGTCCAGTTCCCCGGCGCGTACGGCCGCCGCGAGCGCCGGGCCGTACACGGTGCCGGGGCCGGGCATGGCGATGTCGAGCCCTCCGAGCGCGGCACGGATCGTGTCGCGGGCGGCCGTCCAGTCGGAGACGACGACGCCGTCGAAACCCCACTCGTCGCGCAGGACCTTGTTCTGCAGCTCGTCATGTTCTGTCATGGTGGGCCCGTTGACGCTGTTGTAGGCCGCCATGACGCCGAACAGCCCCGCCTTCTTCACCACGAGCTCGAAGGGGGCCAGGTAGAGCTCGCGCAGGGCGCGTTCGCCGACCAGGACGTTGGCGGTCATCCGTCCGGTCTCGAAGTCGTTGGCCACGAAGTGCTTGACCATGGCGGCGACCCCGCCCTCCTGGACTCCGGTGACGTAAGCGGCGGCGATCTCACCGCTCAGCATCGGGTCCTCGGAGTAGCACTCGAAGTGCCGGCCGCCGAGGGGGGAGCGGTGCAGGTTGACGGTCGGTGCCAGCAGCACGTGAACGCCCTTGCGGCGGGCCTCCTGGGCCAGCAGGTTGCCGACGCGGCGGGCCAGCGCCACATCCCAGGTCGCGGCCAGGGCGGTCGGGCTCGGCAGGGCGATGGACGGGTCGTCGGCCGTCCACCTGGCGCCTCGGACGCCGATCGGCCCGTCCGACATGACGATCGCATCGAGGCCGACACCGGGCGCCGCGGGCAGGCTCCACATGTCCTGACCGGCCAGGATGCGCGCCTTGGTGTCCAGGTCGAGTTTGCTCAGCGCCTGTTCCACGATGTCGTCGTGCTCGATTTCCGACACGGTCAGCGAACCTCCTTGATGTGAGTGACCAGAACTGTGCCCACGATCACGCCGATCGGGGCGAAGAGGAAGAGTGCGGGCCGGTTCCTCCGGCGACGGTGTGAAGCGCCGTCCGGGAGCCGGGGCAGGCGGTCGCGCGGAGCGTCGCCGGGGAACCGGGGTCGGCGAGGGCGAGGTGGCGCGCGAAACCAGCGCGTGCGGTGGCCGGGAGAACGCTGGGCCTCCCTGGGCCGACGAAGAGGGGGCCGGCCATGTGATCTCCTCGAACCTCGCCGTACGCGCCTTCCCTCGGGAGTATGCCCGCAGTTACCGAACAGTCGGTAGGTCATGACATGTAATTGTTATTCTTGCTGATCGCGTTAGGCTCGGCGCGACGAGAGGAGCCGACGCATGGTGCGACGCCGAGGATCACGCGAGAGCCGGCGGGAGGAGATCCTGCTGGCCGCGCTCGACGTGTTCGCCGAACGCGGCTACACGGGGGCGTCGATCGCATCGATCGCCGAGCGGGTGGGCCTCAGCCAGCAGGGGGTGCTGCATTACTTCCCGAGCAAGGATCGGCTGCTCGCCGAGGTTCTGCAGTTGCGCGACGAGCGCAACCTCGACGTGCTCGTACTGCCCGGTGAGAGGGGAGCGATCACGCTGGACACCGTGGCCGCGCTGGTCGAGTACAACGCACAGCGCCGCGGCATCGTGCAGTCCTTCACCGTGCTCTCCGCGGAGAGCGTGATCGAGGACCACCCGGCCAGGGAGTTCTTCACGGAGCGCTACGGAACCTCCCGCGCCTGGATGGCCGAGGTGATCCGCGCCGAACTCGGCGACGAGTTGCCCGCCGGCCTCACACCCGAACAGGCCGCGCCGCTGATGTTCGCGGTGATGGACGGACTCCAGCTCCAGTGGCTGCTCGCCCCCGACGAGATCGACATGCCCGGGCTGTTCCGCGCCTTCCTCTCCCTCCTGAAAGCCCGCCACTCGGTCTCCGAATAGCACCCCATAAGGCTCGCGCTCGTCGCGAAGGCCGCCGCCCCCGCAGTGGTCGATACGGTGAGTGCGGCGACAGGCGCTCCGCTCTCCTCGGCGGAGATGGCCTGGGGGCGACGGCCGCGCCGACCCGTTCATCCGCCCACAGTCCGGGGTCCTCGGTGCCGGCGAAACAGAAGCCGCGAAGCGGCGGGTGGTAGAACATCGGCCGGGAAGCCGGTGTCGGCCACGCCCGCCTCCGCTGTCCGCGGGATCGATCCGTGCACAGCGACGCGTCATGTGCGACCCACGGACCATGAGCCCGTTGACGGTTCTCGCCGGTGCCGCCGTGGTCTTGTGGCGCGGGTCTCGCTTCCGCCACAGTTGCTCGGGGCGTATGTCATCGACACCCGTGAAAACCGGGCATCCAACACAGAAGGCGGGGGCGGATGGACACGATCGTCGGGGTGCACGGCATCGGTAAGTACCGCTACTACCGCGACGCGGGTAACTCGGTCAGCGGCGCGGCGGTCGCGATGCGCGACAAGTGGGACCGCTACCTGCACAAGGGCCTGACCGGTGGCAAGCCGCACGCCAAGGAGCGCTACATCACCGAGATCGCCTACTACGCCCACCTGCTGGGCGAGAGCAAGGACGACTCCCCGCGCGCGGTGCGGAGCATGAACGCCGGCGCCCAGGAGGTCTTCGTCGCCTGGGCCAAGCAGCTCGACTCGGTGGGGGAGGGGCTGACCGGCGCCCTGCACCGGATGACCGGCTGGCTGCTGGACCGGCTGCAGGGCAACGCCGTCGACTTCGCCAGGTTCTTCTGTCCCGAGGTCGCCGCCTACATGGCGGCCGGGAGCGAGGCGCGGGAGAAGTCGAGGGCGGCCGTGGCCGAGGTGATCAGACGGAACCGGCCCAAGGTGGTGATCGCGCACTCGCTGGGCAGCGTGGTGACCTACGAGACGCTCTGGGCCAACCCCGACCTGGAGGTCGACCTGCTGATCACTCTGGGCAGCCCGCTGGGCATGCGCAATGTGATCTTCGAGCGCCTGATGCCCGCACCGGTCAACGGCTGGGGCGAGCGGCCCCGCAAGGTCGGGCGGTGGGTGAACATCGCCGACAAGGACGACATCGCGGCGATCCCGCCGGGGCTGCGGACCTGCTTCACCGGCGTCGACCAGGAGGCGCTGGTCAACCTCGACTGGCTCGACTTCCACACCGCGGAGAAGTACCTGGGCTGCGGCGCCCTCAACTCCCACCTCAAGCCCTACCTGGGATGACCTGCTCGCTCACCGCCGCGGAGGCCGTCGCCTCCTGAACCGTCCCTCCGGGTTCGGGGGCGGCCACCGCGGGGGAGTCGACTCTTCGTCTCGATGTCGCCTGCCGGTCGGCCGATGTTCAGTCACCGTGGGTAAGGAATTTGCCTGTGCGGCCGCTGTTCATCCTGCCTTGACACGCAGGTCACTGCGGGGAAAGCTGGAACGGTTGCACTGGTGGTGTGGAGCAGAAGCTGTCACGCAGAGTGTTTCTTTCCGCCGCCGCCGGTGCGGGTGGCCTGTTGCTCACCGGGGCCGGGCACGGTACGGCCCGGACCCTCGCTCGCGACCCGTTCACGCTCGGCATCGCCTCCGGAGACCCGTCGGCGGACGGCGTCGTGCTGTGGACCAGGCTCGCCCTCGACCCGCTCGGCCCGGACGGCCGGGGCGGGATGCCGACCAGGGACGTGGACGTCGAATGGCAGCTCGCCACCGACGAGCGGTTCGCCAGGGTGGTCCGCGCGGGCACCGGGACCGCGCGCCCGCAGCGGGCGCACAGCGTCCATGTCGAGGTGGATCACCTGGAGCCCGGCCGGGAGTACTTCTACCGCTTCCGGGCCGGGGGCCACCTGTCGCCGACCGGCCGCACCCGCACCGCCCCGTCCGCGGTGTCCTCGTCGTCCCCGCTGACCTTCGCCGTCGCCGCCTGCGCCCACTACGAGCACGGTTTCTACACGGCGTACCGGAGGCTGGCCGAGCAGGACCCCGAGCTGGTCGTTCACCTGGGCGACTACATGTACGAGTACGCGCCACGGGGGTACACGGCCCTCGCCGGGAGCGTGCGGCAGCACACCTCGGGCACCTGCGCCACACTGGCCGACTACCGGATGCGGCACGCGCAGTACAAGAGCGACGCCGACCTGCAGGCGGCGCACGCGGTCGCGCCGTGGCTGGTGGCCTTCGACGATCACGAGATCGAGAACAACTGGGCGGGGGAGGTCTCCAGCTCCGGGGACCCGGGGTTCGCCCGGCGCAGGGCCAACGCCTTCCAGGCGTACTACGAGAACATGCCGTTGCGCCGGGCGAGCGTGCCCGGCGGGGCGTCGATGCGGATCCACCGCCGGGTGGACTGGGGACCGCTGGCCCGTTTCCACCTGCTCGACACCCGGCAGTTCCGCGACGGCCAGGCCTGCGAGGACGGGCTCAGGTCCGGCTGTGACGACAGGTTGGCCACCGGTCGCACCCTGCTCGGCGAGGACCAGCGGAACTGGCTGCTCGACGGCCTCGCGAGTTCCGGCGCCCGCTGGAACCTGGTCGGCCAGCAGATCCTGATGGCCCAGCGCGACTCCAAGGCCGGGCCGGGCACCGAGGTCAACATGGACTCCTGGGACGGCTACGCCGCCGAGCGCACCCGCCTGCTGACCGGATTCCGGGATTCGGGCGCGGCCAACCCGGTGGTGCTGACCGGAGACGCGCACATGCACCACGCGGCGGACCTGAGGCTCGACTTCGACGATCCGGACTCGCCCCGGGTCGCGGTGGAGCTCGTCACCTCCTCGATCGCCAGCGACGGCGACGGTTACCGCGACGAGAGCCGGATCGCCGCGACGATCGCCGAGAACCCGCACATCTCCTACCTCGACCAGCGGCGCGGCTACATCGTCTGCCGGGTCACGCCACAGGAGTTGCACGCCGACTTCCGCACGCTCGACCACATCAGCAGGCGCGGCGCTCCGGCGAAGACCGGTGCCCGGTTCACCATTCCGGCAGGACAGGCGGTACTGACCTAAAGCGCCAGAGGAATTTTTGGAGAGTTGTTGGATGATGCCGCTTATGAGTCCCCTCACCACGAGGCTCAGCGCCGCGGCTCTCGCCGTGGCGCTGTGCGGCACCTTCCTCGTCCAGAGTCCCGCCTCAGCCGCCGGATCCGCCCTACCCGCCGTGGCACCCGCCGCGGCGCCCAACGACTTCAGGTACCTGATCTCCTTCCCCAAGCACGTCCGCCGGGGCGGATCCCTCATCTACACGGTCAAGGTCCGCAATGTCAAGGCCAAGGACCAGCACTACGTGGCGCTCGTCGGAGACTTCCCCACCCGGTTCCGCAAGATCAAGGTGATCTCCAAGCCGCGCAGCGTCAAGTGCTCGGTCAAGCGTCGTGACCTGTCGTGCTGGATCACCTCCCTGGACAAGGGCGACTCGACGACGGTACGGGTCCGCGCCTGGGCGGGCTCGCGCCGGGGCATCGCCACGGTCAAATTCGGTGCGATCGTCACCACCGACGGAAAGGCCGACGTCCGTAAGCTCCGCAAGGAGATCCGCCGCACCATCAAGGCCAGAACGCGTATCCGTTAGCCTTCCGATGGACCGGGGCCGTGCGGCCGGGCTCTCCGGCCTCCCGGTCCCATGACCCGTCATATGGAACCGATGCCGGCGCCGCTCCCCGCTTTCCGCCGGAGCGAACGGTCAGATCCCGGCGCGCTTCCGGGGACGGGTGGGAGCGCCGTTCGGCTTCGACGTCGTGCCGGTCTGCAGGAAGTTCTCGATCACGAGGGTGGCCGCGCCCAGCGCGACGGAGTCGACGCCGAGGCGGCCCAGACCGATGGAGACCGTCTTGTACGGCTGCGCCAGGCAGTTGTCCGCGGCGACCTTCCTGATCCTCGGCAGCAGGTGCTCGCCGAGCAGCACCCCGGCCCAGCCGCCGATGATGATCCGCTCGGGGTTGAACAGGTTGATCAGGTTGGCCAGACCGACGCCCAGGTAGGTGACGGTCTCGTCGATGACGGGGGAACCACCGGCCACCAGTTCGGCCAGCGCGGCCTGCTCGTCGACGCTCTCCGTCCAGACACCGGCACGTTCCAGAATGCCCCTGGCACCCACGTACGCCTCCAGGCAGCCCGCTCCGCCGCAGCGGCACCGGTGCCCGCCGACCATGATCTTCGTATGGCCCCACTCGCCGGCGCTGCTGTTGGCCCCCAGGTACGTGGCTCCGTCGGTGATGATGCTCGCCCCGACCCCCGAGCCGATCAACACCACCACGGCGTGCTTGGCCCTGCGTCCGACACCGAACCACAGCTCGGCCTGCCCCATCGACTTGGCGCCGTTGTCCACGAAGAGCGGCAGGTCGGTGCCCGCCCGCAGGAGCCTGCCGAGGGGGACCGTGTCCCACCCGAAGGTCGGGGCGTAGATCAGGGCGTCGGGCCCCGTCTCGACGACGCCGGGAACGCCCACCCCCACGCCGAGCACCCGCTCGGCGGGCACGCCGCTCTCGTTCAGGACCACGTCGATGCCCTCGATGATGTGGCGGACGACCAGATCGACGTCGTGCCGGGTCGGGCGGAGCGCGTACTCGGCCCTGGCCTTGCGGTTCATGTCCAGGTCGAAGAGTTCGACGTGCACGTGCGTCTCGCCGACGTCGACGCCGATGGCGTAACCGTGGGTGGTGTTGACCCGTAGCAACACGCGCGGCCTGCCTCCGTCGGAGTCGGCCAGGCCCGCCTCGACGATGGTCCCGCTCGCCAGTAGATCTCCCGTCACGTTGCTCACGGTGGCGGGGCTGAGCCCGATGATCTCACTGAGCTCCTGGCGGCTGGCGGGTCCCTCGAAGTAGAGGGCGCGCAGCACTATCGCCCGGTTGCCTCGGCGTAGGTCGCGGACGGTCCTGTGCTGTGCGTCGAACATGACCATCATCTTAGGTAGCGCGTCGAAGAAAACGGTCGTCTACCGAAGTGCGGGCCAGTGCTCCGGCCTTCAGGCCGGAGGTGAAGGCTGGTGTGGGAGTGCCGGCTAGGGCGCGAGCGTGCCTTCACCCGCAGGGACGTGGAGACCTCGGGGTTACCCGGTCTGTGAAGCGTCAACCCCCGCGCGCCGCTTGACCGCGACGCGACGGGAGAGTCTCCGGCCTTCAGGCCGGGGAGGAGTTCAACGGGGTGAGGACGAGTTTGTGAGGGCGTAACCGAACAGGGTGTCCTTGGCAGCGGTGGCCAGCGTCCTCGCCGTCGACGGGCGGACGCCGGGGTAGGGGCCTTTCCGCACGGTCCCGCGCAGCAGGGTCAGCCTGCCGTCGCGCGGGGCGGCGACGACCAGGCCGCGACCCGCGACCGTGGCCAGGGCCCCGCCGAAGTCGCCGCCCTCACCGGTGATCAGCAGGTTGCCGCTCTTGGTGAGCCCGCCGGAGCGGGTGCCCGCGAGCACCTGGACGGCGTTCTCACCCGGCACCCCGATCGCCAGCTCTTCGTCGCCGTCGCCGTTGAGGTCTCCGGCGGCGAGGGCGGCGCCGAAGCGGTCGAAGTAGCGCGGTTCCCCCTTCAGGGAGCGCTGCGACCAGGTTTCCGAGACCGTCGTGCGCAGCCCGGCGCGGGAGCCGTAGACGACGTGCACCGTGCCGTCGCCGTAGTCCATCGCCCGCTGGTTCTCGGTCAGGCCCTCACCCGGTACACCGATCGCCAGGTCGGCGTGGGGGTCGGCGTCGAAGTCACCGACCGCCAGGGCCTCGCCGAAGAAGTCCCAGGCCTCGGCGCGGCCGCTGATCCCCGGGCTGTCCTGGGTGAGCAGGGTCGCCTTCCGCCGCCGGACGTCGAGCACGGTGACCGAGCCCTGGCCGTTCTTCAGGACCGTGTCCGCGGGCGCGCCCACGGCGACCTCGGCCCGTCCGTCGCCGTCGAAGTCGCCGGTGGCGAGCACCGCGCCGAACTGGTCGGTCTCCTTCTCGGGCTGTCCCACCCAGCCGGTCCTCTGCGTGATCATGTACGGCTCGCGTCCGCCGAACCCGTACACTCCGACCGCGCCGCCCCTCAGCCCCGGGGCGCCGATCACCAGCTCGTCGTCCCCGTCTCCGTCCAGGTCCCCCGCCGCGAGCGCGGCCCCGAACCGGCCGGAGTCACGCTCGCGGCCCAGGTCCCCGGCGTCGATCACCCTGCCGGGCCGCAGGCCGTCCGGCGAGCCGTGGAACAGCCGCACCACTCCGTCGCCGTCGGCTCCCGGCCGGGATCGGTCCTTCTCGGAGACGCCCACGGCCAGGTCGGCGCAGTGGTCGCCGTCGAAGTCACCGGTCGCCAGCGCCGAGCCGAACGCGTCCCCGGTCCGGCTCTCACCGGGCACGCCGGGCTCGTCCTGGGTCAGCCTCCGGGCGGTGCGCATGTCGTACAGGACGGTGACCGCCCCCGCGCGGGCGTGGCCGCCGGAG
This sequence comes from Streptosporangium amethystogenes, assembly GCF_000721075.1. Taxonomy (GTDB): domain Bacteria; phylum Actinomycetota; class Actinomycetes; order Streptosporangiales; family Streptosporangiaceae; genus Streptosporangium; species Streptosporangium amethystogenes. The sequence goes on from NZ_JOEQ01000005.1 coordinate 452,576, forward strand.
CGGGTGTAGGGCGCGGCGACCGCGAGATCGGCCCGTCCGTCGCCGTCGAAGTCGGAGGGTACGCCGGAGCAGGCACTCGCGATGACGGGGGAGATGGAGACCAGGAGGGAGGTGAAGGCAATGGAGACGAGAAACGCGGCTCTCATAGCCATGATGATTTCCGATAATTCGGACACGCGGCCCACAAGGATATGAAATTCACGTGGCCGGTACGGGTAAAGAACGTGCCAGGATTGGCAGTATGGAAATCGACCTGGCCGACCTGGGATTCTGGCGGCGGCCGCTCAAGGAGCGGCATGAGGCGTTCGCGCGGCTTCGGGATCTCGACCGGCCGGTGTTCTTCGAGGAGAAGCGGGTGCCGCTGCTCCGCTCGGGCCGGGGTTTCTACGCGCTGGTCAGGCATGCCGACGTGGTGGAGGCCAGCCGCAACGCCAAGGTGTTCTCCAGCGAGCCAGGCGTGACCAGCCCCGAACCGCCCGGCTGGGTCAAGCACGTGTTCGGCGAGTCCATGGTCAACATGGACGACCCCCGGCACGCCCGGCTCCGCCGCATCGTCTCCCGCGCGTTCAGCCCGAAGATGCTGAGCAACCTGCAGGGCGACATCGACGCCGCGTGCGCGCGGATCGTCGACGACGTGACGGCCTCCGGGCCCGGTGACTTCGTCACGCAGGTGGCCGCCAAACTGCCCATCCACGTCATCTGCGACATGATGGGCATCCCCGACGACGTCCGGGCCAAGGTCCACCAGCACGTCGACATCTCCACCGCCTACTCCGGCGTGCGGCCCAGCCTGGCGCACACGGTCAGGATGGCCGCCCAGAACACGCTCGCTCTGCTCGCCCTGCAGCGCCTGGTGATCAATATGGGCAGGGAGCGCTCGGGAGCACCGGGCAACGACCTCGTCTCCGCGCTGGTCACCGCCAATGTCGACGGTGAGAGGCTGACCGACAGGGAGCTGGGGTCCTTCTTCACGCTGCTGCTCGTGGCGGGCAACGAGACGGCCCGCAACACCATGGCGCACGGTATCAAGCTGCTGACCGACAACCCCGAGCAGCGGCGCCTGCTGGTAGACGACTTCGACGCCCACATCGGCGGCGCCATCGAGGAGATGGTCCGCTACGTCTCACCCATCATGCAGTTCCGCCGCACCGTCACCGAGGACTACGACCTGCGCGGTCTGCAGCTGAAGGCGGGCGACAAGGTGGTGCTCTTCTACGGCTCGGCCAACCGCGACGAGACGGTCTTCCCGGACGCCGACCGGTTCGACATCACCCGGGACACCAAGCCCCACGTGGGCTTCGGCGGTCCGGGGCCGCACTTCTGCCTGGGGGCCAACCTGGCCAGGCAGGAGATCAGGGCGATGTTCCGCGAGCTGCTCACCCGGCTGCCCGAGATCCGCTCGGTCGGCGAGCCGGAACTGCTGGTGTCCAACTTCGACAACAGCGTCCGCAGCCAGGCGTTCACCTTCTGAGGGCGATCACCTGCCGGGCTGGGGAGCCGTCACCGGGCAGCCGGTCTTCGGCTCCGAGCGGATCAGCACGTTCTCCCGGATGGTGAGGAAGGTGAGCAGCGCCGCCAGGCCCATCATCGACGCGCTGACCAGCATGGTCGTGTGAAATCCGGCGGTGAATATCGTGGGGGAGTCGAAGGCGTCGCCGGTCAGCCCGGCCAGCGGGGGGATCGCGGCCACCGCGAGCAGCCCGCCGGTCCTGGCGACGGCGTTGTTGACGCCGCTGGCCACCCCCGCGTGCCGCTCGTCGGCGCTGGCCAGCACGGTCGCGGTGAGCGGCGCGACCGCCGCCGACAGACCCAGGCCGAACAGGGTCGTCACGGGCAGTACGTCCACCACGTACGACGAGCCGGGGCCGATCCGCGACATCAGCAGCAGGGCTCCCGCGCAGACCAGGATGCCGGCCGTCATCGGCAGCCGCGGCCCGACGCGCCTGGCCAGCTCGCCCGCGCGCGACGACAGCAGCAGCATCAGGATCGTCACCGGGATCATCGCGGACCCGGCCAGCAGCGGGGAGAAGCCCGCCGACACCTGCAACTGGACCACCAGCAGGAAGAACACCACGCCCATCGCGGCGTACATGACGAACGTGACGACGTTGATCGAGGTGAACACCCTGGAGGCGAAGACCTCGATCGGGACCAGTGCCCTGGGCGAGCGCCTGATCTCCAGCCAGACGAACGCGGCGCCCAGCGACACGCCTGCCAGGATCGGGACGACCTCCAGGCCGATCAGGCCGTAGGTGATCCCGGCCAGCGCCAGCGCCGCCAACGCCGCGCCGAGCACGTCGAACCGGCCGGCGGCCTCGGCGTTTCTGCTCTCCGGGACATGCCGCAGGGCGACCAGAATGACGAGCGCCGCCAGCGGCAGGTTGATCAGGAACACCCAGCGCCAGCCGGCCGCCTCCACCAGCCACCCGCCGAGCAGCGGGCCGATGGCCGAGGCCACCCCGCCCAGCCCCGACCACGCCCCGATCGCCCTGGGGCGGTCCGCGCGGTCGAAGGAGGACTGGATGATGGCCAGGGCACCGGGGGTGAGCAGCGCCCCGCCGATGCCCTGCAGCGCGCGGGCCGCGACCAGCGTCTGCACATTGGGCGCCAGGCCGCACAGGGCGGAGGCGAGGGCGAACCAGACGACGCCGATCAGGAAGATCCTGCGCCTGCCGTACCGGTCGCCGAGCGAGCCGCCCAGCAGGATCAGACCAGCCAGGGTAAGGGTGTAGGCGTTGACGGTCCACTGCAGACCGGCCATGTCGGCGCTGAGATCGGCGCCGAGCGCGGGCAGGGCCACATTGACCACCGTGCTGTCCAGCAGGACGATGCCGGAACCGAGCACCGTGGTGAGCAGAACCCAGCGTCCCGCCGCAGAATTGAGACGGATGTGACCGTTGTCCATGCCGTCCATCATCGCTGACGCCCCGTGCCCACCTGACCTGCGCGCATGATTCAGAGAATGTCGGGTGACTCTGGTAGGACGGGTCCTGCCACGTTAAGCCTGACGGGAGTTTCCGATGGACTACAGCGAGTTCAACGACGACGTCGACGGTCTCCACCGTGGGGAGTACGCGGGCCTGCCCATCGTGAGCCTGCGCCCGCCGGGGGCGCCCATGCCCGCGGCGGGCGAGGCGGCGTGGCGCATCTCGGTCCGCGTCCACGACGCAAAGGAGACCTTCGAGGAGCACTTCGCGCGCTTCGTCGAGACCGTCGACACCACCGAGGTCAAGGCGATCATCGTCGGCGGCTGGGGTGAGGCCTACGAGAACGACGCCTCGGGCCCCATCCGGCTGCTGGCCGAGAACGCGGCGCGACTCCCCGCACTGCGTTCGCTCTTCTTCGGCGCGATGTCGTCGGAGGAGTGCGAGATCTCCTGGATCGTGCAGAGCGATGTCACCCCGCTGCTGGAGGCGTTCCCGTCGCTGGAGCGGCTGGAGGTCCGGGGCGGCACCGAGCTGGCGCTGCGGCCCGTCCGGCATGACAATCTCAGGATCCTCCGGTTCGAGACGGGCGGCCTGCCCCCGGACGTGGCCAGGGCGGTCGGCGAGAGCGAGTTCCCCGCACTCGAATACCTGGAGCTCTGGCTCGGGACGGAGGACTACGGCGGAGACACCACCGTGGCCGACCTGGCGGGCATCCTGAGCGGTGAGCGGCTGCCCGCGCTCAGGCATCTCGGTCTGCAGGACAGTGAGATCCAGGACGAGGTCGCCGCGGCCGTCGCCGCAGCCCCGGTGGTGGCCCGGCTGGAGTCGCTCGCCCTGTCGATGGGCACGCTCACCGACGCGGGTGCCGAGGCGCTGATGGAGAGTGGGTCGCTGACCCACCTCAGGCGGCTGGACCTGCACCACCACTTCCTGAGCGACGCCATGGCCGAGCGCCTCAGGGCGGCGTTCTCCGGTGCCGAGCTCGACCTGTCCGAACAGGAGAAGCCCGACGACGACTGGTATTACGTCGCGGTCTCCGAATGACCGCGCTCGCCGTCGTCGGCACGCCGGGGGAGCGGCGGGTGACCATGTTCGCCGACGCCTGCGTCCGGCAGGGGTTGCGCGAGCCCGCGGTCCTGCCGTGGACGTCCGTGCTGCGCGGTGCGGAGATCCGGATCGAGCCGGAGACGCTCGTGCGGATCGACTCGCCAGGGGAGGACGCGGAGACGGACGAGCTGCTGCGCGGAGGCGGCGAGCCGTCCCGGGTCGGCGGCGGGGCCCGCTGGCACGCCGCGTTCGTCGCCGGGGCGGCACGGGTCCGCGAGGCCGTCGGCCGGACTCCGGGGGCCGTGCTGCTCGCCGACGTCGAGGACATATCGGTGATGTTCGACAAGCGGCGCTGTCACGCCAGGTTGTCGGCGGCCGGGGTGCCGGTGCCGCCCGCGCTTCCCGGACCGACCCGAGGCTACGCCGAGCTGCGCGAGCGGATGGGCGAGGCCCGCTGGGGTCGGGTGTTCGTCAAACCGGCCCATGGCTCGTCGGCCTCGGGGGTCGTCGCCCTGCACGCGTCGGGTGACCGGGTCAGGGCGGTGACCTCGGCGGAGCTGACCTCCGGGGGGCTGCGCAACTCCCTGCGGGTCAGATGCTACGAGGACGAGTCCGACCTGGCGGCGATCGTCGAGGCGCTGGCCGGAGACGGGCTGCACGTCGAGCGATGGTTTCCCAAGGCGAGCCTCGGCGGGCGCGCGATCGACCTGAGGGTGGTCGTCGTGGAGGGCAGGCCCACCCACGCGGTCGTCCGCACCAGCCGGGGGCCCATAACGAACCTGCACCTCGGCGGTCTGCGCGGTGACCTCGGCGAGGTCAGGGCAGGACTTGGCCCCGAGGGATGGGAGCGGGCCGTGGAGGTCTGCGCGCGGGCGGCGGCCTGCTTCCCCGGGAGTCCGGCCGTCGGGGTCGACCTGATGGTCGGGGCCGACTGGCACGATCTCGCGGTGGCCGAGGTGAACGCGTTCGGCGACCTGCTTCCCCGGCTGGAGGGCCTGCCCGGTAGCGGCGCGGAGGGCCTCGACACCTACGGTGCCCAGGTCCGTGCGATCCTCGCCCGGCACTCACCGGAGGGGCCCGAGACCCGGAAGCCGCGACGGCCCGTCGCGCCGGGGCCCCGTGACACCGGGCCTTGTGACACCGGGGGCGAAGGAGGGGGCGGTGCGTGACATGAACGAGGTCGTGGGCAGCCACGACCTGCTGCTGGTGACCCTCGACACGCTCCGGTACGACGTGGCGGAGGAACTGCTGGCGGCGGGTCGGCTGCCGAATCTCAGCAGGGCGTTGCCGGGCGGCCGGTGGGAGCGGCGGCACAGTCCGGGGAACTTCACCTACGCCGCGCACGCCGCGATCCTCGCCGGGTTCCTGCCCACCCCGGCCGCGCCGGGACCGCACCCCCGGCCGTTCGCCGCGGCCTTTCCTGGCAGCGAGACCACGGCGCGGGGCACCTGGGTGTTCGACGCGCCCGACCTGCCCTCCGGGCTGGCCGCGGCGGGGTACCACACGGTCTGCGTCGGGGGAGTGGGGTTCTTCAGCAAGCTGACCCCGCTGGGGGCCGCACTGCCGGCGATGTTCGCCGAGAGCCACTGGGAGCCGGGGTTCGGGGTGACCTCGCCGGCCTCGTTCGAGGCGCAGATCGCGTGCGCCGAGCGGGTGGTCGCGCGGGTGGACGGTCCGGTCTTCCTGTTCGTCAACGTGTCCGCGCTGCACCAGCCGAACTGGTTTCACCTGCGGGGAGCCACCCGCGAGCACGGCGACAGCCGCCAAAGTCACGCCGCCGCGCTGGAATACGTGGACCGGCACATCGGCAGGCTGTTCGCGCTGATGAGCGAGCGGCGCCCTGGGTTCGCGATCGTCTGTTCCGATCACGGCACCGCCTACGGTGAGGATGGATATGTCGGGCACCGGATCGGTCACGAGGTCGTCTGGACGGTGCCCTACGGTGAGTTCACGATGGAGCGGGGAAAATGGCGATGACCTCAGGTTCAGGCCGGGGGCCGGACACGTCGGACGCCGGGCGCGGCCCGTTTCCGGTGCGGCCGGTGTTCTCCATGGAGCCCGTGTCTCAGTCAGAGTCCGTGTCTCAGGCAGGGCCCACGTTTCAACCAGAGCCCACGTTCCAGGCAGAGCCCGCGTCTCCGGTGCGACCGGGCGCCGAGGCATCCCTGGACGCGGGGCCGTACCAGGGGTACGTCTACGCCTATCCGCACAAGACCGCCTATCGGCCGCTCGATCCGCGTCCGCCACTGGCGGAGGTGTGGGCCCAGGAGCCCGTCGACCGCCTCTTCCTCTACCTGCACATCCCGTTCTGCGAGATGCGCTGCGGATTCTGCAACCTGTTCACCCGCACCGGCGCCCCCGCCGAGCTGGTCGACGCCTATCTCGGCGCGCTGGAACGCCAGGCGGGTGCCGTACGCGACGCCCTGGACGCGCCCCGCTTCGTGGCGGCGGCGGTCGGCGGCGGTACGCCGACCTACCTCGACGCCGCCGAGCTCACCCGGATGTTCGACCTCACCGAGCGGGCCACGGGTGCCGACCTGCGGGCGGTCCCGATGGCGGTGGAGACCTCCCCGGCCACCGCGACGGCCGACCGGCTCGCCGTCCTGGCCGAACGGGGGACGACTCGGATCTCGATCGGCGTGCAGAGCTTCGTCGACGCCGAGGCCCGCGCGGCGGTCAGGCCGCAGAAGAGGCAGGAGGTGGAGACGGCGCTCGGCCGGATCCGCGAGGCCGGGTTCGAGACGCTCAACCTCGACCTGATCTACGGCATCGACGGCCAGACAGAGGCATCCTGGCGTTACTCGCTGGACGCCGCGCTCGCCTGGAAACCCGAGGAGATCTACCTCTACCCCCTGTACGTCCGCCCGCTCACCGGTCTCGGCCGCCGTGCCCGCGACTGGGACGACCACCGGCTCACCCTCTACCGTCAGGGCCGCGACCACCTGCTCGCCGCCGGGTACGAGCAGATCTCGATGCGGATGTTCCGGCTGCCGGGACGGTCGAGCCCCGCCGAGTACAGCTGCCAGAGCGACGGCATGGTCGGCCTCGGCTGCGGTGCCCGCTCCTATACCTCTCATCTGCACTACTCCCACGAGTACGCGGTCGGCGCCGGCCAGGTGCGCGCGATCATTGACGACTACGTGCGCCTGGCCGCCGAGGAGTTCACGGTCGCGGGCGTGGGTTTCCGGCTGGACGAGGAGGACCGGCGCCGTCGCCACCTCATCCAGTCGCTGCTCCAGGCCGACGGGCTCGACCCCGCCGCGTACCGGGCCCGCTTCGGCGCCGAGGTCGAGGCCCACTTCGGGGAGGAGCTGGAACGCCTGGCGGCGCGAGGGCTGCTGGAGTGTGACGCGCCGCCGCCGGGCGGCGAAAGGGCGCGGCCTGGGTGGCTCCGGCTCACCGCCGAGGGGCTGGCCCGCTCCGACGCGATCGGCCCCGCGCTGTTCTCCGGCAGGGTCCGCGCGCTGATGGCCCGATACGAGGAACGGTGACCGGCTCGCCCGCCGCCGGAATCCGCCACCTGCCGCTCCTGCCGGGCAGGCCCGGTGGACCAAGCGATCCGAGCGCCGACGGCGAAGGTCGCGATCACCTGACGATCCTCTACCGGGGACCGCTGGCGAGCTGCGACTACGACTGCCCCTACTGCCCGTTCGCCAAGCGGCGTGACAGCCCGGAGCAGTTGAGGCGGGACCGGGCGGCGCTGGAGCGGTTCACCGCCTGGGTGGCGGGACGGGACCATCCGGTCTCGGTGCTGTTCACCCCGTGGGGCGAGGGCCTGGTTCGCTCGTGGTACCGCCGGGCGATGGTCGGGCTGAGCCACCTTTCGCACGTGCGGCGGGTCGCCATCCAGACCAACCTCAGCCACCGGTCCGGCTGGCTGGCCGAGGCCGACCTGGACACGCTCGCCCTCTGGGCGACCTACCACCCCGGCCAGGCCACCCACGAGCGCTTCCTCGCCCGCTGCCGCGACCTGGTCGCACGCGGGGTCCGCTTCAGCGTCGGCGTCGTCGGGCTGCCCGAGCACCTCGGCCACGCCCGCCGCATCCGGGCCGACCTGCCCGCGGAGGTCTACGTCTGGGTGAACGCGGCGGAGGGCGCCGCCTACACCGACGACGAGGCCGCCGACTGGACGGCGATCGATCCGCTCTTCCGGCACAGCCGGACACCGCACCGGAGCGCCGGCCTGCCCTGCCGTACCGGCGACAGCGTGATCTCCGTCGACGGCGACGGCACCGTGCGGCGCTGCCACTTCGTACCGGCCGTGCTCGGAAACCTCTACGAGGGCACGTTCAGGCCGAGGGCCACGGCGTGCCCGGCGGCGATCTGCGACTGCCACATCGGCTACGTGCACCTGGAGGCGACCGGTCTCTACGACGTCTTCGCCGGGGGAGTCCTGGAACGCATTCCCGCCCGCTGAGGTCGGCTGACGAACGGCCGGGCGGCCCGTCGGGATGCGGTACGACGTGCGGATTCCGATGACATGGTGTCAGAGCCAACGGCGCAGCTGACGCCTCTGTCCCCAAGCCGTCTCCGGATGACTCCCGGCAACCAGGCGAGCGTGAGGACCGCCACGAACACCGGAAACCAGGCCAGCCGGTGCAGCAGCCAGACCGGCTCGTCCGGCACGGCCAGCAGGCCGGGGACGTCGCCGAGGCGCAGGGCGGCGACGGCGATCACGGCTGGCGCGCTCTGGTGCCACAGGAAGAGCGTCATCGCCGACAGGTTGGCCAGCGCGACCGTCGCCCACAGCCGGGGACGCCGCATCAGCCGGGCCAGCGGGGCGCGCGCCAGCAGCGCCACCCCCACCTGGGCGAGCCCGAAGCAGACCGCCGCCAGGGTGGGCGGCGCCAGGTTGGAGACCGCGGCCCCGGTCACCCCCACCATGCTCGCCGGATACCCGAACCCGGCGACCAGCAGCACCGCCCCGGCCGCCCCGCCGGCCAGCAGGCCCACCGCCACCCGGCGCGAGCCGAGCAGGCCGCTCGCCCAGGCGATCCCCAGCGTGTACGGCACCAGCCAGCCGGCCACCAGGTTCGCCCATCCCAGCCAGGCGGGACCACCGAGCCAGAACCTGGCCAGGTCCACCCCGAGCACCACCGCGAACGCCGCGGTGGCCGTGAGCGCCGGATGCGGCCGCAGCAGCAGGGGAGTGGCCGCGGTCAGCGCGGCGAAGACGGCCAGGAACCACAGCGGCCCCACCGCCGGGAGCGCCATCGACCTGATCAGCCCCACCGGCGCCCCGCGTAGCGCCATCCCCGTTGCGATTCCCGTCCAGACCAGGACGAGCGGCACCACCGGCCCCAGCAGCCTCCCCATCCTGGCCCGCACCCACGCCCCCGCAGGAGCGCCTGATGCGGTGGGGGCCGCCGCAGAGCGGAGGCCGCGCGCCGCCGCGTAGCCGCCGACGAAGAAGAACACCGCCAGTGTCTGGAACACCCAGGACAGCGGTGTCAACGCCGGCAGGTGGCTGAGCGGGCTGGCCAGGTACACCGCCCCCGCCGGGCCCGGCGCCCACGCCGTCACCAGCCAATGCCCCAGCACCACGCCCAAGATCGCCAGCGCCCGCAGCGCGTCCACCCCCCTGTCCCGGCCGGCCGGGGTGGCCGCCTCGATCCCGGCGGTGAGACTAGCCACCGGACACCTCGCCGCCACGGTCGAGGGCGATCAGGGTCAGATTGCGCAGCGACTCGCTGCCCGGCTTGAGGTAGTCGCTGTGCCCGGCGGCTTCGGTCCCGAACGGGCGGGCGCCGAAGGACGGGGCGGCGGGATCGGGGCCGAAGCCGAACGGGCCGATCCGGAGCTTGGGTACCTCGCGCATCCAGTCGAGGGGGCCGCTGCCCACCCACAGCCGGGTGCCGCCCAGCTCGGCAGCCGAGGAGACGCCCAGTCCCGGGCTGCCGAAGACGGCCGTGTCGGCGACGCCGGAGGCGGGCACGGCCCCGGCGCACACCACCGAGCCGTAGCTGTGGCACAGCAGGCTGACCCGCTTGCCTGCCAGGGCTCCGGTGACGTAGCGCCGCAACTCCACCGCGCCCCGCTCGGCGGCCCCGTCGGTCATCACGCGGAGGCTGAGCATCGCCGGGCTGTCATAGCCGAGCCAGGCGACCACCGCCAGCCTCGCCCCCGGATCCAGCGCCCGGGCCTCGGCCAGCACCGCCCGCGCCCCTCCCCCCGGGGTGCTGTACCGCTTGGCCCTGCCGCCGTCGAAGGTGGCGGCCGTGGTGTCGGCCCCGGGGACGATGACCGCGACGTACTCGGCCGCGGCGAGATCGCCGTAGATCCGGACCATCCGGTCGCCCACGGGCGGCGGGACCGTCACGTAGGCGAGCGCCGTGGCGACGGCCACGACGAGCGTGCGGCGGAACATGCGAGCCTCCTGTCCGGTCTGCGGGATTGGACAGGACGCTAGGAGCCGAGATCCGTCAATCGCATCACCCCGGGGAGCCGTCTTCGCGATCCCCCTCAGGGGTGAGGCGGGTTCACCCCGTGGGTTCACCTGGCGGGTTCACCCGGTGGGCGAGACCGGCACCGGCACGATGACCGGTGCCGGTGGAATCCTCAGGCCGGAGGTGAAGACCCGGCAGGGAGCACCGGCCGGGGCGCGAGCCTCCCGTGACCGTTCGCGTCGGCCGGTGCGGTGCCCGGCAGGCCGGGAGGACTCAGGAAGCCCCGGGGAACCGCTGGTGACGCGGTGTGGGCCGTCGCCGCTTCATTCGCCTGGGCGGACCAGGCCCGTCTCGTAGGCGTGGACGATCGCCTGGGCGCGGTCACGCAGGTTCAGCTTCGCGAGGATCCGGCCCACGTGGGTCTTGACGGTCTGCTCCGACAGAATCAGCTCCTCGGCGATCTCCTGGTTGGACCTGCCCCGCGCGATGAGCGCGAGCACCTCGGTCTCGCGCTCGGTGATGTCGTCCAGGCGCCCGCGTGGGCGGCGCGGGCCGACGCGGGCGAACTCCGCGATCAGCCGCCGGGTCACCGAGGGGGCCAGCAGTGCCTCCCCGGCCGCCAGCACCCGTACCGCCTCGGCCAGCTGCTGCGCCGAGGCGTCCTTGAGCAGGAACCCGCTGGCCCCGGCCCGCAGTGCCTCGTAGACGTAGTCGTCGAGGTCGAACGTGGTCAGGATCAGGATCCTCGGTGTGGGACCGGTGGACTCCATGATCTCCCGCGTCGCCGCGAGGCCGTCCATGACCGGCATCCGCACGTCCATCAGCACGACGTCGGGCCGCAGTTCGGCCGTCCGGGCCACGGCCTCGCGCCCGTCGGCGGCCTCGCCCACGACCTCGATGTCCGGCTGCGAGCTCAGGAAGACGGTGAAGCCGGTCCGTACCATGCCCTGGTCATCGGCTATGAGCACCCGGATCGTCATCGAATCTCCTTGAGCGTGAAGACCCCGGGCTTCGGTCCGGGGCAGGAGGTCAAGTGTTCTCCGTGATCGGCAGTATGGCGGTGACCGCGAAGCCCGCCCCGACCGGCCCGGCCCACAGGCTTCCGCCGAGTACGGACACCCGTTCCCGCATCCCGATCAGGCCGTGCCCCATGTGTCTGGGTTCCCCGGTGGAACGGCGCCCGGCGTCGTTCGTCACCTGGACGTGCAGCTCGGCGCCGTAACGGGCGATCCTCATCGAGACGGTCGAACCGGGGGCGTGCCGCATGGCGTTGCTGAGCGACTCCTGGGCGATCCGGTAGGCGGACAGGCTCACCGCCGTGGGCAGCCCCGTCAGGTCGCCGCCCAGCTTGAGCGTCACGGTGAGCCCCGCGGATCGCGCGGTGTCGACGAGTTCCTCCAGGCGGCCGAGACCCGGCTGCGGCGCGATGTCCGCGTGCCCGTCATCCTCCCTCAGCACGCCCAGTACGCGGCGCATCTCGGTCATGGCCGCGAGCGACAGCGCGCGGATCTCTCTCAGCCCGTCCTCCAGGCGCTCCGCGTCTCCGCCCGCCCGCAGCGGAACGGCCTCCGCCTGGATGGCGATCACCGACATGTGGTGGGCGACGACGTCGTGTAGTTCCCTGGCGATCCTGGCCCTCTCCTCCAGCACGGCCTGTCCGGCCAGTGCCTGCCGGCTGCGCCGCTCCTCCTGGGCCAGCAGGCCGATGGCCAGCCGCCGGGCGCGCACGTTGTAGCCGAACAGGACGGTCGCTGTGACAACGACGATGACGATGGCCTCGTCGCCGGGGTAGATCACCCAGGCGACGAGGACCGAGACGATCCACACGCCCACGGTGATGTGCCGCTCCGAGCGGACCGCGACCGCATAGACCACGAGTACGTACATGACCGCGGCAGCCGTGTTGTACGGGGGATCGGACAACCGCGGTGAGACGAGCGTACCCAGGGGAATCAGGAGGATCGCCATCCGCCAGGCGGCCAGGGGCCACCGGCCACGGAACGCGAGCGGCAGGGAGAAGGCAAGGGCCGCGAACGTGAGCCCCTCCGTGCCGAGCGGGGGGTGTGCCCGGATCGCCTCTTCCCTGAGCAGGGAGAGGCCCACGTCGAACAGCGTGAAGGTCAGCGCCAGGTCGGCCAGCAGGACGAGGTCGATCGTCCGGAACGGCAGCAGCCCCAGCGCCCTCGGCATGCGGGGGCGGAGGCGGCGTGACCGGGGGCGGCCGGCAGGATCGGGCGCCCCGGTCACCAGCGCCTCGGCGAGGGGGTGGGCCAGTCGCGCGACGGCCTCCCGTAGCGGCCGCATGTGCCGTGCGAGGGCCTGCCGCGCTGGGGTGGGGGTCACCCGGATCAGCGTAGGCGGCGTGGCCCGTGGTCCGCGTCCCACCAGGGGGTGATCTTCAATGTCACCCGCCTTGGGGCCGCGAGACACCGCCGGGGTGTCCATCGTGACGGAACCCGCACCGCCCGGTGGGCTCAGGCCGTGCCCAGTCCGCGCAGCACGAAGCCCGAGACCGTCTCCGCGGCCTCCTCGGGCGTCACCGAGCCGCTGAGCAGCGGGACCCGCTCGGCGCCGATGACGGCGAGGATGAAGCGGGCGGCGACTTCCACGTCGGGGGCGTGGAAATCGCCCGAGGCCACGCCGCTGTCGATGATGCCGGTCAGGATGCGCTGCATCGGCTCGACATGGTCGGCCAGGCGCTGGTAGGCGTCGGGGCCCAGCGCCGCGGACAGGTCGGCGGGGCCGGGGTGGGGGTGGGCGAGCAGCCCGTCGAGCTGGAGCCTGACGAAGACCCGCAGCCGCTCGGCGGGCAGGGCCCGCTCGGGCAGCTCCCGCTCGTAGCTGTCGATGAAGTAGTGCGTCACCCGTTCGGTGAAGGCCAGCAGCAGCGCGGCCTTGTCAGGGAAGTAGTTGTACAGCACGGTGCGGGTGATCTCGGCCTCGCTCGCCACGTCGGTCATGGAGATGGCGTCGATGCCCTGCTCCCGGGAGAGACGCGAGACCGCCCGCAGGATGCGGTCCTGTGTCTGGGCGCGGTGCTCGCCGATGGTCGCGGCCGAAATCCGGGGCATGGTCCCATGGTCGCACAGTGCCGTCGCCTGCTGTCAGGTCGTCCGGTGTCCGGTCGCGCGGTCAGCGCTGGGGGCGGGCCGAGCTCATGGCGGCGTGCAGGTCCTTGGTGCTGGGAGCCGGGGGGAGCGGAGGGCCGAGGCGGTCGGTGCGACAGGCGTCGAGGATCAGGCCGATCAGTCGCCGCCACGCCTGAGGGGCGGCGCAGCGGGTGGAACCGAGCACTCCGGCGTTGGCCATCATGATCAGCATGAGGTCCTGGCCGGTGAAGTCGGCGCGCAGCGTCCCGGCGCGGCGGGCCCGCTCGATCACCCGGTCGACCGCCGCCATCGCCCGCGCTCTCGGTGCCTCCAGCGCCGCGCCGGAGAAACAGGTGGTGAGGGCCTCGGTCACCCCCTGGTCGGCGGCCTGCATCCCGCAGATGCGTTCGACCAGCCCGGCGAACGCCCCCCAGGGATCGTCGGCGAGTTCCGCCGCCTCGGCGGCTTCGACGAACTCGGCCATGTGGTCGGCCAGGATCGCCTCGATGAGCGCCTCGCGGTCGGGGAAGCGCCGGTAGAGCGTGGCGATGTTCACCTCGGCCCGGCGGGCGATCTCCTCCAGGGGCACGTCGAGCCCGCGCTCGCGGAACGCGACGCGTGCCGCCGTCATGATCCGTTCCCGGTTGATCTCGGCGTCCCTGCGCAACCCCCGACGTCCGCACGCGTTCATGAGGTGATTCTACAAAGTGAAGGAGATCCTGCGGTTATGGTACGGTGACGGCAAACGAAGGCATGCCTTCACTTATTTTTCGGAGTGCCTCATGAACGTTGTCCTCTGGGTCGTGCAGAGCCTGCTCGCCGCGATGTTCCTTTTCGCGGGTTTCACCAAGGCCACCCAGCCGCGCGAGAACCTGATCGCCCAATTGGGCGGATGGGTGGAGGATTTCTCCGCCGGGCAGGTCAAGACCATCGGCATCCTGGAGGTGCTGGCCGCGTTCGGGCTGATCCTGCCCGCTCTCACCGGCATCCTGCCCGTGCTGACCCCGATCGCCGCGGCCTGCCTGGTGATCACGATGATCGGCGCCATCGTCGTGCACGTCCGGCGCAAGGAGAATTCGGCGCTTCCGATGAACCTGGTGCTCCTCGTGCTGGCCGCCTTCGTGGCCTGGGGCCGTTTCGGGCCGTACGCCTTCTGAGCGCCGTATGTCGCTGGAGGCCTTGGGTGGGACCTTGCGGTTTCCGAGGACTGGAGGGCGCCGGACAGGTGAACGCTCCGGCACGGAGAGTCCGTGCCGGAGCGTTCACTCGTGCTGTGGGACGACCGGATTCAGGCGGCGACCTCGGACCGGGCCACCCGGCCGAGTTCGCCCAGGACCTCGGTGTTGAGCAGGTAGGCGAGCTTGGTCTCGCGGATCAGGCGCTGCTTCTCGGCCTCGTCCAGGGGCAGCGCGTCCAACCGGGCCCGGTACTCGTTCTTGAAACGGGGCAGGCTGCCGATCCCGTCGAACAGGTAGAAGTCGATGCCGCCGCCCGGCTGGTAGCCGTATATCTTCTGTAGCTCCATCCGGATGAACTGCCCGCCGGACAGGTCGCCCATGTAGCGGGTGTAGTGGTGGGCGATGTAGCCGGCCGGCCAGGTGGCGACCTGGTTGATGCGGGCGACCAGGGTCAGGGTCGGCTTGGAGGGCTCGATCCTGGACCGCCAGCCGGACCCGTAGATCGTCTCCAGGTCGCGGACCAGGGCCTCCTCCCGGTAGAGCTCGGGAAAGACGAACGGTGCCGCGACGGGGTCCTCGGCGAGCGACCGTGCGGCGCCGTCCAGGGCCACGTAGGCGAAGTAGTGCTGGGCGACCATCTCGCCGTACGCCTCGGGGGAGAGGTGGCCCGCCATCAGGGCCTTGAGGTAGCTCTCGTCCTCGGCGGATTCGTGGTCACCCCAGGTGGCGTTCCTGAGGACTTCGGAGAACGGCGACTCACTCATGATCACTCCGCGGCGAGGAAACTTTTCATGACACAGTGTCACAAAAATCGCACCGCCCCGTCAAGTCGATGACGACACCTCGTCATTAAACTGGCCGCCCTCCGTGTCGGGTACGGGTGGGACGCGCGAGGTGGGGGTGTCGCCGGGAGCCTCGGCTGGTGCTTTCACCGCCAATCTACCCTTAGGTTAGCCTCAGCTAACTTTTACTGCGTCACCGAAACCGCGGCCGGATGATCGAGGGGCTCTCCCGATGTTCCCGCCCGCCGGGACCGGGGTGAACCTTTCGCCGTCCGTGGCGCGCTCCGGGTGTTCGAGGTCGCACGGAGGCTTGAGAAGCCCCCGTGGAGAGGCGGCCGACGCCTCCGATTACACAATTACGATCGCTCACAGCGAACAGGCTCAACCTCGGGAACATTCTCAGGCTCCCATTAATTGAGTGAGTACAACTCAACCTTTGGAGTTCACATGAGTGAGAGCTTGATCCTCCCGGTCCTGCCGCTCGACGACGAGGTCGTGCTGCCGGGCATGGTGGTCCCGCTTGACCTGTCGGAGACCGAGGTCCGGGCCGCGATCGACGCGGCGCAGGCTCTCGCTGACAACAAGCCCGAAGTCCTTCTCGTTCCCCGGATCGACGGAAGATACGGTTCGGTGGGCGTGCGGGCGGTCGTCGAGCAGGTGGGCAGGCTGCCCGGCGGTGAGCCCGCCGCGGTGTTGCGCGGTGTCGACCGGGTCCGGGTGGGCACCGGCACGACCGGCCCCGGCGCCGCACTGTGGGTGCAGGCCACCGTCGTTCCCGCCGTCGCGGCGGACGAGCGCGCCCACGAGCTCGCCAAGGCGTACAAGGCGCTGGCCACCACGATCCTGCAGAAGCGGGGCGCCTGGCAGGTCGTCGACGCGGTCAACCAGATGGACGACCCCTCGGTCCTGGCCGACAACTCCGGCTACGCCCCCTGGCTGAGCACCTCGCGCAAGGCGGAGATCCTGGAGACCACCGACCCGGCGGACCGGTTGGAGAAGCTGGTCGAGTGGTCGCGCGAGCACCTGGCCGAGATCGACGTGGCCGAGACGATCCGCAAGGACGTCCAGGAGGGCATGGAGAAGCAGCAGCGCGAGTTCCTGCTCCGCCAGCAGCTCGCGGCGGTCCGCAAGGAACTCGCCGAGCTGAACGGTGACACCTCCGCCTCCGAGGAGGAGGACTACCGCTCCCGCGTCGAGGCCGCCGACCTGCCTACGATGGTGCGCCAGGCCGCGCTCAAGGAGGTCGACAAGCTGGAGCGGACCTCCGACCAGTCTCCCGAGACCGGCTGGATCCGCACCTGGCTCGACACCGTCCTCGACATCCCGTGGAACGAGCGGACCGAGGACCTGTACGACATCGCCGCGGCCCGCGCCGTCCTCGACGCCGACCACACCGGTCTCGACGACGTCAAGGATCGCATCATCGAATACCTCGCCGTCCGCGGGCGCAGGGCGGAGAAGGGGCTCGGCGTGGTCGGCGGCCGTCGCAGTGGCGCCGTGCTCGCGCTGGCCGGCCCTCCCGGAGTCGGCAAGACCTCCCTCGGCGAGTCCGTCGCCCGTGCGATGGGCCGCAAGTTCGTCCGCGTCGCCCTCGGCGGTGTCCGGGACGAGGCCGAGATCCGCGGTCACCGGCGCACCTACGTCGGCGCCCAGTCGGGCCGGATCGTCAGGGCCATCCGCGAGGCCGGCTCGATGAACCCGGTCGTGCTGCTCGACGAGGTCGACAAGGTCGGCTCCGACTACCGGGGCGACCCGACGGCGGCGCTGCTGGAGGTGCTCGACCCCGCGCAGAACCACACCTTCCGCGACCACTACCTGGAGGTGGAGCTCGACCTCAGCGACGTGCTCTTCCTGGCGACCGCCAACGCGCTCGAGGCCATCCCAGGGCCGCTGCTGGACCGCATGGAGATCGTGACGCTCGACGGCTACACCGAGGACGAGAAGGTGGCCATCGCCCGGGACCACCTGCTCCCGCGCCAGCTCGACAAGGCCGGCCTCACCGCCGAGGACGTCACGGTCGACGAGGACGCGCTGCGCAGGCTCGCGAGTGAGTACACCAGGGAGGCCGGGGTCCGGTCCCTGGAGCGCTCGATCGCCAGGATCCTGCGCAAGGTGACGGCCAACGTCGCGCTCGGCGAGGGCGAGCTGCCCGTGGCGGTGGGGGACCTGGTCCCCTATCTGGGCCGCCCGCGCAACGTGCCGGAGTCCTCGCTCCCCGAGTCCAGCCAGCGTACGGCGGTGCCCGGAGTGGCGACCGGCCTGGCGGTCACCGGGGCGGGCGGTGACGTGCTCTACGTGGAGGCGTCCCTGGCCGACCCCGAGACCGGCGACACCGGCCTGACCCTGACCGGCCAGCTCGGCGACGTGATGAAGGAGTCGGCTCGGATCGCGCTCTCCTACCTGCGCTCGCGGGGTGCGGAGCTGGAACTGCCCGTCGGTTCCCTCAAGGACCGCTCGGTGCACGTCCACTTCCCGGCCGGGGCCGTTCCCAAGGACGGCCCGTCCGCGGGCGTCACCCTGATCACGGCCCTGGCCTCGCTGCTGTCCGGCCGTCAGGTCCGCGCCGACGTGGCCATGACCGGCGAGGTCTCCCTCACCGGCCGGGTGCTCCCGATCGGCGGGGTCAAGCAGAAGCTGCTGGCCGCCCACCGGGCGGGCATCACGACGGTGCTGATCCCGGCGCGCAACGAGCCCGACCTGGACGACGTCCCGCAGGCCGTCCGCGACGAGCTCACCGTCCACGCGGTGAGCGACGTGCGCGAGGTCCTGGACATCGCGCTCACCCCGGCCAAGGTGGCCGAGCACGTCGCCGCCTGATCCGTGCTCCCGCGTCGGCCCGCCCCTCATCGGTGTGTTCGAGAGGGGCGGGCCGTCCGGCAATCCGCGCATCTTTGAACGGAACAGACTTGACAGATATAAATGTACGAATCATCTAGTCGATTGCTCGAATGATTTATTTATGATGGCATGGCTCCATGCTGTATGGAACGCCTCCACTGGAGACCGTCGACGAAGTGGTCCTCGGCGAGATCGAGGAGATGCGCCGCGACCTGAGGTACCGCCTCGCGGAGACCCACCGCTGGGACGGTCAGCTCAGACGCCAGCTCCAGGCGCGGGCCATCCAGGGGTCCAACTCGATCGAGGGCTACCGGGCCAGCGTCGAGGACATCGAGTCCATCATGGCCGGTGAGGAGCCCCTGGAGACCTCCGGCGCGGTCGCCAGGGAGATCTCCGGCTACCAGCAGGCACTGACCTACATCCAGGCGCTCTCCCGCGCCCCGGTGTTCGCGTTCGACGCCGGTCTGCTGCACGCGCTCAACTTCATGATGATCGGCCATCACCATGACAAGACGCCGGGCACGGTGCGGCCCGGCGGCATCTACGTCCGCAACTCCACCACCGGGGAGGTCGTCTACGAGGGGCCGGACGCCGAGCGGGTGCCGGAGCTGATGGCCGAGCTGGTCGCCTGGCTCAACGAGGGCGACCTGAAGGCGCCGAGCTACGTGCGGGCCGCGATGGCCCACTTCAACCTGGTGAGCATCCACCCCTGGC
Organism: Streptosporangium amethystogenes; assembly: GCF_000721075.1. Classification (GTDB taxonomy): domain Bacteria; phylum Actinomycetota; class Actinomycetes; order Streptosporangiales; family Streptosporangiaceae; genus Streptosporangium; species Streptosporangium amethystogenes. The sequence goes on from NZ_JOEQ01000005.1 coordinate 471,537, forward strand.
GGGACGGCAACGGCCGCATGTCGCGGGCGCTCCAGACGCTGGTGCTCGGCAGGGACCGGATCACCACCCCGGAGTTCTCCTCCATCGAGGAGTGGCTCGGCGGCGCCGAGAACACCGTCGACTACTACCGGGTTCTGTCGGCGGGAGGAAGGCGGAACTGGAATCCGCACGGGGACACGCTGCACTGGGTGCGCTTCTGCCTGCGCGCCCACCACCTGCAGGCCCAGCAGGTCCGGCGCAGGCTCGCCGAGGCGGGGGAGGTGTGGATGCTGCTGGAGGAGCGGGTCGACGCCGACGGGCTCAACACCCGTACCGTCTCGGCGCTCTACGAGGTGTTCGTCAACCGGCGGCTGCGCCGGAGCAGGTACCAGTCGGACGAGTCGCTCAGCCAGGGGCAGGCGGCCAGGGACCTGCGCGACCTGGCGGCCAAGGGCTGGCTCGCCCCGTACGGGGAGACCAAGGGGCGCTTCTACGCGCCCGGGGAGAGGATGCGGGCGATCAAAGACGACTTCGCCCAGCGGATCGTCCCACTGCGGGATCCGTACTGGCATGACCAGCGCTTCGTTCCTTGAAGTAGGCAGGTAAAACGACGTCGGCGGCGGCGAGGCTCGGGAACTGGGCGGCCCCGGATCCAAGGGCGGGCGTGTGTGTTGAGCTGGGCGGTCGCCACGGCGGTGGCGTAGGTGATCTCGCCGGGGTAGGCGAAGGTCTGACCGGCCAGGCGGTAGCTGTCAAACCGATTGAGACATCAGGCTACTTGTGGTGTTTGTGCTGAGGTCTCGGTCTGGAGGGTCGTGGATGGTCTGTTGATCCACACCCGGGTGGGCAGCGGCTGCCGGCAGCTGCGCGAGGCCCGTATCACCGAGGGCGCCCGACATCTGGATTCCCCTCACGATCCCCAGGCCCGATGGAGCACCAAGCGCGACACCACCTGGAGCGGCTACAAGGTCCATCTGAGTGAAGACTGTCAGGCCGACGCCCCGCGTCTGATCCTGCAGGTGCAGACGACACCGGCGACCGCCGCTGACAACGCCACCCTGGACGCCATCGCCACCGGCCTGCGTGAACGGCACCTCACCCCGGCTGAGCCCTATCTGGACGAAGGGTATGTCACCGCCGAGGCGATCGCCGAGGCCGCCGGTCGCGGCACGCAGATCATCGGCCCGCTCGCCCGAGAGGAGCTCCTGGCAGGCCAAGGCCGCTCTCGGCTTCGACCGTGACTCCTTCACCATCGACTGGGGGCCCGCGAAGCCACCTGTCCCGACGGTAAACACAGCATCCACTGGCGTCACCGCGCCCACATGGCCGGTGATGGGGCCGCGATCGGCTTCGCCGCCACCGACTGCCAACCCTGCCCGCTGCGGATCCACTGCACCAAAGGCATCGCAGGGCGTCAGATCGTCATCCCCTCCCGCCGCCTCTACGACATCCAGCGAGCCAACCGTGCCGACCAGACCGATCCGCGCTGGAGGCGGCGATACAACCTGTGCGCGGGGGTTGAAAGCACCATCTCCGAGGCCGTACGCGCCCACGGCCTGCGTCGCTGCCGCTACATCGGCCTGGCCAAGACCCGTCTGCAGCACGTCTTGATCGCTTGTGCCATGAACGCCGCCCGAATCGCCGACTGGACCGAACGCGACAACCACCCCGCTCGCGAACGCTCACCCAGCAGCTTCAAAATCCTCTGCAAGGCCCGCGCGGCAAGTTAACCAACAGAGTCCTCGCCGGGGCCGTGGGTAAGGGGTTGACTTGGTTGATTGCCACGTCTTGTCGCGGCCCTCGGGCGTTGTCATGGTGAAGTCAGATGGTGGCGAGTCCCATCAACTCATCCGCAGAATGATCGCTGAGGCTCCGAGGACTCCGGATCAGCAAGTGGCCGACCCGTCTGGGATTCCCCAGGTCAATGCCCAATATGATCATAAAAAGCGGTGTAATCAAAGATCTTTCTTTCGGTAAATTTTGCTGATACCTTCCCCTTGCCGAAAACTTGTTCGAGTGGCCCGTGCGACAGTGCGGGCCACTCGCATGCATGCAGGAGTTGGAGTGACCTTGACAAACCGAGCGGTAGGGCCCCCGTCTCTCCCGCCTGGTCGCGAACGGCGTAGACGCCGCCTCGTGAACACCATCGCTGCGACCCTGGCCACGACGATGCTCGTTAGCCTGGCTGCAGCACCTTCCTGGGCGGAGAAGGCACCCGAACCACCCCAAATTCAGGTTCCTGTCCCAGAGCGCCCCGCCCCGAAGAGCGGACAGCCCGCCACAGACAAGATGGTGGAAGCGGCCAAGAAGAAGGCCCGCGAGACCGGCAAGCGCGTCGAGATCCCTGAGCGCAATACCGAGGCCACGACGCTGTTCGCCAACCCGGACGGCAAGACGCTGCGGGTTGAGCTGTCCACCGAGCCCGTACGCGTCAAGAAGGCCGACGGTAAGGGCTTCACGCCGATCGACACCACTCTTGTTGAGGCGAACGGCGTCATCAAGCCCAAGGCCGCGAAGGGAAACCTCGTCCTGTCCGTCGGCCGGGACAAGACCCTGCTCAAGAGCCAGACGGCCGATGCCACAGCGAAGATCACCACACCGTCGGCCCTGCCCAAGCCCGAGCTGAAGGGTAATACTGCCACCTACCGGTCCGCCTACGGCAAGGGCCGCGACCTAGTGGTGACCGCGACCCGCACTGGGTTCCAGCAGAAGATCACCATCGTCGAACGGCCCACCGAGCCGGTCTTCTTCCACGTCCCGGTCGACCTGCCCAAGGGCATGTCCTTCGCGAAGAACACCACAGGCCAGCCCACCATCGTGGGCGAGGACGGCAAGACGCTGATCGAGGTGCGTCCGACCCTGCTGCAGGACGCCAAGACCACCGCCGCAGACGCCCCACTTGATACGGGCAAGATCGGCAAGGCTGCCGTCACGCTCGCCGAAGACGGCACGACCCTGGTGTTCACGCCGGACGCGGCGTTCCTGGCCGATCCGGCGACGACATACCCGGTGACGATGACCGCCGCGGCCTCGGACTGGTACGAAGGCCACACCGGCCAAACGAATCGCGACGGTGGCGCCATGGACGCCTACATCAACGATTACGACCTCACGGACAGCTGGGACACCTTCGCTGATCCTGAGATCGTGGTTGGCAAGTCCTACGCCAGCAGCATCGCCAAACGCTAGCGTGGTTACCTCAAGTTTCCCAACATCCCCGCCGAGTTCGCGGGTAGCAAGGTTCAAAACGCCGACCTGAACTTGTGGAACCACCAGTCCAATACTTGCGGCACGTCGGTCGGCTCCGGGATCACCGCGCGGCAGATCACCTCTGCCTGGGATGACATGCTGCTGTACTGGAACAGTCAGCCGTCCGTCACCAGTGTGGGGGCAGATACCGAGTACGGCGCCTACAGCGAAGATTGCAATTACGCCTGGAACCTGGTCCACTCGATCAACGGGATTGTCCAGGCGTGGGTCAACGGTGACACCAACTACGGCATTCAGCTCACCGCAGGCAACGAATCCGAGTTGCGAAACTGGCGGCGCTACGCCTCTGAAGACGCCGGCGGCTGCAGGAGCGAGCCACTGGAAGACTGCAAGTTCCAGCTCCACCCGCCCATCCTCACCGTCGACTTCGAACCGGTGGCGCCTGAGACCTTTGAGGTGATCTACAACAACTACACTGGTCCTGAAAAGCAGTTTACCTACGAGGAGGCGAAGGCTCACCAGCAGTGGACGTATGACGGCGTACCTAGCACTCCGTTCATGGGTGAGGACGCGGTGCGGGCCCAGATGGAACAGCCGCTATCTCCCGATATTATCGAGCCTGAGAAAAATGTACTCAGCCCCGAGGATGAACCGGCGTTGGAGCCTGTCCCTGGCGACAGCGTTGCTCCCACCGTGGTTGGCGCCATTCCAGCTGCGGATGCGACAGGTGTTGTCTTGGGCACCCAGCTCAAGATCACTTTCAGTGAGGCTGTCTGGGAGCCCGAACTCAGCGTGAAGGACCCCTCGGGCAACGAGGTAGCAGGAGTCCCCTCCCTGGCGGCTGACCGGCGAGAACTGCTGTTTACTCCCAGCCAATCACTACACGCGGGCACGCGCTACACAGCTGAGGTCTCCGAGGCCTACGATCAGGCCGGAAACGGTATGACCCCGCACATCTGGTCCTTTACAACCGCCGTGCAAGCAGCCGCTCATTGGAAATTGGATGAGGGTACAGGAAGTATTGCCGCTGATGCTTCGGGCCATGGCCACAACGCGACTGTGAATCCTACGGCGCAATGGATGCCTGGCAAGATAGGCACTGGTTTGTCCAACCGGGCGACCGCATCTGCGCCTCTCTCTCCACAAGCAGAATTGGAAAGTTCGCCGTCTGCTGTTGCCCACGCGTTACAGAAGGCTGTGCAGGACGGCAAGCCGGTTGAGGTGACCAGCGAAACCTCAGCGACCTCTATCACATACGCTCAGCCTGACGGAAAGACGTTCACCACCGAGTTTTCCGCAGGTCCGGTACGAACGCAGCAAAATGGCGCATGGGTACCCATCGACACTACCCTGGCCGAGCAGAACGGGGTGCTGAAGCCGAAGGCGATCGCCTCAGGGGTTGCCGTAACGATCACTAATGGCGGCGCAGGCGCGTTCGCATCCATGACAGCCATTGGCGGGCAGTCCTATGCGCTGCGCTGGCCGAGCCCACTGCCCAAGCCGGTGATCAACAAGAACATCGCAACGTTCACCGACGCTGCCGGTAAGGGCGCGGATCTGGTTGTCACTGTGCTGCCCACCGGATTCCGGCACGATGTGGTACTGCGTGAGCGGCCCGCCAAGCCGCTGGAAATCCGCATCGGGGCGGAGACCAGTGGCCTGACCCTCACCGAGGGCAAGGGCGGACGCCTGCTGCTCACCGGTAGCAAGGACAAGAAGCTGGTCGCTTCGGCGCCGCAGCCGGTGATGTGGGACTCCTCCGCGGGAGCTCGCCCGGCCGCAGGCCGCCCTCCGCGGGCCAGGCACGCGAAGATCGCCACCGACGTGGTCACCACGGACGGCCGGACCGAGCTGGTGCTCAAGCCCGACCACGCGTTCCTGTCTGATCCGGCCACGAAGTATCCGGTGCGGGTGGACCCCACTGTCACGCTGCCGGCCAACAACGACGTGGACGTCAACAACGTCTTCAACACCGCCGGGAACCCGGCGGACCCGACGGGTCCGCTCTTGATGGCCGGTACCTGGGACGGCAATGAGAAGCACCGGGTGCATCTGCGCTTCGACACCGCCTCCCTGACCGGGACGACCGTCACCGACGCCAAACTGTCGCTGCTGAACATGGACTCCTCCGGATGCGGCACCACGGTCGCAGCGGGCATCCAGGTCCGACGTCTGACCAGTGCCTGGGATGAGAACAACCTGGACTGGGCCAACAAGCCCACCTCGACCACGGAGGACGCCCAGATCAACAAGGCGGGCTTCGGCGACTCCTGTCCGGGCGGGCCGACCGCGCTGGAGTGGCCGGTCACCGGGATCGCGCAAGACTGGGCGGCCGGCGCGGCCAACCACGGCCTGGTGCTGCAGTCCCCCACAGAGACCAACGTCAACAACTACCGGGTGCTCACCTCCTCCGAGGACACCGATTTCGACAACCCGCCGAAGCTGACCATCACCACCACCGGCCCGGCCTCCACTCCGGCCGTCAGCGCCCTGACCATCACCCCGGCCCAGAACTCAGGTGGCATCACGACGGTCACCTCGCTCACCCCGCAACTAGCGGCCACCGTCTCCGACACCATCGGCGGCACCCTGACCGGCCAGTTCGAGATCGAGCACGACCCGACCGCCACCGGGCAGGGCACCGGCCAGATTTGGACCGGCGCCTCAGCTGCGGTCACCTCCGGTAACCAGGCCACAGCAACGGTCCCGGCCGGGAAACTGATCGACGGGTGGAAGGTCCGCTGGCGGGCTCGCGCGGCCAACGCTGCGGCCTCGACCACCTCGGCGTGGTCGGCGTGGCAGAACGCCACCATCGACGTACCTGGCCCAATCTCGGAGCCGGCTGTGGGCGCGTTGCAGGTCAACCCCTCGACGGTGGTGAACGGTACAACCGTAACCTCCACCCTTACCCCCAGCCTATTGGCACAGGTGAGCGACCCGGCTGGCGGGAGCCTGCGGGCCGAGTACGAGATCGAGCACGACCCGACTGCCACAGGTCAGGGCACTGGCCAGATTTGGACCGGCAGTGTCGACAACGTCGCCTCCGGCACTCAGGCAAGCATTGCCGTACCGGCGGGCGAACTGATCGACGGTTGGGTGGTGCGCTGGCGTGCCCGGGCGGTCGCCGGGCAGTTGTCCTCGGCGTGGTCGGACTGGCGGCAGGTCAAGGTCGACGTCATCCAGCCCGGCGAGGAGCCGTTCGCGCAGACCACCGGACCAGTGATTCGCACCGACCAAAGCTTCACCCTCGCCACCTGGCTACGGTGGAGTGACACGGACGGCGACTACACCGTCATCGAGCAAAAGGGCACCCACCAGGCACCGTTCCGCCTTGGCAACACGCCTGAGCACGGCTTAGTCTTTACGTTGACCAGCGACGACAGCGCTGATGCCACACAGCAGGGCGTCCTGTCTAATGTCAAACCGCCCGCCGATGAATGGTTCCACCTTGCGGGTGTTTATGATGCCAGCGCCAAGACCGCCTCGCTGTACCTCAACGGCGCGTTGCTCAAGTCTGAGGCACTCAGCACCGCCTCTTGGCAGGCAGAGACGCCGATGACTATCGGCACTGCCATAATTGGCGATCTAGATGACATCCAAGTCTTCCAGAAACCGATGAGCGCCGACGAGGTCGCTGGGATGCACGCTGGCCACAGCGCTAAATTCTCCGCTCCTGCCGTAAGTACTGAACCCAAGCGGTCCAATAAGAAGGCGGAATCCCGTCCGGCCGACTTGGCGTCATCGATGCAAGCGAGCACGAGCTTCCCCTACGAGCGCCTGAGTACCCAACAGTGTGCTGATCTGCGCGAGAAAAAGTTCCCGACGCCACCAGGCAAGAGCCCCAACGACAACGCCATCAACTCCTCTTGGAGCGTTTACACCTACTGCACGAGCAGCAACCACTCCTGGTTGGTTCAGGGCAGCAGGGGAAGCGCGGGGGGTGTTAAGTTGTCGACGTCGCTGGTTATCGACGCCTACGCGGGCGGATGGAAGAAGCACGGCGAGATAGCCCGAGATGACGGGAAGGGCGCTGGCGCCCGCCATCCGAGAGATATAGCAATCTACCTACGCGTCGACAACGTCGATTACAACAGCACCTGGACCGCAGGGCACACCGGGGACGAGTACATCGACGTTACCATCGAAGCAGTCTCATCCCCCGGAAATCAGGGCAAATGCGAACTCACCGGCAGTAAATGGAAGACCAGCTCCGGGGAAATTAGCAAAACGGTCTCACAATTGGCACGCACCTGGAAAAACAATGAAGAAGAAAGCAAAGAATGGTGGTGGACCTACCGGACGAGCGCAACAAAGAACGCCACGAACCTGGACGGAATCTCCTACTGTGCATTCCGGCCGTATGTCACCATCCACGACGATGACGCTGGCGGGACGCCCAATAGTCGCAGCGCTCTCGACTGGGTAGGACTGGAGGCCGGTACCGTACCCGTGTGGGACAGGCCGGTGAACATCCACGCGACCGACTCGCAAGCCCTCAAGGACAACGCTCCTAGCGTGCGCTGCGACAGCTCGGACTCCTATCAATCACACTACGCCGGGTGCATCTTCCACCGGGTCAGTCGCATCTACATGATGCACTCCACGGACCCGCCCGGAGAGAAACCCATGTCGCAAGTCGCCAACCACCTCATGATGGCTCGCGACTACCCCGAAAGCACGCAGCCCGAGGAAACGTTCGATAAGCCGCGTAAGCCTATCACCGGTAAAAAATTCCCGGGGTTTTGGCCGCGTGAAGCGCTGCATTACATGGCGCCCAATGCGCTGACAGATGATGATGTTCTGATCCGTAGTCGTAATAAAAATATGAAGGACAAGGTCTGTAGGGACCAATTCGCGGCTGAAGTGGCGGCAGGAAAGGAGTGCGACGAGTATCCCTTTGCCTCCACCCGCGAGGGAGCAGGTCAGCGAAAAGTGGATTCTGATCCTAAGACTCAGATATGGAACTTCTCAATCTGGCCCGTCATAAAAGTGCACAACGGCGCCGCCGGTAACCATAAGCAAACCTTCGAGATGCAATATCGACTCCTGAACGAGGATCCGTTCTGGGTCATTGTGGATTAGCGAATCCTGATTGAATGCCGTCCCGCACCTTTGGTACGGGACGGCATTCGCCCCTTTCCTGAAAGGAAAAAAATGGCTAGTCGTCACCTCTATGACTTGCTCGAGGCTTATTGGGTAGGACCCATCAACACCTTCGCTGCTGTGTGGAGCGAAGGCCTCAGTGTAGAGGAAACTGCTTCCAGGATCGAGGCTGACCTCAACAGCGCATACAACGTCACTCTGGCTAACTTCCCGGAAGGGTTCGAGGGTGATCAAATTCCGGACAACTATGAAGGGATAGTTCTGATTGGGAAATTTGAATCGTGGTCGTTGGCTCTTCAGATGCAGTGTCTGGATGTAACCGAGGAGCAGGCATTATCTGCACTCTCACGCGATGGCGGCCGTGCAATTGGTATCAGTTGGCATAGCGGGGGTGACTATCATCGCATCTTCTACGCAGTTGACGGGCTGATAGTCGACGATACTCCCATGATGTACATTCCCGAGTCCTTAAAATCTCACGCCCATGGACTAACAATGCCAGAAGATTGGGACGTTCCTGTTTATCAGGGATCCCCAACAGAAGAAATGGTTACAACAAGCCTTATTCTCATCGGTCGAATAATTGGCCGGGAGATTGACCGGGAATGGCTCAGGGTTCCACATATGCGGTTTATTATTCGCCGAAATGCGTGACTGCTGTACTTATGCAAGCATCTACTGAGCCGATCATAAGTTTTGGTACGTACTGGGCGGCGGTGGGAGATCAAGTTCGGGCAGGCGCATGCTATGGGTATGGCTAGAAAAGGTCGCAGGAGGAACTTTTCCGATAGCAGCGAGCCATACAAGAGTGACCAGTTCTGGGTTAAGGTCCAATAAAAATTGATTCAAGCAGGCCGGTCCAGATGCTCGACGGAGGTCCGGGCCGGCCTGCTTATATCTGAAATATCTGGCAATCGGGAGCTCGCCTGCCATGGCGAATATCACCTCTGCGCTGACATATGAGAGCGCGCTCAAAGGACTCTATGGGATCGGCGACCTGGAGGTCGAGGAAGGTATGCATCCAGGCGTTCCGACCGCCTGGGAGGTGGGGGAGACCACCTCGGACTCGGGCTCTGGAGAGTGGTTGCACATCGGCCCCAATGGGGCGGTTCTACCCGCCAGTGAAACCGACGATGCCATTTACGTTCGATATGAACTGTGGGATTCTCCTCCGCCCCTTGACGCATCTTGGGAGCGGTCATGGACCGGCGAGACCCAGTTCACCTCGGGGAAGATTACCGCCCTGAGTATGCCTTACGACGAGATCCAGCATCACGAGGTTTTCGACCTTGGGCGATCGGACACCACATGGGCTCTACGGGTGTCGCGGAAACTACTCCAGAACGACCGGGAATCCGACTTTTCAGCGCAATGCGGGTCTGCCCGTCGCCACGTGGGGGGTGTCAGGTGAGTGCCTCGTAGTGGGGCCGGGCGGGGAGGACGTGGGGGCTGAGGCAGTGGGGTGGGTGGTCCCAGAGGATCACGGGGTCACCGGCAGGCCAGTTGGAACCAGACGACGCGGCCGGCGGGGGTTTCGTGCCAGCCCCAGGCTGAGGAGAGTTGCTGGACGAGCCAGAGGCCGCGTCCGCCGCCGCTGTCGGGGTCGGTGTCCGGGTAGACCTGGGGGTGTTGTCCGGTGGTTGATCCGGCGTCGATGACGTCGATGTGGAGCGTTCCATTGTGGCGGGCGACGGCGATGGTGACCCGGCCGCCAGGGGTACGGCCGGAGTCGGAGTGGCGCACCGAGTTGGTGACGAGTTCGGTGAGCAGGAGCAGCGCGTCGTCGGCGTGTGGGTGGTTCACGCCGTCCAGCAGGTCGCGGACGTAGCGGCGGGCCTGGGGGACGGCGGCGACCTGCGCGGGGAGGTCGACCTGGCCCAGCGTCTCCAGTTCCCTCACCGGGCCACCTCCACCAGTCGCTCGGCCGCCTCCCGCATCCTGCTACGGCCGCGCCGATCCCGGCCCTGTCGAGTCCAGCCCTGCTGGTCCCGGTCCTGCTGGTCCCGGTCACGTCGCCGGCCCCAGCTGAACACCGAGGTGCGGCCCCGCTGCGCGGTGGCGATCCTTGACCGCCCCGGCGGCACAAAGATCTCCACACTCGGCCGACGGCCGGGCGAGAACCTGACCACGGAGTCGAACCCGAGATCGTTCAACTCCCAGGCCAACTCCAGCAACTCACCGCCCCACCCTTGAAGATCACGAACCCTCATCTCCTCGCCCGCCCCTCCTGCTGTGTCCCACGGGTCATACGACGCAGCGGGCCATGGGTCTCATTGACGCCTGGCCTCGCAACACAGTCAGATAGTCCAGCGAGTACGCTGAGTTATCAAGTGGTTCTGCAAAGTTACCGATTTTCCTTCCCTCCGATTCCACTATCACGGAGTGCCAACTAGTGCACACTGTCAGTAGTCGATTCGGGAGGTTGCTGTGGTAGCAGGACGTGGCCCCACTGTTCGACGTCGGCGACTGGCCGGCGAGCTCCGCAGGTTGCGCGACCTCAAGGCACTGACACTTGAGGAAGCCGCCCAGCGCGTCGGCTGGTCCGTCGCGAAGGTGTCCAGGATCGAGACGGCCCGAGTCGGAATCACGTCCCCGGACCTCACTCGCCTGCTCGATCTGTACGAACTCGACGAGAGCAAGCGGCCTGCCCTGCACGCGCTGGCACGAACGGCACGCATGAAGGGCTGGTGGGACGCCTATGCAAGCTCGCTACCGAGCGACTACGCCACTTACATCCAGCTCGAAGCGGAGGCGGCATTCATCCGCAACTTCAACAATGCGCTCGTGCACGGTCTACTCCAGACAGAGGACTATGCCCGCGAGGTCATCCGTTCGGCGTTGATGGCCCTGTCGCCGCCCGCAGAAGTGGAGCGGCGTGTCGAAGTTCGACTGACTCGCCAGAAGCTTCTGCTGCGAGAAGAGAGCCCGATCCGGTTCTGGACCGTGATCGACGAGGCCGCTCTTGCCCGCCAGATCGGCTCAGCGGCGATCATGCGCGGGCAGTACGCCAAGCTCCTTGAGTTGGCGGACCAGGACAACATCACGATCCAAGTGTTGCCGCTCGCCGCTGGCGTTCACCCTGCGACCGCCGGCGCCTTCAGCATCATGGAGTTCCGTGAGATTTACGACCCTACCGTGGTGTATGTCGAGAACATGACGAGTAGCCTGTACGTGGAAAATGACACTGAAATGTACTGGTATACGCTCGCATTTGATCACTTACGAGCTGCGGCGCTCGGCCCTGACAGGTCAAAAAAATTGATCGAGCAAATGGTCGAGGAATCCTCCTGAGGTATGTCCTGTACTCAGTGAGAAAGGTGGAGGTCCGAAGTGGATACGTCCCGTATCGAGTGGCGCAAGAGCAGTCGTAGCGGCAACGGCTCTGACTGCGTCGAGGTAGGTGTCTGGCGCGAGAGCTCCCTCAGCGGTAACGGCCCAGACTGTGTCGAAGTCGCCCTCGCCGACACTCTCCAGGCCGACGCCGAAACCGCCCCGGACGCCGACCGGCTCGTCCTGGTCCGTGACTCCAAGGACCCCGAGGGGCCGGTGCTGTCCTTCGCCCCGTCCGAGTGGGATGCCTTCCTCGGGATGATCAAGGGTGGGGAGTTCGCCGATCTGAGCTGACCGCCATGGCGGTACGGGGTCCTCCGTTTCTGCGGAGGGCGTACGGCCCGGCTGAGACTTGACTGGAGCCGATCTTCGAGGACCGTTCCGAGGTCACCCGTGCGGCCGGGCTCCCGGGCGGAGAGGCGTCGGTCGATCCCGGCATGCGAACGAGGGGAGGAGCAGGCCGCCGGATGACTCCGGGCACGGGTATTCGTAAAGGCCGATCGATTTAACATAACATGTCGGGAATGATGGTAAATGGGGGTGGCGTTGGGTCGGGCGTGAAAGTGGTCGGTAAGGCCCGAGACCATGATCTTTTCGGCAGGTCATCTCCTCCCGCGCCATCTGGGCCATCCGCCCCCGCCTCCGGAGGCCCGTCGGCGTCCCACCCGTAGTCCTGCCGAGACCCGTTTCGTTTTGAGGAACAGCTGTGATTGACGTGTCAGGCCTGCGAAAGGTCTATCAGGATCGGGGGCGCGAGGTGGTCGCCGTCGACGGCGTGGACCTCCACGTCCGCGAGGGTGAGATATACGGCGTGCTCGGGCAGAGCGGCGCCGGCAAGAGCACCCTGCTGCGCTGCGTGAACCTCCTGGAGCGGCCCACCTCCGGCACCGTCTCGGTGGCGGGCCAGGAGCTGACGAGCCTGGCCGAGCGGGACCTGCGCAAGGCGAGGCAGCGGATCGGAATGATCCACCAGCATTTCGCGCTGCTCTCCTCCCGCACCGTCGCGGGCAACGTCGCCTTCCCGCTTGAGGTCATGGGGACGGCCAAGGCCGAGCGCGCCAGGCGGACCGCCGAGTTGCTGGAGCTGGTCGGGCTGGCCGACAAGGCCGGGGCGTACCCCGCGCAGCTGTCGGGAGGACAGAAGCAGCGGGTCGGCATCGCCCGCGCGCTGGCCGGCAGCCCCCCGGTCCTGCTCTCCGACGAGGCCACCTCGGCACTCGACCCCGGCACCACGCAGTCGATCCTGGCCCTGCTCAAGAGCCTCAACCGCGAGCTCGGCCTGACCATCCTGCTGATCACCCATGAGATGCACGTCGTCAAGTCGATCTGCGACTCGGTCGCGGTCATGCGCGACGGCCTGGTCGAGGAGTCCGGGACCATCCCCGAGTTGATCTCCAGGCCCGGCTCCCGGCTCGCCGCGGAGCTGTTCCCCCTCCCCGAGCCGGAGCCGGGCAATGTCACGATCACCTTCACCGGTCAGGCCGGTGAGCCCGTGGTGTCACAGGTGGTCCGCAAGTTCGACGTGGACGTCAACATCCTCGGCGGGGCCCTGGAGGAGGTGGCGGGCGTCTCGACCGGACGGCTGCGCCTGCTCGTCACCGGTGACGAGCGCGCCGCCGCGCTCAGCTACCTGGCCGAACGCGGCCTGCTGGTCGAGGAGGCCCGATGACCTGGGACGAGATGTTCCCGATGCTGCTGGAGTCGACCGGCCAGACCGCCGAGATGGTGCTGTGGTCGACCCTGTTCACGGTGCTGCTCGGGCTCCCGCTCGGGGTGGCGCTGGTCGCCACCGACAGGGGCGGGCTGTTCCCCTCCGCGGTGCTCAACCGGGTGCTGGGGCTGGTCGTCAACCTCGGCCGCTCGCTGCCCTTCATCATCCTGATGATCGCGGTGATCCCGTTCACCAGGCTGATCGTCGGCACGACCATCGGCACCATCGCCGCGGTGGTCCCGCTGACGCTCGGCGCGGCGCCGTTCTTCGCCCGCCTGGTGGAGACCGCGCTGCGCGAGGTCGGCAGGGACAAGGTGCAGGCGGCGCAGGCCATGGGAGCCGGCCGCGCGACCATCGTCGGCAAGGTGCTGCTGCCCGAGGCGATGCCCGGCCTGATCGCGGGGCTCACGGTGACCGTGGTCGCGCTGATCTCGTACTCGGCGATGGCCGGGGCGATCGGCGGGGGCGGGCTCGGAGACCTGGCCATCCGCTACGGCTACCAGCGCTTCGAGACCACCCTCATGATCGTCACCGTTGTCGTGCTGGTCGCCGTCGTGCAGCTGGTGCAGAGCCTGGGCGACACCGTCGCCCGCCGTCTCGCGCGCGACTGACCGGCCGCCGATGGCATTCCGCCGCGCGGCCACGCCGGGGTGAGCCGGGAGCCTTTCCAGGGCCGCGAAAGACCGTCGTCCACCGGGCCGCGACCTCGTCCGCGAGGTCGCGGCCCTGCCGTGTTCGGGTACTTCTCACCCAACCTGAAACCGAGTAATGTTCTGCTCCATGCACCCGGGAGCCATCGCAGCAATTTCGCCGGACAAGCCCGCTGTGATCATGGCGGGCTCCGGGCGGATCGTCACCTACCGGGAGCTGGACGAGGAGTCCAACCGCCTCGCCCAGCTCTTCCGCGCAGCCGGCCTGCGACCGGGTGATCACATCGCCTTCATGCTGGAGAACCATCCGCTCTTCCTGGTGGTCGCCTGGGCCGCACAGCGCTCGGGTCTGTACTACACGGCCATCAGCTCGCGCCTGAAGACCGACGAGCTCGCCTACATCGTCGACAACTGCGGGGCCCGGGTCTTCATCTCCTCGGCCGCCCTCGCGGACGTGGCGGTCTCCATCACCGATCTCACGCCCGGGGTCGGGCTCAGGCTCATGCTGGACGGTGTCGCCCCCGGCTTCGAGTCCTACGAGAAGGTCGTCGCGGCCCACCCCGCCACGCCCGTCGAGGACGAGTGCCAGGGGATGGACATGCTCTACTCCTCGGGCACCACCGGGCGGCCCAAGGGTGTCAAGCCCCTGCTCTCCAGGGCGCCGCTGGATCAGCCGGGGCCGCTGCTGCAGCTCATCCAGTTCCTGTTCGCCCCCTCGGCCGACAGCGTCTACCTCTCCCCGGCTCCGCTCTACCACGCCGCCCCGCTGCGCTACTGCCTGAGCTTCCAGCGGATGGGCGCCACGATCGTCGTCATGGAGAGGTTCGACCCGGAGCGGGCGCTCGCGCTCATCGAGAAGTACTCCGTCACCCATTCGCAGTGGGTGCCGACCATGTTCATCAAGATGCTCAAGCTGCCCGAGGAGACCCGCGCGCGCTACGACCTGTCGTCGCTGGCCTGCGCGATCCACGCCGCCGCCCCCTGCCCCGTCCCGGTCAAGGAACGGATGATCGAGTGGTGGGGGCCGATCATCCACGAGTACTACGCGGGGACCGAGGGCAACGGCTTCCTGTACGTCGGCTCGCAGGACTGGCTCGCACACAAGGGAACGGTCGGCCGCCCGCTGCTCGGCGTCACCCACATCTGCGACGAGGAGGGCAACGAGCTGCCGCCGCGCGAGCACGGCACCGTCTACTTCTCGGACGGCCCCCAGTTCGTCTACCACGATGACGAGGCCAAGACGGAGGCGTCCCGCGACCCGCTGGGACGGGGCTGGACCACCCTCGGTGACATCGGCTACCTCGACGAGGAGGGTTTCCTCTACCTCACCGACCGCCGCTCCTACATGATCATCTCTGGCGGGGTCAACATCTATCCGCAGGAGGCGGAGAACGTCCTGTCCGTCCATCCCAAGGTGGCGGACGTGGCGGTCTTCGGCGTTCCGGACGAGGAGATGGGCGAGCAGGTCAAGGCGGTCGTCCAGCCGGCCTCCATGGACCTGGCGGGCCCGGAGCTGGAAGCCGAGCTGATCGAGTACTGCCGCTCCCAGCTGGCGCCCTACAAGTGTCCCAAGTCCGTCGACTTCCGCGAGGAACTGCCCAGGCACCCCACCGGGAAGCTCTACAAGCGCCTGCTGCGCGACGAGTACTGGCCCGCCGGCTCCTGACGCCCGGCCGCGGCGGCGACATCGTCGTCGCCGCGCTCACCGGCCCGGCGGGGGAGAGGCGCGCGAGGTCGACCCGAAATGACGGGCCAGTGATTTCGGGTGGTCGCGACCCCCGCTGAGCACGGCTGATAAAGCCGTTGTCAGGAGATCCCGATCACCAGGATCAACCTCTTAACCTGCGCTTACACGCCGTCGGGCATCGTTTGTGTCAACCGGTGAGCACCGGCTTCCACCCCGTCGAACCGGGGGGATGTTGGACGTGGGGGAAGACATGGACCCGAACAGGAACGAGCAGCAGGACACACCGGCCGAGGCGACCCCCGGGAACGACGGCTGGACCCAGTTCGGCAAGCTGCCGCCGCGCGCCGGCGCCTATCGTGCCGGTGAGGAGACCGGACCGCAGCCGACGTTGATCCACCCGGTGCCGGAGCGGCTCGCCGCCGAGGCTCCCGAGAAGGCCGGAGGACCGGCGGTGGTCCCCGCTCAGCGCGGCAGGCTCACCGCCGGGCAGAAGATCGGCGCCGGTCTCGCGCTGGCGGCCATGGCCATCGGGGGCGGGGTCGCGGGGGCCTTCGTCGCGACGAGCCTCAACGGCTCCGCCACCGTGGTCTCGTCATCCGGCCCGGTCGTCAGTCCGGTCGGCAACGTGACGACGGTCGCCGACATCGCCCAGGTGGTCCAGCCCTCCGTGGTGTCCATCGAGATCAGGACCGCCGCGGGCGGGGGCGAGGGGTCCGGGGTGGTGCTGTCGGCCGACGGCCTGATCCTGACCAACAACCACGTGGTGTCGGCCGGCGGCCAGGCAGGCCCGGACAGCCAGGTGACCGTCAAGTTCAGCGACGGCAAGACCGCCACCGCGAAGGTCGTCGGCACCGACCCGGCCACCGACCTCGCGGTCATCAAGGCAGAGGGCGTCTCCGACCTCACCAAGGCCTCGATCGGCGACAGCGACCGGCTCAAGGTGGGTGACTCCGTGCTCGCCATCGGCAGCCCGCTCGGCCTGTCAGGGTCGGTCACCGCCGGGATCGTCAGCGCGCTGAACCGCACGCTCACCGTCGGCGGAGAGCAGGGACAGCAGCAGCTCCCGCCCGGCTGGGGCAGGTCGCAGGAGAGCGGCCAGAGCCCCACCACCATCGGGGGCGCCATCCAGACCGACGCGGCGATCAACCCTGGCAACTCGGGCGGCGCGCTGGTCAACGCCGCCGGTCAGGTGGTGGGTATCAACACCGCCATCGCCACCAACGGCGGGGAGGGCAGCATCGGTGTCGGCTTCGCCATCCCCATCAACACCGCCAGCCACGTCGCCGAGCAGCTCATCAAGAGCGGCAAGGTCTCCCACGCCCTCCTGGGTGTGAGCGTGACCGACGCCACCGGGGACGCGGGCGGCGCCCTGGTCGGCCAGGTCACCGAGGGCAGCCCCGCGGCCAAGGCGGGCATCAGGCAGGGCGACCTGATCACCAAGATCAACGACACGCCCGTGGACGGGGCGGCCACCGTGGTCGGGGCCGTCCGCGGCTTCAAGCCCGGCCAGCAGGTGACCGTCGCCTACGTCAGGGACGGGCAGCCCCAGACCGTCACGGTGACCCTCACCGAGAAGACCGGCGAGTAGGGTTACTCGACGGATGTGCCGCCGGGTGGCCACCCGGCGGCACATCCGTCTCAGTGGTTCGTCGCGCGGGGTTCCCCCGTTTCCGGGGCAGGCGCTCCCGCGAGGCGATCGGAGAACGACACAAAGGATCGTCGAATGGCTGGAGCAGTGGATCCCGGTCGCCGGCAGGCCCGTCTCGCCGAGCTGATCACCGAGTACCAGGTTCCCGGCGCGAGCCTGGCCCTCCTGCACGAGGGGGAGACGCACGAGTTCGCCGCGGGCGTGCTCAACGTGGAGACCGGGGTGGAGACGACCACCGACTCGCTCTTCCAGATCGGCTCGGTGACCAAGCTCTGGACCGCCACCCAGATCATGCTCCTCGTCGAGCGGGGCGAGCTGACGCTCGACACCCCGGTCGCCGAGGTCCTGCCGGAGTTCCGGGTCGCCGACCCCGAGGTGACCAGGACCGTCACCGTCAGGCACCTGCTCTCGCACACCTCCGGCATCGACGGGGACCTGTTCCTCGACACCGGCCGCGGTGACGACTGCATCGAGAAGTACGTCGAGGCCTGCGCGGGCCTCGCGCAGAACCACCCCCTCGGCGCCACCCAGTCGTACTGCAACTCGGGTTTCATCGTCGCCGGGCGCGTCGTCGAGCGTCTCACCGGCAAGGGGTGGGACGCCGCGCTGCGCGAGCAGATCGTCGAGCCGCTCGGCCTGACCCACACCTGGACCCTGCCGGAGGACGTGCTGCGCTTCCGCGGCGCCATGGGCCACTTCGACGGTGCGCCCGCTCCCGTCTGGGGCCTGATGCGCTCCTGCGGCCCGGCGGGGTTGATCTGCGCGCGTCCCGCCGACGTCGTGGCCTTCGCCCGCGCGCACCTGGGCACCGGGCTGCTCGCCGACCCGCGGGCGATGTGGGAGCCGCAGGTGGACATCCCCAACCCGCACACCCTCGGGAAGCAGTGGGGTCTGGGCTGGATCCTGGACGAGTGGCAGGGGCGCCGGATCATCTCCCACGGCGGCAACACCGTCGGTCAGGCGGCCATGCTCTGGGTGGTCCCCGACACCGAGACGGTCGTCTGTGTGCTGGCCAACGGCGGCCACAGCGCCGCGTTTCAGCACGCCCTGGCCACCGAGCTCTTCGACGAGCTGCTCGGCCTGGCCGTGCCGCCCGTGCTGGGACCGCCGGCCGAGCCGTTCGAGACCGACGTCGAGCGGTACGCCGGCGTGTACGAGCGGGCGGGCAGCCGGATGACGCTGACGGTCCGCGAGGGCAGGCTCTCGCTGTACGGCGCGGCCACCGGAGCCCTCGCCGGGCTGCGGCCGCCCATGGAGTTCGATCTCGTGCCGGTGGACGACGTCACCTTCGTCGGCCGCCCGGAAGGAGAGCCGCGGTGGCTGTCGGCGGTGTTCTACGAACTCCCCGGGGGCTCGCGGTACATCCACCTGGGTGTGCGTGCCACCCCCAAGGTGGCTTGAGGAGAGAACCCGCGGGATGTGGAGCTCAACGGACCCGTGCCGGCCCTCCGGGCGTGGTTACCGCAACCTCACCGGCCGGCGGTCAACGCCTCGGAGTGCCACAGGTCGCGGTAGTAGCCGGGAGAGGAGACCAGTTCCTGGTGGCTGCCCCGCTGCGTCACCGAGCCGTTCTCCAGCACGACGATCTCGTCCACCCGCTCCAGCCCGCGCAGGCGGTGGGTGACGAGCAGTGTCGTGTGGCCATGGGTGGCGTCCAGCAGGTCGGCCATCAGCGCGTCCGCCGTCGTCTCGTCCAGCGCCTCGGCGGGCTCGTCCAGCAGCAGTACCGGCGGGTCGTTCAGCACTGCCCGGGCCAGCGCCAGCCGTTGCAGCTGCCCACCGGACACCGTCCGCCCGTCCTCCCCGAGAACGGCGTCCCAGCCGGTCCGCTCCACCCAGCGTTCCAGGCGTGCCCGCCGCAGGGCCTCGGTGAGTTCCTCCTCCGAGGCCTCGGGGCCGGCCAGCCGCAGGTTGTCCCGTACCGAGGCCTGGAACACGTACGGGTCCTGGGTCAGCCCGGTCATCACCCGCCGGACGTCGTCGGACGCCAGCTCCCGGACGTCCACCCCGCTGACCCTGATCGTCCCCGACTCGGGCTCGACCAGGCGCATCAGGGCGGACAGCAGGGTGCTCTTGCCGGCACCGCTGGGGCCGACCAGGGCGACCCGCCTGCCGGGGGTGAGGGTGAGGCTGAGGCCGTCCAGTGCGGGGGCGCGGTCGGCGCCGTGCCGGACCACCAGGTCCTTGATCTCAATGGTCGGCGCCCCGGCGGGCACCTCGGCCGCGGTGGCCGGCTCCACCACCGCCGGAGCGCCCGCGCCGACCTCCCGCAGGCGGCGCAGGGCGGCGAGCACCCCGGTCAGCCGCTCGGCGGCCGAGGCCATCGGCAGCACCGGTTCGAAGGAGACCAGCGAGGTCAGCGCGAGCACCGCGGTGGCCACGGAGCCCGCCCCGGAGTTCTGCGCCACCCAGACGATCGCCGCCACGGTCAGGCCCTGGGTGAGTACGCCCAGGGCGGAGGCCACCGCGTTCGCCCGTGCCTGCCGGCGCTCCAGCGCCGCCAGCCGGGTGTCGGCCTCGGCGGCGGCGGCCAGTGCCCTCTCGTTCGCCCCGTAGGCGGCCAGGTCGGCCGCGCCGTGCACCAGGTCGGCGACCCGGGCCGCCAGGTCGGCCCGTGCGGGGGCGATCCGCGCCGACCAGCGCCGCGCGGCGGCGGCCGTGCCCGCGGGGATCAGTACTCCGGCCACCAGCAGCCCGGCCAGCAGCACCAGCGCCGCGGCCGGGAGCAGGAACAGCCCGACCACCATCGCGGCCACACCGGTGACCAGCGCCGCGGCGGCCGGAAGCAGGCACCGTACGAGCAGGTCCTGTACCGCGTCGGTGTCGTCGACCATGCGGCTGAGCAGGTCGGCCCCCCGCTGGTTCAGCGGTCGCGCGGGGATGAGCGCCTGGTAGAGCCGCTCCCTGGTCGTCGCCTGGGCTCGCAGTGCCACGTCGTGCCCGGCCAGCCGCTCCCCATACCGGAAGACCCCCTTGGTCGTCGCGAACGCCCTGACCCCGACGATCGCCACGCTCAGCGCCGCCAGCGGCGGCTGCTCGGCTGCCCTGGTGATGAGCCACCCGGCGGACCCGATCAGCCCGAGCCCGGCCAGTTCGGCCGCAGCCCCCGCCGCCACGGCAAGGGTCATCCGCCCGCGGGTCCTGCCCGCCAGGACCTCGTTGACATCGGTCATGGGGAGGCGATCTCCTCTCGTGCCCCGGCCACCACGCGGCCGTCGGCGATCCTGATCACCCGGTCGGCCAGCTCGATCATCGCGGGCCGGTGGGCGACGATCACGGCGGTGCGGCCCTCGGCGAGGTCGCGGGTCGCGCTCACCACCGCGCTCTCGCTGCGACCGTCGAGCCGCGCGGTCGGCTCGTCCAGCAGGAGCAGTCCGGCTCCCGGGCGGCAGAACGCGCGGGCGAGCGCGACCCGCTGCCGCTGCCCTGCCGACAGGTTCGTCCCGCGCTCGCCGAGCACCGTGTCGTAGCCCTCGGGCAGCGCCAGGATGAACTCCTCCGCCTGCGCGGCCCGCGCCGCGGCCCTGACCTCGTCGATCGTCGCGCCGGTGGCGCCAAGCCTGATGTTGTCGGCCACCGAGGTGGCGAAGAGGTGCGGGCGCTGGGGGACGAACGCCAGGCGTGCCCGCCAGGAGTCGTGGCCGCCGATCTCGGCGCCGTCGACGAGCACCCGGCCCTCGGCGGGGGTGACGAAGCCGAGCAGCAGGTGGAGCAGGGTGCTCTTGCCCGCGCCGCTCTCGCCGACCAGGGCCACCCGCTCGCCGGGGGCGATCACCAGCGACACGTCCTCCAACGCGGCCTCCGTACGGCCCGGGTAGCGCACCGTGACATGCTCCAGCCGGATCTCCGGTGCCGTCGCCGCTCCGGGGTCCGGGTGCCAGGTGGCGGGCGCGCCACCGGGAGCCTCCGCGTGGCCGTCGAGCACGGCGAACGCCTCGTCGGCGGCGGCGACGCCCTCCATCGCCGCGTGGAACCTGCTGCCCATGTTGCGCAGCGGCAGGTACGCCTCGGGCGCCAGGAGCAGGACCAGCAGCGCGGTCGACAGGTCGAGAGAGCCCGACAGCAGCCGCAGGCCCACCGGCACGGCGACCAGGGCCAGTGAGAGCGACGCGGCCAGCTCCAGCACCAGCGAGGACAGGAAGGCCACCCGCAGCGTGCGCATCGTCGCGACCCGGTGGGCGGCGGCCACCCGCTGGATCACCTCGGCCTGGTAGCGGGCCCGGCCGAAGGCGCGCAGCGTGGGAAGGCCCCGGACCACGTCCAGGAAGTGCCCGCCGAGGCGGGACAGGGCCTTCCACTGGCGTTCGGTGACGGCCTTGGTGTGCATGCCGACCAGCGCCCCGAAGATCGGGATGAGCGGCAGTGTGACCAGCACGATCACCGCGCTGGCCAGGTCGGCGGTGAAGAGCCGGACGAGCACCGCGATCGGCACGACGCCCGCGACCGCCACCGCGGGCAGGTAGCCCGACAGGTAGGGGTCGAGGGCGTCCAGACCGCGGCCGGTCAGGGTCACCAGCTCTCCCGAGCGCACCGAGGCCGGCCTGGTGGGGCCGAGTGCCTGCAGCCGCGCCAGCAGACGGTGCCGCAGGGCGGACTTCACCCCGCTGCTCATCCGTCCGGCGGCGACCCCCTGCACCAGGGCGAACAGCGCCCGGACGCCGACGACCAGCGCCAGCAGGATCAGGGCGGAGGTCTCGAACCGTCCGGACAGCACCCCGGCGAGCAGTTCCGCCTGGCCGAGGACGAGCAGTCCGGCCAGGACGGCGGCGGCCAGGCACACGGCCAGGTGGCGGCGGACCGCCCGCTCGCTCAACGCCAGCCGTACCAGATCCTTGTGCATGCCAACCCTAGAGACCTCAGAAGAACGACGGAATCCGATCGGCGGCACGCCCTGGACCGAACATCCGCCATACCCATACTTGCGCACCCACCATGATCGGTGCGAACGGCAGAATCATGACACTCAGCACACTTAACGTACCGGCGGGCGCCATGTGGTCCAGAAGCCAGGGGGCGAGCACGGCGAGCAGCACCGAGACGGGCGCGGCCGCGGCGCACGCCGAGCCCAGGAGCGCCCATCCGGTGCGGCGCGCCCCGGTCACCCGCCCGGGCAGCCGCCAGGACAGGAACGTCCAGCCGTGCAGGGCGAACAGCGCGGCCATCACCAGGGCGCCCGCCGGCTCGAGCAGGCCGATCGCCGGCCCCGACAGGCCGCCGGCCAGCGCGACCAGTGCCATGCCCCAGCTCAGTGCCAGGCCGCAGGAGCCGGCACAGATCGCCCAGTCCCAGGTCGTACGCCATGCGCTCCCGTCGGCACGGCGGCGGAACCAGAGCCCGGCGTCGCGCAGGGTCCACGACACCAGCAGCAGCACCACCAGTGGGTAGAGGCCGAACAGTACCTCTCCCTCGATCGCGGGGAAGGCGCCGAACAGCACGCCCGCCACGGCCACCAGCCACACCTCGCCCGCCAGGACGAACGGCGCCATGGCGGTGACGATCTCGTCCCGGTCCCGTTGCGTCCTGCCGAGCACGGGCAGCAGCATGCCCGCCCCGATGTCGAAGCCCTCCAGGGCGAAGTAGCCGATCAGCAGGAGGGCGAACACGCCCAGCCAGAGGATGTCCACGGTCGGCTCCCTAGTAGCTGAGCGCGTGCGCGCGCTCGTTGGGATCGGCGGGGGCGCCCGCGCCGAGGGTGGCGGCGGCGGGCCCGCGCCGTACGGTACGGGCGATCAGCAGGTAGTCGACGAGCGCGAGCAGGCCGAGCACGCCGCCGAAGGCGATGAGCGAGACGGTGACCATCCCCGAGGTGAGTCCCGGGGACATGGCGTCGGCGACGGTCAGCCTGCCGTTGATCAGCCAGGGTTGCCGCCCCGATTCCCTGGCCAGCCAGCCGAGGATCGCCGCTATGAAGGGCAGCGGGGTCATCGCCATCAGCAGGGGGTGCGCCCAGCGCCAGCGCGGCAGCCAGTACACGGCCGGCGTCAGCGCGAACATGATGACGAACTGCAGCAACTGGCCGATCATGATCATGAAGCCGAGCCCCAGCCCCGGCAGTACCCCGCCGTCGAACTTGTCCGGCTGTACCCCGGAGATCGCGCCGAACTGGGCGTAGCCGAAGCCGACCGTGATCAGCGAGCCGACGAAAGAGGTGATCACTCCCGTGCGGAGTGAGCTCGTGAAGAGCTCCCGCTCGGGGGTGCGTCTGAACAGCTGGTACGCGCTGGCTCCCAGCACCACGAAACCGCCGGTCCACAGGCCCGCGCCGAGCACGTGCGGCAGCGCCATGGTCAGCGTCGGGTTGGTGAGCAGCGCGCCGAAGTCGGTGAGCACCAGGTGGCCGTCCCGCTCCACGGCCCCGGCGGGGTTCTGCAGGAACGAGTTGGCCGCCATGATCCAGAGGGCGGAGGCGTAGGCGGTCAGCGTCACCGCCCAGATGCACGCCAGATGGAGCCATTTGGGCAGCCGGTGCCAGCCGAAGATCCACAGGCCCAGGAAGGTGGATTCCAGGAAGAACGCGCCGAGCGTCTCGATGGCGAGCGGCGCCCCGAAGACGTCCCCGGCGTAGTGCGAGAGGCCGCTCCAGTTCAGGCCGAACTGGAACTCCATCACCAGCCCGGTGAGGATGCCGAGCGCGTAGTTGATCACATAGATCTGGCCCCAGAAGCGGGTCGCCCGCTCGTGGACCGGCCTGCCGGTGACGGCGTAGCGGGTGTGCGTGATCGCGATCAGGGGGGCCAGGCCCAGGGTCAGTACGACGAACAGGAAGTGAAGGCTTCCCGTCACGGCGAACTGCGTCCGGGCCAGGTCGAGCACGTCCACACTCTCACCTCCGTTGTTATGTCTGTCTACCTATAGACACCCTACATGTAGAATGCCTACATGTAGGATGCCTATGCGAAAGGTAGGCTGACGACGTGAGTGAGCGAAGCGAACGGGCCGCCTGGTGCGGCGACGAGGGATCCGTCCGGCCCGCGGAGACGATCGCGTGAACACCGACGCGCTCCGCGGCCACATGGACGCCCTGCTGCTCTCCGTGCTGGAGCACGAACCGCTGCACGGCTACGCGATCATCGAGGCGCTCCAGGCACGCAGTGGCGGCGCGCTGAACGTGCCGACGGGCACGGTCTACCCGGCGCTGCGCCGACTGGAGCAGGCGGGACATCTGGCCAGCGAGTGGGCCACGGTGGGCGGGCGTAAGCGGCGCACCTACCGGCTGACCTCCTCGGGGCGCGCGGCCCTCGCCGGCGAGCGCTCCGCCTGGCAGCGGTTCGCCGGAGCCATCGGCAGCGTCCTGGAGCCGCGGACCACCCGCTGACGCCCGGCGGGGACTACACGCGGGCGGGGAAGGGGGCGCGACGGGTGAGGCTCAGGCATGTGAAGGCGCCGTAGAGTTGCAGGCCCCAGAACAGGAGGCTCATCAGCGCCACACCGGCCCCCGGCAGGTAGTCGCCGAAGCCGTCCGGCCCGCTGGAGCCGAACATCAGTGCCCCGGACAGCGCGAGCATGACCGGCAGCATCGCCCAGACGAGCAGGCCGAGGAACCGGGTGACGAGCCGGGGCCGTCTGATCCTGCGCAGTCCCCGGCCCAGCGCGAACAGCGCGACCCCGCCGAGCACGCCGATCAGCATCTGAAGGATGTCCAGCCCCCGGGCGACCGGGACGAACCAGTCGGGCCTGGTCTCGTAGGCCATCGGGGCGGCGGGAAAGACCTTCCAGATCAGGCTCCACATGGCCGTGGTGAGCGGCACGGTGAGGAACAGCACGACGGCCAGTCTGCGGCCCGCCGCGATGGACAGCTCCTCCTGGTAACCCGGCGCGATCTCCTCGATCGTCCCGAACTCCTCGACCGCGGCCCGCTCGGCCTCCTCGCGCTCCAGGCCGTCGCCCTCCAGCGCCTCGGCGGTGTCGAGCAGGCTGTCGCGGGCCTCGGTGATCATGTCGAGCCTGGGTCCCCTGGGACCTCGGAGAGCGTGGCCGAGCCCGGTCACGTAGTCGTCGATGACTCCGCTGCCTGCCATGGTGCTCTCCAGATGATCTCCAGCGGCCCGATCCCCGTTCAAGGTACGGGGCTCCCATCCTGGTCACCGGTCCGGGACCTCGCATCGGGGATCACCCTGAGAAGGCCCGGAGTCGGTGGCGGGCCACCTGTGGGTGGGTCTCAGCCATGGTTCGGGGCGCGCCGCAGGGGCCACCAGCGCAGTCTCGGCCATGGCCTGCGTGGAACGACGGCGAGCGCGCAGCCGCTCAGCCGGAGTCCCTCGGGGTGGCGGATACCGGTGAAGAGGCAGGTGCTGAGATCCAGGTCGGAGAGTTCCAGCTGCTCGGCGTCCACCTCGTGCAGTGAGGTCACCCGGGCGCCGTCCCGGCCCCGCACCGTGGCCGGGCCGCGCAGGGTCGCTCCCTCCAGGTCGGCCCGCGCGTTGTCGAGCCTGACGGTCAGCCGCCCGCCCACCTCCAGGCGCCGCAGGTCCACCGAGCATCCGCCGGTGGTCACGTCAAGACCCTTGCCCGCCCACGCCCCGGCGAGGGTCAGGTGGCGGCCGACCGAGATCGGGGCCAGGTAACCGCCCGCCGAGAAGCGTGCCCCGTCGAACCCGGCCAGCCCACCGAAGCTCGTCCTGCGAAACGACACGGTACGGCGGAACCGGCAGCCCCTCAGCGTCGCGTCGCCGGTGAATCCGGTGCCGTCGAAGGTGACGAAACCATGGAAGTCGGCCTGCTCGAAGGACGCGGTCCGGTCGAAAAGCGCTCCTCCGAACAGCGCGTCGCCGTCGATGGACACCCGGTCGAAGGCCGCGTGCCCGGTGATGGTGACACCGTGCAGGGAGAGTTCCCGATCGAACCTGACCTCCCTGAAGGAGACGTTGCGGGTGAACCTGGCGTTGAAGAACGAGGCGAGGCGCTGGAAACGCGCGTGGTCGAAGGAGACGTCCCCGCCGAACACGATGTCGCAGAATCGCACGCTCTCGGGAAAGGTCGCCCAGTCGAACCGGGCGCGGCCCAGGCGCCCGCGGGTCGCGGAGAGGATTCGCTCCAGCAGATCCTGGCCGACGACGGTGGCCCGCAGGTCGATCGCGGAACCGGGGGAGAGGCCGCGGACGACCTCGTCGAGTTCGGCGGCGTCCAGATGGGCCAGGCAGCGCCCGTAGGGCTGCCGTGCGGATCCGGCGCACTCAAGGGAGGCGGCGCAGGTGTCCCAACCCACGTCCAGAGTTCTCATAACCGCAGTGATACCCGCAGGCGCCCAGGCAAGCGACTTCTAGGTCAAGGAAAGCCATATCTGACCGGGCTGGATAGACATGAAGTGTCAAGATTCTTGAATTCGCCTCCTATCCACTTTTGGGTGGATGTTCTGGGATCCATCCCGCTCTACGCTCCCGGTCATGCGTGCTTTATCCCGGGCGTTCGCCGCCCTCGTGACCGTCGGCCTCGCCGCCACCGGCGTCGCGACCCTCACCTCGTCCCCAGCCCTGGCGGAGCCGGGCACCGTCGTCATCAGCCAGGTCTACGGTGGTGGCGGTAGCGCCGGCGCGCCACTCACCAATGACTATGTCGAGCTGTTCAACCGCAGCGCCGCACCCGTGGTACTGGACGGCTGGTCCGTCCAGTACGCCAGCGCCACCGGCACCGGGAACTTCGGAGCCAACCCGGTCGTCCCCCTGACGGGCACGCTCGCGCCCGGTCAGTACCACCTCCTCCAGCTGGCCGGCGGCACCAACGGTTCGCCGCTGCCCGCCCCGGACGGCACCGGGACGATCAACCTGAGCGGCTCCGCGGGCAAGGTGGCCCTTGTCCGCTCGGACCAGGGCCTGGCGTGCAACGGCGGCTCGGCCCCGTGCGCCCCGGAGCAGACGGCACTGATCGCCGACCTGATCGGTTACGGCACCGCCAACTACTTCGAGGGCACCGTGGCCCCCGGGCTCTCGGCCACCACGGCGGGGTCGCGCAAGGACCACGGCTGCGCCGACACCGACGACAACGGTGCCGACGTGGAGGCCGCGGCACCCGCACCGCGCAACCGGGCCACCGACGCCGTGCCGTGCGGCGACGTCGAGCCCACGCCGACCCCGACACCGACCCCCACCCCGACCGTGGAACCCACGGTGGAGCCCACGCCGACCCCCACCCCGACGGGGGAGCCGTGTGAGATCCCGGTCACCCACCAGATCGCCCAGGTGCAGGGGAGTGGTGACGTCAGCCCGCTGGCCGGCCAGGTCGTCCGGGTCGAGGGCGTCGTGACCGCCGACTTCCAGGAGACGAACCAGCTCAGCGGGTTCTTCTTCCAGGACCCGACCCCGGACGCCGACCCGGCCACCTCCGAGGCCCTGTTCGCCTTCGCCCGCAGCTCCTTCAAGGACGTCAAGGTCGGCGACCGGGTCCTGGTCACCGGCAGGGTCGTGGAGTTCAGCGGCTGGACCGAGCTGTCACCGGTCACCGCGGTGGACGTCTGCGGCACGGGCACCGTCGCACCCGCCAAGCAGAGCCTGCCCCGCGCCGAGGGCACCACCTTCGAGTCCGTCGAGAACATGCTCGTCACCTTCCCCGAGCCGCTCACCCTCAGCGACCACTACACCCTGGGCCGGTACGGCGAGATCACCGTCTCCTCCGAGGGACGCATCTTCCAGCCGACCGACCGGCCGGGCGTGACGACGGCCAAGAACGCGCGGCGCAGCCTGCTGGTGGACGACGCCTCCACGGTGGAGAACCCGCCGGTGATCCCCTACGTCGACCGGCGCCTCCGCCTGGGGGACACCGCCTTCGGCGTCACCGGCGTCATGGGGTACGGCTTCGGCAAGTACCGGCTCCAGCCGACCAAGCCGCTCAACTTCCTGTCGCTCAACCCGCGCCTGCCCGCCCCGTTCCCGGTCATCGGCAACGTCAAGGTGGCCAGCTTCAACGCGCTCAACTGGTTCACCACCCTCCGCTCGCGCGGTGCGAGCAATCCCGACGAGCAGAAGCGCCAGCTCACCAAGCTGGTCGCCGCCCTCAAGGGGGTCAACGCCGACGTGGTCGGCCTCATGGAGATCCAGAACAACGGCCAGACCGCGATTCAGGCCCTGGTCGACGCGCTCAACGCCGAGGTCGGCGCGGGTACCTATGCGGCACTCAGCCACCCCTACCCGGGCACCGACGTGATCCAGGTCGCGATGATCTACAAGCCGGCCAAGGTCCAGCTGGTGGGTGCGGCGCAGTCCTCCACCGACCCGGTCTTCCGGCGGCCCCCGCTGATCCAGACCTTCCGTCGGGTCCAGGGCGGTAAGTCCTTCACCGTGCTGGTCAACCACTACAAGTCCAAGGGCTGTGACGAAGAGGCCGTGGGCCCCGACGCCGACCAGGGCGACGGGCAGAGCTGCTACAACGGCGAGCGCGTACGCCAGGCACAGGCCACGCTGGGTCTGATCAAGGACCTGAAGCTGACCAACCCGATGGTGCTCGGCGACCTCAACGCCTACGGCGAGGAGGACCCGATGGACGTCCTGCAGGCCGGTGGCCTCAGCAGCACGACCGAGAGGTTCGTCCCCGAGCCGCTGCGCTACAGCTACCTGTACGAGGGCCAGCTCGGCGAGCTGGACCACGCCCTGGTCGGTAAGGACCTGCTCAAGCGGGTGACCAGCGCGACGATCTGGCACATCAACTCCGATGAGAGCCGGATCTACGACTACAACCTCGAGTACAACCCGCCGGGCCTGTACAGGCCCGACGCCTTCCGCGCCTCCGACCACGACCCCGTGGTCGTCGGCCTCACCCTGTAGGCCGGCGGGAACCGACAGATGGTGGCCCGGTGCCGATCGGCACCGGGCCATTCGCCCGTTCCCACCCTGAGAGGCCGGCGGGCCGGACAGCTCCGCGACGACCATCGTGTTTCCGTACGGCTCGGCGAGACACGGAGAGTGGCTGCCGGCGTCCTCCCGCGCACGCCGGCGAGCGCCGGGGGGCGCGACGAGCCCGGGGCCCCGGCCCCCGCGGGCGACGACCTCCCGGGACCCCGGTTCGAGAGGGGGCGGAGGCCGCCGGGATGGAATGCGCGTGGACGGGAAGTGGTTATGCCAGCCATACAGACGTGAACGACAGAAGGAGCCACCGGTGGCCACCATCGAGGTAACCGAGAAGAACTTCAACGACATCGCCGATGAGGGGATCGTCCTGCTGGACTTCTGGGCGGCCTGGTGCGGACCGTGCCGCACCTTCGGGCCGATTTTCGAGAAGTCCTCCGCGAAGCACACGGACATCAAGTTCGGCAAGATCGACACCGAGGCCGAGCAGGCCCTCGCTCAGGGATTCGAGATCACGTCGATCCCGACGATCATGGCCATCCGGGACGGCATCGTCGTCTTCGCCCAGCCGGGCGCGCTGCCCGAGCCCGCTCTCGAGGACCTCATCGGCCAGGTCCGCGCACTCGACATGGACGCGATCCGCGCCGAGCTCGCCAACGAACTCGGTGTCCAGAAAGGCTGACACCGCTCGGGAGAGCCCCGCGCACGTCCGGTGGCGCGGGGCTTTCCTGTGCTCAGAGATCGCCTCAGCGGGCCGGGAACGGCCTCGCGGCCTCTCGATCGTTCGCGTGGATTCGACCTCCTCGCGGCCCGGGACCCTTCGAAGAGGCCGGGCCGCGAGGACGGGTGTCAGACCGAGCGGTAGAGCTCGGCCACCCGGAAGGCCAGGTCGAGCGACTGGCCGCGGTTGAGACGCGGGTCGCAGGCCGTCTCGTAGCGCCGGGCCAGGTCGTCCTCGACGATCTCGGCACCGCCGCCCACGCACTCGGTGACGTCGTCGCCGGTGAACTCGATGTGGACGCCGCCCGGGTGGGTGCCGAGCGCGCGGTGCACCTCGAAGAAGCCCGCCACCTCATTCAGGACGTCGTCCAGGCGGCGGGTCTTGTGGCCGCTGGGCGCCTCGAAGGTGTTGCCGTGCATGGGGTCGCAGATCCACGCCACCTGGGCGCCGCTCGCGGTCACCTTCTCCACCAGCTCGGGGAGGTGGTCACGGATCTTCGTCGCGCCCATCCGGGTGATGAAGGTCAGACGCCCCGCCTCGTTGTCGGGGTTGAGCTTCTCGATCAGCGCGAGGGCGTCCTCGGCGCTGGTCGTCGGGCCGAGCTTGACGCCGATCGGGTTGCGGATGCTGGCGAAGAACTCGACATGCGCGCCGTCGAGCTGGCGGGTGCGCTCGCCGATCCAGACCATGTGCGCCGAGACGTCGTACGGCTTGCCGGTCCGCGAGTCGATCCGGGTGAGCGCCTGGTCGTAGTCGAGGATCAGCGCCTCGTGCGAGGAGTAGAACTCCACGGTGTGGAACTCCTCGGGCTCCGCCCCGCAGGCGCGCATGAAGGCCAGCGCCTGGTCGATCTCGCGGGCGAGCTGCTCGTAGCGCTTGCCGGCCGGGGACTCGCCCACGAAGTCCTGGTTCCAGGCGTGCACCTGGCGCAGGTCGGCGTAGCCGCCCTTGGTGAAGGCGCGGACCAGGTTGAGCGTCACCGCGGAGGAGTGGTAGGCGCGCAGCAGCCGCCCCGGGTCGGGGATGCGGGAGTCGGCGGTGAAGTCGAAGCCGTTGACCATGTCGCCCCGGTAGGCGGGCAGCTCGACGCCGTCACGGATCTCGGTGTTCTTCGAGCGGGGCTTGGCGAACTGCCCGGCCATGCGGCCGATCTTCACCACCGGGACCTTGGCCGCGTAGGTGAGCACGATCGCCATCTGGAGCAGCGTCTTGAGCTTGTTGCGCACGTCGTCGGCGGTGGCTCCGGCGAAGGTCTCGGCGCAGTCTCCGCCCTGCAGGACGAAGGCCTCGCCCCGTGTCACCGCCGCCAGGTCCGCCTTGAGGTTGTCGCACTCGCCCGCGAAGACGAGGGGCGGGAGTCCCTTCAGCTCGGTGACGACCTTGTCCAGCTCGCCGCGGTCAGGCCACACGGGCTGCTGCACCGCAGGCAGCTGCCGCCAGGAATCGAGGTTGATGCTCACGACATACCAGGCTATTGCAACCGGCTGTGCGAACGGACCCGATTGTCCACATGGTGAGAAGGTCTTTATGCCTGGTGAGACCCCGCGGGATCGGCGACGTGCTCGGGCAGGACGCCCAGGCCGATGAAGCGTCTGGCCAGCGGGCCCAGTACGGGAAGGCGGGAGACATCGCGCGGCAGCCGCACCGGGCGGGCGCGCTCGGTCAGCGCCGGCCGGATCAGCCGGTTCTGGACGACACGCTGGGCGAACTGGGTGATCACGGTGGGCGGGGTACGCCGCCGCTGGACCCTCGCGAGCAGCGGCTCGGGGATCTCGGCCCCGGCGGCGAGCGGTCCGGCCAGCAGGTTCGCGGCGGCGACCGCGTCCTGCACGGCCAGGTTGATGCCGACGCCGAAGACCGGCGACATGGCGTGCGCGGCGTCACCGATGACCAGCAACCCCGGCCGGTGCCAGCGGCGCAGCCGGTTGAGCGCGACCGACAGCACGCTGACGTCCTCGAAGCCGGACAGCAGTCCTACCCGGTCCGCCAGGAAGGGCAGGAGTCTGGTGACCTGCTCGCGCAGCGCCGCCATCCCCGCCGAGCGCAGTGCCTCGAAGCCGTCCTTGGGGATCACGTAGGCGAGCTGCCAGTAGGTCTCGCGGTTGATCGACACCATCAGGTGACCCGCCGACACCCGCAGGAACGTCGCCTCGGAGTCGGTGGGCTCGCGCGGCAGCCGGAACCAGACCACGTCCATCGGGGCCCCGTGCTCCACGGGGACCAGTCCGGCGGCCTCACGCACGTCGGAGCGGCGGCCGTCGGCGGCCACGGTGAGCGTCGCGCGCAGCTCGTGCTCGCCGGAGGCGTCCCGGTAGCGCACCCCGCGCACCGCGTCGCCTTCGCGGATCACTCCGTGGACCTCGGACTTCATCAGGAGGTGGAAGTTCGGATACCTGGCGGCGGCACTGGTCAGCAGGTCGAGGAACTCCCACTGCGGCACGAAAGCGATGTACTGATATTTGCCTTTAAGTCCTGACAGGTCGGCGATTGGCACCGTGGTGTCGTCGGTCTGGACCTCCAGCCCGTAAACCTTGCGGTGCGGGAGCCGGTGAAATTCCTCGGCCAGGCCGAGCTCGTCGAGGATCTGCAGGGTCGACGGATGGATGGTGTCGCCCCTGAAGTCGCGCAGGAAGTCGCCGTGCTTCTCCAGGAGCGTCACCTCGACGCCGGCCCTGGCCAGCAGTAGCGCGAGCATCGCCCCGGCGGGACCACCCCCGGCGATCACACATGTGTTCCGAGCCATAATTCATCACCCCATGAAATTCTGGCACGGGATGCCGCCGAAGAGAACAGCGGGCGCGGTCTTTTCCTCGATCGGTGAGGCCCGCGTCCTCGTCATGCCGGGCAACGACGCCTCCGTGGCGGTCTGCCGCAGGCTCGGCATGATCCCGGTCGGCCTGACCGGCCGCCTCTAGGGCATCGAGCTGGAGATGTTCCGCCTCGGCGCGAGGGCCGGGGTGTCCTCCGGTCAGCGAATGCCGACGTAGAACCGTGTCTGGTCGCTGCGGTGCAGTGCGTAGTAGGCCTCGAACCGCGTGTCGTCGGGCATCCAGGCGACCGACTCGATGCCGAGCAGCGGCGTCGAGGTGGAGACCTCAAGCAGCGCGGCGTCCTCGCGGTTGGGGAAGGCGGCCTCGATCCACCGGTCGGCGGCGGCGGGCTCGATCCCGTAGCGCCGCCGCAGCAGGTCGTACAGTGACTGGTTCTCCAGCACGGCGCGCTCCAGGCCGGGCACCAGACGGGCGGGCAGGGCGGTGTCCACGAGCAGCCAGGGCTGCCCGTCGACGCGCCGGAGCCTGCGCAGCCTGACCACCTGCTCCCCGGGTGGGATCCGCAGCAGGGCGGCCTCCCGCTCGTCGGCCTCGCCGAGCGACTGGCGGATGGTCTGGGTCGTCACGCGGCGACCGGACTCCCGCAGGTCGTCGGCGGAGCCGGACATCGACCCGATGAAGTTCAGCTCGGTCTTGCGCGGTGAGACGAAGGCGCCCCGCCCCTTGATCTTATAGATCAGGCCCTGCTGCACGAGCTCGCGCAGGGCCTCCCTGACGACGGTTCGGGAGACCCCGAACATGTCGGTGAGCTCGGCCTCCGACGGCAGCGGCCGGTCCGCGCCGAACTCGCCGCTCTCGATGGTCGCCCGCAGCGCGCGCATCAGTTGCATCCACAGCGGCTCCGTTCCGTCGCGGTCGAGGCGCGGATACGTCATCGTCACGGAAACCTCCTTGGGGGGCGTCCAGGAAAGCATTTCATATGGGCAGACCTGTCATGACAGGACGGCGATCCTGTCGTGACAGGAATCCGATGGTGCTGTCCGGATTCCCATCTATCTACCTACTGAGCAGGAACGAAAGAGGCCCTTGACATCCACGTAACGTGGATTTAGCGTACCTGTCACTACAGGTCTGTAATGACTACGCCGCTACGCCCCCTATGAGCGATGAGTTCACGGCCTCGACTCGCACCGCCTCGGCGGACCTGCCTTCTCTGGAGACCATGATGCGTATCCGTCCCACATCCCGGCACTTGCGTGCGGCCTCGGCGGCGTCACTGACCGCCCTCGCGGTCCTGGCGGCCGGTTGCGGCGCCGACGACTCCGGCACCTCCGGAACCTCCGACACCGGCGCCGCCGCGCAGACCGCCGGCGAGAAGCCCTTCATCGCCCTGAGCAACGGCTTTATCGGCAACGGCTGGCGCCAGACGATGATCGCCAAGTTCGAGGAGGCGGCGGGCAAGGCCCAGGCCGACGGCCTGATCAGCAAGTACAAGGTCGTCAACGCGCCGGGAGAGAACTCCGCGACCGAGCAGGTCGCCCAGATCAAGAGCCTCCTGCTGCAGAAGCCGGACGCGCTGCTCATCGACCCGGCCTCGCCCACCGCGCTCAAGCCGGTCATCCA
This sequence comes from Streptosporangium amethystogenes, assembly GCF_000721075.1. Classification (GTDB taxonomy): domain Bacteria; phylum Actinomycetota; class Actinomycetes; order Streptosporangiales; family Streptosporangiaceae; genus Streptosporangium; species Streptosporangium amethystogenes. The sequence continues at coordinate 505,744 of NZ_JOEQ01000005.1, forward strand.
GCAGGCGTGCTCCGCGGGCGTCACCGTCGTGGTCTTCGACTCCGCCATCGACTCCGAGTGTGCCTACGTGCTGCAGAACAGCTTCGTCGACTGGGCCACCTATGCGGCCAAGCCGCTGCTGGAAGGCATCGGGGGCAAGGGCAACGTCATCGTCAGCCGGGGTGTCGTCGGCTCGCAGCCCGAGGCCGAGATGCTGGAGACCACCAAGAAGATCCTCGGTGAGTACCCCGGTGTGAAGACCGTCGCGACGGTGAACGGGATGTGTGACGGCGCCACCGCGCAGAAGGCCGTGCTCGGCGTGCTGTCGAGCGTGCCGAAGGTCGACGGCGTCGTCGGCTGCGGCGACGGCTACGGCGTCGCCCAGGCCTTCACCACGGCGGGCAAGCCGGTTCCCGCGGTGACGTTCGAGACCAACGGCCGCGCGCTGAGCTACTGGAAGGACAACAAGATCGACAACGGTTCGGTGGCGGTCATGTCCGACCCGGGCCAGTCGGTCGCCGCGCTGTGGCAGGCACTCGACCTGCTGGAGAAGCGGGACATTCCCAAGCAGATGACCTTCCCGATCGTCCTGGTCGAGCAGAAGGACCGTGACACCTGGGCGAGCATCCTCAAGCCCGACGAGTACGCCGCCTGGCCCTGGACGCGTGAGCTCTTCCGCGAGCAGGTCAAGGCCGTGCAGACCGGCGGAGCGCCGGTGCAGCCGCCGATCCCGACGGCCGCCGGATAGGCGGGGAAGGCGCAGGGGAGGCTGCCTCATGCACGTCGACAACTTCGCCGCGAGGCCGCACGCGGCCTCGCGGGAGGAAGGCGGGAGACCGTCCGGGCAGCAGCCCGTCGTGATCGCGAGGGGCGTGACCAAGACGTACGGGCGCACCCGGGCCCTCACCGGTGTCGACCTTGAGGTCCGGGCCGGCGAGGTGCTCGGCCTCGTCGGCCACAACGGGGCCGGCAAGAGCACGCTGATGCGCGTCCTCGCCGGGCTGGAGGCCTGCGACGAGGGCATGGTCACGGTGTGCGGGCGCGACGCCTCGGGCGAGGCCGGGCCGCGGGCCGGGGACTTCCGCGGCGTGCGGATGGCCTACCAGGAGACGTCGCTCTGCCCCGACCTCACGATCGCGGAGAACATCTGGGTCTCCTCACGGCACTGCCTTCCCCGGATGGGCTGGCGGCGGGCGGCCGGTAACGGCGCCCGGCGCAGGCTCGACGAGATGTTCCCCGGCCACGGGGTGGCACCGGGCGACCGGGTCGAGGACCTGTCACTGGCCCAGCGCCAGATGGTCGAGATCGCCCGGGCCAGCCTGGTCGACCGGCTAGACCTGCTGATCCTCGACGAGCCCACCGAGTCCCTCGGCCCGGACGCCGCGCGCTCGCTGTACGACTACGTCCGAACCCTCACCGCGGGTGGCGTCGCCGTGCTGCTCATCTCGCACCGTATCCGGGAGATCCTCTCGGTGGCCGACCGCGTCGCCGTGCTGCGCGACGGAGCGGTCATCGCCGAACGGCCCGCGAGCGGACTCGGCGAGCACGACGTACTGACCCTGATGGGGGCCGAGGTCGCCGAGAGGGCCGGGAACGAGCGGGTCACGGCCGCCGAGGGCGCCTCCGAGGATCGGCCGGTGCTGGCGGAAATGCGCGGCACCACCGCTGCCGGACTGCGTGACGTCTCCCTGCGGGTCGGCGTGGGCGAGGTCGTGGGCCTGGCCGGACTGGCCGGCCAGGGCCAGCAGGAGGTGCTCGAACGCCTGTGGCGCCCGGTGCGGCGCGACACGAAGGTGCGCGGCACCCGGGCCTATGTGCCGGGTGACCGGCAGCGCTCGGGGGTCCTGCCGCTGTGGAGCGTGGCGGAGAACCTCGTGGTGAGCGCGATGCGCGGTATCGCACGCCGTGGCCTGCGCCGCCCCGCCGAGGAGCGCGCGGTCGTGCGCGACTGGGTCGAGCGCCTCGCGATCCGAGGTGGCCCGGACGCGGCGATGACCGACCTCAGCGGCGGCAACCAGCAGAAGGTGATCGTCGCCAGGGCCTTCGCCTCGGCGGCCGACCTCGTCCTGCTCGACGACCCCTTCCGGGGGGTCGACGTGCACACCAAGACCGATCTCTACGGCCTCATCCGCCAGGAGGCGGCCCAGGGCCGGAGCGTTGTCTGGTATTCGAGCGAGAACGCAGAGATGGCCCACTGCGACCGGGTCTACGTCTTCCGGGCCGGCCGGGTGGTCGCGGAGCTGACCGGGGCGGAGATCTCCGAGGAGAGGATCATCGCCGTCTCGTTCGCCGAGTCCGATGGAGCGCAGAACCATGAGTGAGACTCTCGGGCCGGCCCTGCTGCCGAGCCGGGCGCGGATGCGCCGGACGGCCCCGGCCGTGGTCAGCGCCGTCGCCATGATCGCGATGATCGCCGTCTGCGCGTCGCTGCAGCCGGACGTGCTGAGCGTGTCCGGGCTGTCGCTGGTCCTCTCGGCGACCGTGCCCCTGGTCATCGCGGCCCAGGCCCAGATGACGCTGATGGCGGTCGGTGACATCGACCTCGGCATCGGTAACTTCGTCGGCCTGGTCACCGTGATCACGGCGACCACGCTGGTGACAGACCCGCTCCTCGGAGGCCTGATCCTGCTCGGGCTCGTCGCCTCCTACACCGTTCTCGGCATTCTCATCCACCTGCGCAAGGTGCCGTCGCTCATCGCCACCCTCGGCGCGTCGTTCGTCTGGCTGGGGCTGGGCATGTTCGTCCTGCCGACACCCGGCGGAACGACCCCGGAGTGGCTGGCGGCCTTCGGCATGTGGCAGCCCGCCGGGTTCCCGGCGCCGCTGCTGCCGATCCTCCTCGTCGCCGCGCTGGTCTACCTGCTCAGCGCGCGCAGCACCCTCGGGGTCCGGATGCGCGCCCTGGGCAGCAACCCGGTGGCCCTGGAGCGGGCGGGCCTGCGCCCGCTGGCGTCGCGGGCCATCGCCTACACCGCCGCGGGCGGGCTCGGTGTGCTGTCCGGTCTCGTACTGGCCTCCCAGACCGGGGGCGGCGACGTGTCGTCGGCCTCCAGCTACACCCTGATGACGGTGGCGGCGGTGATCCTCGGCGGCGGCTCCTTCTACGGGGGCAGCGCGGTGCCGTGGGGAGTGGTGATCGGTGGTGTGACCCTCGGCCTGGTCAGCGTGGTCCTCAGCCTGCTCGATGTGCCGACCAACATGCAGTCGGCGGTTCAAGGCGTGATCGTCCTGGCCGTGCTCGCCGGACGTGTCCTGGTCGGAAAGGTGCTGCGATGAACATCCGCGCGCTCGTCGCGCGTCCGTGGATCTGGGGTTTCGCCGCCGCGGCGCTCGTCTGGCTGATGATCCTGGCCATCTCCGGCCAGGGGGGCGGCCAGACGGTCTCCCTGGCCCTGTCCCTGGCGCCCTACCTGGTCATCGTGGGGCTCGGGCAGATGCTCGTCGTCACCGCCGGTCCCGGCAACATCGACGTCTCCGTGGCGCCGATCATCTCCCTCGCCGGATTCGTCTCGGTGCTGGCGGCCTTCTCCACCGGCTCGGCGACGGTGGGCGTCCTGGCGGGCGTCGGTGCGGGCCTCGTCATCGCGGCGATCAGCACGGTGGCGATCCTCGGCCTCTCCGTTCCGCCGATCATCGCCACCCTGGCCGCCGGGCTCATCGCCTCCTCGGGCACGCTGTCGCTGGCGAACGGCTTCGGCGCGGTGCCCGATCCGGGGCTGCGGAGCCTGCTCAACCTGCGCCCGGCGGGCATCCCCATCCTCGCCGTGGCCATCGTGGTCGTGACCGTCCTGGTCATCGCGCTGCTGCGCGGCACGACCTACGGCCGTTCGCTGATCGCGGTGGGACAGAACCGCCGGGCGGCCGAGCGCGCCGGAATCCCCGTCGCGCGGATCATCGCGGTGACCTACCTGGCCAGCGGTGCGCTGGCCGGTCTGACCGGAGCCCTGCTGGCCGCCTACATCGCCCCCTCCGCGGACCTCGGCACGCGCTACCTGCTCGACTCGGTGGCCGTCGTCGTGATCGGCGGAACGCTCATCTCGGGTGGACGGGCCGTGCCCGTCGGTGTCTGGGGGGCCGCGCTCTTCTTCATCCTGCTGGACGGCCTGGTCAACCTCGTGGGCTGGAGCAGCGCGGCGCAGAACCTCCTCAAGGGCGGTCTGGTGCTGCTGGTCCTCTTCCTCGCCGGTGGCGGTGACCGCGTCGCCGGCACATCCTCCCGTTTCCGACGGCGGCCGCGTCCCGCGGCCGCCACCACCACAACCACTGGAGAGAACACCCATGGCTGACACCGACGGTCTGCTCGACGCCCGCGACTTCGGCGGCGCCGCCTCTGTGACCGGCGGCTTCCACGTCAAGGGCGCACAGGCCCAGGACTGGGGTCTGCAGAACCGGCTCGCGCGCATCTTCAGGGCCGACACCGGCCGGACCGTGATGCTCGCGTTCGACCACGGCTACTTCCTCGGCCCGATGGCCGGCCTTGAGCGCATCGACCTCAACATCGCCCCGCTGGTGCCCAGCGCCGACGCGATCATGCTGACCCGGGGCGTGCTGCGCACCAGCATCCCGCCGGCCACCGACGCCGGCATCGTGCTGCGCGCCAGCGGTGGCCCGAGCGTGCTGCGCGACCTCTCCGACGAGCACATCGCCATGGACATGGAGGACGCCCTGCGGCTCAACGCCGCGGCCGTGGCCATCCAGGTCTTCGTCGGCAGCGAGAACGAGTCGCGGTCGATCGCCAACCTCGCCACGCTGGTGGACGCCGGCCAGCGGCACGGTGTCGCCGTGCTCGGCGTCACCGCCGTCGGCAAGGACATGGTCCGCGACGCCCGCTACTTCCGGCTGGCCACCCGGATCAGCGCGGAGATGGGCGCGCACATCGTCAAGACGTACTACGTCGAGGAGGGCTTCGAGACCGTCACCGCGAGCTGCCCGGTGCCGATCATCGTCGCGGGTGGCAAGAAGCTGCCCGAACTCGACGCCCTGACGATGGCCTACCGGTCGATCCAGGAGGGTGCCGCCGGCGTCGACATGGGCCGCAACATCTTCCAGAGCGAGAACCCCGCCGGCATGCTCGCGGCGATCCGCGCCGTCGTGCACGACGAGATGAAGCCCGAAGTGGCCTACCAGCTCTTCAAGGACCACTCGGCCGCCAACGCCGCGTCCTGACCCCCTCTGGGGCTCGGGCCCCGGCGCGAGACCGCCGGGGCCCGGCCCCGTCATCCCCCGGGAGCTCCCATGTCGCACCAACCAGCCGGATCTGACGACGTCGTCGACCTCGCCGTCATCGGAGCCGGTATCAACGGGCTCGCCATAGCCCGTGACGCCGCCGCCCGCGGCCTGCGCGTCGTCGTCGTCGACCGCGCCGACGTGGGCTCGGGAACGTCAAGCACGTCCAGCCGGCTGATTCACGGCGGGCTGAAGTACCTCGAACGCTATGACTTCAACCTCGTGCGGGAGTCGATCCGTGAGCGGCACCTGCTGTTCCGCAACGCCCCGCACCTCGTTCACGACTACCCCATGCTGATCCCCTCCTACGCGGGTGACAGCAGGCCCGGCCCGCTGATCCGGCTCGGGCTGGCCGCCTTCGACGTCCTGTCGACGGGGCGCAGGCACCGCCGCAGCCGTAGCGTGTCCCTCCGCACGGTGGCCCGCCGGTGGCCCACGCTGTCGAGGCGCGGACTGCGCGGGGCCTCGCTGTTCCCCGACGCGCAGGTGCCGTGGGCCGAGCGGCTCTGCGTTGAGTTGCTCCTCGACGCCCGGCGGCTCGGCGCGCGGGTGCTCACCCACACCACGGTCACCGGGCTGGTCGTGGAGAACGACCGGGTCGTCGGGATACGGGCCGAGGACAACGCCTCCGGCGCGCGAACCGAGATCCGGGCCGCGGTCACGGTGAACGCGGCCGGCCCGTGGATCGACAGGATCCTCGACGGGCAGCTGGCCAGCCGGCGCCTCAACGGCGGCACCAAGGGCAGCCACATCATCGTCGACGCCTTCCCCGGCGCACCCGACACCTGCATCTTCTTCGAGGCGGCCGCCGACCATCGGCCGATCTTCGTCCTCCCCTGGGAGGGCCGCTACATGCTGGGCAGCACGGACCTGACCTACGAGGACGATCTCGACGAGGTCATCACCAGCGACGAGGAGATCGACTACCTGCTCGCCGAGACCAACCGGATCTTCCCAAGCGCCGGCCTCACCCCCGGCGACGTGCTCTACAGCGTGGCCGGCGTCCGGCCCCTGCCGTACACCGCCGGGATCTCCGACAACGCCAAGATCAGCCGTGGGCACACGGTGCACAGCCACGCCCCGGCCCACCCGGGGCTGTTCACGGTCATCGGCGGCAAGCTGACCACTCACCGCGCCCTCGCCGAGGACGTCACCGACGCGGTGCTGCGCGTGCTCGGCCGCACTCGCCGGCGCTGCCTCACCCGCTCCCGTGCCTTCCCCGGGGCCGACACCGCCGACTGGCCGACTTTCAGCGCGGACTTCATGCGCTCTTCGCCGCTCACCCCGGCGCAGTCGCGCCGGCTGCTCGACGTCTACGGCGTACGGGCCCGCAGGGTGCTCGAACTCGCTGAGACCGACGCCACACTCGCCGAGGTCGTCGACGAGGAGACCGGCGCGCTCGCCGCCGAGGTGGTCATGGCGGTGCGCGAGGAGGGCGCCGTGACGCTGGGGGACATCCTGCTACGACGTACCCTGATTGGACTCGGTCCCGACATGGGCCTGAAGGCGGCCGCGGCCTGCGCCGACATCGCGGTACGCCACCTCGGCTGGGACGAAGGGCGGGCCCGCGCCGAGATCACCGGCTACGAGGCCGAACTGCGGCGCTTCAGGCCACGGGTTCTGGCCCCCTCGGTCACCCCGTCGGCCACACTGCGGAGTAGCGACAGGAGGACCTCGTGACAGCCCCGGACACGTGCTACATCGGTGTCGACATCGGCCTGACGGCCTCGAAGGTCGCGGCCTTCGACACCGAGGGGCGGGAACTCGGCGTCGTGCACGCCCGCACCCCCCGCACCAGCGTGACCGCGCACCGCCACGACGTCGACATGCCCGGGCTGGCCGACACGGTCATGTCGCTGCTCGGCGAGCTCACCGGGAAGCTGGCCGCCGACGGATACACCCCGGCGGGCATCGGGGTGGCGGCCCATGGTAACGGACTGTATCCGGTCGACGCCGCTCTGAGGCCGGTCGGACCGGCCATCGCGTCGTCGGACAGCCGGGCCCAGCGGATCGTGGACGCGATCCCGGAGCGGGAGGCCAGGCGGCTGGCCAGGGAGACCGGCTCCATCCCGTGGGCCGCGCAGCCCGCCGTGCTGTTGCGCTGGCTGCACGACGTCGAGCCGGAGAGCTACCAGGCCACCCGGTGGGCACTGTCCTGCAAGGACTGGGTCACCGCGCAGCTCACCGGCGTGCCGAGCGCCGACTACAGCGACGCCAGCGCCTTCGGCATGGTGGCCCTCGACACCCGCGCCTACACCCCGACGGCGCTGGAGCTGGTGGGGCTGCCGGCGAGCGACCTCGACCGGTTCCCCCCGCTGCGCCAGTCCAGTGACGTGGTCGCCGGGCTGAGCGCCCAGGCCGCGGCGCGTACCGGACTCCCCGAGGGACTGCCGGTGATCGCCGGTTGCATGGACTGTGTGGCGGCGACGCTCGGCGCCGGGGGGCGCGGCCTCGGAGACGTGACGATCATCGTCGGGACGTGGGCCATCAACGGGGCCGTGGTGCCCGCCCGCACCCCGGCCCCCGAGGTCACCTTGAGCGCGCTGATGCCCGACCCGGCCACGATGCTGGCCATGGAGGTCGCGCCGACCTCGGCCGCCAACCTCGAATGGCTGGCGTGCGCGTCGGCGCCGCACGACCAGGTCGGCGGCCTGCTCGCGGCGGACCTGCTCAGGGAGGCGGCCATGGTGCCACCGGGCGCGGAGGGCCTGCTGTTCCTGCCCTTCGTCAACGGAGCCCCCGAACACCCCGCGGCGTCGGGGACGTTCCTCGGCATCTCCGGGGTGCACCGCCGCGGGCATCTCACCCGCGCGGTCATCGAGGGGGTCGCCCAGTATCACCGGGTCCAGCTCGACCGGGTCCTGGCCAGCGGAGCCGACATCGGGGACCGGCCGTGGCGGCTGGCCGGTGGCGGCGCCCGATCCGAGGTCTGGGCGCAGATCTTCGCCGATGTGCTGGGGCGGCCGGTCCGCCGTCAGCTCACCAGCGAGCTGGGAGCACGCGGCGTCGCGTCGCTGCTGCCCGCGGCGCTCGGCCACGATCTCCAGCCGTGGTCGGTCAGTGACGAGGACGACCTGTGCGTGTTTCCGGGCCCGCAGCGGGAGGCGTATCTGCGGCACTCGGAGGTCTTCGACCGGACGCTGGCCGGCATGTCGTCCGTCTGGTCGGAGGTCGATCGGTACCGTACGGCCGGTCCCGTCGACGCCGGGTAGGCCCGGGAGGGCGGCCGGTTCACGGCCGGCGCCGGGAACCTGTCCGGGGCGCGGGCGCCGGGCCGTGACCAGGTCAAAGTGAGGTACGGAGCCGTCCGGACGCGGGCGGGGCGGTGGAACCCCACGGCCCCGCCCTCGTCGTCGTGGTACCGGTTGAGGCTCGGCTCCGTCCCGCCCGGTTCGCCGAAGGCCACTGGAAGAGGCCGCCTCAGGCGGAGGATCGCTCGACCAGGTGGGTGTCGAGTATCACCACCGGCTGCTCCAGGTGCTCGCCGTTGATGCGGGAGACGAGGAGGTGGGCCATCTGCCGGCCCATCGACTCGGTGGGCTGGTGCACGCTGGTCAGGGCGGGGGAGGAGTGCGCCCCGGCGGGCGAGTCGTCGAAGCCGATCACCGCGACGTCGCCGGGGATGCTCTTGCCCTCCTCGCGCAGCACCCGCATCGCGCCCAGTGCCATCGGGTCCGAGGCGGTGAAGACGGCGTCCAGGTCGGGGTTCTCGGCGAGCAGCTTGCGCATTTCGGCCATGCCGCTCTCCTCGCTGAAGTCGCCGTACGCCACGATCTCGCTCAGGCCGGTCGCGAGCAGCGCGTCGCGGTAGCCCGCGAGCCGGTCCACGCCCACGCCCATGTCCTGCGTTCCCGCGATGGTGGCGATCCGGCGACGACCTCTGCCCAGCAGGTACTTGACCGCCTGTCTGGCTCCGGCCCGGTTGTCCACGTCGACGTAGCTGTAGGGGGTGAGGCCGACAGGGCGGCCTCCGATGACCGTCGGCACGCCCATCGCCTCCAGCCTTCCCGGTAGCGGGTCGGCACCGTGCAGGGAGATCAGCAGCACCCCGTCGACGTGCTGTCCCGTCAGATAGTGCTCCAGCCGCTCGTGCTCCTGCTTCGACTGGGCCATCGCGAGGATCAGCTGCAGCCCGGTCTCGGACAGTGCGGAACCGATGCCGCGGATGGTTCCCGCGAAGTACGGTTCGTCGAAGACCCGCAGCTCGGATTCCGAGACGACCAGCGCCACGGTGTCCGTGCGCCTGGTGACCAGCGCGCGCGCAGCCCGGTTGGGCACGTAGCCCAGCTCCTGGATCGCCTGCAGCACGGCGTCACGGGCCTTCTCGCTCACCTTCGGTGAACCGTTGATGACCCGTGACACCGTGCCTCGGCCGACTCCGGCCAGGGCCGCGACCGCCTCAAGCGTCGGACGACGGTCGCCGTTCATGTGTTTCAGCCCCCCGTGGTGAATTCGCCGGCCCCTATTCTGTCGGACCGTTCAGGCCTCCGCGCCTGATGGTCCCGGCATACCAGAGAGCGCTCTCCTTGGGAACTCTAGTTTGCGTCTCATAGTCCACGTGCACCAGTCCGAACCGCTTTCCGTATCCCCACGCCCATTCGAAGTTGTCCATCAGGGACCAGGCGAAGTAGCCCTCCAGCGGGATCCCCGCCTCGATCGCGGTGTGGCAGGTGCGCAGGTGGGCGTCGATGTAGTCCACCCGGTCACGGTCGTGAACGACGCCGTCGGGTCCCACGACGTCGTCGAAGGCCGCGCCGTTCTCCGAGATGACCAGCGGGACGCGCGGGTACTCGTCGGCCAGCCGCCGCAGGATCTCCAGCAGCCCCGAGTCGTCGATCTCCCAGCCCATGGCCGTCACGGGACGTCCGCCCTCGACGAACGAGACGTGCTCGCTGCCGACCCAGGGTGAGCCGGTGTCGGTGGGCGCCGCCGCGGCCGACGCCGCGCCGCCGGGGGTGCCGGAGACGGTGAAGCGGCTGTAGTAGTTGATCAGCAGCTTGTCCAGCGGCGTTGAGATGATCTCCATGTCCCCGTCCTGGACGAGCCCGGCCGGCCGGCCGAGGTCCTCCAGCACGTCGGCCGGGTACTCACCCTTGAGCAGGGCGTCCAGGAAGAAGCGGTTCTGCAGCCCGTCGATGCGGCGGACGGCGTCCTGGTCGGCCTCCGAGGCGGTCTGCGGCGTGATCGCGTACAGGTTGACGCAGCCGCCGATGACCGTCTCCGGGCGCTGGGCCCGCATCGCCTGCGCGGCCAGGCCGTGCGCGAGCAGCAGGTGGTGGGCGGCGTACACCGCCTTGTCGGGCTCGCGCCGCCCGGGGGCGTGCTCACCCGAGGCGTACCCGAGGAACGCCGAGCACCAGGGCTCGTTGACGGTGCTCCAGTTGCGGACCCGGTCGCCCAGCGCGTCGTGCACGGCCGCCGCGTAGTCGGCGAAGCGCTTCGACGTGTCCCGTGACGGCCAGCCGCCCGCGTCTTCCAGGGGCTGGGGCAGGTCCCAGTGATAGAGCGTCACCCACGGGTCGACGCCCCGGGAGAGAAGCTCGTCGACCAGGCGGCTGTAGAAGTCGACGCCCTTGAGGTTGACGGGGCCGTGCCCCTCGGGCTGGATCCGGGGCCAGGAGATGGAGAACCGGTACGCGCCGAGGCCGAGTTCGGCCATCAGCCGCACGTCGTCCCGGTAGCGGTTGTAGTGGTCGATGGCGATGTCGGCGTGCTCGCCGTTCACCACCCGGCCCGGCTGCTTGACGAAGGTGTCCCAGATGGAGATGCCGCGGCCATCCTCCGAGACGGCGCCTTCGATCTGGTAGGCGGAGGTGGCCGCGCCCCAGACGAAACCTGTCGGGAACACCAGATCCGGGGTCTGAATCCGCGTCTCTTGCGTGGTCACGCTTTAACCGCACCTTCCATGAGTCCGCCGACGATCTGACGGCCGAACGCGATGAAAACGATGAACAGGGGGAGGACCGATGCCGCGGTACCGGTGAACAGCATCACGTAGTCGGTGCCGTGGGCCTGGTTGAGCGCCGCGATCGACGTCTGGACTACCGGGTTGTCCGGGTTCAGCACGATCAACGGCCACATGAACTCGTTCCAGGTCTGCATGAAGACCAGCAGTGCCAGCACGGCCATTCCCGGCCGTAGCGCCGGCAGGATGACGTTCGCGTAGATGCGCATGGTGGAGGCGCCGTCGACGCGGGCCGCCTCGACCAGTTCGTCCGGCACCGCCTGGGTGGCGTACTGGGTCATCATGAAGACCCCGAAGCCGTTGACCAGGAAGGGCAGGATCACCGCCTTCAGCTGGCCGGTCCAGCCGAGCGTGACCATGAGCTCGTACAGCGGCACGACGCCCATCTGCTGGAGCGGGACCATCATCGTCACCAGGATCAGGCCCAGCAGGATCTTGCCGCCCCGGAAGCGCAGCTTGGCGAAGGCGAAGCCGGCCAGGGTGGAGATGAGCACCACGGAGAGGGTCACGGTGACCGAGACGATGGCCGAGTTCACCAGACCGGTCATGAAGTAGGCGTCCTCGGTGGACAGCAGCCGTGAGATGTTCTCGCCGAGGTGGCCGCCGGGGAGCAGCGGCGGAGGTACGTCGATGGCCTCCTCGTTGGTCCGGGTGGCCATGATGAACATGTAGTAGATGGGGAACGCCGACAGCACGAGCGCGAAGGCCAGGACGACCTTCGTCAGCGGGCCGGCGTCCCAGATGCGGTTGCGCGCGGCCGACTGGCCGGAAGGTCGTCGTGAATGCGCCGGGGGCCGCCTGGACTGGATGGCCGTCACTTGGAACCCCCGATACGGCGGGTGAAGGAGTAGTTGATGAGCGTCCCGACCAGGATCAGCGCGAACAGCATCCACGCGGCGGCCGAGGCGTAGCCGAAGTCGAAGTCGCGGAACGCCTCCTTGACGATGAACATGGCCACGGTCTGGTACTGGCCGGTGGCACCGCCGCTCATCGTCGGGTTGCCGTCGAACATGACCGGCTCGGTGAACAGTGTCAGGCCGCCGATGGTGGAGATGAACACGATGAAGATGAGCGTCGGGCGCAGCATCGGGATGGTGATCTGCCAGAACTGCCGCCTGGCAGTGGCGCCGTCGATGGAGGCGGCCTCGTAGAGATCCTTGGGGATGGTCTGCATGGCGGCCAGCAGGATGATCGCGTTGTAGCCGGTCCAGCGCCAGTCGATCATGGTGGAGATCGCGATCCACGCGGACCACTTCTCGTTCTGCCAGTTGATCGCGTCGGTTCCGAAGAGGCCCAGGAACCAGTTGATCATGCCGTAGTCACGCCCGTACAGCTGGGTGAAGACGACGGCGACGGCGACGACGGAGGTGATCAGCGGCAGCAGCACGCCGAGGCGGAAGAAGAGCCGTCCCCGGATGCGCTTGTTGAGCGCGTTGGCCAGCACGAGGGCGAGGACGAGCTGCGGGATCGTCGACATGACGAACATGCCGAGAGTGTTGATCACCGCGTTCCAGAAGGCCTCGTCGGTGATCAGCTCGATGTAGTTCTCGATGCCGACGAAGGACTTGTCCCCGGCGAGCTCCCAGTCGTGCAGCGAGACCCAGAGGGTGTAGCCGAGCGGGAAGATGCCGAAGATCGCGAAGAGCAGGAAGTACGGGGAGACGAGGAAGTAGGGGGTCGCCCGGAGGTCGAACCGGGCCCATCCACCGCCTCGCTGCGGTCCGCGCGCCGCCGCCGACCGGCGGGGGCCGGGCTGTGGAGGGGCGGCCGGGGAGTCGACGTGCAGTGTCATCAACGGAGCCTTTCAGCGGGGGCAGGCGACCGGCCCGGCGGCGGGATCACCGCCGCCGGGCCGGTGCGGGTCGGTACGGGGATCAGCCCGCTGCCTTGACGCCGGCCTCGACGAACTTGGTCCAGGCCTGGTCGTAGGGGACCGAACCCTGGTCCATGCCCTCGAGGACCTTCTCCACCGCGGTCTTGACCTGGGCGTGCTTCTCGCCGAGGAAGACGGGAAGCAGGTCCTTGACCGACGCGCCGAAGATCTGGCCGGTCGGCGCGTCGTTGAAGAACGGGTTCTTCAGGTCGGCGACGGCCGGGTCCTGCTGCGCCGGGATGGAGCTCGGGAAGGCCGCTGCCTCCTGGAAGGCCATGACGTGGCCCTCCTTGCCGGTGAGGTAGTTCAGGACCTCGGCGGCCTCCTTGGGGTGCTTGCTCTGCTTGGGAACCGCGAGGTAGGAACCGCCCCAGTTGCCCGCACCGCCGGGCACGGACGCGACGTCCCACTTGCCCTTGTTGTCGTCACCGGCCGCGCCGGAGACCACACCGAGCATCCAGGCCGGGCAGCCCATGGTCGCGAAGCCGCCCTTCTTGATCGCGGCGTTCCACGGCGGGGTGAAGGAGGCGAGCTTGGCGGTCAGGCCCGCCTCGCTGAAGTCCTTCACCGTGTCGAAGGAGGTCTTGATGGCGGGGTTGCTCTCGAGGACGAGCTGGTTGCTCTTGTCGAAGTAGGCGACGTTGCCGTTCTTCGGCGCCTCCTGCGACAGGATCACGTTGTAGAGCGTGTTCGGGCCGTCGAGGAACTTGGGGTCGCTCTTGCCGGGGTTGGCGGCCTTGAACTTCTCGCCGATGGCCTTGAAGGCGTTCCAGTCCGGCCAGAGCTTGCCGACCTCGTCGCGCTCGGTGGGCAGGCCCGCCTTCTCGAACAGGTCCTTGCGGTAGCACATGGTCATGCCGCCGATGTCGGTGCCGAGCGCGAAGAGCTTGTTGTCGGCGTTGATGCCGTTGTCCCACTTGGCCGCGGGGAAGTCGGCCTTGCGGCTCTCCAGCCCGTACTCGGCCAGGTCGGTGAAGAACTGCGGGCGGGCCTTCATGAGGCCCATCGCGCCCTCGTCCAGGGCGATGATGTCGGCCGCGCCGCTGCCGGCCTGCAGGCGCTGGAGCAGCTGCGGGAGGTAGACGTCCTCGAACCGGTCGGTCAGGTTCTGGTACTTGACCTGGATGTTCGGGTGTGCCGCATTCCAGGTCTCCACGGCCTTGTCGTAGCCGAAGTTCTCGCCGCCGCCGAAGGTGTGCACGGTGATTGTCACCGGCTCGGCTGCGGCGGAGGCACCGCCGTCGCCCGCGGCGGGTTTGGCGGGCTCGCTGGAACCGCACGAGGTGATGGCCAGGGCGGTGGCCGCCATGACCGCTACGGCGGCGAGCTTGCCGTGCCGCTTGTCGTTCAACATTTCCGGACCCCTCTCAGGTGGTCGCCCGAATCATTGGGAGGTGACACCGGGGGCCGGTCCCCGACAAACACGGCCTCGCGGTGCGGTAGTTCCTCAATGTGCTTTGGGAGCGCTCCCACGAAGAGTGGACGATGGGCAACCAGGACGTCAATATGCCGAAACTCAACCGTTACATCTGGCTGGTTTGCGGGGGACTAAGAGCTTGAAATGGTGATATACCTCTCATGAGGGTATTTGGGAGCGCTCCCATCCCATGGACATACAGTCGGGGCATTAGTGCCCGTGTCCGGCGGGACGCGGTCGGGGGCGCCGCTCGACCGAGCGGCGCCCCCGACGGCGTCCGAGCCGTCCGGCGGTCACCGGGGGTGCCGCCGGACGGCGCACACCGCCTGGACGGGCAGGTCCAGGCGGTGCGGCGTGGCCGCGTCACCGGGGGATGGCGCGGGCGAGGGGTGGATCAGTCGGCGTAGACCGGGTAGCCGTAGCCCACGACCTGCGAGGTGGGCCGGACGCGCTGCTCGACGTTGCCGTTGCCGGTGTTACCCTCGATCGTGGTGATCGTGCCGTCTCCGTTGTCCTTCTTCACGAAGCCGACGTGGTCGATGCCGTCGAGGTCCTTGCTGCCGGCCCAGTCGAAGTAGACGATGGCGCCGGGAGTGGGGGTGGTGCCCCAGTGCTGGTTGTTCTTGAACCACTTGGCGTGGGTGACGGTGTAGGCGTCCCAGCCCATCGTGGGCCGGATGCCGGCCATCTCGCCGACCCAGGAGACGAACATCGCGCACCAGGGGGCGTTGGCGTAGTCCTGGACGCTGCCGCCGTCACGGGCGACGGTCTCCTGGGCGCGCGGGGTGGACATGTACCACGAGTGGAACTTGGTCCCGCCGCCCTGGGAGTTCTCGCGGACGCCGATCTGCTTGGAGGCGAGGTCCAGGACCTGCGCGGCGGAGACCTTGGGCAGCCTCTCGGCCGCGATCTCGAGCGGGGTGCTCGCGGGCCTGTTCTGCGAGACCGTGGAGACCTTCGCGTCGGCGGGCGGGTTCAGGGCGGTGTGGCTGTCGGCCAGGGCCGCGGAGCCCACGGAGCCGGTCGCCAGGACGACGCAGGCGCCCAGGAGGGCGCTCGCCACGCGGGGGGCGCTGAGGGCGGGGGTGAGGCGGTGCTTGGTCATACCGGGGTCGACTCCTTGCTTCGCTTCCATGCCGCCTACCGGGTTAGCTGACGGGTTCGGGCTGGGAAGTGCCCTACGGCGCGAGGACGCGCTGATTCACCCCAGGAACGTGGTTCCCCGGTTCCGCAGACTTCGCGGATTCGGCGGCCGTGCTCACCGTGGGCGGAAGGATTCCGCCTGGGTGGAACACGGTCGGGCAATGTGACGGCAATGCTTAGACCTGTACAGACCCAGACATTTGCCATGAACAGGACGAACGTACGTTACTCGGACATGTGATTACAAGTAGGACACATTGCCCTGACTTGGTAGTACGTCCAGATCGAGGGGGTAGGACGGGAGGTCGCTTGGCCGGGGAGAGAGGTGGGTCGCAGCCGTCCTCCGGCCGGTCGCGGCGGCCGGGGACACTGCCCCGTAGCGGGCGGGATCCCCTGTCTCTTCGGCGATCCAGCCGTGTGGCACCCGCCGGTGGATCGCCTGTCCCGGGATGGTGGGGCATGATCGGGAGGCTCGTCGGCAGGAGCGTCAGGCCCCAACTCTTGGGGAACGAATATTTGATGGTAAAAAGTGTGGAGCGGGTGCGTCCTTCTCCCCCGGGAGGCCCGAACAAGGTTCGGTGGCCCGCCGGCGGCAGGGCGGGTCTCAGTTCTCTCCGCCGGACCAGGAGCGGAACAGCGGGAGCAGGAACCGGTCGACCGTGTCCTCGACGAACTCCCGATCCAGTGGCTTGCCGGTGAGGAGCAGCCGATACCACACCAGCGCCTCGGTGGCACTCCTGAGCTCCGCGGGGTCCACCGGCCCCGGCAGCTCGCCGCGCTCCCTGGCGCGTTCCAGTAGCGGGACGGTGCCGGTGATGTCGGCGCGGGGCACGTTGTCGCGCAGGGCGGAGGCCAGCTCGGGGGAGGTGAGGAACGCCGGGAACAGACCGAAGATCATCGCCTGTTTCCGCTCCAGTATTCGGCAGAACCCGTCCACGACCCCGATCAGGTCCCCGCGCATCGACCCGGTGTCCGGCGGCGGTACGACGTCGATCTCAAGGTGGTTGCAGATCAGGTCCACGACCAGCGCCTCCTTGCCCGCCCAGCGACGGTAGATCGTGGCCTTGCTCGCGCCGGCCCGCCTGGCGATCTGGTCGATGGACATCCGGTCGTATCCGACCTCGGACAGCAGGTCGGCCGTCGCGTCGAGGATCGCCCGCTCCCGAGTGGGGTCGAGACGCAAGGTGCCTCCGGTGGTTCGCTAGTGCTGGCTGATCTCCCCGAATCGTACGCCGGTCAGCGCCTCCGACCTCTCCCAGAGCCTCGCCGCCACCGCCTCGTCCAGTGCCTTCGGCGAAGGGCGCAGCACTTTCGGCCCCGGGCCGATGTACTGCCCGCCCCTCGCATCGGGAGAGGTGGCCGCGTACAGGGACGGCCTGGCGCCCTTGGCGGCCGGCTGGACCACCAGGCGCATCAGGGCGTTGAAGGGGCGGGTGAGGACGCCCGGCTTCAGAATGCCGGTGGCGGTCATGCCCGGGTGGGTCGCCAGGCTCAGCAGCGCCGCCCCCGAGGCGTCGGCGCGGCGCTGCAACTCCATGCTGAACAGCAGGTTGGCCAGTTTGGAGCGGCTGTACGCGGAGAACATGCCGTACCCGCGTTCCAGTCCCAGGTTCTCGAAGTCGATCACGCCGAGGGAATGCGCGTCGCTGGAGACCGTGACCACCCGGGCCACGGAAGCGGCCAGCAGGCGTGGCATCAGCAGGCCGGTCAGGGCGAAGTGCCCCAGGTGGTTGACGCCGAGCTGGGTCTCGAAGCCGTCGGCGGTGGTCCGCCGGGACATCGGGCCCACCCCGGCGTTGTTGACCAGCAGCTCCAGCGGCCCCTCGACGGTGTCCGCGAAGGCGTGCACCGAGCGGAGGTCGGCCAGGTCGAGCGCTCTCACCTCGACCGTCGCCCCCGGTGCCGCCGCCCTGACCGCCTCCAGTGCGGCCCGGCCCCTGCCCGGGTCGCGCGCCGTCATGACGACCCTGGCGCCGTGCCTGGCCAGCTCCAGTGCCGTCGGCACGCCGATGCCGCCGCTCGCCCCGGTGACCACGGCGGTGGAGCCGGTCAGGTCGGGAATCTCATCGGGTGTCCACATGCCCGCTCCTCCGTAGTGTACGAAACCGTTCCGTACACTACGGTAAAGACCGGAAGGGCCGCGCGCAAGCACGTGTGGGCGGTTGTTCATCCGTGATTCCCCGGGGCTTAAGGCCACCGGGTTAGCTTGGGTCAGTCGTGAACGGGTCATCACCCGGCGTGGAGGACGGTCGAGACCACGCGCGGGATCAGGGTTCGGCCATCGCCTGGGTGGAATCCCCGCTGCAGATGCTCTGCGCCGTGGAGGCCCACCACGCGGGGCTGCTCGGTGCCCGCAGCCACCTTGTGCCCAGAGCGAGTCTCCGCCCCCTGGCCGCCACCGGGCGCGAGCTCGGGCGCCTCACCCTGCCGCCGGGCCTGGAGCTCACCGCCGCGCGGCCGGACATGCCCAGGCCGCGCCGGGGCGTGACCTGGGTGGTGGGCGACGCCTTCTCCGGCAAGGTCCAGTTCCGCTGGCTCACCGGGCGCCCCGGTCGTATCGTGATCGTCGACGACGGGCTGGCCACCATCAGGCTTCTGGAGCTGCTCGTCGGCCATGTGGGCACGCCCCTGCTGAGGGCTCGGGGGAAGGCGGGACGGCTCAGAACCGCCCTCGGCGCGGCGGCCGGACTCAGGTTGCGCGCCGCGGCCCGCTCGGGGCGGCTGTCGATCTTCACGGCGCTGCCCGTTCCCGCGGACCTGGCGAAGGCCGTACGGGCGAGAGGGGCCGAGCTGGTCACCCACGACTTCGCCTGGCTGCGGTCGCAGCCGCTGCGCGCGCCCCGTCCCAAGGAGCTCACGGTCGTCCTCGGCACCTCGCTGGTCCGCAACGGCCTGATCCACCGCGATCACTACCTCGGCTGGCTGGCCGCTCTCGGTTCGGCCGGGCCGGTGGCCTACTTCCCGCACCGCAGGGAGGACCCCCACGATCTCGCCAGGGTCGGGGAGCAGCCCGGCATCACCGTCTACGGCGGCGGGATCCCCGCCGAGATGACTCTGCGCGGGCTGGCCGCCGGGCAGCGGGTACTGAGCCTGCCGTCCACCGCGGTCACCTCCCTGCGGGTCCTGCTCTCGGCCAGGGGCGTCCCGGTCGAGACGGTGGACGTCCCGGACGAGTGGTGGACGGTGGAGGCGGCCCCCTCGCTCCGCTCCCACCTGTCGATGTTCGCCCATCACGACACGGGAGCCGCCGGGGCATGACCTCGTGAACTCGTGACCCCGCGGCCGAAGACCGGTGGCCTGCCGCCCCGGGACGCGAGCCGCGCCGGGGCCGCCCATGTGAAATCGGATACGAAGCGGGGGATCCCCGTTGGAGGTTCTCGTTGAAGGTCCTGGCCGTGGCCGACTCTGACTCCTACCTGAAGTGGGCGGCCTGCCTGCTGCGGGACCTGCCCGCGGGATGCACGAGGGAGCTGGCGGTCATCCGCACCCCCATCACCCCGTCCCCGGCGCAGATCGGTGCCGCGGTCGCGGGCTCGGCGGCGGATCCGCCCGTGCTCTCGGCCCGCGCGCTGCGCCGGGCCGCCGAGCGGCTCGGGCCCGACGTGGTACTGGCCGCCTGCACGGGGCCCGTGGTGGACGTGCTGGTCGGCGAGGTGCTGGCCGGGTTGCGGCCACGGCCGGTGTTCGTCTCGGGCCTGCCGGGCATCTCCGTCCCCGCCACCGAGAAGGCCTGGCTGTTCCGCAGCGGATGCGAGCTGTTCGTGCTGCACAGCGGGCGGGAGGTCGAGGAGTTCTCGGAGATGGGCCGCGAACTGGGCGGGGGCGGCCAGGTGGGGCTGGCCCGGCTGCCGTTTCTGCGAGGTCAGGAGGAGGTCGCCCGTATCGGGCCGCGGGACCGGGTGGTGTTCGCCACCCAGGCCAAGGTGCCCAGGCGGAGACAGGAGCGCGAGAGCGTCCTGCTCGCCCTGGCCGAGCTGGCCGGGCGGCGGCCGGATCTGGACGTCGTCGTCAAGCTCCGTGCCCTGGACGGCGAGCGGCAGACCCACAATGAGCGCCACCACTACCAGCGCCTGTGGCAGTCGCTCGTGGCGGAGGGCAGGGTACGCGCCGGGGCCGTGCGTTTCGCGGTGGGGCCCATGCACGAGCACCTGGCCCACGCGGCCGGGTTCGTCACCGTCAGCTCGACCGCCGCGTTGGAGGCGATCGCCCAGCAGGTGCCCCTGCTGGTGCTGTCGGACTTCGGGGTGGGCGCCGAGATGATCAACCTGGTCTTCGAGGACAGCGGCCTGCTCGGCACCCTCGACGATCTTTCCGCGGGGCGCTTCCTGAACCCGGACGACGCCTGGTGCAGGGACAACTACTTCCATCCCGGTGACGAGAGCGACTGGGTCTCGCGAATGGTCTCCTTGGTCGGGCAGGCACGCTCGGGGCGCCTGGTCCCTGCCAGGTCCCTGCTCGACGGCCCAGAGTACGCCGCCGCCCGCCGTCGCGCCCGGATGCGCGTGGAGATCCCGCCGAACGTGCTGCGCGCCGGCTACCGCGCCAAGCGCCGGATGCGCCGCTATCTCAGGGCCCTGGGCTAGCCGTACCGCCCGGAGAGGTCAGGCTCGCGGTGTGGCCGCGGCGATGATCGTGGGGGTGCGGCCACCGCGGAAGCGCTTGGCGGCGTCGGGTCTTCCGAAGCGTAGGCCCGTTCCTCACAGCAGGACGCGGCCCGGTGGTGGCCGCGCGGTGTGTGCGGCCCGCGAACCGGCAGTTCGTCGACCTCGCTGCGCCGGCGGAGTCAGGGTTTCCGGCGGGAATTCGCGCCGCCCGATTGTGCGGCACGGGTCTGCGAGATTAAGTCAGGTCAGGCTAACCAAACTTTACTTAGGTTAGCCTACCCAAATAACAGTCTGCCTTGTGGCTGCCCGGAGGCTTTCAGATGTCCCAGCGTCCTGGCCGCCCAGGTCCATGACGACCGCGTCGCTCAGGTCGCCGAGATCTACCTGGAGATCGAGGCGATGACCGACGAGGAGATCGACGGTGAGCTCGGCGGCGAACTCGACGGCGAGTGGGGTGTCGGGGAGGCGGGGGCGAGCCGTGGCTGATCTGGACCGGTGAACCGGAGGTGCCCCGCCGCGGCGCCTCCGGATCAGGAGGACGTTCTCGACAGGCGGCTGCGGAGCCTGCCGAGGGGGCTCCGCTCCCGGGGGGCCGGGGCGGAGGCCGGGGCGGTGATCAGCTCCAGGGCGGCGAGCCGCCGGTGCTTGAAGTAGCGGTCGGGGCCGCAGGTCTGGAGATAGGCCGCGGCCTGCTCGCGCAGCCGCGGATACGCCTCGCTCCGCATGCAGTAGCCGACCGCGCCCACCAGGGCGGAGATGTCCACCGGCGGGGGTTCCCACAGCGAACCGTCCGCCGACAGGCGGGGCAGCAGGGCGTCGGTGATGGTCGCCGGGATCCGGTTGCTGTTCTCGTACGGGGCGAGCCGCTCCAGGATCAGCTCGCCGCCCACCGTCGCCACCGGGAGCCCGAAGTACCGCCCGGCGGTGATCAGAGCGGTGGAGAAGCAGCCGACCACGAGCTCGGGCCCGAGGGTGGCGAAGCACGACTCCGCCGGGACTCTCTCCGCCGCCACGTCCAGCTCGACGCCCAGTTCGGCGGCCGTCTCGCGCAGCCGCTGGGCGTGCTGCCGCCCGGCGGCCGGATGCGGTTTGAACAGCACACGCGAAAACCCCCGGGCGACGAGGCCGCGCAACATGTCGGCGTGGAGCTCCGCCTCCTCCCCGGAGGTGACGATGCCGAGGGCGGACAGGTACTGGCCGAGGATCATCGCCTGGCCCGGGGGCGGGTCATCGGCACGATGGCCGACCACGTCGAGGAAGGCCCGGTCGGGGAGGGGTTCGGCGGGTACCCCGTACTCGGAGAGCAGCAGCGGCCGAAGACCGGGCACCAGGTCGAGGTGGAGCAGGCGGGTGATCCGCCCGTGGATCTCCTGCGGCAGCGGGTCGCGGGTCGGGCCGTAGCCCATCAGGCCGTCGGAGTAGACCGAGATCGGGCAGTCCCTGACCAGTCCGGCCAGCGTCCTGGCAGGGGGGACCGCGACGGATTCCAGAACCAGCTCGGCGGGCCCGGCTCCCAGGGACAGGTGCGAGCCGAGCAGGCGGCCCAGCATCGGCACCTCGACGACGCGTGCCTTCCAGTCCGATGGATGCAGCGGGGCCACGATCTCGTTCCACGAGTGGATCTCGTCGAAGCGCGGGCGCAGCGCGGCGAAGCCGGGGGTCTCGTCCAGAGCCGGGGTGATCTCCGGGACGGCCGCGTTGTTGGAGACCAGCAGGATCCGGCGCCCCCGGCGGGGACCGAAACGGCCGTCGTCGATCGCCGCCGCCAGCGTCATCGCGCCGAACAGGGTCGAGGCGTAGAACAGCTGCGTCATCGGCGCTCCAGGAGATCGAACAGGATCTGATCGCGTTCGGGGTCCAGGGCGGTCCCGGCGAGCAGGTCGGCGGGGAGGCGCCTCAGCGCCGTGGCACCGCGCTCCTCGAAGCGGGCCCGAAGCTTGGGGGAGAGGCGTTCGCCCAGCTCCAGGTGATGGACCAGCAACGCGCGGAAGGTGCGCACCGCCTTGGGCATGAACTCCTCCTCCAGGTCCGCGAAGACCAGGTCGAAGGCGTCGAAGAAGTGCAGTTGCCTGGCGTCGCCGGTCTGCGTCAGCGAGCCCGCCACCATCCGCCGGTAGAACAGCCCGGCCAGTGACACCACCGCGAACGAACCCGCGTCGCGGTGCAGCCGCCAGATCCACGGCCTGTCCTCGGCGGTGTGCAGGTGCCCCGGGAAGGTCAGCAGGTCGCCGAGGTCCCGGCGGTAGATCCCCGCCCAGGCGTACGGGTAGTCCACCATGGTCCTGGCGTGATCGGGCAGGATGTGGTCGCGCGGCTTCAGTACCACCTCGCGGGTGGCGAGCGGGGCCCGGTGGATCGTCCGCCTGCGGCCCTCCACCTGTACGTGGTCGACCCGGACGAAGTCGCAGTCCAGCCGCTCGATCGCGCCGACCAGATCCCCGAGATATCCGGGTGCGAGCCAGTCGTCGCCGTCCATGAACGTCAGGTAGCGGCCGGAGGCGAGGGAGACCCCGAGGTTGCGCGCGTCGGCCAGTCCGACCGGTGCGTCGTTGCGGACCACCAGCAGACCGGGCAGATCACGGCGGAAGTCCTCGACGATCTGCCCGGTCGCGTCCACCGACCCGTCGTCCACCACGATGAACTCGAAGTCCCGCCGCGCGTTCCTGGCCAGCGACGCCAAGGCGTCCCCGACGTAGCCCTCCACGTCCCGCACCGGCACCACCACCGACAACTTGATCAACTTCGCCCTCCCCTCCCCAACTCAGATGAACGAACCAAGAGGCCCATGCCACCCCCCGCCTTGTCCTCTGGGGGACGAGCCGTGAGGATGCGCCGGTGACTGGACCGAGGAGAGAAGGGTTGCGAGGAACGAGCGACCCTGAACGACGAGGGAAGTCACCGGGTAAGAGCATCCGAACCGCGACGCGTTAGCGTCGCAGTCAACACAGCGTCGCCATTTACACACCAACGCGCCGCAGGCGGGACTTGGGCGCCTGCTCGCCCGGGAAGACCCGCTTGACGCCGTCGCCCAGGGCGGTCTCGATGATGCGGATGTCGCGGACCAGGTGCTCAAGCCCGGAGGGCTCCAGCGAGGCGGCGTGGTCGGAGCCCCACATGGTGCGGTCGAGCGTGATGTGCCGCTCCACGGTCACCGCGCCCAGGGTCACCGCGGCGAGTGAGATCTGCAGGCCGCGCTCGTGGCCCGAGTAGCCGACCGGCACGCCGTACCGCTCCTGGAGTGTGGTGATCGTGCGGAGGTTGGCCTCCTCCGGGGGGAGGGGATAGGTGGAGGTGGCGTGCATCAGCACCAGCTTGGAGGTGCCGAGCAGCTCCACCGCCCGGTCGATCTCCTCCAGCGTGGACATGCCGGTGGACAGGATGATCGGCTTGCCGGTCGCGGCGAGCGCGCGGAGCAGCTCCAGGTCGGTCACGCTCGCCGAGGCGACCTTGTGGGTGACCACGTCCATGGACTCCAGGAAGTCGACGGACGGCACGTCCCACGGCGAGGCGAACCAGTGCAGGCCCCGCTTCCGGCAGTGCTCGGCGATCTGGGAGTACTCGTCCAGGCCGAACTCGGTCCTGAGCTTGTACTCCATGTAGGTCATCTCACCCCACGGCGTCTGGCGGATCTGGTCGCGCTGCTCCAACGGCACGCAGATCTCCGGCGTGCGCTTCTGGAACTTGACGGCCTGACAGCCCGCCTCGGCCGCCACGTCGACGAGCCGGCGCGCGATGTCCAGGTCGCCGTTGTGGTTGATGCCGATCTCACCGATCACGTAGACCGGCTGTCCGGCGCCGATCAGCGCGTCGCCGATCTGGACGGGCCTGGCGACCGGGGCGAGTCTCAGCTCGGCGCGGGGCGGGGTCCCTCCGGTGACCTTCTCGTCCGCCGGGCGGGCCGCGAGGACCCGGTCGCACAGCTCCCGTACGGCCCCGGCCCCGCCGGGCCTGGTCAGTACGGTCCTGGCGGCTGCGCGGACCTTCGGGTGGGCGTCGGGAACGGTGACGGGCCAGCCGACGTCGCTCATCGGGCCCAGGTCGTTGACGTCGTTGCCGACGTAGGCGACACGGGCCGGGTCGATTCCCTCGATGGCCAGCCAGTCGCGCAGCACGGTCCGCTTGTCGGTCAGGCCCTGCAGGACGGGCACGCCGAGCTTGCGGGCGCGGGCCGCGACCACCGGGTTGTGCTCGGTGGACATGATCATCAATTTGACGCCGGAGCGGCGCAGCAGTGAGATGCCCATGCCGTCGGAGCGGCTGACCGCGACCATCTCGCGGCCGTCCTGGTCGACGTAGGCCCGGTCGTCGGTGTGCACGCCGTCGAAGTCGGTGATCACCGCGTCCACGTCGATCGGTTCTGGCCGGTCCACGAACGGTGCCAGCGCCCGTACGATCTCCAGGTCCTCGGGGGTGTCCACCTCGACGGCGTGCTGAGGGGAGACCCGCTGCACGGCGACGGCGCCGAAGAAACGGTGGCCGTGCTCGCGCAGACCCTCGGCGCGCATCACGTAGAAGGCGCCGGTCTCGCGGAACTGCGGTTCGCGGTCCTGGCGGCGCGGCCGGTGGGAGGGGTCGTGGTTGACGCCCGCGCCGTTCACGCTCCACAGGAACTCGTGCGTCTCCAGCCCGGAGAACACCACGTCGGCGCTGCCGTCCAGGACCTTGGCAATGGCGCCGTCCAGATCGGCGGGGTCGATGAACGCGCTGGTGCACTGCACCAGGATGACCACGTCGGGGACATCGGGGGTGTGGTCGAGCGCGTGGAGCACCGCGGACTCGCTGGAGGAGGTCCCACCGCTCAGCTCTTCCGGCCGGTCGACCACGGTCGCGCCCGCGGCGCGGGCCACCTCGGCGATCCCGGCGTGGTCGGTGCTGACCACGACCTCGTCGACCAGCTTGGCCCGCACACAGGCCCGTACCGCGCGGGCGACCAGGGGACTGCCGCCCACCGGGGCCAGGTTCTTCAGGGGAACGCCCACCGAACCTCCGCGGGCGGGGACAACGGCCAGGACTCGCAAGGTGGCTCCTCGTGACATGCGGCAAAGGCCCCTGAACTGGGGCGTTTGACGAACGCTAGTCACGGGGGTGGCCGGCCAGGGGTGCCTGAGCTGAACGCCCAGAGTCATCAGCCTTAACTTTCGGCGCCCCGATGCCCGGATGGGTACACCCCCCGAGAAGGTGTCCCAGGTCGTCAGGGAGCGGCGCCGATGGAGTCCATGAGCATGGGGAGCGCGCGTTCGAGGCCGCGGCGCCAGTAGGGCCAGCTGTGGGTGCCGGGACCGTAGAAGTCGACGGTCACGTCGACGCCGTTGGCCCTGGCCCGCTCGGCGAAGGTCACGGCCTGGCCGAGCAGGGCGGCCTCGCCCTTGTCCTGCGGCTCGGAGGCGTCGTCCAGCGGGCCGGGGGAGCCGTCGCCGCTGGAGACGAAGAGCCGTACCCCGCGCAGCGCGCCGGTGAGATCGGCCGGGTTGTGGGCGGCCCACTCGGGGTCTCCCGGGGGCCCCCAGAGCTTCGTGGAGTCCTCGCCGTTCCGGTTGAGCAGCCAGTCGACGCCGCCGTTGCCGTCGCGGGTGTGCAGCACCCCGGAGAAGGAGGCGGCGGCCTGGAACATGCCGGGATGGCGGGCCGCGTACGACATGGCCCCGAACCCGCCCATGGACAGTCCCGCCACCGCCCGCCGGTCCCCGGCGCCGTAGTCGCGCTCCAGGATCCGCCGTATCTCGGTGAGGTGGAAGGTCTCCCAGCCGGGGCCGTCGCGCCAGTCGGAGTAGAAGCCGACGGCGCCGCCCTCGGGGATGACCACGATCGCCCGGTAGCCGGAGGTGAGGCTCGCGGCCTCCCCCTTGGTGACCCAGGTGTCGTAGTCGGACTGGCAGCAGCCGTTCAGCAGGTACAGCACCGGCCACGGACCCGAGTCCGGCGTCCAGCCCTCGGGTAGCAGGACCCGGGCCATGCCCTCGCGGCCGAGCGCGGTGGAGGTCACGGTGAGCTCGTGGTCGCGACCGCCCAGCTTCTTCACCGCGACGGCGGGGATCCGCGAGGCCCCACCGTCACGACCGCCGGGCGAGGACGGTGGCAGCAGTGCCATCAGCACCGCCACGACCGCCACGGCGGCCAGCAGGAACACTCCCAGACGTACAGCTGTGCGGTTCACGCCGCCAATACTCCCGCTTCCCGCCGATCACGTGAAGCCCACCGGGCGCGGGGGAGGCCGGCAGGAGGGGAAAAGTTCTCGCCAAAGGGTGTTTGGCACCGGAGGCCGGCCACAGTATGTCTGGATTCGCGGAGGCGGGGTGCTGAAAAGTCCCCCTATCCGCGGCCGTTGAGAGAGGGACGGGCCATGGCGACCCGGCCGTATGTGATCTTCGCGATCTCGGGAAGCCGGCGGGCCTCCCCGGTACCGGAGAGGCCCGCGTCAGTCAGGCTTCGAGCAGCCCCGCGTCGCGGAGCTGGCGCTCAAGATCCCAGCCAGGTGGTTCCCGGGAGGGGGCGGACCAGGTCGCGCCGGCGGCCAGCCAGTCCCGCCGGTGGGCGGAGACGGCCTGGGGCGTGGCGTCCTCGTAACCGAACTCCACCCCGCAGCAGGGGCAGATCTCGAACGAGGGCGTCCGCCCCCCCAGGGCGGATCGTCCTGGGGGAGGCCGCAGACGCGGCACCGGTCATCTGGTCTGGGCACGGAAGTACTCCAAGTTCGTTCGATAGCCGTGCTTAGCCGGGGCAGGGATGAAGTAGGTGCGGATCGTGCCGTTCTTGGTGACGATGCCGAACTCGTTCGAGCGCGGGTGGAAGAAGACGCGGTCACCATTGAGGTACAGATCCTTCCGGTCCGGACACCGCTGATCCCCTCGATCCTTCCTGCCGGGTGGGACGGACAAACTTCCCCACGAACGGTGTCACAGGTCACTTTTGAGACGGGTACCGGTGGCGGGTACGTCATGATCCACCGGATTGCCCGGCAGCGGCTCAGAGAACCGGCTCCGGCGGAGCGTTCCGGTCGTGGGAGGCCCATCGGGCCCGAGTGGACGCGCGGACCACGAGTTCGGGCTGGAAGAGATACTCGGCGGCCCTGGCGGGGCGCCCCTTGATCTCGTCGAGCAGGGCGCGTACGGCCGCGACCCCCATGGCCTGGACGGGCTGGCGGACCGTGGTGAGCGGCGGGTCGGTGAAGGACATCAGCGGGGAGTCGTCGGCGCCCACGACCGAGACGTCCTCGGGGACCCGCAGGCCGTGCCGCCGTACCGCGCGCACCGCGCCCAGCGCCATCAGGTCGCTGCCGCAGACCAGAGCGGTGGCGCCCCGCTGCACCAGCAGGGACGCGGCGCTCTGGCCGCCCTCGACGTC
Source organism: Streptosporangium amethystogenes (assembly GCF_000721075.1). Classification (GTDB taxonomy): domain Bacteria; phylum Actinomycetota; class Actinomycetes; order Streptosporangiales; family Streptosporangiaceae; genus Streptosporangium; species Streptosporangium amethystogenes. The sequence goes on from NZ_JOEQ01000005.1 coordinate 533,292, forward strand.
AAAGGGCGACAGTTCGACCAGGTCGTCGGTGTCGTGCCCCAGGCCCAGTTCCCGCAGCGAGGCACGGAATCCGGCGAGCCGCCGCTGGACCGTGGAGTAGCGCAACGGGCCGCTGAGGAACCCGATACGGCGGTGGCCCAGTTCGACGAGGTGGCGCGCGGCGATACGGCCCGCGGTGACGTCGTCACAGGAGACGCAGGGAACGCCGAGGCCCGGGATGTCGCCGTTGACGAACACGATGGGCAGCCGCTGCCGTCTGAGGCCGCGGTAACGGGAGTGGTCGATGGTCGTGTCGGCGTGCAGCCCGGAGACGAAGAGAATGCCGGAGACGCCACGGTCCAGCAACATCCCGACGTATTCGTCCTCACCTGCCCCTTCGGGGGTCTGCGTACACAGAACCGCGGTGTATCCGTGGCGCGCCAGCCCCGTCTCGATCACCTGGGCGAAGAACGGGAAAACCGGATTCTGCAACTCGGCGGTGATCAGCCCGACCAGCCCTGAGCTTCGCGGGCGTAACCCGTTCGGACGCTCGTAACCGAGCACGTCCATGGCGGTGAGCACCGCGCTCCTGGCCCTCGGACTCACTCCGGGGCGCTCGTTGAGCACCCGGGAGACCGTCGCTTTGCTGACCCCGGCCTGCCGGGCGATCTCGTCGAGTCGTGCCGCCATGGTCAGTGATTGTGGATCAGCTTTCTGAAACTCTGCAAGAGATTCTGAAATATTGCCGCAATTTCCTGCAACGCATTCCAAGCTGGATGAACCCTCTGTTAACTTCGGCGCACATCACGGTGCACCCCCTGAAAACCCCCTCCCACCTGGAGCTCAAGCGTGCCCAGACCTATGAAGACCCTCGCCGGAGCCCTCGCGCTCGGCCTTGTGCTGACCGCCTGCGGCGGAAACACCCAGGCGCAGGGGCAGCCCTCCTCGGCCCCGGCCGCCGCCGGCGACACCACCCTGCTCATCTGGGCCGACCAGATGCGTTCGGACACCCTCAAGCCCTTCGCCGAGGCCTTCGCCAAGGAGAACGGGATCAAGGCCGAGGTCGTCGTCGTGGCCCAGAACCAGCAGCAGACCTTCACCACCGCCTCCCAGGCGGGAAAGGGCCCCGACGTGGTCGTCGGCGCGCACGACTGGATCGGCAACCTGGTGCAGAACGGCCTCATCGACCCGATCCAGATGACGGAGGACCAGCTCGCCGGGTACGTGGACGTGGCTCGCAAGGCCGTCACCTACGACGGCCAGGTGTACGGCGTGCCGTACGCGGTGGAGAACCTGGCGCTGTTCCGCAACACCGAGCTGGCGCCGGAGGCCCCCGGAAGCTTCGACGAACTGGTCGAGACGGGCAAGAGGCTCAAGGCCGCGGGGAAGGTCAAGGAGATCGTCGGCTATCCGGTCAGCCAGCAGGACGGCCAGTCCGGCGACACCTACCACCTGTACCCGCTCTACACCTCGGCGGGCGCCCACCTGTTCGGCACCACTGCGGGTGGCGACCCCGATCCGTCCGAGCTGGGAGTGGGCGAGAAGGAGTCGGTGGCGGCGTTCGAGAGGATCGCCAGGCTCGGTGAGAAGGGGGACGGCGCGCTCAAGCGCTCCTTCACCTCCGACAACTCGGCGGCCGCCTTCAACGAGGGGAGGACCGCGTTCATGGTCGCCGGGCCGTGGCGGCTGGCCGACGCCCGCAAGGCGGGCGTGAAGTACGACATCACCCCGGTGCCCGGTTTCAAGGGGGCCGAGCCCGCCCGGCCGTTCGTGGGCGTGCAGTCCTTCTTCGTGGCGAGCAAGGGAAAGAACAAGGCGCTCGCCCAGGAGTTCGTCACCGGCACCCTGGCCTCGGCCGAGGTGGCGCGGGCGCTGTTCGACGCCGAGCCGCGGATGCCCGCCCTGAACGAGGCCCTGACGTACGCGGCGGGCAAGGACCCCGATGTCGCCAAGTTCCAGGCCGCCGCGGAGAACGGCACGCCGCTGCCCGCGATCCCGCAGATGGTGGCCATCTGGGGGCCGTTCAACACGCTCATCCACGCCGCGGTGAAGGGTGAGCCGGTACCTCCGGCGGTCGAGGCGGCCGCCAAGGCCATCGCCGAGCAGCTCGAACAGTGAAGACGAGACGATTCCGGAGCGGGGAGGGGCGTCGTCCTCCCCGCGAGGGGGATGTCCTTCTCGACATCGGGCGCGCGGCTCCGAAAGGCCAGGAGGCCCGGTCACACCAGGCGCCGCCTCCGCCCGACCGGCCCCGCCGCGGACGCGGGCGGGCCGTGGCGACCGGGGCATGGCCGGGAAGCGCGGGTGGGATCGCGCTGCGGGTCCTGGTGCTCGGGCTCATCGTCGCCGTCGCGCTCTGGGCGGTCGCGCCGCTGGTGGCGGCGGAGAACTGGATCGGGGTGGGGATCGTCGTGGTCGTCACCGCCGCCGGTCTCCTCGTCTACCTGACGCCGCGGCGGCTGCCCGCCAAGTACCTGCTGCCCACCACGCTCCTGGTCCTCGCCTTCCAGGTGTTCCCGGTGGTCCACACGATGTCGCTGGCGCTGACCAACATCGGCGACGGTCACCTGGGGAGCAAGCAGGACGCGATCACCGCGATCGAGACCTCCTCCGTCAAGCGCCGGCCCGGTTCCGCCGAGTTCCGGCTCACCGTGGCCGAGAAGGACGGAGACCTGGTCTTCCTGCTGGCGGAGGGAGGACGCGCCTACACCGGCACCGCCGAGGGGCTGCGCCCCCTGGAGGGGGCCACCCTCGGCGCCGGCGGTCGGATCACCGCGGCCGACGGCTACACGGTGCTGACCGCAGGGCAGGCCTCCGCCAGGGGCTCGGAGATCACCGAGCTGGTCGTGCCCGTCGAGGGCGGGGCGATCCGCAGCCAGGGCCTGTCGAGGGCCTACCGGGGTACGGCGACGCTCGCCTACGACGCGGTCTGCGACTGCGTCACCGGCCAGGACAGGATCTGGCGGGCCGATGAGGAACAGGGCAGGTTCGTCTCCGACGACGGGCAGGCGCTGGCGCAGGGCTGGCAGGTCGACGTCGGCCTGGCCAACCTCACCACCGCGCTCACCAACCCGAAGATCAACGCGCACTTCCTCGGCGTCTTCGGCTGGAACCTGGTCTACGCCACGTCCGTCGTGGTGCTGACCGCCGCGCTCGGGGTGGCGGTCGCGCTGGTGCTGCACCATCCCCGGATGCGTGCCGTACGGGCCTACCGGACCCTGATCGTGCTGCCGTACGCCATGCCGGCCTTCGCGATGCTGCTGGTCTGGCGGGACATGTTCAACACCGACTTCGGACTGATCAACAAGATGCTCGGGCTCGACGTCGACTGGCTCGGCGCCCCGCTCACCGCCCGCCTGTCGGTGCTGCTGGTCCAGCTCTGGCTGGGTTTCCCCTACATGTTCCTGATCGCCACCGGGGCGCTGCAGACGATCCCGTCGGAGTATCTGGAGGCGGCCCAGGTGGACGGCGCGACCGCCTGGCAACGGTTCGTGAAGGTCACGCTGCCGCTGCTGATGCTCGCGCTGGCCCCGCTGCTGGTCTCGTCGTTCGCGTTCAACTTCAACAACTTCAACGGCATCTTCCTGGTCACCGCCGGAGGCCCGTTCCCCGCCGACAACCCGACGATGGGGGCGACCGACCTGCTGATCACCTACACCTTCCGGCTCGCCTTCGGGCAGCAGGGCGCGCAGTACGGCCTGGCCTCCGCGATGTCCGTCTACGTCTACCTGATCGTGGCGGTGCTCTCGATCATCAGCTTCCGGCGTACCCGGGCCTTCCAGGAGGTGGACCGATGAGGAGCGGACTGGTCCTCCGGCACCTGGTGGCGATCACCGTCACCGCCTTCGCCCTCTTCCCGATCCTGTTCGTGATCTCCTCGGCGCTCAACCCGCTCGGCACGCTCAGCTCGGCGACCCTGTTCCCGAGCGGTGCCGGCCTCGCCAATGTCACGGACCTCTTCGAGACCACGGCCTTCCCGACCTGGTACCTCAACTCCGTTCTGATCGCCGGGCTCACCGCCGTCCTGTCGGTGACGGTGTCGGCGGTCTCCGCCTACGCCTTCAGCCGCTTCCGCTTCGCCGGTCGCCGTACCGGCCTGGTGGCGCTGCTGGTGATCCAGGCGTTCCCGCAGTTCCTGGCCATCGTCCCGCTGTACGTCATCTTCAGCGTGATCAGTGACAACTGGCCCGTCTTCGGGCTCAACAGCATCTGGGGTGTGGTCCTGCTCTACATCGGCGGCCAGGTCGGCGTGAACACCTGGCTGATCAAGGGTTTCTTCGACACGATCCCCCGGGAACTCGACGAGGCCATGCTGATCGACGGCTGCACGCCCACCCAGGCGTTCCGCAAGGTGATCCTGCCGCTCTCGGCACCCATCCTGTCGATCAGCGCGCTGCTCGTCTTCATCGGGACGATCAACGAGTTCCTCATCGCCAGCGTCTTCCTCACCGGCGACGACGCCCGCACCCTCGCGGTCGGGCTGTTCAGCCTGCTGGCCGACCAGCGCAACGCCAACTTCGGCATGTTCGCGGTGGGCACGCTGCTCACCGCGATCCCGACCGTCGTCGTCTTCCAGTTCCTGCAGAGATACATCGTCCACGGGCTCACCGCGGGCGCGGTGAAAGGTTGATCATGATTGACCGGGGATTCCATCACGACGGCTCGCCAGACCACGTCAGCACGGAGGCACCGGAGCCGGGAGAGACGGTCACCGTCTTCGTCCGCACCCCGCGAGGCCACCGCTCCGGCGTGCACGTGCGGACCACGCCGGACGGCGAACCGCACTTCGCCGAGGCGGTGATAGACCGCGAGACCGAGCGGGAGACCTGGTGGCGGGCCGACATCGTGGCCCGCAACCAGGTGACCGGCTACCGCTTCCTCATCGGCGGTCCGGACGGCTACCGCTGGCTGACCGCCTCCGGCCTGGCCACCCACGACGTTCCGGACACCACCGACTTCAGGCTGGTCACCCACACCGCCCCACCCGAGTGGGCGGCCGGCGGTGTGATCTACCAGATCTTCCCCGACCGGTTCGCCTCCTCGGGCACGGCACGCGACCTGCCGCCGTGGGCGATCCCCCGCGGCTGGGACGACCCCGTCGCGGGGAGCGGGCCCGACACCTCGCGGCAGATTTTCGGCGGCGACCTGGACGGTGTCCGCTCCAGGCTGGACCACATCACCGCCCTCGGCGCGGACACCCTCTACCTGACGCCGGTCTTCCCCGCGGCCTCCAACCACCGCTACAACGCCTCCTCCTTCGCCGAGGTCGATCCGCTGCTCGGAGGCGACGCGGCCTATCGCGCGCTGATCGACGAGGTGCATCGCAGGGGCATGCGCATCCTGGGCGACCTCACCACGAACCACTGCGGCGACACCCATGCCTGGTTTCAGGCGGCGCTGCGGGACAAGGGCGCCGCCGAGCGGGAGATGTTCTTCTTCACCGACGACGACCTGGGCTACGAGGCATGGATGGGCGTTCCCTCCCTGCCCAAGCTCGACTGGTCGAGCGAGCGGCTGGCGAGGGCGATGGAGGAGGTCGTCCGCGGCTGGCTCCGGTTCGGCCTGGACGGCTGGCGCATCGACGTGGCCAACATGACCGGCAGGCTCCGCCAGGCGGACCACGCGCACGAGGTGGCCCGGCGCATCCGGCGGGCGATGAACGACGAGTGCCCGGACAGGCTGCTCGTCGCCGAGCACGCGCACGACGCCACCGGCGATCTCGACGTCGGCGGCTGGCAGGGGACGATGAACTACGCCGGCTTCACCCGCCCGGTGTGGAGCTGGCTGCGAGGCCCAGAGGTCCACCTGCCGTTCCTCGGGGTTCCGGCGGAGGTGCCCAGGATCGGCGGTGGCGACGCGGTGGCGACGATCCGTGCCTTCTCCGGCCACATGTCGTGGCGCTCGCTGGTCCACTCCTGGTCGATCCTCGGCTCCCACGACACCGCCAGGATCCGCACGATATGCGGAGGGGATCCCGCCCTGGTGGAGGTCGCCGCCGGGCTGATGCTCACCTTGCCCGGCACGCCCATGGTGTTCGCGGGCGACGAGATCGGCCTGGAGGGCGCGTGGGGGGAGGACTCCCGCCGGACCATGCCCTGGGACCGGCCGGAGAGGTGGGACCAGGGCACCTTCGGTGTCTACCGCGACCTGATCGCGTTGCGCCGGGGCGAGGCCGCCCTGCGCCACGGGGGCCTGCGCTGGCTGCACGTCTCCGAGGACGCCGTGGTCTACCTCCGGGAGCGCGCGGGCGAACGCCTGCTGATCCTGGCCGCCCGCGCCGCCCACCGGCCGGTGCGGCTCCCGCTCGGCGCCCGGTGCCTGCCCGTGTACGGCGACGCGGAACTGTCCCCCGAGCCCGACGGCACCGTCGCGCTGCCCGCCGACGGCCCGGCCTTCCACATCTGGCGCCTGGCCCGGAACTGAGGAGCCGGGGCGGGCAAAGTTCTCATCAAACGGCGTTACAGGCCACGTACGGCCGGGGATTTGCGACAGTACGTCGTGATTCACGGAGGCTGTCATGGTCAAGGGAACCGCCACCGCACTGGATGGCAGAGCGGGCGACCAGATGGGCGGGTCGGAGCGGCCGCACGTCAGCCTGCCGGTGATCGGCACGCTGACCGTGCCACCGGTGGATCGACTGGTCTTCTACGGTGTGCTGGGCGCGCTGGGCGCGTTCGGAGTCGTCGAATGGCCCCTCGTGCTCGTCATCGGGATCGGTCACTATCTGACCGAACAGCGGTTCTCGCCCTTCCTCCGGGAGGCCGGGGAGGCCGCGGAGGTGGCGTAGCGAGGAAGGAGACGCCGAGCGGCGGCCCGGCCCTTCCCGGCGGACAGCGGCCGGGAGGGGACCCGCCGGCCCAACCTGGAGGTGGTGGCGCTGGCACCTCTCGGTGACCTGGCAGGACAGGGCTGGACGCAGCTCGGCGAGCTGGCCCTGGCATTCGTGCTCTCGGCCGCGATCGGCCTGGAGCGGGAGATCCGCCAGAAGAGCGCGGGGCTGCGCACCCACACCCTGGTCGGCTTCGCCGCCGCCCTGATCATGCTGGTGTCGAAATACGGTTTCGCCGATGTACTGGGAGAGCACGTCTCCCTCGATCCGTCCCGGGTGGCCGCCCAGATCGTCTCCGGCATCGGCTTCATCGGCGCCGGCCTGATATTCGTCCGCGGCGACGCGGTCCGCGGTCTCACCACCGCCGCGGCGATCTGGCTCACCGCGGCGGTGGGCATGGCGGCGGGAGCGGGACTGTGGTTGCTGGCGGTGGCCGTGACCGCGGGGCACTTCGCGACGGTGTTCGTGCTCACCCCACTGGCCGACCGGCTTCCCCGGTCCAGGTACGTACCCTCGCGGCTCCATCTGACCTACCTCGACGGGCGGGGCGTGCTCCGGCTGGTGCTGGCCGAATGCACACGCCGGGGATTCGGCGTGGACGAGCTCTCCGTCGACCAGCGCGGCGAGCACCGCGCCCCGGCGACCGTCTCGCTCTGGCTCACCGTGCGCGGTGCCGGCCAGATAACGGAACTGACCACCTCCCTCTCCGAGATAGACGGCGTACTCGCCGTGGTGAGTCAGGACACGAGCGCGGCCGGGTTCTGAGAGCCGCCTCTCCCCGGGCCGCTGAGCGAGGGCCCCGGCCACCCTCGGGCCGTACGTGATGCCGGGTGGCCGGGCGCGCTCGTGATGGCGCGGGTAGGAGACGCCGGGCTCAGGCGCGGCGAGTGAGCCAGGTCTCGGACGGCCGGCAGACGAGTTTCGTGCCCACCGCCGTGCACCGGGTCTGGTAGCCGTGGGAGTACAACCGCTCACCGAGCCAGTGGTAGTCGGAACGTGACTCCTGGCGGGGTGTGTGGGCGACGAAGTTCGCCGCGTCGTCGATGCTGCCCGTACCGTCGTAACGCGCGACCGTGGGGTAGGGGTAGACCGGCCGGGTGCGCGTGACGGCGCCGTTCGCGACATTCGACGCGATGATCTTTCCGGGCTCCCGGCCGCTCTCCACCCACGCCATCACGGGGGTGAGGATGTCGAAGCTGTTCGGCCCCTCGCCACCGCCGCAGTGCGCGACGCCGGGGAAGAGGTAGAGCCTGGTGAACGTGTCGACGGCCTGGCGCCCCATGGTCTTCCGCATGGCGTCGTAGTACGCCAGGGTGCCCTCCGGCGAGATGTGCTGGTCGTTCCAGCCGTGCCAGAGCAGGAGTTTGCCGCCGTCACGCTGGAAGCCGCCCAGGTCCGGATCCATCGCGGAGAGGTAGCTGGAGGACTGTACCGTCTTCCAGAACGACTCGACGGTGAACTTCAGGTCGGAGAGCCGCCAGCCGGGGTTCACCACGTTCGGGTAGCCCAGGTACCGCGCGAAGCCCAGTACGAAGTTCTCGCTGCCCACCGTCTGCCCCTGTGCCGTCGGCACGAACAGAAACCATTCGGGCTCGGAGCCCCACTCGTGGGCGATCGCGGGCTCAAGCCGCTGACCGCGCGCGTCGACCGCGCCATCGTGCAGCCGGCGGACGACACCGGCCTCGGCCGGGGACAGGCACGTCGAGGGGGCCTGGCCTGACGCGCACCGCAGCGTCGCCGGGTCGAAGTCGCAGCGCCGCGGGTCGTCGATCACGCCGTCCGGCACGCCGTCCAGCCCGTCACAGGCGGCCAGCACGGCGCCGTGGATCAGCGGGAGCTTGGCGGAGAGGAGGACGTAGTCACCGTTCTTGTCGAGGTTGGTCAGGACGTTCCACGCGTGGTGGAAGGTGTTCTGGACGACCATGTTGTTCGCGGGCGCGCCGGCGGCGATGCCGTCGAAGTCCTCGGGGAAGCGCTGGGCTTCCATCAGCGCCTCCCGGCCACCGTCGGAGCAGCCGTTGAAGTAGGAGTAGACCGGGGGCCTGCCGTAGAACCTGGTGATGATCGCCCGGGCCACCTGGGACGTCACGTGCACGCCGCGGTAGGCGAAGTCGATCTGCGCCTGCGGGTTGTGCGCGGCCCAGGACCCGTCGTTCTGGCCTTGGTGCCCCATGTCGGTCGTCGCGGCGGCGATCGTGCCGTCCGCGATCGGCGGGCAGGTCGACGCCTGCGTGTAGTTGATGTTGGAGCTGCCGCACAGACCGCCGCAGCCGGTCTGCACGTAGCGCTGCGTCCAGCCGCTGACGGGTAGGCGCATGGCGATGGTGTCGGCCGGGGCGATGGTCCCCCGAACGTCGCAGTACGGAGCCGGCGCACCCGTGGTCGAGACGGTCGCGGACCGGATCGTGACCGGTGCGTCGGTGACGCCGTCCAGGTCGAGGCCTGTCACGTCGGCGCAGTCCATCACCGGGTCCAGCGCGGGCAGGTCCGCGAGGCCCTCCGCCGTGACCGGGTGGTGCCGGGGCCGGATATCGGCCGCGGCGCTCGGACTCCCGGCCGGTGCCAAGGTCGCCACCAGGATCGCGACGATGACGGCACCGGTCATCGACCTGGACCGATTGCGCGTACGTCTTATGACGCCTGATCGGGACATCGTGCCGCGAGCGAAGAATCCACGCATGGACAACCGCCTCCTCGGATAGGCGTGTGCCCTTCTCGTCGGGCAACGCCACGGCTGGGCTGAACCGTTCATGAAGGTTACGAAAAATGTAAACAATCTGGCAAGGAATCTTGTTCACAGAATCTTCGCTACGTTTGCCGCCGGAGTGTCAGCCTCTCGATCCTGGAGGGCCGGGCTCGCAATACGCGGAGGTTGACCTCGCGGAGGGCTTCGCGAAGCTGATCGGCTCCTGACGGCCCGCGCCCACCGCGACGCCCTGGCGGGGGAGCCGGAGCCGACCGCCGTCGGGGGAGTGCGGCATCGCGCGTGGCGGAAGGCACGACACCGCCCGGATCCGGCCTCCGAGCCGGTCCGGGCGGTGCCGTCGGGCGCGGTTACCTCAGGTACGGTCCCGCGACGCCGATCTTGCCGGGAGCGGGGTTGCCGGGCAGCGCGAGCACATAGGCCCTCATATTGCCCTTGCCGCTCAGCGAGATGGTGAGCGTTCCACCGGTGACGGTCCTGCTGTCACCGGTGACGGCATCGACGTAGGTGCCGTTGGGGATGCCGGTGAAGGTGGCGTTCCCGGAGACCGAGACCAGCACGAAGCTGTCCACGGACCCCTGTGTGAAACGACGCTTGTAGGCGATGCCGCCCGAGACCCCCTCGGTGGAGTACTGCCCCTTCTGCAGCGCCGGGACGGCCCTGCGGATCTGGTTGAGCCGCTGCACGTGCTTGACCAGCGGTTTGTCAAGGGTCTGCGCCACCGCGCCCGAGGCGCTGGAGACCGTACCGAAGCCCGAGGCGGTGACCGATCCCGCCAGGTGGTCACCGAAATAGGCGCGTCCCGTGGTGGCCAGCGGGCAGGTCGGCCCGCAGTCGATCGGCTTGCCCGCCTGGAACTCGATCTCCGAGCCGTAGTAGAGCGTCGGAATGCCGCGGAAGGTCCACATCAGGCTCATGTTCTCCGCCCAGGCGTCGGTGCCGCCGGCGTAGCGGACCGAGGACTTGTTCGGGCCGTAGTCGTGGGAGTCGACGTAGACGGTGTTGTAGGTGGCGTCGTTGTAGCTGTCGTCGGAGTCCTTGCCGTTGCCGAACGCGTTGGACGCCTCGCCGAAGTTCATGTGCATGCGCATGTCGATGACGTTCATGCCGGAGAACCCGCTGTGGTCGGGCGCGTGGTAGGTGTTGCCGTTCAGCGTGGCGTTGGTGCTGGTGGGCTGGTTGCCCGGACCCATCAGGTTCTCGTAGTCATACTGCTCGACCGCCGCCCGGACGTCGTCGGCGCTGTACTCCTTACGTTCCTTCCAGGTGAAGAACTGGGCGGAGTGGTTCACCGAGCCGCGGTTCCACTTGTCGTGCACGAACGCGGCGACCTCGCCGAAGACGTAGAAGTCCTTGGCCTTCTCCGCGCCGAACCTCGCGGTCGCGTGCTCGCGGATCGCGGGCAGGAACCGGCGGTTCCAGGTGACCCTGGGGATGTGCACGGCGGTGTCGACGCGGAAACCGTCCACGCCCATGTCGATGTACCTGTTGTAGGCGTCGATCAGGTAGTCCTGGACGACCTTGCTCTCCGTGTTGAAGTCGGCCAGGTCGTCGTGCAGCCAGCAGCTACGGGAGTCCTCGCCCTCCCAGTTACCGATCCAGCACTGGTGATAGTAATTTGCGGGGAACATGCCGGAGGTCGGGTTCGGCCACTGGCAGTTGTAGATGCGGTACCCCTCGGGGCTGCTCCACTGGGTGGGAGTGCCCCAGTTGCGGCAGGTGTTGCCCGCCGGCTCGGTGGTGGACCACTGGTCGCCGTTGTACGGCCTGCCCTTGGCCATCGCGTTCTGCGCGGCCGTCAGGTCCGGGGCGTTCCCCTGATGCTCCTGCATCGGGTCGTACTCCCGGCCCGCCTCCTTCTCGCTGTAGAGCCACTTCCACTGGTCGTCGCGCGCGCCCCACACGGTGGGGGTGAACAGGCCCTTGGCGCCCCAGCGGGAGCTGTGGTTGTAGACGACGTCCTGGTAGATCTTGATGCCCCTGGCGTGGGCGGCGTTGATCAGGTCCTGGTACGACGTGCCCTCGGACTCCAGGCGGGGGTCGACCCGGTAGAAGTCCCAGCCGTGGTAGCCGTGGAAGTCGTAGTCGGAGCGGTTGAGCACGACCGGGGTGATCCACAGGGCGGAGAAGCCGAGGCCCTTGATGTAGTCGAGCTTGTCGACCAGGCCCTTGAAGTCACCGCGGAACATCGGGTCGTTGTTCGCGGCGTTGCCCGACTTCACATGCTGGCTGCCCCCCCGGTTGTTGGAGGTGTCGCCGTCGGCGAACCGGGCGGTCATCACGAAGTAGATGGAGTCCTCGCGCGGGTCGCCGCCGAGCGGGGTGCCGCCCTTGGGCTCCTCGGGCTTCTTCCCGGTGGTGGCGGTGGCCTCCACGCTCGCATCGGAGAGGTTGCCGGCGGCGTCCCTGGCCTGGACGGTGTAGTGGTAGAGGGTGTTCTCCGCCAGGCCGGTGTCGGAGTGCGCGGTGGCCGTCACGTCGACGACCTTGGTTCCCCCGGTGCCGCCGGTGCGGGTGACCTTGTAACCGGTCACCTTGACGTTGTCGGTGGCGGCGCTCCAGGTCAGCGCGATCGAGACACCGGTCGCGGCCGCTGTCACACCGGTCGGCGTGCTGGGCTTCTCGGTGTCCGGAATCTCGGGGACGCACGGGTCTGCGGCGTTGCCGGTCACGACGCCGTTCTTGACGGTGCTGACGCCGGTGCCGATGGTGTAGTCGGCGCCGCCGTTGTTGTCCCAGGTGCCGGAGCCGTTGTTGAAGGCGGCCTTGAGCCCGGTGGCGGTGCCGAGGGCGACGGTCTTCTTGGCCCAGTCGGTGCAGGCGGTCTCGTTCATGGCGACGCCGGGGACGGTGGTCCAGGCGCCGCCGGTGGGCTGGTAGTGGATGTTGGCGGTCGTCCAGCCCCTGGTCTTCTTGTGGAAGTAGACGACGGCCTGGTTGTCCGGTACTTCGCCTCCCGGGCACGGGTTGCCCGACGTCACCTGGCCGCCGGAGACCTTCACGGTCCCGGTGCCGATGGTGTAGTCGGCGCCGCCGTTGTTGTCCCAGGTGCCGGAGCCGTTGTTGAAGGCGGCCTTGAGCCCGGTGGCGGTGCCCAGGTCGACGGTCTTGTCTGAGGGCGCGTTTGGGAGATGAGCGCATGGGGGTTCCTCTGTGCGAGGCGGTGAGGGGACGGTCCGGGGCGCCGCCGGGCGCCCCGGATGGTGGGCCGGGCCGAGGCCCGGCCCGAAGGTCAGCGCCAGCTGTCGTTGCGCGTCGCGGCGCCGCTCGCCGGGGTGGTGAAGGATCGGTTGGGGTCGCTCTCCCACGTCACCGAGCCGTCGGGGTTCTTCTTGATGTACTTGTAGGAGACCGCGGTGTTGGCCGGCAGGTTGGCGGTGACCTTCCAGACCGGGTAGGCGGCCGAGGAGAGCGCCACCGCGTTGGCGGGGTTCCAGCCGCCCAGCTCGGCGATGTCGCCGACCACGAAGACGTTCTGGCCGTAGGAGGTCGTCACGTTCGCGTTGAAGGAGGTGGCGACCTTACCGGGGTTCACCGTCGGGGTGGGGCTGGGGTCGGAACCGCAGGGGGAGGTGGCGTTGGCGGTCACCACGCCGTTCTTGACCGTGCTCACCCCGCGGCCGATGGTGTAGTCGGCGCCGCCGTTGTTGTCCCAGGTGCCGGAGCCGTTGTTGAAGGCGGCCTTGAGCCCGGTGGCGGTGCCCAGGTCGACGGTCTTATGGCGACCGCGCTCCTGCCGGGGACGGTCACCGAGGCGGAGCCGTTCGAGCCGACGGTCACCGTGCCGCCGCCCACGTCGTTGGCGTAGGTTCCGGCGGGCAGGCCGGTGGAGAAGGTACGGGTGACGCTGCCGCTCTCGTTGTTGATCGCGACCCAGCCCTTGTCACCGCGGCTGAAGGCGATCACGTTGTTGCCGTTGTCGTACCAGTTGCCGACCGAGGTGCCGGCGACGGCGCGGTTGAAGCCGACCATCCCGCTCATCTGGCGGTGGAAGCAGGTCCACTGGCCGTTGCCGCAGTTGGCGTCGGTGACGAAGCCGCCGTTGGCGGACGGCGGACCGCCCTCGCCGTTGCTCCAGGTGAACCCGGAGTAGACCCTCGGTGTCCCGTACGGCCAGGCGAGCATGAAGACGTTGGCCAGCTTGTAGGCGTCGCCGTACTTGTAGTTCATGGTCGAGCCGTTGCGCTCGGTGTCGTGGTTGTCGATGAAGACCACGGCCTTGTCGCTGGGCACCGACAGCCCCCAGCTCTGCCCGAAGCTCTGCAGGTTCTTGATCTGCCCGGCGAACTGCTCCTTGAGCTTGCGCCCGTACACGAACTCGTGCACGTCGCCGATCCCGGTGTACTGGCTCGGCGTGATCGCCTCGTTGTCGCCCTGGATGACCTCCTGGTGGATGTAGGGCGAGCCGGTCAGCTTGCCCTTGATCGCGGCCAGGTCGCCCGGGTTGATGTGCTTGGCGGCGTCGATGCGGAAGCCGTCCACGCCCAGGGAGGTCAGCTTGTTGAGGTAGCCGGCGATCTGGTTGCGGACGTACTCGGAGCCGGTGTTGAGGTCGGACAGGCCGACCAGCTCGCAGTTCTGCACCCGCCAGCCGTCATTGTTGTAGTCGGAGTTGTTGATCCCGCAGACGGGGGAGTGGAAGTCGGCGGAGGAGTAGAGCCCCGGGTAGTCGTACTTGCCGAAGCCGTAGCCGCCGTAGCTGGTGCTGCCCTGGCCGGTCATGTGGTTGATGACGGCGTCGGCGTGGACCTTGACGCCCGCCGCGTGGCAGGCGTTCACCATGTTCCTGAACGCGTTCTCGTCACCGAACTTGCTGGTGAGGGTGTAGCGGGCGGGCTGGTAGATGTCCCACCAGACCGAGCCGCCCTTGGACATCGAGTCACTCGGCGGCGAGACCTGCACGGCGGAGTATCCGGCCGGGCCGAGGACGTCGGTGCACTCCCTGGCGACGGAGTTCCAGTTCCAGTTCCACAGCTTGACGATCGGGCCGGGGGTGGGCGGTGCCGCCTGGGCGGGGGGGCTCAGCGCGATGGGCACCACGACCGCGGCGCTCGCCAGCGCGCTTAACGCCGTGGCAACGATGACTCTGTAGGGTTTCATGAGTGGGGGCCTCCAGGATCGATGGACGGGTTCCCTGGCCGGGCCGGGTGCTGCAACACCTGGCCCGGCCGTCTTTCCGGGGTGTGTGGGGTCAGGGCTGGACGAAGACGGCGACCGTGCGTGCCGGGACCGTCAGCGTGCCCGTGGCGGGGTCGAACGTCGACTGCTTCACGACGGCGTCGTCGCCGGTCGTCTGGACGGGGTGGAGCGTCACCTGGGTGCCCTTCAGCGCGGCGACGGTCTGCGGCTGCGTCTCGGGGGTCGCGTTGAAGACGACGGTGATCGACTTCCAGCGGGGGTCGATTCCCGAGGCGTCCAGGTGCATGGTCACGACACCCGGGGTCTCCGAGGTGCCGCTGGTCGGGAAGGTCAGGCGCTTCTGCACCTCGGCCAGGTCGGCGAGGCCGAAGGCAGGGGAGGACGAGCGGATCTTCAGCAGCTCGCCGTAGCGGGCGCGGGCCGCGCCGATCGCCGCGCAGTCCGGCTTCAGCGCCGGGTCGGCGAGCAGCGGCCTGGCGTACTGCCACTTGTCCTCGTTGTCGGCCTTCGGGGGGAGCCCGGCGCCGAAACCGTTGCCCGCCGAGCAGTCCCAGAGCAGCCGGTTGAACCAGTCGCCGGAGTCGTAGGAGTTGCGGTCCAGCGACTTGGAGCGGAGCCGCTCGCTGCCGGCGTGCACGAACGAGGTGCCCTGCCCGAGCACGGCCGTGGCCAGCGAGAGCGACTGCATGCGCACCCGGTCGGCCATGGTGGTGGCCTGCGGCAGCTTGTAGGCCAGCGCGTCGAACAGCGTCTCGTTGTCGTGGGCGTCGACGTAGCTGACGACCTCGCCCGGTGCGGCGGTGTATCCGGCGGGGGAGCCGTTGTAGTCGACCTGTGAGCCCTTGACCTCCTTGCCGCTGGAGGCGGTGAAGGTGTAGTCGCGGAGGTTGCCGGCCAGCCCGACCTTGATCAGGTCCTGGTAGCCGAGCAGCCGGGCCCGCCGCTGCGCCTCGTCGCCGTTGGCGGGCGACCCGTTGGGCGCCCCTGCCAGCCCCGAGCCGAAGCCCTGGACCCGAGGGTCGGGGTCGAACGGGCTGCCGCCGCGGACCGCGTCACGGAGCCGGTCGCTGAAGGTGCCGATCCCGGTGCCCGCCATGTTGGCCTGGGTGGCCTGCTCGAAGCGGGCGTTGTCGGCGACCTCGCCGAAGTTCCAGCCCTCCCCGTACAGGATGATCGACTTTCCGTCCACGCCGTCGCGGGCCACGGTCAGCCTGTCCAGGGCGGCGCGGACCGCGAGCATGTTCGCCTTGGGGTGGTGGCCCATCAGGTCGAACCTGAAGCCGTCCACCTTGTACTCGCGGGCCCAGGTGACGACGGAGTCGACGACGAGCCTGCCCATCATGGCGTGCTCGGGCGCGGTGTTGGCGCAGCAGGTGGAGGCGGCCACGGTGCCGTCGTCGAGCAGCCGGTGGTAGTAGCCGGGCACGATCCGGTCGAGCACCGAGGTGGGGTCCTGGCCGGCGGCGTGGGTGTGGTTGTAGACCACGTCCATCACCACCCGCAGCCCCGCCCCGTTCAGCCCGCCGACCATGCTCCGGAACTCCCTGATCCGGGACGACCCCTCGGGGTCGGCGGCGTAGGAGCCCTCGGGCACCGTGTAGTGCAGCGGGTCGTAGCCCCAGTTGAAGGAGTCTCCCGCCGCGGTGCGCGCGACGCAGGCCTGCTGCTCCTCGGAGTCGGGGGGCATCGAGGCCAGGTCGCAGTCGGGCTCGGTCCGCTCCGCCCTGCGTTCGGGGACCGTCGCGATGTCGAAGACGGGTAGCAGGTGCACGTGGGTCAGGCCGTCCTTGGCCAGCCCTCGCAGCTCCTTCATCCCCGCCGAGTCGCCGGTGAAGGCCGAGTAGGTGCCTCGCCTGGCGGCGGGGACCGTGGCGTCGGAGGCGGAGAAGTCGCGCACGTGCAGCTCGTAGATCGACGCCTTCTCCTGCGGCACCGCCCTGGGCTTGGCCAGTGACGACCAGCCGTCGGGCCGCAGGGAACGGTCGGACAGGTCGA
The DNA here is from genome assembly GCF_000721075.1 of Streptosporangium amethystogenes. Lineage (GTDB taxonomy): Bacteria > Actinomycetota > Actinomycetes > Streptosporangiales > Streptosporangiaceae > Streptosporangium > Streptosporangium amethystogenes. The sequence goes on from NZ_JOEQ01000005.1 coordinate 549,938, forward strand.
CCAGCTGGCTGCGGCCCGAGCCGGCGGCCAGCGACAGGCTGTAGGGGTCGGTCACCTCGTTGGTGACGATCTTGCCCTCGGTGGGCGCGTAGACCGTGACCAGGAAGGTGTAGTAGCGGTCCTTCCAGCCCTGCTGCCCGCGGACCGACCAGATGCCGGTGCCGTCGTCGCGCCGCATGGCGTGGACGGTGCGGGCCCCGCCGGAGGGGTCGCGGTAGAGCGCCAGCTCGACCTTGCGCGCCGTCGGCGCCCAGACCGACAGGCCGGGCGTGCCGCCGCTCCACGAGGGGCCGAGGCCGGCGGTCGCCGCCTTGGCGTGCAGGTCGTCGAGTACGCCGGGCAACTGCACGCCGGTGGCGGCCAGCAGCGCGCCCGAGGCGTCGCGCTCGACGGCCACGACCTGGCCGCGCAGCGCCTTCCCGACGAGGTCGGCGTCGCGCGGGTCGATCGTGAACGCGGCGTGCCCGGCCAGGTGCGGCCACTTCGCCTTCTGCGCCTCGGTGAGCGCTCCCGGGAGCAGACGGATGATCCGGAGGTCGCCGGTCAGCTCGCCCTTGGCATAGGTGATGTCGCCCTTCTCGGAGAAGGCCAGAGAGTGCCGGAGCGAGGACGACGGTTCGACCTTCCACACCACGGTGCCGCGGTCGATCCAGTGCGCCGCGGACTTCGACAGGTCGGCGTCCGCGCCGCGGGCCGCGGGCTGCGGCAGCAGGTGGCCCGCGGTGGCCGCGATCCGCCAGGCCTCGTGGCCGGTCGCGGTGAGGTCCAGCGACTGGTTGTCAGGAAGATCCTTCTCGTCACCCTTGTGGATGATGTAGCTCACGTTCTTGGCCCCCTCGGTCAGGGGGACGCGGAAGTGGACGCCGAAGGCGTCTTCACCCGCGGGCTGGAGCGGGGTGGCCCACTCGGTGGGCTGGGCCACGTCACCCCACAGGTGCAGTCCCCAGCCCTCATATTTCCCGTCGGGACGGTGGTAGTGCAGGATCGCCACGTTCTCGGCGGCGGCCCGGGTCGGGTGGATCCTCGCCACGCCCGAGACGACGTTGGCCTCCGGCTGGAGCGCCGGGGTGAACGACTGGTCGGGGCCGGGGTCCTTGGTGTCGCCCTTGTGGATGATGAAGTTCACCGGCGTCACGGCGTTCTTCAGCGCGACCTTCCAGAACACGCCGTAGGAGTCGGTGCCGTCCGGTGGGCGCGGGGTGGCCCATTCGGTGGGCACCCCGTCGGCGAGCCCGTCGCCCCACAGGTGCAGTCCCCAGCCGTCGTAGTTCTTGTCCGGCCGGCTGTAGCGGATCGTCGTGTACCCCTGGGCGGCCGCGCGGGACAGGTGCGTCTCCGCCTTCCCCTCCGCGAGCCAGACCTCGCCGTTCCTGGCGGGGTTGACGACCCGGTCGCCGCCGTCCTTCTCGTCACCCCTGTGGGCGATGATCCCGACGTTGGACGCGCCGGGCTTGAGCCTGATCCAGGCGAAACGGCCGTAGGCGTCCTCGCCGGTGAGCTTGAGCGGCTCGGCCCATTCGGTGGGCTTCTCGACGTCGCCCCAGACGTGCAGGCCCCAGCCGTCGTAGTTCTCGCGCTGGTAGTGCACGACCAGCCAGTCGCGCCTGACCGCGCCCGGCTCCTCGGGGGCCGGCTCGGCGCCGACGGTCGCCGCCGCGCTCGCCGAGGCGAAGCGGCCCGCCAAGTCCTTCACCACCGCCTTGTAGGAGATCTTCGTGCCCGCCGCGATGCCGCGCAGGTCGTGGAAGACCCGGAAGGTACGGCCAGCGGGGGAGGCGTTCGGCGCGTCGTCGGTGCCGATCACCCGCCAGGCGTCCTCGCCGACCTTGGCGGCGAAGGTGACCTGGTCGAAGCCGCCGCCCGGCACGGTCGCGGTGACCGGGATCCGGCCGTCCTCGGCGGTGCCCCTGATCTCGGTCCCCGGCAGGGCGATGGAGACGGCCGGGGCCGCGGCCGGGGCGGTGAGCTTCGCGGACGCCTTGTAGACCACCGCCGACAGGGCGGGGACGGTGAGCGCGAGCTTCGTGTCCGAGCCGGTGGTGAGCGCGGCGGCGCCCTCCCCGTACACCCTGGTGAAGGCGGCGCCCGCGGAGAAGGTGGGCACGCTCGCGCTCGCCGGCTGCTCGGCGTTGTTGACCGCCACGACGTACTCGACCTGCCGGGTGGCGTCGATCCTGGAGAAGGCGTAGACGCCGCCCTCGGCGAGCCGCTCGATCTGGGCGCCGTCGGCCAGGGCCGGGTGGGCGTCGCGCAGCGCGGCCAGGGCGGAGATGCCCCGGTACAGGGGGTGGGAGGGGACGAAGTTGTCGCGCGCGTGGGTCGCGTCGGTGCCGATCAGGTCGTCACTCAGGTAGCTCTCGGTCTTCGAGGCGAACATGGACGCGCGGGCGTCCTGGTCGCCGCCCTTGCCGGTGAAGCCCTGCTCGTCTCCGTAGTAGACGACCGGCTGGCCCCGGGTGAGGTACATCAGCTCGTGGGCGAGCAGGTCCCTGCGGAGCAGCTCGGAGTCGGGCGCGCCGGGGTTGTCCTGGGAGATGAAACGGCCGATGCGGCCCATGTCGTGGTTGCCGAGGAAGGTCGGCAGCGACGCGGCGTTGCTGTCGGCGTCGGTGTGGTGGTCGTCGCCGGCGTACAGCTGGGCCAGCCGCGCCGCGCCCGCCGTGCCGCCGCTGAAGGAGCGGGCGGCCTCCTGGAACGGGAAGTCCAGGGTGGCGTTCATCTGGCCCCGGGTGGAGTAGCGGCTGGTGAAGGCGGGCTCGCTGGAGTAGACCTCGCCGAACATGAAGAACCGCTTGTTGCCGTGCTGGGCCGCGTAGCCGCGCAGGGCAGGGGAGAACCTCTCCCAGAACTCCATGTTCACGTGCTTGGCGGTGTCGACGCGGAAGCCGTCGAGGCCGGTCTCGCGCACCCACGTCTGATAGATGTCCGTCATGCCCCTGACGACCTCGGGACGCTCGGTCCACAGGTCGTCGAGGCCGAAGAAGTCGCCGTACTGGTCGTTCTCGCCGCTGAAGGTGGAGTCGCCCCGGTTGTGGTACATCGTCGGGTCGTTCAGCCAGGAGGGGGTCTTGGCCTTCTTGGGCGCGACCGGGGTGTACGGGAACGAGCCGGTGTCCACCTTGGGGAAGGTGTTCTTGCCCGCGTAGGCCCGGTCGTCGAACGGCACGCCGTCGGTGTCGACGTAGGGGTAGGCGCCCTTGGACCGGTAGGAGGAGGTCTTCTCCGCGTAGTCGATCACGTCGGCCGTGTGGTTGGTGATGATGTCGAAGAAGACCTTCATCCCGCGCCGGTGCGCCTCGCGCACCAGCTCCTTCATCTGGGCGTTGCTGCCCAGGTGCGGGTCGATCCTGGTGAAGTCGGTGATCCAGTAGCCGTGGTAGCCGGCCGAGGCGTTCGCGCCGGTGCCCTGCACGGGGCGGTTGACGAACGCCGGAGTGATCCAGATCGCAGTGCTGCCCAGGTTCTTGATGTAGTCGAGCCTGCCGAGCAGCCCCTTGAGGTCGCCGCCCTGGTAGAAGCCCTTGTGGGTCGGGTCGAAGCCGGTGGCGAGCCGGTCGCCGGACAGGCCGCCCCGGTCGTTGCCGGTGTCGCCGTTGGCGAACCTGTCGGTCATCGCGAAGTAGAAGCGCTCGCGGCTCAGGTCGGCGCGGAGCGCGTCGCGGGCCAGGTCCCTGTCCGAGGGCTCGGCGGTGCGGCTCAGCGCGGAGACCACGGGCTCGGCGGGGCGTTCCGAAACCGGGGCCGAAACCGGGGCCGAGACGGGGGCCGCGAACCCGGAGGTACCGGTGGCGGAGGCGGCTGCGGGGAGGGGGGTGGCGGCGAGGGGGGTGACGATCAGGGCCGCCGCGAGCGCGGCGCCCCTCAGGAAGGTGGTTCTCGCGCGCCGTGGGGGGAGTGGCCAGACCACGGGGGGCCTCCACGGGAGTTGTTTCGAGGGTGTTGCCCGGAAGTTACTCACTGGGAATGCTCTGTGCAATCCCTTGCGGCAATTTTCTGAATCCAGGCAACTCCGGAGGTGGCAGAAGAAGGCCGCCGGGAGAATAAAAGTGTATAAATCGTACTTTTCGCCCCTGATGGGATAGTGGCGCCTCCGTCGTGGCTTCCAGTTCGGGAGTCTCCTGCCCCGCGCTTTTGGACTACTTTGTAACGAGTTTGCAGACTCTTGCAGAAAGTTCTTCCAATGGGGTTCACGTCGGCGTAACGTCCGGCGTACTCCAGACCCGGCCGGGCGGCTTCCCCTGCCCCTGGCCGGTCCCCTTGAACCTGAGGAGAAACACATGCGGCGAGCCTTCTCGGCTGCGACGATCGTCGCGGCCCTCGCCCTGGCGGTCTCCGCCTGCGGTGGCGGTGACGCCGGCACGGCGGCCCCCGCCCAGTCCGCGGCGAGTGACCCGTCGAAGATCAGCGGTGAGATCACCTGGTGGGACACCGTCCGGCCGGACAGCGAGGGTCCGACGTTCCAGGCACTCATCAAGGACTTTCAGGCGAAGTACCCGAACATCAAGGTCAAGTACGTCAACGTCCCCTCCGATCAGGCGCAGAACCAGTTCCAGACCGCGGCGCAGGCGGGCACGGGGGCACCGGACGTCATTCGCTCCGAGGTCGCCTGGACCTCCCAGTTCGCCTCCCTGGGTTACCTGCAGCCGCTGGACGGCAGCCGCGCCGTGGAGAACGAGTCCGACTTCCTGGCCGGTCCGCTGAGCAGCACCAAGTACAACGGCAAGACGTACGCGGTCCCGCAGGTCACCGACACCCTCGCGCTCATCTACAACAAGCGGATCCTGGCGGAGGCCGGCCACGAGAAGGCTCCCGCCACCGTCGAGGAGCTCAAGCAGGCCGCGCTCGACGTCAAGAAGAAGACCGGGGTCAACGGCCTCGCGCTCAACGTCGACTCCTACTTCCTGCTGCCCTTCATGTACGGCGAGGGCGGTGACCTCCTCGACGTGCAGAACAAGAAGATCACCGTCAACTCCCCGGCCAACGTGAAGGCGATGGCCTCGGTGGCCGATCTGGTCGTCTCCGGAGCCGCGCCCAAGCCCGCGATCCAGGACAGCTACGCCAACGCGATGACCGCCCTCAAGGACGGCAAGGCCGCGATGATCTACAACGGCCCGTGGGCGCTGTCGGAGATCTACCAGGGCAAGGAGTTCAAGGACAAGGAGAACCTGGGCATCGCCCCCGTCCCGGCGGGTTCGGTCAAGGCCGGCGCCCCCACCGGCGGCTGGAACCTGGCGATCTACGCCGGTTCCAAGAACATCGACGCCTCCTACGAGTTCGTCCGCTTCATGAGCACCCCGGAGGCCCAGGCCAAGGTCGCCAAGGAGATCAGCCTCCTGCCGACCCGCGTCTCCGCCTATGACAACCCCGACGTGCAGGCCAACAAGGACGTCGCCGTCTTCAAGCCCATCATGGAGACCGCGACCGCGCGGCCGTGGATCCCCGAGGGCGGCCAGCTCTTCCAGCCGCTCCTTGAGGGCTACCAGTCGCTGGTCGGTGGCAAGACGACCCCCGAGGACATGCTCAAGAAGGTGGACGACCAGTACCGCGGCATCTTCAAGGACTGGAGCTGATCCGTGGCGCTCTCGACTGGACGTGTGAACAGCACGGCCAGGGACCGGACCGCGGGCGCCGACGGCGCCCGCGGTCAGGGCCGCCACCAGGGCGCCGGCCCGTTCCGGCGAGCGGTGGGCAGGCACTGGTACGCCTGGGTCATGGTGGCCCCGGTGATCCTGGTCACCGGCCTGTTGATCGGCTGGCCGCTGGCCCGAGGCGTCTACCTGTCCCTGACCGACGCGACCGAGGCCAACATCGGCCGCACGATCGGCGTCAACGTCATCCCCTCGACCTACGAGTTCGTCGGGCTCGACAACTACATCGCGATCCTGACCAGCGGCCTGTTCTGGGAGAAGCTGACCTGGACCGTGGTCTGGACCATCGCCTGCGTCTCGCTCCACTACGGCCTGGGCCTGGGTCTGGCGCTGCTGCTCAACCGCAGGGTCAGGTTCCGCTCTGCCTACCGGCTGCTGCTCATCCTGCCGTGGGCGATCCCCGGATTCGTCTCCGCGTTCATCTGGCGCTACCTCTACAACAGCGACTTCGGCGTGATCAACGCGATGCTCAAGGCCGCCGGCCTCGGCGCGGTCGGCTGGCTCGATGACCCGACCACGGCGAAGATCGCGGTCATCGCGGTCAACGTCTGGATGGGCGTGCCGTTCATGATGGTCGCCGTGCTGGGCGGGCTCCAGTCGATCCCCGGTGAGCTCTACGAGGCGGCGGAGGTGGACGGCGCCACCCCCTGGCAGCGCTTCCGCTTCATCACCGTCCCCGGTCTGCGCACCGTGTCGAGCACGGTCGTCCTGCTGGGCACGATCTGGACCTTCAACATGTTCCCGGTGATCTATCTGATCAGCGGGGGAGGGCCGGGCAGCTCCACCGAGATCCTGGTCACCTACGCCTTCCGCGAGGCGTTCACCGGGGTCCGCAACTACTCCAACTCCGCGGCCTGGGGAGTCATCGTCCTGCTGCTCCTCGTTGTGCTGGCCGTGGTCTACCGGCGCTCGCTGCGCAAGCAAGGGGAGGTCTGGTGAGCACCGTCACCACCACCGGTGCGGCCCGCGCCGGGAGTGCCCGCAGCCGCGGGGAACGCGGTACGGGAAAGTCGATCCTGCTGCACGGGACCCTGCTCGCCGCGGTCGCCGTCTCGCTGTTCCCGATCGTCTGGCTGGTCCTGACCTCGCTCAAGCCACGGGACGGCTGGCTCTCCAGCGAGCTGGAGATCTTCAACCAGCCCTCGCTGGACAACTACGTCCGGGTGCTGACCGAGACGCAGTTCCCGACCTGGCTGCTCAACTCGGTGATCGTCGCCGGGCTGACCACGGTCATCGGCGTCTTCCTGGCCTCGACGACCGGATACGCGATCAGCCGCTTCCGCTTCCCCGGCCACCGCGGGGTGATGTGGACGCTGCTGGTCACCCAGATGTTCCCGGTGGCGATCCTGATCGTCCCGCTCTACAACCTGATGGCGGGCCTCGGGCTGCTCAACCAGATCGCCGGGCTGGTCATCGCCTACATGACCGTGGCGGTGCCGTTCTGCGCGTGGATGATGAAGAGCTACTTCGACTCCATCCCGCGCGAGATCGACCAGGCCGGGCTGGTCGACGGCCTGACCCCGTTCGGCACGTTCTGGTGGGTCATCCTGCCGCTGGCCAGGCCCAGCCTGGCGGTCACCGCCTTCTACTCCTTCATGACCGCCTGGGGCGAGGTGGCCTACGCGACCGTGTTCATGTCGCAGGAGGAGAAGCGCACGCTCGGCATCGGCCTCCAGCAGTTCGTCGGCCAGCACTGGTCCGACTGGGGCCTGCTCACCGCCTCGGCGGTGCTGATCGCGGTGCCCGCGGCGATCGTCTTCCTGCTCGTCCAGCGGCACCTGGTCGCCGGGCTTACCGCCGGTGCCACGAAGTCGTAACACCGCCGTGCTATCACGTCCTGACATGTCACCTGATCGGGGGATTTAACATGACCGAGCTTGTCTACGCGGACCGTGCTGCCGGGACCGCCACCCGATGGTGGCGCGACGCGGTGATCTACCAGGTCTATGTGCGCAGCTTCGCCGACGGCAACGGCGACGGCGTGGGCGACCTGCTCGGCGCGCGCGGCAGGCTCCCGTACCTGGCGGACCTCGGGGTCGACGCGATCTGGCTCACCCCGTTCTTCACCTCACCGATGGCCGACTTCGGCTACGACGTGGCCGACTACCGGGACGTGGACCCGATCTTCGGCTCGCTGGACGACGCCAGGGCGCTGATCGACGACGCGCACGGCCACGGCCTGCGGATCATCGTGGACGTGGTGCCCAACCACACCTCCGACCAGCACGTCTGGTTCGCGGAGGCGGTGGCGGCGGGTCCGGGAGCCCCCGCGCGCGAGCGTTACGTCTTCCGCCAGGGCCGGGGCGCGACCGGAGAGTTGCCGCCCAACGACTGGGAGTCGGTCTTCGGTGGCTCCGCGTGGACCCGGCTGCCCGACGGCGAGTGGTACCTCCACCTGTTCGCCGCCGAGCAGCCCGATCTGAACTGGGAGAACCCCGAGGTTCACGCGGAGTTCGAGTCGATCCTGCGGTTCTGGCTCGACCTGGGGGTCGACGGCTTCCGTATCGACGTCGCCCACGGCATGGTCAAGGCCGAAGGGCTGCCCGACATCGGGCACGGCGACCAGATCCGGATGATCGGCACCGACGTGGTGCCGTTCTTCGACCAGGACGGCGTACACGAGATCCACCGCGCCTGGCGCAGGCTGCTCGACTCCTACCCCGGAGAGCGGATCGGCGTCGCCGAGGCGTGGGCCCCGTCCCCGCAGCGGCTGGCCAACTACGTCCGTCCCGACGAGCTGCACCAGGCGTTCAACTTCCACTTCCTCAACACCCCCTGGGAGGCGGAGGGGTTCCGCGCGGTCATCGAGGAGTCGCTGGCGACCGCCGGGCTGGTCGGCGCGCCCAGCACCTGGGTGCTCTCCAACCACGACGTCAAGCGCCACCTCACCCGGTACGGGGGCGGCGAGGTCGGTCTGCGCCGCTCCCGCGCCGCGGCCCTGCTGACGCTCTCCCTGCCCGGCTCGGCCTACGTCTACCAGGGCGAGGAACTCGGCCTGCCCGAGGTCCTCGACCTTCCCGAGGAGTTCCTGCGCGACCCGCAGCGGTTCCGCAACCCCGACGACGGCCGTGACGGCTGCCGGGTGCCGCTCCCCTGGTCCGACGGCGAGCCGCACTTCGGCTTCAGTCTGTCGGGCGGCAACGGGACGTGGCTCCCCATACCGTCCTCCTGGGGCCCGCTCAGCGTCGAGTCCCAGCTGCAGGAGCCGCTCTCCACACTGAACCTGTACCGCGAAGCGCTTCGGATCAGGCGGGAACGAAGGGCCTTCGGCGAGATGCCGCTGGCCTGGCTCGACTCCCCGGAGGGAACGCTGGCCTTCACCCGCGACGCCGGCTTCACCTGCACCGTCAACCTCACCGGCGACCCGGTGGAGCTGCCCGCCCCCGGGCGGGTCCTGCTGGCCAGTGCCGAGCCGGTCCTCCAGGGCGGCGTCGCGCGCCTCGCGCCCGACTCCGCCGTCTGGTGGCAACGTGATGACGCCTAGTGCCGTCGGCCCGCTCGGCAACGGCACCGCCCGGCTGACCGACATCGCCGCGCAGGCCGGGGTCAGCGAGGCCACGGTCAGCCGGGTGCTCAACGGCAAGCCGGGGGTCTCCGGCGCCACCCGGCGCTCGGTGCTGGCCGCGCTGGACGTCATGGGGTATGAGCGTCCGCAGCGGTTGCGCCAGCGCAGCAACGGGCTGATCGGCCTGGTCACCCCGGAACTGGACAACCCGATCTTCCCGGCGTTCGCCCAGGCGTTCGAGAAGACACTGACCCAGTACGGTTACACCCCGGTGCTCTGCACCCAGCTGCCCGGCGGCGCGGTCGAGGACGAGTTCACCGAGCTGCTCGTGGAGCGCGGGGTCAGCGGCATCATCTTCGTCTCCGGGCTGCACGCCGACGTCACCGCGCGTTCGGACCGCTACACCCAGCTGATCGGGCAGGGCGTGCCCATCGTCCTGCTCAACGGCTGGGCGCGATCCGGGCCTGCCGGGACCGGGGGCTCTCGGTGCCGGGGGAGGTGTCGGTGGTGGGGTTCGACGACTCGCCGCTGATCGCGTTCACCGATCCGCCGCTGACCACCGTGCGCCAGCCGGTCCAGTCGATGGTGACCGCCGCCGTCCACACCCTGCTGGAGGCCATCGCCGGCACACCGGGACAGCACTCCGAACTGATCTTCCAGCCCGAGTTCATCGTCAGGGGATCGACGGGATCCGGCCCCAAGGTGCTCCGGTGACGACCTTTCTCCCCTGACCCCTCTCCCGTCGCTCGAATCCATCCCCTCCCCGCTCCTCAACGGAACCGGCGTCACCGCCGGTCCCTCTCCCCGGCATGTGCGCCATCCGGCCCGCCCACGGTCCGGACCCTCACTCTCGTTCGATCCAGCGATCTCGCGCGCCCGCCCAGGAGGCCGGCATGAGTGTGCACGACCCGGCTCCGCCCACCGTTCCCCGGCTGCTCGCAGCACGGGCGGAGACCGATCCCGACCGCCCCGCCCTCGTCGCCGGTGAGCCCGGCGACGGATCGGGCGACCTGACCTTCGGCCAGTGGGAACGGCGTTCCAACGCCGCCGCCCGCGGCCTGTTCGCACGCGGACTCCGCCCCGGAGACCGCGTCGGCCTGCTGTTCGGCGGGGACGAGTGGCCCGCCTTCGCCGTCGCCTTCTGCGCCGTGCTCAAGGCCGGCGGCGTGGCGGTGCCGCTCTCGGCCCGCCTCGGCGACCATGAGTTACGCGACACCCTGCGGCGTTGCGCCGCCACGGGCGTGCTGCACGGGCGGGAGGTTCCCGCATCCGCCCGGGAGGACCCCGGGCGGTGGTGGTCACCGGTGCCGGACAGCGGCGACGGCTCGCCGATCGGCGGCGTCGAGGCGCGGCCGGGCGACCTCGCCCAGATCATCTACACCTCCGGCACGACCGGCACTCCCAAGGGCGTCGGCGCCACCCACGCCAACCTGACCCACGGCCGCCCGCTACGTCCTCGCCGCCGGGCCTACGCCCACTCCGAGCGCTTCCTGCACGCCTTCCCCATCGGGACGAACGCCGCGCAGATGATGCTGATGGACGCCCTCACCGCCCACCCGGCCGCGCTCACCCTGCCCGGATTCGAGCCCGAGGAATTCTGCCGCCTCGTCGAGGCCCACCGCGCGGGCACCGTCTTCCTCGTCCCGTCCATGGCCATCGAACTACTCGGTTCCGGCGCCCATCGCAGACACGACCTGTCCGGGGTGCTGCTGCTCAGCTCCTCGGCCGCCGCGCTGCCTCCGTCCGTCGCCCAGGACCTGGCCGTCGCCTTCCCGGGAGCGACGCTGGTCAACTACTACACCTCGACCGAGGCGGTCCCCGCCCAGACCACCATGATCGTCGATCCCGCCAGGCCCACCTCCCTGGGCCGCGCCACCGACCCCGGTGACCTGCGCATCCTCGGTGAGAACGGGGAGAGGCTGCCTGCGGGCGAGACGGGTGAGGTCTGGCTCCGCTCCCCGGCGCCGCCGCGCTCCTACGTGGGCGACCCCGAAGGCAGCGCGCTGGTCTTCCGCGACGGCTGGGTCCGGATGGGCGACGTCGGCCACCTTGACGCCGACGGCTACCTCTACCTGTCCGACAGGGAGACGGACGTCATCAAGTCGGGTGCCCTGAAGGTCTCGACCGTGCGGATCGAGGCGGTGCTGCACGAGCACCCGGCGGTGGCGGAGGCCGCCGTCGTCGGCGTTCCCCACCCCGTGATGGGCGCGCTGCCCGCCGCCGCCGTACGGCTGGCGTACCCGGTGCCGGTGGACGAGATCCGCGACTTCCTGTCCGGGCGGCTGGCCCGCCACGAGCTGCCGACCAGGATCGTGCCGGTCGAGGAGTTCCCCCGCAACGACCTAGGGAAGATCCTGAAGTCCGGGGTCCGCGAGCTGTTCGCCGCGCGGGGCCGCCGGGTCCCGCTGACCGCGGGGCAGGCCGGACCGCCGGCCCACGAGGAGACGGTCCGGGTGGCGATGCGGGTGCGCGACAGCGTCGACCCGGGGATCCTGCGCAGGGCGCTCCGCGAGGTCGCCGCCGCCCACGAGGCACTGAGGCTCACCTTCCCAGTGCTGGACGGCGCCCGCGTCGCCGAGATCGCGCCGGAGGCGGAGCCCGAGCTGGTCCGCGTCCCGGTGGAGGCCGCCGTCGAGCACGAGCTGTCCCGGGGCTTCGACCTCGAACGGGGGCCGCTGCTCAGGACGATCCTGACCGACCCCGCCCCCGACGGGTCCCTGCTGGTGCTCTGCGCCTCCGCGCTGGCCTGTGACGACTGGTCACTGGAGACGGTCCTGTACGAGCTCGGCACCGCCTACGCCGCCGCTCTCGCGGGGCGTACGGCACCGGCCCCGCCGGCCACCGCGAGCTACTCCGGCTGGGCGGCCACCCGCCCCCCTGCCCCGGGCGTCCCCCCATCCCGGTCCTCGTCGCCGTTCCCGCACCTCCCGGCCGGCGCCGCCGGGGCATACGGCTTCAGCCTGCCGCCCGAGACGGCCGGGCGGCTGCGGCAGGTGGCGCGGGCCCGCCGGGTGGCACCCGCCGAGGTGGCCCTGGCCTGCTGGGCGGCCGCGCTGTCGCGGGCCGGGGGCCTGCCTGAGCCGACGGTGCTCGTGCGCGAGCCGGGGCGCTCGGAACCCGCCCACGCCACCCTGGTCGGCCCGCTCGCGCTGGACGTGCCCGTCCGGGTCACGATTCCCGGCGCCCCCGGCGATCCCGTCGATCCCGCCACGCTGATCGGCCTCGCCGAAGCGGTGCCGGAAACGCCGGGGCACGCCGGCCGGTTCCGTTTCGAGGGCTTCCGTCCTGAGCCGTACCTGCCCGGCCTGAAGTCCGAACCGTACCCGCTGCCCGCGGCTCCGCCCGCCGACGGCGGGCCGTCCCTCACCCTCATCGAACAGCCGGACGGATCCATGTCCGGCGTCTGCGCGGGGCCCGCAGCCGATGACCTCGGCCGGGGGTTCCAGCGCCTGTGCGACCTCCTCGCTCCCTGATCGACCCCCTGACTCCCCCTGATGAGCTCTCTGCGCCGAGCCCTCATCTGAGATCGGAAGTGATGCCAGTGACGTCCGAGATCGTCTCCGCACCCGTTCGGGCCTCGCTCGCCCAGCAGGGAATATGGTTCAACGAACGGCTGGGCGGCATCGGGACCGTCTACACGATGCCGTTCTCCGTCACCTTCGACGGCCCTCTCGATGCGGGTGCCCTGGCCGCCGCCTGGGAGGGGCTCGTCTCCCGCCATCCCGTTCTGGCCCGCGCGGTCGAGGAGCGGCAGGGCGTGCCCTACCTGGTACCCGCCGTCCCACCCGGGTTGCGCGTGGTGGACACCCCGCGGGCACGGCTCGCGGAACTGGTACGGGCCGAGATCCTGCGCCCCTTCGACCTGACCGCCGGACCCCTGGTGCGGGCGGTCCTGTACCGGGAGGGCAGCGGGCGGGCGACGCTGCTGGTCGTGGCACACCACATCGTCTTCGACGGCGAGTCCACCTCGGTGTTCCTGCACGATCTCGCCGAGCTCTACCGGGCCGAGGTCACCGGCACCTCCGCGGACCTGCCCGAGCTGCGCCACGAGGAGCCGAGCGCCGGGCGCGTCGAGGCAGGTCTCTCCTTCGCCAGGGAGTTCTGGAACTCGCGGTGGCGCCAACCGGCAGAGGTGACCCTGCCGGGACTGGCGGGGGAGGTGGCACCCATGCCCGAGGGCGTGACCGAGGGGGCGGCCGTGGAGTTCGCACTGGCGGACGAGGCACGGGAGGCACTGGCCAGGCTGTCGGAGGAGATCGGTGCCAGCAGGTTCGAGATCGTGCTCGCCTCGCTACAGGCGCTCCTGTACCGGTACGGCAACGCCGAGCCGACCGTCGCGGTCGATCTGGGCACCCGATCGCCGGAGACCCGCCACCACCTCGGCGCCTTCGTCAACGAGTTGCCCGTCACGGCCAGGCTCCAGCCGGACTGGAGTTTCCGCCGGTTCGTCGCCGACCAGCGGTTCGGCTATGGGCTCCGCTCCGACCTGCGTGGTCTCTACCGGGTCAGGGAGGTGCCGCTGTCGCGGGCGGTCAGCGGCGTACGGCCCGGCGTCTCGCTCGCGCCGGTCTCGCTCGGTTACCGCAGGCGCGAGGCCGCGCCCGCCTTCTTCGGCGTGGACGCCCACGTGGAGTGGGCGCTCTTCAACCACACGGTCCGCGGCGCCATGCGCGTGCACGTCGTGGACGGCCCGGACCGGTTCGGCGTCGTCCTCCAGTACAACCCGGAGGCCATGGGCCGCGACGACGCCGAGCGGGTCGCCGCCCACTGGCGGACACTGCTCGCCGCGGCGGCGGCCGAACCGGACGCGCCCCTGGCCGGGCTGCCGCTGCTCGGCGCGGAGGAGACCGGGCTGCTGCTGTCGGGCTGGAACGACACCGCGGTCGACTACCCCGAGCTCACCCTGCCCGAGCTGGTGGCCGTGCAGGCGGCCCGTACCCCGGACGCCACGGCCGTCGAATGCGGCACGGACTCGATGACCTACACGGAGCTCCGCGCGGCCGTGAACCGCCTGGCCGGGCGGCTACGCGCCGAGGGGGTGGGCCCGGGGAGGCTGGTCGCGATCTGCGCGGAGCGCTCGCCGGCGACCCTGGTCGGGCTGCTGGCCGTGGCGCGAGCCGGGGGAGCCTACCTGCCGCTCGACCCCGGACACCCCGAGGAGCGGCTCCGTTTCGTGCTGGAGGACTCCGGCGCCGGGCTGCTCCTGACCGATCTCGCGACCCGGGACCGCCTGGCCGGATTCGAGCTCCCCAGCCTCGTCCTCGAAGACCCGGCCGCCCCGGCCGTCCGCTCCGCTCCGGCCGGGCTCGGCCGGCCGTCGCCGGAGGATCTCGCCTACGTCATCTACACCTCCGGCTCCACCGGGCGCCCGAAGGGCGTGGAGATCCCGCACCGGGCCCTGACCAACCTGCTGCTCGCCATGCGCGACCGGCTCGGCTCCCGCCGGGGGGACGGCTGGCTCGCCCTGACCTCGCTGTCGTTCGACATCTCCGCGCTGGAGCTCTACCTGCCGCTGGTCACCGGCGGCCGGGTCGTCATCGCCCCCGGCGACGCCGTCAGGGACGGGCGCGAACTCGTCAGGATCGCCGGGTGCGGCGTGACCCACGTGCAGGCCACCCCGTCCGGCTGGCGGATGCTGCTCGACTCGGGGCTCGACCTGCCGCACGTGACGGCGCTGGCCGGTGGGGAGGCGCTGCCCGCCCCGCTGGCCCGCGAGATCCTGCGCAGGACCGGCCGTCTGATCAACGTCTACGGGCCCACCGAGACGACGATCTGGTCGATGAGCGCGGAGATCACCGAACCTGTCACGACGGTGCCGATCGGCGAGCCGCTCGCCAACACCCGGGTCCATGTGCTCGACGAACGGCTCGGCCTGCTCCCCATCGGGGTGCCGGGTGAGCTCTGCGTCGCGGGCGACGGCATCGCCGACGGCTACCGGAACCGGCCCGAGCTGACCGCGGAGCGGTTCGCAGACGACCCGTTCGGCCCCGGGCGGCTCTACCGCACCGGCGACCGGGTGCTCAGGCGGGCCGACGGCCTGATCGAGTTCATCGGCAGGCTGGACGACCAGATCAAGCTCCGCGGCCACCGCATCGAGCCGGGCGAGATCGAGGCCCGGCTGCTCGAACACCCTCGGATCCGCCGCGCGGCCGTGCTCGCCAGGGAGGACGGCAAGGGCGAGCGGCGGCTGGTCGCCTACCTGGAGGCCGAGGCCGTCCCCGGTGACCTGCGGGAGCACTGCGCGAGGACGCTCCCGCCGTACATGGTCCCGAGCGACTTCGTGTGCCTGTCCCCGTTGCCGCTCACCGCGAACGGCAAGCTTGACCGGACCGCGCTGCCCGTCCCCGACCTGGGAGGAGAGCGGGAGGCGAAAGCGGGATCGGCGGTGCCGGTCACCTACAGCGGCGTGGCCGCCGAGCTCCACGAGATCTGGTGCGAGGTGCTGGGGGTGGCGCAGGTCGGTCCGGAGGAGGACCTGTTCGAGCTGGGCGGGCACTCGCTCACCATCACCCAGATCGCCTCCCGGGTCCGCCTGCGCCTGGGCGCCGACCTGCCGCTCCACGTCTACTACGACGACCCCACGATCCAGGCGCTCGCCGCCGCGGTCGAGCGGCTGCGCGGGGAGGGCTGAGTACGTGCTGACCCACCTGCGGGACGCCGCCCGCGCCGACGGCGTCCCGCTCTCGCCCGGCCAGGAACGGCTCTGGTTCCTGGATCAGCTCAACCCCGGTGACGCCGCCTACAACGTCTACGTCTCGGAACGGCTGCGCGGACCGCTGGACGCCGCGGCGCTGGCCCGCGCCTTCGAGGAGGTCGTGGCCAGGCACGACGTGCTGCGCACCCGTTACCCGAGCATGGACGGCCGTCCGGTCCAGGTCGCAGAGGAGTCCGGACCAGACCTGGAGCAGGTCGACCTGTCCGGTGGGACCGCGCCGGATCCGGTCGGGCGGGCGCGGGAGCTGGTGGCCGAGCTGACCAACCGGGGATTCGACCTGGGGGCAGGGCCGGTGCTGCGCGCCGTCCTCATCCGGCTGGCCGCCGACGACCACGTGTTCTGCCTCGTCGTCCACCACATCGCGGTGGACGGCTGGTCGCTGGGCGTGCTCCGCGGCGAGCTGACCGCCCTGTACGAGGCGTTCGCCGCGGGGCTGTCCTCACCGCTCCCGCCGCCCGCACTGCAGTACGCCGAGTACGCCGTGGCCCGCCGCGAGGCCCCCGCCGAGGAGGACCTGAAGTACTGGCGGGCCAAGCTCGCCGATCCGCCGGTTCTCGCGCTGCCCACCGACCGCCCGCGCCCCCGGATCAGGACCGCGCGCGGCGCCCACGTCTCGCGGATCATCCCCGGGCCGCTGGCGGCCGAGGTGGCCAGGCTGGCCAGGAGCGAGCGCTGCACGCTGTTCATGACGCTCACCGCCGCCTTCCAGGCACTGCTGGCCCGCCACACCGGGCAGGAGGACATCTGCCTGGGCACCCCGGTCGCGGCCAGGGACCGGCCCGAGCTGGAGGGAATGATCGGTTTCGTCGTCAACACGCTCGTGCTGCGGGGCGATCTGTCGGGCGACCCGACCTTCCGCGACCTGCTGCGCCGTACCCGCGCGACCGCGCTGGAGGCGTACCAGCGCCAGGACACGCCCTTCGACGTCCTGGTCAACGAGCTCGGGGTGGACCGGGACCTGTCGCGCACCCCGGTCTTCCAGGCCCAGCTGGTCCTGCACGGCCGGGACCAGGAGGGGCCGCCGCTGCCCGGGATCACCACCGAGCTGTTCGAGGGCGGCTTCGCCCTGTCCAAGTTCGACCTCTCCCTGGAGATCGGGCACGACGGCGACGGGCTGCGGGCGCACCTCTCCTACAACGCGGACCTGTTCGAACCCGGCACCGCCGCACGGCTCGCCGCCCACTTCGAGAACCTGCTGCGTTGCGCGACCGGTGCCCCGGACACCCGGCTGTCGGAGCTGGAACTGCTCGGCGAGGACGAACGCGAGCTCGTCCTGGAACGATGGAACGGCAGGGCGTCACGTCCGGACGCCGCCGGGGAGGTCACCACCCTGCACGGGCTCGTGGAGCGTGCCGCGGCCCGCTCACCGGAGGCCGTCGCGGTCGTCTTCGGCGCCACCGAGCTGACCTACGGTGAACTCGACTCCCGGGCCGACCGGCTCGCCCGGGTACTACGTGGTCACGGGGTCGGCAGGGACGACCGCGTCGCCGTCTGCCTGGAGCACTCGCCCGACCTGGCGGTGGCCGTGCTGGCCGTGCTCAAGGCGGGGGGCGCCTACCTGCCGCTCGACCCGGAGCAGCCCGCGGACCGGCTCGCCCACCTGGTCTCCGACTCGGGGACGACGGTGCTGGTGACCGCTCCGGCGCTGGCCGATCTGCTCCGTGCCCGGGTCACGGTCCTGCTCGACGGAGGCGAGGTCGTGGACCCGGGAGATCCCGCGGATCCCCAGGACCTCGCGGGAGCGGGACCGGACGACCTGGCCTACGTGATCTACACCTCGGGCTCCACCGGCCTGCCCAAGGGCGTCGCCGTGCAGCACAGGCAGGTCCTCAACTACCTCGCCGACGTGCGCGAGCGATTCGAGATCGTGGACGGCGCCCGGTACGCCCTGCTGCAGTCGCTCTCCTTCGACTTCGGAGTCACGATCTTCTACCTGGCCCTGGCCACGGGTGGATGCCTGCACCTCGTCCCGTCGCGGATCTCCGGCCCGGACCTCGCCGACTACGCGGACCGGGTGGGAATCGACTACCTGAAGATCACTCCCTCGCACCTGGGAGCGCTCACCGCCGAGGTCGACCCGCGCCGGATCCTGCCCCGCCGCATGCTCGTTCTCGGCGGCGAGGGTTCGGCCTGGGAGTGGACCCGCGAGCTGGCCGCCCTCGGCGTCTGCCGGGTGGTGAACCACTACGGCCCCACCGAGGCGACCGTCGGCGCGACCACATACGAGGTGGGGGCCACCGACGACGTCCGGGGGCCGATCACCCCGATCGGGCGGCCGCTCGGCCACGTCCGGGCCTACGTCCTGGACGCCGGCCTCAGGCCGGTGCCGATCGGCGTGGTCGGTGAGCTCTGCCTCGGCGGCGACCGGCTGGCACGCGGGTATCTCGGCCGCCCGGACCTGACCGCCGCCGCCTTCGTCCCCGACCCCTACGGCGGGCCGGGGGACAGGCTCTACCGCACCGGCGACCTGGCCCGCAGGCTGCCCAGCGGTGACCTGGAGTTCCTGGGCCGCCGCGACCTCCAGGTCAAGATCCGTGGGTACCGGGTCGAGCTGGGCGAGGTAGACGAGGCGCTCCGCGCCCTCCCCGGCGTCGCCCACGCGGTGGTGGACGCCCGAGGCCGGCCCGGGGCACTGGAACTGGTCGCCTACCTGGTCGCGGCGGGGACATCCGGGGAACCCGAGACCGAAGGCACCGGCCGGGCCCCCGCCGGACCGGGCGTGGCCGAGCTGCGCGGGCGGCTGCGGGCCGTGCTGCCCGACTACATGGTGCCGACCCGCTACGTCTGGCTGGAGCGGCTGCCGCTGAAGTCGCACGGCAAGGTCGACAGGGCCGCGCTTCCCGACCCCGGGGCGGCCGGGCCGGATCGGGCCGGAGAGTTCGAGCAGCCCTCCGGGATGGTCGAGGAGGCCGTCGCGGCGGCGTTCGCGCAGGTGCTCGGGGTGGACCGGGTCGGTGCCGGGGACGACTTCTTCGATCTGGGCGGGCACTCGCTGCTCGCCGTGCGGGTGGTCGCCAGGCTCCGCCGGAGCCTGGACGGCATGCGGCCGGTCAGCGTGATGGACCTGTTCGGCCATCCGAGCCCGCGAGCCCTGGCCGCCCTCGTCGAGTCGGACGACGGCGGGCCGCGCGGCCTGCTGTACGAGCTGACACCTCCGACCGCCACACCCGAGCTGTCCCTGGTGTGCGTGCCGTACGGCGGTGGCAGCGCGGTGGTCTACCAGCCGCTCGCCGACGCCCTGCCCGCCGGGTGCGCGCTGCACGCGGTGGCGGTGCCCGGCCACGACCTGGGGCTGGCCGAGGAGCCACGCCCGCTGGCCGAGGTCGCCGCCGAGTGCGTGACCGAGATCCTGGCCAAGGTGTCCGGGCCGCTGGTGCTCTACGGCCACTGCGGGGTGGGTGGCGCGCTGACCGTCGAGATCGCCCGCAGGGTGGAGGCCGCGGGGCGCCCACTTGAGGCGGTCTACCTCGGCGGGCTCTTCCCGTTCGCCCGGCCCACCCGCGGAGTGCTCGGCCGCTGGGCCCGTCTCACCCGGCTGGAACGGCTGCGCGCCGACCGGGGCCAGGTGAACTGGCTGACCGGAATGGGCGCCGACCTGTCCGGGCTGACCGAGGAGCAGCTGGCGTTCGTCGTGCGCAACATGCGGCACGACTCCCGCGAGGCGGAGGACTACTTCACCCGGCTGGTCGAGGAGGGGGCGGAACCACTGAGGGCCCCGATCATCTCGGTGGTCGGCGAGCGTGACCCCAGCACCGAGTTCCACCGCGAGCGCTACACCGAATGGGGTTTCCTGTCGCCCCGTACCGCCCTCGCCGTGCTCGACGAGGGCGGCCACTACTTCCTCAAGTACCGGGCCGAGGAACTGGCCGAGATCGTCACCACGGTCCACCCGGCCCTCGCGGAACCTCCGGTATCGGGAACGCCGGAATGCACCGGCGGCACCTGGCGCCTCGCCGCCGATTCCGGCGCTCCGGACGCTCCGGAGGGCCTGGATCGCTTCGGCGGGCCAGATGGCCGGGAGGCGCCTGAACCGAGCCTGGCGCGCTTTCTGACGATCGCGGTCGGGCAGCTGGTCACCATCGTGGGTGCCACACTCACCGAGTTCGCGATCCCCATCTCCACCTACCTGGACGGCGGATCGCTCACCCGGTTCGCCGTGCTCCAGGTGCTCGCGCTGATCCCCGGAATCCTGGTCGCCCCGCTGGCCGGAGCGATCGTGGACCGGTCGAGCAGGCGGGCCGTCATGCTCGGCGGCAACGTCGCTGCGCTCGTCGTGCAGCTGATCACCGGCATCCTGGTGTGGAGCGGCGGCCTGGCGGTCTGGCACCTGTACCCGTTGCTCACCGCCCTGTCCGTCGCGCTGACCTTCCAGCGGCTGGCCTATGTCTCGGCCATCCCGCAACTGGTCCCCAAACGCTATCTCGGGCACGCCAACGGGGTGGTCCAGGCGACCACCGGCGTGGCGCAGTTCATCGCGCCGCTCGGCGCGGTCGGGCTGCTCGCGCTCACCGGGCTGGGCGGCATCCTGGTGCTCGACGTCGCCGGGTACGTCGCGGGTGTGATCGTGCTGCTCTGCGTCGCCTTCCCCGCGACGCTGGCCGGCGAGCGCCACGAGTCCGTCGCGGCGGAGATCGCCGGGGGCTTCCGGCTGCAGATGGGCCGGCCCGGCTTCCGGGCCATGCTGGTCTTCTTCGCGTTCTTCAACCTGGTGCTCTCCCCGGTGTTCCTGCTCTTCTCGCCGCTGGTGCTCTCCTTCGGGACGCTCGGCGACGCCGGGTTCGTCGCGCTGCTCGGCGGCGCGGGCGCGGTGACCGGCGGCCTGGTCATGAGCGTGTGGGGCGGGCCGGCGCGCCGCCGGATGTTCGGCGTGCTCATGGGGACGCTGGCGCTGGCGACCTGCTGTCTGGTGACCGGCGCGCACGAGTCGCTGCTGTTCGTCGGGGCCGGTGCGTTCGGGGTGTCCTGCTCGCTCGCGCTCGTCAACGGCGTCTACGCCACCATCGTCCAGGTCAAGGTGCCCCAGCGGTTCCACGGCCGGGTCTTCGCGCTCAACCAGATGGTCGCGCTGTCGACGATCCCGCTCGGCGTGGCCCTGATCGCGCCGTTCGGCGAGCGCCTGCTGGAGCCGATGTTCCTGCCGGGCGGCCTGCTGGCCGATACGGCGGGCGCGGTCATTGGGGTGGGGCCGGGCCGGGGCATCGCGTTCATGTACATCGTGTGCGGCCTGCTGGTCGCGCTGATCGCGGCCGGAGCGCTGCGCAGCCGGGCACTGTCCCGTTTCGACGACGAGGTGCCGGACGCCGTGGCAGACGACCTGGTCGGTATCGAGGCCCTGAGCCGAAGGACCGGGCCGGACGGAAGAACAACGAGAAAGGAGCCGGTCCAGTGTCCCTGACCGTCCCCGCAGTCCACGTCAACTGGACCGGCCCGTACCGGGCCGGTCTCCGCCGCCACCGGGACCGGGCGCTGGAGAACGGACCCTACGGCCTGCCGGTCGAGGAGATCCTCACCTGCGTGCACAGCGTCCATGCCTGGCGCTCCTTCCACGGAGGCGTCGAGCTGGTGACCGACGAGCTGGGAGCCTCCTACGCCGCCGCGCAGGGGCTCGACGCGCTCTACGACCGGGTCGACACCCGCCTGGACGAGCTGGACGCCATTGACGTCGACCCGCTCCTGTACTTCGCGGCGGGCAAGAGCCACGCGGCCCTGTCGCGGACCGCGCCGTTCGCCGTGGTCGACACCGACCTCTACCTGCGCCGCCCCATCGACCACCTGGAGCGCGGCGGGTTCGTCTTCGCGCACTGGGAGTCGGTCGGCAACTCCGTCTACCCGCCGATCGAGGAGATCCCCAATCCCGCGGGCCTGGACCTGTCCCGCTGGACGTTCGACACCCCGGCCGCGAACATGGCCGTCTCGGTCTTTCTCGACGACCGGCACCGCGCCGAGTACGCCGAGGCGGCGATGGCGTTCATGACCGGCAACGCGGGCCCTTCGAGCACCGACCCGATCGTCCGCCAGACCTTCGCCGAGCAGCGCATCGCCCCCGCGGTCGCCCGCTCCCTCGGCGTGGACCCGCGCCCGGTCACCGAGCGCTTCTGGATCGTGGAGACCGAGGAGTGGGACGGGCCCTCCTATGCCGACCGGTTCCACCACACCTGGAACCAGAAGCGCCAGCTGCGCCAGTTCCCCGAGCTGCGCCCGGCCTACTGGCGCTACCTGCTGGAGGACCTGCTCTGGAACCACCCTTCCGCCGCCGACCTGCTCCTGTCGGTGCCCGCGCTCGAAGAGTGCGCCGACCTCATCCGGGCCGTCCGGCGCGAGCTGGCCGCACACGGCCCCAGCATCCTCGACTGGAGGAGACCGTGACCCCGTACCGAGACCGAACCCGGCTGGAGGAGAAGGTGACCGCGCAGAGCACCGAGACGGAGCTGGGCGCCCTGTGGCGTCAGGTGCTCCGTGTCCCCGAGGTCGCCCCGGGCGACAATTTCTTCGAGCTGGGCGGCGACTCCTTCAGGGCCGCCCAGCTGGCCTCCCTGATCGGCGACCGCCTGGGCGTGCCCGTCACCCCGGCCCTGGCCTTCGACCGGCCCGAACTGGGAGGACAGGCCCGCTGGATCGACGACGCCCGCGCCTCGGCCGCCCCGGCCGCCGCCGCCCCGGCGACGGGCGGGGGAGCGGCGCTCAGCACCCAGCAGGAGGAGTTCCTGCACTGGATGTTCGAAAGCGAGCCGGTCCGCGACATAGGATCCTGCGCCACCGCGATCCGTATCCGGGACGCCCTCGACGTGTCGCTTCTCACCCGGGCGCTGGAGGCGGTGATCGCTCGGCACGAGCCGCTGCGCACCGTCGTCACCGCGTCGGGGCGGGTCCTGGTCGCGGACGAGCTGCCTCCCGAGGTCGCCGAGGTCGCGGCCTCCGGTGACACGCCGTCGGAGCGCGAGCGCGACGCCGAGCGGATCGTCTGGCACGAGCGCATGCGCCTGGACAGCGTGCTGCGCGGCCCGCTCGTCCGGGCGCTGGTGGTGCGCGTCGACGAGGACGACCACGTGCTGGTCCTCGCCGTGCACCACTTCGCCTTCGACGGCTTTTCGCTGGGCGTCATGCTCAGGGAACTGGGCGTCGTCTACTCGGCGTTGCGCACCGGCCACCCCAGCCCGCTGCGCCCGCTGCCCGTGACCTACGCCGATTACTGCGCCTTCGCCCGGGAGCAGTGGCCGCGCAACCGGGCCTACTGGGACCGGGTCCTGGAGGGCGCCCCCCGCGCCCTCACGCCGTTCCCCGGCCGCCGGGACACCGCCCTGTTCTCCCGGCGCAGGCACGCCTTCGAGATCGACGTGGGGCTGGCCCGCGGGTTGCGGGAGACGGCCCAGGCGCGGGGCGCGACCACGTTCATGGCGGTGGCGGCCTGCTGGACCTGGCTGCTCCGCCAGTGGACGGGGATGACGGACCTGGTGGTGATGTCACCCGTGCCGGGCCGTACCGCACCCGAGCACGAGGCGCTGATCGGCTGCCTGGTGCAGTCGCTCGTGCTGCGCTTCGACGCCTCGGGGGAGCCCGCCTACTCCGAGCTGCTGGACCGGGTCCGGGAGGTGTCGGTGGGGGCGGTGACGCACCAGTTCCACTCCTACCTGGAGACCAGGCTGCGGGTGCCGTTCCCGTCGCGGATCCACTACGAGAGCTTCGGCGCCCCGCACTTCCCCGGCCTGATGTCGGAGGCGTTCCCCTTTCCACGCGAACAGGAGGGGCTCGACTGGGCGGCGAACCCGGGCGAACTCGATCTCAGCGCTCCCGAGCTGATCGTCGAGGAGCAGCGGGACGGCTCGATGCTCGCCGCCGTGGTCTACAACCACTACGGGTACGACCCCGAGACGGCCGCCGAGCTCGCCGGGGCCTTCCAGCGCTACGCCCGTATCGCGACCGAGCACCCGGACCGGCCCCTCCCCAGGCTGGGGGCGTCCTGACCTCATCTTTCAAACTGCTCTGGGCGTCGCTGTGGCACTGCCGGCCGGCACCCATGCGGCGGTGATGAGACGGCGGGCACCTTCCGGCGGGGCGCTTGCTTTCCCCACGTGGGCCGGTACGAGACCGTGACGGAGGCTCCTCCCGGCGGCCGGGCCGCCGTGGGGTCCACGCCGTCGCCGACCCGCCCCGGAGGCCCGCGGGTGAAGCGGAGGTAACGGCTGGCTGTGGGTCCGTCCTTGCGGATCGCTGACCAAACCCCGGTTGTGCGAAGATCTGCGCCTGACACACCTGTGGTGACGGCGATGGAGCGTACCAGCATGAGATCGACGAGACGGTGGGCCACTCCGGTGGCAGGGGCTTTCCTGGCAGGAGGCATGCTCGTCGCACTGCCCGAGGCCACCGTGGCGGCGGCGGGCACCGTTTACTACGTCGACTCCAGGGCGGGGGACGACGCCGCGGCGGGTACCTCGGCCGCGGCGCCCTGGCGCAGCCTGGACAACGTCAACGCCGCCCCCCTTCGTCCCGGTGACATCGTGCGCCTCAAGCGCGGCAGCGGCTGGCCGGGGGCGCTGAGGTTGTCCGGCCGGGGCACCGCCGCCGGCCCCATCCTGGTCGAACCGTACGGCAAGGGCGCGGCCCCGAAGATCAGCGGCAGGGACGAGGACTGCGTGGTGATCTCGGGATCCTACGTGCGGGTGGTGGGGGTGCGGGCCAGCAACTGCCGGTGGGCCGGCTTCGAGGTCGGCGGCAGCCACAACGAGCTCGACCGGATCATCGCCGACCGTAACGTCACCGGTGTCCACTTCATCAGCGCGTACAACGTGGTCAGGAACAGCGTGCTGAGCGACAACAACCGGATGAGCGTCAACGACGAGGGCGGTGACAACGACTCCGGAGCCTTCGGCGTGCTGCTCAACGGCGACGACAACCTCGTCACCGGGAACCTGATCACCGGCAGCTACGCGAGCAGCAAGGACTACGGCACCGACGGCGCCGCGGTCGAGGTGTTCAACGGCGACCGCAACCGGATCACCCACAACGTGGCCAGGGAGAACAAGACCTTCGTCGAACTGGGCGCGCAGAAGGGCAAGACCGCCGAGGGCAACGTCTTCGCCCACAACGTGGTGACCGCCTCGCGCAAGAGCACCTCCTTCCTCATCACGCGCGGCGCCCGCCACGCGGTCGGGCCGGTGAAGGGCACCATCGCGGTGCACAACTCGGTCTACCTGCCCGCCCGCAGCACCCTCGGCTGGGCCTGCCACGACGGTTGCTCGCCGAACATCCTGAAGCTGCGCAACAACATCATCGTGGTCGGCGGGCAGGTGGGCTTCGAGGACGGCAAGGGAGCCGATGAGGACGCCGGTGTCTACAAGGGCCGTTCCCTCAGGTTCAAGCTCGGTCCCAGGTCGATCGTGGCCGATCCCCGCTTCAAAAGCCGGAAGGACCTGCGCCTGAGCCCCGGCTCCCCGGCACTCGGCCGCGGTGTCAAGCTCGACCCCGCCTGGTACGGGGGTGCGAGCCTGGCCAGGGACCTTTCCGGTGCCGCACTGCCCGTAGTCCCCGCCGCCGGGGCATATCAATCCTGATTTTTACCTGCTTTGGGTCTTAAGCTGGACATCTCTCCGGAACCTTCGTGAAACCTGGCTAGGACAGTCTGGTGCGCAGAGCGAGGTGATCGGTGATGATGTTGCGGCTCCGTGTTTCCTTCCCTGACAGGCCGGGTGCCCTGGGCCAGGCGGCCCGGGTGCTCGGCACGCTGGGCGCGGACATCCTCCAGGTGACGGTCCTGGAACGTGAGGTCGGCCGGGCGGTGGACGACTTCACGGTCTCCTGGCCCGGCAGCGTGGACGCCGAGACGGTCAGGGACCGTCTCTCCGGCGTCCCCGGAATGAGGGTGGAGGGCGTCTGGCCCACCCGTGAGATCCCCGGTGCCGCTCCGGACTACGACCTGCTCAAGCACGTCGCCGCCGATCCGGGCAGGGCGCTGGCCACCCTCGTGGACGCCATGCCGGACCTGGTGAGCGCCGAGTGGGCGGTGACCATGTCCTCGGGGAGCGGGGAGTTCGTCCACCGCAGCTGGCAGGCGCCGGCCGGCCTCGACGGGACGGGCGGTCTCGCCGGCGTCAAGTGGACGGACCTCGCGCCGCTGCGACCGGCCGTCCTCGGGACGGGCGATCACCAGCTGATGAGCGTTCCCGTGCCGGAGATGAGCCTGCACCTGGTCCTCGCCCGCACCGGAGGCCCGCCCTTCCACCGTGTCGAGCTGGACCGTGCCATCCGCGTCCTGGAGATCGTCTCCATCCTGGGGCGGGCCTCCCGGGCCTGAGTGTTTCCGATATGTCGGCTATTGGGTAGAAAGCGAGAAGCGGTGTGCTGCCACTTCCCGCGACCGTGCCTTGCCGCCCGTCGCGACCGGCTCCGTCGGGGCCGTCCGGCTACGGCCTGGCAGGCGGGTGACCACCGTCGCACGTCGGCGTCAGCTCTCCCCCCGATAGACAGCGCAGGTCATATCGGTACCGGGCCCTCGCGGGTCCGCGAGGAGGGCAGCCTGATGCCTAACCGCCACCACACCGTGGCCATGAGCCTGCTGGGGCTCTGCCTGGGAACGAGTACCGCCTGCGGGAGCGGGGAGTGGATCGCCGGGGCCGGGGTTCCCGCCGACCTCGCGCGAAACCCCGGCCCCGGGCAGAGCGCCACCTCCACCGCGAGCCCCGGTTCCGCGAGCCCCACTCCCGGGGGGAGCACCGGTGCGGCACCCGTTCCCAAGGGTTTCAAAACGATCGGCGGCCCCGCCAACGGCGTCAGCGTCGCGGTCCCGAAGGAGTGGGTCGCGATCGACCTGACCAAGGACGATCTCAACAAGGGGCTGAAGAGCAGCGGGCTGTCCGGCCCCACCCTGGAGCAGGCCAAGAAGAGCCTGCAGACCCTGGTCGACAACAAGGGAATCTGGGCGGCCGACCCCGGGTCGGCCAAGACCTCCCCGAACGGGTTCCCGACCAACCTCAACGGCTTCTGCCAGGCCGGGCGGCAGATCTCGACGGAACAGCTGATCAAGGAGACCAGATCCCAGTTGGAGCAGCTCAAGGCCAAGGTCGTCGCGGCGGGGAAGGTGACGATCGGCTCCAGGGAGGCGGCACGGATCGTCTACACCTTCCCGACCAACGGCGTCGACGTCAGGGGCACTCAGTACTACGTGCCGACCAAGGACAAGACCTGCATCGTCACGCTCAGCACCGACGTCGACGGCAAGCAGGAGCTGTTCGACAAGATAGGCCAGACGATCCGGCCGGTCTGACGGCCGCCCCGTATCCTCGGCGGCCGCCACCGCGTTGCCGGATCCACGATCACCCTTTCGGGGGCGCTCCGGATCAGCGCTGCGGAGGGTCGATGCGGGCGCCGTCCATGGTGAAGAGCATCAGGCGGGTGACGTCGACCCCCACTCTGGCGGACTCGCCGGCCCGCCAGACCGGGCGGGAGCCGAGGCGGACGATGAGGTCGGCGCGGCGGTGGTGGCCGCTGACCTGCTCCTGCTCCTGCTGCGGCTCGGCGTCCCCGTCGAAGAGGTTGCCGGGGACCAGTCGGCGCAGGACCGACCGGACACGGCCGACGGCGAGGGGGGAGGCGCCCAGGCCGCTCGCCCCGCGGCGGGGGTCAGGCGGCTCGGGCACGGCCACCGAGGTCAGGCCGCTCTCGACGTAGGCGAGCCACTCGTGGCCGTGGTACTCCAGGGCGCGGACGCGGCCCAGGAAGGTCGGACCCTCGAAGGTGTCCGGAACCGGGGCCAGGCAGTCAGGGCGCAGGCCGACGATGATCTGGTGGCCGACGTGCTGGGAGATGACATACGCCCTGGGATCGGTCCAGGGGATCATGATCTGGTGCGGGCCGAAGTCCAGCAGGATGAACTGGTTCTGCGGGGTGCGGACGGTGGCCGCGAGCAGGTTGAGCTGCTGGGAGCTGAGGAAGGCCGCGGTGAAGGCGGTCGCGGGGTCGTTGTACACCTGGCCGGGGGTGCCGAGGTCCTGCAGGACGCCGCGGTTCATGATGGCGATCCGGTCGGCCAGGGTCAGCGCCTCGACCTGGTCGTGCGTCACGTAGATGGTGGTCACCCCGAGGGAACGGACCAGCGACGAGATCTCCATCCGGAGCTCGGTGCGCATGCCCGCGTCCAGGTTGGAGAGCGGCTCGTCCATCAGGAAGAGCGAGGGCTGGCGGACGATGGCGCGGCCCATCGCGACGCGCTGGCGCTGGCCGCCGGAGAGAGTTCCGGGGCGCCGCTCCAGGGTCTCGTCGATGTGCAGCGCCTTGGACAGCTCCGTCACGCGTTCCCTGACCATCACGGGGTCGGCCTTGGCGATCTCCAGCGGGAAGGCGATGTTGCCGCGCACGGTCCGGTGCGGGTAGAGCGCGCCGTTCTGGAATACCATCGCCACGTCGCGGTCGCGGGGAGCGAGGTCGTTGGCGAGCGTACCGCCCAGCCACAGGTCCCCCTCGGTGACCTCCTCCAGGCCCGCGATCATCCGTAGCAACGTGGACTTGCCGCAACCGGAGGGGCCCAGCAGAACGAGCAACTCTCCGTTTTCCGCGCGCAGGCTCATGCGGTCGACCGCGAGGTATCCACCCGGGTATACCTTGCTCACATTGTCGAGGACGACGGTACTCATGCTCGCTCGTTCCTCCCGGGCGCCCCCGCCCGGATCCCAGCCGTGTGATTGATGAGGTAGTACATCGCGACACTTGCCCATGTGTCCATAGATGTCGTTAGAAATCGCTCATCTGATGGTTACTTCTACGTTCCCTGATGTGACGGTCAGTCGTGACCGGAGGGCTTTACTGAAATGCCACTGTGGGGGTTGAGATGTTACAGTTTGCGAAAAGTTGCAGAAACGAATTTCACAGCGGGTGTCGGATGCCGATCGGCTTGCGCCTGATTCGGCCGCATGGTGGGGTGGCTCATTGATGGACGGTGAACTCGCGCAGACCTCACGCTCCCGCTCCGACGGGACGGCGATTCGGCTGGCCGACATCGCCGCGCAGGCCGGGGTCAGCGAGGCGACGGTCAGCCGGGTGCTCAACGGCAAGCCCAGTGTGTCGCAGGCGACCAGGCAGGCGGTGCTGACCGCGCTCGACCTGATGGGGTACGAGCGCCCGCAGCGGTTGCGCCAGCGCAGCAACGGGCTGATCGGCCTGGTCACCCCGGAACTGGACAACCCGATCTTCCCGGCGTTCGCCCAGGCCATCGAGAAGGCGCTCACCCAGCACGGTTACACCCCGGTGCTCTGCACCCAGCTGCCCGGCGGTGCTCCCGAGGACGAGTTCACCGAGCTGCTGATGGACCGCGGGGTCAGCGGCATCGTCTTCGTCTCCGGGCTGCACGCCGACACCACGGCCAAGATGGACCGTTACACCCGGTTGACCGAGCGTGGGCTGCCGATCGTCCTGCTGGACGGGCTGGGCGCGATCCGGGCCTGCCGGGACCGGGGGCTCTCGGTGCCGGGGGAGGTGTCGGTGGTGGGGTTCGACGACTCGCCGCTGATCGCGTTCACCGACCCGCCGCTGACCACCGTGCGCAAGCCCATCGGCGCCATGGCCTCGGCGGCGGTGGCCACCCTCCTGGAAGAGATCAACGGAGTCCGCGCCAAGCACGTCGAGCTGATGTTCCAGCCCGAGCTCGTCGTGCGCCGCTCCACCGGTTCGGGCCCGCTGGTCAACCGCTAGCCCCGCTCACCGGTGAAAGGTCCGAGATGAACAGTGGTCACGACGTCGTCGTCATCGGCGGAACCGGGGTCGACACCACCGCCTACGTGCCCTCGCTGCCCCTGCCGTACGCCGACACCTACGCGGTCCCTCCGGTGGTGGACCGGATCGGCAACACCGGTAGCGGGGTCGCCCTCGGCTGCCACGCGCTCGGGTTGAGGGTCAGGCTGGTCGACCTGATCGGAGACGATCCGCAGGGCCGCTTCATCCGGGCCCATTTCGAGGCCAGGGGTGTGGAGGCAGGCTGGGCGCTCGCCCCGCAGGGGACCCGGCGCAGCATCCTGCTCGTCGGCCCCGACGGGCGGCGCACCTCGCTGTTCGACCCGCGCGCCGCGGCGGGCGAGCGGCTGCCCAGGGAGCTCTACCTGGACGCGGTCCGCGCGGCCCGGCACGTCCACGTGTCGATCACCGACTTCTCCCGGCACGTCTACCCCGACCTGGGCTCCGGGTCCGTCTCCACCGACCTGCACGACTGGGACGGCGAGAACGACCACCACAGAGACTTCGCCTACTCCTCCGACCTGGTCTTCCTGTCGGCCACCGCCCTCGGCCCGCGCCGCGACGAGGTCATGCGCGACATCCTGGCGCGCGGCCGGGCCAGGGCCGTGGTCTGCACCAAGGGCGCGGAGGGCTGCCACGTCCTCGACGAGAACGGCCTGCGAGGCTTCCCCGCGGCACCGCTGCCGGGGCCGGTGGTCGACAGCAACGGAGCCGGGGACGCGTTCGTCTCCGGCGTACTGTACGGCCTGCTCTCCGGGCGCTCCCTCGACGACTCCATCGGTCTCGGGGCTCTCGCCGGGGCCCACGCCTGCACGTCGGAGGGCACCCACGAGAACCCCATCGGAGAGCAGGACCTCCTCGGCCGCGCCGAGCGGCTCGCCTGTCTCCCGTCATCGGATGTCCGCCGATGACGGGGCAGGACAATGCAGTTATCACCCCCATCGGCGTCACGGTCCCCCGCCTCTGCTCGTCCCTCGTCTGACGGAGGGGGCCGGCGGACGCCCCCCGGGCGGGGCGGCCGCGTCCGGGGAACGGGAACCGTCAGGATCGGACGGAGGAGGACGGTGGTCATCCGCCGGGCGTGCCCCGGGCAGGCCTCATACGGAGATGTTGACGACGCTGGTGAGGATGACCGCCGAATCCTCGTCGGCCTCCACCGAGTGACGTCGCTGCGGGATCGGGGTGGCCTGCCCCGCGCCGACCTCGACGCTCCGCCCCTCCTCGACGATCCGTACCCGCCCGGACAGGACGTGCAGGCTCGCGGCCGGCGGGGCGTCGTGGTCACCGAGGACGGTTCCGGCGATCAGCGCGATGACCGCCTGGCGTAGCGTGCCCTCGTTGAGGTAGGTGTGGGCGCTACGGCCGTGCGCGCTCTCGCTGGCGAGGGCGAGATGTTCCTCGGCGAGGGCCAGTACGTCGATCATTGAGGTTTCCTCCCGGTCGTTCTGAACCTGCCCTGGGTGAGGAATGCGCAGCGCCAGGCGGAGGTAAAGTCATCCGGCCCGCGCGGGGGGCGTTCGTCGAAACTGATGGCCCGGAGCAGGTCCGCGGCGGGACGGTCGAGGATCGTGACGCCCGTGGCCGGGGGGAGCACGCCGCCGCGGGCGTGTTCGACGAGCACCCGCCAGCGGCGGCAGTGCCGGGCGAAGGTGGCGCCCGTGACGACCCGGCCGCGCGAGAGCTGTCCCTCACGGGCCGCGCCCGGCTCCACGTCGAGCAGGATCAGATGGATCTCGCTGCCGACCCCGCGCGCCAGCCAGGCGAAGCCGTACAGGATGTGCGGCCAGGTGCCCCGGGTGTGCGCGACGACGCCGTGCCCCCGCAGCAGGGCGCGGGCGATCCGCGCCACATGGGTGGCGTGCACGATCGGGGTGCGGGCTCGCGGGGGGATCGGGCCGAGATAGCGGGCCCACCAGTTGCGGGACTGGCGGGAGTCGATGACGCGGACCTCGCCGGCGCGGACCGGTTCCCTCTCGTCGCCGCGCAGCCCGTACAGCCGGTCGAGCAGGGTGCTCTTGCCCGCGCCGGGGAGCCCCGCGAGGAGCACCAGCGTCCCGGCCGGATAGCGCAGCTCCTCGACGGAGGACTGGCCGGCCGATGTGGTGGCCATCGCGTGCACCTCGCAGGAAAGGGGACTCCTCCCATCATGCGTCCCGGGGCACTGCCGCGGTGGGATCGGGTTCGCCGCCGATCCGGAGGGCGCCGGAGGGGACTGCGCCCGAACGGAGGAACGCCGGGAAGGTGGTACCTGTGGGAGACCGTCGGTGGGCATGCTCGCTCCTCGAATGCGCTCGGTCATTCGAGGTCTCCTTCACCCGCACTTCGCGGGCAGCCGTCCGGGGACGCCACAGGGCGTCCGTACTGACCGGGGCGGCTCTTGGGAAGTACTCCCCTCGTTCGTTCAAGGGTAGGGGAATCCGAGCGGTGGCGCGGTCACCGGAAGGAGACTCTCCGGTAAACGCGCGGCGCCGGCACCTTGTGGCGGTGGGGTGCCGGCGCCGCCGGAGTAGACCGTGGCCAGGCCGCTGCCCATGGCCAGTCCCCACGGGTTGATCAGCGTGGGGTCGGTGACCGCCGCCCGTCCGCTGACGTCCGAGACCAGGTTGGCGACCGAGAAACGGCCCTGCGTGCGTTGCGTTCCGGCCTGCGCGTGGCCGGTCCAGGATTTCGCCGGACCGGTTCCGGTTCGGGCCTGTTTTGCGCCGTTCTGTGCCTGCCCGGTTCCGCCGGACGCCGTACCGGCGACGCCCATGACCAGAACCGTGGCGCAGATCGTGACGATGCGTACTCGCATTCGTGGCTCCTCTGTGCGGGAGTGCCTTTCGCCGCGAGATAGGCGCGAGGTCCGTACCCGGTTCAGCCCGTTTCCCGGTGGCCGGGACCGGCGAGGAGCCGGCCGGGCGAAAAGGGAGGGCCCATGGCCGCCGGGTAGGGCGGCCATGGGCCGGATCTCACGAGTGCCACACCGGGTCACGGCCGGCTCGTGACCGCGGGCGGGCCAAGGGAGGATGGTCCCGCCCGCGGAGTCCTGCCGGCGAGCTAGCGGCGCAGGGCGGCCGCCTCGGCGGCCAGCTTCTCGATCCGCGGGTAGTCACCGGTGGCGAGCGCGTCGGCGGGGGTCAGCCAGGTACCGCCCACGCAGCCCACATTCGGCAGTGCCAGGTAGTCGGGGGCGGTCGCGAGCCTGATGCCGCCCGTCGGGCAGAACCTGATCTGCGGCAGCGGGCCGCCGAGCGCCTTCAGATACGGCAGGCCGCCGGCGGCCTCGGCCGGGAAGAACTTCATCTCGGTCACCCCGCGCTCGGCCAGCGCCATGACCTCGGACGCGGTCGCCGCGCCGGGCAGGAACGGCACCCCGCCGACCTCAAGGGCGTCGAGAAGTTTCGGGGTGGTTCCCGGGCTGACCAGGAAGGCGGAACCGGCCGCCACCGAGGCGGCCACGTCGGCCGGGGTGCGGACGGTGCCCGCGCCGACCACCGCCTCGGGGACCTCGGCGGCGATGCGCGCGATGGCGTCCAGGGCGGCGGCGGTGCGGAGGGTGACCTCGATGGCCGGCAGGCCGCCCGCTACCAGGGCGCGGGCCAGGGGGACCGCGGTCTCCGGGTCGTCGATCACGACCACCGGGATGACGGGGGCGATGTCGAGCAGGCTACTCACACGTACTCCAGGTTGGACAGGTGTTGGTTCAGCCACGCCGCCGCGCCGACCAGGGCGGGCTGTGGGGCCACGATCAGCGTGGTGGCGATGCCGGAAAGGTAGTCGTTCAGGGTGGGGGTGGCTTCGAAGCGGCGGCGGAAGTCGCTGGAGCGGACCCGGTCCACGATACGTGGCAGCACGCCGCCGCCCAGGTAGACCCCGCCCCGGGCACCGAGGGTCAGGGCGACGTTGCCGGCGAAGGTGCCGAGCATGGCGCAGAAGACCTCGATGGTCTGCGCGCACAGCGAGTCGTCCATCCGGGCCACGATGTCGGAGGCCGACAGCCTCGGCGCGTCCACCCCGCGGACGAGGGCGAGCCCCCGGTGCAGGCGCGACAAACCCGGTCCGGAGAGCAGGTGCTCGGCCACCACGTGCTCCATGCCGTCCGCGCGCAGCGCCCGGACGATCTCGTGGTCGCGCTCGTCGAGGAGCGGCATGGTCACGTGGCCGCCCTCCCCGGGGATCGGCACCCAGCCCTCGGCGGCGGGCACCAGGCCGCCCACGCCGAGGCCGGTTCCGGGCCCGAGCACGGCCTTGACGCCGCGCGAGGGCTCCGGGCCGCCCAGACAGACCAGGTCCTCGCCTCGCAGGTACGGCAGGGACGCGGCCAGGGCCTCGAAGTCGTTGAGCAGCCAGGCGTTCGGGATGCCCAGCTCGCTCACCGACCCCGTCCACCCGGCGTTGGTGAGCCGGTAGCGGTCGCCGTCCACGGGTCCTGCGATCGCGATGCATGCGGCTCCCGGCCGAACTCCGCCCGCATGGTCTGCGAGATAAGCGGCTACGGCTTCGGGAAGGCCGTCGTGTTCCGCGCCCGCGAGCACGGCCACCGTGTCGGGCTGACCACCGGCCTCGGTGACCAGTCCGAACCGGGCGTTGGTGCCGCCGACGTCCGCGACGAGCCAGGGAAGGCTCACCTGATCTCCTTCGGCCGAACCGGGGAGACGGTGTGCGCGATCATGCCCGGCCGCCGTTCGCGACGGCTTCGGCGTGGCCGTTCAGGGCGAAGATGCCCGCGCCGCGCTCGGCCGGGCCCGCCGCGCGTCGGAAGGCGCCGAACAGCTCGCGGCCGGTGCCCACCCACTGGGCGTCGGTGAGCGGCGCGCCGTGCGGGGACCGGGCGGCCAGCTCGTCGGCGGGGACCAGCAGTTCCAGGGTGCCGGCGGCGGCGTCGAGGCGGATCGGGTCGCCGTCCAGCACCAGCGCGATGGGGCCGCCGTCGGCGGCCTCCGGCGACAGGTGGATGGCGGCGGGGACCTTGCCCGACGCGCCGGACATGCGGCCGTCGGTGACGATCGCCACCCGCTGTCCCCGGTCGAGCAGCACCGCCATCGGCGGGGTGAGCTTGTGCAGCTCGGGCATGCCGTTCGCGCTCGGTCCCTGATACCGGATGACCGCGACGAAGTCCTGCCCGTCGAGCTCGCCCGCGTCGAAGGCGCGCAGCAGCTCCAACTGGTCGTCGAAGACCTTGGCGGGGGCCTCGATGACCAGGTGCTCGTCCTTGACCGCGGAGACCTTGCTGACCGCGCGCCCCAGATTGCCGTTGAGCATGTGGATGCCGCCGTCGGCGGAGAACGCGGCGGAGACCGGGCGCAGTACGTCCAGATCGGTGCTGCCCTCGGTGCGCTCCGCCCAGACCAGCTCGCCGTCCTTGAGCTCGACGGCCGAGCGATAGTGGTCCAGGCCACGCCCGGCGACGGTCAGCACGTCGCCGTGGAGCAGCCCGGCGTCCAGCAGGTCGCCGATGAGCACCTGCATGCCGCCCGCGGCCTGGAAGTGGTTCACGTCCGCCTGGCCGTTGGGGTACATGCGGGTCAGCAGCGGCACGATCTTCGACAGCGCGGCCAGGTCGTCCCAGAGGAGTTCGATGCCCGCCGCCGCGGCGATGGCGACGATGTGCATCGTGTGGTTGGTCGAGCCGCCGGTCGCCAGCAGCGCCACGCAGGCGTTGACTACCGCCTTCTCGTCGACGACCTCGCCCACCGGGGTGTACTCGTCGCCGTGCGCGGTCAGCTCCACCGCCCGCCTGCCCGCCGCCTTCGTCAGGGCCTCGCGCAGCTCGGTGTGCGGGTTGACGAAGGTCGACCCCGGCAGGTGCAGGCCCATGACCTCGATCATGACCTGGTTGGAGTTGGCGGTGCCGTAGAAGGTGCAGGTGCCGGGGGAGTGGTAGGACTTCGCCTCGGCGTCGAGCAGCTCGTCCCTGCCGACCTTGCCCTCGGCGAACAGCTGCCGGGTGCGGGCCTTGACCTTGTTGGGCAGGCCGGAGGTCATCGGCCCGGCGGGGACGAACACCGCGGGCAGGTGGCCGAAGTGCAGCGCCCCGATCAGCAGGCCGGGAACGATCTTGTCGCAGACGCCGAGCATGAGGGAGGCGTCGAACATGTCGTGCGAGAGCGCGATCGCGGTGGCCATCGCGATGACCTCGCGGCTGTAGAGCGACAGCTCCATGCCCGCCCGGCCCTGGGTGATGCCGTCGCACATCGCGGGCACGCCGCCGGCGAACTGCGCGACACCGCCGGCCTTCCTGACGGCCGCCTTGAGGATCGCCGGGTAGGTCTCGTAGGGCTGGTGCGCCGAGAGCATGTCGTTGTAGCTCGACACGATCGCCACATCGGGCTTGACACCCGCCCGCAGGTCGCGCTTGTCGCCTTCTCCCACGCCGGCGAAGCCGTGGGCCAGGTTGGCGCAGCCCAGGCTCGCCCTGGCGGGACCGCGTCGGCGGGCCGCCTCGGCCTCGGAGCGCAGCCGGGCCAGGTAGGCGGTACGGCTGGGGCGGCTCCGCTCGACCAGGCGATCTGTCACTTCTTGGATCACGGGATGCATCCGGCCTCCTGCGTCACGGTCGGTTCGGTCTGTGTGCTGTTCCCGGCCGCTCACGCCAGTCCCTCCCCGTGCCAGGTGCGGCCGCTGCGGCCGACGAGTTCGTGGGCCGAGGCGGGGCCCGCGCTGCCCGCCGGGTACGGCTCGGGGGCCGTGCCCCGCGACTCCCACTCGCTGATGATCGGATCGATCCACCGCCAGGCGGCCTCGACCTCGTCACGTCGCATGAACAGGGTCGGGTTGCCCGCCAGGACGTCCATGAGGAGTCGCTCGTAGGCGTCGGGCACCCGGCCGGTGAAGGTCTCGGCGAAGCTGAGGCCGAGCGGGACCGGCTTGAGCGCCACCTCGCCCGCGCCGGGCTCCTTGGCCATGATGTTCAGCTGGATGCCCTCGCTCGGCTGCAGCCGCAGCACCAGCCGGTTGGGCGTGCTGCCCGGGAAGATCGAGTGGGGCACGTCCTTGAACTGCACGACGATCTCCGAGCAGCGGTACGGCATCCGCTTGCCGGTGCGCAGATAGAACGGCACCCCCGCCCAGCGCCAGTTCTTCACCTCGGCGCGGATCGCGGCGAAGGTCTCCACCCGCCGGGAGGCCTCGGTGGGGGCGGTGCGGTCGGGCTCGTCGAGATAGCCGGGGACCCGGGCACCGCCGGACTCACCCGCCGTGTACTGGCCGCGTACGGTGAAACGGTCGACCTCGCCGCCGGTGACGGCCCGCAGCGACTGGAGGACCTTGACCTTCTCGTCGCGGATCGACTCGCGGTCGTTGCGCGAGGGCGGCTCCATCGCGACCAGGCAGAGCAGCTGGAGCAGGTGGTTCTGCACCATGTCGCGGAGCGCGCCCGCGTGGTCGTAGTAGCCGCGCCGGCCAGGGGTGCCCACGGTCTCGGCGACGGTGATCTGGACGTGGTCGATCCAGAGGGAGTTCCAGATCGGCTCCAGGAACGCGTTGGCGAACCGGAGCACGAGGAGGTTCTGGACCGTCTCCTTACCCAGGTAGTGGTCGATGCGGTAGACCTGCCGCTCGTCGAAGATGGCGCCGACCTCGTCGTTGATGCGCAGTGCGCTGGCCAGGTCGCGCCCGAGGGGTTTCTCCAGCACCACTCGTGAGGCGGGGGTGACCAGACCCGCGTGGTGTGCCTCCCGGCAGAACGGGCCGAACGTCATGGGCGGGCTGGCCAGGTAGAAGACCCGGGCGCGGTGCTCGTACCCGGCGAGCAGCCCGGTGAGCCTCGCCCACCCGGTCGGGTCCTGGCCGCCGATGTCGACGCTGACGTGGTGCAGGCGGCCGAGGAAGCGCTGCCAGGTGCCCGGATCGTCCACCGGCACCGAGCCGCGCACCTCCGCGTCCACCTTGCCGCGGAAGTCGGCGTCGTCGAGCCCGCCGCGGGACATCGCGATGACGCGGGTGGCGGGGGCGAGGAGGCCGGCGCGATCGGAGTGGTAGAGCGCCGGGAGGAGTTTCCGCATGGAGAGGTCACCTGTGCCACCGAAGACGATGAGGTCGGCGGGTTGCGGGGTCTCGGACATGGGGGAGCGCTCCGTGATGATCTACCGAAATTGGGGATAGATCGGACAGTAGCCATATCTTGCGCTCCACACAAGCCGAGTTTTGTCATTTGAGATGAGAAAGTGCGACGTTTTCATTTCCTAAGTAGGTGTGGTTCACTTAGCCGATGCCTCGACGTCCCGCTGCCGCGCTGGCCACCAGCGGTGAGGTGCTACGCCTCATCCGCTCCGGTGAGGCGGTCACGCGCGCCGACATAGGGCGAGTCACCGGCCTGTCCAGGCCGGCCGTTTCCCTGCGCGTCACCGAGCTGCTGGAGCAGGGTCTCGTCGTGGAGGACAGCGAGGGCCCCTCCACCGGAGGCCGTCCGCCCACCCGACTGGTCCTGAACGCCTCGGGTGGCCTCGTCCTGGTCGGCTCGCTGGGTGCGAGCCGCGCGCAGGTCGCCGTCTGCGACCTGGCGGGCAAGGTGGTGGCCCGCGCGGAACTGTCCGTGGACGTGGAGGAGGGCCCTGACGTCGTCCTCCCGCTGGTCATGCAGACCTGGAGTGAACTGCTCGGCGACCGCCCCACCTCCCTGGTCCGCGGCGTCGGCCTGGGTGTCCCGGCCACCGTCGAGTTCGCGGCCGGGCGTACCGAGAGCGCCCG
Source organism: Streptosporangium amethystogenes (assembly GCF_000721075.1). Taxonomy (GTDB): domain Bacteria; phylum Actinomycetota; class Actinomycetes; order Streptosporangiales; family Streptosporangiaceae; genus Streptosporangium; species Streptosporangium amethystogenes. The sequence goes on from NZ_JOEQ01000005.1 coordinate 588,192, forward strand.
GATCATGGCCAGCTGGACAGGGGTGGCCATCCCGCCGATCATCGCCGAGCGCTTTCCCGTTCCCGTCCTCCTCGACAACGACGTGAACGTCATCGCCATCGGCGAGCACCGCGCGATCTACGCGGGTGAGGCCGACGACCTGCTGTTCATCAAGGTCTCCACCCGGATCGGCTCCGGCGTCATCGCCGGCGGCGAGATCCTGCGGGGGGCCCTGGGCGCCGCCGGGGAGATCGGGCACATCCCGGTTCGCGACGGCGGGGGAGTGCTCTGCCGCTGCGGCAACATTGACTGCGTCGACTCGGTCGCCAGCGGCACCGCGATCCTGCGCGAGCTCCGTGCCCGGGGGCACGAGGTCAAGACCATGGCCGATGTGGTGAGCCTGGTCCGGGCCGGCGACGCGGAGACCATGACCGTGGTCCGCAACGCCGCCCGGATGCTCGGCGAGGTCGTCGCCAGCGCGGTCAACCTGCTCAACCCCGCCGTGGTCGTGCTCGGCGGCGACGTGGCGGAGACCTTCCAGCCGATGGTCTCGGGGGTTCGCGAGGTGATCCACCGCCGCTCGACGGCCCTGGCGACCCGTAACCTGCGCATCGAGCGCAGCCGCCTCGGCCCGGGCGCCGGGATCGTCGGCTGCGCCCACATGGTCCTGGATCACATCCTCTCCCCCGAGGCCGTCGACTCCGCCGTCTGGCAGGCGGTCCGCCCCGTCCGCTCCCTGGCCTGACGGTCCTCGGCCGCCCCCGCCGGCTCCGCCGTCCGGCGGTCAGGTCCCGGCCAGGGCGAGGCTGAAGTCACCGGTCGGGTCGGTGTACTGGCTGATCATCCCGAATCCGGCGTTGACCAGCTCTTGCCGCAGGCCCTCAGGGCGGAACTTGGCGCTGATCTCGGTGCGCATCTCCTCCCCGGCCACGAAGGAGACCCGCAGGCCGAGATCGGGAATCCGCACGCGCATGGCGCGGCTCGCGCGCAGCCGCATCTCGATCCACTCGTGCCGCGCGTCGTACAGCGCGACGTGCTCGAAGGCGTCCGGGTCGAAGTCGGCGCCCAGCTCCCTGTTGATCACTTGCAGGACGTTCCGGTTGAAGGCGGCGGTCACCCCGCTCCCGTCGTCGTAGGCCGCGACCAGCCGGTCGGTGTCCTTGACCAGGTCCGCGCCGAGCAGGAAGGTGTCGCCGGGGCGTAGCGTGGCGCGCAGCTCCTTCAGGAAGACCTCGCGTGCCACCGGGGCGAGGTTGCCGACGGTGCCGCCGAGGAAGGCCACCAACCGCCGTCCGGTACGGGGCAGCAGCGCCAGGTGCGCCTCGAAGTCGGCGCAGATCGCGCGGACGGTCAGGCCGCGATAGCGCCAGGCGAGCCACCGCGCGGCGTCGCCCAGGGTCGCCGCGTCGACGTCCACCGGGGTGTAGACGCGCAGCGTCCCCGTCGCGGAGAGGGCGTCGAGCAGCAGCACGGTCTTCTCGCTGGTCCCCGAGCCGAGCTCGACCAGGGTGTCGGCGCCGGAGCGCGTGGCGATGTCGAGGGCGTACCGACGCAGGATGGCCAGCTCGCGGCGGGTGGGGTAGTACTCGGGCAACCGGGTGATCCGGGAGAACAGCTCGCTGCCGGCCTCGTCGTAGAACCACTTGGGCGGCAGCCACTTGGGCGTCGACGTCAGCCCGGTGCGGACGTCGTGTTGGAGTGCCTGGTGAAGGTGGTCGCGGCCGAGATGGTCCACCAGGTGTACGGCTGACTGGCTGACTGACACGGGGCCTCCTGGGGCTGTGGGTCACGGGTGCCGCTCGCCGGTCCGTGACCGGGGTGCTGTGTTTTCCTGTGGTCCGGCTCCTCTCCGTCACGGTGCTGTCGTGGTGCTGCCCGCGGCCCGGTCACAGCGGCTGGACGCGCACGCCGTCCGCGGCGGCGAGGACCAGGGTCCGATCCGGTACGGCCTGCCAGCCGGGCCGGTCGTCCAGCGGTTCGCTCGCCACGAGCACGCCGTCGCGCGGATGGTCCCCGAGGTGGAGGAAGAGCGTGTCGCCCCAGGCGGTCGCGGCGATCGACCGGCCGTCGCAGGCGAGCAGGTTCAGCCGGGCGTCGGGATCCTTCCCCCCGGCGTGGGTGAGGACCTCCACCAGGGCCTCGCCGAGCGGGTCGCCCACCCGCCGCCGGGCGAACACCGCGGCGGCGAGCCACGCCGAGTCGCAGGAGCTCTCCGCGTCCTCGGCGAGTTCCCTGACCGCCTCCCGCGCCACCCGGCCGTTGTGGCTGAGCAGCCAGGGCCCGTCGGCGAAGGGCGCGGTCGCGCTCTCCTCGATCGGCATCCCGGCGGTGGCCGACCGTACGGCGGCCAGCAGGCAGCCGGAGCGGGCGACCCGTGCGAGGTCCGTCAGGTTGGCGTCCGCCCAGATGGGGATCGTACGGCGGTAGCGGAGCGGTTCGGCGCGGGAGACGTCGTACCAGCCCATGCCGAAGCCGTCGGCGTTGACGGTGCCGTAGCGCTGCAGGCGCGGGGCGTGGGCCTGACGGAGCAGGCCGTGGCCGGGCTCGTGGATCAGCGAGGTCAGCGGACGGGGGGCGCCCAGCCAGGCCGCGTGGCGGCACATCTACCGCTGCCCCGGCGAGCGCCCGGAGAAGTGCTCCGGGGATTCCCCTGGTGAGGCCGAGCGGGCACACCGGAAGCCGGAGAAGATCTGCCTGCGGGCGGGACGGTCCCAGTTCCGGAACGTGGTGCGGACCACGGCCGGGTCGGACGCCCAGGACCCGCCGCGCAGCACCCGGTATCGAGAGTCGAAGAACACCTCGCTGTACTCGGGGTAGGGGAAGCTGCGGAAGCCGGGGTGGGGCAGGAACCACGAGCCGGTCCACTCCCACACGTCCCCGATCATCTGCTCGGCGCCGTAGGCGCCCGCCCCCGCGGGCAAGGCACCGAGCGGTGCGGGCCGTGCCGCCCGGTGCCCGAGGTTCGCCGTGGCGGGCCCGGGATCGTCGTCCCCCCACGGATATCTCCGCGCCCGCCCGGCCTCGGGGTCCCAGCCGCAGGCCTTCTCCCACTCGGCCTCGGTGGGCAGTCGCCTGCCGGCCCACCGGGCGTAGGCGTCGGCCTCGTACCAGCACACGTGCTGGACGGGCTCGTCCATGGGGACGGGCTCGGTCCGGCCGAAGCGGGTGCGCCACCAGGTGCCGCCATCGGAGTTCCAGAAAAGCGGGGCGAAGGCGCGGCTCCGCTGCAGCCAGAGCCGGCCCTGCGGAGACCACCAGCGCGGGTCGTCGTAGCCGCCGTCGGCGATGAAGTCCGCATAGGCGCGGTTGCCGACGGGGAGCCTGTCGATCCAGTAGCCGGGCAGGTCGAGCCGGTGGGCGGGGCGTTCGTTGTCGTAGGCCCACGGCAGGGTGTCGGTGCCCATCGTGAAGGGACCCGCGGGAACGAACACCTCGTCGGCACCCGAGGGGCGGCCGGATGGCAGTTCGCCGTCGCGGACCAGGCCGGGTGCACCGGACAGCTGCAGGGTGGCCAGCATCGTCTCGTCGTGCTGGTGCTCGTGCTGGATCACCAGGCCGAAGACGAAACCGTCCCGGTGCAGGGGGTCGGGACCGTGCGGGTCGATCGCGGCCAGGGCGTCCAGCACCCGGCCGCGCACGCCCTCGATGTAGCGGCGCGCCTCCAACGGTCCCAGGATGGGCAGGGCCGTGCGGTTCGCACGCGGATGCCGGAACGCGTCGTACAGGTCGTCGATCTCCGGGCGGAGCGGGGTGATCCCGCAGGCCTGCCGCAGCACCCACAGCTCCTCGTAGTTGCCGACGTGCGCCAGATCCCACACCAGTGGCGACATCAGTGGCGAGTGCTGCCTGACCAGCAGGTCGTCCTCGGCGTCGGTGTAGGCGGTGGACCGGCTCCGCGCGGCGGTCAGCCCGGCGGCGATCCTTTCCTTGAGGTCGCTCATCAGATACCTCCGTGCTGGAGACTCCGCTCCCCGGTCCCGGGCAGGTCCCGAGCCGGCCTCGGTGAGGGCGTCAGATCCGTCCTTCCTGGGCCAGCCAGTCGGGCAGGCGCCGTTCCGGCCCGCCGGCCAGGTACAGCAGGTCGGCGGCCGGGGAGCGGCCGGGGCTCACATGGCGGTTGGCGAACGCGGCGACCTCGCAGACCAGGGCCGGTGTCGCTCCCAGCCTCGGCAGCGCCGCGAGGGCGGCGCGGAAACAGGCGTCGGCGGCCCTTCGCAGCAGGGGGTCGGCCAGGCCGCGCCGCGCCGCCCGCAGCCACATCCCCGCACACGGCTCGGCCGCGGCCAGCGCCGCGTCGGCCGCGCGGTCGTCCGTCACCAGGGCGTAGGTCACCGCCGCGCACACCGGCCAGCTCGCCGGGTGCTGGGCGTCGAGATAGCGGATCTCCAGCCAGCCGCGTGGCCGTACGGGCGGGAAGAGCGTCGTGGCGTGGTAGGTCAGGTCCGCCAGGGTCGGCGGACGCGCGGACGCGGTCAGCCGGTCGCGGAAGGTCGAGCCATCACGGACCGGGCGATACCGCGCGTCCCCGTGACTCTCCGGATCCTCCGGGTCCTCCGGGGCCTCGCGCACGGCCATGAGGCGGGCGTCGAGCAGGTACTCGGCCCAGTCGGCGGCGGGGTCGCCGCCGGCGGGGACGGCGGCCGTCCGGGTGCGGTCGAGCCGATCCCACACCGCCTGGCGGCCCGACATCCACCCGCACGGTCGGCTCCCACTGAGCGGCGAGTTGGCGAAGGCCGCCACCAGGACGGGACCCAGCAGGTGGGCGCGGTCCCACCGGGTCGCGGGTCTGGTGCCCAGGTCCAGGTTGACCTGGATCGAGGCCGTCGAGCACATCATCAGCGCCCCGTACGGCCTGCCGAGGAACTCCGCCATCGCCTCGTACCGGGGCAGGCGCAGCTGCCGCCACGCCGGACGCAGCGGGTCGAGTCCCACCCCGGCGGGCACCAGGCCGGCGTCCCGCAGCGCTCCGCGCGCGGCGTCCACATCGGCGGTGAGGCGGGTGATCGCGTCGGGCAGCGAGCCCGGTGGCCCGGAGAGCTCCAGTTGGCCGCCCGGCTCGAAGGTCACCACACTCCCGCCGGGTAGCGGCGGCAGGACTTCGGCGATCCTGGTCCACGGAACCTGGCGGGCGGGAGCCGTGCGGTCGAAGACCAGGAACTCCAGCTCGACTCCCACCTGCTCGCCGGGGGAGGCGAGAAAGCACTGTCGTGCGAAGGCCTCCACGTCCGAGGCGTTCCGGATCAGCGTGTTCTCGGTCGCCAGACCGGTCATCCCCGTCCCCTTTCAACATTTATCTGTGGATCTACAGACTTGTGTGATGTTCAGGGGGTGGGTGGTATCGGTAAGTCACGATGGTGTGGCGCTCTGTTCCGACTCCCGGGCATCACGGTGCCATGTCCGGTGAGACGCTCAGGGAAGCGACGATGTGCCTAGGGGAAAAGTTCCCATTACGGGCGATTTCGACACATTTCTCCGTCCGGCTGACCGGTCACCCGCCTACGGCGTCCTGTGACCGGGCCGGAGACCGGGGGCCGCCGGCCGTGCCGCTGTGCCACTCGGTGTCGTCAGCGGTCCCCAAAGGGGTGGCCGCCGGGGAGAAACGCGGAGATCTCCTCCGGGCCGGGCGGCTCCGGCCAGCCCGGGGCCGGTCCGGTGCCGGAGGGGGCGGGGCCGGAAGACCACGGGCCGGAGAGGCCGAGGACCGCGCAGGCCAGCCAGTGCTCGCCAGGCTCGTGCTCGCCGCGCAGCGTGGGAATGACCGTACGCGGGACGATGACGTTGGTACCCGGCAGGGGGAGGACCAGCTCCCCGCTCCGGGCCCCGCGGAGGTCCTCGATCACGCACAGCCCGGCGGGGGAGTCGAGGCGGGCGTGGCCGGGGCCCTCGGTGGCGCGGTGTGCGGCGGGGTCTCGGTCGACGGCGAACGCCCCCTCGGCTGACAGCAGCCCGCGCCCCGACCGCAGCCGGTGCACCCGTATGTGCCATGGAGGGCGCGGGAGCAGCCAGGTGTCGACCTCCACGTCCGGCCACGGCGTCCAGCGGGCGTGGAGCAGGCCGTCGTCTGAGGAGAGGTCCTCGGGTACCTCGCAGGGCCGCCAGTGCGTCCCGTCGTCGCTCATCGCCAGGGTGCTGTCGAAGGCACCCTGCTCCAGCCCCCACGAGCCGCCCGGCACGCTGAACCCGAAGGACGTCGAGTAGGCGAACTTGGCGTACTTCGCCGCGCCGTGCCGCACCCACGTGTGGTGCTGCCCCGCGCTCAGCATGACGACCTGCCGCCCCCGCTCGCACCGCATCAGCGCGACTCCCGCCTCCGGCTGGACGCTGGTCGCGGCGAGTTCCCGCGCCGCCTTCTCCTCGGCGGTCCAGAAGGGATGCCCGGGGGCGAGTGCCAGCGGCAGGAACGCCTTCAGCGCCCAGTACGGGGAGCCGGGGGCGTTGTACTGCTCGGTGAGAGCGGGCTGGGCGTAGCCGTATCCCAGGGTGAGCAGGCCGGCGCGGTCGCGGATCGGCCGCCCGAACCACCAGCGCAGATGCCGCATCAGATGCCCCTTCACCTCCCCCCACGGCAGGGCCTCGACTCCGGCGAAGGCGAGGGCGCCCCAGAAGGCTCCCTGTGCGAAGCGGTAGGTCAGGCTCCGGCCGAAGGGCACGGCGGCTCCGCCGGAGGTGAACCAGTGCTGGAAGTCCAGCGCGAAGGCCGCCGCCCGCTCACGCAGGCGCCCGGCGCGGACGGAATCACGGTCGGCGGCCAGGGTGGCGTAGACCAGGCCGTAGTAGTGCATCGCGAAGGGGACGTAGTAGTCGCGCTGGGCGGTGGGGCCGTCGCTGTACCAGCCGCCGCCCAGCGCGAAGGACTCCAGCCGCTCCAGCCGGGCGAGGTTGGGCCCGGGGTCGAAGCGCACCCCGACGCGGTCCAGGCCGAGCCCCACCATGACGGGGAAGAACTGCCAGTTGTTGTCGACGGCCTCGACGGTCATCGAGCGGAGCAGCCAGGACGCGAGACCGTCGCGTTCCCGGTCGCTGAGCGGGTCCCACACGACCTCGGGCGCGAGGGCCAGCGCCAGGCCGATCGCGGCGGCCTCCACCAGCCGCTGGTCGACGTCGGTCACCGCCCCCCAGAACTCCTCGTGCCCGGGATCCGTCCCGGCGGCGAGTCCCCGGCGCCAGAGCTCCCAGTGCTCGAAGGCCCCCCCTCCAGCCGCCAGCGGCGCCAGTCCCCACAGCGGGCGGGCGAACGCCTCCAGCTCGGCGGCCGCGTCGTCGTAGTGGGCCGTGTTGCCGCCGAGCCGAAGTCGCGCCCGCCCCGGACCGAGGTGGGGGACCAGCGGCAGGACGAGTTCGGTCACGAGCCGGCGCATGTCCTCGCGGTCACGCGGTGTCCCGCCCCCGTCCGTCCCCGGTGACGCCGATGACGTGGCTGATCGTTCCACTGTCGAGGATTCCTCCTCCGGTGATCGGCGACCGTGGCCGCCGGAGGCCCTGCCGTCCGGGCCGGACCCGCGCCGAAAGCGCGGTCAGCTCTTGAGCCCGGTGAACGCGATCCCCTGCATGATGCGGCGCTGGAAGATCAACAGGACCACGATGACCGGGATGACCGCCAGGGCGGCACCCGCCATGATGTAGTACGCCCGCCCGGACTCGCTGCTGGCCAGCTGTTGCAGGGCCAGCGGCAGCGTGTAGAGCTCGGGGTCGTTGAGCACCACCAGGGGCCAGACCAGGTCGTTCCAGTGGAAGATGAAGCTGGTGATCGTCACGACCGCGAGCACCGGCTTCGACAGCGGGATGATGATGCGCCAGAAGATCTGCATCCGTCCCGCGCCGTCGATGCGCGCCGCCTCCTCCAGCTCGCCGGGCAGCGACATGAAGAACTGGCGCAGCAGGAAGATGTCCAGGACCGAGGCGACGTTGGGCAGGATCAGGCCCCATCCGGAGTCGAACATGCCGAGCGCCTGGGTGACGTGGATGCGTGGCACCAGCAGCGTGATCGTGGGGACCATCATGCCCGCGAGCAGCACGACGAACAGCTTGTCCCTGCCGGGAAAGGGGATCCTGGCAAAGGCGTAGGCGGCCAGCGCGTCCACCAGGAGCTTGCCCGGAACCAGTATCAGGCAGACCCAGACGCTGTTGAGGAACGCCTGGCCCAGCCCGCCGACCTGCAGGACGTGCTCGTAGTTCTCCAGCGTGGGCGACCACTCACCGGTCTTGCGATCCAGCGGAAGCAGGCTGGGCACCTTGGTGTAGACGTCCGAGCCGTGTTTGAAAGAGGTCGCCAGCATCCACAGGAACGGGATCACCGATATGGCCGCCAGCAGTACCAGCGCGATGTAGACGGGCGCGAGCCGTGCTTTACCGGCCGTCCTCACGACGCCTCCTGCTTGACGAACCTGAACTGCAGCGCAGTGATGATCATGATGAAGAGGAACAGGATGAATGACATCGCGCAGGCCGCGCCCATCGCGTCGTAGCGGAACGCGAACAGGTACAGGTGCAGGACGTAGGTCAGGCCCGACTGCTCGGGGCCGCCGGTGACGCTCCTGCCGCCGCCGCCCGAGAAGATCACATACACCAGGCCGAAGACCTGCAACGCCGCGATCACGCCGGTGACCAGCAGGTAGAAGGTGGTGGGACGCAGCATCGGCACGACGATCCTCCGGAACCGCTGGACGGGGCCCGCACCGTCGATGATCGCGGCCTCGCGGATCGAGTCGGGGATGCCCTTGAGCCCGGCGAGGTAGATGATCATTGAGATGCCGCACTGCCAGGCGGCGATGAACGACAGGGCCGGGATGACCAGCTCGGGGGTGTTGAGCCAGTTCTGCCCGGGGATGCCGAACAGGCCGAGAAAGCTGTTGACCAGCCCGTACTGCGGGTCGTACAGCCAGCGCCAGATGGCGCCCACCGCGGCCTCGGCGGTCACCACCGGCAGGAACAGCAGCAGCCGGAAGAGGTTGGAACCACGGCGGATCGTGTTGATCAGCAGTGCCTGGGCGAGCGCGGTGACCAGGGTCAGCGGCACGGCGATCAGCGTGTACTGCAGGGTGACCCGGATCGACTTCCAGAAGTGCGGATACCGTACGTCGTCGAAGAGCAGGTCGAAGTAGTTGGCCGGCCCCACCCAGTTGGGCGCCGACCGCAGGTTCCAGTCGGTGAAGCTGTAGTACAGCGCGGCCAGCGCGGGGTAGAGCAGGAAGATCACGAAATAAATCACCGCGGGGGCGATCAGGAGCCACCCGATGACGTGGTCGCGCCGCCCGGAACCCGGGCGGCGCCGCCGCCCGGGGAGGGGCGTCACGGCGGGCTTGTCAGCCAGCACCGGAGATGCCACGTTTGCCTCGCTTTCGCGTTAGCCGTTCCAGCCGAGCAGCGCGCGGGTCTTGGTCGCCGCCTCGGTCAGCGCCTGCTGGGAGGTGACCTTGCCGCTCAGCGCGGACTCGATCGCGGGAGCGATGATCTCGTCGTTGATCTGGATCCACTCCGGCAGGGCCGGCCTGGCATGGGCGACCTTGAGCTGCTCCAGGAAGGCCGCCTGGTCGGGCCCGAAGGTGGCCGCGTCCCTCTCCGCCGCCGCCACATTGGTCGGGAAGCCCCCCAGCGCCTGCGCCAGCGCGGTGTTGTTGTCGGCGTTGGTCAGGAAGGTGAGCCACTTCCACGCCAGCTCGGGGTTCTTGCCCTTACTGAAGACCACCGCGTTCTCGCCGCCGATGTTGCCGGCGGGCTCGGTCTTGTACGGCAGCGGGGCGGTGCCGAACTCCAGGTCGGGGAACTGCTCCTTGATGTTGGCCACGTCCCACGGGCCGGAGATCATCATGCCGGCCAGGCCGTTCTCGAAGGCCTTGTCCGAGTCGGTGATCGCCCTGGGGGAGGACGGCAGCAGATCCACCCAGAGCTGGAGCGCGTCGACGCCGGGCTGCTGGTCAAACAGGATCTTCTTGTCCTTCTCGTCGACGAGGGAGCCGCCGGCGCCCGCGAGGAAGCCGGGCCACATCCAGCCGCCGTAGCCGTCACCCTTGGGCACCACCATGCCCGCGATCTTTGGATCGTCCTGGTGGACCTTCGCGGCCGTCTGCTTGAGCTCGTCCCAGGTCTTGGGCGGCGTCGGCACCAGTTTCTTGTTGTGGAAGAGCGCCACCGCGGTGTGGTCCAGCGGCAGGCCGTAGATCTTGTCGTTCACCTTGTTGGTGTTCAGGGCACCCGCGTAGTACGTCTTCTCGTCGACGGTGCCGGCGGGCATCTCGCTGACGGTGCCGTCGAGTGCGTACCTGGCCACCAGCGGCTGGTCCAGGATGCCGACGTCGGGGACGGTGCCGGCGGCGACGGCGCTGCCCAGCTTGGTGTTGTAGTCGTCCTTGGGGATCTTGACGATCTTGACGGTGACGTTGTTGGCCTTCTCGAAGTCGGTGCGCAGCTTCTCGACGACCTCCCCCGCCTGCGGGGTGCGGTCCTGAAACATCCAGTAGGTCAGTGTGGTGGCCTCCGAGGCCGTCCCGTTGTCGCCGCCGCATGCGACAAGCCCGGCCAGCAGCGCCATGCCCGCCGCGGCCCCTGTGACTCTCCTGATCATTTCTTCCTCCTGTTGGGGGGTGCAACGGAGGATAATGTAAGGTGTGAAAAAAGTTCAGTCCCCTTGAGAAACGCTTTGGTAACACGGAGGAGAGAGAGGTGTGGGTCATTCGTGAGGTGTGCTCCCCGGGGAGCGGGGCGTGGACGCCCCGTCGCGACGGGGCGTCCACGGCACGGGACCCTAGGGCGTCTTGTACCTCAGGGTGTAGGAGCCGGAGCCGCTCGCGGAGGTCACGCGGTAGCGGTAGTAGCCGCGTGTGCCGGTGTAGTTGATCCGCTCGTCGGGTCCGGGGCTGTCGGAGGTGGCGACGGTGACCCAGTTGGTGCCGCTCCATTTTTGGAGGAAGAGGTCGAAGTCGACGTTGTCATCGCTGTCCAGGCAGGCGGACTGCTGGCCGGGGGCCGCCGTCTGGTAGTACCTGTTGTTCGGCTGGTAGGCGGACTGGCCGTCGTTCAGCTTGCCGGTGGCGCTCTTCGGGTAGCCGGTGCAGGGGGATGCGCTCGGCGGGGTGGTGCCAGGAGGGGTGGTGCCAGGAGGGGGGGTGCTCGCACCCACGGTCGTCAGGGTCAGGCCGTAGGCGGAGAGGATCTCGGCGACCGGCTGGAAGTAGGTGACGCCCCCCGAGGTGCAGTCACCGGAGCCGCCGGAGGTGACCCCCTGGGCCTGGTCCACCGAGATGAACGAGCCGCCCGAGTCGCCCGGCTCGGCACAGACACTGGTACGGGCCAACTGGTAGACGGTGCCCTGGGGGTAGGTGACGCTGGTGTCGCGCTGCTGGATGGTGCCGCAGTGCCAGCCGGTGGTGGAGCCGGACCGGCAGACCGAGGCGCCCTCGATGGCCGGCCTGGCGCCGGCGACGGGCACGGTGCCGCCGGAGCCGTTGTTGACCGCGGGTTTGGGGGTCCAGTTGGCGTTCACCGAGACCCAGGCGTAGTCGCTGTCGGGGAAGACCGACCCCTGGAAGACGCCCTGGGCGCTCCAGTTGGAGCCGCTCGTGGTGTCGCCCTGCTTGCCGCAGTGACCGGCGCTGACGAAACCGTTCTGGGGGCTACGGGTCACCGAGAAGCCGATCGAGCAGCGCTCCGTGGTGCCGATGTAGTAGGCGTTACCGCCCACGAGGTCGTCGAGCAGGCGAGGGGTCTCGTCGGAGGGTTCCACCTTCACCGCGACCGGGTCCGCGCCGGAGGCCTCCAGGGCGTTCGAGGCTACCGCGACATCCTTGGAGAGGACGACCACCTTGTTGGTCCGCACGTCGATGTAGCGCACGGCTCCGGTGTCCTTGTGGGCGGCCGGAGTGCTGTCCACCTGGTTCTTGATGGCGATCAGGTCCGACAGGGAGCGGGTGACGATCTCGGCTCGGGCGCCGGTGGCGACGATCTGGGGGATGTCGGCCTCGGAGGTGGTGGCGACCACGAGTCGCTGCGCGACGGTTCCGACGAACCAGGAACCGGCGAAGCGCGCACCGAGCTTTCCGCGCAGGTCCGCCTCGACCGTCGCCAGGCGGGTCTCGTTGACCAGGCGGGTCTGGGCCTGCTCCTTGGTGAGGTGCAGGTCGCGCTGGAGTGCCTCGATCATGCCCGCCGGGGGTTTCCAGGCGCCCGGGACGGCGGGAGCGTTCGCGGCCAGGACCTGGGCGATGGCCGGGACGGGCGTCGGCGTGAGCGCGGTGATCACTAGGACGCATCCCGTGGTGATGGCGTGTCTGCGGGACATGGGTCTCTCCTCGACCTCGGCTTTCCGGGCGTGAGGGGGGAGAACACCACGTATCGCAGGTTGATCATGCGATGTGGGCGACGCCATGCTAATCCAGCCGTTGCCGGTCAAGGCCTCAACGCCGCGCGCCACGCGGAGGGTGATTTCAGCTGAGGTCCGCTCGTGGCCCGGTCATCCGGCTGCTCGTCGGCTGCGCCGAGGTGACGGCCGTCCGCCGTCACCGGGACGCGGCCGATGCCGGCACCGCTCATGGGGCAGGGCGGCCTCGCGGGATCGTGCGCGGCGGCTCAGCCCGCTTCCGCCGTCGTGTTCGGGGCGGCGTGCGACTGGCGGCGCACCGCGAGGGCGATGTCCACGATCACCATCACGGCCAGTACGGCCATCACGACGGTGAGCCAGGTGATACCGGCCACGAGGCCGAGCACCCCCAGGGCGATCACCGCTACCAGGGCGAACGAGCCCAGGCGAATGTGGGCCACATCGCGCGGGGTCGCACCGACCATGGGCTTCCCGGTCGCCGAGGTCTCTTCGGGCAGCTGTTCTTCGGAAGTCACACTCTCTCCTTGGTCGCGAACGCCCCCTGTACCCGGATGTCGCCTCGTCAAGCGTCCGGGCTCGCATTTCACGCGACGAGTGGAGTGCCCCTGTCCGGTTCCGCGCACCGGTGCGCGGAACCGGACAGGGGCACTCCCGGTCTGGTCTTCGCGGTCCGATGCCCTGCCACGGCGCGTACGGGCCGTCACGGGGGTACCGGCGACGTCGGGCAGGGGCGTGCCGCGGTGACCATGGGCCGAAGCGGGCCGCGAACCCGCCCCCGGTTACGTCGGCGAGGGCTCTGCCGGAGCCGGCTCAGAGCGGCGGCGGTGTCCGTCGGGCCGGGGCGAAACCGAACGCGAGACGCGCGATCGGGTCAGTGCTCCCAGGGAGGGGGCTCGCCCATCTTCGCGTAGTACTTGGCCAGGTGGGACTTGATCCTGCCGACGTCCTCCGCCGGCACCTTGATCCCGCCCCGCGCCCCATTCATGATCGCCGCCGCGGCGTGCACGGCACGCGGAACCGCCCTGAGTTCGCCGTCGATCACGTCGGCGACGGGCAGCTTGTAGCTTCCGAAGTTCTCCGGCTCGTCACCGTCGTACCAGAGGTGGGCCTCCCGGTAGCGGGCATTGGGCTCCTCCTCCGCGCCGGCCCACGCGCGAACGCGCCGGTCGGCCGCTTCGCTGTCCCACTCCCTGTCGTGATCGGCCAGCGGCAGATCATGAAATCGGGTGACTGTCATGCCCCTGCTCCCTTCGTCGAGATTCCCACTACCCCGCTCACCGGCTCGATGTCCTGTCCGGCGACATATTCGGCCCCTGCCAGGGGAGAGGCTTGGCATGACCGACAACCCTGAGGTGAACGAGAACACGGCGGAGCGCGACGTCTCGGAACAGGCCCTGCCTCCCGCCGGTCCACGAGGCGCCGACGGCGAGACCAGGATCGTGGCGGAGCGGTCGGGAGCGGACACCACCTTCCCCGAGCGGCCGCTCCTGGCGGATCCGGACGACGTGCGCCGCACTCCGGGAGAGGAGGGTGCAGAGGGGGTGAGCCAGGCCGAGCGGGGCGTCGAGGACGCGAAGGACGAGGCGGAGGACAGGGAGAGGTCCGGGTCCCCCGAGCCGGAGGTCGGCCCCGCCTCCTAAAGGCCCCGTCCGTCCCTTCGAGGCGGGACCGGACATGGCGGCGGGGGCCCCGGAAGGCCGGGACCCCCGCCACGGGGTGGTCGTGGGTCAGCTCTTGAAGGCGTCCTTGACCTTCTTCGCGCTGTCCTTCGCCTTCTCGCCGGCCTGCTTGAAGCGGCTTCCGGCCTGGTCGTCCTTGCCGCTGGCCTCAAGGCGCTCGTCGCCGGTGGCGCGGCCCACGCCTTCCTTGATCTTGCCCTTGGCCTCTTGCGCCTTGTTGGAAAGCTTGTCGTCGGCACCCATGATGTAATTCCTCCCGTTATGTGGAGTTTGGTCCACGCAATCCCTTTCTCCGCTGTGGGAGGAAGTAAACATGTCCGATGCCCGGACCCGGCCGGACTCGGCGCCGATCGGCCGGTGACAACGCCTCCGCGGCACGGGCGGGCCATTGGAATCCGGTCCGGGGCGCACCGCGCCGGCGTAAGGGGCGGAGACGGTGTGGTGAGCGTCATGTGTGGCGAGATCGCCCTCGGACGTCGCGCGATGAGGGGGGGGACATCCATGCCTCGCGAGTGAGACCGCCGTCTCCGGCGTAAAAACGAAATGATCGGTTCTCTGCTTTCAGCGGAAAGCGCTCACAGCGAACGAACGGAAATCATGCTTCCGGGCGGGGCTATGGTCACGGGTGTTCGTTATTCGCAAACCTCGGGTTCGGAGTAGGTGGAGAACATGAGCGGTCCCCAGATCGTCCCCGAAGACCAGCTGTACCAGCGGCTGCTGCGCAAGCGGATCGTCGTGCTCGGCAGCGAGGTGAACGACGAGGTCGCCAACCGGATCTGCGGGGAGTTGCTCCTGCTCTCCGCCGACGACGAACAGCGCGACATCTGGCTCTACATCAACTCACCCGGCGGTTCGGTGTCGGCGGGCATGGCCATCTACGACGTGATGCAGTACATCCCCAACGACGTCGCCACCGTGGCCATGGGCATCGCCGGGTCGATGGGGCAGTTCCTGCTCTGTTCGGGTGCGCCCGGCAAGCGTTACGTGCTGCCGCACGCCAGAGTGATCATGCATCAGCCCTCCGGGGGGCTGGGCGGTACGGCTGCCGACATCGCCATCCAGGCCGAGCAGATGCTCTACACCAAGCAGATGATGCGCGAGCGGATCGCCTTCCACACCGGCCAGCCGCTGGAGCGGATCGAGGAGGACTGGGACCGCGACCGCTGGTTCACCGCCACCGAGGCCAGGGACTACGGTTTCGTCGACCAGGTCATCAGGAACACCAGCGAGGTGGTGTCCGAGAAGTGATATTCCGTTCCCGAGGCGATTTTCACCTGGGATGGTTTTCACGGAGAGCGAGCCCGCGCTCCGCGTGGAATAGCGTGGCCTCATTTCCGGCCGCTGCCGGAAATGAGGCCACGGGGTAAAGCGCCGTCGGTCGTTCTCGAACGCTTCCTCCGCGCTTCCCCGGCTGTTCGGCCGGCCTTTTCCGGCCGCTGACCGGCGTACTCGGCCGCTCCGTCAACGGTGGCAGAGTAGGCAGCGTACGGCGTGCTCGAGAGACTCGGCGTCGGTCATGGGCGAGGGCCAGGGGAGCCGGATCAGAGTCGGGTCCTCGACGCCGCAGCGGACCGTCGCGCCGAAGCGGTCGAGCTCCCAGAGCCAGGCCCCCGGCACCGGCTCGGCGAGCAGGGAGCCCAGTGCGGTTTCCAACTGCCTGCGATGGGCGCCGTTGACGTGCTGGACCATACGCTCGGCCTCGCCCATCAGCGGGTCGGGGGTGGCGCCGAGATACTCCTCGGCGTCCAGCACACCTGACTCGGGGCCGGTCAGATAGATCACCCTGCTGACGTCGACACGTAGCAGCCTGGGGCCGTCCGTCCCCTCCAGCACCTCGAACAGCGCCTCGTCGGGGCAGCGCTCGGCGATCGCCACAGCGGTCCGCCGTACCTCGGCCACGGGCACGGCCTGTGCCCATCCCTGCACCTTGAGCAGGCCGCGCGAGAGCTCGTGCTTCCCCAGTGAGCGGTTCGACGTCAGGTCCACGGTCACCACGGGCTCATCTCGGGCGTCATAGAGCGGATCGCCCGGTAGGACGAGCAGCACCGGCCGGCCGGCGGTGTCCACGCCCCCTCTGGCGGGCAGCGCGGGGCTGGTGTCTCCGGCGATGGACACGTGGGTGGGAGCGGCGCCGGCGGCGAGGGTGCGGACCCGCTCGGGGATCGGCGGGGCGATGACTGGCGGCATGGACCGGCTCTCCTTGAGGTCGGGGAGAAACTGCTGTATAAGATTAGCCTTGCCTAACTAAGGTAAACCTAACCATAGAGGAGCGAGCATGCGCTACACCGGACCGAAGGTGCGTCTGTCCCGCCGGGCGGGCGTGCCGCTGACCCGCAAGGCCGTCCGATACTTCGAGGAGCGCCCCTACCCGCCGGGTGAGCACGGTCGCAAGACCAACCGGCGGCAGACCGGTGACTACGGGCTGCGGTTGATGGAGAAGCAGAAGCTGCGCTGGTACTACGACGTCTCCGAGCGCCAGATGCGTCGTTACTGGGACCTGGCGCTGCGCGGCGGTGGCCGTGCGGGCGCCGAGCTGGTGGTGCTGCTGGAGACGCGTCTGGCCTCCCTGGTGCTACGGTCCGGCCTCGCCCCGTCCATCTACGCGGCCCGGCAGTACGTCGCCCACGGTCACATCACCGTGGACGGCCGCAAGGTCGACATTCCCAGCTATCTGGTCAGGCCGGGCCAGGTCGTCGCGGTGCGCGAGAAGTCGCGCCGGATGCAACCCTTCGTCGCCGCCTCCGAGGGGGTGTACGCGGACGACAGGGGCGCCGCCTATCTCGGCGTCGACCACGCCGAGCTTCGGTTCACCCTGCTGGGCCGCCCACTGCGCGAGCAGGTCGTGGTCCCGGTGGACGAACAGCTCGTGGTGGAGTTCTACTCGCGCTGACCCGACGCCGGTCAGCGGCGCCGGCCCGCCACCTTCCGGGTGGCGGGCTTTCTCACGCCGTTGCCTTCCGCGCCGTTGTTCCCCGCGCCGTTGCCTCCCGCACCATTGCTTCCCGTACCGTTGTTTCTCGCGCCGTTGCTCCCCGCGCCGTTGTCTCCCGGCCTGCCGTTCGCGGCCGTACCCGGATCGCTGCCGCGCGTCGCGGGGACCTGGTCCCGCAGTTCCCGCACCTCGGCCCGGAGCGCGGCCAACTCGGCGAGCACCGTTCTCCCCAACTCCGTGGTCGCCTGCACGGACTCCTCGGTGTGCTCCTCCTCCATCGCGCTGACCACCACCGCGATGAACAGGTTCAGCACCACGAACGTGCACACCAGCATGAACACCACGAAGAACACCCACGCCTCCGGGTGCTCGACCATCACCTCGCGGGTGATGTCGGACCAGGCGTCCCCGGTCATCATCTGGAACAGGGTGAACAGCGAGGTGGGCAGGTCGCCGAAATACTCAGGAGCGGTGGTGTGGTAGAGCTTCGTGCCCATCACCGCCGCGACGTAGAGCACAAGTCCCAGCAGCAGCACGATCGAGCTCATCCCCGGCATCGCGGTGAGCAGCGCGGTCACCACCCTGCGCAGGCTCGGCACCACGGAGATCAGCCGTAGCGCCCGCAGGATCCGCAGCGCCCGCAGCACCGAGAGTCCACCCGCGGTGGGCAGCAGCGAGACCGCCACGATCGCGGCGTCGAACAGGTTCCACGGGTTGCGGAAGAATCGCCAGCCCTGGGCGTAGAGCTTGACGGCCAGTTCGGCGACGAAGATGTAGAGCGCCAGATGGTCGATCACGGTGAGCGCCGTGCCGTACCGCTCGACGGCCGTGGCCGAGGTCTCCAACCCGAGTGTGGCCGCGTTGATCACGATGATGGCGGTGATGACCTGCTGGAAACGGGAGGTTTCCAGCAGGGTGCGGAGACGCTCGCGCGTCGACACGGAGGGCTCCAGGGGGTCGGAGGGCCAAGGACAAGGCAAGATCGTAACGCCTTGTCGACGGTCCGGCTCCGCCGGGAAGGCGGGTCAGGTCACTCCGGGGCGCTCCGCGGCCCGGCGCAGTAGTCGCCGATGCCGGACTCCAGGAGTTCGAAGCCACGCTCGGCCTGCCGTCGCAGGTCGGGGGCGATGGCATTGAGGTCTTCGCCCGCGAGCATGCGCTGGACGGCATGGGTCATCAGCCTGTGCAGTACCGCGCAGATCTGGGCGGCGGCGAACGCGGGGGTGAGGTCGTCCGGGTCGGCGTTGGTCTCGTCGGCGAGTGTCCTGGCCAGGGCCTGCTCGCGCGCCGCGTTCATCTCCCTGATCCGGGCGTTGAGGGACGGGCTCTCGGCGACCATGCGGGTGAAGGCGTCACTCCCCTCGTGGAAGCCGTAACGGTGGTGCCGGCTGTCGAGTGCGTCCAAGAAGTCGCGGCGCAGCGCCTGTAGAGCGCTCTCCCGCGGCCTCCGCTCCCGGACGACCCTGCTTGGCAGGTCCTCCACCTCCCCCTGCCGGTCGAAGAGCAGGTCCTCCTTGGTGCTGAAGTAGTTGAAGACCGTGTTGACCGACACGTCGGCGGCTCTGGCCACCTCGGCCACCGTCACGTTGTCGAAGCCGTTCGTCACGAACAGCCACATGGCGATGTCGGAGATGCGCTGCCTGGTCTCCCGTTTCTTGCGCTCACGCAGGCCCTCGCTCATGAGGTCATTCTATGGGGTCGGATAAATTTTGCAGTGACACCAAATTTGGTGTTACTTTACCAATGGAGGCGATCAAATGATCAAGACATCAGCTCTGAGCAAGACCTTCCCCGGCGGTGTCGAGGCCGTCCGGGGCGTCGACCTGACGGTGGAGGCCGGGGAGATCGTCGGGTTCCTCGGTCCCAACGGCGCGGGAAAGACGACCACGATGCACATGCTGACCACACTGCTCCGTCCCACCGGGGGCAGTGCCACGGTTGCCGGGCACGACCTGATCACCGACCCGAGGGGCGTGCGGCGGAGCATCGGCTACGTGTCCCAGGGGGGCGGGATCGCCCCGGCGAACCCGGTGGGGGAGGAGTTGGAACTCCACGCGATGCTCTACGGCATGCGCCCGGCCGAGGCGCGGGACCGGGTCGCCGAGGTGCTCGGCCGACTCGAACTGACCGCACTGCGGGAGCGGCCGGGCGGGGCTCTCTCCGGTGGCCAGCGCCGCCGGTTCGACCTCGCGTTCGGGCTGGTTCACAACCCGCCACTGCTCTTCCTTGACGAGCCCACCACGGGCCTGGACCCCCAGAGCCGGGCCGTCCTCTGGGACCGGATCAGAGACCTGCGCGACGATGCCGGCCTCACGGTCTTCCTGACCACGCACTATCTCGAAGAGGCGGACATGCTCGCCGACCGTCTGTTCGTCATCGACCACGGGGTGATCGTCGCCCAGGGCACCCCGGTCGAGCTCAAGGGGGGCACCGGCACCCTCGACGATGTCTTCCTGTCCATCACCGGCCGCTCGCTGAGAGACGATCCGCCGGGCGGTGAGCCGCCCGGCGGTCCCAGCCGGGCAGGCGTAACGGCTTTCGAAGCCTGTGCCGCCGACCGAACGACCGAGGGCTCGGCGCTCACCGCTGGAACGGCAGGCGAGCGGCGAGGGGTCTGCGCGGCGGGTGAGGAGCGGTGAAAGGCTCGACGGGCATCGTCCGCGACACCTGGCTGATCTTCCGGCACAACGTCCGGATCTCCCTGCGGCAAAAGGCGGGGATCGTCTTCGGGGTCCTGCAACCCCTGCTCTACCTGGTGCTGTTCGGCCCGCTGTTCGCCACGATCGGCACCTGGGAGACGCTGATCCCCGGCCTGCTGATCCAGGTCGGGCTGTTCAGTGCAGGTCTGTCCGGCTTCGGCATCGTGTTCGACGCCCGGGCGGGTGTGCTGGACCGGCTGCGGGTCACCCCGGCACACCGTGTCTCGCTGCTGCTCGGCCGGGTGCTGGCCGGCTCGCTCACCCTGCTGATCCAGTCGATCATGCTGATCGCGGTGGGTTACGCCTTCGGCCTGCGTGCGGCGCTCCCCGGCGTGCTGC
Organism: Streptosporangium amethystogenes; assembly: GCF_000721075.1. Lineage (GTDB taxonomy): Bacteria > Actinomycetota > Actinomycetes > Streptosporangiales > Streptosporangiaceae > Streptosporangium > Streptosporangium amethystogenes. Next base: position 608,133 of record NZ_JOEQ01000005.1, read on the forward strand.
TCGCGCTCGCCCTGATGACGCTGCTCGGGGTCAGCCTGGCCGCGCTCTCCAACGCGATCGCGCTCGTCATGGATCCCGACGCGTTCGCGCCGGTCATGAGTACGGCGGTGGTCCCGCTGGTCCTGCTGTCCGGCGCGTTCCTGCCGATGTCGATGGCGCCCGGCTGGCTGGACACGCTGTCACGCCTCACGCCGTTCCGCTACGTGCTGGAGGCCATACGAGAGCTGTTCGTCGGCCACTACGCGACGACGACCGTGGTCGCGGGCATCGCCGTGACCGCGGTCCTCTCCGTGCTCTGTGTCCTGGTGGGCACCCGCGTCTTCAACCGAGAGAACGCCTGACCGTCGAGATCGCCGGATACCGCTCCTCCGCCACGAACCCGGCCTGGCGGTACGCGTTCAGCGGGCCAGGTCGCGGGGGTGTCCCAGCAGCGCACCGTGCCGGCTGAGAAGCCGCGTGATGACCGACGTCAGCCGATCCCTGTCGGCGTCCGGCAGTTCACCCGCCAGGGCGTCCAGGCGCACGGTCACGTCGCGGTGCGCCTCGACGGCGAGCCGCGTGCCCTCGTCGGTCAACGCGACCTGGCAGGCGCGCCGGTCGCGGGCGTCACGGGCCCGGGCGACCAGACCGCGACGCTCCACCCGATCCACGAGCCCGGTGAGGCTGGACCTCTCCAGGTGCAGGAACCGGCTGAGATCGGTCATGCCGACCGTGGTGGTTCCCGCCCTGCGGCTGCTGGAGCGCGAGCTGGGCACCACCCCCACCTGGTCGGCCTGGATCCTCAGTGCCTTCCTGCTCTCCAGCGCCGTGCTGACCCCGCTCCTCGGCCGGATGGGAGACCCGTACGGCAGGCGGAGAGTGATGACCGCCGTGCTCGTCGCCTACGCGGTCGGGATGGCCGGAGCGGCGCTCGCCCAGAACATCGGCCAGCTCATCGCCGCCCGCGTCGTCCAGGGGGCGGCACTGGCGGTGGTGCTGCTGTCGATGGCGATCCTGCGCGAGGCGCTGCCCCGTGAACGGCTTCCGTTCGCGATGGGCCTGGTCTCCGGCATCGTCGGAGCCGGAGGAGGGACGGGTCTGGTGGTCGGCGGGCTGCTGGCCGATGGTCGCCAGGGAGCGGGCCTGATGTTCCGCCCGGAGCCGGAGCAAGGAGATCCGGCGATCCCGTCCCGCGGGCCGACCTCAAGGTGGCCGGGCCGGTCCGGCGGCACGCGCCGCGCCCCCGGTCGGCTCTGACACACGACGACCTCCGGGGCCTCCGGGAGGCTCAGGCCGGAGGGCCGTACGGCTCGATCCTCGGATCGGCGTAGGGGCCCTCGCCCGCCGCGGGATCGACGCGGCGGGCCGCGGCCTCGGTCACCCGCAGCCCGTACAGGCCCTGATCGGGGTCGATGAGCACCAGGCCGTAGCCGGTGTCGACCTCCTCCTCCGGCAGCCTCAGGTGCCGCATGGCCTGCGCGAGCGTCGCGTCGGGCGGGAGCCGTACGGTGATCAGGAGCATGACCTCACGGTACGCGTTCGGCGCGGCGCCGCAACGAGGGGTGCCGGTAAGAAATGTGTCATGAGCCCCAAACGAGCTTGATCGCGGGACCAACGACTTGAGCGTCAGGCACTGGGGCTGAGGACAGCTTCCTCCACTTCCAGGAGCGGCAGGCCCGCCGCGTACCGCCGGAAGAAACCGGCGGTCGGGGTGTCCGCGGTCGCGACGGCGTCCGGGGTGCCCTCCGCGACCACCGCACCCCCTTCCGGACCGGCTCCCGGCCCCAGATCGATCACCCAGTCCGCGGACGCGGCGACGGGGATGTCATGTTCGGCCACGACGACGGTGTTGCCCGAGTCGAGCAACACATCGAGCGCATCCACCACACGCTGGATGTCAGACGGGTGCAGGCCCGAGACGGGTTCGTCGAGAACGACAAGGCCGGCCTTGCGGCCCGCTGCACCGCGCTGGATCGCGGACGCCAGCTTCAGCCGCTGCGCCTCACCGCCGGACAGCTCTGTGGCGCTCTGGCCGAGCTGGAGATAGCCAAGCCCGACCTGGTTCAAGGCTCCCAGGGTTTCCGCGAGTTGCCGGGGTTCGGAGAACCGCTCCACAGCCTCGGCGACGGTCAGCTCCAGCACCTGATCGATGGCCAGCCCCTGATACCTGATCTCCAAAGCCTCCGGCTTGTAGCGCCGACCCTCGCACGCGTCGCAGACCACCCACACATCCGGCAGGAAGTGCATGTCGACCAGCTTGCGGCCATAACCGGTGCAGGTTTCGCAGCGGCCGCCACCCGCGGTGTTGAAGCTGAACCAGGAGGCATTGACCCCGCGTCCGCACGCCACGTCGGTTTCGGCGAACAGCTTGCGGACAATGTCGAACGCCTTGCTGTAGGTGGCCGGGTTCGACCGCGGCGTCCGCCCGAGCGGTTCCTGATCGACGACCGCGACCCAGTCGAACCCCTCCAGACCGGTCACCTGTCGCACCGTGTCGGTCGCCGTCCCGTTCAGGGCGGCCTCCACGCTCGCCGCGAGCGCGCCGAGCAGGCTGCTCTTGCCGCTGCCGCTCACCCCGGTCAGGCAGGTGAGCCGACCGGCGGGGAAACGCACCAGGTCCGCGGTCACGTTGTGCGCACGCAGGCCGTGCAGCTCCACCCAGCCGGTGTCATCCCCGGCCGGACGCCGGGTCCGGCGCAGCCGCGGCCCCTTACCGGCCAGATAGCGCCCGGTCAGCGACTCCGGGTGGGCGGCCGCGTCGGCGGGAGGCCCCGACACCAGGATCTCACCGCCGAGGCGGCCCGCGCCGGGCCCCATATCGATCACCCAGTCGGCCCGGGCGATCAGTTCAGGGTCGTGCTCGACCAGGAGCACCGTGTTGCCGGCCTTGCGTAGCTCCAGGGCGATATCGAGCAGGTGCGCCTTGTCCGCCGGATGCAGTCCGGTCCCGGGCTCGTCCAGGACGAAGATGATGCCGCTCAGCTCGGTGCTGAGCTGCGCGGCGAGCCGGGTTCGCTGCAACTCACCCCCGGACAGCGTCGCCGCGCTCCGGGACAGCAGGAGATGGGCCAGGCCGAGCCGGTCGAGGATCCCGAGCCTGCGGCCCAGGTCCTGCAGCAGCGGCTCACCCACCTCGCGCTGCCGGGCGTCCAGGCCGCCGGCCACGAGCTCCGCCCAGCTGCGCACTTCCCGTACATCCACCTCGAGCAGGTCGGGATAGGTCAGCCCGCCGAGCCGCACGGACCGGGCCACCTGGTCGTACCCGCTGCCGCCGCAGGTGCCGCACGGCTGCTTGCGCATGTACGGCAGGTAGCGCTGCTTGGCGCTGGAGGTCTGGGCGTTCACGAACACCCGCTCCACCTCGGCGAGCGCGCCCCGCAGCGGCTGGCTCGAGGTGTAGGTCACCGAGACCGTCTCCTTCTTGTTCGACATGTCGACGGTCGCTTCGACCTTCTCCTCACCCGTGCCGTACAGCACACAGCGGCGGAACTCCTCAGGCAGCGACTGCCATGGCCGACCGAGGTCCACACCCCGCTTCTCAGCAAGCGCCGGTACGAACGCGTGCTCCCCCGACCGCCACTTCGCGTACCAGGGCGAGGCCCCCGCGAAGAGTGGAAGCTCCGGATCGGTGATGACCAGGTCCTCCTGCGCCTGCCAGCGCCCGCCCACTCCGTGGCAGTCCGCACAGCTCCCTTCCGGCGTATTGCGGTTAAAATGAGCGGTCGTCAGATGCCCGTCCCCACTTTCCGCCGCCGGGTCCGCGCCGATCCCCGGAAGGCGCGAGTACAACAGCCCCAGATGTCCGTCGATACCGGTGATCGTCGCGACCGTGGACCGGGGGTTGCGGTTCAGACGGCGCTGATCGACCGCGAGCGTCGCGCCGAGTCCCAGGATGCGGTCGACCTTCGGCCGATTGCGCTGGGTGATGTACTGCCGCACGAACGGCGAAAGCCCCTCCAGATACCGCAGCTGGGCCTCGTTGTGCAGGGTGTCGATGGCCAGTGAGGTCTTGCCGCTGCCGCTCACTCCGGTGAAGGCGATGAGCCGCCCCTTGGGGATGCTCACCGACACGTCCCGCAGATTGTTGGTACGAGCCCCCACCACCTCGATGGCCTCGTACCCCATACTCGCAACGTCCCGTACGAACGCAGTCAACCTTCGTCCATCCTCTCGTAACACAGCAGAACATGGGCGGACAGGCACCCCACCCATGCCGAACAAACCGATCACGCCACTACGCGGTGGCCGCTCGTCACAATGGTGCTGAGCGGCCGCTTCACCAGGTCTCTCAGCACGTGGCCGGTCTCGATGCGGCCCGTGCTGCGGATCAGGACCGGGACACCGCGGTGAGCTTGTCGATGTTGCGCGCCGTGCCGAAGTGCCACTTTCCGCGCGGGAAGTGCCCGTCCACACCGCTGATCCGCGGCTCGCCCTTCGCCGTCACGGTGGACAGGGCGAGGGGGCACATGCCGGTGAGGACCCCGGTGAGCTGCTCCGCGGTCAGGGTGCGCTCGCTGTTGATGATCGAGCGGAGGTGCGAGGTGGAGCGGGAGAGCGAGGCGTCGAGGGGAGCTCGAAGCTCTTTGAGATCTTCTGGTGTTTCGCGCATCGCGGTCCTTGTCTATCCGTGGGGCTCCGGTCCACGCCCCCATCGGCGCCGACCGGTGAACCCATGATCGATCTAAAACCCGACGTCTTGTGTCATGTTTTTTCATCCGTTGGACTTGTCGGTAGCCGCCCAGATCGGCGAGCGGTCGGTCACGTGGTCTCGATGACGCCCCCGGTCTCGCGGCCGGGGTGGCGGCCGTTCGTGGGTGTTCCGGTAGGAGATCCCCTTACGGAACACCATCGCCTGCGCGAGGAGCGCGGTAGGCGCCCGGCGGGTGCCGGAGGAGGGCAGCCTCGTTTCCTGCGGGCCGATCTTGGCGCGGCGTGAGGCCGGGAACTCGCGATCTCAGCGGCATGGTCCACATCTGCCAGGTCAAGCGGCATCCCGCGGCGGAGGGGCACCCTGCCAGTACACCTTTCATCAGCGCCTTTGGTGGGTACCGGCCACCTCACCGGGCCTGGCGTTCGCACGCGAAGGCGCCGCCGTCGTGGTCGCCGACGTCACCGCCGGCGACAACGAGGACACCATCCGCATGATCGTTGCACAGGGCGGCCGGGCGCCGGCGGTGACCTGCGACGCCACCGGCGACGACGACGTGCGGGTGGTTCTGGACACCGTGATCGGCCAGTTCGGGCGCATCGACATCGCCTTCGACGACGCCGGCGTCGAACAGCCTGTCAAACCGCTCACCGAGCTCACCGAAGCTTCAAAGGCATCTACACCTGCATGAAACATCAGATCCCGCCCGGGAGTGTCGACGGCGCCGCAGGCGTGGCCGGTCAGCGGCGAGGAGAGAGGCGGAAGACGCGCAGTTCGCGGTCGCCCGCCCGCTCGGTGTAGCGCTCGTAGACCGGCCAGGCCCCGACCAGCCGCGCCCAGGCGTCGGCCCGTTCGTCACCCGTCAGCAGGCGGCCGGTGACCGGTGACACCCGGCCCCGGAAGCTCACCGTGGCCTCCGGGGTCGCGATGAGGTTGCCACTCCAGGCGGGGTGGTTCGGGCGGCCGAAGTTGGAGCCGACCAGCAGGAAGCCGCCGTCCTCCTCGGGCAGGCAGGAGACCGGCGCGACGCGCGGCTCGCCGCTTTTGCTGCCGGTCGTGGTGAGGATGAGGGTGGGCAGCATCTGGTCGCTCAGCACGACCCTGCCCCGGGTCAGGCGGTGCGCGGCCTGGTCCATTCCGGGCACGATCCCGGGCGCGATCCTGGCGAAGGCGTCGGTCGCCGACAGCCACTGGACGAACGGCCTGAGCATCCCGATGAGGCGTCGGCCCACAGCGGTCTCGCAATCTCTCGCCCCGATCCGGCGTGCGTCCCACCGTAAGACGTAGCAAGCGCTAGGTCAATGCTCGGGCTCGGACGTTCGGCAGCGGGAGGCGTCCACGACATCTTCATGGACCAGGCCCTCCTCGCGCGTGGTGCCGGCCGGGGGACCGTACGGCTCGATCCGGCCCGCGCGAGCGTCGCGTCGGGCGGGAGCCGTACGGTGATCAGGAGCATGGCCTCACAGCGCGCGTTCGGCGCGGCGTCGCAGCGAGGCGAGGATTCCGGCGGCGTCGACGACGCCGTAGCCGTGGTCGTGGTCGAAGCCGATGTCGCTCCGGTCGTCGGCGGTGCGCCGGAGCAGGGTGCGCAGCTGGGCGGGGGACAGGCGGGAGGAGGGCCACCGGGTGCGCACTGCCGCGACCAGGCCGGCGGTGACGGGGCACGCGGCCGAGGTGCCCGAGTCCGCCTCGTCGTCGCCGAAGGCCCGGGAGCCGGAGAAGTGGGTGTAGGCGCACAGGTCCGGCTTGCGGGCGACGAGGCGGCCCGGCCCCTGAGAGGAGTAGCCGACCCGCTCGCCACGGGTGTCGACGCCGCCGATCGACAGGACGCGTGGGTGGGAGTTGGCGCCGGTGATCGGCCGGTCCGGATACGCGCACCGGCCGTCGGGGCAGTCGCGCCCGCAGTTCCCCGCGGCGAACAGCACGTCGGCGCCCGCCCGCTCCAGGCTGGAGACGATCAGGTTGAACGGGTGGGCCGGGTTGTCGGAGTAGTTGCCGGGATGGCCGACGGGGAAGTCCCAGCTGGGAGAGAAGGAGCCCCAGCTGTTGCTGACGACCAGGGACCGCGAAGCGGCGGGCTGGGCCTCCAGGACGGTGCGCAGGTGGGCGAAGGCCGCCACCGCGTCCGACAGCAGGCCGTCCAGGGCCGAGCCACCGGGGCGCCGGGAGAGCAGCACGGGCACGTCGATCAGTGACGCCCTCGGGGCGGCGATGAGCGCGTCGAAGGCGCACATCGTGCCGTGGTCGACAGGGAACTCACCCGCCCTGCCCTGCACCCCCGACGGTTTCCAGCTGCGTCGCTCGTCGACGGTGACATCGCGGCCGAGGTGCCGGGCGACGTGCGCGGAGTTGATCCCGGTGTCGAGCACCGCGAGCGCGACGCCCGAGCCGTCGAGGCCGTCACCGGACAGCTCGGCGACGCGGAGCAGCCGCTCCACGTCACGCCAGTCGCCCACCGGGGGCGTGCCGCCGCAGGTGAGGCCCCGCTCGATCATCGGGTCGGCGAAGACGCCCACGACGTCGGGGCGGAGCGTGGGCAGCAGAGTGATCCGGGTGGATGTCTCGTCGTCGGAGATCTCCCCGCGGACCAGGACGGAGGCCTCGTCGGCGGCGAAGGAGAACGTCAGCGGCTGGTTGAGCGAGAGAGGGTCGCCTCCGGCGCCGGGCACCGGGCGGGGGACGACGACGGGTGAGAAGGAGGGGTCCACGACGACCCCCGGCAGCGGGTCGGCGACGTCGGCCGCCGCCGTGCTCACCGAGGGGTCGGCCACGGCCGCGACGACGTCGGGGGAGGGGCGGAGCTGGAGCAGGACTCGCATGTGCACCACCGGGACTCGGGGGATCGGATCCCACCACATTCCTGCATCCACCTTGAGCACGTCCAGCCGCTGAAACCACCCTCTATCAGGCTCCACACCACCTAACCGGCGCAAATGGCGAGGGTGGATTTCCTTCCCTGAGCGGGTGCCGGTCACTAGCGTTGGACGGCATGACCGCAGCGGCGGAGACGACGCCAACCTCCCATTCCGATGTCCGGCACACGCACTGGCTGGGTACCCGTCCCAGGCTGATCGTGGCCAGTGGTTTCATGCTCTTCCTGGAACTGGCCCTGATCCGGTGGACCGGGTCGAACATCGTTCATCTGAGTTACTTCACCAACTTTGTCCTGCTGGGGTCCTTCCTCGGTATCGGGCTTGGCTTCCTGCGTGTGGGGCGCAGCACCCGGCAGCCCTACTACTCGCCGATCGTGCTGGCGGTCCTGGTCCTGGTCGTGCTGCTCTTCCCGGTGACCGTGGACCGCCAGACCGAGGGTGTCCTGTACTGGACGAGCCTGAGCGCCAGCGGCCCGCCGCCCTGGCTGATCCTGCCAGTGATCTTCGCCGCGGCGGCGATCGTGCTGATGGGCCCGGCCGAGCTGGTCGGACGGTGCTTCCCCGAACTCGAACGGCTGGAGGCCTACCGCTACGACCTGATCGGCAGCCTCAGCGGCATCGGGCTGTTCACCGCGCTGTCGTTCCTCAGCGCGCCTCCGGTGGTGTGGGGGACGATCGCCGCGATCGCCTACGCGGTGCTGCTCTGGCCCCGCAGGGTCTGGGCCCGCGTGGCGCTGCTGGTCCCGTCGCTGGTCATCGTCGGTGCCCTCGCGACGGAGACGCTGACGGCGGGGGCGCTGTGGTCGCCCTACTACAAGGTGACCTACGTGCGCGGTTACTGGAACGACGTGCCGCTGATGGACATCAAGGTCAACGGCATCCCGCACCAGCAGGCCACCCCGGCGAAAAGCCGCCTGGAGTGGGAGCGCCAGTACGCCCTGCCGTACGAGCGGGCCGCCTCCGGCAGGCTGGACGACGTGCTGATCGTGGGCGCGGGCAGCGGCACCGACGTGTCGATCGCGCTGTCCAAGGGCGCCAAGCGCGTGGACGCCGTGGAGATCGACCCCAAGCTGTTGGAACTCGGCCGTTCCCACCACCCGGACAGGCCCTACGACGATCCCCGGGTCACCACCCACGTCACCGACGGCCGCGCCTTCCTGGAGAGGACCTCCGGCAAGTACGACCTGATCCTCTTCGCGCTGCCCGACTCGCTCACCCTGGTCTCCGGGGCGAGTTCGCTGCGGCTGGAGAGCTACCTGTTCACCCAGCAGGCGATGGAGGCGGCCAGGGACCATCTCAAGCCGGGCGGGGCCTTCTCGATGTACAACTACTACCGCGAGACCTGGCTGGTCGACCGTCTCGGCGCGACCATGCAGGCCGCCTTCGGCCACAAGCCCTGCGTCGACATCGTCAGCGAGACCGGCCAGCAGGCGGTGATCACCGCGGGCCTCACCACCGAGGCGCAGGCGTGCGGCACCGAATGGGCGGGAGCGACCGCCGACACCCCGCCACCGAGCGGTGACGACCGGCCTTTCCTCTACCTGAAGGACCGGACGATCCCGCAGATCTACCTCATCACCCTCGGATTGATCCTCCTCGTCAGCCTGCTCGCCGTCCGCGCCGTCGCCGGTCCGTACCGCCGGATGCGCCCGTACGCCGACCTCTTCCTGCTCGGCGTGGCGTTCCTGCTGCTGGAGACCAAGAGCGTCACCGGGTTCGCGCTGCTGTTCGGCACCACCTGGGTGGTGAACGCGATCGTGTTCGGCGGGGTGCTGATCGCCGTGCTCGCCGCGGTGGAGGTGACCCGCCGCTTCAGGGTGCCGTCCCTGCCGGTGATGTACGGTGTGCTGCTCGCCGGGCTGGTCCTGGCCTGGCTGGTGCCCAACTCCTGGCTGCTGGGCCTGCCGCTGCCGCTGCGCGCGGTGGTCGCCGTGGTCGTGGCGTTCCTGCCGATCTTCGCGGCCAACGTGGTGTTCGCCAAGCGCTTCGCCGACTCCGCCGATGCCACCGTGTCCTTCGGCGCCAACCTGCTGGGCGCGATGGTCGGTGGCTGCCTGGAGTATCTGGCGCTGGTCATCGGCTACCAGGCACTGCTGATCGTGGCGGGCCTGATCTATCTCGGCGCCTTCGCCCTGCTGCCCAGGACCGCCAGGACCGTCGGGGCCGGTTGAACCGGGGACACGGCCTCGGCGGGCACGGATTCGAGAAAGAAGTGTGGCCCGTCCTCCTCTCGGAGGAGGACGGGCCGGTCGCGCGGGGTGGTCGCTGGACCGGTCAGAACCCGCAGGCCTCGTCCAGCGACTGGGCGGACTTACCGTTCTGGGTGGGGGTCTGGCTCGGCTGGACCGTCGTGCTCCTGGAGGGCTTGGGCGTGGCGGTGGGCGTCGCGCCGCTCGCGCCGGGGGAGGCGGTCACCCCCGCGGCCTGGGGGCGGCGGGCGGGCCGCACCGACTGGCGCAGTGTCCTGGCGGTCGCGGCGCGGATCTTCTGCCAGTCCGGCGAGCCGGTGTAGAACTCCGGCGGCACGAACTGGAGGCTGACGATCCTGGCGTCCTTGACCTTCAGCCCCAGTTCGGTGATGTGCTCAAGCAACTCGCGAGGAATGTCGGTCTTGGCGGACTTCTTGGCCACACCTGCGATCTTGGCGAAGTTGGTGAGCACCACCGAGGGGGTGGCCTGCTGGGCGAAGGCGCCGATGACGCAGCGCTGGCGGGCCATCCGGGAGAAGTCGTCACTGCCGACGCGGGAGCGCCCGTACCAGAGCGCCTCCTCGCCGGAGAGTTTCTGGTATCCGGCCTTGATGGTCCCTGCGGTGCCGTAGAGGCCGCCCCACGGGACGTCGCGCTCCACCTTGATCTTCAGGCCGCCGATGGCGTCGACCAGGTGGGCGAAGCCGTACATGTTCACCAGGGCGTAGTAGTCGATCTTCAGGTTGAGCGTGTAGCCGATGGCGTCCATGAGCGCCGCGGGGCCTCGCTGTCCCGTCTTCTTGCCGGGCACGACCTCGGGGTGGTCCTCGGCGTACTGCCAGACCTCGTTGAGCAGGCCGCCGTTCGGCAACTCGCGCATGAAGCCGTTGGGGAACTGCTTGGCGAGCGGGGTGCCCGGTGTGAAGCGGACGTGCTGGAGGTTACGGGGAAGGCTGAACATGGCGGTGTTGCCGGTCGCGACGTGCACGCTGGCCACGTTCATGCTGTCGGTCCGCACACCTTCCCGGTTCCCGGCCCCGTCGCCGCCGATGAGCAGGAAGTTCACCCGATCGCGCCCGCCCCACGGGTCCTCGTGCTTGACGGGGGCGGCGGTGGGATTGCCCGCGTTGCTCTCGAAGATGGTGTTGGCCGCCTCCTTGAGGGTCAGCACGGTGCTCGCGGTCAGCGCGAACGGCGCCATCACCGACACGCACAGCACGCCCACCGCGATGCCCGACACGATCTGTCCCCGGCCGCTGAGTCTTTGCGGTCCCAGGGAGATGTAGGAGAAGAGCACCAGCAGGAACCAGGCGATCGCCCCGGCGATGGCCAGGACCGCCCCGGTCATCAGCGTGTTGTCCCGGGCGAGGAAGCCCGCGTTTCCTTCGCCGCCGAGGATGAGCGCGCCGACCAGGAGGGCGAGCAGCAACGCACCGAAGATCGTTAGCAGAATGTATCCGGCGCGGCGGCGTCCCGACCGCAGGTGCGCCGCACCGGGGAGGATCACCGACAGCGCGGTCCAGCCGATGAGCGCGCCGACCGTCAGCGGCCTGGCGAAGCGGGGCTGTCCCCCGGCCGGGCGGGACGGTCCGGCGGGCCCCGGACCCGTCCCGGTGTGCGAGAGGGGCCTCCCCTGCCCGTCGTGCGCGCCCTGTGGAGGAAGCGTCTCCTGCCCGTCGGAGAGGCCCTGCGTGCCGGGTTGAGTGCCAGGCTGAGCCTGCGGGGGAGGCGTTCCCCCCCCATCGGGGGCGCTCTGGGCACCGTCGGACACGTTGTGGACCTGGGGCGTGGGAGGGGGAGAGGGAGGCTGCGTTTCGGCCGGACCCTGCGCGCCGCCGTGGTTCGCACCGGAACCCCCGCCGCGGCGCCGGGTGCGCCGTTTCCCGCTTTCGCCGGCGAGATCCCCCGAGTCTTGCCCAAGGCGCATCGTCACACCGCTTCCTACTACGTTTTGCCCCGGTCCACCTGGCAAAACAGCCAAGGCTCCCCGATTGAACGGAATTTGCCAGGATTCTAGTCCCCATACCTGGACATGACAGACAGATGACCAATCTACGGTAAATGGCCTCTTAACCTATGACGCCAGTACGGGGTCGGTACCGGCCGGATATCGCACCGCCATGCCCCGCCCTTCTCTTGACCGATGCGGACACCGGGCGTCGCCCGCCGGAAAGCCGTGGTCACGGGGGTGTCGGGAGGTGGGGCGGGGGGCTCCCCGGGCCGGTGCGGTGCAGGCCGAGGGCGGCCCTGAGCAGCCCTCGCGGGTCGCTCGTCCCCGTGGCGGAGGGTGTCGTCCACCGGCTGTCAAGCTGTCTCCCCGCGAACCCAGGCTCCCGGTGTGCGCTACACGCCGGGACCTTTGCCGAATTTGGGGCGTAAGCATACTGATTTATCATCCGTCACGGATGTCGCTGCGTTCGATTACATTCCGAAATCAGCCGAGGTGATCTCCGCGATGTGCCGGACCGATCCGGGGCTCGTGACCTAGCTTCGAGGCATGAATCTGCAGCAGCTCCGCTATGTGGTCGCGACGGCGGAGCATCGCACCATGACCGACGCGGCCAGATCGCTGTACATCGCACAACCCGCGCTCTCCCGTGCGATCAGGGATCTGGAACGAGAGCTCGGTATGACATTGTTCGCGCGTTCCGGACGTGGCGTGGTCGTCACGGCACAGGGGCGCCGGGTGGTCAAGCTGGCCAGGGAGGCACTCGATGCCGTTCGCGAGATCGAGGCACTGTCCACGCACGGCCACACCTCCGAGGCGGAGCTCCGCATCGCCTCGATACCCAGTCTCGAACCGGGGCTGGCCGGACGCCTTCTCCCCGCGTACACCGCGGAACATCCCGGGGTACGCATTCAGATTGTCCGCTGTGACGGGCGGGACGGCGTGGTGAGCGCCATCAGGGACCAGCGGGCCGACCTCGGCCTGACGGACCTGCCCGTCCCCACCGATCTGGTCAGCCACCCGCTGGAGCGCCAGGAGATCGTGCTGATCTCCCCGCCCGGCGTGGACCTGCCCGACCCGGTGCCGGTGAGGAGACTCAACGGCATGCGTCTGGTGCTGCCGGTTCCCGGCAGCTCCCGGCGCAGGGAGTTCGACGCGCTCTTCGCCAAACACGGTGTGGCCCCCGTGGTGGCGACGCAGCTCGACGAGCGCGGCAACTGGCTGAGCACCGTCCGTTCGGGTACGGCCTCGATGCTCTGGTACCGGGGGATGGCCGAGCAGGCCGCCCGCGCCGGACTCGTGGTCCGCACCCTCGATCCCTCGGTCCGCCGGGTGATCGCCATCGTTCACGCGCGACGGCGGCTGCCCGCCATCGCCCAGGAGTTCCTGTCCGTGGCCGAAAGTGGGTCGGCCGCGTAAGGAGCCCTGAGGCTCGTCAGTTTCCCCCAGAGGCGGCGCAGGTGGGAGCGCCGTCCTCTCCGACACCGGGCTATAGGCTCGGTCTCGATGACTACTCTGCACCTGCGAGGCCGTGAGTTCCGGCCCGGTGAGTTCGCGATCATGGCGGTGGTCAACCGCACCCCCGACTCCTTCTTCGACCGGGGAAGGACCTACGGTTTCGCGGCGGCCCTGGAGGCGGTGGACGGTGCCGTCGCCGGCGGCGCGGACATCGTCGACATCGGCGGCGTCAAGGCGGGTCCCGGTGACGAGGTCGACCCCGCGGAGGAGATCCGCAGGGTGGCCGATCTGGTCGCCGAGGTCAGGCGGCGCCACCCCCGGCTCGTCATCAGCGTCGACACCTGGCGTGCGGAGGTCGGCGAGGTCGTCGCGGAGGCGGGCGCCGACCTGCTCAACGACACCTGGGGCGGGGTCGACCCCAACCTGGCCTCCGTCGCGGCCAGGCACGGCATCGGCCTGGTCTGCGCGCACGCGGGACGGGTCGCCCCCCGCACCCGCCCGCACCGCGTCGCCTACGCCGACGTGGTCGCCGACGTCATCGGCTACACCGTCGACCTCGCCGAACGCGCCGTCGCCGCGGGAGTGTCCAGGGAGTCGATCCTCATCGACCCGGCGCACGACTTCGGCAAGAACACCTGGCACTCCCTGGAGATCAGCCGCCGCCTGGACGAGATGGTCGCCACCGGCTGGCCGGTGCTCGTCGCGGTCTCCAACAAGGACTTCGTCGGTGAGACCCTCGGCGGGCTCCCGGTGGACGAGCGCCACGCGGGAACCATGGCCACGCTGGCGGTCTCCGCCTGGCAGGGCGCCCGGGTGTTCCGGGTCCACGACGCCGCGTCCGCCCGCGCCGCCCTGGCGACCGTCGCCAGGCTCCGGCGATGACGCCGCCGCGCTAGGAGTAGATGACCGACAGGAAGCGGATCAGGACCGCCTCCCGGCGGTCGGCGGGAAGGGCGTCCAGGACGGCGTTGACCACGGCCATCTCCGGCTGGCCGGAGCCGCCCAGATCCACCCCGACCGAGGCCGCCAGCTCGCCGAAGGTCTCGTCGTCCAGTGTGTCCAGGTCCAGTTCCGCGATCAGTTCCACCAGCCCCTCGGGCAACCGCGCGGGGCCGCGCCCGCGGGCCGCCTCCGCCGCCTCCGCGATCACCTCCAGCATCGCCTCGACACCCCGCAGGGTCACCCCGGTCACCGTGATGTGGATGTTGGCCGGGATACCCGCGTACGACAGCTGCGGCTGCAGGAACCACCCCCGCTTCCTGGCCTCGTCGGACAGCACGAACACGTCCACCTCGTCCGAGCCGAAGGCGATCAGTGCGGACTCGGGGTCGCCGAGCACCCGCAGCCCCGGGATCTTCGCGATGCCCTCGCGGAGCGTGCGGGCCGCCGCCAGGGTGGTGCGGCCGAGTTCCAGGTAGCCCTCCCTACCCAGGGCCTGGAAGGTGGCCCACGCGCCGCCCAGCGGGCCGGCGGACTTCGAGCTCTGCACCGTGGCGTTGATCACTGTGTAGCCGGGCCACGACGCCGAGGCGAAGTACGCCCGGCGCCGCAGCGCCGGATCGGCGAACAGCACGACCGACGCGCCCTTGGGGGAGTAGCCGAACTTGTGCAGGTCGCACGAGAGCGACGTGACCCCGGGGACCGACAGGTCGAAGGGCGGAACACTCGCCCCGGCCTCGCGCAGCCAGGGCAGCAGCCACCCGCCCACGCAGGCGTCCACGTGACACGGCACGCCGCGCGCGGCGGCGATCGCGGCTATCTCGGAGATCGGGTCGATCACCCCCTGGGGGTAGGACGGAGCCGAGGCGACCACCAGGACGGTGTCCTCGCTGATCGCGGCCTCGACGGCCGCGGGGGAGGCCCGGAAGGTCACCGGGTCCACCGGCACCGCGTCCAGCACGAGCCCCAGGTAGTGCGCGGCCTTGTGGAAGGCCGGGTGCGCGGTCACCGGGACCGCCATCCGGGGGCGGCCCTCGGTCTTCGCGGAGTCCCGGGCCGCCTTCACCGCCAGCATGATCGATTCGGTGCCGCCGCTGGTGAAGATGCCGCAACCCCCGCCGAGCAGCTCGGCGACCGCGCCGACGACCTGCTTCTCCATCTCCACGACGCTGGGGAACGCCGTCGGATCGAGGGTGTTGACCTCGAGCATCTCGAAGTAGGCCCTGGCGGCGGCCTCGTGCACCTCGGGGCGCCCGGTGTCGTAGACGTAGGCGGTCACCTTGCCGCCGCGCACCGGCAGGTCGTCCCGCTTGAGGCGGGTGATCTCGGCGAGCAGTTCCTCGGTGCTGCGGCCCTTGTCAGGCAGGCTCATCGGTCTCCTCGGGGGGACGGCTCGCACGGCTCGCGTGCCGGAAGGGACGCGGCCCGCAGAGGCCGCAGGGGATATCCCAGGATCATACGGATCCTGGCCCCGCGCTCCCGCCCCCTGGGCGGGCCAAAAGGCGTCAGGGAGGTGGGCCGGGCAGGGCGGCGGCACGGTGGATCATCCGGTGCAGGTGGATACGGAACCGCCGCAGCGCGGCGGGGTCCTCGGGGCCCCGACGGTCGCCGTTCTCGTCGAGCACCCCGCCCTGGCAGAAGCCGTGCACGGACCAGACCATCGACCAGAAGACGTACTCCAGGTCGACGTCGGGGCCGAGGTGCCTCGCCTCGACGCTGGGGGTGATCACGCTGTGGACGTAGGAGATCTGTGGCCGGATGTATCTCCGTTCCAGCTCGGTGAGGTCGCTGGCGTCCGACAGCGCCCTGTGTATCCACAGGGAGGGGAACTCCGGATGGGCCAGGCAGAAGTCGAGGTAGTGGTCGACGATCCGGTGGACCAGCAGTGCCGTCTGCTCGGGGGTCGTGGTGGGGGCGCCGGTCAGCGCCTTCTCCAGCGACGCCCGCTCGGCCTGGTACGTGCGCTCCATGATCTCCAGATAGAGCTCCCGCTTGCCGCCGAACTCCTCGGTGAGGGCCTCGACGCTCAGCCCGGCGGCCTCGGCGATCTGGCTGGTGGTCGTGCTGTCGTATCCCAGGGCGGCGAACAGGCTGGTCGCGACCCGCAGGATCGGCTCTCGCCCGCTGCCGCCACCGGAAGTCATGAATGCGACGTTAGATCCTGATCGATCACCTGACCAAGGAGGTGATTGACAATCCTTGGTCAAGATAGCGGAAGTCGTACGACCGCCCGCAGACCCGGTGAGGCGTCCTCCAGGTGGACCGCGCCGCCGTGGGCGTGCACCGTCTCGCGCACGATCGCCAGGCCGAGACCGGCCCCGCCCTCGTCGCGGCTGCGCGCGCTGTCCAGCCGGGTGAACCGGTCGAACACCCGCTCCCGGTCGAACTCGGGAATGCCGGGCCCGTCGTCGGTGACGGTCAGCACGGCGTCGGCTCCCTCGTCCCGCAACTCGACCAGCACAACGGTGCGGGTGTGCCGCAGCGCGTTGTCGACCAGGTTGACCAGCACCCGTCCCAGATCCAGCGCGTCCCCCGTCGTCACCGTCGGGCCGTCGCCGATCCGCACGGTGACGGCCTGGCCGTACCGCTCGACGGTCTGCTGGACCAGCTGGTCCAGCTCCACCGGCTCCCTGCGCGCCGGTGTGCCGCCGCGCTCGTCCAGGCGGGCCAGCGCGAGCAGGTCCTCGGCCAGCCGGGACAGGCGCATGGTGTCCTCCAGCACGCCCTCGGCCGTCTCCTGCCAGTCCTGCCCTCCGGGATGGCCGAGTGCCACCTCCAGCTGGAGCCGGATGCTCGCCAGCGGGCTGCGCAGCTCGTGGGCCGCGTCCGAGACCAGGGCCCGCTGCCGGATGTCCGCCTTTTCCAGCCGGGCCAGCATCGCGTTCAGCGTGGTGGCGAGGCTGTGCACCTCGTCGCGCGCCTCGGGCACCGGCAGGCGATGGGAGCGAGCGGTGTCGGTGATCTCCTCCGCGCCCCGGCGCAGTGCCGTGATCGGCCGCAGGGTCCCGCCGATGATCACCCAGCTGACCCCGGCGAGCAGGACCAGCAGCAGCGGTGTGCCGACGAGCAGTACGTGCCCGGCCGTGGAGATGCTGGTCTGCACCTCGCTGAAGGGGCGCGCCGCGATCACCGTCCTTCCCCGGTCGGCGCTGAGCACCCGCACTCGCAGCACGTGCGGGATGCCGTACGGCTTCCCGTCCAGGAAACGCGCCTCGGCCGCGCCGATCGCCTCGGCCCGGCCGGCGGCGTTCAGCAGCGGCACCAGCCTGTCGGTGCCGGCGGTGGTGTGGGTGATCCGCCCCGCGCCGTCGATCACCTGCAGGAGCGTGCCGTCCGGCGAGGTCATCTCGTTGGGCAGCCGCTCGGCGTCGGCCAGCGAGACCGTCTCCCTGGCCCGCTGGTAGATCGAGTCGTCGATGGTGCCCAGTAGCGCGTTGCGGAGCACGCCGATCATCACGTACGCCGAGACCACGAGTGCCACCGCCAGCACGGCCGAGGCGACCGCGGTCAGCCGGAAGCGCAGGCTCCGACGCCGCCACAGGCCGACCGCGCGACGCCTTCCCCCCGGTGTCGCGCCGGTCGCCGGAGGCGGTTCGGCCGGGGGAGCCTGGCGGGGCCGGGGCGCGGGATCAGCCGCCATGTCGGCCGTCACGTCAGCCGCCATCGCCGGCCAGCCGGTATCCCGCTCCCCGCACCGTCTGCAGCGCGTTCCTGGAGAACGGCACGTCGATCTTGCGCCGTAGGTAGCCGACGTAGACCTCGACCACGTTGGGGTCGGTGTCGAAGGTGTCCCAGACGTGCTCCAGGATCTCCGTCTTGGAGACCACCTCGTCGTGGTGACGGATCAGGAACTCCAGCAGCGCGAACTCCCTGGGCGTCAGCTCCACCGGCGTCTCGCCCCTGGTGACGCGCCGCCGCGCCGGATCCAGTGCCAGGTCCCCGGCCCTCAGCACGGACGGGCGCCGGTGCGCGCCACGCCGTAGCAGCGCCCTCAGCCTGGCCACCAGCACCACGTACGAGAACGGCTTGGTCAGGTAGTCGTCGGCGCCGAGGTCGAGCCCGTCGGCCATGTCGTACTCGCCGTCCTTGGCCGACAGCATCAGGATCGGCACCCAGTTCTCCTCCGCCCGCAGCTGCTTGCAGACGTTGTAGCCGGAGATCCTGGGCAACATGATGTCCAGCACCACCACGTCGTACTCGCCGTGCCTGGCCTGGTGGAGGCCGTCCTCCCCGTCGTGCGCGAGGTCGACCACGAACCCCTCGGCCTGCAACCCCCGCCGCAGGGCCGCGGCCATCCGCCGCTCGTCCTCCACGACGAGAACCCGCATGATCCACCCCTTCTCTCACCTTGGACGCCCCCATCCTCGACCACCCGGCCTGAGAGGCGGCTGAGAATCCTGTGAGCCCTCTCAGTCTGTCTCAGCCTCGGCACAGGAGTCGTCCCGCAGGCTGCTGTCAACAGGCACCGACGGCATAGCGTGGAGGAATGAGATGTCGATACGAGCGAGACGTGGACGCACGGTGAGGTGGGCCGTGCCGGCCGCCGCGATCGCGGTGATCGCCGGAGCCATCGGAGCCGGGCCGGTCATCGCCGCCGTCCAGGGAGACCCCGCCCTGCCCGAGCGTACCGCCGAGCAACTGCTCGCGAGCGCGGCCCAGGCCGGCCGGGCCGGGTTGAAACCCATGTCGGGCACCGTCATGCAGACCGCCTCACTCGGGCTGCCGGGACTGCCGGAGGTGCCGGGCATGGGCGGATCCTCGCCCGTCGCCCTGCTCTCGGGCTCGCACGAGCTCAAGGTCTGGTACGGAGGGGCGGACAAGGTGCGCTTCGCCCTCCCCGGCCGGATGAGCGAGACCGACCTGATCACCAACGGCGACCAGGTCTGGCTGTGGCAGAGCGACGAGAACAGGGCCACCCGGGTCAAGGCCGGGAGCGGGGAGCGGGGCGAGGAGGCGGCCCGCGCCCACGAGGCGCTGCCCACGGCGACCACGCCGCAGCAGCTCGCCCAGCAGTTGCTGCGGCGGGTCGGTGCCGACACAGTGGTCAGCGTGAGCAACACCGAGAAGGTCGCCGACCGCGCGGCCTACCAGCTCGCGTTCGCGCCCAAGGACCCCTCCTCCCTGGTCAAGGAGGTCAAGCTGGCGCTGGACGGGGAGACCCTGGTCCCCCTGCGGGTCCAGGTCTACGCCCGGAGCGCGGCCGAGCCCGCCTTCGAGGTCGGCTTCACCTCGGTCACCTTCTCCCCGCCCGCCGCGGAGAACTTCACCTTCACCCCGCCCACGGGCGCCAAGGTCGAGGAGACGTCGCTCGCCGAGCTCCTCAAGGAGCGGCGACCGGAGCGGGGCGAGGGCTTCGAAGACGCGGAGAAGCTCAAGAGCGAGGTCGGCACCGTCGGCGAGGGCTGGACCACGGTCGCGGTGATCCCCGTCTCCGAGCAGGAACTCACCGGCCAGGGACAGGGCGAGGGATCCTCGGGAGCGGGCATCGGCGCGATCGGCGACGCCCTGCTGAAGTCGGCCAAGCCGATCAGTGGGACCTGGGGCAGCGGCAAGGTCATCCAGACCAAGCTGGTCTCCGCGCTGCTGACCGACGACGGCCGCCTGCTGGTCGGTGCCGTCACCCCGGAGAAACTGTCCGAGGCGGCCGGTCGGAAATGAGTCGGACGCCGACAGACGCCGGGCTCGCGGCGGACGTCCCCGGATCCCGCGTCGGGGGTCCGGGGGGCGGTTCCCGGCGAGAGGTGCCCGGCGCGGAGCTCTCCATCGTCACCAGCGGGCTGACCAAGCGGTTCGGGAGCGGGCAGGTGGCCGTGGACGCCCTCGACCTCGCCGTGCCCAGCGGGTCGGTGTTCGGCTTCCTGGGCCCCAACGGCTCGGGCAAGACCACCACCATCCGCATGCTGCTCGGCCTGGTGGCGCCGACGGCGGGCGAGTGGCGGCTGCTCGGCACGCCGATGCCCGGCGGGGTGGGCGGCGTGCTGTCGAGGGTGGGAGCGCTGGTCGAGGGGCCGGCCTTCTACCCCTACCTGTCGGGCGAGGCGAACCTGCGTCGCTACGACGCCGCCGACCCGTCGGCCGACCCGCGCACCGTCTCGACCAGGATCGGGCTCGCGCTGGAACGGGTCGGCCTGGCCGCCGCGGCGGGCAAGCGCTACCGGGCCTACTCGCTCGGTATGCGCCAGCGGCTGGCCATCGCCGCCACCCTGCTCGGCCCCAGGGAACTGCTGATCCTCGACGAGCCGACCAACGGGCTGGACCCGCAGGGCACCCGCGAGGTGCGCGGCCTGGTCAAGGAGATCGCCGCCGAGGGGACCACCGTCTTCGTCTCCTCCCACCTGCTGGCCGAGGTGGAGCAGATGTGCTCCCATGTCGCGGTCATGCGGACCGGACGGCTGGTCGCGCAGGGTCCCATCGCCGACCTGCGGGCATCGGAGACGGTCAGGATCCGGGTGGAGACCCCCGACGTCGAGGAGGCGGCGGCGGTGCTCGCCGGGCTCGGCCTGCCGGAGATCCGTCTCGGTGACGGCGACGTCAGCGCGGCGCTGGGAGCCGGCCTGCCGGAGCGGGTATGCGCCGCCCTGGTCACCGGTGGCGTCGCCGTCCGCGGCCTGGCCGTCCAGCGACCCACTCTTGAGGACGTGTTCGTGGGCCTGACCGGGGAGGGATTCGATGTCGACGGTTAGCGGAAAGGAAGCCGTGTCCACCGAGAAGGCCACACGTGCCGTCCCTGACCACGACCCGGCCCGGGGCAGGGACCAGGCCATGACGGCGGGTCAGGCCGCCGGTGGGCGCCCGATTCCCCCGCCGAGGGCGGTGAGCGCCCCCAGGGCGTGGCTGCGGCTGCTCGGCTCGGAGGTCGGCCTGACGTTCCGGCGGCCCAGAAACCTCGCCATGCTCGGGGTGCTCACCGTGATCCCGGTGCTGATCGGCATCGCGCTGCGGATGTTCGCCGGGACCGGTGGGGACGGGACCGGCGCTCCGATGATCTTCGAGCGGATCACCGGGAACGGGCTGTTCCTCACCTTCGCCGCGCTTTCGCTACTGGTGCAGTTGATGCTGCCGGTCTGCGTCGCGGTCGTCGCCGGGGACTCGATCGCGGGGGAGGCGGGCATCGGCACGTTGCGCTACCTGCTCGCGGCCCCGGCGGGCCGGACCCGCCTGCTGGCGGTCAAGTACGCATGCGTGGTCGTCTTCTGCCTGGCCGCCGTCACCGCGGTGGCGCTGTCCGCGCTCCTGGTCGGCCTGCTGCTGTTCCCGGCGGGCCCGATCACGCTGCTGTCGGGAGGGACGATCCCCTTCCTTGACGGGGTGCTGCGGATCGGCGTCGTCGTGTTGTACGTCACCGCCGGCATGGCGGCCCTGGGCGCCGTCGCGCTGGCCCTGTCGACCCTGACCGAGGTGTCCGTCGGAGCCATCGCCTCGACCGTGGTCATCGTCATCGCGGCCCAGGTCCTGCGAGCCGTTCCGCAGCTGTCCGTGCTCCAGCCGTACCTGCTCACCGAGTGGTGGAGCGGCTTCGACGGTGTGCTAAGGGACCCGGTGGCCATCGGCGACATGGGGCAGGGCCTGCTGGTCTTCGCCGCCTACGCCGCGGTCTTCTGCTCCATCGCCTGGGCCCGCTTCACCGGCAAGGACATCACCGCCTGAACTCCGGTTCCGGCGGGCGCGCTCGAAGGGGCGGCGGCCTCGCGGTCACCGCCCCGGGCCCGGCTCGCCGCCGGCCACACCGCGCGTCAGCCGGCGGGGAAGGCCGGCTCCGCCTCGGGCCTGCTCCGGCGCCCGAACGCGAGACGGCCCCGGAAAGGTCCTTTCCGGGGCCGTCTCGCGGAATCAGGAGGCGCGGCCGCCCCGGCGCAGGCCGAGGGCGCCGACCACGGTTCCGACGAGCCCGAGCAGCAGGCCGGCCCCGCCGAGCAGGCGGGCGGTTCCGTCCGAGCCCTCGGCCGCGGAGGCGGCGGGGGCCACCGACGGCGCGGCCGGCGCGGTCGCGGCCGACGGCGTCGTGGAGGCGGCGGCGCCGTGACCGTCACCCTCGGCGGAGGCGGGGGTGAGCTTCAGCACCGGGGCCGGCCGCTCGGCCTCGGAACCGTCGGTCTTGGGCTCGTCCGCCCACTTGACGACCTCGCCACCGGTGTAGGTCTGGGTGGTGGGGAAGATGAGCTGGTCGGTGTCGGTGGGCAGCTTGCCCATGGACACCTCGAACTCCTGGAACTGGCCGGGCTCGATCTTTCCGCCCGACCAGACGACCTTCGTGACCGCCTCGGTGAGCTCGCCGTACTCGGTGGTGACCGGCTTGGGCAGCTTGCCCTCGATCACCTTGACCTTCCAGCCGGGTACCGGCTTGACCGAGACGAACGCCAGCGGGTGGTCGACGGGGAAGGTCACCTCCAGCTTGTTCGTGGAGGCGTCGTCACGCTCGTTCGGGACCCGGAAGGCGACCTTGGTGAAGCCGCCCTGCTGGGCGCTGTTGGGATTGATGGTGACGTGCGCGAGGACGGGCAGGGCGAGACCGAGGGTGAGGGCGGTGACACCGGCGGTGACGGTGGCCAGACGGCGGACATGGGAAAGCGGCATGGGGGTTCTCCACTTCGGGACTTCAGGATCTCGGGGGCGGGTCAGGCGGCGGGGAGTGGAGGGCCGCGCCGGCTGAGGGAGTGACGGAGAACGGCGCGCGCGAAGACGGGCGCGACCGGGGTGCGGGCGGAACGCGGCGCGGCCACGGCCGGGAGCCGCAGCAGCCGGAACATCGCGCCGAGGCGGTGCCGGGCCGAGCGGAGCAGCGCCCACAGGGCGGTCTCGCCGCGGGCCAGCCACCATCCGGTGACCAGTGTCGCGGTGAGGTGCGCGATGAGCATGCCGAGACTCTCTCCCAGCCCCCTGACGTGCGGGTGCGGGGCCGCTGGAATCCCGGTGGCGTCACCGAGGAGGAACAACTCGTGCAGGGACAGTTGCAGGACGGACAGCACGGTGCTGATCGCCACGGTGGACCGCTCGCGCCCGGCGAGCAGCACGCTCACCGCCATGACCGCGGCTCCGCCGCCCGCCACCGCCCACGGCTGCGGTCCTGAACCGCCCGCGACCACGTGGCCGAGGACGGCGAGCGTCACGCAGACGGCCGAGAAGGCGGCCGCCCGCATGAGGCGTAGTGGGAGGCGGGCGCGCATGGTGCCCCATATGTTCTCACGGCGCTGAGGTGTCTGCCGTTTTAAGTTTTTTGTCGCTATGGTTGCCGCGATCCTGACAGATCCTTCAATCCGAGGTGGTAGGGATGCGGCACGTTTTTGGGGTGCTTGTCGGGTTGGTTGTGACGGCGTTGCTGCTCTTCGGTGCCGGTTGGGCGGTGCAGGAGGCGGGGGTGGGCCTGGTGCCCCTTCCCGCGGAGAGCGGCCCGAAGATCTGGATCGCCCTCGGGGTGATGGCCGCCATCGGACTCCTGGTCGGCCTGGTGGTCGTCGGCCGCGCCTCCCCGCTGGCCACCTTCGTCCCGTCGATGGTGCTGCTGGCCTGGACCGTGGTCTACACCCTGGACGTCCGCCGCGCCATGGGCCTGGTTCCCGACGACCCCACCTTCCACCGGCTGCTCCTGCAGGCGGGGCGGGGCATGGGCCTGCTGCTGACCACCGGTGTCTACGCCCTTCTCGGCATCCTGCTGTTCCTGCCGGTGCTGATGCCCTCCCGCTGGGCCCCGCGGTTCCGGGACGAGGAGGAGTACGAGGAGTCCGGCGAGCAGGACTACCGCTGAGCTTTCAGGGGGATCAGGCGGAGTAGAGGCGGGCGACCACGTCCTCCATGGAGGCCTCCCCGGGGGCGGTGGCGCGCAGGTCGTCGAGGGTGCCGTCGAAGGCCAGGCTGCCGTGGTCGATCAGCATGACGCGACGGCAGAGCTTCTCGATGTCGCCCAGGTCGTGGGTGGTGAGCAGGACGGTGGTGCCGCGCTCGGCGTTGAGACGGAGCAGGAAGTCGCGCATGGCGGCCTTGCTGACCACGTCCAGGCCGATCGTGGGCTCGTCGAGCACCAGCACGGCGGGGTCGTGCAGGAGCGCGGCGGTGACGTCGCCGCGCATGCGCTGGCCGAGGCTGAGCTGGCGGACCGGAGTGCCCAGGAAGCCGGCGAGGCCGAGGAGTTCGGTCAGCTCGGTCAGTCGCCGCCGGAAATCTTTCTGATCTACTTTGTAAAGGTGTCGGATCAGCTCGAAACTGTCCCGCAGCGGCAGGTCCCACCACAGGGTCGTCCGCTGACCGAACACCACTCCGATCCTGCGTGCCAGCACGGTGCGGCGGCGCGTCGGATCGAGCCCGGCCACCCGGATGCTGCCGGAGGTCGGCGCCAGGATGCCGGTGAGCATCTTGATGGTCGTGGACTTTCCCGCGCCGTTGGGGCCGAGGTAGCCGACGAACTCCCCGGCCTCCACCCTGAACGACAGATCCCGTACGGCGTGTACGGTCTTTTTGGCCCTGCGGCGGCCCACGGTGAACGAGCGGCCGACCCGGTCGAGTTCGATCATGTGTCAACTTCCCGTCGAGCGGTAGCGGCGGATGCCCGCCCGCCAGGCGAGGGCGGCGACGGCGGCCAGGGCGACGGCCGCCGGAGGCGAGGCGAAACGGAGCCAGTACGGCAGGCCGAAGGGGTCCTCGCGGTCGAGCACGAACAGCGCGGGCTGCCAGTTCACGAACGCCAGCGGCACGACGAAGGTGACGCCCTTGACGAGTTCGGAGCCGTAGACGCTCAGCGGGTACTGGGTGAGGGTGCTGCCGCCGTAGGTGAAGGCGTTGGCCACCTCGGGGGCGTTGGTCAGCAGGAACTGCATGGCGCCGCCGAGGGTGAAGACCGAGGCGAAGATGACGATCCCGCACAGGACCATCAGCGGGATCATCCAGACCCTGCTCCAGGCGAGGCCGAGCTGGGGCAGGGCCAGGGCGAGCACGACGGCGGCCTGTGCCGTCCTGCCGAAGCGGTGCACGCTGAAGCGGTCGACGGCCATCTGGGTGAAGGCGCTCGCCGGGCGGATCAGCATGGTGTCGAAGCTGCCGCTCCTGATGTGCTGGCTGAGCCGGTCGACGTTGCCGAAGAGCATGTCGGCCAGGGCGAAGGACAGGCCGGAGGTGCCGTACAGGAACATCACCTCGGCCAGGCCGAAGCCGCCCAGCGACCCGGTGTGCTCGAAGATCACCAAGATCGCCGCCACGTCCAGCGCGTTGACCGCGAACGAGCCCAGCATCATCATGATCAGCGGCCCCGGGTACTGTGCCGAGGCTCTCAGCCAGGTCCAGGCCAGCAGGAGGTACGTCCTCATCGTCGGCCGCTCGTCCCGGCGGTCCTCCGCGTGTCGTCAACCACCCTGGATCACCACCTTCCTGCGGGCGGCGCCGGTGGCCAGGGCTCCCAGGGCCAGTAGTGCCACCGCCCAGGCGAGCTGGAACCCCAGGGCTTCCAGGGCGTCTCGCTTGCCGAGATAGAGGTCGGCGGGTACCTGCACCATGGCCGACCACGGGAGTGCCTCGGCCAGGGTGCCGAGCCAGCCGGGGAAGAGGTTCAGCGGCAGGACCATGCCACTGAAGAAGAGCGTTGTCACCAGTGACAGCGACTGCACGCCCCGGTCGTCGACCATCCAGCAGGCGGACAGCGCCACCAGGTAGCGCAGGGCGAAGCTGACGACCACTCCCAGGACGAGGCCGGCTGCGAAGGAGAGGCAGGCCGCCGGGCCGGCCGGTGCGACGAGGCCGAACAGTGCGGCGCCGACGGCCGTCGGCGGCAGGCTGCGCAGCAGGAGGAGGTACGCGGCCCGGCCGAGGTCGTCGGCGAGGCTCCACATCTGCAGGGAGGCGGGGCGGACCAGGTCCAGGGCCACGTCTCCGCTGCGCACACGTTCGGAGAGCTCCAGGCCGCCGCCGAAGACCTGCATGGGACCGATGAATGCCTGGCTGAGGAAGCAGAAGGTGACGGCGTCGGCGAGGTCGTACCCGGCGAGGCCGGGGCGGGCCTGCCAGAGGGCGATCAGGACGTAGGCGCGGAGGATGCCGAAGACGGTATTGGTGAAGGCCCCGGCGACGGCGGCGGCGCGGTAGGTGGAATGGCGGCGGAAGCCGTATCCGGCGATACGCGCGTAGAGCAGGAAGGCTGCCTCCCGGTGGGCGTCAGAACGGCCCTGCCATCCTGCTGGGTGGCCGGGGCGAGGGCAACCGTATTTTCGGTGTCGGGCGGGCGCGTGGCGGCCCGGTCGGCGATCGGGCTTTCCCGGGATGCCACCTGGATTCGGTCGTGTCCCCGGCGCGCTGTATACCGTTGCGATACATAGCTGCAATCTGGTCGATATGTACAATCGCCCATAGAAGCATGTTCTGAGGGGAATGTCCTTTTGCGGAGGTCCCCCATGCGCTATGAGATAAATATGGACGTCAGTCCGGCCTACCCCTTCAGCTGGCAGGCCGCGACCCTCAACGCGATCATGCGCGGCACCTTCAAACCCGCCTCCCAGCTGCTGTTGAGAACCGACATCGGTTTCGTCGCGGCCTCGCGCATCCTGGCTCTGGCGGGCAGGGTTCCGCTCCGTCTGCCCGTCCACGTGCGTGTGACACCCGACGAGGCCGGGCCGTGTCCGGGGGAGTGGGTCCGCGCGGGCGAGGAACTCGACGAGCGCAAGGTCCTGCTCTACTTCCACGGCGGGGGCTACTTCGCCTGCTCCCCGGTCACCCACCGGTCGATCACCTGGCGCCTGTCGGACGCGGCCCGGCGACCGGTACTGGCGGTCGACTACCGCCAGGGGCCGGTCCACAGGCCGGCCGAGGCGCTCGCGGACGCGATCGCCGCCTACCGGTGCCTCCTGGAGCAGGATTACGACCCCGCCGACATCGTCTTCGGCGGGGACTCGGCCGGCGGCCACCTCACCCTGGCCACGCTGCTGGCGCTTCGCGACCAGGGCATGCCGCTGCCGGCCGCCGCCGTGTGCCTGTCGCCGTGGACGGATCTCACCGGTACGCCCCGCAGGGTCAACCGGATGCTCGATCCGATGATCCCGGCCGGCCGCGTCGACTGGCTCGCCCGCCGCTGGACGGCCGGTCTCGACCCCCATGACCCCCTGCTCTCCCCGGTCCTCGGCGACTACACCGGTCTGCCGCCGCTGATGGTCGTCACCGGCTCCACCGAGGTCCTGCGCGACGAGGGCCGCCGGGTGGCCGAGCGGGCCCGCGCGGCCGGGGTGCCGGTCATGTACGAGGAGTGGCCTCGTATGCCGCACGTCTTCGCCATCCTCGCCGACGTCGTCCCCGAGGCCCGCAAGGTCTACTCGCACATCGCCCGCTTCCTCGCCGCCGCGCAGGACCTCCTGCCCGTCGGCGAGGTCTCCGCGCGGGACCTGCTCGCCCAGGACGTCCCCGACCAGGGCTTCGCCGCCCAGGACCTCCTGGCCGCGGATCTCTCCGTGTCGGGCCTTCCCGCCGAGGACGCCTCCGCTCTCGGGACCCCGCCCGCGCAGTCCGGTTCCGCGGCGGTCTGAGCGCGCGGAGGTGGCGGACCCGCCGCGGTCCGGGTTCCCGATGTGGGGCGGGTCCTTCCCGCTGGTCACGCCGTCCCGTCCAGGCTCAAAGGCATCCCGCACACCACGGATTCCTTACCCTCGGGGATCATTCGCCTTACCTCTCATATCCCTTCTGGCCTGTCGGCAGCGAAGGGCGCTCGAATCCCGTCACAGTGTGCTTGCCGTAGCCCGCGCACGAGAGGCTCAATGAGGATGGCACGTGGGGGAACAGGTCCCATGAGCGGCATGCCGACCGGTGTGCGGCCGCTGACCGTCGGGGACCCGGTCATCATCGGCCGTTACCTTCTGCTCGGCCGCCTCGGCACGGGCGGCATGGGCATCGTCTATCTGGCCGAGCACCCGCAGGGCGGGGTGGTGGCGATCAAGACTCCGCACCCGATGCACCTCAACGATGCCACGCTCCGCGCCCGTTTCGCCGAGGAAGTGAGATTCTCCCGGAGAGTGGTGCCTTTCTGTACCGCCGCCGTCATCGAGGACGGCACGGACAAGGACCGCCCCTACCTGGTGTCGGAGTACGTTCCGGGCCCCGCGCTCTCCCAGGTGGTCTCCACGCACGGCCCGCTCACCCCCGACCTGGCCTACGGGGTCGCCCTGGGGGTGGCCGCCGCTCTGGTCGCGGTGCACGAGGCCGGGCTGGTCCACCGAGATCTGAAACCGGGCAACGTGCTGTTGTCGGACACCGGTCCGCGGGTGATCGACTTCGGTATCGCCAGGGACATCGACGTTCTCGCCGCGCACACGCAGGCGGGGCAGGTCATGGGCAGTCCCGGCTGGGTCGCCCCGGAGCGGCTCACCGGCGGGCTCGCGCTGCCCGCCTCCGACGTCTTCGCGTGGGGCTGCCTGGTGGCCTACGCGGCCGGCGGCCACCATCCCTTCGGCACGGGTGAGGCGGACGTACTGACCCGGCGCATCATGGTCGAGCAGCCGAGGGTGGCCTCGGTGCCCGCGCTGCTGCGCCCGGCCGTCGAGGCCTCTCTGGCCAAGGACCCCGCTGACCGGCCGGGGGCCGCGGACCTGCTCGGCGCGCTGCTCGCCGCGGGTGGTGTGGGCGACCCGTGGGACCTGCGTGAGGCGGTCGCGGAGGTGCTGGCGGAGATCTGGACCCCGGTGCCCCACGCGCCGGGAGCGGGGAGGGTGCGGCTCGCGACGCCGCCCTCGTTCCACGACGAGCCCTCGGTTTCGGTGGAGGTCCCCGCCAGGGCTTCGCGCAGGACCAGGCCGGGCAGGGGGGCGCACCTGTCGCAGGCCGGCTTCGCGGCGCTGGCCACGGTCTCCATGGCGGCGGTCACCGTGGCCGCCGCGGCCGGTGGAGGCGGGATCGGTTCCGGCGCCGGCTCGGGCATGCCCGAGCCGGCGCCGCTGGTCCTGCCCGCCGACGGCACGCCCTCCGGTTCGGTCTTCCGCGGTGGGGCCCGGCCGCCCGCGGGCAGGCCACGGGCAGTCCTTCCGGCCACTCCCTCCACGATCCAGATCACCACCACCAGGACTGTCTCGTTGCCCATCACCGGCCACGACGGCCACGACGGCCACAACGGCCGTGAGGAGCCGGTGCCGGAGCGTCCGCGGGGCTCGGGCGGCTCGCCCGACGACGGTGACGACCGGCAGGACTGCGCGGACGCGACCGCGAAGGGCAGGGGGAGGAACAGGGACTGCCCGACGGCCTCCAGCAGCCCCAAGCCCTCCTTCACCCAGATCCCGCAGACCGGTGACGGGGAGAGCCCGTCTCCGACGCCCACCGCTCCGGCTCCCTCGGGGACGACCATCACCCCCGTGCCCACTCCTTCCATACAGATGGGCTGAATGACCTGTTCAGATGATTTGCCGGGAAATATCGCTGGATCGGTTAAAGTGAGCGCCGCGAATCGAGGCGGAGGGGGAGACCGATGGGCGAGCCTGTGCCCGGTGCGGTGGAGCTGAGCGGTGTCGGGGTCCGGGTGGTCGGCCGGACCCTGCTGGACGGCATCGGCTGGCGGGTCGGGTACGGAGAGCACTGGGTGGTGCTGGGCCCCAACGGGGCCGGCAAGACCACGCTGTTGTCGCTGGCCGCCGCCGTCCGGCATCCCACCGAG
Organism: Streptosporangium amethystogenes; assembly: GCF_000721075.1. Taxonomy (GTDB): domain Bacteria; phylum Actinomycetota; class Actinomycetes; order Streptosporangiales; family Streptosporangiaceae; genus Streptosporangium; species Streptosporangium amethystogenes. Next base: position 637,771 of record NZ_JOEQ01000005.1, read on the forward strand.
GGGACCGTCACCGTGCTCGGCCAGCGGCTGGGCCGGGTCGACCTGCGGGAGTTGCGCCGCCACCTCGGCCTCGTCGCGGCCAGCCAGCGGCTCGTCGACGAGGAACTGCTGGAGGAGGAGGGGGCCACCGCGCACACCGTGGTCCTGACCGGCTACACCGGGTCCAGCGTCCCGCTCTGGGACCGCTACGGACCCGCCGAGCACGAGCGCGCCCACCGCCTGCTGGCGGACATGGGCTGCAAGGACCTCGCCGACCGGCCCTTTCGCGTCTGCTCCCAGGGCGAGCGGGCTCGTGTCCGTGTCGCCAGAGCCCTGATGGCCGAGCCGGTGATCCTGCTGCTGGACGAGCCGTTCGCCGGACTCGACCTGCCCGCCCGAGAGGACCTGATCACCGCGGTGGAGGACCTGGCGACGACCCGCCCGGTGCTGACCACGGTCACCGTCACCCACCACCTGGAGGAGGTCCCGGCCACCACGACCCACGCCCTGCTGATGCGCGACGCCCGGATCCAGGCGGGTGGTCCGGTGGCGGAGATCCTGACCGCGGAGAACCTCTCGGAGTGCTTCGGGCGGCCGCTGCGCGTCGACCACCTCGACGGCCGATGGTCCGCCCGCGCGGTACGCGGCTGAAGGTCGCGCCGCCGCCCCGTCCACCTCGGCGGAGGCGGCGGAGGTGAAGGGGCCGGGCGGTCTGCGGTGGTGAGCTGTTCGAATGGCCGCGCCCGGGGGACCGGAATGGTCAGTCCTTCTTGCGCTGGCGGATCAGGCCCATGAACCCCGGGCTGGGCTTGAACTTCGCCGTCCAGGTCTCCGCGATCTCCAATGGCTCGCCGGTCTGCGGGTTGCGTCCGGTCCGTGCGGGTTTGTGGACGATCTCGAAGGATCCGAACCCGGGGATCGCCACCTTGTCCTCGGCCGCCACCGCGGTCTGGATCGTCCCCAGGATCGCATCGAGAGCCGCGGCCGTCTGCCGTCGGGTGAGCCCGGCCTCGGCGGCGGCCTTCTCGATCAGCTCGCGCTTGTTCATCACATCTCCTTGAGCGTGGAGACCCCGGGCCTCAAGCCGTGGGGAGGAGGTCAAGGAGAAAGTTAACGCCATCCCCGCCCGAGGAATCGAGTCCCGTCCTCCATCGGTCGCCGGTGGGGCGGGGCCCGCCCGGTTCGTGGGACGGGCACCCGCCCCCGTTCAGCGGTCGGGCTGGGCGGCCAGCCGTTCCGCCTCGGTGTGCAGTGCCTCGACGAGGATGAGCTCCAGGCGGAGATCTTCGTCAACGAGGCCGACCAGAACATCCATCGAGCCTCCCTGAACAGTCTGACGCCCCAGTGGTCGCAGAAGTTGACAGCCGTACCGAACTGGACTCGGTCGTGGTTCGACCCTGGGCGTTCGCCTACGCGGGGACGAGCTCCGCCAGGTCGACGTGCTCTCCGACCTCGCGGATGTCCATGCAGTACGCCACGAGAACCCGCCGCCCGTCGATCCGGCGGGTGACCAGCAGACGGGGGCCGTCGTGAACCACGACGGCCTCAACCTCTATGCCCTGAGGGCTTCGCCAGATACCCATGAGCCCGAGGCTACGGAGGGTCGGGTAAGGGCGGGGTAACCAAACGGGCATATCGTGATGCACAGTACGGGTCCTGTGGATCTATCCGTAGGCTCTCCGATGATTAACCCAGTCGCTTTGGGTAACAGGACGCTGGAATTACCGTCATCAGGGAGAAAACACCATGGCTTTGCCCAAGCTCACCCCCGAACAGCGTCAGGCCGCCCTGGTCAAGGCCGCCGAGACCCGTACGGCCCGCGCCAAGCTTCTCACCGAGGTCAAGAACGGTGCTCTGAGCCTGGAGCAGCTGCTTGGCCGCGAGGACGACATCGCCAAGCGCATCAAGGTCTCTCAGGCTCTTCGGGCGCTGCCCGGAGTCGGAACGGTCAAGGCCGCGCAGCTGATGGCGCAGGCCGACGTGGACGAGGCACGCCGGCTGGGCGGTCTCGGCGCCCAGCAGCGCCGCAAGCTCATCGAGGCCGTCGGCCGCTGAGGCACTCGCCCGCCCGCGTGGTCGCGCCTGGGGCGCGCCGCGGAGCGCGGGACGGGTACGGGAAGGCCCCGCCGCACGGATTAGGGGAAGATCCGTACGGCGGGGCCTCGGCCGACGACCTGGTCATCGCGCTCGCCCGGGGAACCGTTCCATGCCCCGGAAGTCGTCTGGGCGAGCTCGGTCCGGAGAGTCAGTGAGCCTCTGCGAACTGCTCCTCCTCCGTCGACCCCTTCAGGGCCGTGGTGGAGGAGTCCGGCGCGATGGCCGTGCTGACCAGGTCGAAGTATCCGGTGCCGACCTCGCGCTGGTGGCGGGTGGCGGTGTAGCCGCGTGCCTCGGCGGCGAACTCGGCCTCCTGGAGCTGGACGTAGGAGGTCATGCCGTCCTCGGCGTAGCCCCTGGCGAGGTCGAACATGGAGTGGTTCAGCGAGTGGAAGCCCGCCAGCGTGATGAACTGGAACTTGTAGCCCATGTGGCCGAGTTCGCGCTGGAACTTGGCGATGGTGGAGTCGTCCAGGTGCTTCTTCCAGTTGAACGAGGGCGAGCAGTTGTAGGACAGCATCTGGTCGGGGTATTCGGCTTTGATGGCCTCGGCGAACTCACGGGCCACGTCCAGGTCCGGGGTGGAGGTCTCCATCCAGAGCAGGTCGGAGTGGGGCGCGTAGGCCAGGCCGCGGGCGATGCAGGCGTCCACGCCGTTACGGACCCGGTAGAAGCCCTCCGCGGTGCGGTCGCCGGTGGTGAACGCCTGGTCGCGGGGGTCGACGTCGGTGGTCAGGAGCGTCGCGGCCTGGGCGTCGGTCCGCGCGATGACCAGGGTCGGCACACCCAGCACGTCCGCGGCCAGGCGGGCGGCGCTGAGGGTCTTGATGTGCTGGCCGGTGGGGATGAGCACCTTGCCGCCCAGGTGGCCGCACTTCTTCTCCGAGGCGAGCTGGTCCTCCCAGTGCACGCCCGCGGCACCTGCGGCGATCATGCCCTTCATCAGCTCGAAGGCGTTCAGCACGCCGCCGAAGCCGGCCTCCGCGTCGGCCACGATCGGCGCCAGCCAGTGCGGCGCGTCCTGGTCGCCCTCCGACCAGGTGATCTGGTCGGCGCGCAGCAGCGCGTTGTTGATCCTGCGAACCACCGCCGGAACCGAGTTGGCCGGGTAGAGGCTCTGGTCGGGGTAGGTCTGCGCGCCGAGGTTGGCGTCGGCGGCGACCTGCCAGCCTGACAGGTAGATCGCCTTCAAACCGGCCTTGACCTGCTGCACGGCCTGGTTGCCGGTCAGCGCGCCAAGGGCGTGCACGTAGTCCTCGGTGTTCAGCAGGTCCCACAGCCGCTCGGCGCCGAGCCGGGCGAGAGTGTGCTCCTCCTGGACGGACCCTCTGAGTCGAACCACGTCCTCGGCCGTGTACGTCCGCTCGGTGCCCTTCCAGCGAGGGTTGGTCTCCCACTCGCGCCGCAGCTCGTCTGCGGCTCCCTTGAGGCGATCACTCATGGTGTAACTCCTTTTCGTCCCCTGGGTGCCTTACTCCGAGTGTGTGCCCCGACAAAACGGTCGAACAAGGCCGACTCCAACGAAAGAATGAAGATTCTTCCCCTATCATCAATACTCATCGGTATTCAGATGGGAAGAATTTCATAGTTTTCGCTATGGACTAGACCAATTTCGGTAGTGCGCTTTGCGGCCTGCCGGTCGTGGGGCGCCGGAGACCGCCGTTCCGGGATTTCGCCCCGAGGTCACCATCGGCCGGCCAGCGCCGTCACCGCGGTGCCGGTCTTCGCGGCGCCCCGGAGGTCGCGGCGGCGTTCTCCCAGGTGGCGCGCGAGGCTGTGAAATTTCCTAGGAAATTTCGTTTAGCATCGTGCTATGGCATCTTTGGTGGGTGAAGAACCGCTTTCCTTGACGCAGGAGCTCGATCTCATCGCGTTCGGCCAGCGTCTCCGGCACCTGCGCAAGCAGCGTGGTCTCACCCTGTCCGACCTGGGCGAACGGGTGAACCGCGCGCCCAGCCAGCTGTCCCTGCTGGAGAACGGCAAGCGCGAGCCGAAGTTGTCGCTGCTGAAGTCCCTGGCCGCCGCGCTCGGCGTGCCGATCGAGGAACTACTGCGCAGGCAGGCGCCCAACCGGCGGGCGCAGTTGGAGATGGCCCTGGAGGAGGCGCAGCGCGACCCCCTGTACGCCGGGCTCGGCCTGGCCAGGCTGAAGGTCTCCGCGCGCGTCCCCAACGACGTGCTCGAACACATCCTCGGCCTCTACGGGGAGTTGCGCTCACGCCAGGCCAAGGGCACCGCCACCCCCGAGGAGGCCCGTGCCGCGAACGCCGAGCTCCGCCGCAAGCAGCGCGAGCAGGGCAACTACTTCGCGGAGATCGAGCGGGCCGCCGCCGAGGCGCTCGCCGCGGTCGGCTACCGTTCCGGAGCGCTGTCGCAGAGCACGGTGCAGGCGCTGGTCAGCCACTTCGGCTACACCGTGCAGACGGTCCAGGACCTGCCGCGCACCGTGCGCTCCATCTCCGACCTGCGCAACCGGCGCATCTACGTCAAGCACGAGCAGGTCGGCATGCACACCCCCCGCACGATCCTGCTGCAGACCCTCGGCCACCTCTCCCTCGGGCACCACAAGCCCCGTGACTTCGCGGACTTCCTGCGCCAGCGGACCGAGGCCAACTACTTCGCCGCCGCCATCCTGGTGCCTGAGACTGCCGCCGTGCCGTACCTGAGGGAGGCCAAGAAGGACCGGGCGCTGAGCGTGGAGGACCTGCGCGACGTGTTCGCCGTCTCCTACGAGATGGCCGCGCACCGTTTCACCAATCTGGCCACCCACTTTCTCGACCTGAGCTGCCACTTCGTCCGCAACAACGCCGGCGGGATCATCTACAAGGCGTACGAGAACGACGGCATCGTCTTCCCCGCCGACGAGCAGGGGGCGATCGAGGGCCAGCGCATGTGCCTGCAGTGGTCCGGGCGCCAGGTCTTCCTGTCGCCCGACCGCTTCTCCGTCTACTACCAGTACTCGGACTCGCCTACCGGCACCTACTTCTGCGTCGCCCACGTCGACCCGTCGCGCGAGCGTGACTTCGCCATCACCCTCGGTGTCCCCTACCGGGAGTCACGCTGGTTTCGCGGGCGCGAGACCACCAGTCGCACCAAGTCCGACTGCCCCAACGGCGACTGCTGCCGCCGCCCGCCCGCCGAGCTGACCCAGCGCTGGGAGGGATACGCCTGGCCCTCGGCCCGGGGCAACTCCCACATCCTGGCCGCGCTGCCGCCCGGGTCCTTCCCCGGCGTCGACGAGGCCGACGTCTACACCTTCCTGGAGCGCCACGCCGTCCACTGAGCACGTGATCCGGGCACGGTGGCTCATTTCGAGGGCGGGGGCGTCCGGCGCAGCGTCAGGGACGGGTGGCCGTGGAACCGGTAGGCGCCCGCGCTGTCGGGGGCCTGAGCGCGCATGGACCGCAGCACCTCGGCCGGGGGCTCACCGGTGAAGCAGCGCCGGTAGAAGTCCCGGGCCAGGCCCCCGCCGACCGGCCAGAGCGGTTCGACGACCCCGCTCGCACCGGCGAGCAGGAACGCCTGGGCGTCCCCCGCTTCCTCCAGGAAGACGAACGGGGCGCCGGCCAGGTCACGGCCCAGCGCCTCGGCCGCGGATCCGCAGGTCGTGAGGTGGACGATGTCCGGCCCCTGTCCGAGTACGCCCAGGACGTCACCGAGCGCGGAGGAGACCTGCGTGGCGCCGTACTCGGTCACCAGCGGGTGCGCCTGCGCCTCGTCGTACACCACCGCGACATGATCCGCCCGCGCGCTCACCGGGGGCGGCAGCTCGGGGCGACGGCCGCCGAGGGGCCAGCGGCCGGTCACCGTCTGGCAGTTCAGATAGCGGGGGAGCGACGGGTCGTACGGATGCTCCAGCACGGCCAGCTCCCAGGGCACGTGCGGCTCCTGGGAGAGGATCAGCACGCTCGGACGGCGCGGTGCCACCCGGCCGGCCACCGCGTTCAGCAGTTCCCAGAACCCCCTGGGCACGCGCGAGCCGACCTTCCGTCCCAGTTCCTCGGAGAGGCGACCCTGCCCGGTCAGTTGCCGGCCGAACTCCGAGGCCCGCATGCCGAGGTCGCAGAGCTCGGCCCGGTCGGGGGTGACGAAGTGCGGCGACCGGTAGGTCCACCACAGCCGTCCCGGCTCGTCACCGTGGACGATGGCCACCGTGACGTCCGCCGGCTCGCCCACGAGGGCCGGACGGATCCGGGTGCCGGCGACCGGTTCGGGCGGCTCCTCCCGGCCAAGCCGGCCGGGCGAGCCGTGCAGCGTGATCGAGCGCAGGCCGAATCCGACCACCTGGCCGCGCACCGAACAGATCGCCTGGATCTGCCGGGCGACCTCGGGCTCCTGCTGCGCGAGGGCGACGAGGCCGACCGTCGCGCGGGGGTAGGGCGACGCCGCGTCGACACGCAGCCGTACCTGCCACCCGCCCGGTGCGTCGAAGCCCTCGGCGACGAGCTGGATGTCCAGCTCGACCGGTTCACGCGGTGCCACGGTGCCGTCCTGTCCCCGGCCCGGGGCGACGCCGATCGACACCTCCGTGCCCCAGCCCGAGACCGACTCGGTTGGCGCCTCGATCAGCGGGATCCCCTCCCACCCGGACTCGGGCGCCGGGGCGGGCGCGTCCCCGCGCCGCCTGCGAAAGGCCCCGGTCAGCCGGTCGAGCATCGAGGGGCCTCGGCCCTTGGCGGCCGGCGTCGGCGGTGCCGGCGTCGGCGGTGCCTGCGGGGACGGTGCCTGCGGTGTCTCGGACGACGGCGCCTGGTCGGGGCGCGTCCAGTCGAGACTCATGGCACCGGTGGGGGGCAGGTCGTCGTATCCGCCACCGTACGCGGCCCCGCCCAGGTTCTGCGGGCCCGTGTCGGTGAGCACGGGGACCACCTGTTCGGTGGCGAGGCCGTGGTCCAGGTTCAGTAACGCGGAGAGCCGGCTCCAGGCCGGGCCGTACTGGGCGACCAGCATGACGATCGCGTCGGCCAGTTGCCCCGGAGGCCGGCTGCCGGCCTCGGCCAGCAGCGGATCCAGCCGGTCGCGAAGCTCCGTGGAGGCACCACCCATCAAGCTGTCAAGTTCGTCGCGAACGGCGCGTGCCGCCCGCAGCACGGCTACCGGGTCCATGCCTTCCCCTCCTCGTGCCGGACAGGACTGATCTTCCCACCTGTGCGGTGAGGACGGGAGCCGGTACTTGTGCGGAATCAGCGCCACATAAGGTGATATCCGTAAGTACCGAGGTGATGGGAAGGGTGGGCTGTGCTGCCTGAGGCCGAGGCATGGCTACGCGAGCGCACCTCATCCTCGGGCGACTGGTCGCTGCCGGAGCTGCTGAGAGCCAAGGGTGAGACGACGATCAGCGTCGTGCTGCCCGCGCGCGACGAGGAGGAGACGGTCGGGGAGATCGTCACCGCGATCCGCCACGACCTGATGGAGGCCGCGCCGCTCGTCGACGAGCTCGTGGTCATCGACTCCCGCTCCGTCGACGACACCGCGGTACGTGCCGCGCGCGCCGGAGCGACGGTGATCTCGCAGGACGAGGTCCTGCCCGACCTCAAACCGCTGGACGGCAAGGGCGAGGCGCTCTGGAAGTCCCTCGCCGCCACCTCCGGTGACCTGCTCGTGTTCATCGACGCCGACCTGCGCGAGTTCCGCACGTCCTTCGTGACCGGGCTGCTCGGCCCGCTGCTCGCCGACGAGACGGTGGTCTACGTCAAGGGCTGCTACGACCGGCCTCTGCAGAACGTGCAGAGCGGCGGCGGCCGGGTCACCGAGCTCGTCGCGCGTCCGCTGCTCAACCTGCACTGGCCGCTGCTGGCCGGATTCGTACAGCCCCTCGCCGGGGAGTACGCCGGGCGCAGGTCCGTGCTGGAGAGCGTGCCATTCGTCACCGGTTACGGTGTGGAGCTCGGCCTGCTGATCGATCTGCTCGACCTCGCCGGGCTCGACGCCCTGGCCCAGGTCGACCTGGGCCGCCGGGTCCACTCCCACCAGTCGACGGAGGCGCTCGGCGGGATGGCCGCCCAGATCCTGCAGACCTCCTGGTCGCGCCTGGAGCGCCAGAACATGATGGTCTCCCTGCACAGCCCCTCTCCGCGCCTGGCCCAGTTCCGCCGGGGGGCGAGCGGCCACCAGATGAGCGTCCGGGACGTCGCCGTCGCCGAACGCCCGCCGATGATCACCGTTCCCGCCTACCGCGCCGCTCGCTGACCACGCCGTACGAGCGTGATCCCGGGCGGCGTACGGAGCTCGCGATGCCGGGGAGCACGTGGCCCGGCGGTATTCCCCCGCGGCGATGGACGGCCCCTCGGCGCCGGTGAACGAGACCTCCGGGAGCGGGGCCGTTCGCCGGCCGGTGCCGGAGAAGGGGCGGTCCGCCGGTTGCGCGGAGCGGTCCGTCCGCCGGTAAAGTTTGGGTGTTACCGTTGGTAACGCACGCTGAGGAGGCATGCACGATGAGCGAGAGCGGCTTCTGCCCGGAGCTGAGTGACGACGTGCGCGAGGTGCGTGACTGGGTGCACGACTTCGCCCGCTCGGTGGTCCGTCCGGCCGGTGCCGAATGGGACGAACGCGAGGAGACCCCCTGGCCGATCATCCAGGAGGCCGCCAAGATCGGGCTCTACTCCCTCGACTTCTTCGCCCAGCAGTGGTTCGAGCCGAGCGGGCTCGGCCTGACCGTGGCCTTCGAGGAGCTCTTCTGGGGAGACGCGGGCATCGGCCTGTCCATCGTCGGCACCGGCCTCGCCGCCGCGGCCCTCTCGGCCAGTGGCACCCCCGAGCAGCTGGGCGAGTGGCTCCCGCAGATGTTCGGCACCCCCTCGGAGGTCAGGCTCGGAGCGTTCTGCGCCTCCGAGCCCGAGGCCGGCTCCGACGTGGGCGCCATCCGCACCCGCGCCGTCCCCTCGGGCGACGACTGGATCCTCAACGGCGTGAAGACCTGGGCCACCAACGGCGGCATCGCCGACGTCCACGTCATCGTCGCCTCCGTCGACCCGTCCCTGGGCACCCGTGGCCAGGCGTCCTTCGTCATCCCGGCCGGCACCCCCGGCCTGTCGATGGGCCAGAAGTTCAAGAAACACGGCATCCGTGCCTCCCACACCGCCGAGGTCGTCCTCGACAACGTGCGCGTGCCGGGATCCTGCCTGCTCGGCGGCAGGGAGAAGCTCGACGCCAGGCTCGCCCGCGTCCGCTCCGGCGAGCGGGCCGGGGAGCAGGGCGCGATGCGGACCTTCGAGACCACCCGCCCCTCGGTGGCGGCGATGGCCGTCGGCATCGCCCGCGCCGGATACGAGTACGCCCGCGACTACGCCCGCGAGCGCGAGCAGTTCGGCCGCAGGATCGGTGAGAACCAGGCCATCGCCTTCCTGCTGGCCGATATGGCCACCCGCGTCGACATCGCCCGCCTGATGACCTGGCGTGCCGCCTGGATGGCCCGCAACAACCGCACCTTCGGCCAGGCCGAGGGCTCCATGTCCAAGCTGGTCGCCGGCGAGACCGCGGTCTGGGTCACCGACCAGGCCATCCAGATCCTCGGCGGGGCCGGCTACACCCGCGACCATCCGGTCGAGCGCTTCCACCGCGACGCCAAGATCTACACCATCTTCGAGGGGACGAGCGAGATCCAGCGCCTGATCATCGGCCGCGCCGTGACCGGCCTGCCCGTTCGCTGAAGATGCCTGCTTCTGCTGAAAGGCGTTTTGGATCTCGGGTCCGTCACTGGTCCATCGGTGCCGGTAAGGCGGGCGCCGCGGCGGGACCCCATTCCATCAGTTGTGCCCGGCGGTGACGTCGAGGTCGCGCGGGACGAGCCACCAGACGGCGAGCGCGGCGGCGAGCATGAGCACGCCCCCGGCCAGCCCGGTCATCTCCAACGACAAGGTGAACGCCGCCTTGGCCTGCTGGGCCAGATGCGCCCCCGTGGCTCCGGTCTGGCGGGCGACCTCGATCGCGGCGGCCAGTGACTCGCGGGCGGCATCACCCGCGGCGGCCGGCAGCGCCTCCCGGTACACGGCGGCGGCGACGCTGCCAAGCACCGCGACGCCGAGTACGCCGCCCAGCTCGTAGCTGGTCTCCTCGATCGCGGCGGCGCTGCCCGCCTTCTCCGGCGGTGCACCCGCCATGATGACCGCCGAGGCGATCGCCAGCGAGCCCATACCCAGCCCGATCAGCAGCAGCGACACGGCGATCCATGGATAGGTGACGGGCGCGGCGTACAGCACGCCGAATCCCAGCCCGGACACCACCAGCCCTCCGGCCAGCACTGGGCGGGTTCCGACGCGCGCCGCCAGTGAGGGTGCCAGCGGTGACAGCACCAGCGCGCCCAGTGCGGTCGGCAGCAGCCGCACGCCGGCCTCCAGCGGGGAGTAGCCGCCTGCGAGCTGCATCCACTGCGCCATCAGCAACATCATCGCCGCCATCGCGGTCGACGTGCTCAGCGCGGCGATCGTGCCCGCGGTGAACGGCCGGCTGCGAAACAGGCGAATCTCCAGCAGCGGGTCGGAGCGGTTCAGGCAGCGCCGGACGAACCAGGTGAGGGCCACTACGGCGAGGCCGAGGGTGACCCACGAACCGATGCCGGCCGGGCCCTCCTTACCGAACTGCTTGATCGAGTAGACCAGGGAGACCATTCCGATGATCGACAGTGCCGTGGCGGACACGTCCCAGCGGCCCGGGCGCGGATTGCGTGACTCGGGGAGCAGGAAGAGGCCGGCGACGATCGCCGCCGCCATCACTGGAACGTTCACCAGGAACGCCGCGTGCCAGCTGAAGTGCTCCAGCAGCAACCCACCCAGGATCGGCCCGAGCGCGCCGCCCAGGGCGGCCATCGCGGACCAGACGCCCAGCGCGGTCGCTCGCTCCCCGGGGTCGGTGAACAGGGTGCGGATCATCGACAGTGTGGAGGGCATGATCATGGCGCCTCCGACGCCGAGCATCGCCCGTACCGTGATCACTTCGCCGGGCGAGTCGGCCCAGAGCACCGCCGTGGAGGCCAGCCCGAACAGTGCGAAGCCGGTGAGCAGCATCTTCTTGCGGCCCCATCGGTCACCGAGCGCGCTCACCGTGACCAGCAGGCCGGACAGCACCAGCGCGTAGACATCCACCATCCACAGCAACTCGACCGAGCCGGGACGCAGGTCGGCCGAGATCGCGGGCAGGGCGACATTGAGGATGGTCATGTCCATGACCACCAGCAGCAGGCTCGCCGACAGTACCGCCAGCCCGGCCCAGCGCCGCCGCCGCGACACCCCGGGCTCCGTCGACGATGCGTGGGAGGTGCGCGTCATGGCCTCCTCCCGCCCTGCGAACCACCCTCCGGCGGCCGTTCACCTCTGCCAGGGTGAGGATCGTGTTCGCCGGCGCCGCGGAAGAAGGTCTCGTGCAGCATCCCGGGCAGGTCGCGCCGTGCGACGTCGCCCCGGTTCAGGCTTTCCCGTACGGCGAGCAGCAGGCCGTACACCGTGTTGCTGATCCACCGCACCGGCAGGTCGGCCCGCAGGACCCCGGCGCGCTGGGCCGCCCGGTAGAGCGCGATCTCCCTGCCCTCCAGTTCGTCACCGCGTTCCCGTAGCTCGGGCACCGACATCACCAGGTCGGTGAGTGCGAAGTTGTACTCCTCGGCCTCTCCGATCAGCCCACTCAGCATCTCCCGCAGAGCGGTGGTGATCACTATCGGTTCCGCGGAGCGGGCGGCCTGCTCGATCCCGGCGTCCTCCTGGGCCTCCTCCCATCGATCCAGCGCGCGGTGGCCGAGTGCGAGCAGCAGGTCTTCTCGACCGGTGAAGTGCCGATGCAAGGTGGCGCGGCTCACTCCGGTCGCCTCGGCGATGTCGGCCATCGACGCGGCAGGGTCGTGGTTGAGGTGCTGGATCGCGGCGACGATGATCTGATCGCGACTCACAGCCATCAGTCAGCTCCGTATTGTTTGAGACATAGATGTCTCAAACAATACCTTGCTGTCTTAGTCTCTCGTGTCGCCGAGCGTATCGGTATGGCACTCCTTCCTCGCGCGAGCCGCGCTCGCCGTGCCTTTGTTCGGCGGGACGCTGCGCCGGCGGGTGGCGGGTCGGAGGCCGCGCGTCTCAAAATCGACGGCAGCACTGTCGCCGGCCACTGGGTCATGAGCGGGAGCGGGATGCTGTCCTTGGCGCGGGAGGTGGCATACCAGTCGCCGAGCAGCTTGGTGTCGAAGGCCGCGACATCGATCGAGCGGCCCACCTTGCCGCCCGGCCGGTCCGGATAGTAGTCGGGGTAGTCGGGGGATCTCCGCCACCTGACGCCCCGGCGGCCGAGGCGAGGAAGAGGGCGGCGGAGAACCGGGCGGCGCTGATAGCGGCCGCCTGCGAGGTCTTCGCCGCCATGGGGTCGAGCCCCGCCCCGCCTCGGGCGGATGAGCGCCGCACGGCTCGCGGACGGGGCGGGGCGGAGCTTCTCCCCGGAGGGGCTCGTGACGACCGCTTCGGCGAGGTGGCGGCCTGGTGCCCGGTGTCACCGGCGGGCCGATGCCGGCTCTGATTCGGTCGTTCGGGGAGAGGTGGGCGTCAAAGAGGCGTGGCGCGTACCCACCCGCGGTCGTCGTTCAGGAATCCGGAGATGGTCAGGCCCACCTGGTTGAGTTCGCTTTCCAGGTGGTCGTCGTCGAGGCGGCGGCTGACGAAGGTGTGGGTCCAGCGCTGCTCGCCGATGGTGTACTCCATGGTGGCGTCGAGCAGGTCGGGGGCGGGGCGGCTGATCCGTGTCATGCTGACGGTGCGACCGGGGCCGGCTTCGCGTTCGAACGGCTGGACGGTGTCGTACCACTCGGGGGGTTGGCGCTGCAGGATGACGCAGCCGCCGGCGGAGACGTGCGCGCCGCAGGTGCGCAGGAACGCGGCGCGCAGGTTGTCGTCGGAGGTTTCGATGACGAACGACATCAGCAGCACGAGGTCGAAGGTTCTGGGCAGGGCCAGGGTCTGGATGGGAGAGCACACGGTCTCGGCGCCGCGGATGTGGGCGAGCATCTCGGGCGACTCGTCGACCGCGACGACCTCGTGCCCGAGTTCCAGCAGGCGGTGGGTGATCCGGCCCGCGCCCGCGCCGAGTTCGAGGATGCTCGCCCCGGCCGGGATCGAGGCGTGGATGAGTTCGGGTTCGCCCCTTGGGGTGAGGGTGGTGTAGTACTCGACCGAGCAGCCGTCCGGGGTGATCGGTCCAGGGCCTGTGCCGTCGTAGATCCGTCGTGGGGTCATGATCCCCATTCTGTTCGGCGGCGCGCCGAAGCACGGGTGGGGAGAACGAAGTAGTGGCTTTCGGGTGATGCCCGTTCCCCGGCCCGGCCGCCCGTCGTCGACGGCATCGCATGGCGAAGCTCAGCGATGCGCCGCCCGGCCGCGTTCACCGGGAGGCGACGGCGGGAGTACGGGGACGATCTCCGGCGCGGTCCGCCGAGGGAGCCGTTGAGGATTCTCGGTCACCGTACCGACGCCCCCAAGTTGTATGCAAAATCTTGTTATTTTCCTTTTTAAGTGCCATTGTTGGGGAAAATTCGGTAAGGGTGTATACATGTCGACAATCGATAGCCTACGTGGCCTGATCCTCAGCGGTCACTACGAGCCGGGTGACCACCTCGGTGAGGTCGAGCTGGCCGAGGCGCTGGGCGTCAGCCGGACCCCGGTCCGCGACGCGCTGCGGCGGCTGCAGGCCGAGGGACTGGTCGAGATCACGGCCAACAAGGGCGCCAGAGTCGTGGTGTATCCCCGCGCCGATCTAGAGACGATCTTCGAGCTGCGCGCCAGGATCGAAGGGCTGGCCGTCCGGCAGGCGGCGGCCGTCGCGACGGAGCAGGACATCGCGCGCCTGCACGAGCTGGCGACGACCCTGGCCGAGCACGCCGACCGCCACGACGTCGAGGCGGTCTACCGCCTCAACGCCGATTTCCATCAGGCGCTGGTCAGGCTCGGTGGCAGTCAGGTGCTGGCCCAGTCGATCAGCTCGCTGGTCCACTCGCCCGTGTTGCTGCGCACCTACGGAGCCTTCGACTCCGAGGCCATGCGCCGCAGCGTCAACCATCACATCGAGATCGTGGCGGCCGTGCGCGCCGGAGACCCCGAATGGGCGGAGGCCGTGATGCGCGCCCACCTGTTCTCCGCCCGCGCGTCCCTGCTCGGTCCCCGTCGTCAGGAGAACAAGACGTGAGAGGCCTTCCGCTCGGAGACATCCGGGTCGTCGAGCTCGGCCAGCTGCTCGCCGGGCCGTTCTGCGGCCAGTTGCTCGGTGACTTCGGCGCCGAGATCATCAAGGTGGAGGACCCCGGCCGGGGCGACCCCATGCGCCAGTGGGGCCGGGAGAAGCCGTACGGCCAGTCGCTGTGGTGGCCGGTCGTGGCCCGCAACAAGAAGTCGGTCACCTGCGACCTGCGCACCCCCGAGGGGCAGGACCTGGTCATCAGGCTCGTGGAGCGGGCGGACGTGCTGCTGGAGAACTTCCGGCCCGGCACGTTGGAGCGCTGGGGCATGTCCCCGGCCCGGCTGCACGAGATCAACCCCCGCCTGGTCATCACCCGGGTGACCGGGTTCGGCCAGAGCGGCCCCTACGCCCCCCGGGCCGGATACGGCTCGATCGGTGAGGCCATGGGCGGCATCCGCCACGTCACCGGCGACCCCGACCGGCCGCCGGCGCGCGCCGGCATCTCGCTGGGCGACTCCCTGGCCGCGACCCACGCCTGCATCGGCACGCTCGTCGCGCTGCACGAGCGCGAGCGCAGCGGCAGGGGCCAGGTCGTCGACTCGGCGATCTACGAGGCGGTGCTCGCCATGATGGAGTCGATGGTGCCCGAATGGCAGCAGGCCGGCTACCAGCGTGAGCGCACCGGCACCGTGCTGCCCAACGTCTCGCCCAGCAACGTCTACCCGACCAAGGACGGCGACACCATCCTCATCGCCGCCAACCAGGACAGCGTCTTCACCCGCCTGGCGACCCTGATGGGCAGGGCCGAGCTGGCCGCCGACGAGCGCTACGCCACCCACGGCGCGCGCGGCGCGAACATGGCCGAGCTTGACGAGATCATCGCGGTCTGGACCGCGGGGATCCCCGCGGACGAGCTGCTCCAGTCGTTGCACGAGGGCGGTGTTCCCGCCGGGCGGGTCTACACGGCCAAGGACATGTTCGCCGATCCGCACTTCGCCGCCCGTGAGGCCATCGTCCGCGTCCCGCACCCGGACTTCGGTGAACTGGCCATGCAGAACGTGGTCCCCAAGCTCTCCGACACCCCCGGAAGCGTGCGCAGTGCCGGGCCCGCGCTCGGGCAGCACAACGAAGAGGTCTACCGCGGGCTCCTTGGCCTGACGGAGGCGGAGTTCATCGGCCTGTCGGCCGCCGGAGTCATCTGACACCAAAGGGAGCCCCCCATGCCCCACCAGCCCACCGTCCGCGTCCTCGCACCCGAGGAACCCCCCGCGCGCCGCGCGGCGGGTGCCCGCCATCCCCGGAGCCGCATGTGATCAGGGACCACGACGAGGTGTACGGGCGTTCCCTGCCGTTCGGGGAGCGTCCGGCGCTGATCCTCATCGACCTGATGCGCGCCTACTTCGAGCCGGGCGCCGAGCTCTACATGGGGTCGCGCGACTGCCTGGACTCGGCCGCGCGGGTCCTGGCCGCCGCCCGTTCGGCGGGCGTTCCGGTGATCCACACCAGGGTCGCGTTCGGTCCTGACGGCGTCGACGGCGGCCTGTTCTTCCGCAAGGTGGCCCCGTTGCGCCACCTGGTGGACGGTGGCGGGCCGCTCGGCGAGCTGATGCCGGAGGTCGCGCCCGGACCGGGGGAGACGATGATCGTCAAGCAGTACGCGAGCGCCTTCTTCGGTACGGTGCTGGCCTCGACGCTCAACGCGCTGCGGGTGGACACGCTCGTCATCGCGGGCGTGTCCACCAGCGGCTGCGTGCGCGCCACCGCCGTCGACGGGATACAGCACGGGTTCGTGCCGGTCGTGGTGCGGCAGGCGGTCGGGGATCGCGACCTCCGGCCGCACGAGGCCAACCTGTTCGACATCCAGGCCAAGTACGGCGAGGTGTGGGACGAGGCGGCAGTACTGGAACGGTTCGCTCCGCCGCGGACCGTGCAGGGGCCGCCGACCGTGTGAGGATCACCCACCCGGCCGGTGACACCGGCCGGGTCTGCGGCCTGTCCGTGTGCGGGGAGCGGTCGCCGGTCCCCGCGCACGGACAGGCCGCGCCATGACGACCTCGCAGGGTGGCCTGCTTCCCAGTCACAGCGCCTTCGCTGATGACTTGAACGCCGCGCTGACCTGGATGGTGGCGCAGAACAGCGTCGCCGGGTCACGGTTCAACGCCCACGTGCGTACCGACCGGTTGGGGCTGTCGGGGCACTCGATGGGCGGCGGCGCCAGTGTGCTGGCCACCGCGCGCAACTCGGCGGTGCGGACGGTGACGAACCTGGCCGCGGCCGAGACCAATCCCTCGGCCGTAACCGCCGCGGCCACCACGGCGGTTCCCATGCAGCTGGTCGCCGGCACGGGCGACACCGTCGCGGGCCCGTCGGGTCACCAGATCCCCATCTACACGCCAAGCTCGCTCCCAAGCAGCTGCGTACGATCGTCGGCGGTTTCCACTGCGGCTTCACCGACTCCGGCGGCCTCGGCTGCGACAGCGGTTCGATCACCCGCCGGGTGACCACCGCCTGGCTGCTGTACTACCTCCGTGACGACACCGCCCAGTACGACACGGTCTGGGGCACGGCCGCCCAGACCGACCCGGACGTTCAGTTCCTCGGCGTCCGGTAACGGCGCTCCGGCGCACCCGCCTCGGCTCGGGGCGGGTGCAGGGTCGGCGGCCACATGCCGGGCACGAACAGGTCCGGCACGAAGGCCCGTCCGGACTCGTGTTACCTCTAGAGAAACAATGTTTCCAAGATATAGGATTCGCGAAACCGGAGGAAACATCTAGGAGGCGACTGTGCCGGACAGGGTCGTGCAGGTGGAGCCCATCGGCCATGGGGCCGTTTCGGCGCCCAAAGGGCCACCCAAAGAGCCTGAGGGGCAGATCCCTCCCAGGCTCGCCGCCGGAGCCGTCGTCGGCCACGAGCTGTGATCTCGCTCCTGTACGGCGGGCTGGCCCTGATCCAGGTGGCCCTGGCCATATGGCTGGCACGATCAGGCCGGTGGATCCCGTTCGCGGTCGCGACGGGGGTCGCCTACGACTCGGCGGTCGTCGGAGCCGGGCGGCTGATCGGTGAGGGACCGGGGCTGGAGGCGCTCAACACCGGACGCTTCGCCGTCCATGCCGTTCTCACCCCGCTCCTCATCGTCCACGGGGCGGTTCTCGTGCGCCGCGGCCTCGTCGTTCCGGCGTGGGGCCTCGCCGGTGTTCTGATCGTCTTCGAGGTGGTGGGCCTGGTGGATCTGAGGCTGGAGCCCCGATGGTGGTCGGACACCCTGCGTTATGTTTCCGCGGATGCGTCGGGCCCGCCGGTCCCGGCGCTGGTCACCACGGTGATCCTGCTGGTCGCGGGGCTCGTGCTGTGGGTGCGGTGGCGCGCGCCCTGGCTTTTCCTGGGCGCGGCCGCGCTCCTGGCGACCGCGGGTGCCGCCGTGGCGTTGCCCGTCCTGGGCAACGCGGGTGAGGCCGTACTGATCGCGGCCATCGCGGCGACGGGCGCCCACGATGGCGGACGAGGGGCGGTCTGAGTCAACTGTTGTCACGCAACTCGCGCTTGAGGATCTTTCCTGCGGCGTTGCGGGGTAGTGCGGGAACGAACTCGACCCGCCGGGGAAGCCTGGGGCCGGCCAGCCTGGTGCGGCAGTGCGCCGCCAGTGCCTCGGCGTCGGCCGCGGCGCCGGGCAGGGTGACCACGAAGGCGGCCACCTGTTCGCCCCATCGCTCGTCGGGCAGGCCCACGACGGCGGCGTCGGCGGCGCCGGGGAAGGAGATCAGAACCTCCTCGACCTCGCGCGGGGCGATGTTCACCCAGCAGGGATGATCATGTCCTTCTTGCGGTCGACGATGTAGATGAAGCCGTCCTCGTCGCGCTCGACGATGTCGCCACTGGTGAGGAACCCGTCGGGGGTGGTGCAGGCGGCGGTGGCGGCCGGGTCGTCCAGGTAGCCGTTCATCAGGTAGGGCGAGCGGCTGAACAGTTCGCCCCGGTCGGCGGGGTTCCCCTCGTCGTCCACCACCCTGACCTCGGTCATGAACCACGGGCGGCCCACCGAGCCGATCTTGTCGCGGGCGTCGGCCGGGCGGCAGTCGCTGATGATCCCGGCCTCGGTCGAGCCGTACAGCTCATGCACCCCGACCCCCCGGATACTCCATCCGGTTGCCGAGCAGCAGTGCGACCCGTTCACCCGGCCGCAGTCCGGCGGCCAGCAGGGCGTTCGCCAGGCGGCTGGACCGGTCGTCCAGGCCGCGGTAGGTCAGTCTCCGGTCGCCGTCGACCAGCGCGACCGTCGTGGGGGTGGCCGCGGCGAGTTCGCGGATCCCGCCGGCGATGGAAAGCCGCATAGGGCCCCTCGTGTTTCGTATGGAGAAACATTTTTCCATTATCGATAGCATGTCGCGGGTGGGACGCGCTCGTCAGTCGAGAGTTCGGGTATCCGGGGCGGGCGGGAAGTCGCCCGCGCGGCCGAGGAGTGCCGGGAGCGGCGCGCCGAGCCGCTCACCGATGTAGGAGGCGGCTGAGAGCAGTCGGTCGAGGTCGACGCCGGTGGCGATGCCCGAGCGGCGCAGTGCGTAGGAGAGGTCCTCGGTGGCGATGTTGCCGGTCGCCGCCGGGGCGAACGGGCAGCCGCCGATCCCGCCGCTGCTCGCGTCGAGTGCGGTGGCGCCCGCCTCGACCGCGGCCAGCGCGTTGGCGTAGCCGGTGTTGCGGGTGTTGTGGAAGTGGAACCGCAGCGGCAGGTCGGTGACCTCGCGTACGGCCCCGGTCAGCCGCCGCACGTCGGCGGGCACGCCCACGCCGATCGTGTCGGCCAGCGCGATCTCGTCGGCCCCGGTGTCCGCGCACCGCCGCACCAGTTCGGCCACGCCGCCGGGGGCCACCTCGCCCTCGAAGGGACAGCCGAAGGCCGCCCCGACGGTCGCGGTGACCCGCAGCCCGGCCGCGTGGGCGCGGTCGGCGATCCCGGCGAAGGAGTCCAGCGCCTCCGCGACCGTCATGCCCTGGTTGCGCCGGCAGAAGGTCTCGGTCGCCACGATCGTGACGTTGACCTCGTCCACCCCCGCGGCCAGGGCCCGGTCCAGGCCGCGCCCGTTGACGATCAGGCCTATGTAGCTGAGCCCGTCGCGCCGGGGGACGCGGGCCATCACCTGCTCGGCGTCGGCCATCTGGGGGACCAGGCGGGGGTGGACGAAGCTGACCGCCTCGATGCGGGTGAGGCCCGCGTCGGCCAGTGCCTCGATGTAGGCCACCTTGGCGTCGGTGCCGACCGGGACGGCCTCGTTCTGCAGACCGTCCCGGGGCCCCACCTCAACGATGTTCATGCGGGGAGAAGACATGTTCCAGGTGTATCAGTGTTGTATGCAATAAATCTATATATACAGTAATTTTTGAGATTTTATTAGAAAATTGTATGCAACTAGCGCTGTGAGATCACCGTGACCTTCGGGTCGGAGGCGTCGCCGAAGCCGTAGACGTAGGCCGCGGCCAGGGTGTCACCGAGCGAGGCACGCAGGAACAGCCCGCTCCACTTGGCCGCGGCGTCGATGCTCTCCTCCTGCGTCAGCGTCTGCGGGGTGGCGTCGGGAACGGCACCGGCCGGGGTCTGGGTGTCGGTGAGACCGAAGTGGTTGGCGCCGGTCACCGTGATGAGCGCCTTGGGCGCCGCGCTGAGACCGTTGTAGGTCGCCAGGGCCGCCGCCGGCAGGTTGTTGCCGTCCAGGCCGCCCTGGACGAGGGCGACCGGTACCCCGGCGTTGGCGATCGGGACGGCGCCGCCGCCGGGCGTCGCCGTGCTCGCGCCGTAGAACACCGCCGCGCGCAGCGCCGCGGGGCGCTGGTAGACGGGCCCGAAGCAGAACGGGACCGTGCAGGTGTTGCCGATGGCGAACAGCCCGGCGGCCCCGCCGAAGGAGTGCCCGAGCAGGACCAGCCGGTTGGCGTCCAGCCGTCCGGCCACCGGGGAGCCCGCGCGGGCGTTCTCCGCCGCCGCCCACGTCGCGGCGGCGTTGGTCTGGGACTGCTCGGGGAAGAGCCCGGAGACCGGGCCGACGGTGCGCTGGTGGTTCGGGACGGCCACGGCGAAGCCGAAGCCGGCGACGATCTTGGCGAATTCGCCGTAGCTCTCCTTGGGCACGTTCGCGCCCTGCAGGAGCAGGGCGACCGGCAGGGGGGTCTGGGTGGCCGGGTAGTAGACGGTGGCCGGGTCGTTGCCGATCTGCGTCTCGTACTGGCCGACCCAGGAGGGCGACGTCAAGGTGGACGCGGTGGACGCGGTGGCGCCGTTGGCGAGGGCCGCCGACGGCGTCAGCGCGGTCGCCACGGTGAGCGCCGCGGCGACCAGCCCGGCGCGAATCCGCCGAGTGGATTTAGTGGAAATAGACATGCTTCCTCCAGTGGGGGTGATGTATGGCATGGGGAAGAGACGGTCGGGGACCGTACTCGGCACTCCCGTGCCGAGAGTGGGGTGGCAGGGAGGCGGGTCCCTGGTGTTCGCGCGGCCGGGGTGAGGTGGTCGAGGCCGGGCCCTCGGTGCTCGCGCGGCGGGAGTGGGGTGGCAGGGAGGCGGGTCCCTGGTGTTCGCGCGGCCGGGGTGAGGTGGTCGAGGCCGGGCCCTCAGTGCTCGCGCAGCAGCCGGCCCGCGCCGTAGACCTTGTCCTCGACGCCGTTGTCGCGCAGTGCCATCCACCAGGTGGCGGCGTTGATGGCGATGACCGGCTTGCCGAGCCACCGCTCGGCCTCGTCGGCCAGGCCGACCATGGACAGGTTGGTGCCACACTGCACGATCGCGTCCACGTCGGGGGAGTTCACCTCGATCAGCGCCTCACGCAGGGTGGATTCGGTGACGTGCGCGATCGACACGGCCGTGGGGCACTTCAGACCCTCGATGGCGACCACGTCGAAACCGATCTCGGAGAAGAAGCGCACCACGTTCTCGTCGCCGACCGGCTGGTAGGGGGTGACCACGCCGAGCTTGCGCGCGCCGTACAGGTTCAGCGCCCGCTCGCACGCCTCCGCGCCGGTCGCCACCTTCAGGCCGGTGAGGTCGTGGATCTGCTTGACGAACTGCCGGTTGCCCTCGACACCGCCCCAGAAGGTCTCGGCGGACATGCCCATCACCATGTAGTCCGGCTCGCAGGTCATCACCCGCTCGCAGGCCGAGCCGATCTCCTCGCGGATCTGGTCGAGCAGGCGCTCCATGCCCTCGTTCCCGGCCATGTTCTGGTCGTGGATGTGGATGCGGCTGAAGTGCGCGGTGACCCCGGGAACGGTCATCCGGTAGAAGTCCGGCTCCACGATCGTGTTGGTGGACGGGGCGATCACGCCGAACTTGCGGCGCCAGCCGAGCGCGTCGGTCATCGTACGGCCTCCAGCCGTCGGGGGCGGCACAGCCGGAACGCGGCGATCGCGAACCCGGCCTGTGCCGCGCTGTTGGACAGTTGTTCGACCCACTGCAGGGCCAGCGTCTGGTCGGGCCTGGCGGCCAGCGGGCTGAGGATGAAGAACCCCAGGAGCTGCAGGCCGAACAGGGCGGCGGTGAGCGGGTCGCGGTTCCGCTGGGCGGCCAGGATCAGGTGGACGCCACTGAGAGTGGCGAAGACCGTGGTGCTGACCAGCAGTGGCAGCATGCCCCCGGCCAGCGCGGCGCCACCCGCGCACAGCAGGGACAGGCCGATCACCAGCGGCGGGATCCACTGGGGCGTCCGGGAGTGGTGGTGGCTGACCAGGATCCAGGCCAGCAGCCCGAACCCGGCGGTGAGCAGCGGGAACAGCAGTTGCTCCAGCCAGGTCACGTCCGGGCCGCCGAGCGCGACGGTGAGCTTCCATGACGCCTTGGCCAGCCCGCCGGCGCAGATGAGAACCGCGGCGAGCAACACACCCGGCCGGGATCTGGCGTCCACATGCCGGGTGAGCAGGGTGACACCGCACGTCGTCAGCACGACGGGGACGAAGTCCTCCACCGCGAGGGGGACGGGGTACTCGATCACGGGATCACCCGGCGTTTCGAGAAGGGGGCCGAGGCGAACCGGGCGAGGATCTTGCCCTGGGTCAGCCAGCGGACGTGGGCGCCGTTGCGGGTCCGGGTCAGCGCCTGCTCCGCGAGCCACGGGGTGACGGTCTCGACCCGGTCGGCCAGGATGTTGAAGATCCGGGCGGCCTTGGCCAGCTCATCCGGTGTGTAGTCGTGGGTGAGCAGGTCGGTGACGACCATGCCGGGGCTGAGCAGGCCGACCGAGACACCGGGCGGCACCTCCTTGGCGAGTGCCAGGGTGAGGTAGGTCACCGCCCGCTTGCTCGCGCCGTAGACGGACAGACCGGCGACCGTACGGCCGTCGCTGCCCAGACCCTCCATGTTCCACACGTGGCCGCGGCCCTGCTCGATCATCCCGGTGATGGCGACCGCGCTGCCGTTGACCACACCGGTCAGGTTCACGTCGACGACCGCCGACGCCTCGGTGGCCGGGAGCTCCCAGAGCGGCGCGCGTGTCTGGGAGATCCCGGCGTTGTTGATCCAGATGTCGACGGAGCCGAACCGGTCGACGGCCGCGTCCCACAGCGCCTGAACCTGGGTGCGGTCGGCCATGTCCGCCGCCATCCCCAGTACCCGATCGCTGTCCAGCGCGGCCAGCGCCTTCTTGACGGACTCGTCGGTACGGCCACAGAAGGCGACTCGCTGATCCCGGGAGAGGAGCTCCCTGACCAGCCCGAGCCCGATGCCCCTGGTGCCGCCCGTCACGACTACGACCATCGAAGTACCCCGTGGACGACGGCGGACAGCACGTTGCCGTCGAACAACTCGTAGACGACCGCCATCGTCTTGCCGGCGCTCATCCCCGGAGTGGCGTCGATCATGAACTCGCGGCCCTTGAGCTTCCAGACGTCACGGAAGTGCAGGCTCGAGTAGTTCGCCCTGCCGTACGCCTGCGCGTTGCCCCAGGCCTCGGGACCCTCGTAGAAGGACCGGAAGCCGTCACGCCGCACCTCGACGGTGTGGCGGCGGTCCAGGGCTCCGGACCAGGTGACGTGGTGGCGGGCCCGCAGCAGATCCAGCGGTTCCACCTCGACCGTGACGTCCACGGTGCCGCGCGGCTTCTGGTCGGCGCCGAAGACCTCGCAGGTGCCGGAGAAGGCGCCCGGGGTCTTGGTGGGCAGGATGTGGGGCACCGGCCCGTTCCGGGTCTCGGCCGCCAGCCAGTCCGCCACCTTGGCGGGGTCCCGGGTGTAGAGGCCGTTGAAGCAGCCGACCACGGCGGGACCCTGGTAGAGCATCGAGGAGTAGACCTGGATGTCCTCGTCGGCGAGGACCTGGTTCCAGGTGTTGAGGTCCACCTGCCAGCCGGGGCCGTAGTAGTGGGAGTCGACGAAGGAACCGTACGGCTGGCCGGTGCCGTAGAAGTCGGGGCCGGTGTAGACCCGGTTGGCGTCGGAGTCGACGACGCCGAACGCGAACGGGGCACCCAGCCGGAACCTTCCGGCCAGGGGGCCGCCGCCCTCCAGGCCGCCGTCCATGTAGTAGGTGGTCACGCCGTCGACGAAGTCCGAGGAGCGGCGGATGTCCTCGTATCCCTGCCAGGTGCCGGTGGCGTCGAACAGGGAGGGGCGGCCGTGCCACTCTCCGGCGATGCGCCGCTGCCATTCGCTGGGTTGCGTCGTGTCGGTCACGAGATCAGTTCTCCACGTACGAGGTCGGACTGTTCCGCGCCGATGAGCCGGGTGACCTGGTGCCAGACCGGGTCCACCTCCGGACTGAACAGGTTGGCCCGGTTGGCCGTGTCCCGGGCGGCGAGGTCGGTGTCACCCTGATCCGGCACACCGGTGTCGAGCAGGCTCAGCCAGTGGTCGAGGTAGGTGTCGACGGTCGGGCCGAGCTTCGCGAAGGCATCCTCGGTGGCCCGGCAGACCACCATCCAGGGGGACATCATCGCCCGCTGGCGGGGGCCGATCGCGGCGGGGGAGACGCCGTCGATCTTCCAGGCGGCCTCCAGCGGCTCCGTCAGCGGCAAGAAGCAGGCGTCCAGGTACTCCAGATGGGTCGCCAGTTCGAGGCGGGGAATCAGGTCCAGGTGCATGGCGTGATAGTCGGCCGAGGCGACCGCGTCCAGCGTGAAGTGCGGCACCGCCGACTCCGGCCCGGTGAACGCGAAGATCATGTGACTGTCGAGCTTGATCATCGGCACCACCAGGCTGACCGACACCACCTTCTCCAGGCCGGTGCCCGCCGGGGCCGCCGGGGAGAAGGTACGGAGCCGGCCCACCGGGGCGGGCGACATCGGGCTGGTCAGCTCGGTGTCGGCAAGCGGGGTCAGCTCGGTGGCGGCGATCAGGCGGTCGAGCACGCGCTCATTTAGCGATGCGGGCAGACTCATCGATCTTTTCTCCTCGGGCTTTGTGCACCCAGGCGCGGGCGAGTTCGGGGTTGTCGCGACGGGCGGGGGAAGGCACGACGGTGGCCTCCCTGCGCGGCCCGTCACCGGTGATGATGTCGTCGCCGCCGATCCACCAGCCCTGGTCGATCAGCTGCTGACGGCGGCGGCGGTAGGCGACCTGGAGCGCGTCGCTGCGCAGGTGCAGCTCGGCCGACAGGTCGAAGGGCAGCAGTTCGGGCCGCTGGTTCTCGACGACCGGGCGGTCCTGCTCGAAGATCCTGCTGATGCGCTTCATCGCGTTGGCGTCGGCCCACGCGCCGGTGAAGAAGTTACGGTAACCGACGATCTTGACCAGTGTCCGGTTCTGGCCGAGCGGGATGTTGTGGTCGTAGAGGATCAGGTCGCCGAACGGCAGCCGTACGTGCAACTTGACGATGTTGGGCAGGTACCAGCCGTTGCTGACCGTGACGTGCTCGGCGCGTTCCTTGCGTCTGGCCAGCGCGCCCCACAGGCCCTTGGGCAGCGGCGGGCTGAGCAGGATGTCGGCCTCGGCGTGCCAGTCGTCACCGGTGATCTCGTAGTCGGGAATCGCCGGCTTGTCGGGGTTGCCGAACGCGGTTCCGTGCACGAACGGTGTGTGCGCCGCGTCGACGACGTTCTCCAGCGTGCGCTCGTAGTTGGCCTCCACCGTCGTCTGCCAGTAGACGGCCCGAAACGCCGGATCGTCGTGCTGGGGGATGTGCGGGATCGGCGGCCGCTCCTCCTCGGGCAGATCGCCGATGAAGATCCACACCATCCCGTACCTCTCGGCCACCGGGTAGGAGTCCACCCGTGCCTTGCGGGGGATGCCCCTGCCCTCGGGGTTGGCCGGGATCTTCACGCACGTCCCGTCGGGCTCGTACTCCCACCCGTGGTAAGGGCAGGTGATGCGCTCCTCGTCGACCAGGTAACCCATCGACAGCGCGGCGCCGCGGTGGACGCACAGGTCCGATAGGCAGGCCACCTGCCCGTTTCTGCGCCGCCACAGGACGAAGTCCTGCCCGACGCAGGTCACCTTGCGCGGCTGTCGCCCCACCTCGTGAGCGAACTCGACCGCGTACCAGAAATTTTTCAGCATGTCCTTCTCCTAGCGGCGTCGTAGGCCAGGCAGGCCATCGAGTTCCGATCGGGCGTGGCCGTCACCGCACAGGTGTGTTCGTAGAAACGTAGTGATCAGTTGAGTGAGGGCCGGTTGAGGTTCGGTACTGGCCGGCAGATCCAGGAAGGCCCGTGCGGCGGTGGGATCCACCGGGTCGGCGATCCCGAAGTGGTTGGCCCCCTCGATGACGGCCAGCAGATTGGAGCCGTCCCGGTCGGGAAGTGCCTCGTCGAAGGTGCGGGTGACGGGATCGGCGGGGTGCTCCTCCTGACCGTACCGATCCGAGCTGCCCATGATCACGCCATCTCTGGTGCCGACCGAGAGCAGGACCGGGCAGTCCACCTGGGCGGGTACCACGGTTCCCGCGGGCCAGCCCAGCATGGTGGCCACCATGGTGTGCGCGCCATAGGCGAACACGGCCTTGACCTCGGGGAAGTACCGGGCCGACTGCAGGACCAGGGAGCCGCCCGCCGAGTGCCCGCCGAGTGCGACCCGCTCCAGGTCGACGGCGCCCTTCAGCAGGTCGATCTCGGCCAGCGCGGACAGGACCGCCGGGATCGCCGGGCAGGTCGGGCGCGAGCCGTAGCTTCCGGGCCGGGCGGCGTCCAGGTCGACGCCGGGCGTCAGCCCGTACTCGCCGCCGAACAACTCGCCCACCCGGTCGAAGGTCACGCAGACGAACCCGGCGGTCGCGATCTCGGTCGCGAGCCACCGGTAGGCGTCCTGACCCACGTTGATCCCGGACAGGAACAGCACCACCGGGTACGGCCCGCCTGCAGGCCGGAACACCCCGGTCAGCCGGTCGCCGTCCGGTTCGGCCGGGTAGTACACCTTCAGGTGCGCGGTGTCGAACGGAGACTCGCCGCCGGTCTTCGCCGCCCACCACAGCGATCGGATCACGTGGGCCTCGGCAGCACGCGGTCGCCGCCCCACAGTGCCCGCACCAGTCTGCCGGTCATCTCCTCGCCGAAGTAGCGCACCCCCATCACGTTGGCCGGGTCACGATCGGCGATGTTGCGCCGGATCGCCAGGTCGGTCGCGGCCAACGCGGGCCGGTCGGCCTCGGGCACCGGCTCCGCCTCGTCCACCCAGCGCAGCCAGTCGTCAACGCGGGCGTGTAGCAGCTCGCGGACCGCGTCGATGTGCTGCTGGGCGCGGGGGAAGGAGTAGCAGTAGGCGTTGGAGGACAGGCTCTCGCGGATGAACCCGGCCCGGCTGGTGAACCAGGTGAAGTCCGGATTCTCCTCCTTGAACCGTAGCCAGTCGGCGTCCAGCGGCGCATAGTGGCGGTCGTAGTGCTCACCCTGCTCGACCAGATTCACCCGCGGGATGAAGTCCTGGTAGAACCAGCCCTCCGGCCAGACCAGCAGCGCGATGCCCAGGTGCGGCACGTTGACCTGCGGGCCCAGCCAGACGGTCAGGTGCAGGTTGGCGAAGCTCGCCTTCGGGTTGCCCAGCCAGGAGTGGACCATCCAGTCGATCTCCGGCCCGGTGTAGGCCTCGATCCGGCCGCCGGGCCCCTCAGGATAGGTGCCGTAGCTGTCGAACTCCTCGCTGGAGGGGTCTCGGGTCAGCTCGAACCTGGCGTCGATCTTCGCCTTGAGTTCGGCGAGCACCGTCTGCAACCGCTCGAACGTCTCGGTGACGTCGATGGTCGGAGACTCGTCGAGCATCTGCTCGACGTACTGCAAGGTTTCCTTCATGACGTTCCTTCCTGAAGTGCGTCCACCAGCCGCCACGGCCTGCCGTCCACCAGGTCGGTGCCGCGTGAGACGTGCCGGTTGACGGCCTGCGCCGGGTAGACGTCGGCGCGTACCACGTGGTCGCCGTTCTTGACCGGGGTGACGATCGGGTGGCTGATGCGGCCGCTGAACGGGCCCTCCCAGGCGGTCCAGAGGGTGAAGTCGCGCGGGGTGGCCAAGATGGCCCCGGCCAGGCCGGCCGGTCCGTCGTGGCCGGCGGCTACGACGTTGAGCCGGTTCTCCGCGGCCCGTTCCAGCAGGCCGTACTCCAGCTCCCAGGCCTCGGACGGGGTGAACGGCACCGCGACGACGTCCGCGTCGGCCAGCGCCGCCAGCCTGAACGTCTCGGGGAACAGGGCGTCGTCGCCGACGATGACGGCGAGCCGGCCCCAGGGCAGTTCGAAGATCTCCAGGCCGTCGCCCAGCGAGGTGACCCGCCCGGCGTGCCGGGTGACGGGGTGCAGGGCCCGCTGCCGTCCCACGACCCCCTCGCCCGAGATCAGCAGTCCCTCGTGCGCCCCCTGGCGGATCTCGCTGAGCACCACGTGCGCCGCGGTCCCGCGGACGGCTCGCGCCGCCTCCTCGGCGCTCACCCCGCACAGCTCGGGGAGCACGATCAGTTCCGCTCCGCCCGCGGCCGCCTGCCCGATGAGCTCTTCGGCGGTGCCCGGCTCGTCGCGGGGTCTGACCACGGCCGCGGTCAGGCGCTCGGCTCCGGCGGGTGCCCGGCGGCCGCGGGGCTCGGCGGCGATCGGTCCGTAAAGGGCGGGGCGGCGGGCGGTGAGGATGTCCGTGCCGTCGGGGCGGAGCTTGGAGTCGGCGAGGGGCACGTCGATGTCGGCGACGACCACGGCCTCGCCGGTCCGCGGTGCTCTGGCCACGACCGTGCCGTCCGGGGCGACGATCTGGCTCTCGCCCGCGCCGTGCAGCCACTCCGGCGGGACGCCGAGCCCGGCGCCGACGGACTCCAGCATGTCGGCGGGGATCAGCGGCCCGACCTTGTTGGCGGCGACCACCCACACCTTGTTCTCCGCGGCGCGGACCGGGATGTGCAGGCTCGCCTCGTCCACGGCGAACGAGTTCAGGCTGTTGAGCAGCACCTGCGCACCGCGTAGCGCCAGCCCGCGGGTGACCTCGCTGATCACGCCCTCCATGCAGGCGTACATGCCGAGCCGCCCGAGTTCGGTCGAGATCACCGGGCCCACGGCCGTCCCGGGATCGAGGTGGTCGTTCTCCGCGCCCATCAGGGTCTGCTTGTCGGCCTCGCCGAGGAGGGCACCGTCCGGGCCGTAGAGCAGGGAGGCGCCGGTGGTGCGCCCGTCCTCCCGGGCGAGGGTGACACCGATCTTGACATACGCGCGGTGTCTGGCGGCCCGCTCGGAGATAGCGGTGAGAAACGGGTCCCCGTGGCGACAGGCCAGTCGCCGGGCGTGCGCGCGGTCCTCGTACCAGGACAGGTGGTTGCAGAACTCGGGCAGCACGATCAGCTCGGCCCCCTGGGCCGCGGCCGAGTCGATCGCACGCAGGCAGGCAGCCAGGTTGACGGCCGGGTCACGGCCTGCCTCCAACTGCGCCGCGGCGACACGTACCATCTGCACTCCTCAACTGTTACGGCTAGAGAAACAGTGTTTCCTAGACATAGGATCTCGCGAAACCGGAGGAAATGTCTAGGAGTCAATCGTGCTGACCCATGTGGTGCTGATGAAGTTCGTCGATCCGAGGGATGCGCCGAAGGCGAAAGAGTTGCTGGAGGGCATGGGAGGCAGGGTCGAGCAGATCCGGGATCTCACCGTCTGGCTGGACGTGGTCGGGTCGCCGGTCTCCTACGACCTGTGCATGATCACGCGGCACGAGTCCCTCGACGAACTGCGCGGTTACCAGGGACATCCGGCGCACCTCGAGGTGGCGGGCTGGCTCCGTCCGAGGCTCGAAGCTCGTGCCGTGGTGGACCATGTTCCGTGATCTGGGCGGCCCGTGTCCCCGACGCCGCCCGGCGGCCTGAACGACTTCGTCGACCACGTGGTGCCGGAGCTGCGGCGCCGGGGCCTGTTCCGTACCGAGTACGAGGGCCGGACCCTTCGCGGGCACTACGGTCTCGCGCGTCCGGTCGTGGCCCGCGCGTAGCGGTCAGGCACCGGGGACGGCCGCGACCAGTGCCCTGGTGTAGTCGTGCGAGGGCCGGCCGAGCACCTGCTCGGCCGGCCCTGTTTCGACCAGCCGACCGGCGTGCATCACCGCGACCCGATGGGCGACGGCGCTCACCACTGCCAGGTCGTGCGAGATGAACAGGTAGCCCAGGCCGCGCTCCTCCTGCAGCCGGAGCAGCAGGTTGATGATCTGGGCCTGCACCGAGACGTCCAGGGCGGTGACCGGCTCGTCGAGCACCAGCAGGTCGGGGGAGAGGGCCAGCGCCCTCGCGATACCCACCCGCTGCCGCTGCCCGCCGGAGAGCCGGTGCGGGTGGCGACCCGCGAGTTCCGGGTCCAGACCCACCTCGGAGAGCAGGCCGGGCACGTCCCCGCGTACGTCCTGCAGACGCAGCGGCTCCCGCACGATCTCCCCGACCGTCCAGCGCGGATTCAGCGAGGTGGAGGGATCCTGGAAGACGAGCTGGAAACGGGACCGCAGCGGGCGCAGCCGCCGGCGTGACAGAGGGGCCAGCTCCACCCCGTCCAGGCGCACGCTCCCACCGGTGGGCTGCGTCAGCCGCGCGACGCACCGGGCCAGCGTCGACTTCCCGCAGCCGGACTCACCCACGATCGCGAGCGTCTCGCCCCGGTCGACCTCGAACGTCACACCGTCCACCGCGCGCAGCGCGCCGTAGCTCTTGGACAGGTTCGTGACGCGGAGCAGCGGTTCAGTCATCCCGCACCGCCCAGCAGGCCACGCCGCCGACGAGCGGCGGGGTCTCTTTCGCACAGCGGTCGAGCGTGACGGGACAGCGGGGATGGAACGCGCAGCCGGGTGGTCGCGACTTCGGCGCGGGCGGATACCCGGGGATCACCGGCAGCGGCCCCCGGCCCGTGCCGACCCGCGGCCGGGACCGCATGAGCGCGGCGGAGTAGGGGTGGCGGGGCGTGCCGAGGACCTCCTGTACGGTTCCCGTCTCTACCAGGCGGCCGGCGTACATCACCGCGATCCGGTGCGCGGCCTCGGCGACGAGGCCGAGGTCATGGCTGACGAGCACGGTCGCCGCTCCTGTCTCCCGCTGCGCGGTACGCAGCACCCGCATGACCTGCTCCTGGACCGTGACGTCCAGAGCGGTGGTGGGCTCGTCCGCGATCAGCAGCGACGGCCGCAGTGCGATGGCCATCGCGATCACGATCCGCTGCCGCTGCCCGCCGGAGAGTTCGTGTGGATACCTCCCGGCCCGCTCCGGGCCGAGGTCGACCTGCTCCAGCAGCTCCGCGGCCCGCCGCCGCGCCTCGCTGCGGCTCACACCGTGGATCCGCAGCACCTCCGAGATCTGCGTGCCGACCCGCATGAGCGGGTTGAGCGACGTCGCGGGGTCCTGGAAGACGAAGCCGATCCGGCGTCCCCTGAGCCGTTCGAGCCGGGCCGCGGTGAGCTCGGTGCCGTCCAGGACGGCCGTCCCCCCGGCGACCCTGGCGGGGCCGGACAGCAGACCGGCCACCGCGAGCATGGTCATCGTCTTGCCGGAGCCCGACTCGCCGACCATACCGAGCACCTCGCCCGGCCGTACCTCGAAGGAGACGCCGTCCACGATCCGCACGTCGCCGGCGGTCACCACCAGGTCCTTCACCTCAAGCATGGTCGTCCATCCGAACGTCGAGGGCGTCACGGAGTCCGTCGCCCAGCAGGTTGACCAGGAGCACGGTCAGGGTGAGCGCCAGTCCCGGCCACAGCGGGATCCACCAGGCCGTCTCCAGCAGTTCGCGCCCGTCGCTGAGGATCGTGCCCCAGGAGGGGGCGGGGGGACGCACGCCCAGACCGAGGAAGGACAGGCCGCCCTCGACGAGCACCATCGTGCCGACCACGAAGGTCCACATCACCAGGTTGGCGCCGGCCACCGCGGGCAGCAGATGCCGGGTCAGCACGCTCAGGTGACCGGCGCCCGCACCGACCGAGGCCGCCACGTAGTCCTCTCCCCTGACCTGCTTGACGATCGTCCGGGTCACCCTGGCGGAGGTGACCCAGCCGGCCAGGGTGAGCAGCGTGATCAGAACAGGGGTCGAGGAGCCCACGACACCGATGGTCGCGATCGCCAGCACGAGGAAGGGGAAGGCGATCCACAGGTCGCCCAGCCCCATGATCAGCCGGTCGATCCAGCCGCCGAGGTAGCCCGAGAGCAGCCCCACCACGATTCCCACCGCGCAGGCCAGGGTGCTGGCCGCGAAGCCCACCAGCAGCGAGGTCCGCCCGCCCACCAGGACGCGCGCCAGCAGATCGCGGCCGAGCTGGTCGGTACCGAGGGGATGACCGGCCAGCGCGCCCTCCATCCAGAACGGCGGCGCCAGTTTGGCCGGCAGATCCTGCTCCAGCGCGTCCACGCCGAGCAGGAGCGGCCCGACCGCCACGGCGAGCGCGATCAGCACCAGTCCCGCCAACGCGATCCGCACCGACGGCCTCATCCGGCCGCCTCCCTTCTGACCCTGGGGTCGGCGAGCGCGCCGAGCACGTCGCCGACCGCGCTGACCGCGACCACCAGTACCGCCACCACGAACACCGTCGCCTGCACGATCGGGTAGTCCCGCTGGAAGATCGCGTCCACCAGCTGTTTGCCGATCCCGTCGTAGGCGTAGAGCTGTTCGACGATCACCGTGCTGGACAACAGGTAGGCGCTGTCGACCACGAGGAAGGCGAGCACCGGCGGGAAGGCGTTGGGCAGTGCGTGCCGCGCCAGCACGCGCAGGCGGCTGCCGCCCTTGGCCCGGACCGTCCGGATGAAGTCCTGCGAGAGTGCCTCCAGCAGGCCGGCCCGCACCAGCCGCACGACGCGGGCGACGGTGAAGGCGGCCAGGGTCAACGTCGGGAGCACCGAGTGCAGCGGGCTCTCCGATCCGTAGCTCGGCAGCCAGCCGAGCCAGAGCGAGAAGACCAGCAGGAGCAGCATGCCGAGCACGAAGTTCGGGACCGCCTGGGCGGCCGCCGCGCCCGCCGTGATCGCCCGGCCGGAGGGACGGCGGGCCCGGGCCGCGGCGAGCATGCCGAGCGGGACGCCGACCAGCAGCGCGAGCGCGAGCGTGGCACCGACGACCTGCAGGGTGAGCGGCAGCCGGACCAGCACCGCCGAGATGGCGGGCTCCCCCGTGTAGGAGGAGACGCCGAAGTCGAGCCGGGCGACATCGCCGAGGAACGCGCCGTACTGCGTCCACAGCGGCAGGTCCAGGCCGAGTTCGCGGCGGACCCGCTCGATGTCCTCCAGGGTGCCGCCGGGCCCCACGAGGACCGCGGCGGGATCACCGGACAGACGCAGCAGGAAGAAGAGCAGGGTCAGCACACCCAGCACCGTCACGGCGAGCCGGACCAGCCATACCGCGCCCGCGCGCAGCACGCGCGGGCCCGTACGGTCTGATTTCATACACCCTTCCTGGATTCGGCGAGCAGTACGTTGCCGTCGCTGTTGAGCGTCAGGTCGGACTTGGACGAGTGCACGTAGACCGTCTGCGGCCAGGCCAGGAAGACCACCCCGGCCTCGTCATGGAGCCGTCTGGCCATCGCCTTGATGACCGTCTCCCGCTTGGCCGGGTCTGTCTCGCTCTGACTGCTCGCGAACAGCTTGATGTACTCCTCGTCCTCCACGTGCCGCTGCACGCCCTCGGGCTGCGGGCCGAGGCGGTTGACGCCGGAGATGTCGTGCAGGTCGACGTAGTCGGTCTGCCAGTAGAGCAGGGGGGTCTCGCTCTTCTTCAGCAGCGAGGTGATGAAGCTCGACAGGTCCTGGATGACCACCTCGCACTTGATCCCGACCTTGGCGAGGTAGCCGGCGGTGATCTCGGCCTGCTGCTTGAAGAGGGCGGTGGTGGCGATGTTCAGGGTCAGGCTCTCGGCGCCGGCCTCCTTGAGCAGGGTCTTGGCCCGCTCGGGGTCATGTGGGAAGGCCTCCAACGAGGGCTCGTGACCGACGTAGCCGGGCTGGAGCAGCTGCCCGTTGGGCACCTTGCCGTAGCCCGACAGCCCGGACTTGACGAACTCCTCCTTGTTGACGGCCAGGTTGAGCGCCAGTCGCACCCGCTTGTCGCGCAGCTTGGGCTCCACCTCGCCGATCATGCTCAGGATCGCGCAGGATCCGGCGGGGACGGGCTTCACGACGAACGAGCCGGCCATCTCCGCCGCGACCGAGGGCGGCAGGCCGTACGCGCCGTCGATCTCGCCGGTGCGCAGCGCGGTGGTCAGCGTGCCCGGGTCGGGGATGGCGACGATGCGGGCGATCTTGACGCTCCCGGACTTCCGCCAGGCGTCGGGGAACGCCTCCAGATCGATGCTCTTGGCCGGGGCGTAGGCGGTGACCTTGAAGGGGCCGGTGCCCGAGGCGACGCTGCCCGGCTTCTCCTTGAAGATCGCCGGGTCGGTGATGGCCAGCCTGGCCAGCCGGTTCAGCAGGATGGGGTCAGGCTTGTCCGTCGTGATCCGCACGGTGTCCGGGGCGACCACCTCCGCACCGGAGAGCGTGCCCATCTGCCCGACGCGGAAGGCGAACGTCGGATCGCCGGAGAGCAGCCGATCGACGTTGGCCTTGACCGCGGTGGCGTCGAAGGTTCCACCGCGGTGGAACCTCACCCCCTGGCGGAGTGTGAACTCCACCGTGAGCTCGTCGATGACGCGCCAGGCGGTGGCCAGAGCCGGCTCCAGCTTGCCGTCCGCGCCGAATGTGAGCAGGGGTTCGTAGACCTGGGCGCTGAAGGTGGCTCCCACGTTGGAGAGCGCGGCGGCCGGGTCGAGGGAGTTGGTGATGGCCGAGGAGGCGACGACGAGCGGCGCGTCGGCCGCTCCCGCCGCGGACGTTCCCGTTCCAGCCGTCTTCGGCGTGGTCGCGCACCCGGTGGCGAACGTCGCGGCAGCCAGCCCGCCCATCTGCAGGATCCTTCGGCGAGTGAGTTCCACGACGCCACCTTTCCTGTATCTCTA
Source organism: Streptosporangium amethystogenes (assembly GCF_000721075.1). Lineage (GTDB taxonomy): Bacteria > Actinomycetota > Actinomycetes > Streptosporangiales > Streptosporangiaceae > Streptosporangium > Streptosporangium amethystogenes. Next base: position 672,306 of record NZ_JOEQ01000005.1, read on the forward strand.
TGAGATACGCCGTTCCAATAGAGGAAACCTAAGAGGGGATTGGGGGATCGTCAAGGGGGTGGCCCCGCGGTTGGGAGAGGTCCCCGGGACCTCTCCCGCGGAGCGCTCCGAACGCCCGTGACCTGTCATGACCGGAGGTCGTGGAGGCAGGGCGAGCCGCAGGGGCCGCGGCGGCCACTGGACGGCCGCGGCGCCGTCGGGGGCAGGCCGGCCGAGCCGCCCAGGACGCTCGCGGCCTGTCTTCGGGAGGGCGGTCAGCCGGGGTAGGCGCCCGCGGCCATACCGCCTCCGCCGGGACGGAACGCGGCCGGGGCGTGGACGACCGTGGACTGGACGTACTCCAGCAGTCCCTCCTCGCCGTACTCGCGGCCGTAGCCGCTGCGCTTGACCCCGCCGAAGGGCGCGCGCAGCGACATGCCGGTGCGGTTGTGCGTGTTGACGAAGACGAACCCGGCCTCGAACCGGTCCGCCAGCGCGAAGGCGCGCTCCTCGTCGGCGGACCAGACGGAGGCGCCCAGGCCCAGCTCACCCGCGTTGGCGCGGGCCAGGACCTCCTCCTCGTCGTCGTAGACGAGCAGCGGGACCGCCGGGCCGAACTGCTCGTCGGACACCAGCGGTGCGTGATCGTCCAGGCCGATGACCAGCTGCGGAGTCACGAAATATCCTGATCCCGGGTCATGGCCGGGGGCGGATCGGCCCAGTGGCACCGCCGTCCCGCCTCCCACGGCCGCCGAGGTCGCCACCAGCGCGCGGATCCGGGAGGCCGCGCCGGCCGAGATGACCGGCCCCATGGTGACCTCCGGATCCAGGGGATCGCCGACCACCAGGACGCGTCCGGCCGCCGCGACGTAGGCCTCGGTGAACTCCGCGCTCCGCGCCCGCGGCACGTACAGCCGCTTGGCCGCCATGCACACCTGCCCACTGGTCGCGAACGAGGCCATGACCAGCCGCTCGTAGTCGGCGTCGGTCAGCGTGTAGTCCGGCAGGAAGACCGCCGGGTCGTTGCCGCCCAGCTCCAGCACCGAGGGGGTGATCATCGCCCCGGCCGTCGCGGCGATCTCCCGCCCGGCGGCCTCGCCGCCGGTGAACGCGACCTTGCGGACGAGCCGGTGACCGACCAGTGCGCGGCCGGTCTCCGCGCCGCCGTGGATCACCCAGACGGCGGGCAGCATGGCCGCGATCTCGGTGACGGCCAGCGGCGCCAGCGGTGCGGGCTTGAGCACGACCGTGTTGCCCGCCACCAGTGCGGGCCCCAGCTTGAGCATCGCCAGGATGATCGGGGCGTTCCACGGGGTCACACAGCCCACCACCCCGTACGGCTTGCGCCGCACCACCAGCCGCCCGGCGGCGTCGTCGACCTCCAGGGGGGCCAGCGCCGCCGGGGCCCGGTCGCAGGTCCAGCGCAGGAACGTGACGGCGAACCCGATCTCGCCGCGACAGTCGGCCAGCGGCTTGCCGGTCTCCCTGGCCAGCAGCGTCGCCAGCTCCTCCAGCCGGGCGGACACGGCGTCGGCGGCGTGCCGCAGGGTGGCGACCCGCTCCGTGACCGGGATCCGCGACCACTCGCGGAACGCGCCGTCGGCACGGCGGACGACCTCGTCCACCCTGGCGGGGTCGGTGACCGGAACGCTTCCGACGAGCTCGTCGACGCGAGCCGGATTCTCCCTGACGATCACGTTCTCACGCATCGGATCTCCCTGCGCGGACTCTTGCCCCGCGGTCGTACGGACGAGACGAGGGCCCGCCCCGGGCCCGTGACCGCACGCGCCCCCGCCCCGGGTCAGCGGGCGTCACGAGAGGAGGAGATCAGGCCGGTGCGCGGCTCCGCGCCCCCGGCCGGTGCGAGCGTCATGGCAGACCCCACCGGACCGGCCCCGGCTGCCGGCACGCTCCTCACGGTTGCCGCCTCCCGTGGAGGGCGAAACCGCCCTCCACCCCGACGACTCTGGCGCCCGTGAAGAAACGGAGGGTCTCGTGGGTGCCCTCCTCGCCCAGGCCGGACAGGCCCCAGGCCGGGCGCGGGGTGGACAGGTGCAGGCTCATGATGCTGGAGCCGTTGACCTTCACCTCGCCGGCCCGGATCCGCCGGGCGACCGCGAGGGCCCGCTCCTCGTCCGCTCCCACGACGTACCCCTCCAGCCCGTACGGCGTGGCGTTGGCCAGGCCGACCGCCTCGTCCACGGTGTCGTAGGGGACGACCGCCGCGGCGGGGCCGAAGATCTCATCGGCGAGGTCGGTGCCGGTGATCAGTGTGGGAGCCAGGAAGTTGCCGTCCTCCGGTACGGTCCCGTACGACACGGCCCGGCCCCCCGCGGCGGCGATCGCGTCGCGGACCCGCCGCAGATGGGCGGAGTGGATCAGCGGGCCGAAGTCCGTCTCCTCCTCCAGCGGGGGACCGGCGCGCAGCGCGCGCAGCCGCTCACCGACGGCCTCGACGAGTTCGCCGAGGCGGTCGCGGGGCACGATGAGGCGGCCCAGTGCCCGGCACCACTGGCCGTTGAGCGTGGTGAGCAGGTCGGCCGCGGCCCGGGCGGCGGTCTCGGTGTCGGCGTCGGGCAGGACCACCAGGGGGTTGTTGCCGCCGAGCTCCAGCTGGGCCGGGCGCAGGCCGGCGGCGCAGGCGGCGGCGACCGACCGGCCCCCGGCCAGGCCACCGGTGAAGGAGACCGCGCGGACGCGCGGGTCGCCGACCAGCCGCTCGCCCGTCCGCGGGCCGCCCTGGACGAGCTGGAAGACACCCGGGGGGAGCTTCTCATGCAGGACCTGGGCGAGCAGCTGGGAGCCGTAGGGGGCGTATTCGCTCACCTTGAGGATCACCGGGCAGCCGGCGGCGAGCGCGCTGGCGGTCTTGTGCGCCGCCATCGGCGCGGGGGCGTTCCACGGCACCAGGCACAGGGCGGGTCCCAGGGGAAGCCGGTGCACCTCCACCGTGCGGCCGTCCTCACGGGTCTCGGTGCTGAGCAGCAGGCCCTCGCGCAGTTGTCCCGCGGCCAGCCGGAACGCGCCCCCGATAATCATTCCCAGCGGGGCGGTCTGGCGGATCGGCACGCCGGTGGCGAAGGACTCCAGGGCGACGATCGCCGGGATCCGCGTTTCGAGCGCGTCGGCGACGGAGCCAAGGATCTCGGCCCGGCGTTCGGACGAGATCGCCGCCCAGGAGGCCGATGTGTTCTCGGCCGCGGTGAGCGCCGCGCCGACCCGGGCGGCGGAGGTGCCCACCGCCCGGGTCACCGGCCTGCCCGTCGCGGGGTCCTCCAGGTCGAAGCCCAGGTCGTCGGTACAGGCGGCCCAGGTGCCGTCGACCAGGTCCTGGACCTCGGGAATGTCGATCATGGATGCTCCAGGGCTGTTCTCGGGGGCGCCCGGTCGTGTCACGGACGGTCCGCGGTGGCGAACAGCTCGTTCTCCTTGGCCTGGGTGACCATCTGGGCGGCCTCAAGTCTGCCGCGTTCGGCGGGGAAGGTCATCACCAGTCCCATCGCGAGATCGCGCAGGGCGCGGCCGACCACGCCGCCCATCATCGCGCCGGAGGTGCCGGAGGCCTTGAACGCGCCGAGGGCGACCTGGAAGCACGCCTCGGTGACCGAGCCCTTGCCCATCCGCCACTGCCGGAACACCTCGGGCTTGGACCGCAGCGGCGGCTCGGAGGTCTCCAGTTGCAGCTGGCGGCGGAGCCACAGGTAGGCGGTCTCCAGCTGTACCGTCATGTCGCCGAACAGCACCTGGTGCATCGGGCTGGAGGCGATCGGCCGCCCGGTGTCGGCGAAGGTCTTCTTGGTGAGCTGCTCGACCACGACGTCGTAGACGTTCTGCGCGCACCCGGTGTAGGCGGCGGAGATGGCCAGCTGGTTGCCGACGAAGCTGCCCCGGCTCATCTGCAGCATCCGGGTGAACGCCCCGGGGATCGTCAGCGCCTCGTCCTCGGGGATGAACACACCGTCGAGCCGGATGCCGTTGTTGGCCGTGGCCCGCATGCCCAGACCATCCCACGGCGCGCGGGCGGAGACCCCCGGCGCGTCACGCGGCACGAAGAAGGTGACCAGGCCCTCGGCCGTGTCGTACCCTTCCAGCTTGGCGGTGGTCAGGTAGTAGTCGGCCACCCCGGTGGCGCAGCCGAACGACTTCTCGCCGTCCAGGATCCAGCCGCCCTCGGTACGGCGGGCGGTGGTGGCGATGGTGATGTTGGCGCCGGAGCTCTTGACCGACTCGGAGGCGAAGTTGGCCAGCCACGTCCCGGACGCCATCCGGGTCAGCACCTTCTCGGCGAAGGCCCGCACCACGGGGACCTCCTCGTCGGTGAACAGACCCGCCTCGATCGCCTCCAGCGGCAGCAGCCCCCGGGAGGCGCTGGTGTTGTGGAAGAAGTAGGCCAGTGCCGTGGACGGGCACGCCGTACCCATCGCGAAGGTGGCCGCGGCCAGATCGCGCAGCGTGCCGCCGAGCCCGCCGTACTCCTCGGGAACCACCAGTCCGAGCAGCCCGGCCTCGCGCAGCAGCGTGATGTGCTCGATCGGGAAGAGGCCGTCCTCGTCGGCCTTGGCCGCGGCGGCGCGCAGCGTGGGCAGCACCGCCTCGACCCGGGCGGCGCGGGCGCGCTCGGCATCGGTCATGTCGTCGACGAGACGCTCGCCGGTCAGCTTGTCGGTCACGTTGTGCCCCCTCAGGCAGGTGGAGTCGGGTGGTACGGGTTCAACTGACGAATCGGTAGGTGCGTCCGGGCAGGGGAGAACCCCAGGAGCTCTCCAGCTCGGTGGCGCCGGCGACCAGGGCGGTACGGTCGACGGAGCTGGCGACCTCCAGCTGGGAGGCCAGGAAGAGCACGTCCTCCCCGGGGAGTGAGCCGTCCACTCCGCCGAGCGTGGTGTCGAAGTGCCCTATCCCGCTCTTCATCGCGACCAGCGCGTTGACCATGCCGATCCCGTTCCGCTCTCGCAGGCGGATTCGCAGGACGGCGGACCGGGCCGAGGCGGAGGCGTCCCGCAGGAGTTCGCGCACCCGCAGCGGGGAGGCGGGGAGTCTGCCCTCCTCCAGTCCGATCTCGTCGCAGCCGAGGTCTGCCAGCCTTCCGACCGCGGACACGACGACCTCCGCGCGATCCTCGGCGAAGGACTCGGTGATGTGCGCGACCGTCGTCAGGCCCGCCCGCCGGGCGGCCTCCACGGTCGCGGCCGCGCTCTCCAGAGCCGGCGGGCCGGCGCCCGCACGTGCGGCGGAGGCGCCGTACGCCTCCGCCGGGACGACGAACTCGACCACCCCGGCACCCGCGCGGACGGCGGACTGGACCCGGGTGGGTTCCGCGATCAACGCGGAGGCGGTGACCGGGTCGAGGTCGTCGGCGGGAAGCGGATCGCCGTACGGGTCGAACAGCCGGACCCTGGTGCCCGCGGCGCGCAGCGCGCGGGAGATCCTGGACAGCCGAGCCTCCTCGTAACCGCGGGTGCGCAGGATCGACAGCAGGCCGGTGTCGGCGACGGCGACCTCGTCGGGAAGCGGGTCGGCGAGCTGGCCCCAGGCCCGGGAGTGGAACAGCACAGGAGCCACCCGCCGGGGCGTGTCCGCCACCAGCACCTCGCCGACGAAGATCGTGTGATCGCCGCCCGGGTAGGCGTGCGCGACCCGGCAGTCGAGCCAGCCGATCGAGTCGGCGAGCACCGGGGAGCCGGTCACGCCCGTGCTCCAGCGCGCGTCGGTGAACAGGCCGTCCGGTGCGGGCTCCTGCCCGGCGAACCGGCGGCCGAGCGCCGCCTGGTCCCTGCCGAGGATGCTGACGGCGAATGTTCCCCGTTCCTCGACCAGGTGGTGGGTCCGGCTGGTCTTCGCGAGACAGACCAGGACCATCGGCGGATCCACGCTGACGCTGGAGAACGAACTGGCCGTCATGCCGTGCCACTCGCCGTCGGCGGTGCCGGTCGTGACGATGACCACGCCACTCGGCCACTGCGCCAGCACCGCGCGGAAGGAAACACCGTCAGTAGCCACTGCCCCTCACTGTTTCACTGTTGGAAACGTTGTACCGCTGAAGGTAACGATGTTGCGTGGCCGGTGTCAACGCGGAGGTGACTGTGTTTCCAGATGGAGGTGATCGTGTTTCCAATGGGGAAATCTCTCGCCGTAGAGTGGACTCCTGCGAAGACGAGAGGAGGCCGGGTGTCAGCGAGGACCAGCGTGAGACCGGCGGACGCTGCGGACGAGGGCGACGGCCAGAGCCGGTCGATCGCGGCAGTGGAACGCGCGATGGACGTGCTGCTGCTGTTCGGGCGCAGCAACCGTCCGGATCTGGGGGTGACCGAGATCGCCGCGGAGCTCGGCCTGACCAAGGCGGCCGTGCACCGTATCCTGACCGCGCTGCGCAGTCGCGAGCTCATCGCGGCCGACCCGGTCACCAGGCGCTACTCACTGGGGCACGCCGCGATCGCGCTCGGCCGGGCCTATCTGGCCCGCACCGACCTGCGCGCCATGGCCGGCCCCGAGCTGCGTGGGCTGGCGGCCCGCACAAGGGAGACCGCCACGCTGTCGGTACGACGCGGTGACACCCGCCTCTATGTGGAGCAGGTGGTCCCCGAGCAGGAGCTGCGAATGGAGGTCTCGCTCGGCATTCCCTACCCGCTGCACGCCGGTGGTTCTTCCAAGGCCATCCTGGCCTTCCTGCGCGAGAAGGAGATCGAGAGCTATCTGAGCCGGCACGGTCTGGAGGCGCTCACCGACAAGACGATCACCGATCCGGCCAAGCTCCACGCCGAGTTGGCCGCGATCCGGCGCCGAGGCTACGCCACCTCGCACGGTGAGCGGCAGGAGGGGGCCACGTCGATCGCCGCCCCCGTGTTCGACCATGACGGCGGTGTGATCGCGGCGATCAGTGTGTCCGGGCCGAGCACCCGGTTCAGGTCACACATCCAGGAGTCGGCTCCCCTGGTGGTCGAGGCCGCCGACCGTCTTTCGGCCCAGCTCGGTCACCACCGCTGATCCGTTCGCGGCGGTGAGGTGCCCCGCCCCCGTGCCGGCCGGGCTCTCTCCCGGAGCCGTCACGCTGGGGCGGGGGGAGCGCAGGTCGCCGTCAGAGAAGCGCCCCCGGTTTGAACACGCCCGACAGGGCCGCCGCGAGCACGCTGCCCCAGATCACCCAGACATAGGGCAGGCACCCGTCGACGGAGCCACGCAACGTGCGTTCCACCTCCGGAGTCGAGCCCGTGGTGACAAGGGTGCCGAAGGCGGGGCCGAAGGTGCGGAGCTTGAGCCGGATGCCCAGTCCGGCCGCGAGGGCCAGCGCGTAGAGCAGCAGCTTGGCCCCCAGCCATCGGGGGTTCGTGTCCACCCCGAACGGACGGTCGGCCAGCAGGGTGTAGCCCGCCGCCCCGACGATCGCGGTGACCAGTGCGATCCGGATCGCCCAGTCGGCCTGCCGTACCCGGGGGAATCGGCCGTGGGTGCGGTGGTCGGCCACGGTCAGCACCAGCCAGAGGGCGGCGAAGGCCCAGACGAGCAGGACCGACCAAAGTGGGAAGAGACGCACGCCGAAGAGTTCGGCCCCGTGCGGTTCGAGCGCCATGAGCGTCACCCCGCTGGGCAGGAAGAGCACCAGGCAGATCTTCGGGCCGAGGTCCAGGCCGCTCATGATCTTCAGTGCGGTGGCGCGAGCGGCGGGGGTCAGTGCCGGATTCAGCACGGATCTGCTGGAGTAGAAGACGCCCAGGTCCCCGCCCAGCCAGAAGACGAACAGCACCAGGTGGAGCACGATCCACCAGCCGTGCGGATGAGGTCCCACTCAACACTCCCTTATTTATCGATTTCGGAACGAAGTTACAGTGTCCGAAACAGGATGGGAAAGGGGACTCGTGGGTCTCGGAGGTCCCTCCATGAACGATGCCGCCGGGGCGTCTCCGCCCGGCGGCACCGTTCAGGTCCGATGGAGCTTCGGGTCAGGAGTTCGGGATGACCGCCGCGAGCGGCAGGCTGCCACCGAGGACGACGTTGGCCTTGCTGCCGCACGTCGAGAGGTTGTCGGAGTTGGTGCAGTAGTGGGAGGCGGTGTAGGAGCCGGTCGCGAGGTCCCGCGCCCAGGTCGAGGCGAAGTCCCGCAGCCAGGAGGTCTGCTGGGGGTTGGGTGAGCAGGTGGCGCCGAGGATGCCGATCGTGTCGGTGTTCTCGCCCTCGGAGTCGATGTGGCAGCTGCCACCGGAGGGGACGCCCAGGGTGTACTTGGTCCACACGAGCTGGATGCCGACGAAGTTCGACCCGAGCGCCGCCAGCGCGCCGAAGGAGTTGTTGAACAGGTTGATGACGCTCGGCCGCGCCGCGATCTGCAGGACGGGGCGGGTGTTGCCGGCCGAGACGGCGAGGAGGTTCTGGGTGAAGTCCGAGGCGGCCACCGCGTCGAAGAGGATCGCGCCCTTCAGGTTCTGGTAGCCGTTGCCGGCCAGGCGGGCGCCGACGACGCTCGCGAAGTGGCCGCCGGCCGAGTGCCCGCCGACGATGTACTTCACCGGCAGGGCCTTGCCGTTCGGCGGGGTGATCGCGCGAGAGCTGAGCAGGTCGCCGAGCTGGTTGCCCAGCGCCGGGTTGCCGTTGCTCATGTCGGCGTCCACGCAGAACACCATGACGCCCTTCTCGGCGATCGCCTTGCTGGTGTTGCGCAGGTGCGAGCAGTTGCGGCTGAATCCGTGCTGGGCGAGCATCAGGGCCGTGGCGGTGCCGTTCGGCAGGTACCAGGTCAGGTTGTACGAGGTTCCGGCGATGGTCGTGGACTCGGTGACACACGTGGTGGTGCTCGAGGAGTAGCCGCCGCACGCCGTGGCGGCCTGCGCGGCCGGGGCGGCCATGATCGTGGTCGTCAGAAGCATGCCGATCACGGCGGCGAACGCGACCATGATCCTCCGCGGACGTCTGTTGACGTTGACCTTCACTTTTCTCCCTGTGTGCTCGGTGGGGGGCGGTACCGGCCCGGCGGGGCCGGCGTGATCCGGCGATGCTCCCGAAACCCGGGGTGACGCCATCCGGCACGGTCGTGGACGCACCGGCCGGGGCGACTGCGGGGTTAGGTCACGCCTTGATCGATGCGCGTCAAGAGACACCCCTTCACGGGTTCCGGGCAGAGAAAATGGAAACGCCGTTTCGCGAAAATGGAAACGTTGTTTCGCACAGTATGTCTTCAGGCCCACGCGATGCAATGCCCGGGATTGCTTGATCTTCCGGGGAACGTTCCACCTGTCGTCCGGGACGTGGCTCGGCTCCTGGCGGGGCGGCGCGGGAACAGGGAAGCGGCCCACGCCGCTGGTCGGCGTGGGCCGCTTCTCCGCGCCCGCTGATGAGGGGACCGGTTCCAGGCGCCGTCGGCCTTGATCGCCGGCGTGACACCGCGGGTGGGTACTCCTACCCGCCCTGCCACGCGGGGGTGTCGTCCTCGTCCCACTCCAGTTCGTCGATCAGGTCGACCACCCCGTGGACCCGCAGCGCCATCCGGGCCGCGATCAGTGCGTCACTGTGCCGTGCCATGTGGCCGCTAAGCTTCGCGATGCCCTGCTTGACGGTGACCTTCACCTGGGAGGTGTCCACCCACAGGGAGTGATCGAGAACGTCCTCCCTGATCTCGCGGGCGATCTCGTCGTCCGTGCGCAGGAACACCTTGAGCAGGTCCTGACGGCTGACGATGCCCTCCAGCCTGCCCTCACGGTCGACCACCGGCAGGCGCTTGACGCCGTGCTCGTCCATCAGCCGCATCGCCGACACCACCGGGGCGTTCGGGGTGATGGTGACGGCGGGCGCGGTCATCAGCTCGGCCGCGGTGTCGCCGTGGGCCTTCTCCCTGGCGGAACGCCCCTCCCGGTTGAGCCGGTACCGCAGCCGGGCACGCAGCGGCGGCCGGTAGCCCTCGCGGTAGTACTGCTCCTTGAACTCCTCCTTGGCCAGCAGGTCCGCCTCCGAGACGACGCCGAGGACATGGTTCTCGGCGTCGACGACCGGCACCGCGCTCACTCCGTGGGCGATGAGCACCTCGGCGACGTCCTTGAACGGCGTGCTGCCGTTGACCGACGCGACGGTTCGCGTCATGACCTCGTTCACCTTCACCCGCATCGTTTCCTCCTCGAAGGGGGAGCCTCTCCTCCATTGGACAGCGGGACCCGTCCGGGGGTGAGGGTCGGAAGTCCTTCATCGGTGGTCTTTCGGTCCTGATGGGGCGTTCAGCGTTCAGGTCCGATTGACAATACGCAAAGTGTGATGTGCAATATTTTGCATGCCGGTCCCGAAAAGCCAAGGTCTCGTCGCCAGGTCCCTGCTGCGGGAGGACGCCTACCGCGCCCTCCGCGACGCGATCGTCGACGGCACCCTCGCGCCCGGCGAACGTCTCAACGACGCCGATCTGATCAGCTGGCTGGGTATCAGCCGCACGCCGATCCGCGAGGCACTGGCCCGTCTCGAACAGGCAGGTCTCGTGCAGACGAAACCGGGCCGCTTCACCATCGTCAGCCCGCTGGACGACAGGGAGACCCGCAACGCCCAGTCCGTCGCCGCGGCCATGCACGAACTGGCCGTGCGCGAAGCGGTGCCGGTGCTGTCGGGGGAGGAACTCGATCTGATGCGTCAGGCCAACGAGCGGTTCGCGGTGGCGCTGCGGCGCGGTGACGTCGACGGGGCGCTGGCCGCCGACGACGATTTCCACCAGGTCGCCGTCACGGCGTGCGCGAACAACGTGGTCAGGTCGGTGCTTGAGCAGGTCACCCCCGCGCTGCGCCGGGTCGAGCGGCTGCGCTTCTCCTCGCTCACCGGCCGGGGATCCGTGGAAATGCACGACGAGATCATCGCGCTGTGCGCGGCCGGGGACGCCGACGGCGCCGCGCTGGCCGCACGGGCCAACTGGCAGACCCTCGCACCACTGCTGGACTCGGCGACCGGGGACGCGGCCGGCGGCGCGTGGAGACTTTCAAGCTGAATCGCCCCGGAAACTCAAGGAGCACGACATGTCCCTCGCAGACTTTCCCCGCTATCCCCTGCTGTTCGGGCCGAGCCCGGTGCACCCGCTCGACCGACTCACCGCGCACCTGGGCGGAGCGCGTATCTGGGCCAAGCGGGAGGACTGCAACAGCGGTCTCGCCTTCGGCGGCAACAAGACCCGCAAGCTGGAATATCTGATCCCCGAGGCACTCGCCCAGGGCGCCGACACCCTGGTCTCCATCGGCGGCGTGCAGTCCAACCACACCCGGCAGGTCGCGGCGGTCGCGGCCAAGCTGGGGCTGAAGGCCCTGCTGGTCCAGGAGAGCTGGGTCGACTGGCCCGACTCGGTCAACGACCGGGTCGGTAACATCCTGCTCTCCCGGATCATGGGTGCCGAGGTGCGGCTGGTCGACGAGGGGTTCGACATCGGCTTCAGGGACAGCTGGGAGCAGGCTCTCACGGAGGTGCGCCAGGCGGGGGGCGTGCCCTACGCGATCCCGGCGGGGGCCTCCGACCACCGCCTCGGCGGCCTCGGCTTCGCCAACTGGGCCTACGAGGTCCAGCAGCAGGAGCGGGAGCTCGGCGTGTTCTTCGACACGATCATCGTCTGCAGCGTCACCGGTTCCACCCACGCCGGGATGATCGCCGGGTTCGCCGGCCAGGACCGTCCCCGCCGGGTGATCGGCATCGACGCCTCCGCCAAGATCGAGGCGACCCGGGCGCAGGTGGAGAGGATCGCCCGCGACACCGCCGAACTGATCGGTCTCGGGCGTGACCTGCGGGAAGACGAGATCACCGTGCTGGAGGGCTGGGCCGGTGACTTCTACGGCATCCCGGTCCCCTCGACGCTGGACGCGATGCGGCTCACCGGCAGCCTGGAAGGAATGATCATCGACCCGGTGTACGAGGGCAAGTCCATGGCCGGGCTCATCGACCTGGTCAGGAGCGGTGAGATCGGTCCGGACTCCAACGTGCTCTACGCCCACCTCGGCGGGCAGCCCGCCGTCAACGCCTACAGCGCCCTCTTCCGCTGACCACCGCGTCCCCGCCCTCCTCACCCCGGGCCTGAGTTCTGTCGGTGCCCGCCGCTAGGGTCACCGGAAACCCCGTGCGAAGGAGAGTGGATGACCGAGCCCGATGCGACGATGGCCAGGATCGGCCAAGGGATGGAGCTGGGCCAAAGCGGCGAGCGGGCAGCCGCCCGCCGACTCTTCTCCGAGCTGTGGGAGGAGATCGGGGTGACCGGTGATCCCCTGCACCGCTGTGCTCTCGCCCACTCGATGGCCGACGTCCAGGACGATGCGCACGAGGAACTGCTCTGGGACCTGCGGGCCCTGGAGGCGGCAGATCTGATCACCGACGCGCGGGCGCGGCAGGCGGGTGTCGCCGGTCCCGCGAGCGGGTTCTACCCCTCCCTGCACCTCAACCTCGGTGACGTCTACCGCAGGCTCGGCGACCTCGATCGTGCGCGCGACCACCTCCGGCGCGGACGCACCGCCGTCGACGCACTCGGTGACGACGGGTACGGGCAGATGATCAGGCAGGGTCTCGACCGCCTCGCCGACCGCCTGGCGACCTGAATCTCGTACGCGGTCGGCGTCTGAGGACCGAATAACCGGGGATCCTGTGAGGACGGGCCCGGCGGCCCACCTGGCCGCATGGGTCCGGGAACGCGCGAGCACCGCGGCGGTGCTTCTCGGGTCAGGAGGTCAGCAGTGACGCGTAACGGTCGAGGTCGACGTTTCCCCCGCTGACGATCACGCCGACCCGCTGCCCGCGCAACCGGGGGGCGAGGTTGCGGACGGCGGCGAAACCGAGGCATCCGGTGGGCTCGACGATCGTTTTCATGATGGATCCGAAGATCCTCATGCTCTCGACGAGTTCGGCGTCGGTGGCGGTGAGGATGTCGTTGACATCGCGGCGGATGATGTCGAACGGGTAGGTGCCCAGGTGCTGGGTCTGCGCGCCGTCGGCGATGGTCTTCGGGGTGTCGATGTGCACGATGGTGCCCTGGCGCAGTGATCGCCGGCCGTCGTCGCCCGCTTCGGGTTCGACGCCGTACAGCGTGCAGTCCGGTGACAGCGCCCGGGTCGACAGCGCCGTACCGGACAGCAACCCGCCGCCGCCCAGAGGTACGAAGAGCGCGTCGAGCTCACCGACCTCGTCGAAGAGTTCCTTGGCGGCGGTGCCCTGACCGGCGATCACGTGGGGGTGGTCATAGGGGGGGATCAGTGTGAGGCCGCGGTCGGCGGCCAGCGCGCGGCCGATCTCCTCCCGGTCCTCGGTGTAGCGGTCGTAGCGGACGACCTGCCCGCCGTAGCCCTCGGTGGCGGTCACCTTCGCGGCCGGCGCGTCGTGCGGCATGATGATCGTGGCCGGGATGTCCAGCAGCCGGGCGGCCAGGGCGACCGCCTGGGCGTGGTTGCCGGAGGAGTAGGTGATCACGCCGGAGCGCCGCTGCTCAGGGGTGAAGCGCGACAGGGCGTTGAACGCGCCGCGAAACTTGAACGCGCCCACACGCTGGAAGTTCTCGCACTTGAACACCACATCGGCACCGACGCGTTCGTTGATCAGTCGCGAGCGCAGCACCGGGGTGCGGTGGGCCTGTGACGCGATGCGGGCGGCGGCGCTCCGGACGTCGTCGTAGGTCGGCGACTGGGGCATCGGCTGGCTCTTCTCTGTTGGACACGGCTGGGGCCATGATCTCGACGGCCCGGGGCCTGGGTGATGCGTGTTCCTCCTGCAAAGGCAGGATCCTACCCAGGGCGTGGAAAGCGCCGCTGCCGCCTGTCGTGGTGACCGGCTTGCCCTGTCGAACGTATTTACCGAACCGCCTGCTCACCACTTAAACACGTTCTAATATTTCTTGGCGCACTCCGGGGGCGCCTCCACATGCTGAGCGCCGAACCGCTGCGCGATGTCGCCTCCACCATCCCGGCGAGGGACCAGACCAGAGGAGAACCGCATGATCGATGTCACCCGGCAGATCAGTGCCGTACGGCGGCAGGTCGGCAGCCGCGTGCTGGAGGCGGGTGAGGCGCGTGTCGTGACCGTCAGCCAGACGTACGACACCGAGATCGAAGACCTCTGGGACGCCTGCACCAACCCCGAGCGCATCCCCCGGTGGTTTCTGCCCATCTCCGGGGACCTGCGGCTCCATGGCCATTACCAGCTTCACGGCAACGCCGGCGGCAGGATCGAGCGCTGCGACCCGCCCAAGAGCTACGCCGCCACCTGGGAGTACGGCGGGGACGTCAGCTGGATCGAAGTCCGGCTGACGGCCGAGCCCGGGGGCGGGACGCGTTTCGAACTCGAACACATCGCTCATGTCGACGACAGGTGGGAGGAGTTCGGGCCCGGCGCGCTCGGTGTCGGCTGGGACCTGGGACTCATGGGCCTGGCCACCCATCTGTCGTCAGCGCAGGCCGTGGATCCGCAGGAGGCCGAGGCGTGGGCGGCGTCCGGCCAGGGCAGGCGGTTCATGGAACTCAGCAGCCTGGGGTGGTACGAGGCAGACGTCGCGGCGGGTGCGGACGAGGCCCGCGCGAAGGCCGCGGCGGATCGGGTCACGGCCGCCTACACTGCCCCGGCCGCTGAGGCGTCGAGCGAGTTCTGACGCACCGGCCGGCCGGGGGAGCCGGCGCACGGACGGCGAAAGCGGTCGAGATGGTCGTGGATCGATGCGCGCGGCGCGCGGTCCGGGCTAGCATCGGGTCGTCCGGCCTGAACCGGGACGGTGCGGGCCCGCTTCCTCGGCGGGCCCCGACAGGCGGCCGGTGCCGGGACCGCCCACGGATCGGGTCGTGGATCTGGTCGTGGGGTGCCCGGGCAGTCGGGTGGTGGGAGACGGAGCGATGAGGAGGAGAGCGGTGATCCGGCGCGACAGGCGGGCCGGATCCTTGGGCCGGAGGGATCCGGCAAGATCATGTAGAGCGTTGCGATTCTCTGTGTAGGTGGTGTTGTGGTGGCAGTCGGTACGATCCTCCGTTTCGACGAGGTGCGCGGATACGGTTTCATCGCCGCAGTCGGGGGAGGCGAGGATGTGTTCTTCCACGCCAACGACTTCGGTGAGAACCGGCATGTGGTTCAGCCGGGCCTCCGGGTGGAGTACGAGGTCATGGAGAGTGAGCGTGGCCTGAAGGTCTCGACGGTCAGCCTGGTGGACCCGCCGCCGGCGCGCCAGCCGGTCGCGGTGACGGCGCCGTCGGTGACGCCCTCCTCGGTCGCCTCCCCGCAGTTCGGCGACGACGACGGCGTGTGCGACGTGCTGTCGGCGAAGTCCTTCAGCGGCGTGGTCACCGAGTTGCTCATCGAGCACGCGCCCACGCTGACGGGCGCGCAGATCGGACAGGTCCGGCAGCATTTCCTGGCGTTCGCCCGATCCCATGGCTGGGTCGACGACTGACGCCTCTCGCGTGGGGCCCGCGCATCCTCCTGGACGCGCGGGCCGCGGTCGCTTCGGTCGCCGAACGAGAACCCGCCGATGCCGGTGGGCCGTCCTTCTCGTGCCGCGGGCTGAGCGGTGTGGCGGAGATC
Organism: Streptosporangium amethystogenes; assembly: GCF_000721075.1. Classification (GTDB taxonomy): domain Bacteria; phylum Actinomycetota; class Actinomycetes; order Streptosporangiales; family Streptosporangiaceae; genus Streptosporangium; species Streptosporangium amethystogenes. Next base: position 687,768 of record NZ_JOEQ01000005.1, read on the forward strand.
GTCAGGACACCGGTCCCGATGGGCGTCAGAAGGGCCGAGGCGTCTCCGTGGAGGGCTGTACGACCACCAGGGACCTGTCCACCGGGATGGCGGCGATCAGGCGCCGGGTCGCCTCGGCGTACCTGGACAGGACGACCACCTTGTTGATCTTCACGTCGACGTAGCGGACGCTTCCTCCGGTCGGGTGGTTCGGCAGTGACTCGTCGAGTTTCTGCTTGATCGCCCTGAGCTTCGCGAGCGACGCGGCAACGATCTTGGGCTGGGCGCCCGCCGCGACGATGCGGGGGACGTCGGCCGCGCGGGTGGTGGCCACCACCAGGGTCTCGGAGAGGATTCCCATCAGCCAGGCTCCACCGAAGCAGCCGCCGAGCATGTCGCGGAGCCTCGCTTCGACCACCGTCAGCCGGGCCTCGTTGCGCAGCCGGGTCTCGGCCTGTGCCCTGGTGAGACCGAAGTCGCGTTGGAGCGCTTCGATCACGCCCGGCGGTAGCTGTTTGATGGGATCGGGCGGTGGTTTCCGTTTCCCGGTGGACAAGGAGGCAAAGGCGCTCGCCTCCCGAACCGGGACGGCGGCCGGGACGACAGCCGGGACGGCCGACGAGGTAAGCGCGGTGAGCGTCAGAACGCACCCCGCGATGATGGTGTGCCTACGGGACATGAGCCTCTCCTCGACTCCGGCATCTCCGGACCTGAGGGGACCCCGCATCTGCGGCTGGTGACGCGACACGGGTGAGGCAACTCTAATTCAGCCGTCGCCGGTCACGGCCACGGGGGCCGGACGCCACGCGGATGGCGATTTCGAGCGGAGCCACCAGTCCGTTCCCGGGTCTTCCGTTCCGGGGCCGGCGCCGCCACGCCACGCCTGAACAGCGCGGATGCCTGCCTGGGGAGTCCGTTTCGCGCACACTGTGACTGATCTGTTGGAACAGGCCGGGGCTGCTGAGCTCTCGCTGATCGGTGTGGAGTGGTTCGATGAGCTTGTCCAGGCGTGAGATGGTCGCAGGGCTGAGTGTGCTGGCCGTTCCCCTCGCACCGCGGCCGACGGCCTCGCCCTCACCGGAGTCCCGATCGGCGGCCGCCGCCCTGCCGGTCGTTCCCGCCGGTACCGCTCCCGGGCGGCTCGCCCGGGACGAGGGCTTCTGGAGCGCTGTGGCGCGGCAGTATCGGGTCAGCCGGGACTTCGTCAACCTGGAGAACGGCTACTACGGGATCATGCCCGAGCCGGTGCGCCATGCTTACCACCGCAATACCGACCACCTCAACGAGGTGAGCTCCTACCTGCTGCGCAACACCTACAAAGGGCGGGCGGACCAGGTCAGGAAACGCATCGCGACCATGCTCGGGGTCTCCATGGAGGAGATCGCCCTCACCCGTGGCGGTACCGAGGCCCTCCAACTGCTGATCGCCGGCTATCTGCGGCTGCGTCCCGGCGATTCGGTGATGTACGCCGACCTGGACTACCACAGCATGCAGTACTCCATGAACTGGCTGCGCGACCGGCGTGGCGTCCAGGTGGAGCGGCTGGTCATTCCCGAGCCGGCGACCCGCCAGGCGGTGCTCGACGCCTACGCCCAGGCGTTCCGGGAGCATCCTCGGGTCAGGCTGCTGTTGCTCAGCCACATGAACAATCGCACCGGGCTGGTGGTGCCCGTGCGCGAGATCGTCGCGATGGCCCGCGAGCGGGGCATCGACGTGATCGTCGACGCCGCCCACTCCTGGGGACATTTGGATTTCACCATGGGCGACCTGGAGGCGGACTTCGCCGGGTTCTCCCTGCACAAGTGGATGGGCGTGCCGCTGGGGGCGGGGTTCCTCTACATCCGCAAGGATCGCCTGGCCGACATCGACGTCGCCTTCGCTGACGTGACCTTTCCGCGCGACGACATCCGCTCACGAGTGCACGCCGGCACCCTGAACGTCGCCCCCGTCCTGACCGCCGACGTCGCACTGGACTTCCACGACGCCCTGGGCGCCGCCGCCAAGCAGGCGCGGCTGCGCTTCCTGCGCGACCGCTGGGTGAGCCAGGTGCTCGACATCGACAACCTGGAGATCCTCACTCCAGAGGAGCCCGACATGTACGGCACGATCACCGCGTTCCGGATCACCGGACGTACCTCGGAAGCCGAGAACATCGCGATCGCCACCGACCTGATGAGGCGATACCGGATCTTCACCGTCAACCGGGGCGGCCCGGCCAGGGGCGACTGCGTGCGGGTGACACCGGCGCTCTTCACCAGCTGTGACGACGTCGACCTGCTGGCCGCGGCGGTGCGCGACATCGCGGGGCGGATGCGCGTCTGAAGGTCCTCGCGCTCCGGTACGCCGGGCACCGCCAACGCTTTCCCCCGCACCGTCGGCGAAGTCCTCCGGGCCGCTCCTTGAGCGCACTGACGGGTGCCCGGATCGGGCAGCTCGGGCGGCGTTTCCTGACGTTCGCCCGATGACGCCTGCCGCGGCGGGACGATCCCGGGTGGTGGGGCCCGCGCGTCCTGGCGGACGCGCGGGCCCCACCGGGTTCAGTTGCCGAACGAGAACCAGTTGAGGTTGACGAAGTCGGCGGGTTGCCCGCTGGTGAAGGTGATGTAGACCGTGTGGGTTCCGGTCACCGAGGCGATGTTGGCCGGGACCGTACGCCAGCTCTGCCAGCCGCCCGTGTTACCGATGGCGAAGTCGCCGATCGGAGCCGAGGTCAGGCTGTCGAGGCGTACCTGGACCAGCCCGCTGATCCCGCCGGCCGCCCCGGACGCGACGCGGGCCTTGAACTGGGTGGCCGCCGCGCCGCCGAAGTTGACTCCGTCGAAGCGCAGCCAGTCGCCATTGCCGATCTGCGCGACGTTCTGCCCGCCACCGGTGTCCGTGGTGGTCTCCAGCGACGTACCCGCCTGTGCCTGGTAGCGCTCGGCCTGGATGGTCGAGCGGGCGTCCACCCCACCCGGAGGGGGAGTGATCGTCGGGCTGGGACCGGAACCGGAGCCGCTCTGCCAGACGGCCACGTAGTCAACGAGCATCGGGCGGCCGGAGACCGTGGCCGCGGTCGGGGTCTGCCCGGCCAGCGCGTTGGGGAACGCCCCGCCCATGGCCACGTTGAGCAGGATGAAGTAGCCCTGGTGGCCGGTCATGTTGTTCCAGGTCCCGGCGTCGAACTGGGACTGGCTGACGCTGTGGAACTGCTGCCCGTCGACGTACCAGCGCAGCTGGTTCGGGGTGATGCTGCGGTCCCACTCGAAGCGGTAGGTGTGGAACGCCGACTGGCAGGAGGAACCGGGGCACGTCCGGCTGGCGCCGATGCCGGTGGTCTCGTTGCAGGGTCCGCCCGGGTTCACCCCGCAGTGGAGCACGCCCCAGACGGAGTTGATGCCGTTGACGTTCTCCATGATGTCGAACTCGCCGATGCCGGGCCAGTTCCAGTAGCTGCCGCGATACGGCGCGCCCAGTGCCCAGAAGGCGGGCCAGTAGCCCAGTGCGGCGTCACCGGTGACGTTGGGCATCTGGATACGGCCCTCGACGCGCAGGATGCGGCCGTCGGCGGGCTTGAAGTCCGAGCGGCGGGTCTCGATGCGGGCGGACGTCCACTCGCTGCCGCTCTTTATCGGGGTGATGCGCAGGTTTCCGCCGCCGTCGAGGCTCAGGTTGGCGGAACTGTCGGTGTAGCGCTGGATCTCACCGGTGCCCCAGTTGGCGGGGCCGCCCGGGTAGGCGTGGCCGGTGTCGACGATCCAGTTGGCGGAGGAGGGGAGTGACCCGGCACCGCCGGTGAAGTCGTCGCTCCAGACCAGGGACCAGCCGGAGGGGGTTGCCGGGACGGAGGCGTGGGCGGCGATGGCGATCATCATCGGCACCAGCGCGGCGACGATGACCGAGATCCATCCGAGAGAGCGCTTTCTTTCTGGGGGGTGGCTCATTCGGAACCTCTCACAAGGCGAACGAGGCGGACGGCCGAACATCGCTGCAGCATAAAGACCGATTAATACCACTGTTACGCGAAGGTTAAGCCAAGGTCAACACCCGAGTCGGAAAAAGCAAGAGAGCGCTCTCAGTACTTGTCCGCGATGTGCTCGGGCATCGCTTCGCGCTCCGGACGTGCCGCTCGCGCCGCCGGTTGACGTGCGGTGCCCTGCAGGGACCCGGGGGTCGCACGCCTTTTGTGCGGGGCGCGGCCACCTGGCGCCCCGGGGACATCCGGTCGATAGGTAAGCCTGACAACATTTCCGGATATTGCCTGACTCGAATATTTACTGTTAGGAAAGTTTCTTTTATATTTGAGTTCCCCCCCAGCAAAGGAGCAGTACATGCGCAGAACGGTCACCTTCCTCGCGACGGCGATCATCGCCATCGCCGCCACCGTGTTCATCGCCTCACCGGCCAGCGCGCACGGCTACATCTCGTCGCCGCCGAGCCGTCAGGCCATGTGCGCCCAGGGCCGCGTCTCCAACTGCGGCGACATCATCTACGAGCCGCAGAGCGTGGAGGGCCCCAAGGGCCTGCGAAACTGCCACGGAAACGTCGGCCGGTTCTCCCAGCTCAGCGACGAGAGCAAGAGCTGGCCGGCCACGAGTGTCGGCAACTCGGTCACCTTCAACTGGGTGCTGACCGCCCGCCACGCCACCAGCACCTGGGAGTACTACATCGGTAACACCCGGATCGCGATCTTCAACGACGGCGGCAGGCAGCCCGGCGCCACGGTCTCGCACAATGTGAGCCTGGGCGGCAGGACCGGCCGCCTGAAGGTTCTCGCGGTCTGGAACATCGCCGACACCGCCAACGCCTTCTACTCCTGCGTCGACCTGCAGCGCTGACCCATCCGACCCGCTCCCGCTCCCTCCGCGTCCCGCGCTCCGGTGGGGGCGGGTCCCGTCATCCTGGCCGCCGCTCGGGTTTCCCGCAGTAAGCGAGCGACCCGGCGGCGCCCTCCGGGGCCCTGCCCCGCCGGGCGGCGCGCAGGGCGTCGGCGAACCGGGGGAGATCCAGGTCGCCGGCCGGCAGGTCACCGATGACCACCGCGCGGGCACACCCGCGGAATACCTCGCTGAAAGCGGAATAGTAGGAATACGCCGGTCGTGATTCGGCCTTGCACACCCCCTGGTGGATCTTGTCGGCCAGTTCCTGGAGCATGAGGGCGGTGATCGTGGGGTCCTCACCGGGAGATCCGGCGGCGGCGCTGCCCGCCCCCGTCGCGGGGTTCGCCTCCGTCCCCGTCGTGCAGTCCTCTCTCCCGGACAGGCCCGTCGCCGTCTCGGCGGAGGGCGACGGCTGCTCCTCCAACAACTGCTTACAGGTGCGCGGGGTGCGCCGGTACTCCTCGTAGACGGATTTGAGCACGGGTGGATAGCCGCTGCAGGCGAACAGCCGTGCCTGGGCCTGATGCTCGGTCAGGAAGTCGATGAGCATCCGCGCCTTGTCCGGATTATCGGAGTACGCGGAGATCGCCAGGTTGAAACCGCCGAGGATGCCGACACCGGGCAGCGCGGCCAGGCCGAAGCGCAGACGCCGCTGGTCGTCGTACATCGAATTGTCCGTGGCCAGGCGGTGGAAGGCGAACGGCCAGTTACGCATGTAGCCCGTGTCCTCGTCGCGGAACGCCTGCAGACTGCTCTCCTCCGCGGAGTCCTTCGGGCTGCGCGCCAGGAGGCCCTCCTCGAAGGCATCGAAGGTGTCCTGCTTGGAGAAGTCCTCCGCGCCGTGCGCCAGGGTGCCGTTCCTCAGCAGCGTCTGCCAGCGGGCGAGCGTCTCACGTACCCGTTCGCCGTTGACCTCCTCGTCCAGTATGACCCGGTCACCATCGGTGATCCTCCCGCCGGCGGAGAAGATCGCCTCCATCAGGTTGACACTGCCGCCCTCGTAGTCACCGAGCTGCACGGCGTACCCGCCGTTCGCGGCGGCGTACTGCCAGAGCCGCTCCATCGTGTCGGGTACCGGCAGGCCCTGGCGGTAGAACAGCAGGGGCACGTCGGTGACGAAGGGCACCGTGTACTGGACGCCGTCCACCTGGCCGGTCTTCAGGACGTTGTCCAGGAAGAGGTCCGCCTGTCGCGGATCCAGAGGATACGGACGGATGTAACCACTCCGGGCGAATTCGGTGGTCCAGGCGACGTCCACCGAGAGCACGTCATAGGCGCAGCTTCCCAGCCGGGACCGGCCCGCCATCTCGGCCCGCTGCTCGTCGGTGGGGTCGGCCACCTCGACCAGCACGACCTGGGTGGTGTGCGTGTGGTTCCACTCCTCGATCAGGTCGCGGCGGAAGCTGCCCGCGGTGATGTCGGCGCCGGTCGCCACGGTGAGCCGGTTCGGCCCCCCGCAGTCGGTGTGGTCCCCGACGGGGAACGAGGGTGTCCGCGCGGTGAGGGAGATGAGTACGGAGGCCAGCACCAGCCCCACCGCCACCCCGGCACCGCCCCAGCGGTACTGGCCGGCGTTCAACCGGCGAAGCGCGGCGGACAGGCGTGTGTGAAGGATGAGAGGTCCCGGGACGGAGGTCACGGCCGGTCCTTTCCTCGCAGGCTGGAGATGACATGCCGTAGTGCCTGCTGCATGTCGGGTCCCGCTTCCACGCACTCGCGGTATTTCCCCTCACGTGGGGGAGAGCGGTCGCAGCCGTTGTCACCGAGAGCCAGGACGTAGAGGGCGCTGACGTTGGGCGCGCGGGCGAGCGTCGCGCCGATGCTCGCTCCCGTCGGCTCGTCGTTGAAGACGCCCCCGTCGGTCACGACGACGAGGGCGCGCCCCGGGGCTCCGGAACGCCCGTTCAGGTTCATGATCATGTCTGATATGGGGGCGTCGGAGCCTTCGGCCTTCGTGCCGGCGACCATTCTGGTCAGACTGTCGAACTGGGCACGGCCCACAGCCGGATGGAGTCTCCTGACCAGGCTCTCGCCCCTGACCGTGGAAAAGGAGCTCAGCGTGAAATCGTCGCGCGGGGTGATCAACGGCTTGATCCCGGGGAAGGTCTCACGCAGCTGGGTGAGCAGGGAACGGGGCGGCTCGGCCATCGAGCCGGACACGTCAAGGGCTATCTCGGCGTCGACGCGGGGCAGCAGGGCGAGGAACCGGCCGCGGGCTATCCGCAGCTCCCGCGGATCGCGCATGGCCGTCTCCTGGCCGGGACCCGCGTTGAAGAGCGGGTGGGCGACCAGCCAGCCGCGGAGCAGGCGGAGCGCCGCGTCGCGCTCCGCGTTCCGCTCGTTCGGCCAGCCGATGGTGACGAACGGGTAGTCCAGCCTGGAAAGTCCGGGGGAGAGGAACGCCTGGAGCTTGGTCTTCCCACTCGGAGCCCCCTCCGGGCAGTGGGGGTCGTTGAACCGCCCGTCGTTGTACTCCCTCAGGCTGTGCAACGGGACCACCAGGGCAGGGCTCTGATCGAGTTCCTCGTCGTCGTTCTCGCGGCTTGCGATCCTGACCCGGCAGAGCAGGGAGCTGACGCTCTCGGCGACGAGGTCGCGCTGCTCCCACCCCACGGCACTGCTCAGGGGCAGCAGATCGAAGACCACGACGAGTCCGGCAGTGGAGAGTTCGGGCTGCGGGTAGTTCACCGGCATGGCGAACTTCGACCGGATCACCTCCCACAGGACACGCAGACTGTGGCTGTTGGGCGGCCCCGGGGGGAGTTCCTTCCTGACCTTCTCGGCGCGCCCGCTGATCATGCCGATCACCAGCCGGTCGGACGCGACCGACGGGCCGATGTCGAGTGCGGCGCCGCCCGGTCCCACATCGTTGGCGACGAGTTCGGCCTCGCCGGTGCTGGTGGCGACCCAGGCATCGGCCCGGGGGCCGTACAGCCGGCGAAACGGCTCGTCACCCTCCTGCCGGGCGTCGTCGCGATACCAGTTGTCGCCGAAGGCATAGGTCAACTCGTCGATTGAGGGCGCCACTCCCACCGAGATCGCGTAAGGGGCGCAGCCGTTCACCAGTTTCTCCCGGGTGAATCGGGCGATGCTCTCGCGCAGGACGGTCATGTTCTCCGGAGCGGTGACGACGCGCAACTCCAGCGGCCGATCGCAGTCGGGAGGCCAGATCCGGTGGCTCAGCCATGTTCCGCCCTGGACGACACCCCAGGGGACGGTGACGACCGCGGCGCCGAGCAGGACCCCGAGGTAGCCGGTGGAGAGCCGCGCCGCGAACCGTTCCAGCCGCCGGTGTCTCCGCCTCGGCGGCCGCTCCCCGCCGCCCGGTACGGACCTGCCGCCGGTACGGCGGCGCACGACGGCCGCCCCCACCGGTTCGAGCCACCGGCGGAGTCGGCGGGCGAAGCCTCCCATCGTCAGCAGGGCGGCCAGGGCCAGGCCGATCAGCGCGCAGACGAGCAGAACGAGGCCCGGGCCAAGGGCCCGCACACTGTCGGTCAGCGCCGCGAACAGGGCCGTGACACCACCGCTGATCAGGGCGGTCGCGGCGATCTCCCGGAGTTTCACCGAGGGGACACCGGGCGGGTCGGCATCCGGTTCCGGCGAGCTGTCGCCAGCCGGAGGTGGGGTGGAACCAGACATGGAGATCACTGCCTGTTCGACGATGTGAACGACGAGGTTTCAAACAGTTGAATCGCAGCCGGGGCGGTCCGAACAGTGCGCTGCCCGGGACTGCGGCCGCACCTCGCGAAGCGCCGAGAGACAGGGGACAAGGAAGCGATGTTTTGAAGACGGTGACCTGAGACGGGTCGGAGAAGGCTTTTCCCGGCTCGGTCCGCCCCCGTCTGGACTGGCCTGGATTGACTAATATCCTAAGCCGCCAAAGCGTTGGGTGCGACAGACACCGTTATTTCATTATCTTTTCTGACAGCCCTAAATACCGATTCGGGCAGGTAGCTTTCTGGTTCGCTTATGGGGTCATCTGGTGACAGGGGGACCGTGGTGGCGGATTGTCGTTCGTGTCCCAGGTGCTGCGACTCCCGGGGGCCGACTCGTTCGCTGCCAGGCCCAGCGGGGGTGCCCCGAGCCGATCGCGCCGCCGTGGGGGAAGACCCTCGTCGAATATGAAGTGGAATGGCCGGCATCGACTTTGTGGGCATAGCGCCCCAAAGCGTGCAACCTGGATTTCCGAGCGCGCTTTAATTGCCTGAACCTCGGTGATTCAACTCGGCGGCAATGGGGAACAGATATCGTGCGTTCAGGGTTCCCGGCGCCCATCTGGGCAGGGTCGGCACTGTCGAGGTGATCGTTGGCTCGTCGCACAAAAAAATTCGCCGATATGGCCACGGCGCTTCTGGTAATTGTTGGAATTCTGGTCGGGCTGCCAATTGGAATGGCCGGAGAATATCTTCCGGAAACGGTGGCCGAGAACCGGATCGCCTGGGTCGCGATTTTCGGGTTGACCGCTTTCCTTACGGTCCTGCCGACTCGGCTGACGCCGGAACTGATGAAGTCGCGTGCTCACGGCGGGCTCTTCCAGGTGCCCGAGAGAAGGGCGGGGTGGGTCCGCAGAACCGAGCTGGACGACGTGGTCTCCACCCTGACGATGAGAGGCTCGGGAACGGTCGGCCTGACCACCGGCATCGCCGGGGCGGGCGGTTTCGGTAAGACGTCCCTGGCCGTGGAGGCGTGTCACAGCGGCGAGGTGGGGAAGCGGTTCAAGGGCGGCGTCATCTGGGTCACCGTGGGTCGCGACCGTACCGGTGTCGACATCGCGGCGCTGGCCAACGACGTCACGGAGGCCGTGACGGGCACCCGGCCGGAGTTCTCCAGCCCGGAGCAGGCCGGCCACCGGATGGCCGAGGTCCTGGCGGAGCGGGGCCAGATGCTGCTGGTGGTCGACGACGTGTGGAGCCTGTCACAGCTGAGCCCCTTCCTGGCCGCGGCGGTGCGGTCCCGGGTGCTGGTGACGACCCGCCTGCCCAGAGCCCTTCCCCCGAACGCGATCGCGATGATCGTCGATGAGATGGCGCCGCGGGTGGCCGTCCAGTTGCTGAGCCGTGGGCTACCACCGATGAACCCCGGCGTCGTCAACAGCCTGATGGGCCTGACGGGAAGATGGCCGCTGCTACTGGACCTCGTCAACGCGCGTCTGCGTGACGAGTACGGCGGCGGGGTGAACGCCGACGTCGCCGCCCGCCGGGCGGTCGAGCGGCTCGGCCGGACCGGACCCGCCGCCCTGGACGTCACCATTCCCCGCCGGCGGGAGACCGCGGTACGCGTGACGGTCGAGCACAGCCTTGAGGCTCTCGGCGTGTTCGACCGTGCCCGCTTCCTTGAGCTGGGCGTCTTTCCGCAGGACGCCGACATACCGGTCGGCATCGTCGAGCTTCTCTGGCGCGCCACCGCCGGACTCACCCCCGAGCAGACCGAGCGCCTGTGCGCGAGGCTGCACGACCTATCACTGATCAGCAGGCACGAGACGGAGGGAGAGGTGCCGTCGGTCACGATCCACGACGTCATCCGTGCACACCTCCGTTCGGAGTACGGGCTGGGGAGAGAGCGCGTCGAGGCGGTCAACCGCGACTTCCTCGACGGGGCCCGCAACCTGATACCCGACGACGACCTCGCGGCGGACGCCGAATGGTGGAGACTGCCCAGGGAGGTGCCCTACCTCTGGGACCATCTGCTGTTCCACCTCGCCGAGGGGAGAAGGCATCGGGAGCTGGAGTCGCTCCTGCACGACGTGCGATGGTTCGTCACCCGGATACGAGCCTTCGGGGTGGCCGCGGCGGAGTCGGATCTGATGCTGTCGACCTCCCGCTCCGTCGCCGGGATCCGGCAACTGATCGCCCGGAGCGCACACCTGCTCACCCCCTTCGAATCGGATGCCGTCTCCACCGCGAACCTGCTGGCCCGCCTGTACGCGTTCCCGCCGATGCGGGCGTCGATCGAGCGCTACAGCCAGGAGACCGAGACCCCCTTCCTGAGAGCCCGCTGGCCGCTGCCCGACATCGGCGCCACCTGCCTGCTGGGAACGCTGACCTCGACGACGAAACGGCTGAGGGACGTTTCGATCACACCGGACGGATCGAGATTCGTCGTCCACGGCCACGACGGTGTGCAGATATGGAAGACCGACGGCACTACCCGGACAACGCTGGCCACTCACCGAAAGCCGGTTCACGAGGTCGCCGCCGCGCCGGACGGTTCGTGGCTGGCGACCCGTTCCGGGCGCCGGAGAGTGCAGGTCTGGGGAATCGACGGCACCCAGAGAGCGATCCTGGAGAACGGCGTCGGCAGGCTCGCCGGGATGGTGGCCGCGCCGGACGCCTCGTGGCTGGCGACCCTCTCCACGCGGGGAAGAGTCGTTCTGTGGAACGCCGAAGGGAGCAGGCGTGCCGTACTGAAGAGCGGGGTCGGCAGGCTCGCCGGGATGGTGGCCGCGCCGGACGCCTCGTGGCTGGCCACCTTCTCCACGCGGGGAAGAGTCGCCCTGTGGACCCCCGAAGGGAGGAAGCAGCTGACCCTCAGGAGCCCGGTCAGGGTGAGGACCAAGCCGCGAACCCTGAGGGACACCCTGCTGATGCGCGGCTGGAACCAGGAGAACGAGAAGGTCTCCGGCCGGAACAGGCCGATACGCGAGGTCTCCAAGATGGCCGTCTCGCCGGACGGCGGCTGGCTGGCGACCCTCTCCGGAGACGGGAGCGTGCGTCTGTGGGGAGTCGGCGGCGACGAGCGAGCCGTCCTGACGGGACACATCGGAGCGGCCCCCGGGATCCGCATCGCCCCTGACGGCAGTTGGCTGGTCACCTGGACGTCCACCGGCTCGGTCCGGCTGTGGGAGTCCGATGGCCGGCAGCGGGCCGTTCTGTCCGGGCATGCCGGGGTGGTGCGTCAGGTGGTGATCGCCCCGGACGGCAGCTGGCTGGCGACCCTCTCCGAGGATCGGAGTGTGCGGCTGTGGGAGTCCGACGGCCGGCAGCGGGCCGTTCTGTCCGGGCATGCCGGGGTGGTGCGTCAGGTGGTGATCGCTCCTGACAGCAGCTGGCTGGCGACCCTCTCCGGAGAGCAGAGCGTGCGGCTGTGGGAGTCTGACGGCAGCGAACGGGCGGCTCTGTCCGGGCATGCCGGGGTGGTGCGTCAGGTGGTGATCGCTCCTGACAGCAGCTGGCTGGCCGTCTGCTCGCAGGACGGGGAGATCCGGATCTGGCAGTCGGAGCGCTCTGGGCGGCAGAGCCGCAGGGGCCGGACCGGGATGGTGCACGAGGTGACCATCTCCCCCGAGGGAAACTGGATCGCCACCCACTCCGGTGACGGCTCGGTGAAGCTCTGGAACGAGGACAGGATAGAAGGAGCGACCCTCACCGTTCCCATCGAGACCAGTCACTACGGCGCGGTCTCGCCGGACAAGACGTGGCTGGCCGTCTGGTCCGGTGATCACATGATCCGGATACGCGGAGCCGGTGGCCGCAGGAGGGCCATTCCGACGGGGCACACCGGGCGTGTGCGGGGAGTGGCGATCGCCCCCGACAGCACCTGGCTGGCCACCTGGTCGGCCGACAGGACCGTACGGCTCTGGGGTGCGGGCGGCAGCAGGAGGGCGGTGCTGACCGGTCACACCGGGCCGGTACGCGAGGTGGTGATCGCCCCCGACAGCACCTGGCTGGCCACCTGCTCCGAGGACGGCACCGCGCGTATCTGGTGGGCCGACGGCACCGAGCGGGCGGTGCTGGTCGCGAACATCCGGGCGACCGCGCACATCCTCATCTCACCGGACGGCGCCTGGCTCGCGACCCTGTCCATCTACGGAAAAATCCAACTCTGGAAACCGGACGGCAGCAGGTACGCCACCCTGAGAAGCAGGGTGGAGGCCATAGGCGAGATCACCGTCGCCCCCAACGGCAGGTGGTTCGCCATCGTCTCGGTCAACGGAACGGCGGGCCTGTGGGGAGCCGACGGAAAGGCGCGGGCCTCGCTCAAGGGATGTCCGGGAGCGGCCCGGCAGGTGGTGATCGCCCCCGACGGCACCTGGCTGGCCGCCTGCTTCGAGGACGGCACCGCGCGCGTCTGGTCGGCCGGTGGCAGGGATCGGGCGACGCTGCCCGCGCACTCGGGAAGGATCCGCGGCGTGGCCATCTCCCCGGACAGCAACCTGCTCGCCACCTGCTCGGACGACGGAACCATCCGGCTGTGGGACAGGTACGGAGAGTCGGCGGGCGCCGGAGCCAGGGTCGACGCCGGCCTCAACTGCCTGGCCTGGTTCCCCAACGGCTTCGGCCTGGCCGCCGGGGGAGACCAGGGCTTGTACGGCTTCGATCTCTACCCGCCCCCCGCCTGAACCGAAGGCGGAGGCGTGCGGAGCCAAGCCTGAAGGGTCTGAGAATCGCGGGAGAGGTCACTCGCCCCAGAAGGCGTCGACCTCGTACTGGTCCCGGCTGTGCAGCCACGACTCGGCGATCTTGCCGTCGCGCATCGTGATGACGTGGGCCAGGTTGTTCTCCAGCGGAACCGATCGGTCGGACCGGGTCGCTGTGTACGTGGCGAGCGCGACGGCCGCCTTGTCGTCGGCCAGCACCCGGTGGACATCGATCCGCAGTGTTCCCTGGCTGAGCGTGGCCGCCTTGACCACGAAGCCGATCACGGCCTCCCGGCCCTCGTAGGTGCCGGTGTTCGTGCTCCGGCCGGGGACGTGCAGCACCGAGTCGTCGGTCAGGAGCGCCATCGCGCCGTCCAGGTCCCCCTTGTCGAGCGCCTCGTAGAAGTCCCTCACGGTCTGGGCGTTGCGCTGAGCGGACATGCGATCCTCCTTAATTTGTTTCGACATGAAAATAGTTGCACGATACTGTTTCGATGTCAAAATAAGCGAGTGACCGATCCAGACCTCCCCGTACGCCAGATGATCGAGGAATGGGCCGCCAGGCGGCCCGATGTCGACCCTCGCCCCATGGCCCTCTTCGGCCGGTTGACCAGGGCGGACACGCTGGCCAACGCCGCCATCGCGGCGACCCTGCGACCGCACGGGCTCAGCAGGGGCGAGTTCGACGTGCTCGCGACGCTGTACCGGGGCGGAGAGGAGTTGTCGGCGGGCGCACTGGCCGGGGCGCTACTCCTCTCGCCGGCCGCCACCACCAACCGTCTCGACCGGCTGCAGGCGGCCGGGCTGCTGACCCGCTCTCCCGACCCGGCCGACGGCCGCAGCGTCCGTGTGGGGTTGACCAACGCGGGCCGCGAACTGCTCGAACGGAGCGTCGAGGACCATCTCCAAGGGCTGGGAACGCTCCTCCACGGCCTCTCGGACGACGAGCGCGAGCGGCTTTCCGATCTCCTCGCCCGGCTCCTGGAGAGCATAGCGGTCTCCTGAGGGCGACCTGATGGGATCTCGCGGTGTTTGGACACTGTCTGAAGTGCGCCGATGGGGTGGGGTGGGGTGCGATGTCACCGGCGGCGTCACCAAACTCTGGAGCCAGCGATCGGCCTGCCCCCAACACTTCAGCCGTAGATCGTAGCGATCTGGATGAGTATCGTCGCCATATGCCCGAACTGATCGCGCCCACCACGCGCTTGCACTCCGCCTGGCTTGAGGCGCATCACGAGTGGGGGCCCGGCCTCCACGAGGACGGATTCGGGCTGGGGCCGTCCGACGAGGTCGACTCGCCAGACGGATTCGCGGCCTGGGTGGCGCGGCTGGCTGAGGGGTTCGATCCAGCGAAGCCGCTGGAGGCCGGCCGAACGAGTTGCGTGTATCGGTGGATCGTCGAGGGCGATCGGGTACATGGCGGGATCACGCTGCGGCACGGGCTCAACGACTACGTGCTGCAGTTTGGCCACATCGGGTACGGTATCCGGCCGTCTTCGCGTCAGCGTGGACTGGCCGCCTGGGCACTGGGCCGGATGCTCGACGAGGCACGGGCGCTCGGTCTGGACCGGGTGCTGATCGTCTGTGAAGTCGACAACCTCGCCTCGGTGAAGACGATCGAGCACAACGGGGGCGGCCTCGAAGGCGTACAGGACACCGAATACGGTCCCGCACGGCGCTACTGGATCAAGATCTAGTTTGTGATCGTGCCAACGGGGGCCGGCCCGGAGACGGATGCGCCCACCGCTGGTACGACTGGGCGCCGGAGGTCAGCACCACCGCAGACCCGGCGGGCAGCCCGCATGTCATGTAATGGAGTGTCCGCTTCTAAGCTTCAAGATGTGACGAAATACCTTGATATGCATCCGGAAGATCCGCAGCCCCGGCTGATCGGCCAGGTGGTCGAGCTTCTGCGTGCGGACGGGCTGATCGCGTATCCGACGGACTCGTGCTACGCGCTGGGGTGCCGCCTTGGCAACAAGGAGGGCGTCGATCGGATCAGGGAGATCCGCCACCTGGGCAGTGACCATCACTTCACCCTGGTCTGTAGGGATTTCGCCCAGTTCGGCCAGTTCGTGCATATGAGCAATGCGCTGTTCCGCTCGGTCAAGGCGGCGACCCCCGGCGGATACACGTTCATCCTGCCCGCGACCAAGGAGGTGCCGCGGCGCTTGCTGCACCCCCGGAAGAAGACGGTCGGCGTCCGGATCCCCGACCACGTCGTCACGCAGGCGCTGCTGGCCGAACTCGGCGAACCGCTGTTGTCGAGCACCCTGCTGCTGCCCGATGAGACCGAGCCCCTGACGCAGGGCTGGGAGATCAAGGAGAGGCTCGATCACGCGGTGGACGCCGTCATCGACTCCGGCGAGTGCGGCGCCACCCCGACGACGGTCGTCGACCTCTCGCAGGGCGAGCCGGAGATCCTCCGCCGGGGCACCGGAGACCCGTCCCTCTTCGAGTAAGGCGACCGACACCACTCATGGCGGGTCTGGCGCGTCCACCCGGCGAGTTCGCCAGGTGGACGCGCTGCCGGACGAAGACGGCGCAGCACGATGACAGGGCCTCGGCGAGTTCTCGCCCCAACCCGTTTGGCTCCTGTGGCGGGCGTGACCGCATCGACCTGTCCTACCTGGTCAACGGCCCCGCGCTGCGACCCGAGCCTAGGTGTGAACCGGAACGCCGGGGCCCCGGGTGTCGCGGCGTGGTCGCCGAAATGCGGAGCTGTGCACGGTTGAACGTGCGACGCCTCCGCCGGCCAACTTGATCAGATCGGCCGGGGGCCGTGGGTGCCCATACCGGAGACGACCAAGCCGTCGCGGAAGATCAGGACTTCGGCGGACAGCTGACCTGTCTGATTCTGATAGTTGATCACGACGGTGTCGATGCCGCAACATACCCCGATGACCTCGAATCGCAGGTCGGGGTTGCGGCGCAAGCCCTCGGCCCAGTAGGCCCGCAACGCCTCGATACCGCGCACGACACCTTCCGACCCTTCGATGATCCGCGCGGCCAGCGGTGACCGGAACACCACGTCATCGGAATAACGTCCGGTAATCCGGTCAAGGTCATGAGAGTTCCAGTCCGCGGCCCACTCCTCGGCGAACCGCTGTGCTTCATCGAGATCCACACCGCACTTCATACCAGTTTGCCGCCGTTAATGTTGCGCGGAGAACCGTAGCCCGCACGATGACTTGGCGGGCCGTAATCCTCAATCACGTTGCGTGACAATCTCCAGCTCCCGGGCGCCCCGGCCATCGGCTTGGATCGATGTCCGAAAAAGACTGTTACATACTGTTCGCGGGTTGTGTTGTGGTACGAGAAGTGAATGATGAATGGCTAGAGGGTTCGCTTGTGGAATGTTTTTCATTCTTGCCCTGCAGCACCTTCCGGAGGGACGGCTGCGGCCAGGCCGAAGTGTGCCGGTCAACGGTGCCGGCCTAACCGGAATTCCGGTCGGCGCGTTCGACAGTGGACGCCTGGCGTGCGGTGGTAAAGGCGGCCACCACCGGTGCGGGTGGTGGAGTCGGCGGAATATGTCACTTCTCGAACGTCCGGGGCGTCTACATGAGTAGGGGAACCCGACAACGAGGAGGGTAAAGCCGCAGTGACTGATGCGGATGCCAGGTCGGTCGCAGACTTCGAGAAGAACCGGAAGCTGCTGTTCAAAGTGGCATACCGGGTGCTGGGCAGCGTGGCCGACGCCGAGGACGTCGTTCAGGAGTCATGGCTGCGATGGAGCCGCGTCGACCACTCCCGGGTCAGCGATCCACAGTCCTTCCTCATTCAGGTCTCGACCCGGCTCGCTCTCGATCGGTTGCGACGGGCCAAGGCCAGCCGGGAGGCCTACGTGGGACCGTGGCTGCCCGAACCGCTGCCGACCGGGCCGGAGATCGGAGAGGGCGCCGAGACGGCCGACTCGGTTTCCATGGCCATGCTGGTGGTGTTGGAGACCCTCTCCCCGCTGGAGCGAGTCGTCTTCGTGCTGCGCGAGGCGTTCGAGTTCTCCTTCGCCGACATCGGGGCCGTGCTCAATCGTTCCGAGCCCGCGGTCCGGCAGATCGCCCGCCGTGCTCGCGCGCACGTGCGTGAGCGACAGCCCCGGTTCCGCTACGACCGCAAGGTCCGCATGCAGGTCACCGAGCGCTTCCTGGCCGCGTGCCTGGGCGGCGACATTGACGGGCTGCTCGACCTGCTCGCCCCCGAGGTCACGCTGTGGAGCGACGGGAACGGCCTGCGCGGCGTGCCCCGGACCTCGGTACGGGGGGCACAGAAGGTCAGTCGCCTGCTGATCCATGGCATCCAGAAGGTGGTGCGGCCGTCGGCCGGGGCGTCGCCGGGCGAACGCGGCGTCGGCGGCGGATCCATCGTGGACGTCAACGGAGGTCCCGCCGCGCTCATCGTCGCCGCAGGTGAGACGATCGCCGTCGTCGTGGTCGATCTGGATCCGGTCACCGACCGCATCACGCAGATCTGGATCATCGCCAACCAGGACAAGCTGGGGGGTGTCGAAGGGGAGCGGTGACCGGACCCTGGAGAGGCGGATCTCTTCGGAGCCGGTGACGAACCCGTGCGGTCCCGCGCGGTGGGACACCGTGGTCCGCTGTGCGGTGCGAGACGCGGGCAGCGTCGCGGACCCGCCGGAGGAACACGTTCCGCAGTTCCGCCTTCTCAGCGCGGCTGGTCCGGAACCGAGCCCGGGATGACCTCGGCGGGACGGATCTCGCCGAACAGCTTGAGCGTCGCCGGGCGCAGCCGCTTCTGCGCCTCGGCAGGCCAGCGCAGAATCAGGGAGGAGAACACCGTCTCCAATATGATCTTCAGATAGGAGCGGCCCGAGCGGCCGACGGGGATCTCGGTGCACAGACCGGACACGGTCGTGAAGGCCTCCTGCCGGCCGAGCCGCAGCCGTGCCTGCCCGTCGACCCCGTTCGAGGACGCGTCGGTCACGAGGTCCACCGATTCCCAGAACAGTACCGGCGCCTCGTCACCGCGCAGCCACGCAGGGCAGGACGGCAGCGGTAGTTGCAGCGTGAATCCCGCCAGTACTCCGCTCGGGCGCAGATAGAAGGAGCCGTGGAAACAGGGCAGCTCGTAAAGGAGCCGCGGACCTTTCGACGTGTTCATCGACAGCGTCCCCCCGATGGCGTCCATGGGGATCCGCCAGGCACTGGGATCGATGTAGGAGTCGTCTGGAACGGAGACCAAGAGGATTCACCCCGTTATGCCGTACGGACGCGGTGCTCGGATTCAAGCTCGGTTACCAAGTAAGACGCACCGCGGAGCGGCGACGTGACATCGCCCGCGGTGCGAGAGGGCGCGTGGGCGCATGTCACGTTCCGGTGGCGGCGAGCGTCTTTCTTAGAGAGAGATGCCCCCTTCTGAGAGCTGGTGAAGGCACGGATGTCTTTGCAAGGCAAGTTGGCCGGGACGGTCAACGGCAGGTTTTCCCAGGTGAGCAGGCATGTTGACGTGGTGCTCGCGACCGGTGGGGACGGCTTTGCCGCCAGCGAGAAGGTCGCCGACACCTTCTCGCGAGGCGCGAAGGTGAGTGGCGCCAAGGTCGTCCTCGGCCCGGCCGCCCGGCCGCTTCCGCGGTTGCCGATCGCTGTCGACGCCGAGGGCTGTCTCATCGCCGAGGACGACCTCTCGGTGCCCGTCGGCCCCGGTTACTGGGAGCGCGGTGAGGCCGAGGTCAGGCAGAAGGGAGGTACGGAATGAGCACCGAACTGAAGAGGGTTCCCAAGGCCATCGCCGGCCCGTCGAGTTTTCTCGACGACCGTGTCGGGGCGGGCAACTTCGTCAGACGCAACATGCGGAAGATATTCCCCGACCACTGGTCGTTTTTGCTTGGCGAGATCGCGCTCTACTCGTTCGTCATCCTGCTGCTCACCGGAATGTTCCTGACGTTCTTCTTCAAACCGAGCATGAGCCATGTGATCTACGACGGTGTCTACGCCCCGCTGAGGGGCGTGGGGATGTCCGAGGCCTACGCCTCGGCACTGGAGATCAGTTTCGAGGTACGCGGCGGCCTGCTCATCAGGCAGGTCCACCACTGGGCGGCCCTGCTGTTCATAGCAGGCATGATGATCCACGCGTTGCGGGTGTTCTTCACCGGCGCCTACCGCAAGCCGCGCGAGTTCAACTGGATCATCGGAGTGCTGCTGCTCACGGTGGCGCTCTTCGAAGGGCTGACCGGCTACTCGCTACCCGACGACCTGCTGTCCGGCGCGGGCATGCGGGTCACCGAGGGGGCGATCATCTCGCTGCCGGTGATCGGGACCTATCTGAGGTTCTTCCTGTTCGGCGGGGAGTATCCGGGGGAGGATGTCATCTCCCGCTTCTACTCCATCCACATCCTGCTGCTTCCGGGCATCATCCTGGCGCTGGTCTCGGCGCACATGGTGCTGATGTGGGTGCAGAAGCACACCCAGATGCCGGGGAAGGGCCGCACCAACCAGAACGTGATGGGCGCGCCGTTCTACCCGGCCTTCATGTTCAAGGCCGGGTCGTACTTCCTGTTCACCTTCGCGGTGCTGGCGGGGTTGGGGACCTTCGCCCAGATCAACCCGATCTGGCTCTTCGGCCCGTACAGCCCGTCGGACATCTCGGCCGGTTCTCAGCCCGACTTCTACATGGCCTTTCTGGAAGGCGCGCTGCGGCTGATGCCCGCATGGGAGATCAACCTCTTCGGCGCCGACCAGGCGGGCACGCTGCCGCTGAGTGTGACCATCCCGGCGCTGGTGCCGCTGGGCCTCATCATCACCGGGATGATGCTCTACCCGTTCGCCGAACGGTGGATCACCGGTGACAACCGCGAGCACCACATCGTGGACCGCCCTCGTAACAACCCCCACCGCACCTCGATCGGCATGTCGGTCGTCGTGTTCTACGGCGTGCTGTGGCTGCTGGCGTCCAACGACGAGATCGCGTCCACCTTCCACATCAGCCTGAACACCACCACCTACGCCGGTCGCGTCCTGGTGATCGTCGGGCCGGTACTCGCGTACATCATCACCTACCGCATCTGCCTGGGACTGCAGCGTTCCGACGCGGCCATCATCGGGCACGGTGTGGCGTCCGGTGTGATCAGGCGTCTGCCGGACGGCAGGTTCATCGAGGTCCACGCGCCGCCGTCGGAGGAGGCCGAGGCGCACCTGCGCGGCAAGGAGGCAGTGCCGACGCTGTCGGTCCACGACGGTGCGGGCATCCCGCCCAAAGGCATGCGCGGCTCCGTGGGCAGGCTGAGAGCCCGGATGTCCGCGGCGTACGGAGGAGAGAAGGTGCCTCTCGACGAGGAACAGAATGGTCACGCCGCCATCGAGTCCGGGGACGGCAGTCCGCTGAAGCACTAGTCCACTGGCTTGGACGGTGCCCGTCCGAGCCCGGCCGCGCAGGTGTGCAACTGAAGAAAGCGCTCAGTTGCGCGGCCGGGCGGTCGAGGACGCCCGATGCCGCCCGGCTGTCAGCGGCCGTGTTCGGTCAGTCCGTAGAGGTTGCCGTCGTGACCGGCGATCTGTGCCCATCGGCCGCCGTCCCGCCAGGAGGTGGCCTGCGGCTCCACGACGATCTCGACGCCCCGAGTGCGCAGGTCGGCGCAGGTGGCGTCGAGATCGTCGCAGTCGAACCAGCCGTGCGTCATCCGTCCGGCCTGCGCGCGGAGCGTCTCCAGGACGGCCGGTTCGACGGCGGCGAGCGCCACGCAGGTCTGCGCGCCCGGTGGACGGACCTCGACCCAGCGCCGATCGTCACCGTAGGGAACGTCGGCCGCCAGTTCGAAGCCGAGCGTCTCGGTGAGGAACTCCAGGGTCCTGCTCTGGTCGCTGACGTACAGCACGGTGAGCCGGGGATTGATGATCATTGGCTTCCCTCTCAACGGTCGTCGAAGCCGCAGAGAGGATAGTGCGTGAACCGGTGACGGGAATTCAATCGTGTGCAAGAAGAACGGAGGTGGGTTCGGCGACGGCCAGATGGAAGCGGCGCAGCCGGGCCGGGTCGCCGACGACGTTGATCGCGGTGATCTGGCCGTCGTCGATCACCACTTCGAGGACGAGCGTCAGCTGCCCGCGTGGTGCGACGACGGCTCCGATGACGCCGTTGACGAGAGCGGGCCGGGCGAAGTGCGCCAGGCCGGAGTTGGTGAGCGTCTCCTTGGCGACGGCGCGGGCGCCGCGCACCTCGGTGCGCCCGTCTCCGCGCAGCGCGGTGAGGTCCGCTCGCCTGATGACGTCGGGAGCCAGCACGCCGAGGAGGGCGTCCAGGTCGCCGGCGCGTGACGCGGCGAGGAAGGCGTCCACGACCTTCCACTGCAGGCCGAGGTCGGCGGTGGGAACGGAGGCGGCACCGTGCACCCGGTGGCGGGCTCGGCTGGCCAGCTTCTTCGTGGTTGACGGCGACCGCTCGACGATCTCGGCGATCTCGTCGAACGGTACGGCGAACAGGTCGTGCAGCACGAAGGCGATGCGCTCGGCCGGTCCGAGCCGGTCGAGGACCACGAGCAGAGCGAGCCCGACGGAGTCGGCCAGCACCGCTTCCGTCTCCGGATCGGTGGCCTCACTGCGGCCGCTCAGCAGCTCCAGTTCGGTTGTTTCGGTGAACTCCTCGTTCCGGCGCCGGCGTGAGCGCAACATGTCGAGACAGACGCGGCCGACGATCGTGGTCAGCCATCCGGTCACGTTGACGACGGCGTCCGCACCGACGCGGTGGGCTCGCAGCCAGGCCTCCTGTACGGCGTCGTCCGCCTCGTCCACTGATCCGAGCATGCGGTACGCCACGGCCCGCAGATGGTCGCGGGACCTGCTGAAGTGCTCCACCAAAACGGCCTGATCGTTCATCGGTCACCTTTCGTCGTCGCATTTCGTCATATGAAAGTGACGAGACGGACGGCGCGAGATCGATTGGATCGCTCACCCTCGCACCGCTCACTTTACCGGTCCTGGATGAACATCCGTCGGCCGCCACGGGTCTCGTTGTCCGGACCGAGAGGCTTCGAGGTGATGGTCGTGAGCCCTACGACGGGGTGTTCGTGGGAAGAGGCCGAGTGGTTGTGCGGCAACGTGCGGTCGGAAACGCCGCTGGGACGGCGTCGCGACGAGCGGATCGCCACCGACGCCGTTGCCATCGAGGTCCGCCGGTGGGTTCACGACCGCGTCAAGCTGTTCGAGGCCGCGGTGGAGAGATGTCCTGCAGAGCTCCCGCCGGCAGGAGCCGGTCGCTCGACCGCCACCGGTCGGCCAGGACGTGACACCGGTCACCAACTCGTATAGCACCTTGCCCGATCCGCCCCGATGCTCATCGTCAACTTCATAGATCCGCGAAAGCGCTGGTCGCCACACCTGTCACCGATCCGCTGAGCCTCGACGAAGAGGCTTGCCGTCCGGCCGGGTGCGCTGTTGCGCAGGCCCGCTTTTGTTCGTTTGTTCCTGTCCCAAAAGGGCTGCTTTTCTCTGGAATTAGGGTGTTGACAACCAGGTTGGTGCCTAGGTGTGCTTCTTGCGAAGAATTCACCTTACCGTCACTCCTTCATGAAGGAAGGTATCACCGTGACACTTCACATCGCAGCCGACACCGATCGGAATGGCAGGGACCATCTTCCCGAGGTGTCGGACCCGCTCTGTGATCTGCCGAAAGGGGTCGTCGCCATAGGCGATCTCATGCCCTCGCTTTTGCCTCGCAAACAAGCGGAAGACCCTGCGCATATTCGCCGTCTCGCGGAGACCGAAAACAGTGCGGAACCGATCTTTGTGCACCGTCCGACCATGCGTGTGATCGATGGTGCGCACCGGTTACGCGTCGCCGAAATGAAAGGTGTGACGGAGATCACAGTTCATTTCTTTGACGGAAGCGAGGCGGATGCGTTCATCCTTTCCGTACAGCTCAATGTCAGGCACGGCCTGCCGCTGACCTTGGATGAGCGCAAG
This sequence comes from Streptosporangium amethystogenes, assembly GCF_000721075.1. Lineage (GTDB taxonomy): Bacteria > Actinomycetota > Actinomycetes > Streptosporangiales > Streptosporangiaceae > Streptosporangium > Streptosporangium amethystogenes. Next base: position 710,882 of record NZ_JOEQ01000005.1, read on the forward strand.
GCCGCCGCCCAGCGCATCATCGGCTCCCACCCGCGCTGGTCGGATCGTGCCATCGCGGAGCGTACGGGACTGAGTCCCAAGACCGTGGGCAAGGTTCGCAGCCGGGCGGGTGAGGCGGCCTCGCATCTGGACAGCCGCCTCGGGCAGGACGGAAGGGCCCGGCCGGTCAGCAGCGTCGAGGGACGTTACAACGCCGCGGCCCTGATGGCGACCAACCCCGAGATCTCGCTGCGTGAGCTGTCGAGGAAGACCGGCCTCTCGGTGGGAACGGTTCGGGACGTTCGTCAACGCCTCCACCACGGTCAGAACCCGATCCCGGAGCGGCTGCGCGGTTCGGAGGGGGGCGCGGCCGCCGCCACCCCACCCCGGAACGAGACGAGGTCGCCGAGGGAGGAGGTGAAACCCGCCGCGGTCGAGACCGTGTCGGTGGTGCGGAAGCTCGTCCGGGACCCGTCCCTGCGGGCGACGGAGTCCGGGCGGACGCTGCTGCGAATGCTCCTGCTCACCGAGATGGAGCAATCCCAGTGGGAGGAGCTCGCCGAGGCGGTCCCCATCCATTGCGTGCCGCTCATCCGCGCCGTCGTGCTCAAGCGCTGTGAGGATTGGCAAAAGCTGGCCAGCGTGGTGTCGAGGAAGTCGGAGAAAGCCGGCTGACCGCCAATTGTTCAGGCAGCCGAAGTTGTACACCCTTCCGTTCGCCGGGGTGCTGAAATAACGTCTGCGAAGACGACAATCATCGGAGGGTTTGTCATGTCGGACAGTTCTCATTTCCCGGGAAACGACGCGGAAGTAGAGCTTCGGAAGATCAACCGGGCGACGGTTGAAATGTACATGAACACCCGGGGGCAGGACCGCCTTCGGCGGCACCTGCTTTTTACCGAGGACGGCGTCGGCGGCCTGTGGACCAATGACACCGGACAGCCGATCGCCATTCACGGCCGCGACCGGCTCGGGGAGCACGCGGTCTGGTCATTGAAGTGCTTTCCCGACTGGGCCTGGCTCAACATCGAGATCTTCGAAACTCAGGATCCGAACTTCTTCTGGGTCGAGTGTGACGGCGCCGGGGCAATCCGTTTCCCCGGTTACCCCGAAGGGCGATACGAGAACCACTTCCTGCACTCGTTCCTGCTGGAGAACGGAAAGATCAGGCAGCAGCGGGAGTTCATGAACCCGTTCGAGCAGTTGCGCGCGCTGGGCATCCCGGTTCCCGAGGTCAAGCGTGAGGGGATTCCCACTTAACGGCGACCGCTCACATCCAGCGACCTCGACGACCCACGGTCGTCGGGAGCCGATCAGGATTCATGGTCAGCCCACCAGCCAGGCGACCATCTCTGGACATCCCCCACCGAGTCAAGGACGATCCCGGCGCGCAGGGCGCCTTCAACCGATGGAGATTGGTGACCTCGTCATGCCCGATATCAGGCTGAGCACGGCGTTACAACAGCCCGAGTGGAGCGATGTCTCGCAGGTACAGCGCGTCGGTGAGGCGTTGGCATCCCGCCCCTCGCTCGTCAGGGCGGAGGATGTGCGCGGTCTGCGCGCTCTTCTCGCCGACGTCGTGGCGGGCGGGGCGCTGATCCTGCAGGCGGGGGACTGCGCCGAGAATCCGGAGGAGTGCACACGGGAGCACGTCACCCGCAAGTGCGCCACGCTGGACGTGCTGGCCGGCGCGCTCAAGATGGTCACGCACAAGCCGGTGCTCCGGGTCGGGCGTATCGGCGGCCAGTTCGCCAAGCCGCGGTCCAACCCCACGGAACAGGTCGGCGATCTCACCCTACCGGTCTTCCGGGGGCACCTGGTGAACGGCCCGGAGCCGACGCCCGAGAGCAGACGCCCCGATCCGCTCCGTATCCTCACGGGATACATGGCGGCGAGCGACATCATGGAACACCTGGGCTGGCGTGGTTCGTATCGCCGTCCCGAGATCGACCCGCCCGTGTGGACCAGCCACGAGGTGCTGCTCCTGGACTACGAGGTCCCGATGCTCCGCCGGGACGCGGCGGGGACGCTGATCCTCGGTTCCACACACTGGCCGTGGATCGGTGAGCGGACCCGGCAGGTGGACGGCTCGCACGTCGCCATGCTCGCGGAGGTGGCCAACCCGGTGTCCTGCAAGGTGGGCCCGAAGATGACCCAGGACGAGTTGCTCGCCCTGTGCGAGCGGCTCGATCCAGAACGCGAGCCCGGCCGGCTGACCCTGATCGCCAGGATGGGCGCCGACCTGGTCGCCCACCGGCTGCCATCGCTCGTCGAGGCCGTTCGCGCCGCGGGGCATCCGGTCATCTGGCTGTGCGACCCCATGCACGCCAACACGGTCGTCACCCCGGACGGACGCAAGACCCGCGTGGTGGGGACGCTCATGCGGGAGGTCCGCGAGTTCGTGGGCGCGGTCGAGGCCGCCGGCGCCGTCGCCGGCGGCCTGCACCTGGAGACCACCCCCGACGACGTCACCGAGTGCGTCACCGACGAGGCCGACTTCGGCCGGGTGGGGGAGCGGTACACGAGCTTCTGCGATCCGAGGCTCACCCTCTGGCAGGCGGTCTCGGTGATCTCGGCCTGGGGCGACTGACGTGAACGATCCGATGAGAAAGGACGATCATGCCTGGTATACCGCCTATTGAGCCCTATCTGATTCCGACGGCAGGCGACCTGCCCCCCAGCACCGCCCAGTGGGTTCCCGATCCCGCCCGCGCGGTCCTTCTCATCCACGACATGCAGCGCTACTTCCTCAAACCTTTCCCCAGCTCGGTACGGGACGGACTCGTCCGCAACATCGCACTGCTGCGCGATCGCAGTGTCGCGCTCGGCGTGCCGGTGGGCTACACGGCCCAGCCCGGCGACATGAGCGAGGAGCAACGAGGTCTGCTCAAGGACTTCTGGGGACCGGGCATGCGCAGAGCCCCCGCCGACCAGCTGGTGGTCGACGAGCTGGCCCCCTCGCCCGGCGACTGGATGTTCAACAAGCTGCGATACAGCGCGTTCTTCCGGTCCGACCTGCTGGAGCGCATCCGGGAGGGCGGTCGCGACCAGTTGATCGTTTGCGGGGTGTACGCGCACGTCGGAGTGCTGATGACGGCGATCGACGCGTTCACCAACGATCTCCAGACCTTCCTGGTCGCCGATGCCGTCGCCGATTTCACCGCCGAGTACCACCGGATGACCCTCGAGTACGCGGCCGAACGCTGCGCGGTCGTCCTCACCGCGAAGGAGGTGTTCTCGTGACCGGACCGGGTGCGATCGGCGATGATCTGCTCGACCTGGTGCTGGCGCCCCGGCCGCCCGCCTTCGCGTTGCTCCACCGCCCCGAGGCGAACGGTCCGGCACTGCTGGACGTCCTGGTCGGCGAGGTCGCCCAGGTCGCCAAGCTGGCCGACATCCTCCTTCCCCGAGCGGGGGAGGCCGGGGGAACCGCCGGCCACGACGTGCTGGCGATCATCCCGTACCGGCAGATCCGCGAACGCGGCTTCGTGTGCGTCGACGACGACGCCCCGTTGTTCACGATGACCGTGACCGGGCAGCGGACGGTGCCCGTCGCCAAGGCGCTGGCCCAGATCCCCGATGTCTCCGTCACCGTGTCCGGCGGGCACTTCGACGTGGCCGACGACGACTACGCCGAGACCGTCCGCAGAGTGGTCAAGGAGGCGATCGGCGAGGGGGAGGGCGCGAACTTCGTCATCAAGCGGTCCTTTGTCGCCGACATCGGCGACTACACGCCGCACAGCGCCCTGGCCTTCTTCCGGAGGCTGCTCGAAGTCGAATCGGGCGCGTACTGGACCTTCATCGTCCACACCGGAGAGCGGACGTTCGTGGGTGCCACCCCGGAGCGGCACGTCACCCTGTACGACGGTGTCGCCACGATGAACCCCATCAGCGGCACCTACTGCTACCCGAGGTCCGGCCCCACGCTGCCCGAGGTCATGAACTTCCTCGCCGACCGGAAGGAGTCCGACGAGCTCTACATGGTCGTGGACGAGGAGCTCAAGATGATGACGCGGATCTGCCGGCCCGGTGTACGGGTGGTGGGCCCGAGGCTCAAGGAGATGGCGCGGCTCGCGCACACCGAGTACTTCATCGAGGGCGACAGCGACTGGGACGTCCGCGACATCCTCCGCGAGACGATGTTCGCCCCGACCGTCACCGGAAGCCCGCTGGAGAACGCCTGCCGGGTCATCGAAAGGCACGAGCCGCAGGGCCGCGGCTACTACAGCGGGATCGTCGCCCTCATCGGACGTGACGCGTCCGGCGGCCGGACCCTCGACTCCTCCATTCTGATCCGAACCGCCGACATCGACGGAGCGGGCAGGGTACACATCGGTGTCGGCGCCACGCTCGTCCGCCACTCCGATCCGATGTCGGAGGTCGCGGAGACCCGAGCCAAGGCGGCCGGGCTGCTCGCGGCGCTGGAGACCCCCGACTCCGCCAGGCTTGGGGCGCACCCCGACGTGCGTGACGCGCTGGAACAGCGCAACGCGACCATCGCCGGCTTCTGGCTGGGGGCCGACGCCGAGCGGGCGGCGTCGTTCCCGGAGCTGGCAGGGTGCCGGACACTGATCGTCGACGCCGAGGACACCTTCACCTCGATGCTCGATCACCAGCTGCGCGCCATGGACATGTCGGTGACGGTACGCCGCCACGACGAGATCCCTCCCTTCGACGGGTACGACCTCGTCGTACTGGGGCCGGGTCCCGGCGACCCCCGCCACTCCCAGCATCCCAAGATCGCCTACCTGCGGTCGGCCGTGGACGCCCTGCTGGCCGAACGCCGCCCGTTCCTGGCCGTCTGCCTGAGCCACCAGGTCCTCAGCACCCGGCTCGGGTTCGACCTGCGCCGCCGGAACGCTCCCAACCAGGGCGTACAGCGGGAGATCGACCTCTTCGGCGACCGGCAGCGGGTGGGGTTCTACAACACCTTCGCGGCCCGGTCGGACCAGGACAGGAGCGAGATCGACGGCGTCGGCGCGGTGGACATCTGCCGGGATCCGGAGACGGGCGAGGTGCACGCGCTGCGCGGCCCGCGTTTCTCCTCGCTCCAGTTCCACGCCGAGTCCGTGCTCACCCAGAACGGCCCGCGCATCCTCGGCTCCTTCATCGGAAGGGTGCTGAGCGGATGACGGCACACCAGGTCGCACCTGATGAGACGCACTCGTACGTGGTCATCGACTCGTTCACCGACACGCCGCTCCGGGGCAATCCCGTCGCCGTCTTCTTCGACGCCGAAGACCTCCAGGCCGACCGCATGCAGAGCATCGCCAGGGAGATGAACCTCTCGGAGGTCACGTTCGTCCTCCCGCCGAAGCAGGGCGGCGACGCGCACATCCGCATCTTCACTCCGGTCAACGAACTTCCCTTCGCCGGTCATCCGCTCCTCGGAACGGCCATCGCGCTCGGCGAGTCGTTCAAGGAGGACCGGCTCCGGCTGGAGACGGCGATGGGAGTCATCACATTCGACCTGGAGCGCGTCGACGGGAGGACCGTCGCCGCCCAGATGGAGCAGCCGATCCCGACCTGGGAGGAGTTCGACCGCGTCGGCGAGCTGCTCGCCGCGCTCGGCGTGCCCACCCCGGAGCTTCCCGTGGAGATCTACTCCAACGGTCCCCGGCACGTTTTCGTGGAGCTGGAGAGCGTGGCGGCACTGTCCCGCGTCAACCCCGACCACCGCGCACTGGCCGTGTTCCCGGACATGGCGACCAACTGTTACGCAGGTTCCGGGACGAGCTGGCGGAGCCGGATGTTCTCCCCCGCCTACGGGGTGACCGAGGACGCGGCGACGGGCTCGGCGGCGGGTCCGCTCGCCGTCCATCTCGCCCGCCACGGGCGTATCGGGTTCGGCCAGTGGATCGACATCCACCAAGGGGTCGAGATGGGCCGGCCCTCCCTGATGCGGGCCTGGGCGGACCACGCCGCGGACCGCGTCACCTCGGTGCGGGTCGGAGGATCGGGCGTCACCATCGCCCGCGGAGTGATCTACGTCTGATGAGAGGGCGTACGGGGAGCCGGCGGCCACCCGTCAGTGACAGAGTCCCGGAGGCAGAAATGAGCAGCAGGTTCGAGAGTCTGACCGGCGTGATGGACAGGGCGTTCCCGGAGTACGACAGGCCCCCGGCCGAACCGATGGGGCTGGTAGAGCGGTGGATCTCGTCGGCGGTCGAGGCGGGCGTGCGTGAGCCACTGGCCCTTGCGCTCGCCACCGCGGACGGTCGCGGCCGCGCCTCCAACCGGACGGTCAGCATCGTCGACGTCTCCGACCAGGGGGTGGTCTTCACCAGCCACAGCACCAGCCAGAAGGGGCGGGAGCTCGCCGAGACCGGCTGGGCCTCGGGGTTGCTGTACTGGCGGGAGACCGCACAGCAGGTGATCATCTCGGGCACCGCGGTCCTGCTGAGTGAGCCTGAGGCGGATCGGCTGTGGGCCGCCCGTCCGGTGCCGCTGCACGCCATGTCAACGGCCTCCAGGCAGAGCGAACCCATCGACGACGTCTCCCGGCTGCGGCTGGAGGCGGACCGCCTGTCGGCGTGCGGCTCCCCCCTGCCCAGACCGGCGAGGTTCGCCGGCTACCGCCTGGCACCGGTCACCGTCGAGTTCTGGTCCGCCGCCGCCAGCAGGCTGCACCGGAGGCTGCGCTACGACCGGACGCCGGCGGGCTGGAGCGCCGTCAGGCTCCAGCCGTGAGGGCTCGCCGCAGGTAGACACCGAGATTCGTGCGACCGGCATCGCGACCGATCCGGTTGCCCACATGAACCCGGGATACAGACACGAAGGAGTTCACCCGTGATCGACAGGAAGACCGACCTCGACGCGATCGTCATCGGGGCCGGGTTCGGCGGCATCTACATGCTCCACAAGCTTCGCAACGAGCTCGGCCTCGCCGCCCGGGCCTTTGACCGGGCAGGTGGTGTCGGCGGCACCTGGTACTGGAATCGTTACCCGGGCGCCAAGTCGGACAGCGAGGGCCTCGTCTACCGGTACGCGTTCGACAAGGAGGCGCTCCAGGAGCCGATCGGGAACAACCGCTACATCGACCAGGCCGACATGCGGGCCTACCTTGAGTCGGTGGTCGAGAAGTACGACCTGGGCAGGGACATTCAGCTCAACACGAGCGTCGAATCCGCGGTGTTCGACGAATCACGCAATGTCTGGACCGTGACCACGGACAGCGGGGAGATCCTCACCGCACGCTATCTCGTCACCGCGCTGGGCGTCCTGTCGGCGGCCAACCTGCCCGACATCAAGGGACGTGACAGCTTCCGGGGCCGTCTGGTCCACACCGGTGCCTGGCCCGAGGATCTCTCGGTCGAGGGCAAGCGGGTCGGCGTCATCGGCACCGGCTCGACCGGCACCCAGTTCATCTGCGCGGCCTCGAAGACGGCCGGGCACCTGACGGTGTTCCAGAGGTCGGCGCAGTACGTCGTCCCGTCCGGCAACGGCCCGCTCAGCGACGAGGTCAAGGCGAAGTACCGGGCCAACTACGAAGAGGTCTGGGAGCAGGTCTGGAACTCCTACGTGGGATGCGGGTTCCAGGAGAGCGACGTTCCCGCGATGAGCGTCTCCGAGGAGGAGCGCCGGCGGGTGTTCCAGGAGGCCTGGGACAGGGGGAACGCCTTCCGTTTCATGTTGGGCACGTTCTCCGACATCGCCAGCGACCCGGCCGCCAACGAGGCCGCCGCCGAGTTCATCAGGTCGAAGATCAGAGAGATCGTGAAGGATCAGGAGACCGCTCGCAAGCTCACGCCGAACGACTACTACGCCAGGCGCCCGATCAGCAACGAGGACTACTACGAGACCTTCAACCGCGACAACGTCTCCCTGGTCAGCCTCAAGGAGAATCCGATCAAGGAGGTCACCCCGAACGGCCTGCTCACCGAGGACGGTGTCGAGCACGAGCTCGACGTCCTGGTCTTCGCGACCGGGTTCGACGCGGTCGACGGCAGTTACCGGCGGATGGACATCCGGGGTCGCGGCGGCGAGACCATCCGGCAGCACTGGCAGGACGGGGTCAGCAGTTACCTGGGCATCGCCACCCCAGGATTCCCGAACCTGTTCATGATCTACGGTCCGAACACCGTCTTCAGCAACCTGCCGCCGGCGATCGAGACCCAGGTTGAGTGGATCACCGACCTGATCGCGGCGGCGCGGAAGTACGACAGGCCCTCGATCGAGGCGACCAAGAGCGCGGAGGACGCCTGGACCGCCGTCTGTGAGGAACTCGCCGGCCACACCCTCTTCCCGAAGGTCGACTCCTTCATCAACGGCGGCAACATCCCGGGTAAGAGGAGAGGGGTCATGTTCTACTTCGCGGGGCTCGCGGCATACCGCCAGAAGCTGCGCGAGGTGGCCGGTGCCGGCTACGAGGGCTTCAGCCTGCACGACGACTCGTTACCGGCGCAGTCCTGAGGACGGTGGTGTAGCACCCGGCATCGGGCCCCGGACACCGGGGCCCGACGGCCGTATCGCGGTGACAGAGCTCGCGTGACAGACGCCAACGCCGGCATCCGCCTGGGGCGGATGCCGGCGTTGGCGAACCCGGCGAGGCTACCTACCTGATTCCAGCGGTGAGTTCACGTCGCCGTCGGCGGAGTACCGGCGCTCGACAGTGCTGCGGTAGGTACTGGTGAGTGTCGCCAGGGCGGTGCTCTTGTCCTGGTCGGGGCGGGGGGCCATGGCACGTTCGGTGCGGTCCATGTCCCGGTTGGCGTGGATGATCGCGGTGGTGGCGGGGCGCCGGGCGGTTTCGTAGCGCCGCAGCGCGGTGACCGCGTCGCCGTGGTGGGCGAGTTCGCCTGCGAGGCAGGCCGCGTCGAGGATGGCCTGCGAGGCACCGTTGGCGCCGATCGGGTACATCAGGTGGGCGGCATCGCCGAGCAGGGTGACCCGGCCGTTCCCCCAACCGGCCAGCGGATCGCGGTCGACCATGGGGTAGTGCAGGATCTGGCCGCTCCGGGCGAGCATGTCCGGGACGTCGAGCCAGTCGAAGTCCCAGTGCAGGTAGTGGGGGAGCACATCCTCGAGCCGTCCGGGACGGTCCCAGTCGGCATCGCCGGGCGCGTCCGCTCCGGGGGCGGTGACCAGGCAGACCCAGTTGACCAGGGCCTTGCCGCGCTCGCGGTGGCGTGCCGAGATCGGGTAGGCGACCAGCCGGGTGGCCTGCTGGTCGCTGGCCACGATCATGGTGCATCCGTCGAGGAAGTCGTCCAGCTCGGTCAGGCCACGCCACATGTGCACCCCGCCCGGGGACAGCGGAGCCTGGTCGGGATGGAGCCGGGAGCGGACCGCGGAGTGCAGCCCGTCGGCGCCGATCAGCGCGGCGCCCTCGAATACGATCGTGTCGCCGGTGGCCCGGTCGTGGGTGTGGGCACGGATGCCGTCACGGGTGTGTTCGAAGGTGTGCAGGCGGGATCCGGTGCGGACCGCGCCGGAGCCGAGCCGGTCGCGGACCGCGGCCAGCAACATCATCTGCAGTTCCCCGCGATGGATCGAGTACTGCGGGAACCGATGCCCGGCCGCGACACCCCGCGGTTCGGCCCACAGCGTGGTGCCCGTGTGGTCGAGGTAGCGGTGCTCGCGGGTGGGAATGCCGGTCGCCGCCAGCTCGTCGCCGAGCCCGAGGCCGATCAGCTCGGCGATGGCGGCGGGCTGGATGTTGATCCCGACCCCGAGCGGACGGATCTCGCCGGCGGCCTCCAGCACGATCGCGTCGATCCCCTGGGCGTGCAGGGCCAGGGCTGTGGTCAGCCCCCCGATCCCCGCGCCGGTGATCACGATGTCAGCGGTATTGGCGGTGGTCATGGTGACTGTTGTGCTCCTCGCGCGTCGATGGTCTGCGGCGGGCTCGGGCCATGGAATCCGGCGATCGGCCCCGCCGGCCGGTCCGGTCGGCGGGGCGATCCGTGCTCGTCTCTGGACTCCCCGGTCGGAGAGCCCTCAGAGATCAGGCATGGTGGATGGAGACCACCGAGTACACGTGCGGTGCCGGCTTCGCCAGCTCGGCCGTCCTCTTCCCGAGGGACTGGACCTCCGGGTCGGCCATGGTGGCCTTGACGTCGTCCTGGCTGCGCCACTGGGCGAAGTTGACGACCCGGGTGCCGTCGACGCTGGCGAGTATGTTCACCGAGACGAAGCCCGGCCGGTTCTTTATCACCTTCTCGGTTCCCTCGTTCAGGAGGTCGACGAGCTCCTGCTGCTTCGACGCGTCGACGTCGAAGACGTTGATGAGGGTCACCGGCGCACCGCCGACACGGATAACGGTTTCACTCATGAGGTGTATCTCCTTGTCAATCTCTCATGCGGTCCATCTCTTCACTCCTATGACGAACCGCGACGGCCAGAGGTGACCGACCGGCCGACCGGAGGCCGGGCGGCCAGCTCGGTCACCGCGGCCCGTGCCGCCGTCAGCGAGCTCGCCGCCAGCGCCCGGAAACGGGCCAGCCCCGGCACGTCCCCGGCGCGGGTCATCTCGGCGTGGACGAAGTGCAGGTCCTCCTCGGCCACCCCGAGGTCACCGAAGTACGCCCGCAGGTAGGGCGTCTGGAAGTCGAAGCCGTCCCGGGGCGTGCCCGGCCGGTAGCAGCCGCCTCGCGCGGTGACCACCACCACCGTCGTGCCACGCAGCAGGCTGTCCCCGCCATCCGGGGCGGTGAACGCTCCCGGGAAGGTCACCCGGTCGATCCATGCCTTCAGCGCGGCGGGTACCGAGAAGTTGTACATCGGAACACCGATCAGCACCGTGTCCGTGGCCAGCAGTTCTGTGATCAGCGGCAGGGTCAGTGTCCACTCCCGTTCCTCGGCCGGGCCCTCGACCAGTCCGGACACCTCGTCCGGCGGGACGCCGCCGTGTCGCTGCACCCGCTGGCCGAGGGTGACGAAGGCGGAGGTCACCAGTGGCACCGGGTCGGCGGCCAGGTCCCGGTACCGGTACCCGGCGCCGCCGTGCGACTCTCGCCAGGTGTCGGCGAACAACGCGGTCAGCTGTCTGCTGACCGAGTCATGGAAATGGCCGGCGCTGGAATCCAGATGCAGCAAGGATGTCGCCGGTTCGTCGACGACTGGGATGGCGATCATGCAGCCCCCTTTCAACGTCACTGTAGGTGTCACATCGATGACGAAGAGTGACGGGAAAAGGTGACCGGAAGGCCGTGCCGGAGGCGTGGCGCGATCCCACCACCTCCGGGCCTGAGTCACCCGGCAGGCGTGCCGGCCGGCCGACCGCGGCCTCGCGGACGTTCGCCGGCGGATGATCCGCGGGGAATCGTGCGGTACGGGGCACGGAACGCTTGGCGGCGGCCCGCCGATACGGCAGAGTGAAACATTGTTTCCCTTTTGGAGGTCGCGCTGTGCGTTACGTCATCATCGGTTGTGGCAACGTGGGCATGGAACTGGCCCGCCGCTGGACCTCCGCGGGTCACCACGTGACCGGCACCACCACCTCGGCCGAGCGTGTCGACGAGCTCAAGGCCGTCTGCGCCGACGTGGCGATCCTGAGGGGCAGCGACAGCACGGCGGTGCGGGACGCGACGCGCGACGCCGACGCCGTCGTGCTGACGGTGAGCCCGCGGGTCGCCCGCTCCTTTGACGCGAACGGCCGGATCGCCGAGTACGCGGACACGCTCACCGCCACCGCGCGGACCGCCGCCGCCGCGCACCCGCGAGTCGTCTTCACCAGTTCGACGTCCGTCTACGGCTCAGGTGACGGACGACCGCTGGACGAGTCGAGCCCGACGACCGACGATCCGGACGCGTCGCCGCGCAACTTCGTCGCCGCCGAGGACGCCGTCCTGGCCACGCCGCGCGGGGCGGTGGTGCGCATCCCCGATGTGTACGGGCATCCGCGCGACATCGACTACGTGACCCGGGTGAGACTCGTCCACGAGGTGCTCGGCGGCAGCGTGCCGTTCGCGGCGGACGCCCTGCTGTACCGCGTCGACTACCGCGACGCGGCCGCCGCGCTCGACTTCGTGGTGAGCCATGACCTCGCCGGGGTCTTCAACGCGGTCCCGGACGCGACCGTGCCGCCGACCAACGAGGAGGTGTTCGGCCGGATCTGCGCCGAGCAGGGCTGGCCGAAGCTGAGCTACCGTGCCGAGATCAAGACCCCGTCGGTACCGGTGAGCTCCGCCAGACTGCGGGCGGCGGGTTTCCGCTTCGCGCACTGACGGGCCCCGGCCCGGTCACTCCTTTGCCGCGGCGAGGCGGCGGCCGAGCAGCCGGCCGAAGGTGATCGCGGGTGTGATCAGCATGCCGGAGCAGAAGCTCTGCCCGCAGGTGGCCGCCGCGCCGATCACCTCACCGATGGCGTAGAGGTTGGGTATCGAGGTGCCGTCGGTGCGCCGTACCCGGAAGTCGGAGTCGATGTCGAGTCCGGCGAACGTCACGAGGGAGATGGCGTGGTTGCGGATGGCGTAGAAAGGCCCCTGCAGCAGTGGCATGGGCAGGTGGGTACGCCCGAAGTCGGAATCGACGCCGGCGGCGACGGCCTCGTTGTACCGGGTGACCGTCGAGGCGAGCCCCGCGGGGTCGATTCCGGCCGTCTGTGCCAGTTCCTCCAGCGTGTCGGCCGAGTGGACGCCGAGACGCAGGTTGGCCTGGGCGCGAAGGTCCTCGGGCGTCCAGCCGACCACGAGCGGCCGGGTCGAGCGCGTCGACTCCAGCATCGCGTCGTCGAAGACGGTCCAGAAGGTCATGTCCTCGATGCGGGTGAGCGCGCGCTCCTTGAGGTCGATCGAGGGCTCGTCCTCGGCGACCCAGCGCCGGCCCGACCTGTCGACGTAGATCTCGACAGGAGGACGTTCGGTGGCGGTGAGGATCTGCCGGTCGGACCAGGTGGCCCTGCCCGGGCTGGTCGGATGGGGCAGCCCGCCGAACGAGGGCAGGAACGACCCCATCCCGGCGACGGCCGCCCCCAGTTCCTGGGCGAGCAGGATCCCGTCGCCGGTCGAGGTCGGGTGCGCCGCCGAGACGAGCGGCGCACCCTCCAACTCCAGGAACAGTTCCGGTTCGGCCGCGAAGCCGCCGGTGGCCAGCACCACCTGCCGGGCCCGCACCTCCACGTCCTGGCCGCCGTGTATCACGGTGACCCGGGTGACCCGGTTGTCGTCATCGGTCGTGAGGCCGATCACCGGGGAGTTCTTCCACAGTTCCAGCCGGCCGGTGGCGACCGCCTCGTCCAGCAGGCCCCTGAACACCTCCAGGATCGACATCGCCTCGTCGGTCCCGTAGTAGGTACGCGCGGTCTCGTACGGCTCGTGCCCGTAGACGATCCGCGGTGTCTCGGCCGCGAACCGGAAACCCCGGTCGTCCAACCAGTCGACGGTCTCGGCGGCGTGCTCGACGTTGATCCGGACGAGATCGTCGCGGGCGGTCCCGCCGCTGATCCGATGGATGTCGGCCAGGTGCGCCTCGGGAGAGTCGGCGATGCCGCGCTCGGCCTGCCGCCGCGTCCCTGCCGCGGCCATGTGGCCGCCGGACACGTGCATGGTTCCGCCGATCTGGTGGTCCTTCTCCACCAGAAGTACTGTGGCGCCCCCGAGTGCGGCCTCCGCTGCGCAAGGGATGCCCGCGGTGCCGGCGCCGATGACCACGAGGTCGTAACTGAGTTCCACCGGTGGATCTCCTGTGATGATTTCGGCTGGTCGGTTGGTGTTCAGGCGGTCGGGTTGTACCAGCGCTCGGGCTCGGCCCCGGGGACGCGGCGCTCCTCGATCACGGTGAGACGGCTGAGCCGACCGTCCTCGAAATGCTGCCACAGGCGGGTGCGGTAGTCGCCGGTCGGCATCGACATCTCGACGATGCGCTCCCCGGGCTTCTGATTCCAGCCGAAGGTGAAGAGGATGGCCTGGTCGCCTGCCCGGCTTGTCGAGCCCCACATCTCCTCGTCGACGAACCGCACGGAGTCGCCGTCGACGATGGCGCGGTAGTGCCGTACGGCCGGCTCGGTGCCTTCACGGAGGTAGACGACCTTCTCCGTCCAGTCCGTCCCCTCCATCCGGCCTTCCTGCCGGCTCTCGAAGCGCTCCACCAGGGTGCCGTCGGCTCCGAGCACCGTGTACGTGCCCTGCCACACACCGCTCATGTCCCGCAGGATGTCGGCGATCGTCATCGGTTCTCCGTCTTGTCGATGGTTTCCACGGTCTCCGCCGATGCCCCGTCGTAGTACCAGGGTCTCGGGCCGGCGCTGTCGCGGATGAGCAGGGCTCTCCTGCGCAGGAACCGCCGCACGGAGGGCGGCCCCATCCGAGAGGCGCCGAGTCCGGAGAGCTTGAAGGAGTTCTTCTCCCCCTCGGGGACCATGCCGGTGAGGCAGACATCGTTGATACTGATCCCGCCGGCGTCGAGGCGGTGCGCGATCGGCATCGCCTCCTCGGCCGTGGCGGCGAAGACGGCGGCGCTGAGGCCGAACTCACTGTCGTTGGCGAGGGCGACGGCCTCGTCCTCGCCGTCGAAGGTCATCACCGGGATGACCGGCCCGAAGGTCTCCTCGCGCATCACCCGCATGGAGTGGTCGACGCCGGTCAGCACCGTCGGCCGCAGGTAGGCTCCGCCGTCGAGGATCTCGATCGAGCCGCCGGCCCGCACCCGGGCGCCCTTCGCCACCGCGTCGTCGATCTGGTCGCGGATGGTCTGCACCTGCGCGCTCGTGATGATCGGGCCGACCTGCCCGTCGCCGGGATCGGGGTGGGCCAACCGTACGCGTTCGGCCTTGGCGACCAGGGCCTCCACGAACTCGCCGGCGACGCGACTGTCGACGTACACGCGCTCGATCGACATGCACGAGTGCCCGGAGTTGATGGTCGAGCCCCAGAGGATCGCAGAGGAGGCGGCGTCGAGGTCGGCCGACCCCGTGACGATCGCGGGGTCCTTGCCGCCGAGCTCCAGGAACGCCGGGATGAACCGGTCGGCCGCCACCCGCGCGATCACGCGGCCGGTCTGGACGCTGCCGGTGAAGCAGACGGCGTCGGCCACGTCGATCACCGCGGCGCCGGTGGAGCCGTCGCCCTGCACCACCGCGAAGACGTCGGCGAGGCCGGGGACCTCGGCGAGGCAGTCGAGGAGCACCGGAACGAAGCGGGGGGTCATCTCGCTCGGCTTCAGCAGGACGGCCGATCCCGCGAGGAGGGCGGGTACCGCGTCGATGAGCGCGAGCTGGAAGGGGAAGTTCCACGGCGAGATGGCGGCGACCACCGGGTAGGGCACCAGGTCGCCGGAGAGCCGGATCTGGGGGTCGGCGGTGGGGGAGGGGGCGCCGGACGCGAAGGTCTCCTCGGCGTAGCGGCACGCGCGGTCGATCCCGGCCAGGACGGCGTCCACCTCCACCTCGGACGCCCATCTGCGCCCGGTGTCGGCCTCGATCTCGCGGACGAGCTCCGTGCGCCGTCCGACGAAGACCTCCCGGAGACTCCGCAGGGTGGCGATCCGCCCCTGGACCGGTTGCCGCGCCCACGCGCCCTGATGGGCGCGGAGCCCGCGCGCCGCGGTCGCGACCTCGTCGGCGCTCGCCGCCGTGATCGTGTAGTCCGCCAGTCCGGTGCGGGGATTGCGGACGGATATCTGTTTCGTCACTTCGATCCTTTCGTCAGATCACGCCGTCGGCGGACAGCCGCTCGATCACCGCGCGCTGCGTCGTGCCGAAGTGCGCGCGTGAGATCTCAGTGGGCCGCACGCTGTTGGGCGGGTAGAACGATGTGCCGGCATAGCTGGGGGCATAAAGCTCGAAGCGCTGACGGGGAAGGAGGTTCATCATCTCGGGGACCCTGCGCGCGCGGCGCAGGGCGGCCAGGTCGATCTCCCCGTTGGCGGCCATGGACTCTCCCTGGCCGGCCTTCGCGATCACGAGGCCCCGATGGTCGACGATCTGGCTGGCACCGTCGCCGGACTCCGGGGGCAGGCCGGTGCCGTACAGACCGGCGGTGTTGGCGGAGACCACGTACGCGCCGTTCTCCACCGCGCGGGCGAGCTTGGCGACGTTCTTCGGCGACAGCAGGCCACTGCAGATCTCCGAGGAGCTGTGCAGGAACACCTCCGCGCCGCGCATCGCGAGGCAGCGGGCCACCTCGGGGAACAGGATCTCCTCGGAGGCGATCGCCGCCAGGTTGCCGATCTCGGTCCTGGCCACGGGGAAGAGCGCGTCCTCGCCATAGATGGAGAGGTAGTCGTCGAGGAGGTCGTGCGGGGTCACGGCGTACATCGAGTTGAGCCGCCGGTAGCGGAGCACCACCTTCCCGCGCGGATCGAGGATGACCGACGCCTGGAAGTAGATGCCGGGGAAGTGCTCGTCGAGCTCGTAGGCGTTGACGCACAGGAACAGACCGGTGTCACGGCTGAGCTCGGCCAGCCGCGCGTACTCCGTGCCGTCGGGTGCCAGAGCCGCCCGCTCGCACCACTCGGGCAGCGGTTCACCGACGGGATGGCCGGTGAGGAGGTACTCGGGGAGGACCACGAGCGCGAGCTTCGGGCCGATGGACCGCTGTGTCGCGGTGACCTGTTCGTGAACCCGGTCGATGGCCGCGCGGATCAGGTCGCGGGCGGCCGCGGTGCTCTCGGCCCGGTTGACGGCATGACAGGCGGTCTGTAGCGCGACCGCATGGTAGGCGACCAGCGGTTCATCCGCAAGATCTTGACTCACACAAGCCCCTGTTCCGCATATAGAAACGCCGTTTCTGGTTGGACTATAGGGAGAGTGTCCCGGTTTGGGAAGCCTCGGGAACCTCATTGACACGTAAAGACCCTCGCTCTAGCGTGGAACACCGTTCCGACTTGCGGAACTCGAAGAGAACGTGGAGGCGTCACCTTGCCGCTTGGAGCGATCGTCGAGGCTGTCATCACGTGCCGGAACGTCGAGGCATCGGTTGCCTTCCATACCGGGGCGTTCGACCTTGATGTCCTCGAATGGAACGGTCCGGACGCGCTTCTCGGCGTCCGAGGTGTCGAGACCGGCAGGATACGGCTCACCCCCGCACCCCCGGACGTGGCCGAGGCGCCCGAGCCGCGCGTCTGGGACATCGGTCCCCGGCTCCTTGGTATGTACTCCAGGGACCTCGGGCGGACGACACAGATGATCGACGCCGCGGGCGGCCGGTCCCTGCCGCCCGTCACCTACCCCTACGGTTCCGCCTCCCTGACCGAGTGCGTGGCGCTCGGCAGCGACGGGGTCTGGTGGACGCTGCCGCATGCGGCTGCCGGCCATCGGCCGAGCCCCGCGTTGGAGGGAGATCCGGAGCGCCTCCACGGTGAGTTGCACACGGCCGTCGTCGTACCCGCCGACCACGATCAGGCGCTGCGCTTCTTCGTCGAGGGTGGGGGCCTGAACATCCTGTTCGCCGGGGAGATGAGCGGCGAACCGTTCGAGCGGCTGATCGGCATGCCGCCCGGCGCGGGCCTGCGGCTGACCTTCCTCGTCTCCGCGGACCATGCCCCCGCGCGTCTGGAGATCATGTCGTTCACCGGCGTCGACGCGGTGGACCTGTCGGACCGGCCGCTCGGGCTGCGCAGGGTGGTGTTCGCCGTCGAGGACCCCGCTTCCACGATCGCCGCGCTGGAGGCGTGCGGTGGTGTCCGCCTCGGTGAGCGTCTCGTACGCGGACCCGGTGGCCTGGAGGTGGAGTTGCGCGAACCCGCCGGGGCGGCGTCGTGACGGCGGAATCTCTCGGCCGGTTCGATGTCGTGGTCGTCGGCGCCGGGGCCGCGGGGATGTGCGTCGCCATCGAGGCCGCCTCGGCGGGCGCGAGTGTGCTCGTCGTCGAGAAGCAGTCCGAGGTGGGTGGCATGCTGCACATCGCCAATGGCGAGTTCAGCGGAGCGGGCACCCGCCGTCAGGCCGCGCACGGCATCGACGATACCCCCGAGCGCCACTTCGAGGACGTGATGAGGCTCTCCCACGGCAGGGCGGACGAGGATCTCGTCTGGCGGACGGTGCGCGCGCAGGGGGACACGGTCGACTGGCTGGAGAGCCTCGATTTCGACTTCGACCCCGGCACCCCGGGCCTCGTGCACGGGCACGAGGTCTACTCGGTGCCCCGTACGTACTGGGGGGTCGACCTCGGCAGGTCGCTGCTGCGGCTGCTGGGCCGCCGCTTCGAGGACGCCATCGAGGCGGGGGCGGTGCGCCTGCTGCTCGGCACCCGGATCCAGGGCGCGCTCACCGACGGCGGGCGGGTGACCGGCGTGACCGGAATCCGGCCCGACGGCGGCGAGATGGTCGCGCACGGCGACGCCGTCGTCCTGGCCACCGGCGGGTACGACGCCGATCCGAGCGTGCGCAACCGCTTCCTGCCCCCCGGGTGTGAGAACGCGCTGATCGCCTGCCTGGACCACGCGACCGGCGACGGCCTGACACTGGCCCTCACGCTCGGCGCCGATGTCAGCGCCGACGGGTTCTTCATCCCGGTGATGGGGCTGATCCCCGACCCCGCCCGCAGTGGGTTCGCCGTCGACTACCGGGAGGCGTTCGTCCAGGTCGCCCCCGCCTACCGGACCCCGTACGAGATCTGGGTCAACCAGGACGGCAGACGCTTCGTCGCGGAGGACGGTGAGAGCCCCGAGCGCCGGGAAAGGGAGTTGCTGCGCCAGCCGGGGCTCGCGATGCACATCGTCTGGGACCGGTCGATCGCCGAGACCGCGGAGCCGCTCATCGGCAACGGCACCGGAGACTGGACGCGAGAGCGCATGCTCGCCGAATGCGAGGCCGGACGCTGGATCGTCGCCGCGGACTCTCTGCGGGACCTCGCGGAGCGACTCGGGGTGGACGCGGACGGTCTCATCGCGACGGTCGAACGGTACAACGTCGCGGTCCGGAGCGGGAACGACCCGGAGTACGGGCGCGTCGTCCTGCCCATGACCATCGGGACGCCGCCGTACTACGGGCTCACCTCCGTCGCAGCCTCCCTGCTCAGCCGGGACGGTGTGCGGGTGGACGGCGACCTCTCGGTGCTGAACCGCGCGGGCACCCCCATCACCGGTCTCTTCGCGGTGGGTGAGGTGCTCGGCAACAACGTCTTCGCCGGCGACAACTATGTCGGAGGTATGAGCGTGACCCCGGCGATGACGCTCGGCCGCGAACTTGGCCGCGCGCTGGGAGCCGCTGCGGCGTCCCGCTCTATTTCGGACTGATTTCACTCATTTAAACGTCAGACCAATACGTTGACAGCGAAGCACCCGCTTTCTAGGCTGCTGGTAACGCTGTTCCGCATATCGGAATTCCCCGACCCCGGGCCTGAAACCATGAGGCTGCACATGCGTAAATCAAGTTTTCGATGGGTCGCTGCGGCGGCTGCTGGTGCATTGGTGCTCTCCGGCTGCGCGAGCAAGGAGGAACGCGCGGGTGTGTCGGAGAAGACCGGCGGCTCCGGCTGGAGCGCGGGGGCCGACACCATCAAGATCGGGCTCATCACCCCGATGACGGGTGCCTACTCCATCCTCGGCATCCTCCAGGAGAACTCGATCCGGGTGGAGATGGACCGGATCAACCAGGCCGGCGGCCTCGGGGGAGCCAAGCTGGAGCTCGTCATCCGGGACTCCGCGCTCGACCCGGGCAAGGCCGTTCAGGCGGCCAACGAGATGGTCGGCGACGAGCAGGTGAAAATGGTGGTCGGCCCCTCGCTCTCGGCGTTCTACAACGCCTCGAAGGCCATCTACGAGCAGAACAAGAAGCTCAACTGCCAACCCGGTGTCGGCACCGGTGACTTCGGCGTCCTGAAGTACGGATTCCGCTCCCAGGACCCCAACAACATCAGCGTCGAGAAGATGCTGGAATACCTGCAGACCCAGGACGTGAAGTCCATCGGGCTCGTCTACGAGGCCGACGACACGGGCAAGGCGATGGACGGCTACATCAAGGAGATGGCGCCGAAGTACGGGCTCACCTACCTGAGCTATCAGGAGACCCGCCCCGACGACCAGTCGCACCGGCCCTACCTCGACAAGCTCAAGGACGCCGGGGCGATCATGGTCTCCAGTAACGCCAGCGGAGCCAAGACGATGGCCGCGGCCGCCGAGGCGAACTACAAGGGCGTGATGGCCAGCACCTCGGGGCTGCAGAACGTCACCTTCCTCGACGCGGCCGGAGAACTCGCGATCGGCTCGGTCTTCGCCGCCGGGAACGTACAGTTCAACATTCGCGACAAGGCGACCTGGAAGGCCGGTTACCGCGCCCACGTCGAGGCGGTCGAGGCCAAGTACGGGCTGGTCGAGGGGCCGAAGTCCGGTGCGAAGATGCCCAAGGGCACGGCGATCGCGGCCGACTGTGTCACCGCGTTCGCGGCCGCGGCGGAGAGCGCCAAGTCGGTGGATCCGGACAAGCTGGCGACGGCGATGGCCGCGCTCGACATTCCCGACACCGAGACCCCGTCGGGCAACGCCATCAAGCCGGCGGACCACGAGTTCTACCACGTCGGCGACATCCACATCTACAAGTGGGACCGGGACGCCGACGGCTGGTTCATCACCGAGGTCACCCCCAAATCCTGAGGCCGGAACCATCTTCTCAACTCTCATCCGATAGGACCCAGCATGACCTTCTCCACCGGTCGTAAAATCACGGCACTCCTGGGCGCGGCCGTACTGTTGACCGCCTGTGCCGGCAAGGAGGAACGAGCCGGAGGCGCGCAGGTCTCCTCCGACGGAGGCTGGAACGTCGGCCGTCCGGTGGTGAAGGTCGGGCTGATCACCCCGATGACCGGTCCACTCGCCGTCGTCGGCATCTCACAGGAGAACTCGCTCAAGATCGAGGTCGACCGGCTCAACGCCGAGGGCGGGATCGGCGGGGCCAAGCTCGAACTGGTGACCCGCGACTCCGGCCTCGACCCGGCGAAGGCCGTACAGGCCGCCAACGAGTTCGCCGGCGACGAGAGCGTCGGGCTCGTCATCGGGCCGGCGCTCTCCGCCTTCTACAACGCGGCCAAGGGCGGCTTCGAAAGCGGCAGGAAGGTCAACTGCCAGCCGATGGTCGCCACCGGCGACTTCAGCGGTCTTAAGTACGGCTTCCGCGCCCAGGACCCGGTCAGCCTCGACGTCGAGAAGATGCTGGCCCACCTGAAGTCCCAGGGGGTCACCTCGATCGGGGTCGTGTACGAAGGGGACGACGCCGGCAAGGGGACCGCGGACGAGGTCAAGAGGCAGGCGGAGGCCGGTGGCCTCACCTGGAAGGGATTCGAGGCCACCCGGTCCGACGACCAGTCGCACCGCTCGTACGTCGACAAGCTCAAGGACGCCGGGGCGATCTGGATCTCCAACACCGCGAGCGGCGCCAAGACCATGGCGGCCGCGAGCGAGGCAGGTTACCAGGGGCTCATCGTCGGCGGGTCGGGGGCGCGCAACATCGCGTTCATCGAGGCGGCAGGCGACACCGCGGACGGCACGCTCTTCGCCGCCACCTACTACCCCTACCCGAGCCGCGACGACCGCGCCACCTGGAAGCCCGCCTACCGCAAGCACATCGAGGAGATCGAGAAGCGGTTCGGCAAGAACGTCGGCCCGAAGACCGGTGCCGAGTCGCCCAAGGCGGCCGAGATCTCCGCGGACTGCGTGCTCGCGTACACGCGGGCGGTCGAGCAGGCCCGCTCGCTTGATCCCGACGCCGTCGTCGCCGCCATCGACAAGCTGGAGATCCCCGACACCGAGACCCCGTCCGGCAACTCCATCTCGCCGGAGAAGCACGAGTTCTTCGGCCTGGACGACGTCCACATCTACCAGTGGAAAAAGGACGACAAGGGCTGGACGACCGTCGAGACCAGTGGCTGAACGGGAGTCCCCATGGAGCGGCACTACGTCACCGTCGGCGACCGTCAGGTCCACTACACAAGCGCGGGGCAGGGCCTGCCGATCGTTCTCCTGCACGCCTCGCCGGGCGATTACCGCCCGCTGCGCGGCCTGGTCGAGGAACTGGCCCGCTGGTTCACGGTGTACGCGCTGGACACCCCGGGGCACGGCGGGTCCGATCCGCTCCCGGTCGCGGAGCCGGCCATGGCCGACTACGGGGCCGCCCTCGGCGAGACCCTGACCGCGCTCGGGCTGGAGCGGGTCCATCTGTACGGCACGCACACCGGCGCGAAGGTGGCGCTCGCGTTCGCCGTCGCGCAGCCCGGCCGGGTCGCCTCGCTCGTCCTCGACGGACTGGGGATCTCGACTCCCGAGGAGCGGGCCGACCAGCTCGCGAACTACCTTCCCCCCATCGCGCGGCGCGGCGACGGCACACACCTCGTCGAGGCATGGCACCGGGTGCGGAACATGTACCTGTTCTGGCCCTGGTACAACGAGAGGCCCGAGGCGAGGCTGGCCTCGGCGATGCCGTCCCCGGGGTACCTGCACGAGGTGACGACCGGCATGCTCGAAACCGGCGGGACCTACTCGCTCGCCTACCGCGCGGCGTTCGTCTGCGATCCGGCACCGCTGCTGGCCCGGCTCGCCGTACCGTCCCTCCTCTTCGCCTCGCCGGGTGACCCGCTCCACGCCCACCTGGACCGGCTCCCTGACCTGGGCACCCGGATCCGGGTCGAGGACCTCGCCGCGGGGAGCGACTCGCCGCAGGGGGTGGCGGCACGGGTACGTTCCCATGCTGCGGCCCACCCGGAGGGGGTGACCGGGGCGCCCGCACGGCCCGAGGTCCGAGCCGCGGGGACGCTGACCCGCCGCTACGTCAGCACCCGGCTGGGCCAGGTGCTGGTCCGCTGGACGGGGACGGGCACGGCGGGCAGGCCGCTGGTGGCGCTGCCTCCGGCACCCGCCTCCGGCCACGCGGTCGACGGGCTGCTGAGCCGGGCCGGGGAGCACCGGCCGGCCTTCGCCGTCG
Organism: Streptosporangium amethystogenes; assembly: GCF_000721075.1. Lineage (GTDB taxonomy): Bacteria > Actinomycetota > Actinomycetes > Streptosporangiales > Streptosporangiaceae > Streptosporangium > Streptosporangium amethystogenes. The sequence goes on from NZ_JOEQ01000005.1 coordinate 733,653, forward strand.
ACCTGCCGGGAACCGGCGACTCCGACCTGAGGGGAAAGCTCACCGTCGACGCCGGGCAACTGGCCGAGGCCGTCCGGGACGTCCTCGAAGAGCTCGGCCTCGGAACCGTCGACCTGTACGGCTCGGGAGCGGGTGGCACGATCGCGGCCGCCGTCGCCGAGCGGCACCCGGCACGCGTGCACGCGCTGGCGCTGGCCGCGCTGCCGGACCCCGAACGTCTTCCGGCGGAACTCGCCTCGGCGCGCACCCCGTCCCTGACGCCCGACGACCACGGCACGCACCTGCTGCGAGCCTGGCACCTGGTGAGGGACGGCGGACTGCGACCGGGGACGAGCCCGCCCTCCACCGGAGGAGACGGCGGCCGGCCGGATCTGGCGGTACTGGAACGCAGGGTCCTCGACATCGTCAAGGCGTGGCCCACCTACGGTTCGGTCTTCCGGGCCGCGGTGCTCGACGGAGTCGTCCGGCGGCTCGCCGCTCTCCGCACGCCGATCGTGGCCGCGGACCCGATCTGGGACCCGTTCGTGGCCGACGCGGAGTTCACGCCGTCGCACTCCCCCCACGATGGGCGAGGCGGGCAGGCCGCTCTGCTGAAAGCCCTGGACGAGGCGGGAACGTGAACCGGGCAGACCGGGCAGACCGGGCAGACCGGGCAGAAAAAATGATCACGCGCGCCCACCCCGGCTACGGCATGGGCGCGCGCATCAGCATCACCGCGGTGGCTTCCAGCACCTGATCTCCGCTGCCGTCGATCGCGGACCAGCGGTAGTGCCGGATCACCTTTCCGCTCCCGGTCTCACGAGCCTCGCCGGGGGTCAGCTCGACCCGCAACGTCGTGGGCGCGCGCAGCATCTTCGAGAAGCGGACCTCGCGCAGTTCGAGCAGCGCGATCGCCTCGTCGAGCATCCTGGACCGCTCGACGAGGCCGCCCACCAGGAGCAGGACCCCCTGTCCCGGCATCGGGGCAGGGGATCCTGCTGCCGGGACGAACAGGGGGTGGGTGTAACCGCCCAGGCCGACGAGAGTGTCGATCAGCTCCTGGGTCACCTCGACCTCCGGCGTCGTCACCGGCACTCCCACCGGACAGGCTTCGGTTGACCTGTCATCGCTTTCCGCCTGCGCGGGGTGGCGACTTCGGGTGAGGAGGCAGGGGAGCCCCGAGGGTGAACGTCACCCTCGGGGCTCGGTGCGTACGAACGCGGCGCCCGGGCCGACCACGACCCGCTCGCCGGACTCCACCCGCCGCCACTGCCAGGTGGTCAGGTCGACGAGCTCCGCGGGACCCTCGACCTCGCTTCCCTCGGCACGGACCTCACTGCCGCCCAGCTCCTCGCTGTACTCCCGGAGCGTCCGGTTCCCGGCTTCGAGACCGACCGGGGTCAGCCCGCTCGCGCCGTCCCCGGCGTCCTCCGCCGGGGTGAAGCCGTTCTCCCCGGAGAACCAGGCGTAGAGCAGCGCCCCCTCCTCGGAGCCGAAACCCGGTCGCGGGTGCTGAGGCGGAACCCAGCACCACTCGCCCGGCCCGAACAGCGTGTCGCCGATCCGCAGTCCTCCGGACAGGACCAGGAACTCCTCCCCGGAGGCGTAGCGGCCCGCCACCGGACGGGAGAAGCCGGCCGGGAACCGGGCGGCGAGAGACCTGGACCGAGTGGCGGGGTCCCGGTGCAGCATGACACTGACGATCTTCATGTTGGCCTCGGGCATGGGAACGGCGATGCCGTCCCGCTCGACCAACTCGGCGAGCGAACCGCCCTCTGGGATGACTGTCATCGGATCACCGTTTCACCACGCAGTACGGACTTGGCCACCATCGTACGGAGCACGTCGTTCGTGCCCTCGCCGATGCTCATCAGGATCGAGTCACGGTAGAGGCGCTCCACCTCGTACTCGGTGGAGTAGCCGTAGCCACCGTGGATCTTCATCGCGTCGATCGACGCGGCCAGGGCGACCTCGGAGCAGAAGATCTTCGCCATGCCCGTCTCACCGTCGGCGCGACCCTGGCGGACCGCGTCCGCGGCCCAGTAGGTCATCAGGCGCGCGGCCTGGACCTGGGTGGACAGGTTCCCCAGCTGCAGCTGGATCGCCTGGAAGCCGCCGATGGCCTGACCGAACGCCTTGCGCTGCTTGGCGTAGGCGAACGCCTCGTCATGGGCGCGCTGGGCGATGCCGACCGAGCGCGCGGCGATGTTCACCCGGCCCCACTCCAGAGCGGAGAGCGCGTGCTGCATGCCCTTGCCCTCGACACCGCCGAGCAGGTTCTCCTTGGGGACGCGCACATTGTCGAGCACGACCTCGCAGGACTCGGTGCCCTTGTAGCCGAGCTTGGGAATGTCCTTGGTGACCTGGTAGCCCTCCAGTGAGGAGTCCACCAGGAGTACGCTCATGCCCTTGTGGGCCGGGGAGGTGCTCGGGTCGGTCTTGACCAGAACCGGGAGCGGATCCGCGTACCGCGCGTTGGTGATCCACATCTTGGTGCCGTTGACGACGTAGTGGTCACCGTCGAGCGTCGCGGTGGTGCGGATGCCCTGCAGGTCGGTGCCGGCGTCGGGCTCGGTGAGGCCGATGCCGGTACGACGGACGCCGGCGGCGAGGTCGGGAAGGTACTTGCGCTTCTGCTCCTCCGTGCCGCGCATCGCGATCATCCGGCAGGCCAGGGAGTGGCTGCCCAGGATGCCGGCGATGCCCATCCAGCCACGGGCTATCTCCTCGAAGACCAGCGCGAACGAGACGGGGTCGAGATCGAGGCCGCCGTACTCCTCGGGAATCGTCATCCCGAACAGGCCCATCTCCCGCATCCCGTCGACGATCTCCGTCGGATAGCGGCCGGACTGCTCCCACTCGCGGGCGACCGGGATGATCTCCCGGTCGACGAAGTCGCGCAGGACGGCGCGGAACTCGCGCTGGTCCTCGTCAAGCTGGAAATCCACTGCGACTGCCTTTCTTGCCCGGAGTCTCTCGGACTCCGTTGTTCAGGAAACGTCGGCGGGAACGAAGACGGGAAGGGCGCGCCCGTCGTCGAGGTCCACCCAGGTGAGCCGGACCGGGTCGTCGATGGACCACTCCTCCTGCGGCTGGCCTTCCAGCCGGGTGAGCAGGATGACCCCCTCGGCCAGCCGGACGCGGGCGATGACGTAGGGAACGTCGAGTTCCGGGCGCGGTGCCCGGTGCACGACGGTGAACGAGTCCACCACGCCGGCCCCGGCCGACGTGCTCCAGTCCAGATGGTCAGAGCCGCAGTGCACGCACAGCGCGCGCGGCGGGTGCTGCGTCCCCGAGCAGCCGGCGCAGGTCTGCACCAGCAGCCGATGCTCTCTGGTCGCCTCCCACCAGGGCAGGGTGATCTCGTCGGGCGGCGGTACCTCAGGGGCGATCACGACTCCACCCCCAGCACCACGGTGGCGTGCGTCGACAAGATTCCTCCCGTACCGTGGGCCAGCGCGAGACGCGCGCCGGGAACCTGCCGGTCACCGGCTTCGCCGCGTAGCTGTGCCACCGCCTCGATCAGCAACATGACCCCGAACTGGCCGGGGTGACAGTAGGACAGGCCGCCGCCCGAGGTGTTGAGCGGGAAGTCGCCGCCCGGGCGGATCCTGCCGTCCGCGATCCAGTCCAGCGCCTCGCCCCGGCCGCAGAAGCCCAGCGCCTCCAGGGTGAGCGCCACGGTGATCGTGAACGAGTCGTAGACCTGCGCGACGTCGATGTCGGCCGGGGTGACGCCGGCCCGCGCGAACGCGTCGGCACCGGAGCCGACCGCGCCGGTCACGGTCAGATCGGGAACGGCGGTCATCGAGGTGTTGGTGGTGCGCTCGCCGTACCCGAGCACCTCGACCGGCTTCTTGCGCAGGTCCCTCGCGCGCTCGGAGGAGGTCAGCACGATGGCGCCACCGCCGTCGGTGACCAGGCAGCAGTCCAGAGCGGTCAGCGGGCTGGAGATCATCGTGGAGCCGACCACCTCCTCGGCGGTCAGCGACCGGGTGCCGTGGCGGAACGCGGCGGGGTTCAGCAGCGCCCACTCCCGCGCCGCCACGGCGACCTCGGCGAGCGCCTCCCGCGTCCCGCCGTAGGTGTGCAGGTAGCGCTGCGCGGCCATCGCGTAGTACGAGAGCGGGAAGAGCGGGCCGTACGGCGTCTCGAACTGGGCCTCCGGCGTGTGGTCCTCCACCACGCCCCCGAGAGAGCGGGAGCGGGCCGACCGCTGGTTGGAGGCGAAGCTGATCACGACGGTCTCGGCCTGGCCCGCCTGGATGGCCTGGGTCGCCCGCGCCACGAACATCTCGAAGGCGGAGCCGCCCGCGTACGTCGAGTCGGTCCAGCGCGGCTGGAGCCCGAAGTGGTCGGCGAGCTGGGTCGCGGAGAACCGGGAGACCCCGGTCGTCGCCAGCCCGTCGACGTCACGCAGGGTCAGCCCCGCGTCGGCGAGCGACCGGCCGATCGCCTGGGCCTGCAGACCGAGAATCGACCGGTTGGTGACCCCGAGATCCGACTCGGCGGCCCCGACGATCGCGACACCGGTGCTCATCTCGCCTCCGGTCCGTCGGCGCCGCCGAGTCCCGCCCCCGGTCCGTCGGCGACGCCGAGCAGGACCCGGGCACGCGCGGGACCTGCGGCGACCCGGTCGACCCCGCCGTCGGCACCGACCACGACCACCCGCTGGCTGAGCACCAGGAAGTCGTCACCGGCCTCCGAGACCGTGCCCTCGCAGCGGACCGTCTCCTCGGCGAAGACCAGCGACTTGAAGGTGAAGTCCAGCTCGCACACGAAGCACCGAGGACCGAGCCAGTCCTGGATCTGCTCGACCAGCAGGGCCCCGAACACCTGGCCGTCGACGACCGGCGCGGGAACCTTCTGCCTGGCGACGAACTCGGAGTCGTAGTGCAGCCGGTACCAGTCCCAGGTGGCTCCGGCGTAGGCGACCATGTCCGCGAGCCCTATCCTGCGTTCGAGCGGGGGGATGACCTCCCCGGGTTCGTGGGTCATGCCCCGGCCTCCAGCGATACGAAAATGATGGTCTCCTCGTTCTCCGCGAGCAGCTCGTCGTGCTGGTCGGTGTAGGTCGCCCGCGAGGTGATGATCAGCATCTCCGCACCGGACCTGGTGGTCTTCTCGGCCGCGTCCGTGATCTCCCAGGCGGCGGTGACGACATCGTCGGGGCGGATCCGGCGGTGGAAGACGTAGGAGTTGCCGCCGCGGACCTTGCGGGTCCCCGCGATCTCGATCCCCCAGTTGTGCCCGCCGTCGCCGTCGGGGCTTATCGGCAGGCCGGTGTACTGGTTCGTCTCGCAGATCAGGGTGGGCGGCGCGGTCACCCCGGCCAGCCCCTGGGCGCGCGCGTACTCGGCATCGGAGTACAGCGGATTGTCGTCCCCGATGGCCAGGCCGAAGTACCGGCACGCGGCGGCGCCGAGCTCCTCCGGCGCGGTGTAGACCCGCCTGCGGCCGACGAGCGCGCGGATCTCCTCGGTGAGCAGCGTCACGACGGGTCCTTCGGGTAGAGAGCGGTCGGGAACACCTCAAGCAGGAACTCGGGACGGAGCAACTCCTTGCAGATCGCCCCGGTCGATGCCGGCCACGGGGGCGAGAGCAGGCGTTCGCGGACCGGCGCGACCACGCGGTAGTCCCGCAGCGCCGACTCGACGCAGAACTCGATGGTGGAGAGCAGGTTCTCCGGACCGAGACCGGCATGGGAGAGCAGGTGCAGGATCGCCCCGTAGGTCTCCTCGGCCTGTGCCCGCAGGTCGCCCGGGTGAAGCGCCTCCTGGGTCTCCATGTCCAGCGCCGCGAAACCGGACATGAACAACGTCCGGCCCGCCCGGACACCCGGCGCGTAGGTCAGGGTGTCGTACCGGGCCCAGCCCGGGTTCACCAGCTCCAGCGGGTGCCTGGAGGCGGTGACGTCGATCGCGACCAGGGACTCCGGGTGGTGCAGGCGGCTCATCAGGATGCCCCCGGCGCCCGGGTACACCCCCGCGCCGCCGAGTCGCTCCTTACGCACCCGGTGGCTCTTGCGGTAGACGCCGCGAGAGGCCGGAGTCGAGTAGTCGTAGGTGGTCACGGCGTTGTCCAGGGACAGTCCCGCCTGGCGCAGCAGCGCGTCCGCCCGGTCGAGGCAGTACGCGTACTGGCCCACGAAGTCGCCGGGGGAGACGATGTCGCCCGACTCGTCGACGGGCACGACGGTCGGCAGGTACACGGTGCCGTCATGCCCCTCGCGCACCGGGGAGGCGGCCCACACACCGGCCTGGCGCCGCTCGCTGGCGGCCAGCAGTTCGGTGCCGCCGCCCTTGACGGCGCGCATCTCGATCTCCAGGAACGCGGTCGAGCGGACCAGCCGCTCCACCACCACCGTGGAGAGCGCGGGTTCGTGTGCCCCGAAGACCTCCTTGCGCACGGCGGCCGCGGCCTCGTAGTGCGGCAGACCGGAGAGCGTGACGTTCTCCGTCACGTGCACGACGTCGTCCGGGCCGAGACCGGCGGCCTCGATGATCGTCAGCACCTTCCGGTAGGCGATCCGCGCCTGCTCCTCCATGGTGCCGGAGACGACCATCTTGCCGAGCGCCTCGTCCTGCGCGGCGGCGGTGTGTCCGGACGACCAGACGCTGTCGCCTTCGGACAGCCCCAGACAGAAGGTGAACCCCTCGTACGGGAACCAGGGGAACTCGGCGGGTTTAATGGCTTGCAACGTCATCTGTACTCCTAGGCTGGGTGAACTCGGCGGCGGCACCGGCCGCGGCGTTCAGTACGGTGCGAAGGTCCGGCTGCTCGTCGAGCGCCTCGATGGCGTCGACGAGCCCGGCCGCCCGGCCTCCCACATTGCCCTCGAACTTGGCGATCAGCGCGTCCCGGCTGAGCGGGTTGTCCCCGCCCCCCTCGCTGCGCCGCACGAAACCCTCGACGACCCGGCCGTCGCGGAGCCTGACGGAGACATGTCCCGGCGCGTCGGCGGCGACGAGCCCCGAGGGCTCGGTGACCTCCCAGCGGACCCGGGCGGCGAGCTCGCTCACCTCGGCCCGGGCGATCGAGCTCGGTTCGAAGGTGTCGAGGCTCACCCTCCGGTCGACGAGCAGTGCCGCGACGGTCCAGGGGAGTGAGAACTTCGCGGCGTACGCGCTCGCCGGCCGCAGCAGGTCGTGAGAGGTGTCACAGACCACCGAGGCGGAGTCGGGGTGGACCCGGGCGTGTATCTCGGAGATGTCCTCGGGGCCGAACGGCTCGCGTGCCATCGCGTCGAGCGTCGCCCCCATGGTGGCATGCGAGAGCTGGCAGGCCGCGTAGGGCTTTATGCCGATTTGGGTGGTCTCCCACCGGTCGCCGAGGTCGGTGACGATCGAGTGCGGGTCCACCCTGCCCTGTGCGAGCGCGTCGAAGACGCCGTGCGGCCCTTCGAACACCGTCTCCGGTCCGGTGGCACCCGCCGCCGCCAGGCGGGCGGCGATGATGCCCGACTGCGAGGCGAACCCGGGATGGAGCTGTTTGGTGGAGGCCCCGGTGCCGAGGAAGGCCAGCAGGCCCCCCGCCTGGCTGCCCGCGATCCCCAGCGCGTTGGTGGTCTGGGCGACGTCCAGGCCGAGCAGCCGCGCGGCGACCAGGGCCGAGGAGAAGACGCCCGCGACCATCGTCGCGTGCAGGCCGCGCGCGTGGAATCCGTGCGGGGCGGCGGCGGCCACCCGGCAGGCGGCCTCGTACCCCGCCACGGCGGCGGTGAGCACCTGTCGGCCTGACGCGCCGACCTGCTCGCCGACGGCGAACGCCGCGGGCAGGACGACGGCGGTGGCGTGCACGAGGCCGCCGGCATGGGTGTCGTCGAAGTCGAGGGCGTGCACCAGCGTGCCGTTGGCGAGGGCCGCGGCGGGTGCCGAGAGCCGGTGGCCGGTGGCGAGGACCGTCGCCTCGGCGGGGCCGCCGAGGTCGCGCGCCACGGTCAGCGCGGGGGTCGCGGCTCCGGTCCGGTACGCGCCGAGCGCGGTGCCGACCCCGTCGAGCAGGTGCCGGGTGGCGGCCCGGCGGACCGGTGCGGGAACGTCGGTCAGACCGAGCGCCCAGGTGGCCAGCTCCCGAGCGATCATCGGGTGGCCGCCCCGGTCACCTCGCCGAACGCGCCCTGGGCCTTCAGGTCGTCGATCGTCGCGTCGTCGTATCCCACGATGTCACGGACCACCAGATCGAAGTCCTCGTTGCGGAGCGGGGCCCGACGGTAGGTCGGCGGCTCGCTGCCGACCCGCACCGGCGAGGCGACCTGCTCGACGGTGCCGAACCGGGGGTGCTCGGTGGTCACGCGCAACCCGCGCGCCCTGGTGTGCTCCTCCTCCAGCGCGGCCGCGACGTCGTTGATGGGGGCGCAAGGGATCGAGGCCGGGTAGAGGACCGCCAGCCACTCGGCCACCGTTCGCCTCTGGAAGATCTCCTCCAGGAGTCCGAGCAGTTCCACGCTGTTTCGCTGCCGGTCCGCGAACGAGCCGTAGGGGGAGTCCGGCCCGGCCCACTCGGGGTGGCCGACCACCTCGGCGAGCCGGGCCCAGAACTTCTCCTTGGCGCAGCCGACCACGAGCCAGCCGTCACTGGCCTGGAACGCCTGGAACGGCACCAGCGAGGGATGGGCCGAGTGACGGGTGCGGACCGGGGTGAAGCCCGCGTTCAGATGCCAGGCCGCGGGATAGGTCAGCATCCCGATCGCGGTGTCGTAGAGGCTGACGTCGCAGTCCATGCCCGTCCCGTCGCGGCGCGCCGCGTGCACGCCGGCCAGCAGCGAGAGGGCGGCGACCAGCCCGCCCGAGTAGTCGACCAGCGACAGCCCGGACTTGGTGGGCGGCCCGTCGGGCTCGCCGGTGAGGTCCATCCAACCGGCCAGGCCCTGGAGCACGTAGTCGTAGCCGGGTTCCTTCTGCCGAGGGCCCGTCATCCCGAAACCGGTGAGCGAGCAGCAGACGATGGCCGGGTTCAGGTGCTTGAGGTCGTCGTAGGTGATACCGATCTTCGCCGGGACGTCGCCGCGCAGGTTGGAGTAGACCACGTCGGAGACCTTCACCAGGTCCTCGAAGACCCTGCGGCCGGCCGGCGAGGACAGGTCCAACGAGAGGCTGCGCTTGTTGCGGTTGAAGGTCTCGAAGAAGAGGGAGTCCTCCTCCTCGCCGTACGGCGGCACGTAGCGGCCGACGTCACCGCCCACCCTCGGATCCTCGATCTTGATCACCTGGGCACCGAGATCGGCGAGGTGCACGCTGCCGAACGGGCCGGCCCCGTACTGCTCGACGGCGATGATCCGGATGTCTTCCAGAGGCTTCAAGAGGTGCTCCCTGCGATGTCTGCGATGAGCGACAGGATCTCGTTCTGAGCCGCGCGGATCTCGGCGGGGGCGATGCCGTGGGTCGGCGGGCTGAGCTTCACCGAGTCGGCCTTCCCCGCGTAACCGGCGATGCGCTCGGCCACCGCCTCGCGGGTGCCGGTCATGGTGAGTGCGTCGACCATCTCCGGGGAGACGGAGTCGGCGAGATAGTCCGCGCCCCGGCCCTGCCGGAACGCGTCGATGACGGCCTGCTGCTGGTCGGCCAGGCCGTGGAAGTCGAAGAAGTCGGCGTAGGTGCGGACGCTGGCGTAGAAGCCGACGAGCCCGGACACCCGGCTGACGGCCGTCCGCCGGTCGTCGGCGACGGAGCAGCAGGCGGACACGACGACGTCGAAGTCCTCGCGCCTCTTGCCCTCGACCTGGACGATCCCCGCCTCCAACTCGGGCAGGATCAGCTCCTGCAGATAGCGTGGGGAGCAGAGCTCGTGGCTGATCCAGCCGTCGCCGATCGCCCCGGCCAGCCGGGTCATCACCGGTCCCATCGCCGCCAGGTAGATCGGGATGTCCGTCCGCCGCACCCCGAAGGGCCGCTCGTAACCCCGCATCCGCATCGGCTCGTACTCACCGGTGAGAGCGATCTCGGCGCCGGTGGTGCAGCTCTCCCAGAAGTGGCGGATGTTCCGGACGGTCTCCCTCATGTGCCCGGCCGGCTTGCCGAAGCTGGCGTTGTGCCAGTCCTCGTTGAGCCGCCGCACACCGGTTCCCAGACCCAGGACGAAACGCCCGTCCGACAGCTCGTCGATGTCGAGCGCCTCCAGGGCGGTGATCATCGGGCTGCGGGTGAAGGCGAGCGCGATGGCGGTGCCGATCCTGGCCCGCCTGGTGGCCGTCGCGAGAGCCGCCGCGGTGACGGTGGCGCTGCGGTGCAGCTCGGGAACCCAGATGACCTCGGCGCCCGCGGCCTCCGCCCTACGGGCCACCTCCATCAGCTCTCCGAGGGACTCACCCCAGGGAGCGAACGTGATCCTCACGGTTGAGACCGCCCCTGGTCGTCGGTGAGCGGACGCTTCCCGGTGGGAAAGAGGTTCTCCAACTGGGCGGCGCCCGTCTTGTAGACATAGAAGGTGCGTTTGAACGAGCAGACCTCGTCCCCGTCCTGGTTGAGCGTCCGGGTGCGCACGGTGACGATACCCGCGTGGGGGCGGCTGCCGGACTCGCGCTTCTCCAGCACGAGCGACTCGCTGTACAACGTGTCACCCGCGAAGACCGGGTGGGTCATCCGGATCTCGTCCCAGCCCAGGTTGGCGAACGCGTTCTGGGTGATGTCGGTGACGCTCTGCCCGACCGCGATCGCCACGGTCAGGGTGGAGACGACGAGCGGTTTCGTGAACTCGGACCGCGCGGCGTATTCGGCGTTGAAGTGCATCTGGTTGGTGTTCATCGTCAGCAACGTGAACCACGTGTTGTCGGACTCGGTGACCGTTCGGCCCAGGGGGTGCTGATAGACGTCACCCACCTCGAAGTCCTCGAAGAAGCGGCCCGTCCATCCCTCTTTAATAGCCATTGCCTTCCCCGGATGCTCGCGTCGGTAGATAATGTCAGACATATTAAGTGTATGGCAATGAGACGACCTTGTCTAAGGCGTCCGACGCCCCTGTTCCTGCTGCGGTGAAGCACCGAGCACGGCCCCCAGCTGCTGCGAGAAGGGGTCTACCGTGCTTTGGGGGTGCTTCCGGATCGCACCTCCGCCCGAACCCGTCCCGGTGGCCGACGGCTGTAGCGGGATGTTCGTGGCGTATACGTCAGATATTTTATGCAGGCTTTCGTCGCCGGCCCCCGGAAGCGGGGGACGTGGCTGACGAGGGTGTCTCCCGCGCCCCCTCGGTTCGTTGTCACGAGGTCTCGCGTGAGAAGGATGTGGAGTGTCGCCGGGCCGTCGCGCGGCTCACGCCGAACAGCTTCGAGAGATGTCCCTAGGTGGGCGGGCATTCGCCGGCGATGATGTCCCGCGGCCGGTCGGCGACCCGCTGGTACGCGGGACGGACGCGGTTGACCGGCGGTGCGTTCCCCGCTGAGCCGTTCGCGGGGGCCTCAGACATTGTGGTAGGCGTCACGGATGCGGCTCAGGTGGGCCTGCATGGCCTCACTGGCGCCTTCACTGTCGCCGGCGTCGATACGATCCACGATCGTTTCGTGCTCATGGTCGACCTGCACCCAGAACTCGGGCGGAACCCCCGGGCTCAGGAACTGTGACTGCAGGACCCGGAAGACCGGCTCGGTCATCACGGTCAGCAGGCCGTTGCCGGTCGCCTCGATGATGATTCCATGGAAGTGCCGGTGCTCACGGAATTTCACGCTCCGGCCACGACTGTGCTTCTCGCGCTCGATGGCGGCTCGCAACGCCTCGACGTGTCGTGGCTCGCGGCGTTTCGCCGCGAGCCCGGCGGCGCGAACCTCGAGCATCTCGCGCGCCTCCAGTATGTCCCCGAGGGTCAGGGCGTCCGAGCCCGACATCAGGCCGATGCTGGTCTCCAGGTAGTCACTGACCTGGTCCGGCTCGACGTCGGCCACGAAGGTCCCGCCGGTGGTTCCTCGAACCGTCTTGACAAGACCTTGCGAGGCGAGAACGCGCAGCGCCTCACGGACGGTGCTCCGGCTCACCCCGAAGTTACCGCCGAGATCGGCTTCGGGAGGCAGTCGGTCCCCTGAAGTGAGGGAGCCGTTGAGGATCAGCTCGCGCAACTGGTCGGCGACCTGCTGGTAGGCCGGGCGCAGTCGGCTGACCGCCAGCGGGGTCGATGCCGTCGAAGAACCCGTGCGCGTGGCGCTGCTCCGCCTCGCCGCAGACGACGTGCTGGCCTGCCCCATGGTCTCGCCTTCTTAACTGGTCGTCTACCGGTTCGTACCATCTTGTGGAGGAGGTCGTCGACGAATGAGCCCGGTCACACCGTCGGGATGGTCGGTCCGGGCCGCGGTCGGCCGGGAGGCGGGATCCCAACTCCGTGATCACGCCTCTGACCAGAATATGTCAGACGTCGACTGTACCGGTAGCCCGATCCGAACGGCTGTGTATCAGGTTGGATTCGCTCAGAAGACGCCGGGGTCCGATCGAACGTGGATTCGTAGGTGAGAACAGGTGGCCAAGCGGCTGGAACGACCCCGTAAACCAGCGTGATGTATTTATCAGACCTATGTGCCGAATGCCGGTTGAGAAGCACCGGCCGGCGTCTCAGGTGGAAGGAAGCTGTCCGAGGTCGAGGCGGGTGATCACGGCGGGGCCTTCGAGGGCGACGAGGTTCTGTACGAGATGGCCGACCACGGTGGCGGGCAGCCGGTCGGCGATGAGCCGGTTCGACAGTTCGCTCTCCACCATGGCCGCGACCACCAGATCCGTCACCTTCACCAGGCGGTCGGACATCTCCTGGCGCAGCGTGTCGGACAGGCCGAGCATCCCGAACTTCGACGCGGAGTACGCGGCCCCGGTGGGATAGCCGCGCAGTCCCGCCCCGGAGTTCACGTTGACGATGTGACCTCGCTTACCCGCGACGGGCTCCTGCCCGGCCATCTGGCGGGCCGCCGCGCGGGCGCAGACGAACGCGCCGGTGAGGTTCGCGTCCAGGGTCTCCTGCCAGGCCTCGTCGGACATGTCCAGGATCTCGCTCTTCCTGAACACGCCGGCGTTGTTGACCAGCACGTCAAGCCGGCCGTGTTCCTCGGCGATGCCCGCGACGACGGCGTCGACCTGCCGTGTCACTCTGACGTCGAGGGGCACACCGGTCGCGGCGCCCCCGGTGCCGCGAATCGCGTCGGCCACCTCCGACACCCGGTCCGCGCGCCGGCCGGCGCACACGACCGCGTACCCGGCCGCCGCCAGTGACTCGGCGACGGCCCGCCCGAGCCCGCTGCCGGCACCGGTCACCAGGGCGACGCCGCTCACCGGCACTGGTAGAACTCCAGGACTTCGCCGTCCAGGCCGAAGAAGGTCTGGACGAGCGCGGGCCCGTACGGGGGCAGGTCCACCTCGACCGGATCGCACACCGGCTCGCCTCCGATCCCGGTGACCAGCGCCGCGGTGGCCGCCAGGTCATCGGTCCCCAGCGAGACGGAGAGAATTCCGATGTTGGGCGGGACGGCCCGATCGCGCTGCTGCTCCCCAGGGAATCCGACATACTGCGCGATCTCCACCCGGCCGTTGAGGGTGTCTCCGGGTACGTACATGTTGATGTTGTGCAGCCCGGTTCCCGGCGGGAGGCGGAAGAAGGACTCCATATTCTCGATCAGCTTGTCGTACAGCGCCACATAGCCGAGTGCGCCGTAGAAATCCGCGGACGCGCGGGCGTCGCTGACGTGGATCGCGACGGTCTGCAACTCGCTCGGCCGCCCGTCGTAGCCCGCGAGGGCGGAGCCCTCACCCGGTTCGAGCTGGAACACGTCCAGGACGACGCCGTCGGGGTCGTAGGAGAGCGAGTCCCAGGCGGACAGGTCCGGCATCACCGTCCAGTGCGTGGGCTCGGACTTGGTGCGGCCGCCCGCCGCGCGCAGCCGGTCAAGGGCCGGCCGGATGTCGTCGACCCGGATGTTGAGCGCGTAGTGCCCGTAGTCCTGGGCCCGGGAGTAGTCGCCCCAGTACGGCTCGCCCGGGGTGTCGAAGCACACCAGGCGCAGCAGCCCGGTGGAGGATCCCGCGGGTCCCATCACGACCGCGTGACCGGTGAGGCCGCCCGGCATCTGCCAGAGGAGTTCCGTCTCCCGTCCGCCGATCGCGCCTTCGGCCAGGCGAACGTACCCGAACGTGTCCGCGTAGAAGGCGCACGACCGTTCCAGACCCGAGACGGCCACGGTGGTCACGGACAGTTCGCTGATCACGGGATGTTCTCCTCCGTACGGACTTTCACTCTTTGGCCCTGGACCGGCCTGTGGGGGACGTGTCGCCGATCACGGCAGCGGGGCCGCGCCCTCGGGCCACCAGTCACCGGCGCCGTACGGGTCCTCCAGCGGCTGGGAACCGTGCTCGTGGACGATGCGCCACCGTCCTTCCTCGCGGCGTACCAGCCAGGTCATCCGCATTCGCAGCCGGCCGGCCTTGCCGTCGCCCACGATGTCGTAGTCGATGACGCCGACGACCTGGGCCAGGGTGTCGCTCTCCCAGGTGAACGGGCCCTCGACCCAGCGGAACGCGGTGATGCTGATCGGTGCCTGGAAGTACGCCTCCCAGCCCGCCTTGATCCGGTCACCGCCGTGGGTGGTCCAGCGCGGTCCCTCGACGAAGACGTAGGCGTCGTCTTCGGGGGAGAACGTCTCCAGCACCCCTTCCAGTCGCCGGTCGATGACGGCGGTGAGCATCGCCTCGGCGGTGCCGAGCGGTGTCGTCATGAGTGTGCCTTCCCAGCCGAGCTCGTATGTTCCGTTATTTGAAACAGTGTTTCTAAATAACCGAGAGGATAATTGTCTGAGGTATAAGGGGTCAAGTTCCGGCGGCGGCTGGAACGATGTGACGAGGGGATCGCCGGTGTCGTCACGGGGCGGCCTCGGGTGCGACGCGCACGATGGACTTGCCGACGTTGTGGCCGCCCATCAGCCGGACGAAGGCCCCGGGTGCGGATTCCAGGCCCTCGTGTACCTCCTCCAGCAAGCGCAGTCGCCCGTCGGCGACGAGCCCGCCCACCCTGCGGTCGAACCGCGGGCGCAGGTCCTCGTGGTCGTAGACGACGAATCCGTGCACGACGGCCCGCGTCCGCATCAGCGCGCCCGCCGGCAGGACGGTCTGCCCCACCTCGTTGGCGTGCTCGGGCAGCCCGGCCAGCACCACCCGGCCGCCGACGGTGAGCCGGTTCAGAACGCCTTCGAGTACCGTGCCGCCGGCCATGTGAAGGTAGCCGTCGACGCCGTCCGGGCAGGCGGCCGCGAGGGCGTCGGCCCAGCCGGGATCGTGGCGGTCGACGGCGGCGGTGTAGCCGAAGTGCTCGACCGCGATCTCGCATTTCTCCGGTCCGCCGACGATCGCCACCGTGCGGGCTCCCGCGAGCCTGGCGAGTTGCCCGGCGGCGCCGCCGACGGCGCCCGTCGCGGAGGACACCACGACGGTGTCTCCCACGCCGGGGCAGAGCAGCCTGCTCACGCAGGCGTAGGCGGTGAGACCCGGTGTGCCGAGCACGCCGAGTCTCGCGGTACGCGGCACGCCGGGCGGCACGGCCACCGGGCGAACGGACGCGGCGGGGACGGTGGCGTACTCCTGCCAGCCGGTCTCGGTCACGACCCATTCCCCCGTGCCGGCCACCTGGCCCACCGACCTTCCGGGGATGAGCTCGCCGGGATGTACCGGGGGGTGGCCGAGGTCGCGGCCGGTCAGGGTGCCCCGGACGTAGGGGTCGAGGGAGAGGTGGACGGTGCGCACCGTCACCTCGCCGGGCCCGGGCGGCGCGAGGGCGACGGTCTCCATGCGGAAGTCGGCCTCGACGGGTACGCCCTCGGGACGCCGGGCGAGGACGAATCTGCGCTGGGTGGTTGGGAGGTTCATCAAAACTCCTTGAGCGTGGAGACCCCGAGGCCTGGCCCGGGGCGGAAACGGGGAAGTCAAGTGGTCAGGGTCCTCTTCGTGCGGGTGCCGTTCTCCGGCGTCCACGTGCGGGTACGTGCCCCGTCTCACGCCAGGCGCCGCCGACGAGCGAGCCTCACGCCGTCGCCGACTGCCCGGCCCCGAACTCCGGTGAACCCCCTGACCGGTGGCCAGGGGGTTCGTCTGCGGGCGGGGGAGACGACATGGAGCAGCCGCCACCACCGGCTGCGGCGCCTGCCGTGTTCGTGCCTACACGTGCGCGATCAGTGCCGCGTCGAGCAGGCCCGCGACGCTGCGGCGCGTCGCGAGACCGCGGACCTCCAGGGCGAGCGCCTCGGCGGCCTCGGCCGGCAGCACGCGAGAGGCGTTGAGGGTGTACTTCGTCTGCAGCTCGTCCATCGTCAGCGGATGTTCGGGCCCGCCACGCGAGGAGTGAACCCGATGCTCCAGGCGGCGGCCATCCTTGGTGCGGACCCGCAGCACGGCGGAGAAGGCCCGGGGGAACTCCTCGGTGCACTCCGCGTCGGCCACCACGCGCACCTTGGCGGCCAGTGACAGCCGCCGCTCGTCACGGAAGGCGGACTCGGCGAAGTCGTCGAGGTGCAGCCCGAGGCCGCCCCCTCCGATCAGGGCGCTTGCCACGGTGTACGGGCCGGAGAACTTGGCGTGGTACGGCGTCCGTGGCCGCACCTTTTCCCCGTGCGGTTCCCCGATCGTCCGCAGCGGGGCGGCCGCCACGCCGAGCTCGATCTCCGCCACGTCCTCGGGTCGCAGGCCTTCGGCGCGCAGGGCGAGGGCGGCGTCGATGCCCGGATGGGTGAAGTGGTTCGAGGGATAGGGCTTGTACACCGTACGCAGCAGTTCCCAGCGCTCGCCCAGCCCGTCGGTGATCGCGGCCTCGTCGTAGCGTCCGTCGAGGAACGCCTGGAAGAAGCCGAAGCGCCCCTCGAAGACCGTCGGCGGCCCGGTCACCCCCTCGGCGGCCATGGTGGCGGCGACGACGCCCGCGTGGGCGGCCCAGCCGCAGTGCACCCGCTTCACGGTGCCGCCGGTGCGGTTGGCCTCGATGACGCCCGCTCCCATGCTGGCGGCGATGCCCATGGCATGGGCGATGCCGTCGGCGGAGAGGCCCATCAGCAGGGCCGACCCGGCGGCGGCGCCGACGGTCCCGCAGATCGACGTGGCGTGCCAGCCCTTCTCGAAGAAGAGGGAGTTGCGCAGCTCGGGGAGGTAGGAGGCCATGCCCAGCCGGTTGGTGATCTCGTCGCCGACCGCCACCGCCTGGCACAGCTCGACGCCCGAGGCCCCGACGGACTCCGCGACGGCCAGCGTCGCGGGCACGACGGAGGCGGACGGGTGCAGCACCGAGGGCAGATGGGTGTCGTCGAAGTCGAGCGCGTGCGCGAGAGTGCCGTTGACCAGCGCCGCCGAGGGCGCGGGCAGCGACAGCCGGTGGCCGAGGACGGAGGACTCTCCGGTACCGCCCCACCGGCTCGCCATCCGCAGGGTCGCCTCATGCGGCTCGGACGGATCGGTGAGTTCCTGGGCGGCGAGGCAGTTGCCGAAGGTGTCGATCACCCGTCCCGTCACGTCCGCGACGACCGCCGGAGGCAGGCCCGCACGGGCGGCGGCGGCGAATTCGGCCAGAGCCGAGACGATGGTCATGCGGCGAGCACCGCGAGCGGCCGCACGGGCGCACCCGTGGCGCCCACGATGGAGAGCGGGTTGAGGATCAGCAGGAACTCGGGTGTGCCCAGGCTGAGCAGCTCGGTCAGGCGCATCGTCTCGACGATGTGCACGCCCGCCTCCACGAGCAGGATCCGGTGTACGGGGAGCGTGGAGTGACCGCGGCCCGCCGCGATGTGCTCGAAGGCGATCGTCTCGCCTCCGGCCACCGCGACCCCCTGCTCGACCAGCCAGCGAGCGGCGTCCGGCCCCGGGCCGGGCACACCGCCCTCCTCGCCCATGAAACGGGCCGGCCGGTCCCACTCGCGTGACCAGCCGGTACCGATCAGCACGGCGTCACCGGCGCGCGGCCGCACGCCCGCCTTCTGTGTCGCCGCTTCCAGATCCTCGGGGGTCACCTCGTACCCGGGCGGCAGAACGTCGACCCCGTGCACGGCGGTCACGTCGAGCAGCACGCCACGTCCGACGTACGGGGTGAAGGTTTCGATCCCGAGTCGGGACAGGCCCTGGTGTGACTGGATGCCCGCCGCCTCGACCTCGCCGTGGACGTACCCGTCCTGTGAGACGTGTCCGAGGGCGTCGACATGGGTGCCCACGTGTCCGCCGGTGAAAATGACCTCGTTCGCGGCCGACCCGCCGTCCTCACGGACCATGTCACCGTGCCTTCGCTCGATGACCATCCTGAAACGCGGATGGTTCGGCGACTGGGGCATTCCCGTGCGCATGGGATGAGCGAGATCGACGATCTTGGAGCCGTCGAGATGCCGCCACAACGACATCACACCACCTTCTTCTCTAGCAGGGCGTCGAGTTCTTCGGCACTCACTTCGAGGCCACCCCGGACGTCTGCGTTGTCGGCGCCGCGTGAGCGGCCTGTCCACCGGATCGAGCGCGGTGTGTCCGAGAGCCTGAAGAGCACGTTCTGCATGCGCAGCGGCCCGAGGTCCTCGTCGTCCACCGTGGTGATCGTGTCGAGCGCCTGGTACTGCGGATCCTCGAACAGGTCTCGGATGTCGTAGACGGGTGTCACGGCGGCCTGGGCCCGTTCGAACTCCCTGACCACCGTGTCGAGGTCGTGCCGGGAGTTCGATCCACCGACGTGGCCGTCGAGCAGGTCGGCGTGTTCGGCGCGGCCGGCACCGGAGCGGAACCACGGCTCGTCGATCACCTCGGGGTGCTCCACCTTGATGACGTCGGCGCCGTGGTCACCGAGGATGGTCGCCGCCAGTGGTCCGGCGAACAGGGTGGCCGTGTCGACGAGCACAACGCCGCTCAGCGGCCCTGTGGGGTCAGGCACCTGTTCGGCCGCCTGCGCCGGTGGACGTTCGACCCTTGCCGATCGCTCCCCCGGAACGATCTGCTCTGCCTCCACGAAATCGGCCTCCTCGAAGTGTGCTGTGTCCATGTACGGCCCGAAGCGCGACCCCGGGCAGGCGTCGCGCTCGCCGGGGGCTTCACAATCCATTGAAACAGCGTTACTGTCTGCGGAACAAGTCCAGTGAAGATATCGAATTCCGAAGTGGGGAGGGCGGCCTGTGATGATCTCCCACGTCCACCGGATGAGAGTCGGTGGCGACACGCGGGGCTTCCGGAACCGGTTGGAGGGGCGGGAGGTCCGGCTCTGCCGGGGCCTGGTCCATGGTGCGGGAAGTGCGCTGCCGGCACAGCGTTGTCGGCGAGGTGCACGTGATCGAGAACCGCGCCGACTTCGATGACGAAGCGGACCGGTGCGGTCATCGCAGGGCGCTTGCGCTCCAAGGCGGATGACGGCTGGTGGTCGGGCTTCACTTACACGCGAATAGTCCCCGATCTGCCAGTGAAGATCGGTTTTCAACGCCAGGATAGGTGATCACCTAACCGCTCTTCCTGGAGGAACACATGTCGACGAAGGACCGAAATGCCGTGACCACCGACAAACCCATCCGGGAGAGCACCGGACAGGCCATCGCCACAGTAGAGCGAGCCGCCGAAGTGCTGATGCACTTCACCGAGACGCCGTCGGTGACGCTCGGCGTCACCGAGATCGCCGATGCGCTCAGAATGTCGAAGGCCGCGGTGCACCGGATCCTGGCCTCGCTGCGGGTTCGCGGTCTCATCCAACTGGACCCGGCGACCAGACGCTACTCCCTTGGAGTCGGTGCCATGCGACTGGGCCTCGCCTACCTGGACCGCCTCGATATCAGACGCATCGCCGCGCCCGAGTTGATGACGCTGTCCCAGCGGACCAACGAGACGGCGACGCTGTCGACCCGCACGGGCTGGACCCGGATCTACGTGGACCAGGTCACCCCGCCCCGCGAGGTCATCATGAGCGTCACTCTTGGCGCGCCGTACCCGCTGCACGCGGGTGGCTCGTCCAAGGCGTTCCTCGCCTTCCTGACCGAGGAGGAGATCGAGAGTTACCTGTCGAGCGGACCGTTGGAGTCGCCGACCAGCAGGACCGTGTCCAATGTCGCGAAGCTGCGCAAGGAACTCGCGCACATCCGTGAGTGCGGCTGGTCCCAGTCGTTCGCCGAGCGGATGTCGGGCGCGGCGTCGGTCGCCGCGCCCGTTCTCGACCACCATGGGCGGCCGGTGGCCGTCATCAGCGTCTGCGGGCCGCTGGAGCGGTTTCGCACCGAGGTCGACGCGTGCGTCGAGGCGCTTCTGGAATCAACAGCACGACTGTCCATCCAGATGGGGTGGACCCCGCCAGAAAGGAGGTGACGGCCGTCCCACGGGCCGGCCGTCGCGCGCATGTCCCGATACGACCTGCTCGTCAAGGGTGGCACCGCTGTTCTTCCCTGCCGCGGAGAGATCCGCGCCGATCCGGCGGTCTCCGCGGGGAAGGTGGCGGCCTTCGCCCACGACGTCGCCGTCGTGGCAGCCGATGAGGTGATCGACGCTCGGGGGAAAACGGTCCTCCCCGGAGCCGTCGACGCCCACTTCCACCTGGGCATCTAACGTGATCCGGGCACCGATGCCTTCGAGGAGACCGGATCGTCTCTCGTCGGCGGAGCCACGACCGTACTGTCGTACCTCCGTACCGGTTCCCGGTATCTCGACCGTACGGGCTCCGGCAAGGAGATCTTCCCCGAGGTCCTCGCCGCGGTCACCGGCCGGTCCTGGACCGGCTACGGGGAAGGTCAACCCCCCGATCCGCACGAAGGCCGGCAACGAGGCCCCGTGGCAGCGCGCCGCCGACGGCACGATCGACCAGGTGGCCTCCGACCACGCCTGCTGCACGGAGGCGGAGAAGGGTGAGCAGCTCCGGCCTGCGCGTCCGGGCTTCGGAGGCACCGCTCTGCTCCATCCTGTCCTGTTCTCAGCAGGGCATCTCAAGCGCGGGCCCTTCCTCGCCCGTGTCGCCGGGCCGGTCTCGGCCAACTCCGCCAAGGCCTATAACCTCAAGGGCGGTCTCGCCGTCGGACTCGACCCCGAGCTGTGCCCGTCGGGCCAGGACCGCTCCCCGTTCGAGGGCGTCGATCTGACCGGCCGGCCGGTCACCACGGTCGTCGGAGGCCAGGTGCGCTTCCGTGACGGTGCGGTCGTGGGCGAGCCCAGCGGGCAGTACGCGCGCCGCGCGTGACCGCACGAGCTCAAAAGTCAGACCTATTGACAGTCGAACGACTCTGAGCCTATGTTTCCAAAACCCTGTTCCGTATACCGGAACGGTGTTAATCGACCTCTGAACACCTAGAGGAGCAGTGTAGATGAGCCCTGAGGCGATCATCGACGGCCTGTTCGCGGGTTCCGTCTACGCCCTTGTCGCCCTCGCCCTGGCCATCGTCTTCCAGCCGACCCGGATCATGAACTTCGCGCAAGGCGAGGCGGTGATCCTCGGTGCGGCCATCGCGTACCAGGTCGTCGCGCTGGAAAAGCTTGGCTGGGCCGTCGCCCTCGGCGTGACCATCGTGCTGGCCGCTGTCATGGGCCTGCTCATGGAACGCATGATCATGTTACCAGTCCGGATGTCGGGTTCGCGCTACGCGTGGATCATCGCGACGCTGGCGGCGGCGTTGATCTTTCAAGCGTTGTTCAACCTCGGCTACTTCGACGTGGACGCCCTGCGGCCGGAGCCGGTGATAGCGGGTGACTTCCAGGTCGCCGGCATCACTGTGGGCTGGCAGGAGGCGTTGACGATCGTCGTGGCCCTCGCCGTGATGGCCTTCTACGACCTGTTTCTGCGGCGGTCGGTCTACGGCCGCGCGATCCGGGCGACCGCGCACAGCACCGAGACATCGGTCCTCATGGGGATCCCGGTGCAGCGCATCGTCGTGCTCTCGTTCGTGATCGGCACCGTCATCACCGCGATCGCGGGCATGCTCGCGGCGCCGGTGCTCTTCGTGGCACCGGCGACCGGTCTGCTCTTCACCATCAAGGGCTTCACCGCCGCGGTGATCGGCGGAGTCGGGTCACCCAGAGGAGCACTTGCCGGCGGGATGATCGTCGGAATTCTCGACACCGTGGTTCGGAGCCTTGTCGGCGGCACCGTCGGTAACTTCGCCGTGTTCGCGGCTCTCGCGGTGATCCTCGTCGTATTCCCGTCTGGATTGTTCGGTAAGCCGATGGAGGCGCACTGATGGCAACGGTGGACCCTACCCCCGCCAGGGCTGGTGACGTGGCGGCGAAGAGCGGCTCCCTATTCGATTCGGCGGCCTACCACCGCGTGCGGACCCTGGTCCTGGGCGCGCTCTCGGTCCTCGCCATCGCGGTACTGCTCATGTGGCCGGTCATCACTGACTACTACAGCTACAACGCTTCGTACTACAACGGCCTCGTCGCCTCGGCCGCGATCAGCGCGATCCTGACGATCTCCCTGAACCTGTCGATGGGGTACGGCGGGATGCTGTCGATGATGCACTCCGGGATGCAGCTGGCAGGGGGCTACGCCGCCGGGTACCTCGTGGTCAAGGTGAGCGGTTCATGGCTGCTCGGCATCGTCGCGTCGGTGGCCGTCGGGACGCTCGTCGCGGTCCTGGTCCTGCTGGTCAGCCTGCGGGCGACCTATCTCTACTTCGGCATGATCACGTTGGCGGCCAACCTGATCGTCATCGAGGTCGGACGTGAGTGGGAGTCCGTCACCGGCGGCATCGTCGGGGTCAGCGGTATCGCCCCCAAGCTGGGTGACGATGTCATGCCGAAGCAGTTCTTCTACTACGTGGTGCTCGCCTTCCTCGTCCTGGTGTACGTCCTGCAGCGCAACCTGGTGCGCAGCGGCGTCGGCAGGGCCTCGATGGCCGTGCGCGAGTCCTCCGACACCGCCTCGGCGATGGGTATCTCGCCCGCCCGCGCCAAGCTCCTACTCTTCGGGATCTCCGGTGGGGTGGCGGGGCTGTCCGGTGCCCTCTACGCGCTGCAGCTCGGGTTCATCAACCCCGACGTCGGCCTGCTCGACAACGGGATCATCTTTTTCGTCGGCCTGTTCCTCGGCGGTATCTCCACCCTGATCGGGCCGGTGATCGGCGTCGCCCTCATCGCCATCCTCGTGGAGCTGATCAAAGATCAGGCGCGCTATACGACGCTGGTCCTCGGCTGCCTGCTGCTGCTCGCCATGATGGTGATCCCGAGGGGTGTCGTGGGCACCTGGAAGGCATCTCGGGTGGGCCGCGACAAGCTGTCCGACCCGGACGACGAGGCACTGCCCGACCAGGTCCCCGACGTGGTCCCCGAGGTCCGCGACGTCCCCGCGGGGGTGGCCGCGCTCGAGGGCGTCGGCATCGTCAAACACTTCGGAGGCGTACACGCCCTCGACGGCGTCGATGTGCGGGTCATGCCGGGTACGGTTCACGGGATCATCGGGCCCAACGGGTCGGGGAAGTCCACCCTGGTCTCCTGCCTGACCCGCTACCACCAGATCGACAAGGGACAGGTGCTGGTGTTCGGTGAGGAGGCCCCGGCCGCCCCCCACCGCGTGGCGCACGCGGGGGTGACGCGGGTCTTTCAGGTCCCGCACCTCTTCGAACGGGTCAGCGTGCTCGACAACGTGCTCACGGGCATGCGGATGAGGGAGACCTATTCCTGGTCCGGCGCCCTGTTGCGCTCGCCCTCCTACCGTCGTCAGGACCTTCAGGAGCGGGAGGAGGCCCGGCAACTGCTGGGTTTCGCGGGGCTCGCGTCGCGCGCCGACTGGCTCGCCTCGTCACTCTCACACGGCCAGAAGAGGCTGTTGGAAGTGGTCCGCGCGGTGGCCAGCCGGCCGAAGGTGCTCATCCTGGACGAGCCCGCCACCGGGCTGACGTCGAGTGAACTCGACGCGCTGGCACGGCTGTGCCGGGTGCTGCGCGAGCGAGGGCTCGCGGTCGTGCTCATCGAGCACAATGTCGACTTCGTGATGGGGCTCTGCGACGAGATCACGGTCCTGGAGAGCGGGAAGGTGATCGAACGCGGCAGCCCGGAGCGGGTGCGTGCCTCGGCGGCGGTGCTTGAGGCGTACCTCGGCCGTCCAGACCTGGTAGAGGAGACATCGTGAGCGGATTGCTGGAAGTGTCGGGTCTGGCCGCGGCGTACGGAGGCGTGCGCGCCCTCGACGGGCTCGACCTGCATGTTGACGAAGGAGAGTTCGTGGTGTTGCTCGGCCCCAACGGGGCCGGCAAGACGACCACGATGAAGACGGTGTCCGGGCTGCTCAAGCCGGTGTCCGGGCAGATCCGGTTCGCGGGTGAGGATCTGACGAAGGTGCCCGCCTGGCGCCGTCCAGGCCTGGGGCTCGGACACGTGCCCGAGGGCCGGCAGATCTTCCCAGACCACACGGTCCTGGAGAATCTCGCCCTGGGTGGCTTTCCGACGCGACGGCGCCGGGCGGAGACGGAGCGCAGGCGCGACGAGATGCTGGAGATCTTCCCCCGGCTGGCCGAGCGGAGTTCGCAGCTCGCCGGCACGTTGTCCGGCGGGGAGGCCCAGATGCTGGCGATCGCCCGCACGCTCATGGCGGCTCCCCGGCTTCTCATGCTCGACGAGCCGTCGCTCGGCCTGGCTCCGCTCAAGGTCGCCGAGTTGTTCGGTTACCTCAAGCGGCTGCACGACGAACGTGGCCTGACCATTCTGCTCGTGGAGCAGCAGGCCAGTACCGCCCTGCGGCTCGCCGACCGGGGCTACGTGCTGGAGCGCGGGCGGGTGGTGGTGGAGGGCGGCGCAGCCGAGCTGCGCGACGACCCTCGGGTCCAGGCCGCCTATCTCGGTCAGCTCCGTCAGGAAGCCGGCTGACCACGTCTCACCCACACCGCCGGGACCCGTTCGGGCCCCGGCGGTGTGGGCTTTCAGGACGGTCGACGACAGGAACCCTTCGTCGGCCGCGCGTCCGGCCAGGAAGCATCGCACGGCCTGACACGGTCCGTGTCTTCCGGCTACCGCTCGACCGGCGGCCCTGACGCCATCCGTGCCGTCCGGCGCCGGCCCTCTTCGCGGCGGAACGCCGGAACCCCCCTCGCCTGAGGGGGGTTCCGGCGTTCCGTGGGTGTGCGGGGATCAGCCGAAAGCGGTGGTGCCGGGCTTGACCACGCCCAGGAACGCCGCCACCAGCACCATGATCCAGATCCCGTAGACGAACGGCAGGCAGCTCCGGATCGAGTGACGGATCTGCGCCTCGACCTCCGGCGTGGAGCCGGAGGTCACCAGCTTGCCGAACGCCGGGCCGAACGAGCGCAGCCGCCAGCGGATGAGCACCCCTCCGAGGATGCACAAGCCATAGGCGAACAGCTTGCCACCCAGCCATTTCGGGTTGGTCTGGACGCCGAAGGGCTCGGTCACGACGATCATGTATCCACCGATGGCGAGCATGGCCGTGACCATGCCGTACCTGACCAGCAGGTCGAGCCGCTGCACCACCCGCCCGAGCGGGGTCGCGCCGCGGGTGTAGTCGTAGACGACCATCACCAGCCAGCACAGTGCGGCGGCCCAGACGAGGGCGACGAACCAGCCGGCGAAATAGGACTCGCCGAACGGGCCCAGCGCCATCAACGTCACGCCGCTCGGCAGGAACAGCACCAGGCAGATGCGCGGGGCCACGTCGACCCCATGCATGATCTTCGCTGCCACCGAGCGCGCCGGTGTCGGCAGGTCGGGGCGGAGTATGAAGCGACTGGAGTAGTACACACCGAGGTCGCCGCCGAGCCAGTAGACGAAGAGCACGATGTGGAGCAAGATCGACAGGCTGTACGCGTTGAGCCCGTGTATCGGCTCCGCGGCCATTGTGAGGTGCATGAATAACACTTTCGGGATATATGGCCGTGGCCGGGCCCCAGGGGGCCCGGCCACGGTCTTGGTGTGCGGGAACTGCTGGATGTCACGGAGAGGGGATGGCTACATGCCGTCGCCGTCCCAGCGGCCACGGGAACGGCTGCGGACCGGGATGCTGGAGATGATGGGAGCCGGAACGGGGTCGCCGGCCTTCCACATGCGTCCCTGACCCCAGTTGTGGGCGTTGCCGTCGGTGCGCTCGTCCGCGTGTTCGAGGGTGGCGGGGTCGGCGCCCCAGTCGGCCGAGGGCACGTCGTGGCTGTGGTCGTGACCGTGGTCGTGGTCGTGACTGTGGCCGTGGTCGCTGTGACCGCCCTGCAGCTGGGCGATGTCGATGGCCTTGGCGATGGCCACCAGGCTCGGGTCGACGCCCTGGCCGTGCTGCACGTAGTCCGCGTCGTCGATGCCCTGGTCCTGCTGGAACCGGGTCGAGGCGGCGAGGTCGGCGAGGTCCTTCTCGCTGCGCCAGGTGGGGCCGGAGCCGAGGTCGTGCGAGGACTGCGACCAGCGCATCCGGCTGCCGCCCGGCCCGTAATTGACCGCTTCGCCACCCCAGCGGAGCCATTCCCGCTGGGTGTACCAGTTGACCAGCTCGCCGTCGGAGCGCAGCAGCCAGGTGGCGCCGCCCTCCATCGTGGTGAAGTGGCCGTGCTTGACGCGGGCCGGGCGGAAGAAGTAGGTGCCCAGGTCCAGGGTGCCGAAGTTGTACTCCATGTGGCCCTGGGTGGTGTAGGCCTCCTCGTAGCAGGGGTGGTGGGCCAGACGGTGGTCGGCCCAGCCCTCCTGCGCGTGCACCAGCCGGGTGTAGAAGCCGGTCACCGGGTCGACGTGCAGGTACTTGATGAACAGGCCGGGCATGGGGCCGGGGTTGGGCACCGCGTCGAAGGTCATGGCGTCACTGTCGATGACGATGACATCCTCGCGGGCGTTCTCCCAGCGGGGGTGGGCGAGGGAGTCGACGGAGTCGAAGCCGGCGTCACCGTACTCCCTGTAGTGCAGGATGCGGCTGCCCTCGGCGAAGGTGATCGCGTCGGTGGGCACGCCCTTGGGGGCGTAGACGTAGGCACCCTTGCCGATCTCGCGGCCGCCGTACGTCATCGATCCGTCGAGCACGTAGTACTCGGTGTTGGCGTGGTGGATGCCCGGCCCTCGGCCCCAGTCCGTATGGAAATCGATCCGGAGGGAGGACGAACCGTCCTCCTCGTCCACCGACAGCCGTCGCTCGCTGGCCCGCCCCTCACCCTTCACGAGCTCGGCGCCGTGCCATACGTAGTCGTCTTCCTGGATCAGCTCGACATGGGGGCGCACTCTAATGTCCTTCCGCGTGCCTTGGCAACGTTCCGTCTCGCGGAACGGCGTTCCTGTAGTTGTGAGGGTAATTGTCTGAGGTATTGGCGGTCAAGGGTCAGGCGTCGCCGGTGATGGGAGCCGACAGGTCGCGCTTGACGATCTTGCCTGCCGCGTTGCGCGGCAGCGTCGAGACGACCTTCCAGCGCTTGGGCACCTTGTAGCCCGCCAGGTTGGTACGGCAGTGGGCCTCGATCCCGGCGGGCACCCCGTCGGGGCCGATGGCCTGCTCGCCGGGAACGCCGCCACGGAGGACGAGGTAAGCCATGACCTCTTCGCCCCAGGTGTCGGAGGGGACCCCGACCACGGCCGCCTCGGCGATCGTCTCGTGCGTGACCAGCACATCCTCGATCTCACGGGGATAGACGTTGACGCCGCCCGAGATGATCATGTCTTTCTTCCGGTCGACGATGTGGACGTAGCCCTCGTCGTCGAGGGTCACGATGTCGCCGCAGGTGAGAAAGCCGTCATCCGTCGTACACTCGGCCGTCGCCCCGGGGTCGTCGTGGTAACCGTTCATCAGGAAGGGGGAGCGGCTGAACAGCTCGCCGGGCTGGTTCGGGCCGACCGGATTGCCCTCCGTGTCCAGGACCCGCAGCTCGGTCATGTACCAGGCGTGACCGACCGAGCCGGGTTTGCGATGCTGGTCGGCCGGGCGCAGGTCGGTCACGATGCCCGCCTCGGTGGATCCATACAGCTCATGCACGCCACAGGCGGGAAACGCGTCCATGACCCACTGCTTGAGCGGCCACGGCAGCGCGGCGGCGTTGAAATAGAGCGTGTCGAGGCTGGTCAGGTCCGCGGCCGCCAGAATTCTGTCGTCCAGTGCGCGGAGCATCTGCGCGTGTGTCGGCACGAGGAACGCGGACTGTGCGCGGTCCCGCCCGACGAGGTGCAGCAACGCCTCCGGATCCCACTTGCGGAGCATCGTGACCGTGCCTCCGGTATAAACCGGGGCATATCCAAAGGCGAACCCGGCGCCGTGATACATGGGCGCCACGGCCACCGACACCCGGCCGACGCCGAGCCCCCATTCCATTGCCGAGCAGTAGAACGTCAAGGACCGGCTCCGGTGACTGATCAGCACCCCCTTGGGCCGTCCTGTCGTGCCCGAGGTGTAGGTGATGCAGAACGGATCGTGCTCGTCGACGCGTACGGCCGGGTCCACCGCCCGCGCCGCGGCGAGCGTGTCCTCGTACGGCAGGCCGGTCTGACCTCCGTCGATGGAGAGCGTGACCAGTCTCAGGTCCTCGACCGCGTCCCCCACCACCGAGGCGAGGGCGTCATCGAGGATGATCGCCCGCGCGCCCGAGTGTTCCAGGATGAACCGCGCCTCGCTCGCGGTGAGCCGCGGGTTGAGCGGCACCATCATCAGGCCCGCCTTCGCGATCCCGGCCGCGATCTCCGGGTATTCCAGCCGGTTTCCCAGCAGCACCGCGACGCACTGGCCGGTGGTGAGGCCCCGTCCGAGGAGCGAGTTGGCCAGACGGTTCGAGCGTTCGTCGAGGGCGGCGTAGCTGAGGGCGCGGTCGCCGTCGATGACCGCGGTCGCCCGTGGGGTGGCACGGGCGAACTCACGTACGCCACCCGCGATGGAGAGAGGCGCACCTCCACGATGGACGGGCATGGTACTTCCTTACCTAGGGGACGAAGAGGGGGCGTCAGGGGGGAACGATGTCTTCCTGCGGAGGGCGGAGGTGGCCCGTTCGGTGAGGTCGCCTCCTCTCCCATCGGAATCGCAGGTCAGGCGCGTGGCTGCCAGAGGGTCACCGAGATGCCGTTCGGAGTGTCGGCGGTGGCCACGACGGCACGGCCGTGCAGCGGGTCGTCGGTCTCGATCGGGGTGCCGAGCACCCGGCCGCCGGTCCGGCGGACGCTCTCCAGCGCGGCCTCCAGGTCGTGGGTGCGGACCGACCAGCCGCTGTGGCCGAGCGAGCGGGCCGGCCGCTGGACGGCCCGGCGGTCCACCCGGTGCTCGCAGAGGGCCGACGTGACCTCGATCCGGGCGGTTTTCTCCCCGGCCAGGAACGCCAGACGCATCTTGGTACCCGCGGGCAGCCCGGCCACGGCGTCGAAACCGGGCGCGGAGAAGACGATGTCGTACCAGACCGCCATGCCCAGGCCATCGGGCCCCCAGAATCCGACCTCGGCGTCGGGGTCGGGGACGTGGCAGACGACCGAGGTCAACTCGGTGAACGACCGGGTGGGATCGGCGGCCCACGCTTCGGTGCCGCGCACCGCGGCGGGCTGAACGAAGACCACGACCGTCCCGTCGGGGGCCGGGCACACGCCCTGGGTGACCTGCACCTCCCGCTCGCCGACCGGGACGCCGTAGGTGGTGGGCGAGGTGGTCCACTCGCGGCCCATCCGGCCGAGTTCGGCGTGCGCGGCCTCGATGTCGCGGGCGTACATGTCGATCCCGACCAGCCCGACGTCGAGGTTGTGCGGCGGTTCGGCGGGCGCCGCCGGCTCCGGTACGCGCACCAGGTGGATCCGCCCGGTCCCGGCGTCCGCGGCGGCCAGCGCGACCACCTCGACGTCGGCGGAACCCGATCCCCACAGCGCGTCGGCGACGGCTGCCGGGACGACCCCCTCGGCGGCCACCTGATACCCCAGCTCGTCGCGGAAGAGATCCAGGTGCGGGCCGAACTCTGTGACGCCGACGATCGCGGCGGTGATGCCCTCGACCAGGGGCCGCCGTGTGTTGTCGATCAAGATGATCCTCTCGTGGAGTGCTGTTCCTAATATCGGAACACTGTTCCAATATGACAGCGATCACGCTAAGCTCGCCGCCTGCGGCCTGTCAACGGGCTCAGCCATTACTCCATCATCACCTGTGACCAGGGAGAAACCATGCGCGCAGCAGTTTCGGGGATGCCGATCATCAGTCGGCACGTCGGCGAGTGGCGGGGGGAGTACATCCACCTCGACGCGGACGGAAAGATCGTCGACCGGCACGCGTCGCACCTGTACTGCCGGATTCCCGAGGACGGCTCGTACGACATCCTGCAGACCAACACCTACACCTGGGCTGACGGGCGGCAGGAGGCGTTCGACTTCGGTGGGCGGCTCGTCGACGGCGTCTGCCACTTCGACACCGACCGGATCATCGGCGAGATGAGCCAGGTGGACGATCAGACGATGGTGCTCACCTGGTCGTACAAGAACGATCCGGACAACTACCTGTACGAGCTGATCCAGCTGTCCCGTGACGGCCTGCACAAGTGCCGGACCTGGCAGTGGATGGATGGCGACCGCCTGGTCAAGCGCACCGTCATCAACGAGTCCAAGGTCGCCTGACCCTGTACCCCGGAGCCGGCCTCCTCTCTGGCCCGTGTCCCGCTCCGGTGCCGGAGTTCGCCGGGGTGCCACGCCGGCGGCGCTTTCGGGGATCGCGGACCATCTGAAACGGCGTTCCAAAAAATCCGCTTCACCTCTTCCGTGCCCCTTTCTCGATGGCTACTATTCCGTTCCAGGGAACATTGTTCCGTATAAAGGAACATGTCCCATAAAGTAAAAGAGGGCCGGGATGCTGCGGTATGTCGGACGTCGGGTCGCCGGCCTCGCGCTGGTCCTGATCATCGTCTTGACGCTTGTCTTCTTCATGCTCAGGGCGGCTCCCGGCGGCCCGGTCGACGCCTATCTCGGGATGAACCCCACCCCTGAGAAGCGGGCCGAAGTGGAACACCGCTTCGGCCTCGACCAGCCGCTCTGGGTGCAGTACGCCAAGTTCCTCGGTAATCTCGCCTCCGGCGATCTCGGCCGGTCGCTCTTCAGCGACCGGCCGGTGAGCGGCATCATCGCCGAGCGGTTACCGGTCACCCTTGAGGTCAGCCTGGTCGCCTTCCTGTTCTGGGTGGTGATCGGACTCGCGGCCGGTGCGTTCGCGGCCCACCGGCGTGACTCGTTCGTCGACGGATTCATCCGGGTGATCAGCGTCATCGCGCTCTCCATCCCGAGTTTCTGGCTGGCACTGGTGCTGGTCGTGGTCTTCGGGCTGTACGTCAAGGGGGTGCTCCCCTCCAGTGGATGGGTGCCCTTCGGTGAGGATCCGTGGAACAACATGCGTAGCGTGGTGTTGCCCGCCTTCGCCCTGGGCCTGGGCGCCGGGGCGATCATCGCCAGGACACTGCGCGCCTCCATGATCGAGACGGCCCGGACCGACTACGTGTCCTTCGCCAGGGCCATGGGGATGTCCGAGCGCGTCATCCTGAGCCGGATCACCCTGCGTAACGCGATCATCCCGACCGCCACGGTGATCGGGCTCATGCTCGGCACGTTCATCAGCGGCACCGTGCTCATCGAGAACGTGTTCAACGTCCCCGGGATCGGCCAGACCATCGTCAGCGCGTTCCGCCAGCACGACTACCCGCTGGCGATCGCCTGCACGCTGATCACCGCCTCGGTGTTCCTGGTCGCCAACCTGGTCGTCGACCTCCTTTACTTCGTGCTCAATCCCCGGATACGTGCCGGGTTCCTGAACGGGACGGCCCGCTAGACATGGTGATGACCCGAGTGTCCCCGCGCCGGCGGGTGCCGCGGATGCCGCGGATGTCCGTGCTGACCTGGACCGGTGTGGCACTGCTGGTGCTGTTCCTGCTGCTCGCGCTGGTCGGCCCGCTGTTCGCCTCCGCCCCTGATGCCCGGACCGGTCAGACCCTCGCCGAACCCGGCGCGGCACATCTGTTCGGCACCGACCACCTTCAGCGGGACCTGTTCGCCCGTACCGCGGAGGGCGCCCGGGTGTCCCTGCTGGTGGCGGTCGCCGGGGTCGGCTTCGGGTTGGTGGTCGCGGTGCCCGCCGGGCTGGTGGCCGGCTACTTCGGTGGCCGCTGGCCGGACGAGCTGATCATGCGGACCCTGGAGGCCGTCCAGGCACTGCCGCTGTTCGTCTTCGCCATGTTCGTCATCGGCATCACCGGAACCGGTGACTCCCAGCTGGGCCCGGTGACCCTGACCGCCACCACCAAGGTGGTGCTGTTGCTCGGCGTCGGCTTCATCCCGTACTTCGCCCGGGTGACCCGGTCGGCCACGCTCGTCGAGGTCCAGGAGGACTACATCGACGCGCTGAAGGTGATCGGTGTCCCGAGGCGGCGCATCATCGCCGGCGAGCTGCTGGTCAACGTGCTCCCACCGGTCCTGGTCCAGGCGTTCCTGTGGATCGGAGTGGCGATCTTCGCGGAGAGCGCCCTCAGCTTCCTCGGCCTCGGAATCCAGCCACCCCGGCCCAGCCTGGGCAACATCCTCGGCGACGCGACCAGCTACATGTTGCTCGGCGCGTGGTGGTACTCGATCATCCCGGGCCTGGTCATCCTCGTTGCCACCGTCGGTTTCAACCTCGTCGGTGACGGCCTCGGTGACGCCCTCGACGCCGACGGCCGTCACTGAGCCATACCGCCCCCACACCCTTTGAGGAACGAACAATGACTGCTCCGCACGGTGTTCCCACATTCGATCGCCGACGCTTCCTGACGATGAGCGGTGTGCTCACCGCCGGGGCGCTCGCGCTGGCCGCCTGCGGCGGGACGGACGCCCCCAAGACGGGCGGCGGGGGTGAGGCCAAGAAGATCGAGACGCTCACGTTCGGCATCACGTCCATCTCCGACTACCTCAACCCGCTCAGCACCACGTCCAGCCGGGTGCACTGGATCACCGACCCCGTCGTGGAGTCCCTCTACACCTACGACGCGTCGCTGAAATCGGTCCCGCTGCTGGCCGACGGCGAACCGGAGATCTCGGCCGACGGGCTGACCTGGACGATCAAGATCAAGGAAGGCGTCACCTTCCACAACGGTGACCCGCTCACCGCCGATGACGTGGTGGCGACGCTCACGTTCGTCACCGACCCCAAGAGCACGAGCGACTGGACGGCCTACTTCGTCGGTTACGTCAAGGGTGCCACCGCCGTCGACAAGCGAACTGTGAAGATCACGTTGACCGCGCCGTTCGGCGTGCTCCGCTCCCACCTCACCAACCTGCCCATCGTGCACAAGGCGTTCGTGAGCCGCACCGACACCACCATGGGGACCGGCCCGTTCAAGGTGGACAAGGTGACCCAGGGGCAGCAGGTCACGCTGAGCCGCTACGACACCTACCACGGAGCCAAGCCGGCCCTGCTCGGCGTGGTCTTCCAGGCGGTCCCCGATCCGGCCACCCGGATGGTCAACCTGCGCGAAGGCAAGATCCAGATCATGACCGACGTCTCGCCGGAGAGCGTCGGCCTGCTCAAGCAGGACGATCGGATCAAGGTGCACGAGGTGGCCGCGCCCAGCGACATCATGACCTACTTCGTGGTGAAGAAGGCGCCCTTCGACAACGTCAAGGTCCGCCAGGCGCTCGGCCACGCGATGGACCGCAAGGGCGTGAGCGACATCGTCTACGGTGGGACCGCGTCCATCGCGCAAGGCCCGATCGGCCCTGCCGTGGAGGGGTACGATCCCGCGCTGAAGATCTACGCCGAGACACCCGACTACGCGAAGGCCAAGGCCCTGCTGGCCGAGGCCGGGATGTCCTCCCTCACGTTCACCCTGATGATCACCAGTGACGCTCGGATGAAGAACATCGGGCAGGTGCTCGTCGAGGGCTGGAAGCAGGCCGGCATCACCTGCACCCTTGAGGTCCTCGACATCGGCCCCTGGGTGAAGAACTGGGCGGTCGGTGAGTACCAGATGGCGATGACCGGCTTCGAGAGCGGCTTCGGCGCCGGCCGTACCGCCTACACCGTGCTCGGCTCGCTGTCCTCCCTCAACCCGTTGAACTTCGGCTACAAGAACGACGAGGTGGACAAGCTGCTCGGCGAAGCCTGGGCGGCCACCGACGAGGCAGTCCGGGCCGAGACCTGCAAGAAGATCAACGGCATCCTGGCGGCCGACGCGATCCTGATGCCGCCGGTCCATCCCCGGCTCATCGTGGCGCAGCGCACCGACATCTCCAGCCTCGACGAGAAGCTCATGGGCGTCAGCCGGATCTCGCTGCCCGCGGTGCGCTCCGTCTGATGGCGCCCGCGACGAGGGCCGGGGGGACGGCGGCGACATCCCCCTCGGGCGACCCTCCGCTGCTGTCCGTCCGGGACCTCGCCGTCACCTTCCGCACCCGGAACGGTGAGGTACCCGCCGTGCGCGAGGTCTCCTTCGACCTGGCCCGCGGCGAGATCCTTGGGCTGGTCGGGGAGTCCGGATCGGGAAAGAGCACGGTGCTGACCGCGCTGACCCGCATGCTCCCGCGCAACGCCCAGGTCACCGCGGGGCACATCGGCTTCGATGGCACCGACCTGCTGGGGTTGCGGGAGGCGGGAATGCGCCGGTTGCGCGGCGACCGGATCGGCCTCATCCCGCAGCGGCCGATGACCTCCCTGTCGCCGGCGACCCCGGTCGGCAGGCAACTGCGCTGGCACCTCGACGGGCTCGACGACGCCGGGCGACTCAGGGAGCTGCTCGGCGGAGTCGGACTGGGCGCCGTGCTGGATCGGCTGGACGGCTACCCGTTCGAGTTCTCCGGCGGTCAGCTCCAGCGCCTGCTCATCGCGGTCGCCGCGCTCGGCAAGCAGCCCGACCTGTTGCTGGCCGACGAGCCGACCACGACGCTCGACGCCACAGTGCAGGCACAGGTGCTGCGGCTGCTGCTGGAACTGCGGGACAGGGTCGGGCTGGCGATGGTGTTCGTCACCCACGACCTCGGCGTGATCTCGCAGATCAGCGACCGGATCGGGGTGATGTACGCCGGACGGCTCGTCGAGATCGCCCCGACCCGGGAACTGTTCGACGCGCCCAGGCACCCGTACACCCAGGCGCTGCTGGAGGCGATCCCCGGCCGGTACCGCCGGGGTGAGCCGCTGCGCACGATCCCCGGTACGGTGACCGGGGCGAACCGGCTCGCAGGCTGCCCGTTCGCCCCGCGATGCGCCGCCGCCATCGATCTGTGCCACGAGGAGAACCCGGTGACGCGCGAGGTCGGGACGTCACTGGTGGGTTGCCACCGGGCAGGGGAGGATCTGTGAGCGCGATCAGCGTCGAGCATCTCAGTAAGCACTATCTGATCCGGTCCGGCCGCCGTGGCCAGGACCGGCTGGTGCACGCGGTCGACGGTGTCTCGTTCGAGGTACCCGAGGGCAGGACACTCGCGATCATCGGTGAGTCCGGCTGCGGTAAGTCGACGGTCGCCCGGATGCTGGTCCGGCTGGCCGAGCCGACGGCGGGCCGGATCCTCGTGCACGGGCGGGAGGAGACGGACCGGCGTACGATCCAGCTCGTCTCACAGAACCCCTGGTCGGCGCTGAACCGGCGCAAGACCATCCGGCACGCGCTGGAACAGCCTCTCGTCGTGCACGGGCTGCATCCGGGTGCGGCGGCGCGGGCCGCTCGGGTCCGCGAGCTGCTGGAGCTGGTCGGCCTCACCGAGGACTACCTCGACCGTCGGCCCGGGGGGGTGAGCGGCGGTGAGCTCCAGCGAGTGACCGTCGCCCGGGCACTGGCCGTCGAGCCGCGGGTACTGGTGCTGGACGAGCCGACCGCCAGCCTCGACGTCAGCGTCAAGGCGCTCCTGGTGAACCTGCTGATGGACCTGCAACGGCGGCTCGGCCTCAGCTACGTGCTCATCACCCACGAGCTCGAGATCGCCCGGCACCTGGCCGACGAGGTCGCGGTCATGTACCTCGGCCGGTTCGCCGAGACGGGCGACGCCGAACAGGTCTTCAGTGCCCCCGGTCACCCGTACACGCGAGCTCTGCTGGCGGCGGTACCCGGTCCCGGCCGGGAGCCTGCCGCGCCGCTCCAGGGTGAGGTGCCCTCCGCGGTCGCCCCGCCGCCCGGCTGCCGGTTCCACACCCGCTGCCCGCTGGCCATCGATATCTGCGCGCAGACCGAGCCCGAGCTGAGGCCCGGCCCGGACGGCCGCCGGGTGGCCTGCCTCCGGCAGGACGAGCTCGTATTGTCACCCGACCCCGTCGACAAGGAGACCGAAACCCGATGACATCCCTCACGCAGGACCCCGACGGCGGCTACGCCACCGTCCCGCTGGCCAAGGATCTCTGGACCCTCGGCGTCGTCCAGTCCCGGGTGCACCCGACCCCGGACCCGGCCGGCATGAAGGCCAACCTCGACCACATGCTGCACCTGATCGACAACTCGTTCCACGTCGGATTCGGTCCCAGCCCGGACCTGCTGTTCTTCCACGAGTTCCCGATCAGTGGCTGGGACCGGTGGACCAAGGCCGAGACCGAACGGCGCTGCATCGAGATCCCCGGTGAGGAGACCGAGCAGATCGCGGCCAAGGCCAGGCAGTACGGGTGCCACATCGCCTTCGGCGCCTATGTCCGCGACCCCGACTGGCCAGGTCACGTGCTCAGCATCACCACGCTGATCGGCCCGGACGGTGAGATCGTGGCCAAGCACTGGAAGGCGCGCAACGTCAAGGGGGTGTTCAGCGGCTTCGAGCTGTTCACCACCACCGTGTACGACGTCCTGGACGAGTACGTCGAGAAGTACGGCCAAGACGCGGTGGTCCCGGTGGCCCGCACCCCGTTGGGCAACATCACCATGTCCTCCACCCAGCTGGAGCCGGAGCTGTTCCGCGCGGCGGCGATCAAAGGCGCCGAGGTCTTCCTCCGCACCGCGAGCGGCAGTTTCACCGAGATCGACGTCCGGGCATCGGCGTTGCACAACCGGGTGTACTGCGCGGTCGCCAACAACTCGATTCTCTCGGCGGAGACGAACTACTTCGAGGACACCGGCGCCGGAGGCTCGGCGATCTACGGCCCGGACGGCACGGCCATCGCGACAGCCGACAGCAAGTTCGAGAAGCTGATCCTCGGGCAGATCCCGATGGCCGCGTTCCGGGCCCGGCATCGTCAGCCGGACATCCACTGGGACCTGTATCGGCCGGTCTTCGAGCGCTACCGGAGTCGCTTCGAGCCGAACCTCTACACCCCCTACCAGCCGACCGGCCTGGAGGACGCGGGCAACTACCTGGCGGACAGGTCGCGCTGGCGTTGAGTGGAGGCCGACCGGCCCGAACGCCGACTCGGCAGCCTCGACCTTCCGGGCATCGTCGACCTCGCCACCGACTCCACCAGTGAGCCCTACAGTGGCAATGGGGCGCGGGCCGTGCGGCGGCGTGATGTCCGTCCGCGGGTCCGGCTCCAGGCCGAGGGCAGCATGTTCAAGGACTCCTGGAGAGACATGGCCGACCGACTCGCAACCCCTCCCGCGCCGGAGGGCACGTCGTGATCAGCGTCATCGGTGAGTCGGTCGTCGACATGGTCGCGGAGGGCGGCGACCGGGCCTACACCGGGCATCCGGGCGGCAGCCCGCTCAACGTCGCGGTCGGTCTGGCCCGCCTGGGCGATCCCACCGCGTTGGTCGCCCGCCTCTCCACCGGGGTACTGGGCCAGACGCTGCGCGCGCATGCCGCGGCGAACGGGGTGGACCTGCGCTGGGCGGTCCCGGCGAGCGAACCGGCCACCCTCGCCATCGTCTCCGTCGACGAGGCGGGCCAGGCCGCCTACGACTTCTACGTCGAGGGCACCGCCGACTGGCAGTGGGGGGAGGGCGAGCCGCACCTGCCGGCGGAGACCCAGGTGGTCCACGCCGGCTCCGTGGCCGCCTGGCGGACGCCAGGCGGTGACCGGATCGCCGCCGCCGTCGCGCGGGCGAGGGCCGAAGGCCACGTCCTGATCAGCTACGACCCGAACATCCGGCCCGCCCTGCTCGGTGACCCGGCGTCCGCACGCCCGCTCATCGAGCGGTACGTGGCCCTCGCCCACCTGGTCAAGGTGAGCGAGGAGGACCTGAGCTGGCTCTACCCGAACCGGCCGGCCGACGAGGTGGCCCGGCAATGGCTGGGGTCGGGCCCCGACCTGGTGGTGGTCACCTACGGAGGCGAGGGCTGCCTGGGGCTGACCCGGGGCGGCCACGCGCTCCGGCGACCGGCGATCCCGGTCCAGGTGGTGGACACCGTCGGCGCCGGAGACGCCTTCACCGCCGGCCTGCTCGACGGGCTGCTGCGGGGCGGTCGCGCCACCCCGGCCCTGATCGGCGAGGTGAGTGAGGCGGAACTGACCGGCATCCTCGACCAGGCGGCCACGGTGGCCGGCCTCACCTGCGGACGCGCGGGAGCCGACCCGCCCACTCGCGCCGAACTACGGGCCGTCCAGGACATGGACCATCGGTACCGTCGGGACACCGGCGCCGGAGGTAGGTGACGCGGGCGGTAAGGGCACAGACCCGGCCGGACGCGGCCTCGTCGCCGCCGGTCGCCCCGAGGCTCCGAGCGCGGGGCGCGCCCGCCGGATCCTCAACGGAGAGCCTTCTCCAACTGTGCCTTGCTCATGGTCGAGCGGCCCTTGATGTTGCGGCGCCTGGCCTCCGCGTAGAGCTGCTCCTTGGTGCGGCCACCGGCTCCGGAGTGCGAGCGCAGTCCGCCGCGCCGGGACGAGGAGACGTCCTGAGTCGAGGTACGGCTCGCGGTGCGGGACTCCCCGGCGCGGGCACGCTCCTTGTTGACGGTACGGGCCGCGATCTCCTCGGCCCGGCTCTCCTTCTCGCCGCGCCGTCGCGCGCTCTCCTTGATGTGCCTGTACTGCCGCTCACGCTTGGAATTGGAACCACGCGGCATGGCTATCACCTCTTCGCATCGTTCACTTCTGCCTTACCACTGCGCTACCCGCGCCGTCCCGCCTGACACCGGTACCACCGCCGTCCCGGACCGACTCTTGACGATGCCCATGCCGGGACCATCCCCGCGGGAGCGATGTGGTGTCTCCGGCTCACGGTGGGGCGACCGTCGGTTCGGAGTGTCGGTGGGGCGTCGTAAGGTGAGGCGGTTCGCTGGGTTTTTCCTATGGAGGGGGCTGTGTCGGTGAATGACGGGCTGACGTTGATGGCGGTTCATGCTCATCCCGATGACGAGGTGATCGGGACCGGCGGGATCCTGGCCAGGTACGCGGACGAGGGCATCCGCACCGTCCTGGTCACCTGCACGAACGGCGAGCAGGGTGACGCGCCCGGTGGGGCGAAGCCGGGGGATCCCGGCCATGACGAGGCGGCGGTGAGCGCGCTGCGGCTGGAGGAGCTCCGCGCCTCGGCGGCCCACCTTGGGATCTCCCACCTGGAGTTGCTCGGCTACCGGGACTCGGGCATGGTCGGCTGGGCCGGAAACGAGGCTGAGGACGCCTTCGCCAACGCGCCGTTCGAGCAGGCCGTGAGTCGGCTCGTCGCGCTGATGGAGCGCTACCGCCCGCAGGTCGTCGTCACCTACGACGAGAACGGCGGCTACGGCCACCCCGACCACATCCAGGCGCACCGGATCGCGGTCGCCGCGACCGAGGCCAGTGGAATTCCCGGCAAGCTCTACTACACGGCGGTGCCCCGCGAGCGGATCGCCGAGATGTTCGCCTATCTGCGCTCGACCGGTGCCGCCCCCGAGGACCTGGAGCTTCCCGAGGACTTCGGCGTCCCCGAGGAGCAGATCACCGCCATGGTCGACGTGGCCGACCAGGTGGAGCGCAAGCGCAAGGCCTTGGAGGCGCACGCGAGCCAGGGCGAGAACATCTTCCTGCTGCGGATGCCCGCCGAGGCCCAGCACCGGGCGTTCGCGCAGGAGTCCTTCATCCGCCATCTCAACCGGGTCCCGGCCGCCGCCGATCGCGAGGACGACCTCTTCGACGGTCTCCGCCAGGGGGCTTCCGGTCGATCATGAGTGGGGTGACCCGGTTCAGCCCGTGGACCGGGTCACGGTAGGGCGGGATGTTCGCCCGGCCCCCCCGGGGCACCGCGGTCCCATCGTAGGCGCGTCTTGACGGCGGGACCGATATGGGAGTCGATGGTGGTGACGCGGGCGGATCGCGCCGTGGAGCCCGGCGGAACGCAGCGGAGGCAGGCGTGTCGGGTGTTCCGGAGTTTCCCGCTCCGCTCGTGGCCCGGGTGGTTCGCTGGCCGAGGCCGGGAGTGGCGACCGTCGACGACGGCGTCGTCGTGGCCGAGCCCGGGGCCGGGGAGGTCCTCGTCGAGGTGGCCGTCAGCGTGATGAGCCCGGGGACCGAGCGTGCCCGCTTTCTCGGGCTGCCGAACGCGCTCGTCTCCTTCCCGCACGGCCCGGGGTATCTGGCGGCGGGATCGGTCAGCAGGCCCGCACCGGGTTTTCCCGCCGGAACCGCGGTCGCGCTCCGGGGGTCGCGCATCGGAGCCTGGCGGTGGTGCCGGGGCGATCTTGTCATACCGGGTGCAGTTCACCGGCCCCGCGGGCACGACCGCCGTCGAGGCCGCCGTTCGTCTCGCCCGCATAGCCGCCGGCAGGGAAAGGATCGTTCACCTGTCGGGCTCGTACCACGGGATGACCAGGGACTCCATCGGCGTCTCCGGCCTCGGCGCCCCGCGCGGGGTCCCGCCGGCCACCCGCGGTGTGACCACGGTCCCGCACGAGTTGGAACAGCCGTCGGCAGGACGTGCCTCCGAGGAACTGGAGCGCGCGTTCACCGCTCCCGGCTCGACGCCGCCCGCGGCCTTCATCGTCGAGACCGTCCAGGGCGAGGGCGGCGTACGGCCCACGACGACGACGCGCCTGCGGGAGATCGAACGTCTCTGCCGGGCCCACGGAACGCTGCTCGTCGTCGACGACATCCAGGCGGGGTGCGGCCGGACCGGACCGTTCCTCTCCTTCGAGGCCGACGGGGTCGAGCCCGACGTCGTCTGCCTGTCGAAGTCGTTGAGCGGGGTCGGTCTTCCCATGGGCCTCGTCCTCATCCGGCCATCCCTGGACGTCTGGGATCCCGGTGAATACTCGGGCACGTTCCGGGGCAACAACCTGGCGTTCGTCACCGCGCGACTCGCGCTCTCCGAGTGGTGGAGTGACGGCGCTCTGCGGCAGTCGGTGTCGCAACGGTCCGAGCCCCTGGTCCAGGGGCTCACAGCCATCGCCGCCCGCCACGACTGGCTCGCCCCGCCGACCGGCCGTGGCCTGATGCTGGGACTGCCGTGCGCCGACCGCCATGTCGCCGATCTCGTCTCGACGCTCGCCTTCACCCAGGGGCTGCTCGTCGAGACCTGCGGCAGGCGTGGCGAGGTGGTCAAACTCCTTCCGCCCCTCACCGTGACCAAGGCCGAGGTCGCCCTGCAGATCCTGGAGCATGTCACGGACCAGGTGGCGGGCTCACGCCCCGTCGGGTCCACTCTCCCGGCCGCGACATGACACTGCGGTACCGAAGTCTGGAAAGCCTGGTTCGCGAGTGCTCATCACCTTTACGATCTTTTCGCTGGTTGGCAACCGTGGAAACCCAGGGGAGTAAACGGTTATGCGGGATCGACGGCTCCTCGTGCTGGCCGCCTTGGCGGTCGCGATCGTCGCCTTCGGCGTGTACGGGGTGCTGGCGGCACCGGGGGCCGTGGTGGCCTCGCCGTCGCCGCGGTCCACCTCCACCGAGGAGCCGCGGCCCGACCAGAAGCTGACCCTGTCCGATCCGGCACCGATCACACCGACCACGGTCACACCGACCCCGCAGGACGGTCCCGCGCAGGCCGGGGAGAGATACCTCACCGCCTGGCAGGCCGGTGATCTCGCCGCCATGGCGGACCTGGTCGCCGACCCCCCGGCCGACTTCGCCGACCGGCACCGCAGGTTCGACGCCGATCTGCGGGCCTCGTTGTCCTCCCTCACTCCCGGCGAGTTGCACCGCGAAAGCGAGGCGGCCGAGCTGTCCTTCACCGGGGTGAGGGAGGTCGCGGGTCTGGGCCGCTGGCCGTTCACCTCGGTCCTGCGCCTGGTGATGCGGGCGGACACCTGGAAGGTGCTCTGGAGTCCGGAGACGATGCACCCGGCGCTCAAGGACGGCGGGCGCCTGGTGCTGAAGGAGACGGAGGTCCGGCGCCCGGCCACGCTGACCCGTGAGGGGTTGCCGTTCCCCCGCGACAGCAGGGCGGGCGACTACTTCACCGGGCTGGGCGACACGGTCCTCGATGTGAAGCTGGAGGAGGGCTCCGGCCGGGTGCTGCTGGCCTCCCCGCCCCGGCCGCCCTCGGGAAGGAAGACCACGATCTCCCAGCCGGTCCAGGCCGCCGCCGCCCGTGCCCTGGACGGTGTCGGGCAGCCCGCCGCGATCGTGGCGGTGGACGTCAAGACGGGCCAGGTGCGCGCGGTGGCGGACGGGCTGGGCGGCAGGGGGGCGTTCAACGGCCTCTACCCGCCCGGCTCGACGTTCAAGGTGGTGACCGCGGCCGCACTGCTGCGCAACGGCATGACCCCGGAGTCGCAGGTGGCCTGCCCGGCGGGCTACACGATTCCGAACGGCCGGAGTTTCACCGACTCCGACGGCGTCGACCACGGCACCGTGAGCCTCACCACGGCCTTCGCGCTCTCCTGCAACACCACCTTCGCCCAGCAGGCGTACGAGCGGCTGCGCGATGACCGGCTGAGTGCCGAGGCGGCGGACCGGTTCGGGTTCCGGAAGAAGAACGGGCTGAGCTACTGCCGGATCCAGTCCTACGAGGGCCCGGACCAGCTGGGTTCCGACGCCATCGGCCAGAACTCGGTGCAGGCCAGCCCGCTCTGCATGGCCGAGGTCGCCGCCGCGGTCGCGAGCGGCGTGTGGAGACCCGCGATCACCACCGCCGAGCCGCCCGGGGACTCGCCGCCGCCGGTGCCGTTGGACGAGGGGGTGGTCTCGGGCCTGCGGACGATGATGGGCGCCGTGGTCAGCCGGGGTACGGCCGCCGGGGCGGGCCTCCCGCCGGACACCGCGGGCAAGACCGGTACCGCCGAGGTCGAGGACGGAGAGGACCACGCCTGGTTCATCGGCTACCGGGGCTCCCTGGCCTTCGCGGTGTTCGTCAGGCACGGCGGTGCCGGGGGCACGATCGCGGCGCCGATCGCCGCGAGGTTTCTGAACGCCCTTTGACGACAGAGGCGGCAACCGGCCACGGCTGGAGAACGGGCTAACGTACGGAGGGTGTATGTGAAGATCTGCGGGCTGCGTGAGCCCGGACATGTGGCGGCCGCCGTCGAGGCGGGCGCCGACGCCATCGGATTCGTCCTCACCAGGAGCTCGCGGCGGGTCACCCCGGCGCGGGCGCGCGAACTGGCCTCGGCGGTCCCCCCGCACGTGCTGACCGTGGCGGTGTTCGCCGGCGAGCCCACCGAGGAGGTCAGGGCGGCCACCCTGGAGTCAGGGGTACGCGCCGTCCAACTGCACGGCGAGCACCCGCACGCGGACTTCACCGCGCTGAAGGACCTCGGCGTCACGCTGGTCCGCGCCGGGGTCGCGAGCACCGACCTGCGCTGCGGCGCCTTCGACGAGGATTTGCTCATCGTGGACGCGCCCAGGCCCGGTTCGGGGGAGCCGTGGGACTGGGCGGCCGTGCGCGGGCGCCCGGAGGGCCACTGGATGCTGGCCGGGGGACTGGCCCCGTCGAACGTGGCCGAGGCGATCATCGCGGCCAGGCCCTGGGGGGTCGACGTGTCGAGCGGCGTGGAGGTCGCGCCCGGGGTGAAGGACTCCGGGCTCATCAGGGATTTCATCACCGCCGCCCGCGCGGGGTGAGAGCGGCGGGGGCTTGATCGTTGTGACGGCCCCGCGGACCTGAGCAACGCGGCACTTGAGAAGATCCGTCCGATGGAGGTTCGCTTCATCCTGCGGATCTTCGCAGGGCGGTGATGTCCTTGACGCGGTGCCGGTGGGTGGTGGCGAGTGGGGTGGCGTTGAGGGTGGTTGATGAGTTTCAGCGGCTTTCCGAGCCCTGAGCCGCCCTTTTCGGGGGAGAGGGGGATGTCGTGGTGCTTGCCATGGAATTCGACTGGCTCGTGTCGCCATACCTGGTGGCAGATCTCCACGACCTCTCGGGTTCGTGCCGGCGGGGCGTCGTGTCGTAGCCCATGGAAACCCTCGATCACTTGGGGGCCGGCCGCGCCGATGCACATCGTGAAGCGCCCGCCCGAGACGTAGTCGATTCCGGCGGCGGTCATGGCCAGCAATGTGGGGGTGCGGGAGTAGACGTTGAGGATCGAGGAGCAGAGTTGCAAGGTTGAGGTTTTCGCAGCGATGTAACCCGGTTGGCTCACCGCGTCGAAGGTGTACGCCTCGGGCAGGAAGACGACGTCCAGGCCGGCTGCTTCGTACTCCCGTAAGGCCTCGACCGTCTCGTGGAAGTCGCGGGCGTAGTTTTTCGGCCGCGCCGCCGGACACCAGGACGTGGCGGACACCGGTGCC
Source organism: Streptosporangium amethystogenes (assembly GCF_000721075.1). GTDB lineage: Bacteria > Actinomycetota > Actinomycetes > Streptosporangiales > Streptosporangiaceae > Streptosporangium > Streptosporangium amethystogenes. The sequence goes on from NZ_JOEQ01000005.1 coordinate 777,930, forward strand.
CGCCACGCACGCCAGCACAGTGGCCAGGTGCTGGGCGTCGCAACAGACGACCTCCGCTCCCGAATCGCGCAGCAGGTAGGTGAGAAGCTCGCCGCGGTAGTTGGTGTTGAGCGGTACCTCCAGGCACCCGAGCAACGCCGAGGCGAACCAGACGGCGATCGCCTCCTCGCTGTTGTCCATGAGGGTTGCGACCCGGGACGAGCTGCCGATCCCGAGCGAACGCAACTGCTCGCCGACCGCGCACACCCTGCTCATCAGCGACGCCTCCGGCACGTCGGCGCCGTCCACCCGGAGCGCGGCACCACCGCCCAGCCAGGTGTCCAGAAGCCGCGGAAGGGGATTCACTCGCTACCCACCTGTTCCTCCGAGCGGCTGTCGCCACGTCCGATATAGGCCGCGACGACCTCCGGCGAGTTCAGGACGGTCTCCGGCGGCCCGGCCGCGAGTACGGCTCCCGCGGTCAGCACCACCACGTCCGAGCAGAGCTGGTTGGTCACCCGCATGTCGTGCTCCACACCGACGAACTGCACTGCACCTCCCGCCAGAACCGCGTGTGGAAGCCCGTCATCTGCGCGGTCAACGGGCTGGTGGCCGGCGCCGGCCTCCACTTCGTCGTGGACAGCGACATCGTGGTCGCCGTCGAGCACGCGTAGTTCCCCTCTTCCGCGCGTTGAACCGCAACAAGCGGTCCGTCGCGCTCGATCTCAAGACGGCGCCGGGGCAGGCGGCCCTCCGGTCCATGCCGGCCGACGCCGACGTCCTGATCGAGGGCTTCCGGCCCGGCGTTCTGGAACGGCTGGGCCTCTCCCCGGAGCGGCTTCGGCTGGATTTCCCTGACCTGGTGGTCGTGTCGGTGTCGAGCTACGGCCAGAGCGGGCCGGATCGTGAACTTGGCAGCCACGACCTCACCGTGCAGGGGCGGGCCGGGTTGCTGGACGGGGCTCAGGACGGTGTCGGCGTGGTTCCGGCCGCCGATCTCGTGGCGGGGGCCTTCGCCGTCATCGGGGTGCTGAGTGGCCTGCTCGCACGTCAGGCTCGCGGTGGGTCGTGATCCGCCCGAAGACCAGCCGTGGGTTACGCGCCGGGCACTCCTGTGGCCCGACGCCGAGCCGCTCCACCACGCCGGGCCGCAGGCCCTCGATCATGACGTCGGCGCGCTCGGCGAGATCCAGGACGAGAGCCCGCCCTTCCGGCTCCTTCAGGTCCACGGGGACCGGGCGCCGACCGCGCAGGACGGCATCGGCGTCGCCGGGGTTCCCGAGCTCCAGCGCCCGTCCCCTCGGCCGATCCACCCGGACCACGTCGGCCCCCAGATCCGCAAGCACCATGGCCGCGTGTGGAGCGGGCCCCAGCCCGGCGAGCTCCAGGACGCGCAGGCCCGCCAGCGGCCCGCCCTTTTCGGTGGTCACGGTGTGGTCCTCTCTTTCGGATCGGTCAGGCTGGTCATGACCAGGTCGGCGAGCTGCCGGTATGCCTCGGCGGCGTCGAGCCCGGTGCTCGCCTGGATGGTCCCGCGCTGGATCGCGCCCATGACCTCGGCCGCCGCGGCTCCCACGAACGACGCGTGCACCGGACGCAGCGCTCCGGCCCGCACTCCCTCGGTCACCAGAGCCTGGACCCGCCGGGCCGCGTACCGGGTGTTCTCCTGGTACACGTCGTTGGCCGGGCCGAAGCCGGCCAGGTCAGCGAAGAACACGGCCGAGGCGGGCTGGAGTTCCGAGGCGACGCTCTCCAGGTAGATCGCCAGTCGTCTGGCAGGGTCGTCGGAGGCCGCGACCCGGGTCTCGACGTGTTCGGCCGCGGTCTTGAAGAACGAGCGCACGGTCGCGACCACGATCTGCTCCTTGCTCGGCGCCACGGCGTACAGGGTGGTTCTCGAACACCGCAACCGTTCTGCCAGGTCTCCGATGTTGAACGAAGAGAATCCCTCGGTCAGGAACAGCTCCCGGAGCTGAACCAGCATCTCCTCGCGGCGCGCGCGAGCCTTCCCTGGAAGTGGCATGTCGCCGACTCTATGGCAGAGTACTAGACCTGATACTGTAGTACTCAAATTAGTCCTTGGAGGATTGCCCATGCCCGCGTCGCGTGCCATGCCCACCAGCGAGAGCGCCGACCTGATCAACCTCGTCCGGGACCTCGCCGGCAAGGAACTCGCACCCCGGGCCGCCCGGGCGGAGGCCGACGAGGAGTTTCCGCGTGAGGTCTTCAGGACCCTCGGCGCGGTCGGCGTCCTCGGGCTGCCCTATCCCGAGGAGTACGGTGGCGGGGGCCAGCCGTACGAGGTGTACCTGCAGGTGCTTGAGGAGATCGCGGCGGTCTGGTCGAGCATCGGCGTCGGTGTGAGCGTGCATGCCCTGTCCTGCTTCGGGCTCGTCGATTTCGGTACGGCGGAGCAGCGGGAGGAGTGGCTGCCCGGCATGCTCGGCGGCGACCTGCTCGGCGCGTACTGCCTGAGCGAGGCGCACGCGGGCTCCGATCCCGCCGCCATGCGGACCCGCGCCGTACGGGACGGGGACGACTACGTTCTCGACGGTGCGAAGGCATGGACGACCCACGGCGGGCATGCCGACTTCTACCAGGTGATGGCGCGGACCTCCGACGATCGCAAGGGCATCTCCTGCTTCCTGGTTCCCGCCGACGCGGAGGGCCTGAGCGCCGACCCGCCCGAGCGGAAGATGGGCCTGACCGGATCCGCGACCGCCACCGTGCGCCTGGACCACGTCCGTGTCCCCGCCCGGCGCAGAATAGGCGCGGAGGGCGACGGCCTCAAGATCGCGCTGGCCGGCCTCGACTCCGGCCGGCTGGGCATCGCGGCGGTCGCCACCGGCCTGGCCCAGGGGGCGCTCGACCAGGCCGTGGCGTACGCGAAGGAGCGGGAGAGCTTCGGGAAGCCGATCATCGAGCACCAGGGCCTCGCCTTCCTGCTCGCCGACATGGAGGCGGCCGTCCAGAGCGCCCGCGCGACGACCCTGCACGCCGCACGGCTGAAGGACCGGGGTCGCCCGTTCAGCCGGGAGGCCTCCATCGCCAAGATGGTCGCCACCGACAACGCCATGAAGGTCACCACCGACGCGGTGCAGGTCCTCGGCGGATACGGCTACACCCGCGACTTCCCGGTCGAGCGCTACATGCGCGAAGCGAAGGTCATGCAGATCTTCGAGGGCACCAACCAGATCCAGCGCCTGGTCATCAGCCGCGCACTCGCCGGGGACGCCGGTGGGACGATCACCACCTCCAGCGGGGGGCAGGACTGACGGAAGTCGTCGACTGCGCGGGCGCCGCCCCCACCATGCGCACCCGGCTGCGAACGAGAACCGGGACGAACCTGGCGCGTTTCGAGGGTCTCAAGGAACTCGCGGAGGTGGTCATTTCTGGTCACGATCGCCATGCAGAGCCATATCGCGTCCGGTCGTCGGCAACCCGGATGGCGGGCCGGGTGGCGGGGGGCGGGCGCCGGCTGGTGACGAGGGCGACGGCCAGGAGGAGTTCGGCGATGTCGCCGCCGTAGTACATGAGTTCGGCGCCGCCGCGGATCTGGGTGATGGGGGCGTGGACGCCGATGAGGAACCCGGCGTACAGGAGCTGGGAGGTGATGGCGTGGGCGGCGATCGCGACGCCCAGGACGATGAGGCGAGCCGGGACGCTCGGGCGGTCGGGTGTGGGATCGGGGCCGGCGATGACCCAGGCGAACAGGCATCCGGCGGCCAGGAAGTGCAGATGCAGGAGCGTGTGCAGGGCGGAGTGGGTGGTGGTCGCCCGGTACAGGGGAGTGAAGTACAGAGCGCCCAGGCTTCCGGTGCTCAGTAGCAGCGCGACCCAGGGACGGGTCAGGGCATGGGCGGGGTGGCTGCGCAGGAGGCGGGTGAGGCGGCGGGCGCGGGCGGCGGGCAGGGCGAGCAGCAGCACCGTGATCGGCGCCCCCAGTACCAGGGCGAGCGGCGCGTACATGCCGATGAGGAGGTGCTGGAGCATGTGGCCGCGGAAGTCGCGTTCGGCGAAGGCGTGCAACGGTCCGGACAGCGCCGCCGCGAGCAGGGCGCAGCCGGTGACGAACAGCGCCGCCCTCGCCCCTCCGGGGGCGCGCGCGAGGTTGCGGTGGCGGGCGCGCCGCCACAGCAGCAGGTAGCAGGCGGCCAGGAGCACCACGGCCGCCACCGGCAGCAGCGCGAGCAGCTCGCTCGATCCGCCGTCATGCCCATGACCGTGGCTGTGCGCTCCGTGGCCGTATGCTCCGTGGGCGGGCAGAAGAGTCATCGGAGACCGCCCTCGGCGTCGGCATCGGGGTCGCGCGGTCGCAGGGGCTCGCCGCTGCGCTGCAGCAGGTGGCCGCCGGCGACCAGTAGCGCGCCCAGGAGGAGGAAGCCCAGGTCCCACCACAGCTGGTAAGGCCCGCCGTGCACGTGGTGGATGGCCAGGAGGTGGTGGTCGATCACGCCCTCGACGAGGTTGAACAGCCCCCACCCCACCAGGATCCAGCCCCACAGCACCCGCGAGGTCCAAGCCCGCCGCCGGTCATGGGTCAGCCGTCCGTACAGCAGCGCCAGCCCGTACAGCACCGCCAGCCAGCACACCGTGTGGAAGATTCCATCCCACAGCGTGTTCATCTCCAAGCCCGGCACCGTGTACGGCGAGTAGTACTTCACCCCGATGTTGTCGCTGTCGGTGCCGGTGAGCATGTGATGCCACTGCAGCAGCTGGTGCAGCAGGATCCCGTCGACGAACCCGCCCAACCCCACACCCAGCACGATCCCGGGCAGCTTCAGGCTCACCGGCAGGCCGCCGGCCCGGCCCCCACCCACGGAACTGACCATCCTCATCCCCCCGAACACGATCTAGTGCCGTGACCGCATTGGTTCGCCGGGTTTGTCAGGCTGCGGCCTTGAGAGGGCGTCCGCCCCAGCGGATGCCCTTCTCGCCGCGGATGCGTAC